>JHWR01000007.1 GCA_000687655.1 Lachnospiraceae bacterium YSB2008
AAGGGTTCTGATACTGTTACGAGTATGTCATTTGAGAATACAAAGACAGTAACACCTAAGGCTAAACTCACAGTAAAGAAGGTTGAAACCGGTGACGTTGACGGAAGCGGTAAGCCTTCAAGCTACAGCTTCTATGTTAAGAGTGGCAGTGATTACGTTCAGGATGCAACCAGTGGTACGCTTGCGTCAACTAAGCCAGCAACACCATTTACTGTTGCTGTAAGCAATACAGATGGAGTTGTAATCAGTGGACTTGATATTGATAAGACATATACTGTTGAAGAAGTGCAGGTAACAAATCTTAATGCAAATTACACTTGCACACCTTCATATAGTCCTGCATCATTTGCAGCAACATCAACTAAGACAGAAGAAACAATAACAATTACAAATAAGTATGTTTACACAACTCCAAAGGCAAGCCTGACTATTAACAAGTCAGTAGCAACAGATGGAGCAAACAAGGATAACATCACAGGTATTCCAACAACATTTAGTATAGCTGTGAAGCATGGTACAGATTATGTTCAGAATACCGATGGCGCTACAGCTGCAGATGTGAAGTATTTCGATGTAACGCCGGGAACACCACTTGTTATTAACGGACTTCTTGTCGGTGAGACATATACAATCGTTGAGGATGAGAATGATGCAATGGTAGGTGTTACGCCTGCAGCGGATACAAGCCTTTCAGTTACAGGTACTGATAGTGTAACAATATCAGCAGACTCGACAGCAAATGTTGCTAGCCTTACAAATACATATACCAATCCTTCGATACCTGAGTTCCCTGTAAAGATCAGCAAGAAGGCTGTAAATGGAACAGATGAGCTTTCGGGCGCAAAGCTTAGTATCAGAAAAGATACAGCAGATGGAGATGTTGTAAAGGAATGGATTTCCGATGGTTCTGTTAAGGAGTTTACTCTTCCGGCAGGAACATATGTACTTGTTGAAGATCAGGCTCCTACAGGATATGAAGTTGCATCTTCAATCACATTTACAGTTAGTGATACAGGAGTTATATCAGGCGTATCGACCAATGTTAGTACCGCTGATGGCCTTGTAACCATGTTCGATGCACTTATACCGAAAATAGATCTTCAGATTACCAAGGTAGATGTTGCAAATGGTTCTAAGGAAATAGCAGGAGCAGAGCTCACACTCTATTCAGAGGATGCAAGCGGAAATCTTACAGAGCTTATAAGCTGGATTTCTTCTGCAACTGAGGTTTATACATTCAAGGTTACAGAGGGCAGCTTTGTAATTAAGGAAACTGTTGCTCCTAAGGGATACAAGAAGACAGATACTACAGTTACATTTGATGTTGTTAATAATGGTGGAACTCTGGAAGTTCAGAATGTCGGTGGTAGTGGCGCATGGAACGATGCTAAGCAGCACATCGAGTTCCAGAACGATCCTATCAAGGTTTCTATAAGCAAGGTAGATGCAACTAATTCAGAAGAGGTTGCAGGTGCAAAGCTTGTACTTACATTCCCTGATGGAACTAAGGAAACATGGACATCAACTACATCTAAGCATATAGTTGAAAAGACTATTCAGACAGGTACATATACTCTTGAAGAAACTACAGCACCTGAAGGCTATGAAAAAGAAACAACCAAGATGACATTCAAGGTTGATGAGTATGGAAACGTAACAGATGTTACAGGACCTGGTGAATACGGTGCAGATGGAATCTTAAGATTCAAGAACAGACCTCTTACAGGTGGACTTGATATCCTCGTTAGAGATGAAGTAACCAAGGAACCTGTACCAAATGCAACTGTAGAGGTTGTTGAACCTGACGGAACAGTTAAGACATATAAGACCGACAAAAATGGTATGATTACTGAGTATACAAAGAAAGATGGCTCAGGAAAGTACACTGCTAGAGTTGGTAAGTATACCGTGACAGTTAAGGATGTTCCTCCTGGATATACTGTAACTGTAGGAAAGAAACAGGAAGAGACAGTTGTTGCAGGAGATGTTAAGCATCTTATATCTGAGGTTAATACCAAGACAGGCGGTCTCCGTATCCGCGTTATCGATGAAAAGACAGAGGAGCCTGTACCGGATGCAACTGTTGAAGTAGTTAAGCCGGACGGAACTATAGAAACTCTGACAACTGATTCTGATGGTTATATCAGAAAGTTTGAAGAGACTGATGAAGATGGTCATTATACGGCAGAGCTTGGAACGTACAAGATTACCGTTACAAAGGTTCCTGAGGGATACTCCGTAACAACAGGTGAGACTGAAGAGAAGACTGTAGTTGTAGGTACATGTGTAGAGCATATTGCTAGGATAGCAACAGCTACAGAATCAAAGACGGACAAGACAACAACTGACACAAAGACTACAACATCTAAGAAGACAGGTGATACAACACCTATAGCACTTGTTGTTATCCTTATGGGTCTTTCACTTGCAGCTGCTACAGCTATAGTGATCAAGCGTAGGAAAAACAGAGCATAGTTAGATGTCTGAGCAATTCATTTGCAAATAAGTAAAAATGTAAGGCTGTCACACTTAGGTGCGGCAGCCTTTTCACATGTAGTATAAACTGTGTCCTGACGCTATTTTCTATTGAAAAGCGGTGGGGTATAGAGTAAACTGTACTAGTGTACTAAAACAGTATTGAAACAGATCAGTATAGAAACAGGTCAGTAATATTATTAACTAACACAAAGGACATTAAAGATGGTAAATGTAGCGCTGAAAACACTTATAGCTCAATGCTTTATGTATGCCGATGATGCGACAAACCGTGGATTGGTAACTATCGGTAATATGTCTCTTCGAGATATGCTGAAATATGATTTTATACGTTATATAGGTTTCTTATATGAGGCTGACAGTAATGATTCAACATTTTCCGCTTCATTCATAAATGACTATTTTTCATTATATATGACGCCGGCAAAATTCCTGCAGTTTCATTATGAGAACTGTACGAATGACAAGTTCATTAATACGGTTCCAAGATCACTGACATATTTTGCAAAGGCTGATTTTTCCGGAGGTCAGAGAAGAACTGCAGAGGGTTATACTGTAGCAAGGTATATAGCCAAAGCATATGACACCATAGGAAGAGAGTATATTTCCTACAGTGGTGCCAGTGTAACAGAGCTGGGCAATCTGACGAACTATTCTCTTATGATGGATAAATACCTTCAGGGGCTTGGCCTGTATACTGCAGGTAAACCATATACGCTTTATTCGCCGAAGACCGGTGAAGGCATAGATATGTCAGGTATTGATATAGATAATCTTGATGAGCTTATATCAAATTTTAAAGGTTCCGGTTCAGGTACAGGAGAAGATGACAAATCAGGCGAGGGTACGAGCGTGAAGAATGGCAAAGAAGTCAAGGAGAAGGAGGACGATAAGTCTCTGGAAGAACTTATGGATGAGTTCAATTCTCTTGTAGGCCTTAAATCTGTTAAGCAGGATCTCAACAACCTTGTCAATCTTATCAAGGTTAAGAAGATGCGTGAAGAGAGGGGCATGAAGCAGCCGGAGATATCTCTGCATCTTGTTTTCTCGGGTAATCCGGGCACAGGTAAGACTACAGTTGCAAGACTTCTTGCAAAGATATATAAGAAGCTGGGTGTTCTGAAAAAAGGCCATCTGGTAGAGGTGGATCGTTCTGATCTTGTAGTTGGTTACATAGGCCAGACTGCGACCAAGACTGCCAAGGTTATCGACAGTGCCCTGGGTGGAGTGCTCTTCATAGATGAGGCTTATACGCTCACAAATACCGGTGACGAGAAGGATTTTGGACAGGAAGCTGTAGATACACTTCTTAAAAGAATGGAGGATGAGAGGGACAATCTCATCGTTATAGTTGCCGGTTATACAGATCCTATGGATGAGTTCGTTAATTCCAACCCTGGACTCAAATCACGTTTCAACAAATACATATTCTTCCAGGATTACACCGGAGATGAACTTTATAAGATATTCCTTCAGATGTGCGAGAAGCAGGAGTACATCCCATCTCGTTCGGCAAAGACCTATGTGAAGAAGTACCTGACTGAGAGAGCTACACGTCATGAAGAGAACTTTGCAAATGCACGTGAGGTACGTAATTATATCGAGAGATGTATAGAACGTCAGGCTAACCGTATAGTTAGTGTTGAAGGCCATGTTGATGACGAATCACTCAGGGAATTCTCGCTTCAGGACGTAAAGGAAGATATTAAGGATGAGATCATACCGAAAGACTGATATCGGTACATTTTATAGAGAAAGATAAACGCTGCAGCATTTGGAGGTTATAAACTAAACAGTATATGAAACTACGACCGTGCATAGATATTCATAATGGTAAGGTTAAGCAGATAGTAGGCGGAACCCTTCGTGACGCCGGAAGTCAGGCTACTGACAATTTCGTTTCCGACCGGGGCGGGGATTATTACGGTAATCTCTATAAGGAGAAAAATCTTCCGGGAGGACATATAATACTTCTCAATAAGAGCGACAGTGAGTATTATGAACAGGATCTTGCGGTTGCAAAGGATGCACTCGATGCATTCCCGGGCGGCCTTATGATCGGCGGCGGAGTTACGGCGGAAAATGCACCTGGGTTTCTTGACATGGGCGCATCACATGTAATAGTCACCTCCTATGTTTTTAAAGACGGAATAGTTGATATGGAGAAACTTCTCCGCCTTGTCGGTGCAGTCGGAAGAGAGAATATATGTCTCGATCTTAGCTGCAGAAAGAAAGACGGAGAGTATTATATAGTCACTGACAGATGGCAGACCTTTACAGATACGGTCGTGAATATGGAAACTATGGAGATGCTTTCGGAATATGCAGGAGAATTCCTGATTCACGGCGTTGATGTTGAAGGGAAAAGCAGTGGAATAGATGAAGAACTGATAGGACTTCTGTCCGGCTGGGACGAGAATCCGCTTACATACGCAGGCGGCATCAGCAGCTTCGAAGATATAGATAAGGTATATAAGGCTTCGGAAGCGAAGCTGGATATAACCATAGGCAGTGCACTTTCGATATTCGGTGGTGATTTGGATATTGATGAGATACAGGATCGTATTCAGACACTGAATGATATGGTTTAAGCAGATTTTGCATAATAATTGGAAATAAATATGAAACAGAAACTGATTAACTTCAAAAAGAGGAACTGGGTTCCGTTGCTCTCAGCAGCTATAGTGCTCGTGTTCTTTCTCATAGTTATGATAGCAGGAGGGGTAGCGCCATTTGGTGACTATTCCTTCACTTTTGTGGACAGCATGCATCAGTATCTGCCGTTTTTCTCTGATTACCAGGGTAAGCTGCAGAATGGCGGAAGCATGTTTTATACCTGGAATATCGGGCTTGGCCAGAACTTCCAGTCGCTGCTTCTCTATTACATGGGATGCCCGTTGAACGTATTTGTGGGCCTTGGTACGCGAAAAGGCATAATAGGCTTCATGTCCATGATGATAGTTCTGAAGCTTGCATTTTCAGCATGGAGCTTCGGGTATCTCCTCACAAGAAGGAATGGCAAGGTGCGTAACAGAGCACTCATGGTTCCATTTGCGGTTGCATATGCCATAGGCAATTTCATGCTTGGTTATATGTGGAATATCATGTGGCTTGACTGCATCATGGTCATGCCGCTCATTATACTGGGTATAGAACGCATAGTTTCGGGAGGAGGGGTGAAGCTCTATACACTGACTCTTTTCTATGCACTCTTCGTGAACTACTATATATCCTTTATTATGTGCATATTCTTCGTGCTGTGGTACCTGACAGCACATCATGAGAAGGTCTCAGGATTTTTCATAAATGGATTGAAATTCGCAGGATGCTCACTCCTCGCCGGAGGCATGGCAGCGTTCTCTCTTCTGACTGCTTATTCAGCCATCATGAGGACTTCATCTGCCAGCCAGACAGTTCCCAAGTGGGAGTGGTATGGCAATATATTCGTAATATTGAAGCAGCATCTGGCATTTCTTCCACCGATAAAGAATGATAACTTTGACGGGAACGCGAATCTCTATTGCGGAATCTTTGCGCTTCTCTTCTTATTCCTTTATATCTTTTCGGACAGGATCAGACTTGCAGATAAGATAAGAAAAGGGATCCTTGTTGCAATACTCATAGTAAGCTTAAATGCAACGACTCTTAACTTCATATGGCACGGATTCCATGATCAGTATGGAATTCCAAACCGCTTTGCATTTGTATATATATTCACAATACTTGTTATGGGATATGATGCGGCAGCAAGACTCAGGAATCTAAAATCAAGGTATGTTTATATCAGTCTCGGATGCTGTATTGCATTCATGGTTACCGTGATAATGAAAACAGATCTTGGAGCCGGTAAGCTTCCGGCGCTTGCAGTCGGACTTATAAGTCTAGGGCTCGTTATGATCTATACCGTACTGACGCTTCTCAGGATAGAGAAGATCATGCCTGCGAAGACTGCAAATATTGTCATCATGTCCGTATGTATTGTTGAGCTTCTGGCAAATGCAGTATACGGCTTTACCGAGATGGGATTTGCGGATGGTGAATTCTATCTCAAGTACTGCGAGGAAATGCAGCAGCTGACTGATGATGTGGCAAAGTACGAAAGCATGAACGGCGATACATTTTACAGGGAAGAGATAGTGAATCCTGTAATGCTTGATGAAACCACCTTCGACAACATGAAAGGTGTTTCAACCTTCTGTTCAACCGTAAGAGGTGATACTGTTGACGTCATGAGCAGCATGGGCTTCTACACCGGCGTAAATGAGTATCTGTATAATGGTGCCAATCCATATACAAACGCCATTCTCGGTGTTAAGTATGTATATGACCATGATGAAGCTTATTATCCTGATATCGGTTACTCGGATTATGTGACTGAGAGAGGAGTTACAAAGGCATACAGAAACAAGTACACACTTCCTGTAGGATTTGCAGTTGATGAATATGTAACGGCCTGGATGATGGAAGGTGAAGGCGATGCTGATAAGCTGAACAGCTTCGTTAAGCTTGCCACAAATGTTGATGAGATATTTGAAAAGACCATGGTCGATATGGAAGTCAGCGGAGACGGATGCAATGCTTCAGTCGGCAATAATTCCAGGTACATTTCCTATACAGATGGAAAAGGAAGCAAGATATCCATAGATACGAAGTTTACTATACCGAAGGACGGCATATATTACGTCGAGGTCTCCGGTAACTACATGGAAAAAGTGACGTATTACCTGAACGGGGCGGAACGTGCTTCGGGAAGGTATTTCCAGCAGATTTTCTGTCTGGGAGATCTTCTTGCCGGCGATGAGGTCAAACTTGATATTGACTTCTCGTCAGGATATTCCAAGGATGGGCAGATAGGAATAAAGCTTGCCAAATGGAATGATGAGAATTTCAAAAAGGCATTTGACGAACATAACAAAGAGGTTCTGAATGTTACTGATTTCGGAGATGATTACATCAAGGGAAATATAACTGTTTCAGAACAGAGAATGCTTTTTACATCAATACCATTTGATGAGGGCTGGACGGTATTTGTAGATGGAGAAAAGGCAGAGATAGAGAAGATCGGCAATGCATTTATCGGCGTGCAGCTCACGCCGGGAACTCATGAAATCAGCATGAAGTTCTTCCCTGACGGTATGATATCGGGAATTATCATTTCATTTACAAGCTGGATACTCTTCCTTCTGGTCATATGTTTCCTGCCGTTTATGCTTTCAAGAGTGAAGAAGATGCCGGTCAGTGAACCTGTAAAAGAAACAGAAAATGATGCTTCTGATGAAGGAGTTAGTCTTGACCGTGAATGATAATTATAGTAAAATTTTCCTAGTTGTTTATTAGCAGAGAGATGGCAGTCTGAAGTGTATTCAGACTGTCATCCCGACTGTTGAAGTATATAGATATAGGGGTGTAAAAGATGGATAAGATCAGGTCACTGGGCTGGGTTAAGCTCATGATAATTGCGGCAGTTTTGATTATCGGACTGGGGGTTGCAGGTGCTGTTTTGGGCTCACCTGTCAACTATATAGTTATTCCGTTTCAGGCTGCAGTAGCAATATTTGTGCTCTATGTAATGATGGGTACGGATACCAGCGCAAGCTCACAGAATGATAAGTATCGTAAGCTTTTCATGAATCTTCCTATCGGATTTGCTCAGGCAAAGATCATAGAGGATTATTCAGGAAATGTAACGGGTTACCAGATGGTAGATGCCAACGAAACATTTGGCGAATACTTCAATCTCGACAAAGCAGATTACCATGACAAGGTTCTTGGTGATACAAACATAGAAGTTCTCCAGGACATAAATGCATGGTTCAAGGCATACAATACATCGGGTACCAAGCAGGGTGACCTTATGGATGTTGAGATCACCATGGAGAAGCTTGGAAAGACATTCAATACAGTTATGTATAAGTCAGAAGCTGACTACATCAACATGGTTGTTATTGATGTAACTGAGCAGAAGGAAACAGAGGCTAAGCTTTCAAAGGCTATCGAAGATGCAAATGCAGCATACAAGACACAGGCTGAGTTCCTTGCTAACATGAGCCACGAGATAAGGACACCTATCAACGGTATCCTCGGTATGATCCAGCTTACACTTATGGCTGATGATCTTCAGGCTGATTACAGAGATAACCTCTTAACAGCTAAGAACTGCGCAGATAACCTTCTCAGACTTATCAATGATATCCTTGATATCAGTAAGCTCGAGGCAGGTAAGTACAGAATCAAAGAAGAAATCTGTGATATTAAGTCAGCTATCGAAGAAACAGTTGCAGCTCATGTTCCTGCAGCTACAAACAAGGGAATCACCCTTGATCTTAACTTCGGTAATAATATTCCTAAGCTTGTTAAAGCTGATGGACAGCGTATACAGCAGGTACTCAACTGTCTCCTTTCAAACGCTATCAAGTTTACATCTGATGGTGGAGTAAGAGTTAAGGTTGCAGCACTTGATGACAGCAGTGAAAACATTAAGCTTCGTCTTGCAGTTGCAGATACAGGTATAGGTATCAGTGATTACAACATGAACAAGCTCTTCATACGTTTCTCACAGGTTGATGGATCTGATACGAGAAAGTATGGCGGTTCCGGACTCGGACTCGTAATATCCAAGCAGATAACAGAACTCATGAATGGTACTATTTCTGTTCAGAGTAAGGAAGGTATAGGTTCAACATTCATAGCTGAGATTCCTCTTAAGGTTGTTAAGGCAGCTGAAGCAGAGGAGCCTAAGGAAGTAGTTCCTGAAGAGCCAGCAGTATTCTCAGTTAATTCAAACGGTAAGAATGCCCGCGTTCTCGTTGCTGAGGATGAGCCTGTAAATCAGCAGGTTATCGGTAAGCTTCTCGGTATGGCAGGCTTCTCATACGATATAGCTGAAAATGGAGAGAAGGCAGTTGAGCTCTTCAAGCAGAAGACTTATGATGCAGCACTCTTCGATGTACAGATGCCTGTTATGGACGGTATCGCAGCTACTCAGGAGATCCGTAAGATCGAGCAGAGAGAGCACAGAAAGAGACTTCCTATCATAGCCGTTACAGCAAGAGCTATGTTCGGCGATAAGGAAAGAATCATAGAGAATCAGCTTGATGATTATATAGCTAAGCCATATAACTTAAATACAGTTGTTGATACACTTAATAAGTATATTAACAGAGATAACTAAAGCTGATGTGATTTATATCAATATGAAATGTAATGCCGCAGGTCGAAGGACCTGCGGTTTTTCTGGTGCGCCTTGCGGCGCACGTTTCTAATGGGTGAAAGTCCCAAATCCGCCCTAGTAGTGGGAAGGATATAGCCAATGACAAGGGTGTCCATCGTGAGGTGGAATCTGAAGGAAGTCAAAGGCAAATCTCTGGTCTGACGAACAGAAATCACATTAGGCTACAGTTACGGATAAGGTTGCCAGGCAAACTGAAGTCCAATAACTACTCGGAATTAACTGTGGTAAATGTGGCAGATTGATGGAGTGAAAGAAACGTGTGGTACCAAGGGAGGTCTTGTCAGCAAGTGAAAACAGAGTGTGAAACTTGTAGTAACAACGAATGGCAAGAAGTCAGCAGAGGTCATAGTACCAGTGTGGTTGCAAACACAGTGGGAAGGACTGAACTTTAGGAGATGTGAGTAAATGAATGTAACCAATGATGGACTTAAGGACAGACAACTTCATATTGAGGACTATCTGCAAATGGTATCTGCGGAACAGAGAGAGTATGCAGAAGTGTCCGCCTGTCAGAGGATTACTGAAAACAACGACATCATCACAGATTTTCAAACGGACAAACTGCTGGAGAAGATTCTATCTAATGACAATCTCAACAATGCCTACAAGAAGGTAAAATCTAACAAAGGTGCTGGCGGAGTTGATGGGATGAACGTAGATGAACTTCTATCGTTTCTCAAAGACAATGGAAAGCAACTTAAACAGCAGTTACTGGAAGGAAAATATAAACCCAACCCAGTCCGAAGGGTAGAAATACCCAAAGAAACCAAAGGTGAGTTTAGAAAACTGGGAGTACCAACAGTAGTAGATCGTGTTTTTCAACAGGCAATCACACAGGTGCTATCACCTGTTTATGAGGAACAGTTTTCAGAAAACAGTTTTGGCTTTCGACCAGGCAGAGGTGCTCACAATGCACTAAAGCAATGCCAGACAAATGTAAATGATGGTTATGAATACGTGGTAGATATGGATTTAGAGAAATTCTTTGACACCGTATGCCAGAGCAAACTCGTTGAAGTATTATCACGAACTATCAAGGATGGAAGAGTTATTTCAATCATCCATAAATATCTCAATGCTGGAGTGATTAGCAGAGGGATATTTGAAAGGACAGAAGTAGGCATGCCACAAGGTGGACCATTAAGCCCACTACTCAGTAACATAATGCTGAATGAACTAGACAAGGAATTAATGCTTAGAGGACATCGATTTGTTCGCTATGCAGATGACTGTATGATTTTCTGCAAGAGCAAGAAAAGTGCAGAAAGAACCTTGGAAAACATCATACCGTTCATTGAAGGGAAACTTTTCTTGAAAGTGAACAAGAATAAAACGTGTGTGGAACATATCAGCAGAGTTAAGTATCTTGGTTATTCCTTTTATAAGTATCGAGGGAAGTGCCGATTTAGAGTTCATCCAAAATCTATTGCGAAAATGAAGGACAAAATCCGAGAATTAACAAATCGTAGCAATGGATGGGGAAATGAATATCGTGCGTTAAAACTCACTCAATTCATAAGAGGATGGGTAAACTACTTTGGGATGGCGGATATGAAGAAGCTACTTCGAGATACAGATGAATGGCTAAGGCATAAGATAAGGACAATCTATTGGAAACAATGGAAGAAGGCTAAAACGAAATTCAAAGAACTCCAAAAGTTAGGCGTGGAAGAAGGAAAAGCGAGGATATGCGCAAATATGCGTAATGGCAGCTGGTATTGTGGTAGTTATTTCGTATTACAGACTGCGTTTAACAACAAGAAACTCCGGGAACTTGGATACCCAACATTCACAGAGTTTTATTTGAAAATATGTGAAAACTAAAGAAGCGCCGTATACGGAACCGTACGTACGGTGCTGTGGGAGGACGGTAGATAAATTAATTATCTACCTCCTACCCGATTGGCGTAAAATGATGCTGTTGAGCAAATTGCCGCAAAGCACGTTTTTACGTTAAAAATGCCGGAAATGATAGCTTGGTACATTTTCACAAAGTTATATGTGAAAGATGCACAAGTGAAGCCCTTATGGAAACTGAAAGAAGAACCTTATGTTAAATGAATGAGCGATACATTTTTATATATAAAATAAGAACCACGTATTTATGCGGGTTAAAGGCGAAAAAGCTAGTGTTTGTTGCGCAACAAATGCTAGCTTTTTATAAGTTTACGCGTCGCTGATTCAGTGGTAATCTTGTCCACACAGAAGGGGATGACCCTTCCAACGAGAGGACTTTTGATATGACGAAATTGCTGGAGATCGGAATATGTGACACAAACAGACAGTACATGGCTTCACTTGTATCATATATCAATGATGATGAGAGCCTGGGGCAGAGAGCTGTTTCTTTCAGGGAATCATCTGAGATAGATGATTACATGGAAAACCACAAACTGGATGTAATCATAGCCGGCAGTTTCTTTCCGTACGATGAGGATGGGAGCGGAGGAATCAGATACGGGAATGTTCCTTGTCTGATACTTACTGAAGGTGAGGAGTCAGATAAGCGTTATATGACCTCCAGATATCAGAATGCCCGATCGATATGCAGCAGAGCTGCTGCTTTGGTTTCAGGTAAGAAGAATGATATCTGTAAGGCTGTCGGTACCAGACATGTTACAGCAGTATACTCCCCGTTTGGCAGATGCGGCAAAACCAGGATGGCACGGGAACTTGCGGCAAAGGCCGGAACAAAGGGGCTGTATGTCGGCATCGAAGACCTTACAAGCGTTCTTCTCACAAGTGACCTCCTATATCTTGCTAAAACCGGGAATGAGAGATTTGGGGAGACTGCTCTGGCAGACATTAAGTCAGAGGACGGAGTGAACGTTCTTAGGCTTTCGGAAAGCTATCTGGATGCTCGACTCCTAACTGTGAAGGATATGGCTTATATCGCAGACAGTCTTCTTGGTCTCGGCATTCATGAAACTCTGGTGTTTGATATAGGAAGCGCGGTGCCCGCTGATTTTGAAATACTGACAGTGTTTGATGAAATTATAGTTCCTGTTCCGGAGGGGGATCTTTATCGAAGAAAGTTCGAGAGTTTTACGAGAATCCTAAGGGGATTTGGACTGGATGAACTGACAGACAGAATGAATGTGGTGAACGTAAAAAGATGAAAGATGAGATGCAGAGACAGGTAAGTGAGACTGTAAGGCGTCGTCTTGAGGATGAAGAGGAGATTGATGACGGCAAGGTTGACAGGGTTATAGATGAGGCACTCCTTGATGCAATTGGAGACAGATATATACCGCTTGCAGTGAAGCTTTCAATCAAGAAGGATGTTTTCAATTCCATAAGACGCTTCGATGTTCTGTCAAACCTGCTTGAGGACGAGGATATCACAGAAATAATGATAAATGGATATGACAGAATATTCCTGGAAAAGGCGGGAAGGATAGAGCGTTCTGAAGTGAGCTTTGAGTCTCAAGAGAAACTCATGACGGTAGTTCAGAACATAGTTTCACGAACCAACAGACGTGTAAATGAAACGAATCCGATAGCTGATGCGATACTGCCTGATGGTTCGAGGGTGAACATAGTTTTGAATGGTGTTTCCTGCGACGGAACGACAGTCACCATACGAAAGTTTCCCAAAGAAATCATGGGAATGAAAGAGCTCATAGAACTGGGAGCCATAGACAGAGGTACAGCAGATTTTCTGGGCGTGCTTGTGAAGGCTGGCTATAACATTTTCATATCCGGAGGAACCGGGGCAGGGAAGACTACATTTCTGAATGCACTTTCCGAATATATACCTAAGGATGAAAGGGTCATTACGATAGAAGACTCGGCTGAACTTCGGATAAAAGGAGTTGAGAATCTTGTCAGGCTTGAAGCGAGAACAACGAATGTCGAGGGCGAGAATGAAATAACCATAAGGGACCTGATAAGAACATCACTTCGCATGCGGCCTGATCGGATTATAGTCGGAGAATGCAGGGATGCTGCAGCGATAGATATGCTTGCGGCTATGAATACGGGGCATGACGGAAGTATATCGACAGGACATGCGAACAGTGCCGAGGATATGATGTTAAGGCTTGAAAGTATGGTGCTTATGGGAGTGGAATTACCTGTTCTTGCCATCAGACAGCAGATTGCTTCGGCAATAGATATAGTAATACATCTGGGGAGGCTCAGAGACAGAAGCAGGAAGGTACTTGGAATAAGTGAGGTGATAGGGATGAAGGATGGAGAAATCATACTGAGTAAGCTTTATGAATTTGAAGAGGATTCGGAAAAGACGGGACGCATAGTCGGACATCTTAAAAAGGTGAAAGATCTGATGCATGTGGGCAAGCTGGCATCTGCCGGATATCTGAATGTTATCAGGGAAGAGACAGCGGTATGAAGAACAGGCTTAAAAAGGGTCAGTTAAGGAAACACGGATTCAGAACTGTAGCCGGGAGCTTTCTAGTATCTGCCGTGGTAACTGTTATGACAGCATATCTTTTCTTTGATTCTATGTTAGGTATGATACCGGCCGGTTTTATAGGTTATCTTTTGTACAGAAAGTGCATAAAGGCGGCAGAAGAAAAAGAAAAGCTGGAGCTTCTCAGCGAGTTCGGAACACTGATCAATACAGTCGCTGCATCACTGTCGTCGGGAATGTCCGTAGAAAATGCATTTAAGGGGGCAGGACGTGATCTGGACAGAGTTTATGACAGAAACCATATCATAATGAAGGAACTTAGGATAATTGAAAAGAAGCTGGAGACAGGAGAACATCTGCACGATGCTCTCTACGATATGGCGGAGAGACATGAACAGGAGGAAATCAGAGATTTTGCAGGCGTTCTGGCGACTATAGAGAGAACCGGCGGAAATACGATAAAAATCATAAAGAAGACTGTCGAGACCATAACTGGCAGGATAGAACTTCGTGAAGAGATAGGTGTAATGGTGGCAGGAAAGAAGCTGGAACAGAGGATTATGACATGCATGCCGTTTGTGATAGTTTTGTATCTTCGGTTCAGTAATGCTGAATACCTTGAACCGCTTTACGGGAGCGTAGGCGGAAGGCTTGTTATGTGCATTGCTCTGGCCGGAATAGCATTGGCAGATCATCTGGGAAGCCGGATAACTGACTGGAATACACTTTGATCGTTTTGCAATGTATGTCGGCAGATAAAGACAGTGGAAAGGAGGAAGGCATTTGAAGTTATTTCGCCGATTGGCATCGTATCTGCTGAATCATATAAAAATACCCGCTCTTAGGAGAATGGTTGAAAGAAGACTCCGGAAGAAGGAGGTACTGGGCAGGGGCAGGCTCATGGAAGAAACAGATAAGTTTCTGGCGGAGGTTTTGGCTTATGCACTTATGATTTTCACCGGGCTTCTGATACTCTCAGGAATAGTTCTGATAAAAGGTAAAAAGGAAGACAGCAGGGCACTGAAAAGACCTGAAGTAGGAGATAACGACAGAGTATATGTAATTGAATTATTAAAAGAAAATGAGGTCTGGTCAGAGGATTTTAAGCTTTCAGCAAGGAGTTACACGGAGGATGAGTTTTTTGACATGGCTTCAGCTGCTGAAGATTTTATAAGAAGCGTTTATCTTATGGATAATCAGGATGAAGACCATATAAGGACGGACTTGTATCTCCCCGAAAGTGATGAAACAGGTACGCTGTCTATAGAATGGAAGAGTGAGGATCCCTTGGTCCTGAACAGATACGGAGCAGTGGATTCAAAAGAGCTGAAAGAAGCAGAGAAAGTGCATCTTGAAGGAAGGATAAGTTATGAAGAATATGAGAAAACCATAGAACTGGATGTAAAGATACTTCCATATGATGATGAAATGGATGAGCTTTCTATCGCAGTTAAAGAACTTGAAGACATGCAGGAAGAGTCCAGAGAGAATGAGGACTTTCAACTGCCTGAAAGTATTCAGGGATTCAATGTGAGAAGAAAGGGTGATGAAGGTGGAACGGCTTTGCAGCTTATAGCTATGGCATTTATCATAACGGCCGTCTTCATTTACTACAGAATATACCTTCTGGGAGAAGCAGGTAAGAAACGTGACAGGATTCTTATGGACAGATACTACAGTTTTATTAATAAGCTGATACTTGGACTCTCCTCAGGGATGAACCTGCGCGGTGCATTTGCCCGTATGGTAGAAGATGAGAAGAGAGAAAAAGTACGTGACTGTGATGTGCTGTACCGGGAAATACAGGTGGCACTTAACGAGATTAACAGTGGTATCCCTGAAGAGGAAGCGTATACGGGTTTGGGAAAACGTATAGGTATTCCGGAATATATAAGGGCTATGTCGCTGATCGAACAGAATCTTTGTCATGGCAATAAAGACCTCATTAAGCTTCTGGAGGAAGAAGAACGAAAAGCCAGATTTCAGAACAGAGAAAGAGCGAAGAAGAGAGGAGAGGAGGCATCTGAGAAGCTGCTCTTCCCAATGCTAATACTCCTCCTTGTAGTAATTGGGATAGTCATATATCCCGCATTCATTAATATCTAGGAGGTGTGTCATGAAATATCTCAGAGAGATGAATAACAATAAAGGTGTTGCTGCTGTTGAAGTAATACTTATACTGGTTGTTCTCATAAGCCTCGTGATCATATTCAAGGATCAGATAACGACATTGGTTGAGGCTATATGGAAGTCCATAAACAGCAATGCACATAAGATTTACTAAGACAGAATGTTTTAATTCAGGAGGTCAGGAGCAGTGAATAATAAAGGTCAGGTTACGGTATTCATATCAATGGTACTTGTGGTGCTTATGATATTTATCCCGGCTGTTATACACGGCATAAATGTCCAATGCGCAAATACAAAGGCTGTGACATTATTCAGAACAGCAGAATCAGGAGTCAAGGCTGACTATAACAGATACATATTTGACGAATATCACTTGCTTCTTATCGATAAAGATTACTATGGGAAAGGAGAAGGAATGATAGAGGAACTTATCGATAGCAGTCTTCGTGCCAATCTGGGAGATGCTTTCACCATTGAGAGCGTCGAGCTGGCCGGCGTTACATCTCTGATGGATGATGATCTTCTGGAATTCAGGAATGAAATATCAGAGTATTTCGTATACGGGGCACTGGATTCTGCTATAGATAAAGTTTCCGAATATATAGAGGGTGATTTTGGAATGTCAGATTCCGATATAGATGAAATGAAGAAAAAAACAGGTGGATATGACGGAAAGGAAACTGAGGGAGGAACATCTGCACCGTCTGACGAAGATGACGAGGAAACGGTACAAAAGAAAATGTCATATCAGGAGGCGAAGAAAAAAGATCCGAGAAAGTCAGTATCTCTATGGGCTAAGCTTGGAATAGGGAATCTTATTAAACCTGACTCGCTTTTGTTCAGTGACACGGTTCTTAATCAGAAAGAACTCCCTTCCTATGGACATACCGGTTTATTCTCATCGCCGAATATAGATACGGATTTCAACAGCTTCAATAACCTCCGTTCATATCTCGAGAAGGAGAAACTTACCGGAGGGAAGCTCATAAATAATGCAGAGCTCCTTTGTTATGCGGATAAACTGTTCAGCTCTGCGGTTACAAAAAAGAATTCAGGAGAAGTGCTGCGACTGGAGAAGGAGTATCTTATAGCCGGGCATGATACGGATATTGAGAATTATAACTTCGTCGTAAATGAACTGCTGGCGATGAAGTTTGTTCCAAATCTTGTATACCTTCTTAATGATTCTGAGAAGATGAGTGAGATAGAGGCGGTTGCATCGGCAATAGCTATTCTTGTACCGCCGGCTGAACCGGTTATTGAATATCTGATAACTGCCTGCTGGGCGTATGCAGAATCTGTAGTGGATGTATACCGGCTGCTCCGGGGTAACAAGGTTACCCTGATTAAAACAAAGGATACATGGAAAACATCTCTTGATCATCTGTCAGATTTTGCTTTGGCTAAGAATGATGATTCTGACGCGCTGGGACTGAGCTATGATCAATATCTTATAGTTCTTATGGCATTAACGCCCAATTCGGTAGCTTACAGAATGCTTGATGTGATAGAGGAAAACACTGTTCATGCCGGCTATGAGGGATTCAGTATGAAGAATGCCATAACGGAGTTCAGGGTAAATGCGTGTATTTCATATGGAAGTAATGAGTTTTATTTCATGGAATCGGCAGGATTTTGATATAGATACGGAAGGACGGATATTTCGAGCAAATGATAGATAATAAAACCTCCACTAAAAAAACTGTGATTAATAAACATTGTAATCCGGAAACAAATAAACACTGTCTCTTTGGGGCTGCGAAGTATTCGTCCTCCTGTATCTATAAGAACAACGCAGGCAGTATTTCTGTCGAGGCTTCATTTGTCATTCCATTATTTCTGTTTGCTATGCTTGCCATAGTATATATGTGCAACGCCATTGCTGTGAAAGGGGTTATTCATGAGGCTGCAGTCGAAACCTCTGAATATATGGCAGAGTATTCGTACCTTGCTGACAGGAAAGGTGAGCTGTCTATACTTTCACATGTCATGGCCATGGAAAAGTTCCATGAGTATCTGGATGACAGTGATCTGGTGAAAACTTATGTTTCAGGTGGGACTATGGGGGTGACCTTCATAGGCTCACATTTTCCGGACGATGATGGATATATAAGGCTGCGGGTGACCTACAGACTTGGGATAAACGCTCCGCTGTTCGGCAAGTTTTCCAAGCTTGTTTCTTACGAGATAAAGCAAAAGGCTTATCTCGGGTACACTCCGTCTGATATAGAAGAGAATAATGATGATGACGATACGTATGTTTATCTGGCTGATAACAGTGAGGTTTATCATAAGAGCAGAACCTGTACTTATCTTCATTATGATATATCATCAATCAGTCTTTCGGGAGCTGTGGCAGATAAGAGAAAGAAGTGTGAATACTGTGGAAAGAATGCAGGCGATATGGTTTACATAACTCAATATGGGGACAGGTATCACAGTACAATGTCCTGCTCCAGACTTTACAGAAATGTCAGGAGGGTAAAACTTAGTGAAGTTGAAGGAAGTTATCCGCCATGTTCGAAATGTGGCGGAGGATAAAAGATTTGAGAATAGAATACTTGGTAATAAAGGAAGTATGACTGTAGAAGCAAGTGTTATATTTCCGGTTACCATACTTATAGTTTTCTTCGTTTTATATGCATACATTTACATACTTGACCGAGAGATCCTTCGAAGCGGAATATATGAAACTATATACACTGCACCATTAGTAGACGCTGATAAATATTTGGAGAGCAACATGGACGCTGGGGAAGTGGGTGGGACTCTTATATGGTGCGGTGAAGAAGATGTAGTTATAGATTCGCGTTGCGGCAGCGGAATTGTAAGTGTGAATGCAGTAATGGATATGAAGGGAGAAACCGATATAGAAGGCAAAGCTGAATATGATGTATGTACAGACAGACTGAGGAGGTGGCAGCTATATGGTGATATTACAGAAGAATAAAGGATTGAACAGTACACTTGTTTTATCAGGGGTCACAGATAACAGTGGGTATGAGATTGAGATGCTCACGAGAAACGAATTTGAATCCCTTCCTCCTGCTTGTGACAGCTTTACCGAGGGAGAAAGGAGCGTAATCTATAAGATTGACGGATTGGGTTCCCTTTCTAAAATATACGGGAGACAGGCTCCGGGGGATAGAGAAGTGAAAGGCATACTTAAGGGGATATCAGACTGCATCAGAGAACTGAGGGACCATCTTCTCTCGGCAGATAATCTTAAGCTCGATCTTCAGCACATATTCTTTGACAGAATTAAGTCTGGTTACCGATTTATATATATCCCTGACAGGGTGGGCGAATTCGTTAAAGACATGAAGAAGCTCCTGGAAGATATAATGCTTATATATGACAGGGATGACAGGAAGGGGATTGTATTCCTTTATGATTTCTACAGTGAGGTTCTAAAGGATAATTTTTCTCCTAAAATGTTCTGTGACGCCGTTCGAAGGATGATAGAGGATTCGGATGATGATGTAGTCATAGATGCAGATGGCTTTGAAAATGCTGAAAGAGAGAAGAATACCTGCGTAAGGAAACTGGTTCCGGTTGTGACAGGAAGATATGAATCACTCATGGTAACAAATGAGGATCAGTATATAGGAAGAAGTATGAAAGAAAGTGATTACTGCATAGATGAACCGGGTATAAGCAGAAAGCACGCAAGTATTAGAAAGTATGGAAACGTTACGAAAGTAACAGATTGTGATTCGACAAATGGAACGTATGTCAATAATAAGAGGGTAAAAAAAGGAGACACTGTCAGACTGAAGGTTGGGGACACGGTAAGCTTCGCCGGGGTTGAGTATTACTGTGTATGAAATCAGGTTTGTATCTTGTGAATTATAATCATATCTGCTACAATCTTTGAAACTGTTCAAATATAGGAGACTGGTTGTTATGTGGATTGCAGACAGATGGCAGGATTATAGAGTGCTGGATTCAAGTTCCGGTGATAAGCTTGAAAGGTGGGGAAACTATATCCTCAGAAGACCTGATCCTCAGGTTATATGGGATACCCCTATGGATATTCCTGAATGGAAGAAGCTGAACGGACATTACCATAGAAGTAAGAGCGGAGGTGGAAACTGGGAGTTTCATAATCTTCCTGAGGAATGGCAGATATCATATGAGCTGGAAGAGGTTGACAGGAACCTTATATTTAATCTTAAGCCTTTTGCCTTTAAACATACAGGCGTTTTCCCTGAACAGGCAGTGAACTGGGATTGGTTTTCTTCTATTATATATAAGGAAGTAAAAGATCATCCGGAAATGAAAGGCAGACTCAAGGTTCTTAATCTTTTTGCATATACAGGCGGGGCAACTCTTGCAGCGGCTGCGGCAGGTGCAGCGGTTACTCATGTGGATGCGGCAAAGGGAATGGTCGGATGGGCCAAAGAGAATGCTGCATCATCGGGACTTTCGGATGCCCCGATAAGATGGCTCGTTGACGACTGTGTGAAGTTCGTAGAGCGTGAGATAAGAAGAGGAAACCGCTACGACGGAATCATTATGGATCCTCCTTCTTATGGAAGAGGACCGAAGGGCGAGATATGGAAGATAGAAGAGAGTGTATATAATCTTATCAAACTCACAACAGAGCTTCTTGATAAGGATTCCCTTTTCTTCCTTATTAATTCATATACAACAGGACTTCAGCCGGCAGTTCTTTCCTATATGATAGGAACAACGGTACAAAAAAAGCTTGGCGGTATGGTTGAGTCGTCTGAGATCGGACTTCCTGTTGAGAAGAACGGACTTGTGCTTCCATGTGGAGCGAGTGGCCGTTGGACTCGAGATAATTGATTTATAATAAATCGGATTAATAAACAGCAGACTAGATAATGGGGTTGCAGGCGGCCCTGTCACAATATATATAATGTAAAAATTGGATTGAAAAAAATACAAAAAAATCGCTTGCATTATACAAAACAATACTATATAATGGCTCTTGCTGTGACACTTAGATAGCGTTGAAGCGGAGGTTGCTGCACTGGATGCAGGTTAATTTCGTGGAGCGAATGTCAAGTTCAGAGAAACTGACGACCAAGTCACTGATACAATCTAACCATCCGGCAAGAGTCGGAG
The DNA here is from genome assembly GCA_000687655.1 of Lachnospiraceae bacterium YSB2008. Taxonomy (GTDB): domain Bacteria; phylum Bacillota; class Clostridia; order Lachnospirales; family Lachnospiraceae; genus Eubacterium_Q. The sequence continues at coordinate 21,327 of JHWR01000007.1, forward strand.
ATGACGTGCGTACGTTTCTAGTTATGTATATAAATAGGACACACACGGGAAAGTTGTTCAGTCACCACTTGTTCGTAACAAACAATTAACGAAAAGGAGGCGGCTTTTTTTATGGCTAGTCAAGTAATGAGAATCACATTAAAGGCTTATGATCATAAGCTTATCGATCAGGCAGCTAAGCAGATCGTGGATGCTGTTAAGGAGACAGGTGCTAAGGTTAGCGGACCTGTTCCAATGCCAACTAAGGTTGAGAAGATCACAATTCTTCGTGCAGTTCATAAGTATAAGGACTCAAGAGAGCAGTTCGAGCAGAGAACTCACAAGAGACTTATCGATATCATTGCTCCAAACCAGAAGACAGTTGATGTTCTTCGTAAGATGGACATTTCTGCCGGAGTTTATATCGACATGAAGATGAAGTAAAACAGTAGAACCTAAACGTTTCCTATTAAAAGGAAGGAAACAATTTAGTATGATTGCGCTCACGCAATCCGCTGTGAATTATTTAGGAGGAAATAAAGATGAAGAAAGCAATACTTGCAGAAAAGCTTGGAATGACTCAGGTCTTCACAGAAGACGGTGCACTCGTTCCGGTTACAGTTCTCAAGGCAGGACCATGTACAGTATTACAGGTTAAGACAGAAGAGAACGATGGTTACGAAGCTATACAGGTTGGCTTCGAAGAGAAGAAAGAGAAAGTTACAGCAAAAGATGGTTCCGGTAAGAAGGTAGTTAGATTACCTCACGGAGCAACTAAAGCAGAAGTTGGACATGCTAAGAAGGCAGGTACAACTCCTAAGAAATTCGTTAAAGAGTTCAGAGTAGAGAACATAGCTGATTACACAGCAGGCGAGTCAGTGATCAAAGCTGACATCTTCGAAGTTGGTGATAAGGTTGATGTTACTGCTAAGTCAAAGGGTAAAGGTTATGCAGGTGGTATCAAGAGACATGGCCTTCACTCAGGTCCTTCAGGTCATGGTTCAAAGTACCATCGTCATGCAGGTTCCAATGGTTCAGCAACTACTCCGGGTCGTGTTATGAAGGGCAAGAAGATGCCTGGTCATGCAGGTGATGTTCAGATAACAGTTCAGAACCTTGAGGTTGTAAGAGTAGATGCAGAGAACGATGTAATCCTTGTAAAGGGTGCCGTTCCTGGACCAAAGAAGGCTGTAGTTGTTATTCGCGAATCAGTTAAGGCATAAGCCAAGGACCAGAAGGAAAGGAGGAAAAGACAGTGGCAACAGTAGCTGTATACAATACTGAAGGCAAGGAAGTTGAAAAGCTTGAGATTTCCGATAATATCTTCGGTGTAGAAATAAATGAAAATTTAATGCATAAGGCAGTCGTTGCATTTCTTGCAAACAGACGCCAGGGAACACAGAGCGCACTTACTCGTTCAGAAGTAAGAGGCGGTGGCCGTAAGCCATGGAGACAGAAGGGAACAGGTCATGCAAGACAGGGTTCTATCAGAGCTCCACAGTGGACAGGCGGTGGTGTAGTATTCGCACCAAAGCCAAGAGATTACAGCAAGAAGCTTAATAAGAGAGAAAGACAGATCGCTCTTTTCTCAGCACTTACATCAAAGGTAAATGATGAGAAGTTCGTAGTTGTTGATGAGATCAGCTTCGAGGCACCTAAGACAAAGACAGCAGTTGAGATGCTTGACAAGCTTGGCGCAGAGAAGGCTCTTATCATTACAAAGGATAAGAACGAGAATCTTGTTCTTTCAGCAAGAAATATCGCAGGTGTTGATACAGCAATCAGCACATCAATAAGTGTCTATGACATTCTTAACCATGACTCACTTGTTATGACTAAGGATGCTGTTAAGGCTATAGAGGAGGTGTACGCATAATGGCAGATATCAAGTATTATGACGTTATCTTTAAACCGGTTCTCACAGAGAAGAGCATGAATCTTATGGCTGAGAAGAAATACACATTTCTCGTACACCCGGATGCAACAAAGAACCAGGTTAAGGAAGCTGTAGAGAAGATGTTCGATGGAACAAAGGTAGCTTCAGTAAACACAGCTAACTATGACGGAAAGGTTAAGAGACGTGGCCGTACAGAGGGTAGAACCGCTAAGTATAAGAAGGCTTACGTTACACTTACAGCAGAGAGCGCAGATATCGAGCTTTTCGAAGGACTGTAAGATAGATTTTAGAGATTAAATCGCTAAAAGATTATTGGTAGAGAATACCAGATAAAGCAAAGGATTTTGAAAGGAGAAAGAAAATGGGAATTAAGACATATACCCCATATACACCTTCTAGAAGGAATATGACAGGTCTTGATTTTGACGTAATCACGACCAGCACACCTGAGAAGTCACTCCTTGCACCTAAGAAGAAGACTGCAGGAAGAAACAATCAGGGTAAGATAACAGTTAGACACCATGGTGGTGGAAACAGACAGAAGTACAGAATCATCGATTTCAAGAGAAATAAGGACAACATACCTGCAAAGGTAGCTACAATAGAGTATGATCCAAACAGAACTGCTAATATAGCACTTCTTGTTTATGCAGATGGTGAGAAGAGATACATCCTCGCTCCTGCAGGCATCAAGGTTGGTGAGACTCTTATGAGTGGTCCTGATGCAGAAATCAAGCCAGGAAATGCACTTTCACTCAGCGATATCCCTGTTGGTACAGAAGTACACAACATCGAGCTTGTACCTGGTAAGGGTGGACAGCTTGTTCGTTCAGCAGGTAACAGCGCACAGCTTATGGCTAAGGAAGGAAAGTATGCAACCCTCCGTCTTCCTTCGGGAGAGATGAGAATGGTTCCTATAGCTGCAAGAGCAACTGTTGGAACTGTTGGTAACATTGAGCATGGTCTTGTTAACATAGGTAAGGCAGGACGTAAGCGTCACATGGGTATCCGCCCAACAGTACGTGGTTCTGTTATGAACCCTAACGACCATCCACACGGTGGTGGTGAAGGTAGAGCACCTATCGGACGTAGCGGTCCTTCAACTCCTTGGGGTAAGCCGGCACTTGGTCTTAAGACAAGGAAGAAGAATGCTAAGTCTAACAAGTACATCGTAAGAACAAGATCAGGAAAGAATGTTAAGTAAGGAGGAAAAATCATGGCACGTTCACTTAAAAAGGGACCTTTCGCAGATGAAAGCTTATTAAAGAAGATTGATGACCTCAATAAGAAAGAAGCACATGAGGTTGTAAAGACATGGTCACGTCGTTCAACGATTTTCCCTTCATTTGTTGGTCATACTATTGCAGTTTATGATGGTAGAAAACATGTACCTGTATATGTTACAGAAGATATGGTTGGTCACAAGCTCGGTGAGTTCGTTGCAACCAGAACATACAGAGGTCATGGTAAGGACGAAAAGAAGAAGTAATTAAGGGAGGAATATCGACATGGCTAAGGGACATAGATCTCAAATCATAAGACAGAGAAATGAACAAAAAGATACAAGACCTAGGGCTACTGTTTCTTTCGCAAGAGTTTCAGTTACCAAAGCTTGTTTCGTACTGGATGCCATAAGAGGCAAGGATGTCCAGACAGCACTCGGAATCCTTCAGTATAACAATAGATATGCTTCTAGCGTTATATACAAGTTGCTCAAGTCAGCTGTAGCAAATGCAGAGAACAACAACGGTATGAAGATGGAAGATCTTTACGTTGCTGAGTGCTACGCTAACAAGGGACCTACTATGAAGAGGATACATCCAAGAGCACAGGGTAGAGCTTATAGGATCGAGAAGAGAACAAGCCACATCACAGTTGTGCTTGACGAAAGATAGGAGGAAATGCTGCATGGGACAGAAAGTTAATCCACATGGTTTAAGAGTCGGAATCATCAAGGATTGGGATTCAAAGTGGTATGCTGACACCAAGAACGGTGAATTCGCAAACAACCTTGTTGAAGATTACAACATCAGAAAGTTCCTCAAGAAAGAGCTTTATGATGCAAATATATCAAAGATAGATATTGAAAGAACCAGAGATCGCGTTAAGGTTTCCGTATACACAGCTAAGCCTGGTGTAGTAATCGGAAAGGGCGGTTCAGGTATCGAGAAGGTTAAGGCTAAGGTTCAGAAGCTTACAGCTAAGAAGCTTATCATCGACATCAAGGAGATCAAGAAGCCTGACCTTGACGCTCAGCTCGTTGCTGAGAATATAGCTAAGCAGCTTGAAGAGAGAGTTTCATTCAGACGTGCAATGAAGTCTTGCATGGGTAGAACCATGAAGGCAGGCGCACTTGGTATCAAGGCAGCATGTTCAGGACGTCTTGGTGGTGCTGATATGGCTAGAACAGAGTTCTACAGCGAGGGCACAATACCTCTTCAGACACTTCGTGCAGATATCGATTATGGTTTTGCAGAGGCAAATACAACTTATGGTAAAGTTGGTGTTAAGACATGGATCTACCATGGTGAAGTACTTCCTACTAAGGGAAATGTAGAAGGGAGCGATAAATAATTATGTTAATGCCAAAGAGAGTTAAACATCGTAAGCAGTTCAGAGGCTCCATGAGAGGTAAGGCACTCCGTGGTAACAAGATTACTCATGGTGAGTTCGGTATCGTAGCAGCTGAGCCTGCATGGATCAAGTCTAATCAGATAGAGGCAGCCAGAGTTGCCATCAACCGTTACCTCAGACGTGAAGGTAAGGTTTGGATCAAGATTTTCCCTGACAAGCCGGTTACAGCACAGCCTGCTGAAACTCGAATGGGTTCAGGAAAAGGTTCACTTGAGTACTGGGTAGCAGTAGTTAAGCCGGGTCGTGTACTTTTCGAAGTAGGCGGCGTAACAGAAGAGAAGGCCAGAGAGGCACTTCGTCTTGCTACTTACAAGCTTCCTATCAAGTGTAAGATAGTTTCAAAAGCAGATTTAGAAGGAGGTAGCAGCAGTGAAAACTAAGGATTACATCGCAGAGTTAAATGGAAAGACTGTTGACGAGTTAAATGCTGACTTAGTAGCTGCTAAGAAGGAACTCTTCAATCTGAGATTCCAGAATGCTACTAACCAGCTTGAGAATACAAGCAGAATCAAAGAAGTTAAGAAGAATATCGCAAGAATTCAGACAATCATAGCTGTAAAGGCTAAGGCATAATTATCGAAAGGAGAAGAAGCAGTGGAAAGAAATCTTAGAAAAACACGTGTAGGTATCGTTACAAGTGACAAGATGGATAAGACAATCGTTGTTTCAATCATCGATAATGTTAAGCATCCCCTTTATGGCAAGATTGTAAAGAGGACATACAAGCTTAAGGCTCATGATGAGAACAATGAGTGCAGAAAAGGCGATAGAGTTAAAGTTATGGAGACAAGACCACTCTCTAAGGATAAGAGATGGAGACTTGTTGAAATCGTAGAGAAAGCTAAATAAGGAGGCGCGTGAAATGGTACAGCAGGAAACAAGACTTAAGGTCGCTGACAACACAGGCGCAAAAGAGCTTCTTTGCATCAGAGTTTTAGGCGGCTCAACAAGAAGATATGCAAATATCGGTGATATAATAGTTGCGACTGTTAAAGACGCAACACCAGGCGGCGTTGTAAAGAAAGGTGACGTTGTCAAGGCTGTAGTTGTTCGTACAAAGAAGGGAGCACATCGTAAGGATGGTTCTTACATAAGATTCGATGAGAACGCAGCAGTAATAATAAAGGATGATCTTAATCCTAGAGGAACTCGTATATTTGGACCAGTTGCTAGAGAACTTCGTGAGAAGAAATTCATGAAGATTATCTCACTCGCACCTGAAGTACTGTAAGGAGGTAGCACGGTGGCAACATCAAAGATTAAGAAGGATGACCTTGTTAAGGTTATCGCCGGTAAGGATAAAGGAAAAGAAGGCAAGGTGCTCGCAGTTGACACAAAGAACAACAAGGTTCTTGTTGAAGGTGTTAACAAGGTATTCAAGCATTCAAAGCCAAGCATGCAGAATCAGACAGGCGGAATCGTTGAGAAAGAAGCTCCTATTGATATATCTAATGTAATGTATCTTTACAAGGGTAAAGCAGTAAGAGTTGGTTTCAAGGGCGAGAAGCAGGATAAAGTCAGAGTAGCCAAGGTTGATGGCAAGCTCGAGACAATAGACTAATCTAAGGAAGGAGGAAGCACATAGTGAGCAGATTAAGAGATACTTACGAGAACGAGATCAAGACAGAAATGATCAAGAAGTTCGGATATAAAAATGTAATGCAGGTTCCAAAGCTCGAGAAGATCGTTATCAACATGGGCGTTGGCGAAGCTAGAGATAATGCAAAGATTCTTGAATCAGCAGTAAAGGATCTTACAGAGATTGCAGGTCAGAAGCCGGTTATCTGTAAGGCAAAGAAGTCAGTTGCTAACTTCAAACTTAGAGAGGGTATGCCTATAGGTTGTAAGGTTACACTCCGCGGCGACAGGATGTATGAATTTGCAGACAGACTCATCAATCTCGCACTCCCACGAGTACGTGACTTTAGAGGTGTCAGCGCTGATGCATTTGATGGTAGAGGAAATTATGCACTCGGTATCAAGGAGCAGATCATATTCCCTGAGATTGAATACGATAAGGTTGACAAGGTAAGAGGTATGGATATCATCTTCGTAACAACTGCTAATACAGATGAGGAATCCAGAGAATTACTCAGACTTTTCGGTATGCCGTTTAAGAAATAAGGAGGAAGTATCATGGCAAAGACTTCAATGAAGATTAAGCAGCAGAGAAAGCAGAAGTTCTCTACTAGAGAATATACTCGTTGCAAGATTTGTGGTAGACCACATGCAGTTTTGAGAAAGTACGGAATTTGCAGAGTATGCTTCCGTGAATTAGCATATAAGGGCGAGATTCCTGGTGTTAGGAAATCAAGCTGGTAGAAAAAGATTAAGGAGGCAAGTTTAAGATGTCAATGAGCGATCCAATTGCAGATATGCTTACAAGAATTCGTAATGCAAATACTGCGAAGCATGATACAGTAGATATACCTGCATCTAAGATGAAGCAGGCGATTGCAGACATTCTTCTCAGAGAAGGATACGTTAAGGCAGTTGACGTTATAGAAGACGGCAAGTTCAATACTATCAGAATCACCCTTAAGTATGGTGATAATAAGAATGAGAAAGTTATCAAGGGACTTAAGAGAATCTCTAAGCCAGGTTTCCGTGTTTATGCAGACACAGAGAACCTTCCTAAAGTTCTTGGCGGACTTGGTATCGCTATCATTTCTACAAACAAGGGAATTCTTACAGATAAGGAAGCAAGAAAAGAGAACGTTGGTGGTGAAGTTCTTGCATTCGTTTGGTAATTAAGAGTATTCGTTTGGTAATAAGAATTTTTAGGAGGTAAAGGCAATGTCACGAATCGGAAGAATGCCTATCGCTATACCGGCAGGAGTAACTGTTACTATAGCAGAAAATAACAAGGTGACTGTTAAGGGACCTAAGGGCGAGCTCGAGAGAGTACTCCCAGCTGAGATGGAAATCTCTCAGGAAGGTGCCGAGATTTTAGTAAAAAGACCAAATGATCTGAAGAAGATGAAATCACTTCACGGTCTTACAAGAACACTTATAAACAACATGGTTATCGGTGTTACAAATGGTTATACCAAGACACTTGAGGTAAACGGTGTTGGTTACAGAGCAGCTAAGCAGGGTAAGAAGCTTGTTCTTAACCTTGGTTACTCTCATCCGGTTGAGATGGAAGATCCTGAAGGACTTTCAACAACCGTAGAAGGTGACAAGATCATCGTTTCCGGTATCGATAAGGAAAAAGTTGGACAGTATGCAGCTGAGATCAGATCTACAAGAGCTCCTGAACCATATAAGGGCAAGGGTATCAAGTACGATTATGAAGTGATCAGACGCAAGGTTGGTAAGACTGGTAAGAAATAATTAAAGGAGTGAAGAAGGATGATTAACAAGGAATCAAGAACCGCGATCCGCGAAAAGAAACATTTGAAAATACGTAACCGTTTCAGCGGAACTGCTGAAAGACCGAGACTCGCTGTCTTCAGAAGTAATAATCATATGTACGCTCAGATTATTGATGACTCAGTCGGCAAGACTCTTTGCTCTGCTTCAACTCTTGAATCAGCAGTTAAGTCAGAGCTCAGCAAGACTAACAACGTAGAAGCAGCAGCTTACGTTGGTAAGGTTATAGCTGAAAGAGCAGCTAAGATCGGTGTAACTGAAGTCGTTTTCGATAGAGGCGGTTTCATATATCAGGGTAAGATTAAGGCTTTGGCAGATGCAGCTAGAGAAGCTGGTCTAGTATTCTAAGAAGGAGGAAGTAAAAGTGAATCAGATTATTGATGCTAGAAACTTAGAACTGGAAGATAGCGTAGTTGCAATCAAAAGAGTTACCAAGGTTGTTAAAGGTGGACGTAACATGAGATTCTCAGCACTTGTTGTTGTTGGAGATAAGAATGGTCATGTAGGCGTTGGTGTTGGTAAGGCAGCTGAAGTACCTGAAGCTATCCGTAAAGCAAAAGAAGATGCAATAAAGGGACTTATAGAAGTACCTATCAATGATAAAGGAAGTATCCCATATGACTACACAGGAAAGTTCGGAAGTGCAGAAGTACTTCTCAAGAGCGCTCCTGAAGGTACAGGTATCATAGCAGGTGGTCCGGCTCGTTCCGTACTTTCACTTGCTGGTTACAAGAATATTCGTACAAAGTCACTTGGTTCAAACAACAAGCAGAACGTTGTACTTGCAACTATAGAGGGACTGAAGAGTATACAGTCTCCAGAAGAGATTGCCAGACTCCGTGGTAAGTCTGTTGATGAGATCCTTAACTAGGAGGTAGGTTAAAAATGGCAGATAAGTTAAAAGTAACACTCGTAAAATCACCTATAGGCGCAATTCCTAAGCACAGAAGAACTGTTGAGGCACTTGGTCTTACAAAGATGCACAAGACAGTTGAACTTCCAAACAATGATGCAACGAAGGGAATGGTTGCTCAGGTTCGTCATTTAGTTAAAGTAGAAGAAGTTTAGGAGGTAAAGCGGCATGGATTTATCCAATTTAAAGCCAGCCGAGGGTTCAGTAACACGTGATGATTTCAGACGTGGACGTGGACACGGTTCAGGCAACGGAAAGACAGCAGGTAAGGGACACAAGGGTCAGAAGGCTCGTTCAGGTGCACCAAGACCTGGTTTCGAAGGTGGTCAGATGCCACTCTACAGACGTATCCCTAAGAGAGGTTTCACATGCAGAAACACAAAGGATATCGTTGCTATAAATGTTAGTATGCTTAATAGATTCGATGATAACAGCGAAGTAACAGTAGCAAGCCTTATCGAGGCAGGAATCATCAAGAATCCTAGAGACGGCGTAAAGATACTTGGAAATGGAGAGCTCACAAAATGTCTTACTGTTAAAGTAAATGCAGTAAGCAAGGCAGCCGCTGAGAAGATTGAAAAGCTCGGTGGAAAAGTCGAGGTGATTTAGTATGTTTAAAGGCTTGGTAAACGCTATTAAGATAAAGGAGATCAGAAATGGACTTCTGTTCGCGCTTTTCATCTTAGTCGTTGTAAGGCTTGGATCACAGATACCTGCACCTGGTGTTGATGTTGCCGGACTCAAGGAGTATCTTGCAAATAACCTCGGACAGGCAGGAACACTGATCGATTCATTTACAGGTGGTTCATTCTCTGAGATGTCAATATTTGCACTCAGTGTAACACCATATATTACATCTTCTATCATCATCCAGCTTCTTACCATAGCAATTCCTGCTCTGGAAGAAATGCAGAAGGATGGCGAAGAAGGACGTAAGAAGATGACTGCTATAACAAGATTTGTTTCTATAGCACTTGCAATCATCGAAAGCCTTGGTCTTTCAATAGGTTTTGGTCGTGCAGGTTATATAGAGAACTATGGCTTCCTCAGTGTAATGGTTATCGTTGTTACACTTACAGCCGGAAGTACAGTCATCATGTGGCTCGGTGAAAGAATCACATCAAGAGGTATCGGAAACGGTATATCGATCATACTTCTTATAAACATAGTATCCAGAATGCCTAGCGACTTCTATAACCTTTATCAGATGTTCGTTCAGGGCAAGGATATAGTATATATGGTAATCTCAATAGTTATCATACTTGGTGTAGTTCTTCTTACAACTGTACTTACTATAATCCTTCAGGATGCTGAGAGAAGAATTCCGGTATCATATGCTCAGAAGGTTCAGGGCAGAAGAATGGTAGGAGCAAGAAGCTCACATATTCCTCTTAAGGTTAACACAGGAAATGTAATGCCTATTATCTTTGCTTCAACACTTATGTCAGTTCCTTCAATAGTAATAAACCTTTTCAAGGTTGAGGTTAAATCAACTGTAGGGCAGAAGATAATAACAGGACTTAGCCAGAGCTACTGGTTCAAGCCGGGTTATCCATGGGCATATATAGGACTTGCATTGTATATATTCCTCGTAATGTTCTTTGCATATTTCTATACAACAATTTCTTTCAACCCTATGGAAGTTGCAAATAACCTTAAGAAGGGCGGCGGATTCATACCTGGTATAAGACCTGGTAAGCCAACTCAGGAGTATCTTAACAAGATACTTAATTACATAGTATTTATCGGTGCAACAGGACTCATGCTTGTAGCGATAATACCTATTTTCTTCAATGGAAGATTCAATGCAGACGTTTCATTTGGTGGTACATCACTTATCATTATCGTTGGTGTTATCATAGAGACAATCAAGCAGATCGAATCTAAGATGATCGTAAGGAATTATTCAGGATTCCTTAAGTAGGTAAATGATTAACAGGAACATCTCCGGAGAATCCTTCGGAGATGCTACCTGATTTTGTTGTCTAATAAGCAATTTCGTTGTTTATCAGATCCCTCCGGGGGATGCGCACCATGCGAGAAAGGAAAAGATTATGAAGATTATCATGTTAGGAGCACCTGGTGCCGGCAAGGGTACACAGGCAAAGATGATTGCTGCAAAGTATAGTATCCCACACATCTCAACGGGGGATATCTTCAGAGCTAATATTAAAGAAGGAACAGAACTTGGCCAGAAGGCTAAGGAGTATATGGACAAGGGACTTCTTGTACCGGATGAGCTTGTTGTAGATCTTATCATGGACAGATTCCAGCAGGATGATGCAAAGAACGGATACGTTCTTGATGGTTTCCCAAGAACAATACCTCAGGCAGAGGCGCTTGATAAGGCTCTTGCAGCAGCAGGTGAGGCAGTTGATTTCGCAATCAACGTAGAAGTACCTGATGAGAACATCGTAAACAGAATGTCAGGACGTAGAGCATGTGTTGGATGTGGAGCTACATATCATGTAGTTTACAATGCACCAAAGGTTGAAGGCGTGTGCGATACATGTGGTGAGAAGCTGATCCTCAGAGATGATGATAAGCCGGAAACAGTTCTTAACAGACTTTCAGTTTACCATGAGCAGACACAGCCCCTTATCGATTACTATACAGAGAAGGGCATTGAGAAAGAAGTAGACGGTACACAGGATATGAACAAAGTATTCGATGATATCGTTGCTATACTTGGTTAATTGTTGGCTATCGTAGAGTAAAAAAGGAGATAATATATGTCAAAAGCAGATGAGATAGAATGCGAAGGCGTAGTTATAGAGAAGCTTCCAAATGCAATGTTTCAGGTTGAACTTGAGAACGGTCACCAGATTCTTGCACATATAAGCGGTAAGCTCAGGATGAATTATATCAAGATTCTTCCTGGTGATAAGGTTACGGTAGTCCTCTCTCCATATGACCTTTCAAAGGGAAGGATTACCTGGAGAGCAAAATAAATAAGATTTTTCTTGCATTTATATATAATGCTATGTTAGAATAGCAATTTGCAGAGACTTTATGCGAAAGGAGAGTATTTTAATGAAGGTTAGAGCATCAGTTAAACCAATTTGCGACAAGTGCAAAGTCATTAAAAGAAAAGGCAGAGTTCTTATAATCTGCGAAAATCCAAAGCACAAGCAGCGTCAGGGTTAATTAAGTATTAATTCATGATGTAAAGAAGTCTAAGGAAGACATTTAGGATGATAGCCCATCTACAACTATGTCCTCCCTTTTGTGCGTTAGATGCATTATTCCGTGTATCTATAAGACTAAATTGCGGCTGTAGTATCATTTGATGCTATGTTTACTAATATGGAAGAAGTGTCCAAGAGTCGGATATACATTTCACCCTCTGATCCATACAGAGGATATCATGGCTGACATTTCATTTGCAGACTAACTTTAAGATTATTATTCGGAGGTAAACAAGAATGGCTCGTATTTCAGGTGTAGATTTACCTAGAGAAAAGCGTGTCGAAGTAGGTCTTACATATATCTATGGTATAGGACTTACAACATCAAAGAACATTCTCTCTAAAGCAGAAGTAAATCCTGACACAAGAGTTAAGGATCTTACAGATGATGAGGTTAGAAAGATAAGCGATATTATCAATGAAGATATCATGGTAGAAGGTGATCTCAGAAGAGAGACAGCACTTAATATCAAGCGTCTTCAGGAAATCGGTTGTTATCGTGGTATCCGTCATAGGAAGGGTCTGCCTGTACGTGGACAGAACACAAAGAACAATGCCCGTACACGTAAGGGACCAAAGAAGACGGTTGCAAACAAGAAGAAGTAATTCGTAGGAGGATGTTAAATACATGGCAGCTAATACTAAAGGCGTAAAGAAGAGCGCTAAGAAGCGTAATAGAAAAAATGTAGAACATGGACAGGCTCATATTCAGTCTTCTTTCAATAACACTATCGTTACATTAACAGATGCAGAAGGTAATGCTCTTTCATGGGCAAGTGCAGGTGGACTCGGATTCAGAGGATCAAAGAAGTCTACTCCTTATGCTGCTCAGATGGCAGCTGAGACTGCATGCAAGGCTGCAGCTCCATATGGCCTTAAGACTGTTGATGTTATGGTAAAGGGACCGGGTTCAGGTCGTGAGGCAGCTATACGTGCACTCGCAGCAAACGGTCTTGAAGTGCTTACTATAAAGGACGTTACTCCGGTACCACACAACGGATGTCGCCCACCAAAGAGAAGAAGAGTCTGATTAGGAGGTACATGGAATTATGGCAATTGATAGAACACCTGTTCTCAAGAGATGCAGATCACTCGGTATGGAGCCTATGTATCTCGGTGTGAACAAGAAATCAAGAAGAAGATTAACAAGAACTAACAGAAAGGTTAGTGAATATGGACTTCAGCTTCGTGAGAAGCAGAAGGCAAAGTTTATATACGGCGTACAGGAGAAGCCTTTCCGTAATCTTTATGAGAAGGCTGAGAGAATGCCTGGCGTAGTTGGTGAGAATCTTATGCTTCTCCTCGAGGAGAGACTTGATAACATCATCTTCCGTATGGGATTCGCAAGAACAAGAAGAGAAGCTAGACAGATCGTTTCTCACAGACATGTTCTTGTAAATGGAAAGATAGTTAATATCCCTTCATACAGAATCTCAGCTGGTGACAAGATCGAGATCAAAGAGAAGAGTAAGTCACTTCAGAGATTTAAGGACATAGTTGAGGCAAATGGACAGGTATCTGTTCCTGCATGGCTCACCGCTAGCAGCGAAACACTTTCAGGTGAGGTTGTTGAACTTCCGCTTAGAGACCAGATTGATGTTCCTGTTAACGAGACCCTCATTGTCGAGTTATATTCTAAGTAAGATAAATTTACTGTTAAACGAAATTGTTTTTCTGCTATATATGCATCGTATATGTACAGAGTCTGTTATATACAGATGCATATGTAATGGAAAACTACATAGGATAAATGTAGGAGGGTAAAAAGTGTTCGAATTCGAAAAACCAAGAATTGAGATAGTAGAGCAGTCAGATGACAACAAGTACGGAAGATTCGTAGTTGAGCCACTTGAGAGAGGCTACGGCACAACTCTCGGTAACTCACTCAGAAGAATCATGCTTTCTTCACTTCCGGGTACAGCTGTCAGCTTCGTTAAGATCAAGGGAGTTCTTCATGAGTTCACATCTATTCCTGGTGTAAAGGAAGATGTTACGGAGATCGTTATGAACATCAAGGATCTCCACATAAAGAACAATTCAAATCTCAACGAGCCTAAGACAGCATATATCGAAGCAGAAGGCGACAAGGTCGTTACTGCAGCAGATATAAATGTTGATGGTGATATAGAGATTCTTAATCCGGATCTTGTTATCGCTAATCTTAACGGCCCTGATGCAAAGCTCGAGATGGAGCTTACTATAACAAACGGACGTGGTTATGTCAGCGCTGAGAAGAACAAAGAGCATGACACAGCTATAGACGTTATCGCTGTTGACTCCATTTATACACCTGTTGAGAGAGTTAATCTTACAGTTGAAAACACTCGTGTTGGCCAGATCACAGATTATGATAAGCTTACACTTGATGTATTTACAAATGGAACGCTTGCTCCTGATGAGGCTGTCAGCCTTGCCGCTAAGGTACTCAGTGAGCACTTAAGCCTTTTCATCAATCTTTCAGAGAAGGCAAATGAAGTCAGCGTAATAGTTGAGAAAGAGCCGGAAGTTGTAGACAATGTAACAGATATGAACATTGATGAGCTTGAGCTTTCAGTTCGTTCATTCAACTGTCTCAAGAGAGCTGGTATCAATACAGTTAGAGAGCTCTGCGACAGAACACCTGAGGACATGATGAAGGTTCGTAACCTTGGTCGTAAGTCACTCGATGAGGTTCTTGCTAAGCTTAAGGAGCTTGGACTGTCACTTAATACAGGAGAATAAATAATAATTACCACTAAAGCGGAAGAACAGCCTTGGACGCGTGAGATAATATTCACGAAAGAGGCAGTACGCATAGTGAAGGCCTGAAAACAGGCGGGAAAGGATTTAAAAATGGCAATGTATAGAAAACTTGGAAAGAAGTCAGACCAGAGAAAGGCACTTCTTAGAAATCAGGTTACACAGCTTATATATCACGGTAAGATCAAGACTACCGAGGCTAGAGCTAAGGAAGTTCGTAAGATCGCTGAACATCTTATCACACTTGCTGTAAAGGAAAAGGATAACTACGAAGAAGTTAAGGTTATGGCAAAGGTTGCTGATAAGGACAAGGACGGAAAGAGAATCAAGGAAGTTGTTGATGGTAAGAAGGTAACAAAGTACCATGAAGAAGAAAAGACCATCAAGAAGGATATGCCTTCAAGACTTCATGCAAGACGTGAAATGCTTAAGGTTCTCTACCCTGTAGTAGAAGTTCCAACTGAAGCAGCAGGTAAGAAGAGAGCAACCAAGAAGGTTGATCTTACAGACAAGCTCTTCAGCGAGTATGGTCCAAAGTATGCTGACCGTAAGGGTGGTTATACAAGGATCGTAAAGATAGGACAGAGAAAGGGCGATGGCGCTCTTGAAGTAATCCTTGAGTTAGTCTAATAAGAATTTTCAATACAGAGTAATATGCAAAAAGACAGTCTATGTATATAGGCTGTCTTTTTTACTTGACGTACGACAAGTAAAATGATAACATATATAGAAACACTTTACGTACGTCAAGTAATCTATAATGGGTGGGTATAGATGTATAAAGATATAATATATGAAATAAAAGATCTGAGATATTTGAAATGGTCAAAAATCAGAAAATCTTCGGGGACTGCAGGGTCTTTTCTGAAGGCTTATGATGATTCCGGTATAGTGAAGAAGTATTATAAGCTTTCTGATTATGACACTGTAAAAGGAATAGTCGGACATGAATGTGTAAATGAAATAATAGTACAAAGACTCATGGATGTCCTTGGAATAGATCATCTTGAATATAGATTGATAAATGCTCTGATATCGATAGATGGTAAAGAGTATAAGACCTATCTGTG
This sequence comes from Lachnospiraceae bacterium YSB2008, assembly GCA_000687655.1. Taxonomy (GTDB): domain Bacteria; phylum Bacillota; class Clostridia; order Lachnospirales; family Lachnospiraceae; genus Eubacterium_Q. The sequence goes on from JHWR01000007.1 coordinate 37,122, forward strand.
TGAATCAGAGGATTTCAAGCAGAGAGACGAATCCAAAATTGCTCTTGAAGATTTTTACGTCGCAGAAAAAAAAGAGGATGAGACTCCACTGGATTTATGCAAGAGAATGGGTTGGGAGGAGTACATCTATGGTATGCTTTCTGTCGATTATTTAATACTGAATCGTGACAGGCACGGAGCAAATATTGAAGTTCTAAGAAATAGAAAAACAAAGACTCTCAGACTTGCGCCGCTTTTTGACCAAGGATTATCTTTTGTCTGCAGATGCCACGATAAAAAGGAACTAAAGAATTTTGATGTAATGAAGGATCAGAAGGTACAGGCTTTTATTGGGGGTTCAAGTACCGCTGAGAACCTTGGGTTAATCCCTAAGAAGTATCTTAGGACTCTTCCTGAATTGAAAGAGGAAGATATACATATGGTTACCGGTGGATTTGAGGCTGCTTTAGATACGGCTTACATTGAGAAGATTCGTGAAATGATTCGGAGGAGGTGGATGTATCTTGACAGTATTCGAAATAAGAGATGAGTCAAATAAGGATAATCTGCTGGGGTATCTTTTCTATTATCCGAAGAGCAAACGATTCTACACGGAATTACTTGGATCAGTTGATAAATGGAACGCTCCATTTATATTCTGGGGAAAGATTAAAAAAGGTGAGTACAGTATAGGATATGAGGAAAGCCTTGAGTTTGTCAGACAGAGGATTATTCCACCTGACAGACAGAATATAGGTATGATTCTTCGCGATAATAATATCAGCGAATATGATGAGTATAAGCTCCTAACTTTAAGTTCCGGAAGATGTGCCCAGGATGATCTTTATTTGGTAAAAATAGATACTGATGATGTGGCTGATGAAATAAAAGCAAGATTTGAATTGAAGCTAAAGGATGTAATTGCTTTGTCAGATTACAGAGTTATGGTTTTCTTCAAAAATGGCAGGACGGGAATAGCAGACATAAATAAACTGAGAAAGGATGACAGGCTGTTTTCACGAGTGTTTGAAGAAAAGCACGTTTTCGATAATGTAAAGCTTTCTCCGGGCGGAAATGGGATTGAATGGAGTGGGACCACGATCATTTCTGCAGAGGATATATATGCAAATAGTAAATGGATCGACATTGCTTATGCAGATATTATTAATTTATCCAAAAACAGAGTTATTGATACAGGAGAGGCAGCTGCTCTTCTGGGATGTACAAGGCAGTACATCAATCAATTGGTAAATCAGAAAAAACTTATACCAGTAAAAAGAATATCAAATAATTTTTTATTTTTACGTAGTGATATTGAGAGTGAGCAGATTTCTTGATTACTACAGTGAGAGAAGTAGAGGCACAGAGGGCTGTGGTGATGGCATTTAACACGCTGCCGAGCAAGCGCGAGGAACTGGTGGTACAGCGGGAGCGGATGCTTGCTTTTTTGCGTTTGTGCCTGCCCTGGCTTCATGACCACACGCGCCAAATCTGCTCTTGCACTCATATCTACGCCTGTGCTAAACTACCGTCAGGCGAGGACATGCTTCTCGCCTATTTGTTGCTCGCGAGAATTCATCGAAATTTACGTTGAAATCAGCCCAGGTTTTGCTATAATATAAGCGTATCTTTATGCTCACGTGCAGGGGTTAAGAATCCGCGCTGGCAGGCCGATACATGAGATGAGAACTTCTTATATTTTTGACGGAAAGGGGCTTGACAGCCATGCGGAATAGAAATACGCTCCTTAGAGCAGAGCAGAGCAGAGCAGAGCAGAGCAGAGCAGAGCAGAGCAGAGGCTAACTGCGCCCTTTTAGCGTCCTGCGGGGCGTTTGAAACTGAATACTTCATTCGTGATGGATAACCGTCGGACTTGACGGGGGTACTATACCCTGTCAGGTTCGGCGGTTTTTTCGTTGTACAACATGGGGCCGCGGCGGCCATAACAGCCGTGAATAAGAAATAAAGGAGAAATAGCTTATGAGAATTAAGATGAAAAGATTTTTAGGCATCCTGCTCAGCCTTGCGATGGTCGTCGGGCTGTTCCCCGGCATGAGTTTGACGGCGTATGCGAAAACCTATGATTCGCTGACTGTCGGAATGGTACTTCATCTGGGCGATACCATCAATACGAGTACCGATTATAAGCTTAGCACTAACTGGCTCACTGCAAATACATGGACATTGGTAAGAGGAAATATCACTAGTGAGCCTCCTTTTGGTAATGAATCAGATTCTGGTGCTTACTACTTATTAAAGAAAAGCGATGGTTCTGTCTATGTTGATTTTAAAATGGGTCAAGGGGGTTTAGAAGGCTGTTGGCCAGTAACTGACACTTCCGACGGCATCTGTGTGGAATCACTCAACGGTGAAAACGTAACATTTGCTGTGCATGAAGCATCGGCCCACACCCACAGCTTTACCTACTCCGCCGGTGGCGCGACCATCACGGCGACCTGCGGCGCAGCGGATTGCCCGCTACCGGTGGTTAACAACAAGCCTACGGCCACGCTGACCATCGCAGCACCGTTACATACGACTTATGGTGACGGAAACGAGGCGGCGGCTGTTATCACCGATACGAACAGCATCAAAGGCGACGCGACGATCCAGTATCAGACCAAGAGCGGCGGCACCTATGGAACCGCGACGACAACCGCGCCCACCGGCGCGGGCGACCACAAGGCGAGCATCACGGTGGGCGGCGTTACCGCGTATGTGGAGTACACCATCGCCCAGGCTGATTCGACCGCAAACGCGCCTACAGGCCTGACCGCGACCTATGGCCAGACCCTTGCCGATGTGTCGCTGACCAATCCGAGCGGCAACACGGCGGGCACTTGGGCATGGGCGGATGCGGGAACCACCAGCGTCGGCGCGGTGGGCAGCCATATCTTCAAGGTGAACTTTACGCCGACGGATACCACGAATTATAAATCGGTCAGCAATGTGGATGTGACCGTGACCGTCGGCAAAGCGGCGAACCCCGCGACGGTTACAAACACCGCATCCGTTACAAAGGGCGGCAAGACCGTCGATCTGGCAAGCAATGTCACAAAGAATGGTGCGACGGGGGATGTCAGTTACGCGATCAGCGGCGGAGAGAACGGCTGCTCGCTGAACGGCAGCGTGCTGACCTCCGGCAATACTACGGGCACTGTGACCGTGAACGTTACCGTCGCGGAGGACGACAATTATAACGCCCTTGCCGCGACGCCCATCACCGTGACGATCAGCGACAAGGCGACGCAGACCATCACCGCTGAAAACGTAACCGCGAATTACGGCGACACGGATAAGAAAGTAACTGCTACGACCAATGGAAACGGCACGATCACTTATACCGTAAAGGATGGCAGCGCGGATTACATCGATGTGGACGCTTCTACCGGCGCATTGACGATCAAGAAGGTCGGCACGGCTACCGTAATTGTAACGGCAACGGAGACAGATACCTACGCGGCGGCAACCAAGGAAGTAACCGTGACTATCAATAAGGCGAATGCTGTTGCCGCAACCGTCACCGCGAACAACCGTACCTACGACGGCACGGCGAAGCCGCTGGTGACCATTACCGGCACACCGACCGGCGGCACGATGCAGTACGCTCTCGGCACCGCAACCGAAGCAACCGAAGAATATACCACATCCATCCCTACAGCCACCGAAGCCGGAACCTACTATGTTTGGTATATGGTTGCCGGCGACAGTAACCATCTTGACAGTGAACCTGAATGTGTAAAGGCTTATATCAATAAGAAGATCATTACATATTCAAATGTATCGGGCGATGGCAGTGAATGGAAGAAGGGCTCAGACGGCTCTCTTGAGTTCGTATTCAAGAGAAGTGAAGATGATGATGAAACCTTCGTACATTTCACAGGTGTTAAGGTTGACGAGACAGCGGTTGCAGCTAAGGATTATGATGCAAAACCGGGAAGCGTTATCATAACACTGAAGCCGGAATTCATTAAGACACTTGCAGTTGGTAAGCATACACTTACTGCAATGTTTGATGATGGTAATGATGTTACCGTAACATTCTGGATTCTGGCAGATGAGAAGAAGGGCAGCAAGACAGATGGACAGAAAGAGGAAATTGCAAAGCGGACGAGTGATGATACATCGATATTACTTCCGCTGCTCATAATGATCGATTCATTTGCGGCTGCGATTTATATCATGCTTCTTAAGAAAAAAACAGGAAAGTAATATATGATATGCAGGGCGGAAGATCCTTTGGGTCTTCCGCTTTTTACGTCATTGCATAAAGCCTTAAGTTTTATTATAATCGGGATATGGATAATTTCAGTGACAGTTATATAAAGGTCAGAAATCTTAGGCTGAAGTACTTCAGAAAGAGTGATATAACTCTTAACATCCGGAAGGGAGAGGTTGTTGCCTTGACCGGTGACAGCGGAAGCGGAAAAAGCACGCTTCTTAAATATCTGGGTGGAGTTATAAGACCCGAGCAGAATGGAATCATCAAGGTCGGGGAGCTTGATCTCTATAATGAAGTAGATATCGCTAAGTTTCACAGAATATGCGGCATATGTTTTCAGGACCCTCTGGATAATCTTATTTTTGATAATCTTGAGACGGATCTTAGATTCGGTTATGAGAATATAGGCTCTTCTTATGATGCGGAAAAGATGGACGCGTTGCTGAGAAAAAACAAGCTGGCAGGAAAGGCAGGCATATCATATGATGCACTGTCCGGCGGAGAACTTAGACGGGCTTCTATAGTCAGCGCACTTATGTATGACCCGGAACTTATCCTTATGGACGAGGCGCTTACCGGGTGCGATAATGAATACAGGGAGAATAAGTTCACTGAGCTTCTGCAGTCAGCAAGGGAAGATGGAAAGACCTTTATATTCATTTCTCATAATGATTGGGAAATCAAGCAGGCTGACCGTATCATAGAGCTGAGACAGGGCGATGTCATAAGTGACTATTCAACGGTTACAGCTTCTCCGAAAAAGAGCGAGGGAATGACACGCATAACAAAGTATATGCGTTATGACCCGAATATGTCTGTTCTGATGAGAGGTGCGGACGGAAAGAAGCTTTTCATACACAGTTATGTTTATAATAATAATGAAGAAGGCTCGCCTGTTATAAGATTCAGGGATGTTGGATTCTTCTATAGGAAGAGAAAAACGAGGCTTCATATTATAGATGGTCTTTCATATGACTTTTTATCCGGAAGGCTTTATGTCATATCCGGAAGATCCGGTGCGGGCAAGAGTACATTTCTTAAGCTTCTGAACGGCATACTTCATGCGAAGAAGGGAAATGTATATGTGTTCGGAAAGAAGCTTCCGGGATATGGAAAGAATGGCTGGCAGAAGATCAAGGATACAGAGCACGTCACATATCTTAACAGGATCAGAAAGCGTATAGGCTATCTTGATCAGAATACCGACAATATGCTTATAGAAGGAAATGTGCTCGGCGAGGCTATGTTCGGACCTCTTTCTTTCGGGATGAACAAGGCAAATGCAACGCACAGGGCAAGGGTTGCTCTCAGAACCATGCAGGTCGACGAAAGCAGATGGAAGGATTCTCCTTATATACTGTCTGACGGACAGAAACGCAGGCTTGCGCTTGCAGGCGCAATAGCTGCAGAACCGGATATACTCCTTTTAGATGAGCCTTTCGTAGGACTTGATCTGGAAGGCGAGAGACTTCTGGCGGCTCTTGTATCGGAATATATATCAAATGGAAAGACAGTCATAGTTTCAACGGCTGATGACGAACATAATATTTAGTTTTAATTTCAAAAGAATATTTGAGGGCTCTGATTTCGAAGAATAAATATATCAGATTGGAAAAAAATGAACGGCGGATACATGTTTGGAAAATTCAATAGCGGCAAGTCACCGATACACGGACTGGACCCAAGAGCAAAGATTTATTTTCTGCTCATGTTCATTCCGGCGGCACTTCTGGCAAACAGGTGGATACCGGTTGCAATAGTTTCTGTTGCAGCATTTGTTATTATTTTTATTTCAGAGATACCTTTCGGAAATATCATCAGGTCGTCTCTGCTGGTACTCGCACTTATATTTCTTGTATCACTTATTACCCTGCCGCTTATATCCTGGCAGTTTGCTGTGATGCTGTTTCTGAAACTCGTCAGCATTACATTTGTGGCCGAAGTAGTAACAATGTCGACCAGACCGGAGGACCTTCTTGCTGGATTTATGCAGGGCTTCAGGATGCCGGCTCAGAGTTCTATGACCATGCTCAGGGTCTTTACATTTCCAACTGTATTTGGAAATGAAATGATTGCCATAAGAGATGGCCAGGCAGCAAGAGGTGCGGACGTCGTAGAAGGACGGTTCTTCGAGAGAACGGGAATGAAGCTTCGTGTAATGCAGCCGCGTGTCAAGGCTGCGTCGGTCAGGAGCAGAAAGATAAAGACTGCAGCAGAGCTCAAATGCTATGACAGGGATTCACAGAGAATAGTAACAAGACCGCTTAAGTTTGCAGAGGGCGACTTTGTATTTATAGTGCTTGGTGCGGTTATTCTTGTGGCCTGTGTGTTTACGCAGTTTTTCCTACATCTATTGATCAGTTGAGAATTGTTTGACGTTGTATAACAGATCAGAATGAAAAGAATTAAACTAACAGTTGCATATGATGGCACGTCCTACTGCGGATGGCAGGTGCAGGATAATGCTATAACTATCGAGGGAGTTCTGAATAAAGAACTCTCTGATTTGCTTGGGGAGAATATCGAAGTAATCGGTGCCAGCAGGACAGATTCAGGAGTTCATGCACTTGGAAACGTATGTATATTCGATACAGAGACAAGGATTCCTGCTGAGAAGATATCGTATGCTCTAAATACAAGGCTTCCGGATGATATAAGGGTGATAGATTCCTGTGAAGTGGAACCGGATTTTCATCCGAGACATGTAGATTCTGTTAAGACCTATGAGTATAAGATATGGAATGACCGATTCCCGAATCCGACAGTCAGGCTTTATACCTGCTTCTGCTATTATGATCTTGATGTTGATGCAATGCAGAAGGCTGGAGATTTCCTGGTCGGTGAACATGATTTCAAGAGTTTCTGCTCCAGCGGCAGTCAGGTAACAACTACTGTCAGGACTATAACCGGGCTGACGGTCGCTCGTGACGAAAATGAACCGAGAATAATTAAGATCAGAGTGAGCGGTACAGGCTTCCTCTATAATATGGTTCGTATCATAGCCGGAACCCTTATGGAAGTTGGATGTGGACAGAGAGAAGCGGAAGATGTGAAACGGATTCTGGAAGCCTGCGACAGAACTGCTGCAGGTAAGAGAGCACCGGCATCAGGGCTTACTCTGGTTGAGATTCAGTATAAGCAATAAAAATAATTATAAAAATCGGTTGACACACGCGGGTGAGTGTTATAAAATATCAATCTGTGACGGGTGAACTATGCCCTGGGTTCTCGGACATTTCCCAGAGCGAAGATCCTTCGGCCTCCACAACCGAAGCAGTTTTAGCCGTACAGAATCAGTTAAGTATTTGAATATTTAGAGGAGGAAACCACGATGAAGAGTTTTATGGCAAGTCCATCAAACATTGAAAGAAAGTGGTACGTAGTTGATGCTACGGGACATACATTAGGACGCCTTTCAAGCGAGATCGCTAAGGTGCTCAGAGGAAAGAATAAGCCTACATATACACCTCATATCGATACAGGTGATTATGTTATAGTTATTAATGCTGATAAGATCAAGGTAACAGGTAAGAAGATGGATGATAAGATTTATTATTCACATTCTGACTATGTTGGTGGTTTTAAGGCTACTACACTTAGGGAGAAGATGGCTAAGGAGCCAACCTTCGCTGTTGAGAATGCAGTTAAGGGTATGCTTCCTAAGGGACCTCTTGGAAGACAGATGCTGAAGAAGCTTTTTGTTTATGCAGGACCAGAGCATAAGCAGCAGGCACAGAAGCCGGAAGCTCTCGAGATCAAGTATTAATAGGAGGAAGCAGAGATGGCAAAAGCTAGCAGATTTTACGGAACAGGCAGAAGAAAGAGCAGTGTTGCTCGTGTATATATTAAGCCGGGTACAGGTAAGATAACAGTAAACAAGAAGGACCTTGATGAATACTTCGGTCTTGATACTCTTAAGGTTATAGTTAAGCAGCCTTTCGCAGTTACAGGTACAGAAGGTAAGTTCGACGTTATGGTAAATGTTTACGGCGGCGGATTCACAGGTCAGGCAGGTGCCATAAGACATGGTATCGCTCGTGCACTTAATGAGGCAGATAAGGAAGCTTATCGTCCAGCACTTAAGAAGGCAGGTTTCCTTACAAGAGATTCACGTATGAAGGAAAGAAAGAAGTACGGTCTCAAGGGCGCTCGTCGTGCACCACAGTTCTCAAAGAGATAGTTTTTATATTCATATACAAGAAAAGGCGTGCCGTTGGCACGCTTTTCTTGTTTCGCATCCTGCGCTCGGCGCGGCGCATGTTGCAAGCAACATGCTTTTTTTATATAATAAACCGAAAGAGTAAATGATGTATGGAGAAGTATGATGAGTAAAGCAATGACTATAATTATATCAATCGCTATAGGGCTCGTTCTCTATGGGGTGGGTTACCTTCTTCTTAAGAAAACAGAGGAAGCAACAATTAAAGATAAAGATTATGAAGGGGAATTGACTGAAATTAAGTGGAGCTGGCCAAGGCTTATAGTGTTTACTCTTATCGGTGTAGCACTTACAGCTGTGGCAGGTTGTTCATTCGGTCTCAACCTGGGATTCATACTTATAACAATTCTTTTCTTCATGCTTACTATAGCTGCATTTGTGGATGCCAGGATGATGGTCATTCCATTTTATATTAATATAGTGATTATTGTTCTTGGAATAGCTTCGATATGGGTGTTCCCTGAGGTGTCTCTGAGCAGTCATCTGATCGGGGCGGCAGCAATCAGTATTCCGATGATAATTATCAACCTTATATGCCAGAAGACCATAGGACGTGACGGCTTTGGCGGCGGAGATATAAAGCTCATGCTTGCCGCAGGATTGATGCTTGGTGTTAAAGGAATATGCTCAGCATTCTTTATGGGCTGCGTAGCAGGTGCGATAGTAGGTATCTTCTCCATGACCGTACTTAAGAAAAAGGGAAAGGATCCCATACCTTTCGGACCATCACTGTGCATCGGTATTGTTCTTGCTACACTCTTTGGCACAGCACTTATTGACTGGTATATCAATATAGTTCGTATGTCCATGAACCCGCCGGCATAGAACTATAATAAATAGAAAAGATCTATGGATATGTATAATATACTTCTGATAGAAGATGACGCGGCTCTCGCGATGGGAACTGAATATGCGCTGAAGGCGGAAGGATACGAGGTTATCCATGCTGAGAATCTTGCCGTGGCGAGAAGAACTCTGTGGGGAAATGAATCGAATTCCGGAGTTGGAAATGAGGCTGGAACCGATAAACGGGTTGATATAATCCTTCTGGATGTTATGCTTCCTGATGGAAATGGATTTGACTTCATAAAGGAAATCCGTGAGCATGATGTGATGACGCCGGTCATTTTCCTTACAGCTGTCGGGGACGAGGTAAATATAGTTCAGGGACTGGACAGCGGAGCAGATGACTATGTGACCAAGCCTTACAGAGTGAGGGAACTTCTGTCACGTATAGCTGCAGTGCTTCGAAGACAGAGGATTCTGAGTGAGAAACAGGGTGGCTTCGAAGAAAAGAAGTCCGGACTTGTATTTGGCTCTCACAGAATGGATAAAGAAGGCTTCAGACTTTATAAGGATGACCGCCTTGTTGATTGTACCGCTGCAGAGTTCCGGCTTCTTAAGGAACTTGCTGAACATCCGGGCCGGGTCATAACGAGGAGTGCACTGATGGACAGCCTTTATGAGACGGGAGACAGTTTTATAGATGACAATACGCTTTCTGTATATATGAAGCGTCTTAGGGATAAGCTTGGCGATGATGCAGAATACATAGAAACAGTTCGAGGAGTAGGATATCGCTTTCGTGACGCATAAAAACCAACGGGACGATTCCGTTGGTTTTTCTCATATGGGGGATTCATGAAGAATAGTTTTGAAAAAAGAAACTTCATAAGGAACTTCATTTTGATAAGTCTGGGAGTTACTGTTGCAGGGTCATTAATATCGTTTTTTGCGGGCGGTATTACGGGCGCAGTATGTACAGGACTTGCGATGGTAATCATGGCAGTAGTTCTTGGAATTCTGAGTTACAGGCATCTCGAGAAACCATACTCGGAGATCGACAGGCTTTCAGGAATAATGGACGAGGTTCTCAACAATGAAGATACTACATGGGAAGACCCTTTGGCTGAAGGAAGTATCGGCGTACTTTATTCCAATTTTGGAAAGATGGTTCATATGTTCCGTGAAGGAAAGAAGAAAGAACTGGCGGAAAAGGATTTTCTGAAGGATATAATGTCGGATATTTCACATCAGCTTAAGACACCGCTTGCTTCACTGAATGTCTTCATAGATCTTCTTCTGGAGGATAAGGTTGAGACCAAAGAAGAGCGAATGAAGATTCTCCGAGAAGCATCCAACCAGCTCTCGCGTATGGAATGGATGGTTCTCTCCATGCTGAAGCTTGCACGTATAGAGGCAAAGGCTATATCCTTTGAAAAGAAAGATTCTGAGATAAAGCCGATACTTCTTCAAGTTGAGGAGAGTGTTAAATATCTTACCGATAAGAAAGAACAGAAGCTGGAGATTAATTGCAGTGATGGGGTTTTTGCTACACTGGATCCGGAATGGCTCACGGAAGCAATCATCAATCTGGTAAAGAATGCTTCTGATTATTCTGAAAATGGCGCAACTATAAAACTCTCTGCTGATAAGGACGAGGTATTCACTAGGATTTTTGTTGAAGATAATGGTGTTGGAATAGATGAGAAGGATCTGCCTTACATTTTCAAGAGATTCTACAGAGTTAACAGCTCAGTGAATCCGAATAGTGTCGGTATAGGACTTTCGCTCACCAAGTCAATAGTTGAGGGAATGGGCGGACATATACATGTAGAGAGTAAGAAAGGCGAAGGAACTAAGTTCAGCATAACTTTCTGATAGTAAAGTGTGCAGTCTCGGATTCAGACTGCGTATCTTACAAAATTGTAAGATTATATGTCACGGTATAGTAAGAAGGGTGAGTTATCATGAAACCATGGAATGAATCTATGGAAGGAATGACTCATGCTTACATATAATACCCTTGCAAAAAAATATCTGATGGTAAATAAAAGAAGGAGTGTATTCACTATAGTCGGAGTGGCTTTAGTGACTGCATTCCTTTTTATTATTTTAAATGGAATAGTGAATCTGGCATTGCAGTTAAGAGAGATCGAAAGGATTGACGGGGGTGATTACGAACTGGTTTTCTACGAGGTTTCTCCGGAAACCATGGAGCAGATGGTAAATGATCCACGTATAGTGAGCGCATACATAGGGACGGAGTTCGATGCAAGAACTGAGACTGAATATCCGAATGCCCTTCATGTAAATGTAAGTCATCCATACTTCATGAGCTCAGTCCTTAAGAACCTTGAAAAGGATTATGGGGTAAAGGGAGAAATGAATGAACTGATTTCGTGGACCTATCTTCAGACCTCGGATGCAGGAGTTTATATTGCAATCATGTTCATTATCCTGTTTACCTATATCTTTTCCATCATAGGAGTCGGAGTTATCAAGAACTCTATAGAACTGTCAAACCTTGAACAGATTAAGGATTACGGTAATCTGCGATGCATAGGTGCTACCAGGAAAGAGATAGAGAAGATTATTTTCAACGAAGGTCTTTTTCTGGAGGGCGCCGGTATCGGGCTGGGTATAGTCATAGGATATCCTCTCTATATTATAACGGCTCTGAATGTATCGCTTTCAGAGATATTCAACGATTCGACAACTAAGTTGAGTCTTGGCTTCCATATCCTGCCGGTAATAGTTATCTTTCTGATATTCATGTTTGACCTTTACTTCACAATGAAGTCGAGTGCAAAGCATATAGCAAAGATTTCTCCCGTCAGTGCCATAAAGGGCGAGTTCAGGATAAAGAAAGGAAAGTATAAGAGAAGGCATTCCGGGTTATTTGGACTGATATTCGGGGTAGAAGGGGATTATGCATATAAAAATGTAATGCGCAATAAAGGACGATTTATCAAAACTGTACTTGCAATGTCTCTGGGACTTGCGGCGATGACCTTCTTCGGCTGCTTCGTCGGAATGCTGGTTAAGCTCACAAATGATTCGGAAAAATTCTTTGGTTATTATAAATATGGATTTGTTGCAGAAAACAATCCTACATATTCGAATGAGGATATCAAGGCTGCATTTCCATCGGCAGATTCGCTTAAAAGAATGAGTGGCTCGGGAGAAGTTCTAAGTACCTCATATGTATATCGTGCATGCGTATATTCTGGGGAAGATATATTCATGAAAAACCACATGAATGTCAATGTAGACACATTTTTATACGGTAAATATATGAGTAAGGCTATAAATCAGCTCGAAAACAGTGACCCTGTTCCGAAGTTTGATTCACTGCTTGAGGTGCATGATAATTATACCGAATATCAAAAGACGGGTATTAATGACGTTGAGACAAATATTCTTTATCTGAATGGTTATGAGGGAGAAGATTATGAAAGACTTAAAGATAATCTTGTGGAAGGAACGCTGAATCTCTCGCCTGATGGAATAATACTCGTCGGCAGCGGATATACATTTCTGGATAAAGATACCGGGCTCGAATATGACCATATTGATTTCTCCAATATAAAAGTCGGAGATAAGATAGAGATTGTTGATCCTGTGGAACTAAGAAAAAGATGTCTTGAAAGACTGGAAAAGTCAATGAGGGATTACGAAGATGGAGTCGCAAAGCTGACGAGCGATGAAATCAAAGCCTTCGATGATGATAAAGATCTGATGGAAGAAAAAGGACTCGGGTTTTTTGATCCTAACACATCGCCGAATGCATTTCAGGACAGAGATATGATCATATCTGTAACCAGACACGAACTTATGGAGGAAGGAAAAACGAGAACCTTCACAGTTGAAGGAATACTGGATGGAAATCCCAATACTGATGATGGTATGGAATTAATTCTTCCGCTTGACAGATATATGGATCTTATGGGATGTGCAAGAGAAGACTGGAACGGAATCTGTTACGGACTGCAAAAGCATATATTTGTAGATGATGAGATAAATGATGAACTGCTGCAGCTTGTAAATGCTTCATACAGCGATGAAGGCTACACAGATAACAGCATTCCGTATCTCGATATGAGAGGGATAATGTTCTTTGAAATAAACCAGATTGTAAAGCCTATGGCAAAGATGTTTCTGCTGCTGGCATTTATCATATTCATGGTTGTTGCACTCAATTGCATCAATATTGCAAATACATCAGCTGCAAGCCTGCATATGAGAAGAAAGGAATTTGCACAGCTCAAAGCAATGGGCATGACGGACAAGGGACTTACCAAGGCAGTCATACTTGAGGGAGTAATAGCACTGTTCTTTTCGGCAGTCATTGGAATTGCCATAGGAATGGGACTGATGATTTTTATGTACAAAACTTTGTTTGTACAGATTATGATGATAAATGGCTTGCTTTCGTTTCCGTGGTTCGCAGTGATATTGGGCCTCGTTCTTTCAGGAACAGTTCTGATCGGATCACTGTATGTGCCACTCAGGAATATGAAGAAATCTCTGCAGGCGGAATTAACACTGTCAGGTGAATGATAATTCAAGGAGGAACCAGGTCATGGATATAGTAAGACTTGAAAATGTAACGAAGATATACGGAGAAAATGAGAATAAGGTAATAGCACTCCATAATGTAAATCTTAATATAGAGAAGGGAAGCATAGTTGCAGTAGTCGGAGCATCAGGTTCCGGAAAATCAACGCTTCTTCACATCATGGGAGGCGTGGATATTCCATCTGACGGAAGAGTATTCGTTGATGATAAGGAGATTACGAAGCTTAGGGATGAGCAGCTTTCCGTATTCAGAAGAAGAAAGGTCGGATTTGTATTCCAGGCTTATCACCTTATTCCGGTTCTTACTGTTGAAGAGAATATAACCATGCCGATACTTCTCGATCACAGAAAGCCTGATAAGGAGTATGTGAATCATATCATGGATCTTCTCGGGATTGCAGACAGGAGGACACATCTTCCTAACCAGCTTTCCGGTGGACAGCAGCAGAGATGTGCAATAGCAAGGGCTCTTGCAAATAAACCATCACTGATACTTGCAGACGAACCTACCGGTGCGCTTGATACCGCTAACGGAAATGAGGTTATGGAGCTTCTTAAGAAGTCTGTAAGGGAACTCGGACAGACACTCGTGCTCATAACACACAATCTGGATCTGACACGGGAAGCGGACAGAATTATCAAGATTTCTGATGGTATGATTGTTGAATAGCATTGAGAGGTGTCATTATGAAAAAACGAATAAGCATAATAGCATTGATTATTACAATCATAATAGTTTGTGGCTTGTCGGGTATAAATAGTATGGCGGCGGTACCGAGGGTTATGCTCAGTGATTATAAGCTGAGCAGCGAGAAGATATATCCCGGCGATACATTTAAGCTTACTTTTACCCTGAAGAATACTTCGAAGGTTGCGGTCAGCAATATCAAGGTCACTGTATCAACTGAGGATGGAAGTATACTTCCGGATGGGAATGCAGGAACTATCTATATTGATAAAATCGATAAGGAGAGAGAATCTGTGCAGGAGATAAGTCTCAAGGCGGGAGCTGCTCTCGAGGAAAAATCCTACAAGCTAAATATCAAGACTGAGTACGAGGGGAGCTACAGTGCACCTTATGAGGTGACGGACTCTGTATATATTCCGATAGCTCTTAAGCAGGATGTTATGATATCAGATCTTTATATAGCTGAAGAAGAGATAAGGCTCGGTGACAATATCGAGATACTTGCCACTGTGAATAATACAGGTGCGTCAACACTATACAATGTGACAGCTACGGTCAGCGGCTCAAATATATCAAAGCAGCAGAGCTATGTTGGAAATATAATGCCGGGCAAGAGTGGACAAGTTGACATAATAACAAAAACTACTGCCCTTTATATGAAGACAAGAAATGATAATACTATGGTCATCACCTACGAAGACAGAGAGGGTAATCGATATGAGGAGAAGATGAGGATTACTTCAGGCGGCGAAGAAGGGACCATAAATGTTCAGGAAGTGAACTATGCTGATATCATAGAGGTTAAGAAGGATGACAGGAATCCTAACCGAGGTAAGAAGATTGGATACATATTAATAGGTGTGGGCGCAGCGGTTATAATAGCAGCTGCCGTTATAGCCAGAAGACGAAAGAAAAAGCAGATTCTGGATGAGTTCTAAATCTATTGAACGAAGTGAGACGGTCGGCGGATCGTAAGATACGGGGTGTAATGTATGAGCTGGATTATTAAAATGTCCATTTCAAACATGAAGAAGAGGCGTGCAAGGACTCTTCTGACTATATTGGGTGTTATCATCGGTACGGTTTCTATAGTATCAATGATTTCTGTCGGACTGGGTTTCTCAAGGTCTGTAATGACTGAGATAGCGAAGCAGGGAAACCCTACTGAAATCAAGGTCTATGATAATGTGAGATCTGATAAGATTGAAAGAAAGGACAGAAAGATCACAGACAAAACCATACAGAAGATAGAGGAGCTTGAGGGTGTTGTAAATGTATATCCGGTCATATCTCTCGAGGGAGAGCTTAAGATGGGTAAGTATGAAACATATACCGAGATAAAGGGAGTTCCTATGGAATACCTTGAATCAAAGGGACTTAAGGACGGAAGCTATCCTGAGACATCGACCAAGCCGCTGCTTCTGGCAGGACAGGGCCTTTCTTATGCTCTTTACAACAGCAGAAACGGTGTGAGCTATAACGATACTATGTCTAAGGGCGAAACATTTACAGGAAAGAAAGTGGATTTTTCATATTTCAATGAACCTGACGAAGAAACCATGAATGAGAATAGTGAGAAGGATTCTTCTGAAAAGGGAAGTAACAAAGATAGTTCGGATGAACTGTCTTACGATGACTATTTTATAAATGTGAAGCTCAATATAGTGGGAATGACAGATAATGAATATGACTATTCAGTCTATACGGATATCGAGAGCTTGAAGAAATATGTCAGAAGAAACAAGGCTGGTACGAAGATACCGGGTCAGCCTCTGGACAAGGACGGGAAGGCCATAAATGAATGGATATATACCGGGCTTATAGTTGAAATTGAGGATGCGGCTGATGTGGACAGGGTATCCAAGGCTATATCAAATCTCGGTTTCAGAGCTGAGAATAACAAAGAGGCGATAAAGAATGCGAATAAGACTACAACGTCAGTTAAGGTGCTTCTGGGAATCGTCGGAACGATAGCTCTTATCGTTGCGATTATTGGTATAGTGAATACTATGTCAACAGCTGTTTATGACAGAATGCAGGAGATAGGAACGCTCAAACTTATCGGATGTGACAGCGATGATATTCTTTTCATGTTCCTTTTTGAATCCGGAATACTCGGTGCCATTGGCGGCAGCATAGGAGTAGGAGCTTCCTACATGGTGAATCAGCTCCTTATAGAGAAAAAAATTCCGGCAATGTTGGAACTTCCGAAAGGCCTTCCTGTAACTTATATGCCTTGGTGGCTTTCTGTCGGTGCGATACTTCTTGCGATAGTAGTTTCGGTGCTGGCCGGAGCCTTCCCGGCTCGATATGCCGCCCGCCTGAAACCACTCGACGCCGCTACTACAGTATAAAAAAATCCCCGAGAGGCGTGTTTTCTCGGGGATACAATTTAGTGTCAATCGTAACGATTAGACTATCTCAAGTATCGTATTAACCATGAGATCGTTTTGTTTTGGCTTCATGAACGAAAATCTTATATAATTACTTCCAAGCCCGCGGATATCACTGCAGTCCCTTATGATGATGCCGCGGGTTCTGCAATGCTCAGCTACTGCCTTTGCATCTATGTTATCTTTAAGCAGTTTACAGAGCATGAAGTTTGCTTCAGGCTTGTAGAGCTTTATGGTCTTGCAGGTTGACATTGCAAGATATACAAGACTTCTCTCTGTATGGATCATTGACTTGGATTCTTCTATGAAGATTCGGTCGCTCAGCATAACTGTTCCTGCTACTGCGGAAAGTGAAGCAAGATTATTCTTGGTGCTTGTTATGTTGATGATTTCAATATTGTCAGGATTGCTGTGAACTGCGTAGGCCAGTCTTATGCCCGGAACGGCGAAGAACTTGGATACACTTCTCATTACAGCTATGTTCTCATATTCTTTGGTAAGAGGTATGCTTGTAAGTTCACTTTCGTTGTCTGTGAACTCTACATACATCTCATCAATAAGCAGGAATACGTCAAGTTCCTTACAGGTCTTGGCAAGTATCTCCATGTTTTCTCTGTCTATAGACTTGGATGAAGGGTTGTTTGGATTGCTTATGATGATCATGTCATAAGAAGAGTCTATGCTGTGGCACAGCTTGGCAAGATCTATCTCAAAATCCTCCTCTTCATTAAGATCGAAGAAGTCAACTTCACTTCCGTAGGATTTAAGTACATTCTCATACTCTATAGGACCCGGTGAGAGAAGAAGGGCTTTCTTCGGCATAACCAGGGCTGCGAAAAGTCTGAGGATGTCGGACGATCCATTTCCAAGTACAACATTCTCGTCAGAAACATCTACATACTCTGATATAGCCTTCTTCAGATTATCATAATAAACATCCGGATAAGTCACGACTGCGTCGATGTTTTCCTGGATTGCTCTCTTGACTGAATCAGGTGTTCCGAGAGGATTGACATTTGTATCAAAATGAACCGTTTGATATTGTTCGATTCTAAGTGTTGCTTTACTCATAGACTATGATTTTCCCTTTTAAAAAAGACTTGTATTTGTTATAATACTATAGTGTATGTCCATTTGTGGATAAACTCAGAAGTATTTTACAACATTACACATTGCATTATCAAGTATTTTCTATATGTGATTGCCGGATGCAATTACATACCCGTGCTGTGCGTCGGCATGGGTTGGAGGGGGAACATGAAGGCGATTGTTGAACAATATGCGAAGGGAATCTTCGCCATAGACCGTCCTTTGGTCAGAGTGTCAGAGGACCACATACAGAAGAGCATAGAAGCCGGAACATTGTACGCCGGTTCATTTATGGTTGAAAGCGAAAATGATTATCCTATCAAGGGTATGGTCTATGACAGTAGATATATACTCCGATTTGAGACTCATAACTTCATCAGCAGGAGGTTTGAGGTTAAGTATACTCTCGATGCCACCTGTCTTGAAGAGGGACAGACATTTTCAGGGCATATCAGCGTCATCACTGATGGCGGTGAATTCTCTATACCTTATGACATAGACATAGTGTCCCCTTGCATAAGATATAACGGAAGCAGAATAGATGATCTCTTTAAGTTTGCAACTCTCGCTGAAAGAAACTGGAGCGAAGCAGCTAAGCTTTTTGTAGATGAAAGCTTCAGACGTACATTTATTGATAAGGACCCGCTTACCAAGCAGGTTTATACAAGTCTTCTTGAGAGCCGTTCCATTAACCAGTCCATGGAAGAGTTCCTGGTAATGGTTCATAAGAAGAGAACTGTAACACTTTCTGTTGATAAGCCGAGATTTGAGCTGGAGATGCCTGCAGAGACTGAGGCTATAACTGTTGAAATCAGCAAGAATACATGGGGACATACTTTCTCCGAGATTAAGAGTGACTGTGAATTCATCATATCATCGAAGAAATGTATAACGGAGCAGGATTTCAATGGAAATATCTGTGAACTGAAGGTGTACATATCTCCTGAACATGTTCCGGATGGCGAGAACAGCGGAAGGCTCACTATACAGAACATTTACCAGACTATACATGTAGATATACATCTCTCACGTCCGAAGGCTATAAGACCGAATACGGAACAGAGAGCAAGGAAGCAGGAGTATAAGAGAAACAGGATCAATATCCTTCAGGCATATCTTGACTTCAGAATGGACCGTATAGGTCTCGATGAATATATAAGCGATACCATAGAGGCTCTCCGTAATCTGAATGAACTGGATTCTGAAGAGGATCTCTACAGACTTGGTATCATGCATATGAATATCCTGTCCGGTGACCTTGCAAAGGTTGAGCAGGAGTTCCTGCGTATAGAGGCAGATATAGACAAGAACCTTATGAGTAATCAGCAGAAGTGTTACTATAGCTATCTCAAGGCTCTTATGCTCAAGGATGAGGAGGCTATAGAGAAGGCTGCTACACTGATAAGGAGAACCTTCAGGACAGACGAACCGAAGATATTCTATTTCTGGCTGCTCCTCTTTGTGGACACTGTTTATAACGAGGACAAGAACGCTCTCTATAACGAGCTTGAGAAGATGTATTATGACGGCGAGAACAGCCCTATCATCTATTTCGAGCAGTGTGACCTCTTCAATGCAAATCCTATGATGCTGAAGAAACTCGGAGATTTCGAGATCACGACTGTTAAGTGGGGCATAAGACATAAATACATTTCAGATGATGTTCTGAATGAGTTCGTCAAGATAGCCGGCAAGAATAAGGATTTCAATAAGCAGATATTTGATATCCTTAGACAGATTTACGACAAGAATATACTTGAGCTTTCCAAGTACAGTGACGATCCTGAGTATGGAACACAGGATAAAGAGACACGGGATGACGACTTCAAGGAAAGATTCACAGAGAATTTTGGTAGCGATTTTGATGCCGATGACGAATTAT
Organism: Lachnospiraceae bacterium YSB2008; assembly: GCA_000687655.1. Taxonomy (GTDB): domain Bacteria; phylum Bacillota; class Clostridia; order Lachnospirales; family Lachnospiraceae; genus Eubacterium_Q. The sequence continues at coordinate 56,955 of JHWR01000007.1, forward strand.
ATGATGAAGATGAAGATATAGATTATCTCCTTGATGAGGATGAAGATGAAGAGGAAAATGCTGAATCTGAAGATGAGGCCAGCCTTTCATTTCAGAAGAAGGAAAGAACGGAGAAGATAGTTAAGAAGGAGAATGAAAATGATGAAGTTCTCCGAAGCATATGCTCCATGCTCATCTCAGCAAACATGCTCGATACCAGGTATCACAGGTTTTATAAGGCAGCGGTACTGAAGAGCTTTAAGTTCATAGGTTTAAATGAATGTTACATCAGAAGTATGAACCGTTCATCTTATGAACTGATTCCGACCTCTGTACTTATGTATCTGAATTACAAGAATACACTCAATGATGAAGAGCTTGCATATCTCTATGCCAATGTTATCTACAACAAGGCAGAGAATATGAAGATTTATCATGAGTATTCTCCATCCATGGAAGATTTCATGGAGAACATGATTATCAAGGGTGAGGTAAACGACGACCTTACTGTTATCTATGATGAATTCCTGGAGCCGGAATCAGTAAGCTCCATGTTTGCGGGCAAGCTCATTAATATCATATTCAAGAGAAAGCTCGTCTGCTTCAACAAGAATGTCAGAGCAGTCATCATTAATCATGAAGAGCTTTCGGGCGAGCAGAGAGTTCCGCTCGTAAATGGAGAAGCATACGTTGAGATCATTTCCGACAATGCTTCAGTAATATTCGAAGACAATATGGGTAACCGCTATGCAGGTTCCATCCCATACAGGTTCGAAAGGATAGTTGATGAGAAGGCATATATGCAGATATGCCGCGAGTACAGTCCTAAGGACTACAGAGTCATACTTTTCGACTATCAGAGCATTAAGGAATTCACTTACAAAAATGCAAAAGAAGTCAATGCCGCAAGAGAGGTTATTAACTGCGACAAGATTTCATATGATTATAAGCAGAAGGCATGTCTCAATATCATAGAGTACTATCATGAGAATCTCGACAGAGATGTACTTATAAGATATCTCGACAGACTCGATATCGAGTACATGACTCATGCCAATACAAGAACCATAATCTCATATCTCATCGATATGAATATGTTTGATAAGGCGTTCCAGGCGGTTAAGCTTTACGGCTTTAACGAGTTGGATGTAGATGAGCTGTACAGACTTGCAGATTACGGTGTAAAGGATTCAGAAGGCTTCCTGAACGAAGACCTTATGTCTATCTGCCTGAATATCTACAAGACAGGTACTGTCAATTCAAATATCCTTACATATATAATCATGAATTTCCACGGCGGACTTATGGAGCTTGCAGAACTCTTCAAGCTCGCAAAGGACAGAGTAAGTGATGTTTCACTCCTCGCCGAGAATACTCTCGCGCAGATGATGTTCACCAAGGGATTCATTGAATACATTTATGATATCTTTGCAACATATTATAATGGACGAAGCAGAGGACTTGTTGTAAAGGCATTCCTCAGACTTTGTGCATATAATTATCTCATCAAAGATGCACAGGTTCCAAGTAACATACTTGAGTGTCTCTACCTTGAAGTTGAGAAGGGTGATATAGATGATGAGATCAGCAAGATGGCTCTGATGCTTTACTTCAGTCATCTTGACAGATACAGCAACCAGCAGAAGAACTGGATATCTGAAAATGTAAGCCGCTTCATAGATGCAGGAAAGATACTTCCTTTCTTCAAGAGCTTCGCTTCATTTATAAGACTTCCGCAGGATGTCTTCCTCAAGACTTATCTTATCTATAAGACTGAGAACAGAAGAGGAGTCTTTGTTGACTATTCATTCGATGCAGGAACGAGAGCAAAGGCTGTTACAAAGAGGAAGAGACTTGAAGAAGTCGTTACCGGACTTTATGTGCTTGAATTCGTTCTGTTCCACGGTGAGAGACTTGTATACAGCATAGTCGATGATGAAAATGGAAATGTAAAGATAGTCGAAAGTGATGTGCTTAAGACAAAGTCCTGGAATAAGAAGGAAAAGAACCGTTTCGAGATGATCAACAGTATGCTGGTTGATCAGGAAATGAGGAAGGACAACAAGCTTCTTCAGGATCTGGATGTTTATATCAATACGGTTCATCTGTTCGAGGAGAACCTGGATATACTGTAACTAATACTTTCCGAAAGGAGAAGACATGGCTGATAGCTTTTACATAGGTATGGATTTATGCTCGGATTTTACCCAGCTTTCATACTACAATGATATAAAAAGAGAGCCGGAATCGGTTAGTCAGCTCAATAATAAAGAGACATACATGATGCCGAACATCCTTTTCTACAGCGTAGATTCGAAGAGATGGTATGTCGGCGGTGAAGCGTCAGAAGCAAGATTCACTGAGCAGGGTGTGGTCATTGACGGGATATTTGAGAATCTCGGGAATAAAGCTCCTGTAAAGGTCGGATCCGGTGAATATACTTATCCCGAGCTTTTTCTCATGATGGTCAAGCTTCATATCGATTCATTTCTCTATAGATATGAAGATGCGGTCGTGAAGAAGCTTGTTATATCAGTGCCTGAGTATAATCCTGAGATATATGCACTTCTGTCCCAGCTTTATTCAGAGATCGGTGTTCCGGAGGATTGCATAGAGATAACAAGTCATCTTGACAGCGGACTCTATTATATATTCAATCAACAGACGGATCTCTGGATCAACAGTGTTGCACTTTATGATTACAATGCTGACGGACTGAATTATTACAGGATAGATATTTCGAGAAACAGAAAGCCTGAGATCGTTTCGGTTATTCACGAAGACTATTCCGAGCAGATGAGTCTTTCCATTTATGGAAATGATACATACTCGATGGACAATGACTTCGCAAAGATAGCTGAACATGAGAATAAGCAGGCATACATTTCATCTGTATTCCTTACAGGTATAGGGTTCTCGGACAAATGGATGAAGAAGTCAACGAACGTTCTCTGCCAGGGCAGAAGAGTTTTCGTAGGACAGAACATATATACAAAAGGAGCCTGCTACAGAGCAGTCGGCGGCGAGTACGGCAGATTCTACGACAGGTTTTATGTTGAAACTAAAGAGAATGTACTCTATGATGTCGGAATCATAATTGATGAAGAGACAGAGGAGTTCGTTCCTATAGTCACAGGCGGCAAGCAGTGGTATAACACCAAGGGACGTATCGAGGTTATTCTTGATAATACAGACAGACTGAAGCTTTCATATCGAAGCATAGGCGGCGATATAGAAAAGCAGGAAGTTGTGCGCATCCACGGAATCCCGAAGAGACCTAACAAGACCACGAAACTTTCCATAGAAGTTGAGTATGACAGCCCTCTTGAAGGTGCGGTTATCATAAAGGATCTGGGCTTCGGCAAGCTCTTCCCTACGACTAATAAGATATATCGTAAGGAGTTCGTGCTGCCAAAGCCGGGTCAGGATTCGGAAGTGAAGGAGGAGATGCAGGATGTCTAAAATTATTGTATGTACATCAAAAAAAGCAGAGAATCCCTTTACATTTCTGAATACCAAGGTTGAGATATATTCATATGAGGAACTCTGTTTCTATATATATAACAACACTGTGCTTATAAGTAAGTCGTCACTTTCCGACAAACTCTTCAACTGGATCAGGGATGAGCTCGGAATGACCGCGCTTTCGGACAAGCTTTTTGCAATAGCAAACAAGGCTTATCATGCGCAGGACCTTCTTATCGAGATACTCTCGGCAGGCGATTATATAGATGCTGACGAGATAAAAGAGTATATGGATGCATGGCAGAAGTACCGCAAGCTTTCCAAGCCTCAGAAGCTTAAGCTCAAGGCTGATGGATATCTCGGATACAGGCGTTACATCAAGGCTGCTACCATATATGACAGCATAATAGACGTGGCAGATACGATTACTGACAGAGAATTCCTCGGAAATGTATATCACAACAGAGGCGTTGCTGCTGCGAGCAACTTCGAGCTTGAAGAGGCAAAGGAATATTTCCTTAAAGCTCATGAGCTTAACGATAATGTAACCTCACTGAAGGGTTACTTCTACATCGTTGCCATTACCAGTGATACTGCTGATCTTCGTGAAGAGATACGCCGTATGGATCTTACAGAGGAGTATTTCGAGGAGATCATGATGGATATCGGTGATGCCAAGGATGATGTTTCAGAGATGACCATCTTCGCTATGCTGCAGCGTGCGGTATATAACAAGATGCATAAAGACATAAATGAGTATGACAGAAGGATGGATATAATCCTTTCCTTACTTAAGGATGAATTCAGAGAACAGGCAATATAAGGAGCGTTTTAAACAATGAGTAAAGAACTAGGCAAGACTTACAACCCGGCGGACATTGAAGGAAGACTTTATCAGAAATGGATCGATAATGGATACTTCCATGCAGAAGTGGACAGGGACAAAAAACCATTCACTATAGTGATGCCGCCACCAAATATAACAGGACAGCTCCATATGGGTCATGCCCTTGATAATACCATGCAGGATATACTTATCCGTATGAAGAGAATGCAGGGCTATAATGCTCTCTGGCAGCCGGGTACAGACCACGCAGCTATTGCGACTGAGGTTAAGATCACAGAAGCACTTAAGGAACAGGGAATAGACAAGGCAGATCTTGGAAGAGACGGATTCCTGAAGCGTGCATGGGACTGGCGTAAGGAATATGGTGGACGTATCATCAGACAGCTTAAGAGACTCGGTTCTTCAGCTGACTGGGAGAGAGAACGCTTCACCATGGATGAAGGAAACAATAAGGCTGTAAACACAGTATTTAAGAAGCTTTACGATAAAGGCTGGATATACAAGGGTTCACGTATAGTAAACTGGTGCCCTGTTTGTGAAACAACCATCTCTGATGCTGAGGTTATACATGAGGAGCAGCAGGGTAACTTCTGGCATATCAATTATCCGGTAGTAGGTGAAGAAGGACGATTTGTTGAGATAGCTACAACACGTCCGGAGACTCTTCTTGGTGATACTGCGGTAGCGGTTAATCCTGAGGATGAGAGATATACAGACATCATAGGCAAGACACTCATGCTTCCGCTTGTTAACCGTGAGATTCCGGTTGTTGCGGACAGCTATGTAGATAAAGAATTCGGAACAGGATGTGTTAAGATAACACCTGCTCATGACCCTAACGACTTTGAGGTTGGTAAGCGTCATGATCTTCCTGAGATAAACATCATGAATGATGATGCTACCATCAACTGCCCTGGAACAAGATATGACGGTATGGATCGTTATGAGGCAAGAAAGGCAGTTCTCGAGGATCTCGAGGCACAGGGACTTCTTGTAAAGACGGTTCCTCATACCCATATGGTAGGAACTCACGACAGATGTAAGACTACAGTAGAACCGCTCATCAAGCCACAGTGGTTCGTAAAGATGAGTGAGATGATAGTTCCTGCAAGAAAGGCTGTCGAAGAAGGAAAGCTCAAGCTTGTTCCTGAAAGAATGAACAAGGTTTATTATAACTGGATAGATAACATACGTGACTGGTGTATATCACGTCAGCTCTGGTGGGGACACAGGATTCCTGCATGGTACTGCCAGGACTGCGGCGAGATAGTTGTTGATATGGAAGCACCATCAGTATGTCCTAAGTGTGGCGGCACACATCTTAGGCAGGATGAAGATACACTTGATACATGGTTCTCATCAGCACTCTGGCCTTTCTCAACTGTAGGCTGGCCTGATACTGATTCAGAGGATTATAAGTATTTCTTCCCTACAGATGTACTTGTTACCGGTTATGACATTATATTCTTCTGGGTTCTCAGAATGGTATTCTCATCCATAGAGCAGACAGGTGAAATTCCGTTCCATACAGTTCTTTTCCACGGACTTGTAAGAGATGAACAGGGTCGTAAGATGAGTAAGTCCCTCGGAAATGGAATCGATCCGCTCGAGGTTATCGAAAGCCACGGCGCAGATGCACTCCGTTTCATGCTCATAACAGGAAATGCGCCTGGTAATGACATGAGATTCATCTGGGACAGACTTGATGCAAGCCGAAATTTCGCAAATAAAATCTGGAATGCTTCACGTTTCATCATGATGAACATGGACACCGCAAAGGAAAAGGGCATAACAGATGAAATGATAGAGAACGTTACATTTGCAGACCTTACCCCTGCTGACAGATGGATCATAGCAAAGGCAAATACTCTGGTTCGTGATGTTACAGATAATATGGAGAAGTACGAACTCGGTATAGCAGCTGATAAGATTCATGATTTCCTCTGGGATGAGTTCTGTGACTGGTACATAGAGATGGTTAAGCCAAGACTCTGGAGCGATACTGATACTACCAAGGCGGCAGCGCTCTATACACTCCGCGAGGTTCTTTCTATAGGACTCAAGCTGCTCCATCCATATATGCCATTCGTAACAGAAGAGATTTACTGCACACTTACGGGCGATGAGTCCATTATGATAGCTCCATGGCCGGTTTACAGCGAGGAGAGGAACTTCGAGAAGGAGTCAAATGATGTTGATATCATCAAGGAAGCTGTAAGGGCTATAAGAACAGTAAGAGCTGACATGAATGTTCCGCCTTCAAGAAAGGCTGCAGTTTATGTTGTATCTGAGAAGGAAGAGATAAGGAGAGTCTTTGAGGAAAGTAAGACCTTCTTCAGTACTCTCGGATATGCAAGTGAGGTTATTATCAGAGAAAACAAGGATGGCATAGGTGATGATGCAGTTTCTGCGGTAATCCATAACGCAGTAATGTATATTCCTCTTGCTGAGCTTGTTGATATAGACAAGGAGCTCGAGAGACTCGACAAAGAGAAGAAGAGACTCGAAGGTGAAATCAAGAGAGGTGAAGGAATGCTCGGTAATCCTAACTTCACCGGTAAAGCTCCTGCTGAGAAAGTTGAGGCAGAGAGAGCAAAGCTTGCCAAGTACAAGGAAACCTATGAACAGGTCCTTCAGCGTATAGAACAGATGAAGGCATAGATAAAAGGATGTGGCAAAAGTGAAAGAAGAAAGAGAATTAAGAGGTATAATCAGATATCTTATAATAGTGTCATTTGTCGTGGGACTTGTGATGCTTATTCTGTGTCTGCTGAGATTCGATAAGGATTCGGCGACTGATATTGCCATGATGGTATTTCTTGCAATATACCTTATATCTGCAGTGGTAGCATTTATCAAACTTAAGCCTATACTTAATTCGTCACTTCTTGACTTTTCAGTAAAACAGGGAAGGGTACAGAGAGAACTTCTGTATGAGTTCTCAGTTCCTTATGCCCTTCTTGACACAGATGGCAAACTCATGTGGGGAAATCACAGATTCCGTGATCTTATAGGAGTCAGTGAGAAGAAGACCCTGAGAAGAAGTCTGGATGATTATTTTACAAATATAGATATGGGATTCCTGGATGATCTTGAGGATGAAGATGAAGTAAGTGTCAATCTGGCTTACGAAGACAGAACTTACAGTATTCTCTTCAAGACAGTAAATGTAGCGGAAACATGGAACGAAGGCGATGAGATGGTCGAAAGTGATGACGACATACTCATAGCCATGTATATGTTTGATTCAACAGAACTCAACCGTTACATCAAGGAATGTTATGATCAGAAACTCATAGCAGGTCTTCTGTACATTGATAACTATGATGAAGTTATGAACTCTATGGAGGATGTTAAGCAAACAGTTCTCACGGCTCTGATCGACAGAAAGATCAATATGTATCTTGCCAACATAGACGCCATAACAAAGAGACTTGAGAATGACAAATACTTCTTCGTTTTCAGGCAGCAGTACATGGATGCCCTTATGAAAGATAAGTTCTCGATACTTCAGGATGTTAAGAATATCAATGCCGGAAATGAAATAAGAGCTACACTCAGTATAGGAATTGGACAGGGCTATGAGAGATTCACCGATTCATTTGAAGCTGCAAAGGTAGCTATAGGCCTTTCACTTGGACGAGGCGGTGACCAGGTTGCTATAAAGAACGGTGACCTTATCAATTATGTCGGCGGTAAGAGCGCCGGTATCGAGAAGACGACAAGAGTTAAGGCGAGAGTTAAGGCTCAGGCCTTTGAAGAACTTCTTGAAAGCAAGGACAAGGTTCTCATCATGGCTCATCAGAGACCGGATGCGGACGCTTTCGGTTCTGCTGTCGGAATCTACAGGCTTGTTACCACTCTTGGCAAGAAGGCTTATATTATATTAAATGATATTACACCGGCTATAGAGCCTATAGTCAGTACATTTACAAATAACAGTATATACGAGGACATGCTCATCAATAACGAGCAGGCTCTCCAGATGGTTACACCAAGCACATTGCTCGTAATCTGCGACGTTAACCGTCCGAGCATGACAGAGTGCGAGGAGATCATAGGCAGGGTATCGAATCTTGTTGTATTTGACCACCACAGACAGTCAAATGAAGCTATAACAAATGCAACGCTTTCTTATATCGAGCCTTTCGCTTCATCGGCATGTGAGATGATCACAGAGATGTTCCAGTATATCTCTGTTAAGCCGAAGATAAGACCGGTTGAGGCGGATGCCATGTATATGGGCATACTTATAGATACAGATAACTTCCTGAACAAGACAGGTGTCCGTACATTTGAGGCGGCTTCTTACCTCAGAAACAGCGGCGCTGATATTACGAGAGTAAGGAAGATGATGAGAAGCAAGCTGGACGATCTGAAGGACAGAGCACAGGGTATAAGCAATGCAGAGATTTATCGCGATGCCTATGCTATATCTTATGTTGATGCTGAACCGAATCAGAAGACCGCACCTACGGTTGCAGCGGCCAAGGTTGCAAATGAACTCCTCGGAGTTGAGAATGTCAAGGCATCCTTTGTTGTTACAGAGGCAAATGGAGTGCTTTATGTATCAGCACGTTCAATCGGCGATGTAAACGTTCAGGTTATTATGGAGAAATGGAGTGGCGGCGGCCACGCAAATATAGCCGGAGCACAGCTCAGGGATAAGAGCAAAGAGGCTTTCATAGCAGAGCTTAAAGTGGTGCTTTCGGAAATGGAATTGGAAGGAGATATATAAATGAAGGTTATACTCTTAACAGATGTTAAATCACTTGGAAAGAAGGGTGATATAGTAGAGGTGAACAGCGGATATGCCCGTAATTTCGTGCTTCCGAAGAAACTCGGAGTAGAGGCAACAAGCAAGGCACTGAATGATCTTAAGCTCCAGAAGCAGAATGATGATAAGATTGCTGCTGAGAAGCTGGCAGAGGCAAAGGACCTGGCTGCAAGGCTCGAAAAGACAAAGGTTAAAGCTGTTATCAAGGTAGGCGAGGGTGGAAGAACCTTCGGTTCAATATCTTCAAAGGAAATTGCCGAGATACTCAAGAAGCAGGAAAACATAAACGTTGATAAGAAGAAGATAGTTGTTAAGGATGCCATCAAGGCAGTGGGTGAATATACAGTTCAGGTTAAACTTCATCCGGAAGTTACAGCAGATCTTAGGCTCAGTGTAGAAGGCGAGAAATAGATTCGTATGGAAGATAATGTAGTTACAAGAAAAATGCCTCACAGTGACGAGGCTGAGCAGGCAGTCATCGGTTCCATGCTCATGGACCGTGAAGCTGTCATAGAGATCAGCGATTCACTGACGAGGGAGGATTTCTATAATCCTCAATATGGACTGCTGTACGAGACGATGGTTGAGCTTCACAGAGCGGGCAAGGCAGTTGACGTCCTTACTCTTTCGGAGAGGCTTAAGCAGAAGGGCGCACCTGAAGAGATCGGCAGCATTACATTTATAAGCAATATAGTTGCAAATGTACCGACTTCAGCAAATGTAAAGCAATATGCTGAATTAGTTAGAGATAACAGTATAATGAGACGCCTTATTAAGGTTTCTGAAGATACGGCCAAGGATTGTTATTTAGCTTCTGAGGATGTAGGAAACATACTGGATAAGGCTGAACAGGATATATACAAGCTTTCTCAGTCAAGGTCGGGTTCGGGTGACTTCACACCTATGAAGGATATAGTTGTTGATGTTCTGACCGAGATAGAAGAGGCCAGCAGAAATAAGGGCAGAATAAACGGTCTTCCGACAGGCTTCACTGATCTTGACAATATGCTCACAGGTATGCACGGAGGAGAACTTCTTCTCGTTGCTGCCAGACCTTCCATGGGTAAGACGGCATTTGTCCTTAATATAGCCCATTACGTTACCGTGAAGAAGAAGGTCCCTGCAGTTATATTCTCGCTCGAGATGGGTCAGGAACAGCTCGTCAGCAGACTTCTTGCCATAGATTCCAGAGTTGAGGCTCAGAACCTTAAGACAGGAAGCGTAAATGACGGTGACTGGGACAGTATCATAGAAAGTTCTGAGAATCTTGCAAATGCACCGCTCTTTATAGATGATGATTCAAGTGTAACTCTTGGAGATCTGAGATCTAAATGCCGTAAGCTCAAGCAGTCACATGATATAGGACTTATCATTATTGACTACCTCCAGCTTATGAGCCCTGCGAGGGCTGTTGAGTCGAGACAGCAGTTCATTTCCGATATGTCCAGAGGACTTAAGGGCGTGGCTAGAGAGCTGAATGTGCCTGTAATAGCGCTGTCGCAGCTTAACAGAGCAGTTGACTCAAGAACAGATCATAAACCTGTACTTGCAGATCTCCGTGAATCCGGTGCCATAGAGCAGGATGCGGACGTTGTTATGTTCATTTATAGGGATGAATACTATAATAAAGATACAGAGAAGCCGGGAACGGCTGAGATAATAGTGGCTAAGCAGAGAAATGGTGCGGTCGGCTCCATCGATCTCGCATGGCAGAGTAAGTATACTATGTTCTCGAACCTGGCAAAATAAAAAACGCGCCTTATGGCGCGTTCTTTATTTTTTAGTTGCCCTGGATTCGGATGAGTTTTGACAGGAGCGCTTCGTCGCTCATGCTGTATACATCATCGATGACCCAGATATGCATATCCTTGGCACGCTGTTTGAAATAACTTGTACCGGACGGGTTTTTGTCCACTGGACAGGCCATTATAAGAATCTTTTTGGCGTAGTTTCCGCCGAAACGTCTGGTAATAGTTTGGAGCTCATGAAGGGCGTTGCTGTTTGCACGTCCGCTCTTGCAGGATATGAAAGTTGGAACAACACCGCGCATGAGGATTACATCAATTTCATTTATGGTATCAACTGACTGATAATAGTTTGATGTATAATCAAAGCCCCGGTCACTTCCTGTGTAATCAACGAGAGATATATTTCCCATTTCATCATAAGTATAGGTCTTGCCATCCCAGTCGATTACTGCTCCGATGACTGCATCATTGAAGGTGCGGCTTCTGGTTGCAACTTCATATATATGTAATTCGAGTATATTTCCGGTCTTTGTAACAACATGACGTATCATATTGTTTTTGAATCTGAAGGATATACTCTTTTTCATTACAGAATAATCCTTGAGTACATTTATCTGGTTCAGTCTGTTGAAGAGCTCGGCTGCATCTCCCAGTGTTGATTTAGGGAGTGTGTAGAGTCCTGTTTCATCAGGCTGATTGGATTTAATGCATTCTTCTATAACAGAGCAGTATTTGGTCCATCTGGCACGAAGTGAGCAGGATACCTTCCATATGGCTCTGACGTCATTTCTGAAATCATCCGAGAATTTCCATGTAGAAATGGTTCCCGTGAGAGGAGTAAGTGAACCGCCGTGCAGAATCATGTTGTCTTCAACAGAAAGCTGTATAGGCTCATAGGTACGGCTTGGTTTACCGCCCTCGGTCATTCGTATCTCAACACTTGTAAATGGATCGATTCGGAGAGTGCTGAGCTTTCTGGTCGCGCTGACAAAGCCGAAAGCCATGAGTATAAGCTCGCCGCCGCCGGAAAGCTCATATTCCGCGTTCGGGTAAGTATCAGCAATATTGTTGATAGTATTGATGATGAAGTCAAAATCGTCACGAGGAACTTCAACGAACTTGAACTCCGTGTTTGGAGAAAGCTTGTCCCTGAATTTCTTAAGACTCTCAATCTTCCTGGTGATCATGTCATGCTTATGACCAAGATAGATGATCAGGTCAGGCTTGTACTTGAGAAGAACCATGACGTTCTCAAGGGCTTCATTTGAAAAAAACTCTACATATACTCGTTCCATATCATACCCTCGCGTGTTTACTACGTATCATTAATAACAATGAGAATGTACAGTTTATATATGTTTACAGCATCCACCCGCCATCTACAGTGATGATCTGGCCCGTCATATATGTAGGGGCCTTGGAGAGGAGGAGGATAGTTTCAGCTATCTCGGAAGGTGTGGCAATGCGATTGGCAGGGATTTCGTCGATTATTGATGCAATATCTTCCTTTGAATACATGCGGTTCATATCTGTATCAACGAAACCCGGAGCGATTGCGTTAACTGAGATTCCGCTTGGAGCCAGTTCCTTTGCAAGTGCTTTGGTAAATGTATTCACAGCGCCTTTTGCAGCGGAATATGCTGCTTCACAGGAGGCACCGTGTTCTCCCCATATTGAAGAAATATTGATGATCCTGCCTTTTTGCTCTTTGACCATGTAAGGAATCACCATCCTGGTCATAAGGAATACACTGTCAAGATCAGAATTCATAAGGGTTCTCCAGTCGTCATAGCTCATATCCTGAAGAAGACCTGTATAAGCCATCCCGGCATTATTGATAAGAAGCTCCGGAATGAGATTATTCTCATCAATATGATTTTTTATGGCATCAGATGTTTGCTCATCACCTGCATTTCCAACAAATGTCGATACATTTATATGGTAGTTTTCCAGAAGGAGAGTTTTCAATTCCAGAAGGAGATCTTCATTTTTATTACAGGTAAGAATCATACTCCTGAAATCGCCAAGAGATGCCAGTTTTATCGCGGTTTCACGGCCTATACCCCTTGATGCACCTGTGATTATGACTGTTTTCATAAGGGAATACCTTCTTAATGCTTGATTTTATAGTAATTTTAGCATATTATATCTTAATTGAAAACAACTGTTCGGCATATATGAACAGTTGAAACAATATGTTAATAATGCAGAAAGGAATATATAAATGAAGAAGAGATCAGCGGGTGCTCTGTTTTTGGCAATGTTTCTCCGTGCAGTAGTTATAATACTGGCGATAGTAATAGTTGCGATGGGCGCAGTATTTGTAAAGCAGTATCTTAAGAATAAGTCAAATAAAGATGTTTCAAATGTAGATGAATCCGTACTTATAGATGATCAGGAGGATGAACTCCTTACTGCCACTCCGACCGAAGTGGCTACAGAAGCTCCTGAGGGCGGAAATGAAGATGTGGCATCCTCAAAGGATCTGACTATAGCTGTACTTAATGCAACAGATGTCGGTGGACTTGCCGGAAAATGGACCGATAAGCTTAAGGCTGAAGGATATACAGATGTTTTCCCTGCTAACTATTATGCTAAGTCCGATATCACAGTTATCTGTGTGGAATCAGAGGGACAGGGCGAAGATCTTAAGAAGTATTTCCCAGGTTCATATATACAGGTAAGAAGGCTTGACAGTGGTGCTACAGATGCCACTATAGAAGGTACTGAAATCTTCATAGTTATCGGAAAAACTGATACAGAAGTTAATTAACATAATGTAACAATTGTAACAATTTTTATGAAAGGTTCACATAAAAGTGAACCTTTTCTATTCTTCTAAGACATAAAATTAGTAAAATGTAATAAGAATAATTTGTCACTAGTCAATCTTAACAAAAGTTTTCAAAAAGTTTTATGCAAATATAATATGGTGTAAAAATTAAAAAAGATTTAAAATAGCGCTAGTGTTTTGTAAAAATAACGCAAATAGCTATATGTTTTTATAGGAGGAAATAAAAATGGCTAGTTTATCACTTAAGAATATCTACAAGATATATCCAAACGGTTTCAACGCTGTTAAGGATTTCAATCTTGAGATTCAGGACAAGGAGTTCGTTATCTTCGTTGGACCTTCAGGTTGTGGTAAGTCTACAACACTTCGTATGATCGCAGGTCTTGAGGATATCAGTTCAGGTGAGCTTTGGATCGGTGACAAGCTTTGTAACGACATCGAGCCTAAGGACAGAGATATCGCCATGGTATTCCAGAACTACGCTCTTTATCCACATATGTCAGTTTATGACAATATGGCATTTGGTCTTAAGCTTAGAAAGGTACCAAAGGAGAAGATTGACAAGCAGGTTCATGAAGCAGCTAAGATTCTTGAAATCGAGCACCTTCTTGACCGTAAGCCAAAGGCTCTTTCCGGTGGTCAGAGACAGAGAGTTGCTATGGGACGTGCTATAGTTCGTGAGCCTAAGGTATTCCTTATGGACGAGCCTCTTTCAAACCTTGATGCTAAGCTCCGTGTTCAGATGCGTGTTGAGATATCTAAGCTTCATCAGAGACTTCAGACAACTATTATCTACGTTACACATGACCAGACAGAGGCTATGACTCTTGGTACAAGAATCGTAGTTATGAAGGACGGTATCATCCAGCAGGTAGATACACCTCAGAACCTCTATGATCATCCTACAAACCTCTTCGTTGCAGGTTTCATGGGTATGCCACCTATGAACTTCATCGATTGTACAGTTGTTAAGTCAGGCGCTGATGTGCTCCTTATGTTTGGTTCACATTCAATCAAGGTTCCTGAAGCTAAGGCTCAGAAGCTTATCGCTGGTAACTTCATCGATAAGGAAGTTGTTCTTGGTATCCGTCCAGAGGATATTCATGATGAGCAGCTCTTCATCGAGTCTTCACCTGAGTCAGTTATTGATGCTCGTATCAATATCTACGAAATGCTCGGTGCAGAAGTTTATCTGTACTTCACAATCGATCAGTTCGATATCACAGCCAGAGTTAATGCTCGTACAACAGCTAGACCTGGTGATACAGTTCAGTTCGCATTTGATCTTTCTAAGATCCATATCTTCGATAAGGAAACAGAAGAGATCATCGCAAATTAGTCATATTTGTGAAAATTATACGAGGAAATGCAGGGTAACTTGCATTTCCTCTTTTTTTTTTGCGCATTTTTTGTTAAAATAACTAGGTATGCACCAAACGGGGGAAACATAGTATAGAAAAAGGGGTGACAGGATGATATCAAATCAGATACTTCAGGATACTATTGATGGCATAAGAACCATAAGCAAGGTAAATCTTGTTGTTATGGATACTGAAGGGCGTACGCTTGCCAGAACAGTTGATGAGAACCTTGATGATTATGCGGAAGCAGTTACAGCATTTGCTGAATCAGCTGCAGAAAGCCAGTCTCTTATGGGTTATCAGTTCTTCAAAGTAAACGATGACCGTGTTCTCGAGTACATAATCATGGCAAAGGGCGACGATGACAGCTCATACATGGTTGGTAAGATGGCCGCTTTCCAGATACAGAGCCTTCTTATAGCTTATAAGGAAAGATTTGATAAGGATAACTTTATCAAGAACCTTCTTCTTGATAATCTGCTTCTTGTTGATATTTATAACAAGGCAAAGAAACTCCATATTGATACAGATGCGAAGAGAGTAGTATTCATTATCGAGACAAAGAATGAAAAGGATACGAACGCTCTGGAGACAGTACGTAATCTGTTTGCAACTAAGACAAAGGATTTCATCACAGCAGTTGATGAGAAGAATATAATCCTTGTAAAAGAGGTTAAGCCTACAGATGAGACAGAAGATCTTATGAAGACTGCCAAGGTCATCGTAGATATGCTTTCCAGCGAGGCTATGATATCTGTTCACGTTGCATTTGGTACTATTGTCAATGAGATCAAAGAAGTTTCCCGTTCTTACAAAGAAGCCAAGATGGCCCTTGATGTAGGAAAGATATTCTACAGTGACAAAAATATCATCGCTTACAGCAACCTCGGTATCGGAAGACTTATCTATCAGCTTCCTATACCTCTATGCAGGATGTTTATCAAAGAGATATTTGACGGAAGATCTCCGGAAGAGTTCGATGAAGAGACTATTACTACTATCAACAAATTCTTCGAGAACAGCTTAAATGTATCTGAAACATCCAGACAGCTCTATATTCACAGAAATACTCTTGTATATAGACTTGATAAGATTGAAAAATCAACAGGACTCGATCTTAGAGTTTTTGATGATGCTATTACCTTCAAGATTGCACTTATGGTAGTTAAATATATGCAATACATGGAGACTATAGATTTTTAAGAAAGGACTTTATGTAAACATGATTACAATGGAAAATGTTACCATGAGGTATCCTACAGGAACAGAAGCCCTGAAAGACGTAAGTCTTAAGATTGAAGATGGCGAGTTCGTGTTCATAGTAGGATCCAGTGGTTCAGGTAAGACTACTCTTATCGAATTACTTCTCGGAGAGCTTTCACCAACAAAGGGAAAGATCACTGTTGCAGGATTTGATTATACAAAGATGAAGAGACGTCATATTCCTAAGCTCAGAAGAAAGATAGGTGTTGTTTTCCAGAATTTCCGTCTCCTTAAGGACAGGACAGTATATGAGAACGTTGCATTTGCCCAGAGAGTTATCGAAACACCGGGCAGATACATAAGAAGGCAGGTTCCACAGATGCTTACTCTTGTAGGACTTGCTGATAAGTATAAGTCTTACCCAAGACAGCTTTCAGGTGGTGAGCAGCAGAGAGTTGCTCTTGCAAGAGCTCTTGTCAACAAGCCTGAGATCATCCTTGCCGATGAGCCTACAGGTAACCTTGACCCTAAGAATTCATGGGAAATCATGAACCTTCTTGAGGAGATCAACCTGAAGGGAACTACCGTCGTAGTTGTTACACATAACAAAGAGATCGTAAATGCCATGAAGAAGCGAGTTATCACTATCAAGAAGGGCGAGATCATAAGCGACGAAGAGAAGGGAGGCTATATCGATGAGGATTAGTTCAGTATGGTATAGTTTCCGACAGGGACTTAAGAATATCAGAAGAAATATACTCTTCTCACTTGCATCAATAGGTACAATCGTAGCATGTCTTTTCCTCTTTGGACTGTTTTATTCAATCATAGTTAACTTCCAGGCAGCTATGAAGTCCATTGAGAGCAATGTTACTATTTCAGTGTTCTTCGATGAAGGACTTGATGATGACAGAAAGAATCTTATAGGTGAGCAGATTAAAACAAGGCCTGAGGTTGACACCATTGACTTCATTTCAGCAGATGATGCATGGAAGACATTCTCAGAGGCTAACTATGATGATCCTGAGGCGGCCAGAGCTGCATTCGGCGATGACAACCCACTTAAGGATTCTGAGAGTTATTCAGTTTCTCTGAATGACGTAAGCAAACAGGCTGACTTCGTTAACTTCGTTCAGGGTATAGACGGAGTAAGGAAGGTTGTAAGTTCCGAGTATACAGCTGACAGTATCAGTGCACTCGGTACTCTTGTAAATATCGTTTCAATTGCAATTATAGGAATTCTGTTCCTTGTTTCGATATTCCTTATCAGCAATACTATCACTATCGGTATTACTGTAAGACGTGAAGAGATCAAGATCATGAAGCTCATAGGTGCAACCAATGCATTTACAAGAGCTCCGTTCATAGTAGAAGGTGTAGTTATAGGTTTTATCGGATCTATCATTCCTCTTGTAATGCTTTATTTTATTTACAAGATGGCACTCGACTACGTACTTGGACGTTTCTCGATACTTCAGAATGTCTTTGCATTTTTACCTGCAAAGCAGCTCTTCATGACACTTATTCCGGTTTCGCTTGTAATCGGTATAGGAATAGGCTTCATAGGAAGCTGGGCTACAACAAGGAAACACCTTAAAGTTTGATAGGGGGTCCTTATATTGGCAAAAAAGCTAACTAAGAAAGCTATTACTTTACTCGCAGTGATGTCCATCCTGATAGGCAGTAATAGCTTTGCCTTTTCAGACAACAGAATAAATTTTGCTCCGACTGCAACACCGAGTGACGCTTCAACTGAGTCAGGCGGCGGGACGACTGAAGAGGGGGGGAGTGACGGCGGCTCGACTACAGAGCAGGCTACGGATAAGGATGGTAAGCCTATAACAACACAGGGTGTTACTATCACCGTTCCGGGACAGACCATATCTTATACAACTACTCAGACAGTCATCCTTACTGAGGAAGAGCTTCGTGCTCGTTATGGTAAGGAATATGACGAGAAGAAGACCAATCTTGAGAATGCGCTCGCTTTCCTTAACAGACTTAAGCAGGGCCAGAACTCTTTCATGCAGGAAATGATCGAGATGGACGAGCTCATACTTGCCTACAACGATAAGATTGAGGCACTTAAGGCTGAGCAGGAGGAGATTGCCGGACTTATAGTTGAGACAGAGAAGAGTCTTAAAGAGGCTGAGGCAGCTGAAAAGGCTCAGTACGAGGTCATCAAGAGTCATATCAGAAATCAGTATGAAAATGGAACGTACAATGCTGTTGAGGCTATGATAACCTCAGAGAGTTTCACGGATTTCCTCAACAAGAGTGAGTACGTAAATGCTGTAGGTCTTTATGATAATAAGCTGCTTGATGAGTACGCTACAACCAGAAAGAATATAGCTAACAAATATGCTATGCTCACAACAATGCAGGAAGACAGCAGTGACCTGATGGAGGATTATGTGGACTCAGAGGCTGCACTCCAGGTAATAGCTGATGCAAAGGAAGAGCAGGTTAAGAGCTATGATTCTGATATAGCTGATGCTCAGGCTGAGTATTCAAAGCTGCAGGCAGAACTGGAGTCTATGCTTGTTCAGGTTGAAACCAGTACATCCTATGTTTATCTTGGACCGGCATTCATTACTACGGGTATTTCGGCAGGCAAGTTCCAGTGGCCTTGTCCATCCAGTACACGTATCACATCCAACTTCGGTGGAAGATCAGCTCCTATGGCAGGTGCTTCTACATATCATAAGGGTGTCGATATCGGTGCCATGATGGGTGCACCTATTATAGCTGCTGCAGACGGCATGGTAATAAAAGTAGGTTATATGGGATCCGGTGGTAATACAGTAATGATAGATCATGGAAATGGAGTCGTTACCGTTTATCATCATATGTCAGGTTATGCTACTACCGAAGGTACTGTAGTAAAGGCCGGTACAGTTATAGGTTACGTTGGAAGTACAGGTGTATCTACAGGTCCGCACCTTCATTTCGGTGTGCGTATCAATGGTAATTATGTAGATCCTATGACATATTTCAGATAATAGTTTTAAGTTGACAGTCTAATCTTAGGTTAGACTGTCAAACTTTTACAGAAATCGGAGATTATATTATGAAGAAGAGAATACTGGTCAGAGGAGCAGTTTGCGCAACTATAGCAGCATTGCTTCTTGGTACGGTGGGATGTTCCGGGAACGGACGTTTCGGTAATATTTTCGGATCAAAGGAAGAAGAGTCAACAGAAGATGGGTTTGACCCTAACAGCGAACGTATCAAGTCGAAGACTGAAGAATTGGAGAAATTTATAAACTCAACTTACTATTTTGACGTCGACGAAGATAAACAGGAAGAAGCTTACTTCGATGGGCTTCTGGAAGGGCTGGATGATCCTTATTCTGCATACTATACCAAGGAAGAGTATGAAGACCTGCAGGAGGATAATTCCGGTCAATACCAGGGAATAGGCGCAGTTGTATCCAAAGATCAGGAAAATGGACAGATATATGTTGTTAATCCTATAAAGGACAGCCCTGCAGAAAAAGCAGGTGTACTTCCGGGTGATGTTTTTGTAAAGGTTGATGACATTGACCTTACAACGGATATGGAACTTGATTATGTCGTCGGACTCATAAGAGGTGACAAGGGCACGACCGTGCACATTACATTTTACAGAGAAGGCGAAGGAATGGTAGAACTCGATATCGTCCGCGATAAGGTTGAAAATGTAACGGTCGAGTATGACATGCTGGATGGCAAGATAGGTTATATCAAGGTCAATGAGTTCATTGGAACAACCTCAAAACAGTTTAAAGAAGCCGTTGATGAGCTTCAAGGAAAAGGTGCAAAGGGACTTATCATAGATCTCAGAAATAATCCTGGTGGACTTGTTATGGCAGCTGCAGAAATGTGTGATTATCTCATAGCTGATGACAGTGTGGCCGGAGATGGCGCAGAAAAGGGAATGATAGTATATACCAAGGGCAAGAGCGGTAATGTTATAGACACTTATGCGTGCGGAGATAAACACAGTGTTGATCTTCCTATGGTTGTTCTTGTAAATGGTAACAGTGCAAGCTCATCCGAAATATTCACCGGATGCATAAAGGATTATAAAAAGGCAGTAATTGTGGGAACTACTACTTATGGAAAGGGTATAGTTCAGATTTACCATGAGCTTTCAGATGGTTCTGCCGTTAAACTGACTATGGCAAAGTATTTCACTCCTGCTGGAAATGATATTCATGGGATTGGAATTGAACCTGATGTCGAGGTTGAACTGGATGAGGAACAGAGAACCAAGATTACTGTTGATTATGAAGATGATAACCAGCTTCAGGAAGCTTTGAAGCAGTTCTAAAGAGGTTTTAAAATGCAAAGAGAGATGATCATAGTCCTTGATTTCGGAGGACAGTACAACCAGCTTATAGCAAGACGTGTAAGAGAATGTAATGTATATGCAGAGGTTCATCCTTACACAATGTCGCTTGAAAAGATTAAGGAGATGAATCCTAAGGGAATAATCTTCACCGGCGGACCTAACAGTGTTTATGCGGAGGATTCACCGACATATTCAAAAGAGATATTTGATCTGGGAATACCTATCATGGGTATATGCTATGGCTCACAGCTGGTGGCTCACCTTTTGGGAGGACGTGTTGCTACAGCTCCGGTAAGTGAGTATGGAAGAACTGAAACTTTGATCGATGCGGCAACAAACAGTGGAAATTCCGGGGATTCAGATTCATACAAATCAGTATTGTTTAAGGGAGTAAAGAACAAGATTACAACCTGGATGAGCCATACTGATTACATAGCAGAAGCTCCTGAAGGATTTACTGTTACTGCTCATACAAAGGATTGCCCGGTTGCAGCTATGGAGAATCCTGAAAGAAGGATATACGCAACTCAGTTCCATCCTGAAGTAATGCATACGGAACAGGGTAAAGAGATACTTCGTAATTTTGTTTATAATGTTTGTGGCTGTGCCGGTGACTGGAAGATGGATTCATTTGTGGATTCAACAGTCAAAGCACTTCGTGAAAAGATTGGTAACGGACGTGTGCTCTGTGCACTTTCAGGCGGTGTTGATTCATCAGTTGCAGCAGTTCTTCTTGCTAAGGCAGTTGGAAAGCAGCTTACCTGCGTGTTTGTTGATCATGGTCTTCTTCGTAAAAATGAAGGAGATGAGGTTGAGGCTGTATTCGGACCTAACGGTAACTATGATCTTAACTTTATAAGAGTAAACGCACATGACAGATTCTATGAGAAGCTCTCAGGGGTAACAGATCCTGAAGCAAAGAGAAAGATTATAGGTGAGGAATTCATCCGTGTATTTGAAGAGGAATCCAAGAAGATAGGAGCAGTTGATTTCCTTGCACAGGGAACCATTTATCCTGATGTTATAGAATCCGGACTCGGAAAGTCAGCAGTTATTAAGTCACATCACAACGTTGGAGGACTTCCTGACTATGTTGATTTTAAAGAGATAGTTGAACCGCTCAGAATGCTCTTTAAGGACGAGGTAAGAAAGGCCGGACTTGAACTTGGAATACCTGAGTATCTGGTTTACAGACAGCCATTCCCGGGACCGGGACTCGGCGTACGTATCATAGATGAGATAACACCTGAGAAGGTACGTATTGTACAGGATGCAGACTATATATTCCGTGATGAGATGGACAAAGCACTTGCCAGCGGTCGTATCAAGCATCTTCCTAACCAGTACTTCGCAGCACTTTCCAACATGCGTTCAGTCGGAGTTATGGGAGACTTCAGAACCTTTGATTACGCAGTGGTACTCCGTGCAGTAAACACCTCAGACTTCATGACAGCAGACTGCACTGACATTCCATTTGAAATCCTTCAAAAAACAATGAATAGGATAATCAATGAAGTAAAGGGAGTAAACAGAGTGCTTTATGATCTGACGAGTAAGCCACCTGGAACAATCGAATTACTATAATACAAAAAATATGGGAAGCCTTGTAAATCAAGGCTTCCCACGTTTTTTGGCTTAATAGTGTCTATAGTTTTTATCCTGTTTTTATACTTACTTTAAGGATAAACTAGTGTACGAAAAAGCTTAATAAACTGAAATTAGTTGGTAATGGAATTGTTATCATATAGATAGTTGCCAATACGAGCAGCACTGCTGAAACAATCATAACAATCATACGGTTTGGAAGCTTCTTAAAGATTCCTACGATACCAAGCATGAACAGAACTACAGAATAAAGAACTGATACAAGGCCGTAAGCATCTCCATTTGCATTATCCTGCTTACCCTGTTCAAGTAAGCTATCTGCCTCGTCAATGGTGTCAAGCGCTTCCTGATAATATGAATCTACATAACCATCTTTTTCAAAAGGGGACTTTCCTTCTTCAAAAGCCCAGTCTATTGCTTCTGCAAATTCCTCTGAACAACTGTCTTCAATCAACAGATTAATCTTTTCATCAATCAGATCAGCATCCTTCTTTTTTCCATTTGCTTCAGCAAGATCTCTATCAAATATGTAATCATTGATAGTATTCCAAATGATAACATCCTGCATGTAATTCTGAGCTGCTTCATTATACATTGAGTTACCCATTGCAGACAGGTTGTTGCTCTTTGTATAATTTGTTGACTGATTTCCACCATGAAGTGATCCAATCCAGCTTGCCCATGCTGTAAGAATAGCTGTGACACCAAGCAGAATTGCAATGATCAGCTCCAGTTTGCTTTCATTGATACCCTTCTTTTCTTCTTTGTTTTCTTCGTTTGACATTTCAGTTTCTCCCCTTTTTTCATTTCATACGGTTTGCTCTTGAATCCTCTGTATAATTAAAGATTTTACGAGAATCACCTATGATATTTTAATTGTTTTTCGAGTATTATGCAAATTCATTTTATGAATGTGATTAGTTAAGCTTTTCAGCATAAGCAAGTAACCGCTTAAGCTGCTTCTCAGTCCATTTGGTACGATTTTGAAGTAATTGAAAGATTTCGGGCTCTGTATCTTTATGAATAGTAATACAATTCGAATCGGATGAATCTGATTCGCCGGTCAAATACTCCACAGATGTATTAAACACTTCCGCTATGTTTTTTATTACATGAAGGGAAGGCGCTCTATCGCCGGATTCATATCTCAGATAGGTAGGCTGAGCAACTCCGATTCTTTTGGCGGCTTCGTGCTTTGATATGCCGGTTTTCATTCGGCATTCTATTAATCGATCAATGTTTATATTCATACACCTTCTCCCTTTAATAGCAATGCGTAATATTTCATGTCAATAAGTATAAGCTAATAATTTATGTTTGTAAATCATTTGATTATGCCTATGGTATATGGTATTCTACTTTATACCATTGGTATATGAGAAAGGGGGAGTTTTATGAGTGATAAAATAAAAATGGAGCAAAAGAAGGAAATAGCAATTATTGATCAGCAAACTATTCAAGATAAGATATATGAGGTTCGTGGTGTAAAGGTCATGCTTGATTTTGAGTTGGCTGAAATATATGGATATACAACAACACGATTCAACGAACAAGTAAATAATAACATCGAGAAATTTGAGGGCGAGGATTTTTGCTTTTATCTTACACAAGATGAATTTAAAAACTTGATATCGAAAAAATCGATATCAAGTTGGGGCGGTAGAAGAAAACCACCAAGAGCTTTTACAGAAAGTGGTCTATATATGCTTATGACGGTTTTACGAGGTGATTTGGCAACCAAGCAAAGTCGAGCATTAATTAGAACTTTCCGAGCTATGAAGGATTATCTTGTTGAAACCAAAGGACTTGTTACTCAGCGAGATATATTAAGAATATCAATTCAGACTGCGGAAAATACAGAGTCTATTCGTGAAATGAATTCAATGATGATAGATCAGCAGAAACTGATTACTGAACAACAGCAGCTATTACTAGAACATGATGAAAAACTAGTCTGTGCATTTGAGCAAATTAATGCGAGGGTAAAACAGTCAGATATTTCTCCAATACTATTAACTTTCGAGACTCATATAGATAATGGAGAATATCTTCTTCGAGAAGGACATCCCGCAAAAGCCGATGAAACATACATGGATATTTACGGCAAGGCTGATAAATCAGTTTATATCGTAGATAACTATATAGATATAAAAACGCTACGTCTATTGCAGACAGTAAAGAATGGTGTAACGGTTAAAATTTTTAGTGATAATGTTGGAAATCATTTGCATATTCATGATAAGAATGATTTTAATGCGGAATTTCCTAGTATCGATATTTCATTTATTCAGATTGGTGGTATAATGCATGATCGCTTTATAGTTCTTGATTACAATGAGGAATCTGAACGAATGTATCACTCGGGCGCTTCATCAAAGGATGCTGCTGTGAGACTGACGACCGCTATTATGGAAGTGACAAGTGATGATATGAAAAAACAAATGCATACACTTATTGATCAAATGCTTAGTAATCCGGCTTTAGTATTAAGGTGAACAGCATGATTCTCAGGTTATATGTTATAATACTATTGCAATGTGAAGATATAATAAGATGTAAGTTTGGATACTACTTAAAGAAACTGATTAATATTCATTTCGAATGACTATGGAGTGATATTTACATGATTAGAGCAATAGAAGAAAATGACATAAAAGAATGTGTCAGAGTGATACGTGATAGTTTTATGACCGTTGCAAAACAGTATAATATAACTGTTGAAAATTCACCTCATTTTACTGCATTTGTAACCGATGAAAATAAGGTTAGAATATGGATGTATGAACAACATCGTCCTATGTATGGATACTTTGATAATGATAAACTAGTTGGATATTATAATCTGTATATTCCCGGTGAGAAAGAGTGTGAATTAGGAAGCTTATGTGTATTGCCGGAATATAGGCATAAAGGTATAGGAGAGATGCTGCTTGATGATTCAATCTCAAGGGCAAAAGAATTGGGCTGTGAAGTTATGAAACTCAGTATAGTTGAGGAGAATACTGTCCTTAGAGAATGGTATGAAAATCATGGGTTCATTCATACTGAAACTCGTAAATATGATTTCTTCTCTTTTACAGTAGGTTATATGGAAAGAGAGCTTTAGTAAAGGACTTACTTATGAAACAAAGATTAGTTCAAGTGCTGGATAATATGAAAAAGTATAATGACGGTGTAATGTATCAGGAGGTTTTTGGATTTAATCCTGTTACATTTTATGATGTTTTGGTTATAGCTCCTGGCTGGAAACCCGCAAAGATAATAAGAGATCCTGCATATAAGGTCACTGTGCTTGAACAGCATTCATACTTTTCCGGATATTTGGTTGAGAAGGATGGATTTAAGGTGGCGTGGGCTCAGACTGCGTCCGGAGCATGCAATCTGCTGGACCATATCATCATCTGTGCTGATATGAAATTTGGAAAATGTGTTTTTGCCGGGGCAGTCGGAGGACTGACAGGGGATTATCAGATTGGTGATTTATGTACGCCTTCAGAATGCATATCCGGTGTATATATGAACCATTATCTGGATGAGAAGCTCCCGAATTTTACGCCATTTGAAAAGATATATCCGAATAAGGAATATACTGAGGATATTGAAAGGCTTATCGAAACTTCAGGATATAACCTTAAGTATGCAAAAACCTAAGAAAATAAGTAATTGCAACCCTGTGGTTGACACATTGCAAGCTGTAGATGGTAGAAGGCAACCGTCCTTTCAGGTATGTTGAGAACGAACAACATATCTGGAAAGGACGGTTTTATTATGTGTAAGAAAAATGTTATGAAATTTGCAAAGGGAACTATTATAGCTGTAGCTGCAGTGTTTGCACTTACAGCTATTCTCGTGATTGGAACCTATCTCTACAACAAGGCGAGTCTTAACAGGGAAGCAAAGCTAATCCGGCATAAGGGTGAGTACGTTGAGGTTGATGGACACAATATGAATCTACTGATAGAAGGTGATGGAGATAAAACACTTGTGTTTCTGGCCGGAGCAGGAACCCCTTCTCCAATCTTGGATTTCAAGCCGCTTACTGACAGACTGAAGGATGATTATAAGGTTGTTATTATAGAGAAATTCGGTTATGGTTATAGTGATGAGATTGATGGTGAGAGAACGGTAGATATAATAACTGAGCAGGATCGCCGGGCACTCTCAGAAGCCGGTGTAAATGCTCCGTATATTCTGTGTCCTCATTCGGCTTCGGGTTTTGAGGCTATGTACTGGGCGAATCATTATCCTGATGAAATAGAAGCGATAATCGGTCTGGATATGGGAATCCCTGAAGAATATGATTATATGGGAGTGGACTGGGATAATCTGCAGCCTGAAGACCCTGAAGAATCTGCAAAGGAAATGGAGTTCTATGATTTCTGGGTTTATGATGTGGGACTTATGCGATATATAAATGCAAAGGATACATTTCCTGCCTTAAAATCAGAATATTTATCAGATGAGGAGAAAAGAGAATACAGTGCTATTATGTATTCGAAGTATTCCGGGGGTTCGGATGCTACAATAAACCATGAACAGTGGTTTACCGAGAATTTTATAGAGCAGATTAGATTGCTCCATGACGGTCCTGTTCCGGATGTTCCGACGCTTATGTTTGTAACGAATGATAAGATGCTGGAACCAATGATGCAGGATATGGACAACTGGCTGCTTATACATAAGAATTATATTGATAGTATTTCAAATGGATCGCTTATCGAACTTGATGCAAGCCATTATTTCTATACAGAAAATCCTGAAGAGGTTAAGGCTGATATAGATATATTTTTGAATACAATAGATTAGAGATGGAATATAATGGATTGTGCAAGACGACCCGGGGGTGATTGCAGGAGGATAACAGATGATTCTTTCTGAAAAGATAACTGAACTAAGGAAAAGACAAGGTCTCTCTCAGGAGGAGTTTGGAGCTGAGATAGGAGTCAGCAGGCAGGCTGTTTCCAAGTGGGAAATGGCGCAGACAACTCCTGATCTTAATAAGATTCTGGCTATGTCAGAATTTTTTGGAGTACCTACGGATTTCCTTCTAAAGGATGAATATGACCTGTCTTTTCTGGAGAATAATCATCCGGATAGTACGGCTGATTATAACGAAAATGCTTCGAATGCATCAGAAACAATCTCAAATGACAGCGGAACATTTTCAAAAGATAATATGATTGAATTACAGGAGGTTCAGGAGTATTTAGATACAAAGAAAAAGAATGCAAAGTGCTTTGTGCTGGCTATATTCCTCTTCTTTATATCTCCGTTTCCGGGAATCATATTATCTCTGTTTAGTGAAAAACTGGCAGTGCTTGGAGCAATAATTCAGATAATTATTCTAATTATCATGGCTGTAATTCTTATCCTGTCATTTCGGAAGCTTACGCCATATAAGCATCTTTCAAAGGAAAATGCAGAGCTCGGTTTTGGGGTTCGTGGCGCAGTAGGGGAAAACAGTAAATCCTTTGATCGTACATTTCTGCTGGGAATAATAATCGGTGTAGTGAGTCTGCTGGCGGCTGTTATTCCTATGATGACGGTATCAGTCTTTAACAGTGAGAGTAACCTCGTCATTATAATTTCTGCAATGATTATGCTGCTGATCTTTGCGTTTGGCATATCCTGCATAGTATATGTAGTAACGATAAATCAGGGATATAAACGAATACTGAAAATGAAATAAACAAAAAGCTCTTGACGATAAAAGATAAACGTTATATATTGTGTATATCGGATATATACAATATATAACGTTTTTTGGTTCCTTAGAAAAACGGGAGGGGCATATGAATTACGAAAATGCAATAGAGATAAAGAATCTTTCTAAGAAATATGATGGTTTTACATTGGATAATGTGAGCTTCATTGTTCCGAAGGGAAGCATCATGGGCTTCATAGGACAGAATGGTGCGGGCAAGACTACAACCATCAATTCAATTCTGAATATCTTAAGATGGGACAGCGGCGAGATAAAGCTCCTCGGGAAAGAGATGCCGGAGCATGAGTATGAAGTGAAGGAGAAGATTGCTGCCATTTTCGATGTGCTTCCTTTCAATGATGATCTTTCAGCTAAACAGCTTACGAAGATTATGGGCGGCATATGGAAAGAATGGGATGATGAATGCTTTCAGAATTATCTTGATAGATTCCAGCTTCCGTTTAAGAAGAAGTTCGGACAGTTCTCAAAGGGTATGAAGATGAAGCTTCAGATAGCTGCAGGGCTTTCGCATAATGCAAAGCTCCTTATCATGGACGAAGCGACTACAGGACTTGATCCGGTTGTAAGAAATGAGATTCTGGACATCTTTCTCGAATATCTTCAGGATGAGGATAATTCAATCCTGATGTCTTCACACATTACATCAGATCTTGAGAAGGTGGCAGATATGGTTACATTTATAGACAGAGGAAAGATACTGATAACCGGAGTCAAGGATGACATCCTCGAGAGTCATGGGGTGGTGAAATGTTCCAAAAGGGATTTCAGGGATTTTGAGAGGGAAGACTACATCAGCGCAAGAGTTACGGATTTCGGGGCAGAGGTTATGGTCAGCGACAGAGATAAGGCGGCCAAAAAGTTCTCCGGAGCTGTGATTGACAAGACAACACTGGAAGAAATTATGTTATATTATGTAAACCGAGATAAGGGCGAGTGGAAATAATATGAAGCAGTTAATTATGAGAGACATATACTTAATACGGAAAAACCTGTTGATCACCTTCGGCATATTTGCCGGATTATTTGTGATGGGTTTTATAATTGCTCTTTCCGCTAAGTGTGGGAATATAGCCAAATATGTTTCTGATACTGATTCGATTTACGATATATTACAGGTTGCAAGTTACTTCGCCATAATAGCAGGGATAGTTCTGGCTACATCCTTAGAGTATGTTCCGGGCATCATCAATAAGGATTATAAAAATGGATGGCATCAGTATATGAATTCTTCGGGACTTAGGCCGGAAATGGTAATAGGGGTAAGATTCCTGCTTATTTTTGGTTTATTTCTTGTAAGCATTATATTGAGTGTCGGATCACTCTCATTGATGCAGAGAGTATCAGGAGAAGCCTTGGAAAGCATATTCCATAGTGGACTCGGCTCTCATGAAGGTATACTTATACTTGTGTATGGAGCGGTAGTGTGCCTTATTCTCGATGATTATTTTATACTGATGGAATATATCTACAAGGGACGGAATTCGCAAAAGGCTGAAATTATAAAAGCTCTGCCGATAATGATCATAATAGTAATCGTTATGATTGTTGATGGATTTTTGTATGCAAATGGTAAGCTGGAAATGGTACTTGAAAAGTTAAAGGGACTTACAGAGCATGTGGCTTTGTTATATACTGTTCCGATTCTGTCAGGAATTATGCTCACGATTATCTGTTTCTTTATCAGCGTGAAATTGGTTAAAAAAGAGGGCAGGCATGTATGAGAGGTCTAATATATAAAGATTTATATCTTATAAAAAACAAAGTAATAATATTGGCAGCCTCACTTTTGTTCGTATATATATTGATGTTTGCTGTTATTCTGTCAGTGGATAGTATTACACTGACGCCCGCTGCTATAGAACCAATGGCAGGAATAATGGACATAATGGTTGTTATTTATATAGGGTTAATGGGCTTCAATTATCTGATCAAGGTTGATAACTCAAGAAGCTGGGGCTTCTATGGAATCTCGCTTCCTGAAGGTGAAAGAAGCATAGTAGCATCAAGATACATGGCTACATTCATTCTGTATTTTATTTCTCTTACGCTCTGTGTGATAAATGATATATTCTGCAGTCTCATAGCCGGTGAAATGATAAATCTGTCAAAGTTATATCTGGGTGCAATATTCTTCTGTATCTTCCTGAATGCGATAGAACTTCCGCTCGCTTACAGATTCGGAGCAGATAAGGCCTCCATTATAAGGATTCTGATTTCGGTAGTTCTCGTTCTGATCATTTCCATATATCTGCTTTTCGGGGATATCGAGTGGCTTTTGGGAGAGAAGGGAATCCTGACTATTATAATCAGAGTCATCAGAGAGATGACGGAAGTGCCGGAGGGCAGCGGTAAAGGCTTTGAAGTGCTTTCGGATGAACTGAAGAGATTTGTTACGAATATGACGCTTAAGGGCTACATAGCTTCATCGATGTTTTACCATCTGGTTGTGCTGTTCTACTATATTTCCTATCGCATTTCCTGCAGAGTTTATAAAAAGGGGGTGCTGAGAGATGACATCTGACAAGAAAAAAATCCTTCTTCAGATAGGTGTATTCCTCCTTATAACATTCGGGCTGATGTATATTTTCGGGTGGAGAGTATACGATGTTATGCTGAGTGGCGGAAAAGTTACAGGATGGCTAAATCTGCGTTATTATATAGCAGCATTCAGTCCGGCAATCGGATGCATCGCGACCAGGTATATCTTCCGCGAGGGTTTTAAAGATGATATATTATTTCCGAAATTCACGGGACATTTCCGGCCGTACTTACTTTCGGTTATCCTGCCGATTGCATTTGGACTTATGAACTGTATCCTTATCACCATAAGTCTGGGAGCAGGATTCAGTATAAAAGCAGAAGGTGGACTACTCGAGGTTGTGGCGGCCTTATCAGTCAGCAGTTCCGGAGTATATATGGCATTCTTCATCCTGATCGGAGAAGAATTTGGCTGGAGGGCATTTCTTTACGACAAGCTTGAAAAACTCTTCGGGTTAAATGGATCGATAGCCATTGGCGGAATCATATGGGGCCTATGGCACTTGCCTGCACTCATAGGAGCAGGGCTTAACTTCGGAAAGGATGCACCGGGATTTCCGGTTACGAATATTCTTCTGATGTGTATTTTTTGCATAGCTGGAGGAGCAATGTTACAGATGCTGAGGAAGATGACCGATTCAGTTGTCGCTCCGATCATAGCACATGCAGTGATAGATACGATATGCAATCCCCTTGCAACTATGTTCCTGTCAAATAAGATTGCAGAGGGAAAGACATTTCAGATGGGTTGCTGTTTAGTGATATCATCTCTGATAATCGGGATTCCATGCTGGGTAGTAATGAATAAGAAGTATAGTTTACATAAAACAGAAGAGTAAAGTTCGATTAGTTGACATAATACAAGGTTAAATATATGGATATAATTATTTCTAATTCGTCTAGTGATCCAATCTATCTTCAGATTGTCAATCAAATTAAGACCATGATAATGAGCGGAGAGCTTTCCCCGGGGGATGCTCTCCCTTCGATGCGTAATCTGGCCATGCAGATGAGAGTAAGTCTCATCACAACCAAGCGTGCTTACGAGGAGCTGGAGCGGGATGGTTTCATCGAAACTTATACCGGAAAAGGCAGCTTCGTTAAAGCACAGAATCCAGAGCTTTTAAGAGAAGAGAATCTTAGACAGATAGAGAAGCTGCTGGGCGAGGCTGTGGACAAGGCCCAGATGAGTGGCGTCTCAAATGAAGAAATGAAAGAAATACTGGATATGCTGTTTGAATAAGGGGACCCGGATGAAAGAAATCTTAGCATGACTTTTTTCTGTGTTGCTGTTTTGTTGCCTATATTCATATATAATGTTGATCATAAATAAGAAAATAAGGACTAAAGGCAATCATATTAATATTGAGAATTTTACAAATGATTATGGAGTTAAAAACTCAAAGAATGTATCAAATGCAAACAGGGCAAGAGAGAATGCCAATCGAGTAAATGCTCCTGCCAATCACAGGTAGGATAGCATCTTTCGTTGAGGGATAGTATTATGATTTCAAAAAAACAGTTAAACAACTGGATAACGGAAATAGATAAGCTTCGAAAGAATCTGCACACCGGAGGCGGAGCCATGATAAGCTCTTCATACAGCAAAGAAAATGAAGAGCTGTTCAAGGCTGCAACTGCATGCAGGAATCTTTTGACTATGTATTACAGCTATGAAGGTCTGAGCCCGGATCAACTGAAACGCCTTATGACGCTTATGCAGGATATGAAGCTGAAGGCCGTGAGATATGAAGAGGCGAAAGAAAATGGCAAGCCTGGATACAGTATCACAGGAAATCCCAGGCGTGGAATCATTGCGGCAAGGGGAGATAAGCTTACAAGGCTCAAAGCAGCTGATGGACTGATCGTGCTTACTAACCTGGTCATATCACCGGCGTTATCGGAAGGCATCAAGAATAAAGATGCTGTACCGGTGAAGCTTTCGTCAGAGTTTAGAAAGACTGAGAACAGTCTCGGATCTCCTGAGGCTGATGCGGAAAAAATAACAAATAATCTAAACAACTTTGTAAAGCAGTCTTCACCTAAGATGGAAATCATGGAGTTTCACAGGCATGCGGTAAATGCGTGGAGGACATATCAGGAAGAAATTCAGAATTCATTCTGGGGCAAAAAAACAAATCTGAAACAGCTGAGAAAAGAGTTCAAGGAGATCAATAATCTTCACAGGCTTGAGCTCCTCGAATATTCTGACAGCAAGGAATTCCTGAAGTCTTTTAAGGAAAATCGCTTTAAGATACATCAAGTGGTTGAAATATACAACTGGGCTAGGAAATGTAAGGAAGGTACTCCTGAACAGCAGGAAAACTATAATAAATTCAGAGTAGCTCTCGGTCTGACTCATGAAGGGTTTGAGAACCTGGCAGAAAAGGTTTCTGCACTCGAGATGATCGGACGTCATATGGATGCAAGGATGTCCATGTGTGCCAGTTCTGAATTTACCAAGTTGAGTACTGACGCAATACAGGATATCGCTCGTATGTCGAAAGAGGATCTTGGGGTACGTATAAAAACGGCTATCGAGAATCAGAATAATCCTCAACTTCCGAATGAGTATAAGCCTAGTGATGCAAGAATTAAATATCTGAAAAATGTATATAAGTTCAAGAATCTTGAGGAAATCGGTGTTGGAAAACTGGAACAGCCGGGAATCAGTAAGGAAAAGTCATATACCGACAGAACGGTGGGCGATTCATTTAAACGTAGATTCAAATTCCTTAATGTTCAGGCGAAAATAGGCCGTAAACAGAATAAGAGGAATTATGTTACAGGAGTTGTTGACCTTCCTGTTCTGCTGAAAGCTAAGCTGGGCAAGGTATCACTGAAATATCAGACTAAAAACAAGCTATTCAAGGCCGGAGCACATGCCGGAGTTCTTGGAAGTAATGTGGCCGGAAGTGTGGGCATAGGTTTTTCACTTAAGAATCCGCTGAGCTCAAAGGTTCAGGCGATGGGATTGGCTGAAGCCTATGCTGCAAGAGGAGTTGCAAAGGCCAACTTGGGTACGGATAATCTCAATGTTGAAGCCAAGGCGTCCGGACATATAGGCCATGCTAAGATTGAAGGAAACGTCGGTCTTGGACATATATATAAAACAGATTCAAAAGGAAAAGTAACAGCAGATGGTCTGGGTCTGGAATTAAAGGGAGGCGCTTCTGCAGCTGTTTTCAGTGGCAGAGTAGAAGGTGGACTGAGTATCTTTGGAGTCAGGATTTCTGTTGCGGCAGAGGGTAAGGCAGTTGCTGCAGGCCTCGAAGGAGAGTTTTCATTTATTCCTAACAAAGGAGTGAGACTTGGTGGTGGCGGTGCCCTTGGAATCGGCGGAGGATTTTACATTTCGATAGATTGGGGTTCGCTGACTGAAAAGTACAGAAGATGGAAAGAAAGAAGGACTATCTCAAAAGCAGCTCTCAAAGCAAAGAAAGAGGAAGAACGCAAGCTTAAAGAACAGCGTAAGGCTGAGGAAAAACGCCGCAAAGAAGAAGAGCGGAAACGTAAGCTTGAGGAAGCCAAAAGACAGAAGGCTATAAAGGAAGAACAGAAAAATACAAAGCATGTCAACCATAGTAACGAAATCAAAGGTCAGGTTTCAGTTATCAAATCAAGAAAGTGAGGGATCTAAAATGTATAAAGATTTATTACCGGTAGGATCAGTCGTAAAACTCTTTGAGGGTGAAAGATATGTAATGATTTGCGGAAGGATTGTAGTGCCTGACGGAAGAACTGATATCTATGATTATGTTGGCTGCGTATATCCTGAAGGAATATCCAGCAGTGATGATATGGTATTCTTTAACAGGGATTCAATCGAACTTCTTTATTTTGTCGGATTCCAGGATCCGCAGGAGCTCGCTTACAGATCAGAAGTACTTGATGAACTCGGGGAGCTTGCTGTAGTGGACGGAGAGATTGTTCCTGTAGTTGATGACGATGAGATAGATACATCTATATGAAAAAGCAAAACTATATGGCGTAGGAGTAGGTCCGGGAGAACCGGACCCTCTTACGCTTAAAGCATACAGAATAATCTATAACCCGACGAAGAGTGCACAAAATGTCGGGAATAGAATGAGCTTATGTGATATAAGAAAAATGAACGGAAGGGGGTGACCGTTATGAAAGACTGGATCGAAGGATTTCAGGCTTCAATTGATTATATTGAACAGAATCTGACAGAGGAGCTGGATATTGAAAAGATTTCTAAGAAAGCTGCGCTTTCCTCTTTCTATTATCAGCGTATCTTTGGAGCTATGTGCGGCATGACTGTTGGGGAATACATACGTGCACGACGCATGACACTGGCAGCTGAAGAACTATCCTGTTCAGATCATAAGGTAATCGATATTGCCGTAAAGTATGGCTATGATTCTCCGGACAGCTTTGCAAAAGCTTTCCAGCGTTTTCATGGCATTACTCCGGCTCAGGCAAGAGAATCGGGGACGAAATTACGGTCATTTGCTCCGTTACATATCAAAATCACATTGGAGGGCGGAACTATGTTAGATTACAAGATTGTAGAAAAGGCACCATTTACAGTTGTGGGCATAAAAAAGAGTTTTGATGCCGAAACAAGTTATAAGGAAATACCTAAATTCTGGGATGAATGGATGTCAGATATGAAAGGTTTGAAAGGGACTTTCGGTATATGTACCGACATGGACGGAAAATTCTTTGACTACTGGATAGCTGACCTGTATCTTCCATGGGAGGATATCCCGGAAGGATGTGTTACATATCAGGTGCCGGGAGGGCTCTGGGCACTGTTCATGTGCAAAGGACCTTTGCCTGACAGTATGCAGAAGGTTAATACGGAAATCTGGTCAGAGTGGCTCCCTTCCTTAAAGGGGTATACCTTAGCAGGTAATTATTCTATGGAATTCTATCTTCCACCAACAGAGGATCCAGCCGATACTGTCAGCTATATCTGCATTCCTTTAAAGAAAGTGTGAGGGGTGGAATTATGGATAAACGCACGGGGTTCAGTCTGATACAGCCTGCCGGAACAGATATCGTATACCGAAGACTTCCGGAAAATGTAATGCATGATCTGGGCTTGGAGGCCTTTTGTCAGGCGTTATCAAACGATGAGAAGGAACGCCGCCTGATCACGAACGTACTTTCTCAGATGACAGATGATGCAAGCGTTGCCGAATATCGCTGTGAGATTTTTGTGGATATTCTTCGACTGCCGGAACTTAGAAAGAACATGACTCTGCTGTTCGATAAGATTCAGTTCATGAAGGATTTTTTTACGATGAACAAGACCTCAGATGAGGAAATTGGTCTGTGGCATCTCTTTCATCGGCTTGAAGAACTGGATGATTATATCAAAACTGTGGAAACGATGCGGGAATGTCTCTCCGATGACAGAATTCAGTCGGAGGGTCTGATCAAACTTCGTGAATATATCAGTGAACTCTATGAGGAGGCATGTTTCGCTGAAATGAAGAAGGACATCGCTGCACTGAAAATAAAGGCGTCAGATGTGCAGAGTGTTACCCTCGGCGTTAATGTTAACGAGCGCTTTGAAGCTATCAGCATAGGACTTGTCTCTGTAAACAAAAAGCCATTTAAAAAATCAAACATTGTCAGCAATTTTGCTGATGCAATCGCAACTAAGGATAAACTCCGTGAAACTGCGGACTGGGATGGCGACATGCATTATCAACTTGTTGACAAGGAGGAAAAGCGTGGTTTCGTCGATTATATGACGAACGAGGCAAACCTGTTTGCAGCCATGTCAACGGTCGTGAATGCTACAGGTGATCCAGGGACGACAAATTCTACTTTCTACCTGGATTCGGTGTTGAATAAGATGCTCGGCTCGCTTGTAAAGAAGCTGAGAGACACACTTACCAAGTATGCGAATGTAGCGATTGTGAATGTTTCCTCATTGGTGCCGGAGTTTATTTATTATATAAGATGCGCTGAGTTTATCAGTGGCCTGATGGAAAAGGGTTGTTCATTCTGCGAAGCACAGCCGGAAACTGATGGCGAAAAATCTATGATTGCTGAAGGTTTTTACAACTTGAAGCTCGCAATGAATATGGAGGATGTCAGAGGGATCATTTCAAATAATCTCTCATTTGATCAGAAGCATACAGTATATATACTTACAGGAGCAAATCGTGGTGGCAAGACCACTATAACACAGGCTGTAGGTCAGCTGTTTGTTCTGGCGCAGGGAGGACTGTTTGTTCCTGCAAAGAGCTTCAGCTATGTTCCATGCGACTGTATCTATACTCACTTTCCGGCGGACGAAGATAAGACAATGGATCTGGGAAGACTGGGAGAGGAATGTATCCGTTTCAAGGAGATGTTCTCAGAGTCTACAGACAGAAGCCTGCTGCTCTTGAATGAAACCTTCTCAACAACTTCCTTTGAAGAGGGTTACTATATAGCAAAAGACTCTGTAAAAGCACTCCTGACCAAATCTGTACGGACAATCTACAATACCCATATGCACAAGCTGGGAGAGGAGGCTCCTGAATTAAGCCGTGAGGGCTCGGGAGCAGGAGCTGCCTCGCTGATTATGAGAACTGAAGATGGTAAACGTTCATTCAAAGTAGCTCTGGCCCAGCCTGAGGGTTCGTCCTATGCAAAGGATATCGCAGAAAAGTACGGCGTGACATATGACATGCTCGTCAGTGGTGAAAACAACTAATAGAAAGGTGAAGGATTACTCACCTACGAAGTTGTAATCCATAGGAGAATTCATATTTACTATATCCATTTTATATGTCTCGCCATCTATAGTAAAGAATCCGTAATATGGTGTATCAACCGTGTTTCCGCCATTTTTATCGACGCCGTCGATCATTGTTTTCTCATTATGCAAAACCAGAAGCAGAAGCTGGTCAAGCGAATACTTTTCGGACAGAAGCTGGTCAAGCTCATATTGTGTCAGACCATATTTTGAGTAATCTGAAGATATCAGATAATCATAAGCATCCTGACCGACATATAGATCGAAGTGACCTTCGTAGTAGTAATTACTCTGGTCAGCCTTATCTTTGAAATACTTGAAGGAGTCATCATCGTTTGCAACTAAAAATGAATTGCTGTTCGTTTCAAGCCAGTAGTGAGATGTAAAAATCTCTTTGCTGAAGGCGGCGCCTGAGTTTGAACCGGAAACAGTTGCAGGCTCAGTTGTGACTTCTGTTGTTACCTCTGTTGTCGCCTCTGTGGTAGCTGCTGTAGTCGTTTCGGTTGTTGTTTCTGTAGTGGTCGCGGTTGTAATCTCAGTTGTGGCTTCAGTCGTGACTTCCGTCGTTTGATTTGCTATTTCGCTTGCTTTTTCCTTAGCTTTTTTCATAGGTATCAGGACAGCGGCAGCTATGGCAATAAGGATTATCACACTGACTATACCGCAGATTATGCCTATTATCAGACCTGTGTCTGATTTCGGATTATACCCGCCTTGCTGAGGAACCTGACCGTACTGATTATATCCTCCCTGCTGAGGAGTCTGGCCATAACCGTTTTGATTGTAATTATTATAGTTATTGTCCATGCCGTTTACCTCCTATGGATAATTGTCATAAGAATAAAGTACACCCTGGAGGGGCTTCTATATATATGAAAACGCGGGAGACCGATCTGGCCTCCCGCGATTCATTTCTTAATATAAACTGTTATATATTATTCTGCAGAACCCTCTGCAGGAGCACTTGCAACAAAATCTTTAAGTGCAGCCTTAAGATCTTCTGTTATATCTGCATCACTGCCGGCGCTTTCGAGGAGTTTGCTCCATGCAAGCTTTGCAGCACCTGATATAGCCGGTGGGATAAGCTCTTCATGATCTCTGTAGTGTCCGTAGCCTCTGAACTTGCTACTGTACTGTGCTACTTCCTGCCCCATCATACTAACCCAGACTTTAACGTCCGGTTCACCCTCATGGTGATTGTTTCTCGGACGAAGATCTATCGCCCACATATCATCCTCATAGATTATCTGATTCTTTGATCCGTCGCTCATAATGTAGTACGTACCTCCTCTTATATTATATATAGTCCCCATATTGCCAAGGTATACGGATGTTTTATCAACGCGTATGCCGATGCAATCCTGTTCCAAAGAACAGTAGAATTTCTCCAAGTACAATTATACTAGATTTGGGCTTTAACTTCAACAATACTATTCATCAATTTTGTTCTTTTATTGTTTGAGATTATTCTGTTCAGATGATATACTTATAATGTTACATATGAACTATAGGGGCGTGGCAAATGTGTACTGAAATGTCTTTTAAGGCGTTGAAAATGTACTGAAAACGATATATACAGGGGGACACGGGGTATGGGTGACTCTTTAAATGATAACAACGGTTACATATCAGAATCTGATCATGAAATATATAGCAATATAGCAGGAGCTCTCGCCAGTCGCTATGAAGCTATCTATTATATTGATAAGGAAACGGGAAATTA
The DNA here is from genome assembly GCA_000687655.1 of Lachnospiraceae bacterium YSB2008. Classification (GTDB taxonomy): domain Bacteria; phylum Bacillota; class Clostridia; order Lachnospirales; family Lachnospiraceae; genus Eubacterium_Q. The sequence goes on from JHWR01000007.1 coordinate 95,780, forward strand.
TATACAGTACAGCGCAAGCAAGGATTATGCAAAGCTTGGAACTACCAAGCAGGGTAAAGATTTTTTTAAGGACGCTGTAAACGATATCAGAAGATTTGTTTATTCTGATGATTCAGAGCGTCTTCTTAAAGAAATGAATAAAGATCGCCTTCTGACTAATCTGTCAAATGATGGTTTCCTTTCATTTACATACAGGCAGCTTCTTAATAATAAAATACAGTATGTAAGCATGCAGATAGTGTGTCCTAAGAATGATGACAGACATATACTCATTGGAGTTACTAACATTGATTCTCAGATAAGGCGAGAGAAAGCTATGGCAGACGAGGGAGCTATATTTAGTGAGATAGCACTTGCCCTTGCGAAACGTTATGAGGTTATATACCTGGTTGATATAAATACGAATGAGTATTCTGAGTTCAGTGCCAGTGAAAAATACTCTAAGCTTAAAGTGGGAAGCAAAGGAAAGGATTTCTTTGCTGAAACACAGGTCAATATGAAGAGGGATATATATCCTGAAGACTATCCTATGATGGCTTACTCCATGCAGAAGGATCATCTTCTTGAGAGTCTTAAAGATACCGGAAAGAATATGCTGAATTACAGGCTGATGCTTGACGGACGTCCTCAGTATGTAACTCTCTTCGCGGTTCAGCCGAATGAGAATTCTGAAACAATCATCATAGCGGTTGCAAATATAGATACCGCTAAACGTATGGAAGAGAATCTGGAAGAGGTTCTCGATTCGGCTATGGATGCGGCTAACAACGATGCGCTGACGAATTTCAAGAATAAAAGATATTATGCTCAGACAGAAATGACCATAGATAAGGAAATTGAAGATGGAAAAAAGCCTGAGTTTGCTATACTCGTCTGTGATATAAACGGGCTTAAGAGGGTAAATGATAGGTTAGGACACAGCGCCGGAGATGATTTCATAAAAGATGCAGCACAGCTTTTGACTGATGTTTTTGAGAACAGTACTATATTCCGAATTGGTGGGGATGAGTTTCTGATTATTCTCAGAGGAGAGGAATACAAGGAACGAGTAAAACTTATAGATCGCCTGAAGGCCAGAAACAGGGTTAATTACGATGCAAATAAGGCTACCATTGCATTTGGAATGTCAGACTTTAATCCTGATAAGGATCTTAGAGTTCAGGATGTCTTTGAACGAGCAGATGCAGCAATGTACGATACGAAGAGGATACTTAAGCATCTGTATGCCAAAGAAGAAGACCGTAGCGAAATCGTGGATAGTGAGACGTACAGCTTTTATAAGCTTTTTGGAGAGCTTGTGTCTGCTATGACAAAGATGGATAGTCTGGACTATAATATGATAAGGCAGATTATCAGTGATATATCAAATATGTTCAGACTCTCAAGAGGGGTTGCAAGATTATATCGTAATCCGCAGGAAGAAGAATCCGGTGGCGGAGAGACTATAACTACCACATATGATCTGAATATAAAGGATAAACAGGTTATTTTCCTTCGCATAGTTACAAGTGTAATGTCTATAGGAACTATAGCTGTCTATATGGCTGAAGATGAGAAACCGCTTTCTGATGTAGAGTATTCACGGGTTGAACTGGTTATGAGGACAACTCTGAGTTACCTGACAAGAAACCGACTCAGGGATATAGTTGAGGAATTGACATACTCTGATGAGTCAGGTTTTCCAAACTTCCGTAGTTTTAAGAAATACATCATGAAGAATAGGATGAAGCTTGGCGGTAAGGTTGCAGTCAGATATAATCTCAGACATTTTAACCTTGTAAATCTGGAGAAGGGCAGAAGAATCGGCGATATAGTAATGCGCGGTCACTATGAAGGTCTGAAAAATATGATCGGAGATCATGGAACTGTAGGAAGGCTTGGTGGAGATAATTACGTTGCAGTTTTTGAGAGAGAGCAGATGGGAAATGTTTTATCTTACCTTTCAGAAGCTCCAATAGTTTATGATGTACATGACGGACGCTATATAAATGTTGCAGCAAGTGTTGGTGTTTACTGTATGCCTGATGATTTTGTACTGACCAACATCGGAGAAATCATGGAGAAGATTATTCCGGCCTATACTGCCGCAAGAAGTGGAAATGCTGAAAAAATAGTATTCTATGACGATTCGCTGCTTATCAGTCGTGAAAAGAGTATGCGTGTACAGCAGATGTTCCCATCGGCTCTTCGCCACGAGGAGTTCCTGGTTTATTATCAGCCAAAGGTCAACATAGAAACGGGTGAACTTGTAGGTGCAGAAGCTCTCTGCAGATGGAAGCATGCCGGTAAGATAATTCCACCCGTGGACTTTATTCCTATGCTTGAGGAAACGAGCGATGTTTGTAAACTTGATTATTATGTACTTGAGCATGTTTGCCGAGACATAAGAAGATGGATAGATGAAGGACGAAAGGCAGTACGTGTATCGGTCAATTTTTCTCGAAAGCATATGATGGATGCGGATCTGACAGAATCTATACTGAAGATTGTTGACAGATATAAAGTTCCTCATGATTATATAGAGATAGAACTCACTGAAACAACGACGGACGTTGAATTCGTTGATCTGAAGAGAGTTGTTAATAAACTTCAGGAAGCAGGTATATATACATCGGTAGATGATTTTGGTGTGGGGTACTCATCACTTAATCTTATAAAAGAGATGCCTTGGAATGTTCTTAAGGTTGACAGGAGTTTCCTTCCTTCAAATTCGGAAGATTTTGATAATTCAAGAAGCACCATATTCAAGCATTTAATAGCTATGGTGAAAGAAATCGGACTTGAGTGTATTGTAGAGGGTGTGGAAACAAAGGAACAGCTTGATATTCTAAGGAATAATCGCTGTGAGCTGGCACAGGGATTCATTTTCGATAAACCGCTTCCGGTTGCTGATTTTGAATCGAAGCTGAATGACGGTTTCCGATATGAGATTCCATAGAGTAATAATCTATTTTTTGTAAATCAATAAATGAAATAAAGACTGTACAGATCAGATTCTGTACAGTCTTTTTGCATTATCAAATGTAATGCTTGCGACTTCTTCTTCATTCATATCTTTGATTCTTGCAATTTCAGCTACTACAAGCGGAAGATATCTCGAATCATTTCGTTCTCCACGATGAGGAGAAGGTGCAAGATAAGGAGAGTCGGTTTCAAGTACTATATTTTCAATCGGAATTGAAGCAACAGCCCGTTTCAGTTTTTTGGAATTCTTAAAGGTCAGAACGCCACCGATTCCGAAGTAGAATCCCATCTTTAAAAACTCACGTGCCATTTCCTCAGAATAAGAATAGCAGTGTACGACTCCGCCTATATCTTCAGCATGCGCCTTTTTCATCAGTTCATATGTATCCTGTGCAGCATCTCTGCTGTGTATGACTATAGGAAGTCCGAGTTCTCCGGCAAGCTCCATCTGGCGGAGAAACCATTTGTGCTGGAGTTCTTTTGATGGCTCGTCATAGTGATAGTCAAGTCCAATCTCACCTATAGCAACAACCTTGTCGCAGGAATTAGCCAGCTTCCTTAGTTCGTTTATGGATTCCTCGGTCACTTCATCCACATGGTGCGGAATCACACCGATTGATGCGTAAATATATGCATTTTCTTCTGCAAGTGATACGGACATACGGGAGGTTTCCATATCACATCCAATGTTAGTAATATTTGTAACATCTGATGTAGGGATGAGTCTTTTTAGCAGGTCATCTCTGTCTTCATTGAAAGCATCATCGTCATAATGTGCGTGTGTGTCGAAAATCTTCATTGTATTCCTCTTTTGTTTTTATGGGACAATAATCAAAATAAATGATAACAAAAATGAACCGGAACACTTGGCCCCGGTTCATCTTAGTCACGTGTAATAAAACACGTTATCCTTATATCACTACTGTGGTCCGATATACTGTGCGCTACCGAAAGCAAGTATTGGAAGGAAGATTATTGGAAGGAATATAAGTCCTACTGCAAATCCGCCGCCCTTACCAAATGCCTGAGCGAGCTTAACTTCGAAGATAATAGCGATAACGAAGTTAACAACAGGAATGAGCATAAGAAGGAATAACCATCCATTTCCCCATGCAATCTTGAACTCGGTATACATGTTGTAGAAAGGAATGAGTGTCTTCCAACCAGCTTCACCGGCCTTTGTAAAGATCTTCCACATACAAACGATTGAGAATACGATAATAGCGATATAGAAAACGATAGTACCTGTTCCCATTGCTGCGAACTGAGTCATATCGATATCGCCGTTAGCAAAAGTAGCAAACATAAACTTTTTACCTCCCTCTTTTTTTTAACAAAAGTTACTGTTTGTCTTCAGTTACGCCAATAATATAGCAATAATGCATAATATTGTCAAGTTTTTGTATGCAATATGCATACGTGACGTAGATATTACTTCCTTATATAGAGTGTATTACGCGAGTTTTTCGCCTGTTATCATCTCATATCCTTCGAGATAGATATTGATTGTCTTTTCAGCTATATCATCAGGAAGCATCCAGTCGTCTGTGCTTGTAGCTGTGTTTGCATCAGATTTGAGCCAGTCTCTTGCAAACTGCTTATCGAAGGATGGCTGACCGTGGCCCGGCTCATATGTATCTGCAGGCCAGAAACGTGAACTGTCAGGTGTGAGCATTTCGTCGCCGAGTACTATATTTCCATCTTCATCAAGTCCGAATTCGAACTTTGTATCAGCTATGATGATTCCGCGTGTAAGTGCGTAGTCGGCACATTTCTTATAAAGAGCTATTGTGTAGTCGCGAAGCTTCTCTGCATATTCCTCGCCCTTCTCAGGATAGAGCTTCTTAAGAATCTCAACTGACTTCTCGTATGAGATATTCTCATCATGATCTCCAAGGTCAGCCTTTGTTGAAGGAGTATATATAGGCTCAGGAAGCTTATCAGATTCCTTGAGTCCCTCCGGAAGAGTGATTCCGCATACGGTTCCGTTCTCCTGGTAGCTAGCCCAACCGCTTCCTGTTATATATCCTCTTACTATACATTCGATAGGAAGCATTGTGAGCTTTTTACACTTCATACTGTTTCCGTCGAATTTTTCCTGCCTGAAGTATTCAGGCATTTCATTTACATCTGTTGTGATCATGTGGTTCGGAAGGATATCCTCTGTCATATTGAACCAGAACTTTGACATCTGAGTCAGTACGGTTCCCTTCTTATGAATAATGTTTTTAAGTATTACATCGTAGCAGCTGATTCTGTCTGTTGCGACCATGATGAGACTGTCGCCGGCATCGTAGATTTCTCTGACTTTGCCTTCTTTGATCGGAGTAAAGTTTTCCATATTGTATCACCTCTTGTATATTTTGTTGAAACTGCCAATAAAGAATAGATGATTTTAGTATATTTTGCAAGAAAATTTTGACACTTTGGCCTAAATCAAATATAATAATATCGGTATCTTGTAATCTTTTTTACGGAGATTTCTGCTATGAATGAAAAATATCCACTTGCGCTGCCGGAGGGTACAGCCCTAGCCGGTCAGTATATAATAGAAAAAGTTCTGGGGCAGGGTGGTTTCGGTATCACCTATAAAGCTGTTGATCATAATTCAGGTCAGTACGTTGCAGTAAAGGAATTCTTCCCGGACAGTATGGCTACGCGAAATGGAACGACGGTCATTCCATTTTCAGGCGAAAGAGGAGAAAGCTATGTCTATGGTAAAGGCTGTTTCCTCCAGGAGGCTGAGACGCTCGCGCAGTTTATTGGTAACGATAATATAGTCAGAATATTTACTTATTTTGAAGAAAATGGAACGGCCTACTTTGTTATGGAGTATGTCGAAGGAACTTCCTTCGATGTCTATATTAGAGAGCATGGCGGAAGACTCAGCTTCGATGAAGCGGCAGCGGTTCTGGTTCCTATTATGGATGCACTCTATGCTGTTCATCAGAAGGGAATAGTTCACAGAGATGTTACTCCGGACAATATTTATATAACGAACAGTGGCGTGGTTAAGCTTCTTGATTTCGGTGCTGCGAGATACAGTCTCGGAGATAAGAGCCGAAGTCTTGATGTAGTTCTTAAACATGGATTTGCTCCTAAGGAGCAGTATACAAGGCGTGGTAAACAGGGACCTTTCACAGATGTTTATTCCCTGGGAGCAACCTTCTACTATGCTATCACAGGAAAGAGACCTCCTGATTCAGTTGAAAGAATGGATGACGATTCACTCATTCCTCCAAGTAATCTGGGAGCAAATATCGGACGTGTTCCTGAACAGGCGATACTGAATGCCCTGAACATACAGCCACAGGACAGATTCCAGTCTATGAAAGCCTTCAAAAAGGCCATGTATGATTCTCAGGTTATAGATGCCCAGGAGAAGAATGCATACGGAACAGCTTATTATCCGAATACTCAGGTTCAGCCTAATCAGTTCGCAGGACAGAACGGACCGGGTTACGGAAGCAGCAGTCTTGGCGGAACATATGGTAACAGTAATGTTCAGCCTGCACAGTATGGCAATGCCGGTGGACAGCCTACTCCATATGGTAACAGTGCCGGACAGCCTGCACCATACGGAAACAGTGGTTATGACCAGAGGGCGTATGGGCCGAGTCAGCAGGGTGGAAACAGGAATGTAGGTCCAACAACACCTTATAATGCCGGTCAGACTACACCTTACAACGGTGGTCAGACTACACCATACGGATCGGGTGGTAATCAGGGAAGTTACCCATCAGGTGGTTCGTACGGCGGTGGAAGTCAGAAGAAGAAGACTAATATTGTTCCTATTATAATAATAGCAGCTTCTGTGTTAGCTGTACTGATAGCAGTAATCATCATAGTTGCTTCCAAAGCACGTAAGCCGGAACCGACAACGGTTGCCGTGAATACAACGACGGAAACAACCACAGCAACAACAGAAACAACCACAAGTCACCGGGATACGGTTGATCCATTCCCTGGCACGACGAGTCCGACTACAGATACTACGACCGAAACTACGACTGAAACTACAACCCAGACCGGAAACAGTGAGACTTATCCGGAGATTCTTGGAAATGAACCGACGAATCTTGCTAACATGGGGCTTTGTGCAGTAGATGGAAACGGTCAGGAATACGATGCTGATTACAAGGGACAGAGACTTCTGAAATATGTTGAAAATGGTGATGATGAGGTCCTTGTTTCAGGAAAGTATATATGGAATCTGAGTATCGTTGATAACACTATATACTATATAGGCGGTCGACATGCCTATACATGTGGATTGGACGGAAGTAATGATACGTTGATTCCGGAGCTTTCTGCTTACGGTGATGTCGAGAATCTATACGTAACAAAGGATTATTACTTTGCACTCAGAGTTGATTCAGCAAGTGATGTATCCAGACTTCTTTGTGTTGAAAGAGGGTCGGGAACTCTGTTATATGAGCTCAAGCTGGACCGCGAATATGACTCTGATGCAGATCTTGGTATGAGACAGGTTACATTTACCGGAGGATGCGTATACTATCTGCTTACTTCTGCTGATGGAATCACATATGACAGCAGTCAGAAACAGTGCCTTTGGATGCTGCCTGCAGGAGATATGGCTAATTCGACTCCTAAGAAGATAGTTTCATATAACAAACACTGCAGCGAGATAACAGCCGAAGGTGACTACGTATATTATATGTTCGGTGACAAAGGCCATGGCTACGGACTTGCCATGATCGATATCAAGAACATTGAAATAGTTGGTGATTTTGCGTTCGACGAGAATACATATGACATGACACATATGGTTGTCAGAGATAAGAAACTTGCATTCTATTCTGAGAACAACGGAACTGTCTCAGTATGTACGGTAGATGCTATACCGAATGCCGAAAGCTGGACTATTAATACAATTAAGTCGTTTGAAACAGATGAGGGTTTCTGGGGCCTCACTGTTAAGAAAAATGGATACTATATACTGTCACAGGATTTAGGACTTCAGTACATGGGTCTTGAGGGTGGCGGATATACGATAATATCTGATGTAGATCAGTAAATATATACACAGGCAGGAGAACAAAAGAATTGAGCGAAAAATATCCACTTGCGCTGCCGGAGGGAACAGCCCTCGCCGGACAGTATATAATTGAAAAAGTTTTAGGACAGGGTGGCTTCGGTATTACATACAAAGCCGTTGATCATACCTCAGGTCAGAATGTTGCCGTAAAGGAATTCTTCCCGGATGCAATGGCCACAAGAACAGGAACAACAGTAGTTCCTTTCAGTGGTGAGAGAGGGGAGAGTTTTGAATATGGTAAGGCCTGCTTCCTTCAGGAAGCTGAGACACTTGCCCAGTTCATAGGCAACGAGAATATAGTCAGGATATATACATATTTTGAGGAAAATGGAACGGCCTACTTTGTTATGGAATATATCGAGGGAACTTCGTTCGATGTATATATCAAGGAACATGGCGGAAAGATAACTTTCGATGAAGCGGCTGCAGTTCTTATCCCTATAATGGATGCTCTGAATATAGTTCATTCCAAGGGTATAGTTCACAGAGATGTTACTCCTGATAATATTTATATAACTAACAGCGGCGTGGTTAAGCTTCTTGACTTCGGCGCGGCAAGATACAGCCTCGGTGATAAGAGCCGAAGCCTTGATGTCGTTCTTAAGCACGGATTTGCTCCTAAGGAGCAGTATACAAGACGTGGTAAGCAGGGGCCTTATACTGACGTATATTCACTTGGTGCCAGCTTCTACTTTGCTCTTACAGGCAAGAGACCTCCTGATTCTGTTGAACGAATGGATGAGGATGAGCTTGTTCCGCCAAGTAACCTTGGTGCAAAGATAGGCCGAGTTCCTGAACAGGCTATACTGAACGCACTGAATGTTCAGCCACAGGACAGATTCCAGACCATGGCAGCCTTCAAAAATGCCATGCTCGGCGCGCAGGTCATAGACGCACAGGAGAAGGCGGCAGCGGGTACCAATACAGCATTATATAACAACCAGTTTGGTGGCGGCGGCTCCTATGGTGATCAGACATCATATGGAAATCAGCAGACATCATATGGAAATCAGCAGACATCATATGGCGGCCAGCAGAATTCATACGGCGGCCAGCAGAACTCGTATGGCGGCCAGCAGAATTCATACGGTGGCCAGCAGAACTCTTATGGCGGTGGTTCATACGGCAGTCAGTCAGGATCATATCCCGGTGGACAGAATACACCATATGGTTCAGGCGGCGGCAGCTACAGTAGTAGTCAGAAGGGTTCATATAACGGCGGCGGCAACTATCCGAATAAGACTGTTGCGGCAAAGAGCAGTTCAAGTAAGAACAATGGACTTATGATAGGACTTATCATAGGTGGAGCGGTTCTGGCGGCAATAATCATATTTGTCGTAATAATTGCCGCATCGAGTAGCAAGAAGAAACAGGAAGCAAAGAATACAACGGAGTATACTACTCAGGCTACAACAACCGCTACCGATGACACTACATATACAACAACTGAAGCTGACACTACAGATACAACTACGGAAGCAACGACTGAAACGACTACGGAAGCAACCACGGAAGTGGCAACCGGTGATATGTATCCGGATATATACGGTGTTCCGGATAATATCTGCTATGGTGGACTGCTTGCTTTCTCAAGTGACGGTCAGGAGTTCGATATAGACAGAAAGAACAGTCGAATTCTTAAGTACGTTTCCGGCGGAGACGATATAGAAATAGATTCCGGAAGCAATGTATTTGCCCTCAGTGTTGCAGGAAGCAGACTGTACTACATAAAGAATAATGTTGCATGGTCCTGTAATCTTGATGGAACCGGAAAAGAGATGGTACCTGAACTTCTCAGTTTCTCTGATCTTGAGCAGTTATATGTATCAGATGATTATTTCTTCGCTTACAGATGTAGTTCCAGTAAAAGAGTCAGCAGACTTGTTCAGGTTTCAAGAACCACCGGAAAGACCGTAGGTGAAATGATATTCGATTACGAGTCTAACGGCGACGAATTTATAGGAAGCTATTTATTCACACTTAATGGAGGATATCTCTATTATATAGGCAAATCTTCAGACGGAAGGACATATAATTCTTCTGAACAGAACAGGCTCTGGAGAATCCCTCTCGGAAATCTGGGCGGCACTCCTGAGGATACAAATGTCAGGATCAAGTGCGACTGTGAGGAGGTTATTTCTAACGATGATTATGTTTTTATCCTCTGTGGAACTCATTACAATGCGTCGGAGATAGTGGCTGTTTCACTTTCGGATTTCTCAATAGTGAACGACGCACTTTGGGACAGCAATACGTACACATTCTCATATCTGAATGTAAGAAATGGACAGCTTGCTCTTATAGGATATGAAGGGGGCAAAACCGGTATATATACTATAGATATTTCCTCATCAATGACGAATTGGACTGTAGTAAAGTATGCTCCTCTTGATGATCTTGGATTCTGTTTCGATCTGAATGTGATAAAGAATGGATTTTTCATTGCAACAACAGAAAGAGGAACGGTGTTTATCCCTGATGAAGGAAATAACTTCGTATATATTGGCGAAGATGATAATTGATACTAAAGACAGATAAAATGTCTTACATATAATAAAGGAGGTATATTAATATGGCATTAGTGGAGTGTGCAAATGGACACCTTTACAATACTGACCAGTATGCATCATGCCCTTACTGTGGCGGAACTATGAACCGCGTAGAGTTCGGATATGGTGGAGACAGTAGTATAGGTAAGACTGCTCCAGCCGGTTTCGGAGCTACAGCAGCACCATCGGGGTATGGTGCAACAGCAGCACCATCAGGCTACGGCTATGGGGGAGGCGGATACGCACCGGGACCTGAGTATGGCGCAACAGTAGCACCTGCAAGCTATGGGTATGGGGCACCCGGAGGATTCGGTGGTGGCGAAGATATAGGTGCAACAGTAGCACCGTCAAGCTACACTGATTCACAGAAGCAGGAGACATCAGACGAGGATACAGGTAAGACTGTAGCAGTTCTGAAGAAGAGTCTCAACGTTGATCCTGTTGCAGGATGGATCGTATGTATTGAGGGAACAGATAAGGGTAAAGATTTCCGCATCCTGGCTAAGAATAACAGTATTGGCCGTAGCGAGAAGATGGATATCTGTATCAAGGGTGACACGACTATATCTCGTGAGAATCATGCCAAGATAGCTTATGACGTTAAACACAATACATTTCATCTTATACCTGCCGACAGCACGAACAGCATTTATCTGAACGGCGAGCCTGTATATGTTCCTACAGTTCTCGAAGCAAATGATGTTCTGGAGTTCGGCGAGAGCAAATTCATGTTTGTGCCTTTCTGCAGTGAGAAATTTACATGGCAGAGTTAATAATGGAGTTATGATATGCAAGGTGAGCAGAATTTATCATATAGGCTTGGCAATCTTCAGGGCGTAGGAGCAAGAAAACGTCAGGAGGATTCATTCGCTGTTGCAAATGCATTTGATGTTAATATGATCAGAGAGCAAGGACTGTTCTTCACCGTCTGTGATGGTATGGGTGGTATGAAGGATGGCAAGCTTGCAAGCGAGACAGCAGTGGCAAGTCTCAGAAATTCATTTATGGAAATGGACCGTAACGGGGATATATCATCCCAGCTCAGAGACAGTGTGTTTAAGGCGTCGGAAGCGGTATTTGATGTTATAGGAGGCAGTGGCGGAAGTACTACTGTAACCGGCATCATCTATAAAGAGCAACTGTACTTCTCAAGTGTTGGAGACAGCTACTTCTTCCTTCTCAGGAAGGGCAGGCTTTACAGGCTTAATCATGAACATAACTTAAGACATGAGAAATTCCTGTCTGCGATACGTTTCGGAGATATGGATCCGTCTAAGTACATGAACATTCCTGAAGCTGAAGCTCTTACACAGTTCCTGGGTATGGACGGTATGTCAGATGTTGACTGTACCGTAAAACCGTTCCCTCTTCTTAGGGGTGATGTGCTTATGGCCTGCTCCGACGGAGTCGGCGGAGTACTCACGGAAGACGAAACGAGAAGGTGTATGTCCTTTGTTTCCGAAAGGTCCATGTGCCAGCAGATCGAACAGTTCCTGGTTGCTCATGCAAGAAGAAATCAGGATAATTATACGGCACTTATAGTTAAATGTATTTAGAGTTTTATGAAAGTGAGGAAGAGTATGAAAAGTAGAATGAAGAAATGGTTAGGCGTACTTGTACTTGCAGCCTTCATGGCTTTCGGAGTGCTGCCAATCAAGTCATCCGCAGCATTTGATACAGGTGTTAGAGATGGTGTTTGCGTTGTTACATCATATCTTATTGATGCAAGCACAGGACTTATTTATGACGGTGGACAGGGTTCAGGCTTCTTTATAGGTGAGCTTGACAAGAATCCTGAATATCTTATAACAAATCACCATGTTGTTGATACTTATCTCAATTATGGTAAAGGTGAGAAGTGGCAGGCTCAGCTTACAAACGGAAGTGTTGTGACTGTAAGAGCAACTGTAAGAGTTTACTTTACAGGTGTTGAGTTTGTTGAAGCAAGAGTTATTGATTATGATGATGTAGCTGACGTTGCAGTTCTCAGAATTGCATCTCCTACAGATCAGAGAAAGGCTCTTCCACTTCACGTTCCTACAGATAATGACGTAGGAAGCACATGCTACTGTGTTGGTTACCCTGCAATAGCTGAGAACTTCTATAAGGAAGCTACATCTTCATGGAAGAAGGAAGACTCCAGTGTAACAACAGGTACAGTCAGCCGTCTTATCACAATAGCAGGTACAGGCGTTAAGGCTATACAGACAGATGCTCAGGTTAATCATGGAAACTCAGGTGGACCTATGGTTAATGACGCAGGTGAGGTACTTGGTATCAATTCATGGGGAGTTCAGAATACTGAAGGTGAGCAGGAGAATTACGCATGTGATATCTCTGAAGTAACATCAATCCTCAGCAGAAATAATATTACTTACGTTGAGGGCGCAGGTACAAATACTGACCCTTCTACAGAGGATCCTACTACAGAAGCTCCTACACCTGAGAAGAAGAGTGGTCTTTCAACAGGCGCACTTATAGGTATTATCGCAGGCGCACTTGCTGTTATAGCTGCAATCGTTGTTATCATAATTGTTGCTACAGGAAAGAAGTCAGCTCCACAGGCAGCACCACAGGCAGCTCCACAGCCAATGCCTGGTCCAATACCTCAGGCAGCTCCACAGAAGAGAGCTATGCTCAGATCAATGTCTACACAGCATGGTGGTCAGACATTCCCTGTTGGTTCAACACCTGTTATGATTGGTAGAGATCCATCAAGCTGTACTATCGTATATCGTGAAGGTACAGCAGGTGTCAGTGGAAAGCATTGTCAGGTACAGTTTGATGCAGGTTCAGGTAACTTCATCATTACAGACCTTCGTTCATCTTATGGTACTTTCCTTATGAACGGAACCAAGCTTCCTGCAAATACACCATATCAGCTTAAGGCTGGTGACAGTTTCTATGTTGGTGACAAGCAGAACGTTATACGTACTGAATTGGGGTAAAACATGATAGATGTATATGAATACACTAACCAGGGTGGACGCAGCTACAATGAGGACTCAGTTGGCTCTGTATATAAGGACAATACAGGAATCTTTGTAGTTGCTGACGGACTTGGTGGTCATGCCTTCGGTGAGGTCGCATCTTCGTGTGCAAGAGATACAGTGCTCTCGGATTGGAAGCCGGGAGCACAGGATCCTGTTGCATGGTTTAACGCGGTCATAACAAAGGCAAATAACAATATATTACAGCTCCAGCAGGAGAAGGGTGAGATCATGAAAAGCACGATAGTAGCCCTTTCTCTGGATAACGGAAGAGCTGTATGGGCTCATTCGGGAGATTCCAGACTTTATTACTTCCACGACGGATTGATTGCTGAATTCACAGATGATCACAGCGTTGCATATAAGAAGTATAAAGCCGGAGAAATCGAACGTGATGAGATAGCAGATGATGACGATCAGTCAGCGCTTCTCAGGACTCTTGGAGGTCCTGACAGGTTTGAGCCGGATGTCTTCGTTCTGCCGCATCAGGTTGAGGTGGGAGACGCTTTCTTCCTGTGCTCGGATGGTGCGTGGGAGTTTCTCCGTGACGAAGAGATGGCAGTGGATCTTGCTAAGGCAGATGACGCAAAGCACTGGGCTGAGCTCATGCTTCTTCGAATGATGGACAGAATAAAGGGTGGCAATGATAACCTGACACTTCAGACTATCATTATCAAATAAGCATAAGTCACGTAAGGGGGTAACCTGTTTTGAAAAGAAAATTAATACAGAAAATTCTTATCGTGGCATTTGCAATCGTTATGATGATTGCCATTCCATTTAAAACAAATGCCGCAAAAGGCACACCGGGTGGTGAGAACGGTACAACCGAAACAACTACTGAAAAGCCCGGAAAGACGACTGAGTCAACAACTGAATCAACTACAGAACCAAGTGTATTAAAACCGGGACAGCCGCCGGCCTTAACAGAAGAGCCGTCAACGGATGAGGAACCGGGAGCGGGCGATTCACAGGAGCCTACAACAGAGGCAACCACTGAAAAACCTGGTAAAACGACTGAGTCAACTACAGAGGCTGATACAGATGATTCAGAGACAACTACTGAAGAAACAACAAAGCCTAAGAATGAAGACAGGACTGTAGAAGATAAGACAGAGAAAAGTGATAAGGACCTTATTGCAACTAAAGGCGACCCTGATAAAGATAAAGAAGGAAAGAGCATTCCTACTACATTTATTATTATCGGTGTTTGTGCACTCGTTGTAATAATCGCACTTATTGTAGTTATTGCAGTTCTCCTGTCAGCTCGCAAGAAGAATTCGGCACCGGTAACTACTGTAACGCCGGATATACCGCCAAATGATTTTGATGATACACTGCCACCTATTCCGCCGGCATTTGCAGCAGGCGCAGCGGACGGAAACAGCGGAGTTCTTGCAGGTCAGGCGGTTGGAGCAAACAGTGGAGTCCTTGCAGGCCAGGCAGTCGGAGCAGGCAGCGGAGTTCTTGCAGCAGGTGCTGCAGCAGCGGCTGTAAATGCAGTAAGACCGGATGCGACAGTACAGGCGCCTGGATCATTGCCTATTCAGCTCGATATTTATAATGGCGAGTCACCTACAGGAAGCAGGACACTGTATATGGCACAGGATCTCATCATAGGAAGTGGTCCGAACTGTGATATCATATTCAGTGAGCCTTATGTATCAGGTCAGAATACAAGAATATTCCTTCAGAACGGAACAGTTATGATAGAGGATATGAATTCTACCAACGGTACTTATGCAGCAGGACTCAGAGTGAATAAGGCAGCACCACTTAAGAGTGGTGATGTAATATCCATAGGAGAAGCAGAATTCTGTTTGAAATTCTAATAATGATTATTCTTACGCCGGGTTTTTACCCGGCGTATTTTTAGTATTAAAGATATTTTCTAAAGATACAATAGTTGCCAGCATGGAGAATGAGTAAAATTGGTTTGAGAATTATTAGATGTAGTGACAAATTAAAATGATTGTAAGATGGTTAAAACGCTAGTATAATATTATGGTCTATAAGTAAGCAATAAGATGTTTTTTGAGAGGATAGAGTATGGCGAAGGAAGAAAGGCAGGAAGTTAAGGCTGAACTGCAGAGATATAAGATGATAAAGACAGTGGCTGTTTCAGCGGTAATAGCGGTTGTGGCCATAATAGCTCTTATAATTGTTATTGTAGTAACAAATACAATAAAGGCAAAGAATGCAGCGGAACCGGAAGAGCCGACGGTTACAGTAAGTATGATAGAACAGCAGGTTCAGAGCTGCAGTGAGCTGACTACAGCAGAGCTTAAGTTCAGAGGCGTGCTTACATTTGAAAAGGGTGATATTCCGATCATCAATAAGAATTCATTTTTCATGATCTATGAAGCTGATGTACAGGCAGGAGTGGATTTATCCAAGGCTGAGATTTCCATGACCGATACTGAAGTTATCGTGAAGCTGCCACAGGTAGAGATTCAGTCCATAGATGTTGATCCGGAATCCATAGAGTTCTATGACAATCAGACTTCTATTTTCAATCCTTCAGGTAAGGAGGATGCGGTAACAGCTATGGAGTACGCGGTGGATGATGTTAAAGTCCATGCGGATCTTGGAGAGCTTAAAGAGAGAGCAAAGAAGGAAACCAGCTCTATCATAAGCGGAGTGCTCAGCCCGACACTTGACGGCAGAACCCTCCGAATTGAATATGAGGAAGAAGAACCAACTACAGCAGATGAACTGACTGAGTAGATATTTGAATAGCAGATGAACTGACTGAGTAGATATTTGAATGACAGGAAAATAATATGCGGCAGATATTGCAGTTATTAAGGAGGAAAAGATGGCAGTGACGCAGTATGACAAAAGAAATATCAGCATGATGATGGATTTTTACGAGATGACCATGGCGTATGGTTACTTTACTGAAAGTGAGAACGATGCGAGAGTTACATTTGATGTATTCTACAGGAGAAATCCGGACAACGCTTCATTTTCAGTTTTCGCGGGACTGGAGCAGATCATAGAGTACGTTGAGAATCTTCATTTTGATGAAGACGATATAGAATATTTCAGAAGTCTTTCTCTTTTTGATGAGAAGTTCCTGAACTTCCTGAAGGATTATAGATTTAAAGGCGATATATATGCATTTCCTGAAGGAACTATCATGTATCCAAATGAACCGATAGTGACAGTTTCTGCACCGCTCCTTGATGCTCAGCTTATAGAGACTGCATTACTTGCACAGGTCAATCACCAGTCACTTATCGCTACAAAGACAAGAAGGATAGTTAAGGCTGCAAGAGGCAGAGCAGTTTCTGATTTCGGTGCAAGACGAGCTCATAATGTTGATGCGGCTGTATATGGTGCAAGAGCTGCTTATATAGGTGGAGCAACCGGAACAGCAACAGTTCTTGCAGGTCAGATGTTTGATATTCCTATAAGTGGAACTATGGCTCACAGCTGGGTAATGTACCATGATGATGAATTCACAGCATTTAAAAAGTATGCTGAGACTTATCCGGATGCAACACTTCTTCTGGTAGATACTTATGATGTTCTTCAGTCAGGTATTCCAAATGCTATAAGAGTTGCTAAAGAAGTTCTTCAGCCTATGGGCAAGAGACTTAAGGGCGTCAGACTTGACTCAGGAGACTTAGCACTCCTTTCAAAGCAGGTAAGAGATATGCTTGACGATGCAGGGCTCGATGACTGTAAGATAGTTGTTTCTAACAGTCTTGATGAATATACGATTAATTCCATTCTTCAGCAGGGCGGATGCATCGATTCATTCGGAGTCGGTGAAAGACTTATAACAGCGAAGAGTGATCCTGTATTTGGAGCTGTTTACAAGATATGTGAAGCTACAAAGGATGGAAAGACTATTCCTAAGATTAAGATTTCCGAGAATCATGAGAAGATTACAAATCCGGGAAGAAAGAAGGTATACAGAATCTTCAATTCGGACGGACAGGCTATAGCAGATCTTATCGCAGGTTATGATGAGGTTATAGATATGTCACAGCCGTTCAGATATGTGGATCCTGAGAAACCATGGAAGAACAGAAGCTTCGAGAATTGTACAGCAAGAGAACTTCAGGTTCTTGCTGTTAAGGATGGTAAGAGAGTTTACGAAAAGAAGACCATGAACTACCTCCGCGATTTTGTTCAGGAACAGCTCAGGGATGAGATACGTAAAGAGGAACAGCGTTTCGAGAATCCTCATATCCATCTCCTTGCAATGACTCCTGATTATTACGAGATGAAGATGGATCTCCTTAAGTCTTACGAAGCTTAAACAGTGTTCACTAAGATTTAGAAGACTATATAATGAGTAAGATATAGAGGAACATATAATAAACAAGAAAGAGGAAATGAAATGAAAGTAGCAATCATAATGGGTTCAACAAGCGATCTTGCAAAGGTTGAGCCTGCAGTAGGAATCCTTAAGGATTACGGCGTAGAAGTTAAGGTTAGATGCCTTTCCGCTCACAGAGCAGCAAGGATGCTCAGTGAGTTTATAGATGAGATTCATAATGACGGTACAGAGGTTATTATTACAGCAGCAGGTATGGCAGCAGCTCTTCCGGGAGTAGTTGCCTCACAGACTGTTCTTCCTGTTATCGGAGTACCGCTTTCAGGTTCTGTTCTTGACGGACAGGATGCACTTTATTCTATAGTTCAGATGCCTCCTGGAATTCCGGTTGCAACTGTAGCTATAAATGGAAGCAAGAATGCTGCTTATCTTGCACTTCAGATTATAGGCATCAAGCATGAGGAGGTTAAGACCAGACTCCGTCTTGAAAGAAAGTCTATGGAAGAAGCTGCCATGAAGGCAAATGAAGAGGTTATGGCTAAATTCGAGTAAGAGGGAATTGTATGGCAAAGGAAGGCAAGAAAAAGAATCCGATTCTTAAGGTTCTTAAGGTCATAGGTATCATACTTCTCATCATAATACTGCTTGTGGGAGGTCTTTTCGCATGGCTTACAGTCAAGGAGTATAAGCCTGAAGATGTTGAAGCGGTGGAGATAGAGAAGGAAGGCGACAATGATTCGTCGAAACTTCCGCTTGGCGATACATTTACAATTATGACCTGGAATATGGGCTATGGTGCACTTGGTGAAAATGCTGATTTCTTTATGGATGGCGGTACCGGCGTTATGACTGCTACGGCTGATGAGGTTGATCAGAATGTTAAAGCCATAGCTGATACTGTGGCTGAATATGACACAGATTTTGTTTTTCTTCAGGAAGTGGACAGAGATTCAAAGAGATCCCATAACAAGGATGAATATGCTTCTCTTGCTGATGCTTTGTGCAAGAAAAGTGATGATGCAGATGGTGATGCTTTCCTGACTCATGCATTTGCATATAATTACAAAGTTCCGTATGTACCTTATCCGGTTCCGCCACTCGGAAAGATAAATGGTGGTATTGCGACCTTCTCAAAGTACGATATGGAAAAGGGTGAAAGAATCCAGCTGCCATGTCCTTTTAAATGGCCGGTCAGACTGGGTAACCTGAAGAGATGTCTTTTGATAACAAGGATTCCGCTTCTGATGAAGAGTGATCTGGATGATACAGAGAACATGAAATACCTTGTCCTCATAAACCTTCATCTTGAAGCTTATGATGACGGAGAGGGTAAGAAGGCACAGACAGAACTTCTTAAAGCGCTTCTTGAATATGAAGCTGAACAGGGCAATTACGTTGTTGCCGGAGGCGACTTCAACCAGACATTTTCCAATGTGGATTCAAGTATGTATCCTGAGCTTCCGGATATGTGGCATTGTGGTGCGATAGATGCTGAAACATTTGATGATGGATGGCAGCTTATGATGGATAATACTGTTCCAACCTGCAGATCGCTTGATAAGGCATACAAAGGTGCAGATCATGATAATTTCCAGTATTATCTTATAGATGGGTTTATAGTTTCAGGCAATATCAAGGTTGATAAGATTGAAACGGTCGATAAACAGTTTGTAAATACTGATCATAACCCGGTAGTTATGACATTTACACTGGATGAGTAATTAGTTTACATAAAATGCAACGAATAGAAACAGAGGATTTAGAAATGGCATTAAAGAAGACTCCTGTAAAGGGAATGTGTGACATGCTCCCGAGCGATATGAGGCTTAGAGAACATGTTATAGGAATGATAAAAGAAGCATATGGAAGATACGGATTCATGGAGATAGAGACTCCGGTTATGGAGCATATCGAGAATCTGACCAGTAAGCAGGGCGGAGATAATGAGAAGCTCATATTCAAGATAATGAAGAGAGGCGCAGATCTTATGCGTGCGCTTGAGAAAGAGGATGGCGAGCTTGCAGATGGAGGACTCCGTTATGATCTGACACTTCCGCTTGCCAGATATTATTCCAATAACAAGGATGTGCTTCCAACACCGTTCAAGTCTCTTCAGATAGGAAATGTATGGCGCGCTGACAAGCCTCAGAAGGGCCGTTTCAGACAGTTCACACAGTGCGATATAGATATACTGGGTGACAACAGTAATCTCGCTGAGATCGAGCTTATAGGCGCTACAAGCGATATGCTTAGAACTATCTTCAGTGAGGTAGGTATAGAAGGCTTCACTGTACATATAAATGACAGAAGATTCCTCATAGGAGCAGCAAAGAACGCCGGCTTCAAGGAGGAGGATATAGAAGGTATACTCATTACCCTTGATAAGTTTGACAAGATCGGTTTAGACGGAATAAGAGAAGAGCTTATAGGAAACGGACAGGATCCTGCGGTAGTTGATAAGTATCTTGCACTTTACAGTGATCTTGAAAATGTAAGTATAGAAAACTTTGTTTCTGACATAGATGAAGCATTCCTCTCAAAGGATGCCGTAAATGGACTGAGCGAGATTCTTACATGCGCAAAGTCAATGGTAGATAAGAGCATAACTGTTGTGTTTGACCCTACTCTTGTTCGTGGTATGGGTTACTATACAGGACCGATATTTGAAGTGACGATAGATGGATATAATTTTTCCATAGCAGGCGGCGGAAGATATGATAAGATGATAGGCCGTTTCACAGGTCAGGATACGCCGGCAACAGGCTTCTCCATTGGTTTCGAGAGAATCATAACCATACTGAAGGATAAGCTTGGAGAGGATTATAAGATATCGGCAGACAATGTTGCCATACTTATAGGCAAGAAGGTTTCTCTTGAAAAGAAGGTTCAGATACTTGAAGAGGCAAAAGAACTCAGGGCGGCCGGTAAGACGGTACTGATTCAGCCTATGCAGAAGAATCTGGGACATCAGATAGAGATGCTGGAAAAAGAAGGATATACAGAGTTCCGCAAGGAATTTGAATGATGAATACAGGATGGTATCAAAGATTGTTGATACCATCCTTTTTGTATGACGCGATTATATTTCATGAACTGCTCTGCTCGTGCAGCGAACGGATACGATACTAAAAGACCGAAAAAGTATATTGACAAAATAAATAAAATGGTGTATTTTATACTAGCACATATGAACAGACGTTCATAAGTTAAAGATGATTAACACACTTGTAGAGGATCACAGTCATGTACTGATGATCAAGGAGGCAGATATGTTTCTTGAATTGAAACAGATTAAAAAATCATTTGGGCAGGGCGAGAATAAGGTTGAAGTACTGAAGGGCATAGATTTTACTCTGGAAAAGGGTGAATTCTGTGTCCTTCTCGGTCCTTCGGGCTCTGGAAAGTCCACACTCCTGAATATCATAGGGGGTATAGATACTCCTGATTCCGGAGAGATAAGCATAAATGGTGACCTGATGTCAAATATGAAGGAGAAGGCACTGACACAGTACAGAAGAAAGCACCTTGGATATATATTCCAGAGATACAATCTGATACCTAACCTGACAGTAAGGGAAAACATAGAGGTAGGTTCATATCTGGCGGACAATCCTCTGGATGTAAATGAACTGATAGATGTCCTGGGACTTCACAGTCACAGACATAAGTATCCGAATCAGCTTTCCGGCGGTCAGCAGCAGCGCTGCTCCATAGGAAGAGCCATAGTGAAGAATCCGGATATTCTGCTCTGTGATGAGCCTACAGGTGCACTTGATTCCAAGACATCAGTAGAAATACTCAAGCTAATAGATACAGTGAATAAAACTTATCAGAATACCATCATCATGGTTACCCACAATGACGGAATCAAGGATATGGCTGACAGAGTCATAAAGCTTAAAGATGGTGCGATTCGTAAGAATTACGTAAATGAAACGAAGAAGACGGCAGAGGAGCTTGACTGGTAATATGCGTAACCCACTTAACAAACGACTGCTGAGGGATCTCTTATCAGACCTCGGCAAATATCTCGTTATCTTCATAATGATGACGATGTCCATAGGTATGACTTCCGGTTTCCTGGTTGCGGGCGAAAGCATGCTTAAGGCCTATAACGAGAGCTTTGAAAAGTATAATACTGAAGACGGAAACTTCAGGGTAGAGAAGAAGCTTACAAAGGCCAGCAGGAAGCTGATAGAGAAAAATGGAGTTAAGGTCTACGAGAATTTCTATGTAGAAATGATCATGGACAAAGGACAGACCGTCAGAACATTTAAAATAAGAGATAAAGTAAATAAGGCTGATGTTCTCCACGGAAGACTTCCTGAAAAGACCGGAGAGATAGCCATAGACAGAATGTTTGCTGACAACAATGATATCATTGTCGGTGACAGGATAAACTGCGACGGAAAGGAATACGAAGTAACAGGACTGGTTGCTCTTTCTGATTACAGTGCACTTTTCAAAGATAATAATGATGCAATGTTTGACGCCGGCATGTTTGCTGTTGCAGTTGTTACGGAAGAGGAGTTCGATTCATTTAAGGATAAGATAACCTACTTCAACTATTCATGGAAGTATGACAATCCGCCTGCCGAAGGAAAAGAGGAGCAGGATACGGGACTTGAACTCATGAAGAGCATACATAAGGTCGTTACGCTTGAGAACTTTGTTCCGAGATATGCCAATCAGGCGATACAGTTTACCGGTGAAGACTTCGGCGGCGATATAGTCATGTTTGAGGTTGCCTTCTATATCATAGTCGTTATCATGGCTTTTGTATTCACGGTTACCATCAACAACACGATTGAGAAAGAAGCAGAGGTTATAGGAACGCTTAGAGCAACAGGATATACAAGAGAAGAGATGACGCTTCATTATATGTCCATGCCGCTTCTGATAACGCTTATAGGAGCTATCATCGGAAATGTTATGGGTTATACATTCATGAAGAATATCATGGCGAATATGTATTATCACAGCTACAGCCTTCCGAGCTATGTGACAGTCTGGAGTTCTGACGCATTCCTGAAGACGACGCTTATGCCACTGCTCATCATGATCTTTGTAACATACTTCTCTCTTAGGAAGAAGCTTAAGCTTTCACCGCTCCGCTTCATAAGAAGAGACCTTTCCAAGAAGGGCAGAAAGAAAGCGTTCAGGCTCAGCCCTAAGATTGATTTCTTTACCAGATTCAGACTCAGGGTTATATTCCAGAACTTAAGTAATTATGTGGTTCTGTTCTTCGGAATCCTTTTTGCTAACATACTTCTTATGTTCGGCCTTACATTTCCGGAGGTTCTCAGGGATTATCAGGATAATATAGGCGACAACCTGTTCTGTAAATACCAGTACATGCTTGATGTTCCGTCAGAGGTTCTTGCGAGTGACAGCAAGCTCGAGGGAATGATAGCAGGAATGAAGTACATGGAAGAGGTTGAAACCGAGAATCCGGATGCAGAGAAATTTACGGCGTATGGGCTTGAGGCAACCAATCCGAAGTACAGGATTGAAGAGATAAGTCTTTACGGTATTGAGAAGAAGAGTAAGTATATTAAGCTTGATCTTAATAAGGATGAAGTTTATGTTTCCAGAAGCCTTGCAGAGAAGCAGGAGCTTTCCATAGGAGACACGATAACTCTTAAAGAGAAGTATGAGGATGACGAATATACCTTCAAGGTAAGCGGAATATATGATTACGTGGGCGGACTTGCACTGTTCATGGATATAGATTACATGAACCGCACATTTGATTTCGGAGACGGCTATTTCTCAGGATATCTGTCCAATACAGAAATAACTGATATAGATGATAAGTATCTCGGAACCGTCATAGATTATGACAGCATCACCGCGATATCGAGACAGCTTCTTATATCTATGGGTTCATTCATGGATGTACTTGTTTATGTTTGTGTTATAATATTCATGGTGCTTATTTACCTTTTGACCAAGGTAATAATTGAGAGGAACACTCAAAGCATAAGTATGGCAAAGATACTCGGATATACCAGCGGAGAGATAAGTAAGCTGTATGTACATGCAACGACATATATGGTCCTGATATTCATTTTCCTAACGATCCCTATATCGGATTTTCTTGTAAATGTAGTGTTCAGGGCGCTGTTACGTACAGAGATGAATGGATGGTTCGATATATACCTTCCGCTTAAGATTAAAGTCATAATGGTTGCAATGGGAATAGGAACCTACGCAATCGTTGCACTTTTGGAATATAGAAAAGTAAGACGAGTTCCAATGGAGGATGCACTTAAATACGACGAGTAAGTTGTGGATTCTCGCAGATAAGTCATGGATTGGCGCATATAGGAGGCAAGAATGGTAAAGAGGATAATAAGGAGCAAGAGTGCGAAAATACTGTCATGCATTATGATCGGCGCACTTCTCCTCAGCTCCTGTGGGAAAAAGGCAGGGGAAGTAACTGAGATTTCCGGAAATGATGATACAGAAGCAGTTACTGAAGCTGAAGATATCGTTGATATAGATAAGAGTACTGCGGTGGCTGCGGGAACAAGAGAAGAGAGCGTAAGCATCAAGGCTGACGCCTCGGGTAAGGTTAAAGAGATTAAATCGGAGGTTATTCTGTCCGATCTTAAGGATGGAAAAGCTATCCTTGATGTATCTAAGCTTACAGATATACGTAACAAGAACGGTGATGAGGAGTTCATCCAGGAAGGCGACAATATCTTCTGGGAGAACAAAGGCGAGGATATAAGCTATGAAGGTATCTCAAACGCCGAACTTCCTTTCGAGGTAAAGGTCACATACTTCCTGGACGATAAGGAAACTTCGCCTTCAGATATGGCCGGTAAGTCGGGTAAGGTCAAAATCAGATTCGACTATAAAAATAAGAACGAAACAACGGTTAAATCAGAAGGAAAGAGTTTTAAGGTGAGTGTGCCATATACATTTATCTCAGCGGTTACCCTTGACTCAGAGAAGTTCAGTAATATTGAAGTAACAAACGGCAAGATTACAACTCTCGAAGGACAGACTATGGCTGTGGGCTATGCATTTCCGGGACTCAAAGAAAGCCTTGGGCTCGATACATTTGATACAGATATAAATGTATCGGACTATGTTGAGATTACGGCTGACGCGAAGGATTTCGCACTTGACTTTACGGTTACCATGGTAACAACCGGGATATTTGCTGATATTGATACAGCTTCTATAAATGATGCCCAGGAGCTTTCTGACAATATGAAGAATCTGGGTGACAGCAGCAACGATCTTGCTGATGCTGCAGATAAGCTGGCATCGGGAGCCGGTACCATGAATACAGCCCTTGCACAGTATGTCGCAGGAATAGCCAAGGTTAATCAGGGAGCAGCCGGACTTCGTGACGGACTCTGTACTCTTGATAAGAATACGGCAAGTCTGGTAAGTGGTGCAAATAAGCTTTCGACCGGACTTTCAGAACTTGATACAACTCTTCAGAATATGGATATGAGCGGTGGTATCAGTGAAACAGATATGGCAAATCTGCAGACGGCTCTTACAGGGCTTGCAACAGATGCAGGAAATATGGGAGCCAGTATTGGTGCACTTCAGCAGAACCTGACAGCGATATCAAATGAGGTACAGACCCTGTCAGGCGAGTATCCGGATATAGATACATCGGGAGCTGTGGCAAATATCGGAGCAATTCAGAGCAGTCTCGGAAGCATGAATCAGAACGTAACGCTGCTTCAGGGGTCACTCCAGAATATAAGTACAGCCATGGCCGGCATGAAGGATGCGGCTGCGGGACTGGAACAGCTTAAGCCTGCCATAAGCCAGCTTGCTACAGCGAGTGGACAGCTGGCAACGGGAATAAGCGGCTATGGGCAGGGAGTTACTGCGGCATACAGCGGTTCCAAACAGCTGGCGTCAGGAACAAGTCAGCTTGCAAATGCAGGCGGGCAGCTGACATCAGGATGTTCTGCTCTTGCCTCAGGTCTCAGATCATTTGCAGATGGAATGCATACCTTTGATGAAGAAGGTATACAGGAATTGTCAAAGCTTGCAGGTGATGACCTTGGAACAGTTATAGAACATCTCAAGGCTGTTAAGAAGGCGGATGAAGGATATACAACATTCTCCGGAAGCGATAAGGTTAAGGAGTCTTCAGTCAGATTTGTCATTGAGACAGAGGGGATTGAAGAGGAGTAGATTATATAGTAAGTGACATCGGCGGCTGATATGTCTCGCAGACATACCGGTCGCCAATTGTTTTCTGTATGAACCGGAATGGTTTTGCCGGCTGTAAGTTGTTTACCAGTCGTGATTGAATGTTACAGGTAAATAAGGTAGAATATTCACAGTGTGTTTTGATTATAAAACAATATTATATTTAGAAAAGAGGAACGTGATTTGGAATATATAAATACACTTCATGAGGGTACAAATGTATCGGAGATTTTTTTCTGTAAGTCAAAGACTGTAGCTCAGACTAAGGCGGGAAAGACTTATTACAATGTTACTCTTCAGGATAAGACGGGTACACTTGATGCGAAGATATGGGAGCTTTCAAATGCCATAGAGCATTTCGAGGCAATGGATTATATAAAAGTAGATGGAGCGGTCGTTTCATTTAATAATAATCTTCAGCTGAATATCAGACGCCTCAGAAGGGCAGAGGAAGGTACATATGATGTATCCGATTATATGCCAGTTTCAAAGAACAGTACGGATCAGATGTATGATGAACTGCTGAGCCTTGTGAATTCTGTAAAGGAAGAGCATCTTAATGCACTTCTTAAGAGCTTTTTTGTTGATGACGCAAAGTTTGCTGAAGGATTCAAGAAACACAGTGCAGCGAAGTCCATACATCACAGCTTCATAGGCGGACTGCTTCAGCATTCACTGGCAGTTGCGAAGATATGTGATTTCCTTGCAAGCCAGTATGCAGTACTGAATCGTGACCTTCTTATAACAGCAGCGCTCTGCCACGATATCGGAAAAATGTATGAACTTTCGGATTTTCCGCATAATGACTATACTGATGAAGGACAGCTCCTTGGACATATCGTAATGGGTGCAATGATGGTAAGGGATAAGGCCAATGCTATAGAAGGATTCCCTGCAGATCTTCAGAACGAACTTATCCATTGTATTCTTGCACATCATGGTGAACTTGAATTCGGATCTCCGAAGAAGCCTTCTATCATTGAAGCAGTTGCGCTTTCTTATGCGGATAATCTTGATGCAAAGATGGAAACCTTCCAGGAGCTTCTTGAGGGAAGCAGTCAGAAGGAAGACTGGCTTGGATTCAGCAAGCTGTTTGATGCTAATGTGAGGAGAACCTAACATTTACCGGAATGAGGGGACAAGGATATGAACGATCGCAGAACTGAAAAACCGCTTACATCCAAGAGACTTAATGTTCTCGGTACCGGAAGTACGCTTCTGACTATATTCTTAATATCAGTACTCTTACTTGGAGCAGGAGCAGTATATCTTATTATGACGATGGGATTCAAAGAGGCTCTCAAGGAAAACTGGGGATGGCTTATAGTAATAATCCTGGTTGAGAATATCCTGTTCTGGGTCGGAATCATCATGGTATATGTCACATCTGTTCAGCTGGGAATGAAGATGAGAATTATAGGTATACTGTGCGGACTTATTCCGATAGTGCATATTATCGTTCTGATTATGATCATCAGTATTACAGGCAGTGAAGCCCGCTTCGAGAAGAAGAAGCTTAAGCTTGACAGACAGAGACATGATCAGCAGATATGCCGGACTAAATACCCGCTTCTTATGGTTCACGGAGTTTTCTTCAGGGATTTCAAATACTTCAATTACTGGGGAAGAGTTCCTGATGAACTTATGAAAAATGGAGCGACCATCTTTTATGGTAATCATGAGTCGGCAGCTTCCGTAGAGGACAGTGCCAAAGAACTGGCTGTCCGCATACAGCAGATAGTTCAGGAAACAGGATGCGGAAGGGTTAATGTTATAGCCCATTCAAAAGGAGGACTTGATACTAAGACAGCAGTTGCATGTCTCGGAATGTCACCTTATGTTGCATCCATCACAACTATTAATACTCCTCACAGAGGATGTGAGTTTGCGGAATATCTTCTCGGCAGGGCGCCTCAGTTCCTTAAGGATAAGGTGTCGGGTGCTTATAATTCAGCTCTTCGTAAGCTGGGAGACCAGAATCCGTCATTTATAGCGGCGGTTACGGATCTTACTGCTTCAAGATGTCGTTTCATTTCCGATATAACAGATCAGTTTGATTATAAGGGCGCGGGAGTATATACACAGAGCGTCGGGTCCTGTATGAAGAAGGCCAAGGGCGGTGCATTTCCGCTTAATATGAGTTATAACTTCGTAGATAGATTCGATGGAAAGAACGACGGACTTGTAGGCGAACCGTCATTCCATTGGGGTGAGAATTATACCTATCTTGAGAATAAGAAAAAGAGAGGTATATCACACGGAGACATGATCGATCTTAATCGTGAGAATATCAAAGGCTTTGATGTAAGAGAGTTTTATGTTCAGCTTGTGGCAGACCTTAAGAAGCGTGGACTGTAAACCAGGTGCTCTCACTTGGTTAATATAATAAGAACCCTGGTTAAGGTTAAGTTAAGATTAGAAGATTTTTCCGGTAAGATTTCTCTGTTACTATAAATACATAAGAGCAGGGGACGACCTGCAGAACCGCATATGTTTGTTTATAGAAAGGAGAATGACTATGTGGACAAGAAAAGAATTAAAGGATAGAGCAAAGGTTGCTTTTAAAGCAAACTACTGGAAGGCTTTACTGGTAGCCCTGGTGCTCGGAATAGTAGTTGGTTCATCAGGAGGATGCTCGGTTCCGGCAGCTCCGTCATTTAACATCAACACACCGGATCTGAATTATTCACCTAAGGTTTATGATGATGACGATGACGACAAGTCAGGTAAGGGTAATGACTTTGTTGATGATGACGACGATGAAGAAGAAGATGATGATGATGATGTGGATGATGCCACAGTAGCAGATGCAGATTTTGATAACGGAAACGTTTCAATTAATGCTGATGACGGAGACTTCAATCTCAACATCGACGGCGGCGACGGATCATATGTCAGGATTCAGGCTGATGAAAATGGAAAGTTCAACATCGACATCAATGGCAATGACGGCGATACATTTAAGATGAACGGCGATGGTGAGGACGGAAAAGTCATCATCAATGGTACTGAATACGATGCAGATGAGATGTCAGATATAGAGTTCAATCCTATAGCTGAGATGAAAGAAAAGGCTCAGGAGTACAGAGGACCGCTTATAGCGATGGGAGTTGCATTCCTGGTAGTTTTCCTCTTCGTTTTCCTCTTCATTATGGCATTCAGCATTGCATTTGATATATTCCTCCTCAATCCTATTGAGACAGGATGTTACAGATTCTTCGCAAAGAATACAAAAGAACCTGCTAAGCTTTCAAACGTAGTATTTGCATTCGATCATAATTACATGAACGTAGTTAAGATCAGATTCTTCCAGGATCTCTACATATTCCTGTGGTCACTTCTCTTCGTAATACCTGGTATCATCAAGTCTTACGAATACAGAATGGTTCCATATATAGTTGGTGAGAATCCGAAGATTTCTAAGGCAGAAGCATTCAGACTCAGTAAAGAGATGATGATGGGTAACAAGTGGAGAGCATTCGTACTTGACCTTTCGTTCATACCTTGGGATCTCCTCTCAATTCTTACCTGCGGAATACTTTCAATATTCTGGGTAGATCCATACAGACAGGCTACATACGCAGAGCTTTACATGGTACTTAAGAATGGTTTCGATATCGGCGGCGATGATGAGGCAGTAGTTGTTCCACCAACAGCACCATCACCAGCACCGGCATACAATGCAGCACCTGCAGCACCATATTCAGAACCTGTTGCAACATATGCTGCAGCACCTGCAGCACCTGCCACAGAAGTCCCTCCTGTAAATAACGAAGTGGCGAGCTCAGCAGAGGCAATATGGAATGAACAGCCGGAAGAGGCACCTGCAGAGGATACACCTGAAGCAGATGCGCCGAAAACGGACAATGAATAAATGCTGAAAAGCATTTCATAGCTACACCAAGCAAATAGTTAGAACAAGAAGGTGCCGGTAGGTAAAACTATCGGCACCCGATGTTGTGATATGGGAGATGGGTTATGGCATATAAAATACTTATAGCAGATGATGAAGCAGAAATAAGAGACCTGCTGAAGCTATATCTTGAAAATGAAGGTTATACAGTTATTGAGGCGGCAGACGGGGTAGAGGCTATCAATCTGGTCAATCAGCAAAGTCCTGATCTGTGTATACTTGATATCATGATGCCGAAAATGGACGGCTACAAGGTTCTCAGAAAGATACGCGAGACCAGCAATGTGCCGGTTATGATACTTTCTGCGAAGGATGCAGATTCCGAGAAGATACTCGGACTTAATCTCGGGGCGGATGACTATATGGCAAAGCCTTTCAATCCACTTGAGGCAGTTGCAAGAGTTAACTCAAACATAAGACGTTTCTACAGCTTAGGTGCAAATGAAACGAAGGCTGAGGTGCTGAGGGTAAAGGATCTTGTTCTTGATCCTGATACATGTTCACTTAAGAAAGGTGATGAGGATATAGAGCTTACCATGGTCGAATATAAGGTTATGGAGCTTTTTATGCAGCATCCGGGAAGAGTCTTCACCAAACAGCAGATATATGAATATGCCTGGGGAGATGAATTCTTTGTAGCTGATAATAATATCATGGTATGTATCAGTAAACTGAGATCCAAGCTCAGTGATAATCCATCAGAGTATATAAAGACCATGAGAGGACTTGGTTACAGACTGAGTTAAATGGCGGGTTTTTATGAAAGATTTAAAAAGCTTAAGAGGATATCTCATTAAGAGATTCCTGCTGACAATAATATTTCTTAGTATAACAGAGTATGCTGCTCTTTCGTTGATGCGGCGTACTCTTATTCCGTTTGTTATCAGAACTTATCTCAGGGGCGCTGACTGGAGCAGTATCAATCCTTTGTCGATAATTGTCGGCTTCATTGTCATGCTCGTACTTGTAATCCTTGATTTACTGGGCGAGATTCTTCCGGGGCAGTTCGGCCTCGTATTTGACGGTGGAGTAAGAGCGCTCAGAAGTCTTATCGGAGGCTTCTTCAGCAGCAATTCATTTACAGTAAATATGAATATTGGCAAGGAAATAATACTTCTTGTTTTTCTTCTTGCTATGGCGCTCCTTATATTGGTTCCTATAGGAATCGCTGCGGCATATTACTCTGCAGTTGTTGTCAGAAGAGTAAGGAAGCTGGAGGAAAGAGACAGAGAGAAACAGAAAGAGTATGATCGCAGCAGAAATCTTATGCTTTCGGATATAGCACATGATCTCAGGACTCCTATGACAACAGTTTCCGGCTATGCAAAGGCACTTTCAGATGGTATGATACCTGATGAAAAGGTTCCTGAAATACTTGAAGCTATTCAGTCAAAGTCTGAGAGGATGAACGAGCTTATTAATCTTCTTTTTGATTATGTCAGGCTTGACAGTGAAGGCTTTACTTTGAATAAAGAATCTCTTGATATATGTGAGCTGCTCAGAGAAACTGCGGCACTTCTCTATCAGGATATAGAGGATGCCGGTATGGAACTGGTCGTATCCATACCTGATGAAAAGATCAAGATAACAGGAGATAAACTCCAGCTGTCCCGAGTTGTGACAAATCTTATCACCAATGCAATGAAACATAATGACGAAGGGACAGTTATAGGTCTGATCCTTAAGAATGATGAGGATGAAGGAATCAAGATAGCTGTCGCAGATACCGGCGAGGAGATACCGGAAGAAAAGGTTGATACGCTGTTTGATCCTTTTGTTATGGGAGATGAATCCCGTCAGTCAAAAGGTGGTTCAGGACTGGGACTTTCTATTGTAAAAAAAGTTGTTGAAATGCATGAATTCAGGATTAAACTTCTTCAGAATGATAAGACGAAGGATTATGATATCAAGGATGAAGAAGGAACTATACATTTCACCAAGGCCTTTGTCATAAGTATACCGATATAGAAAACAGGAAAATGTAAAGCATGGCAAAATTCAGACTAAAACCGCATGAAGTGACAGATTTTAAGGGCATGATCCAGGAAATAGCCATGCATGATTCTGCTAAGGATATGAAGAATTATATTCAGCACGCAGATGTTTCAACTTACAGGCATGCTATGTCAGTAGCGCTTCTCAGCTACTGTATAGTGAAGAGATTCCGGATAAAGGCTAATGAGGAGTCGCTTGTGAAGGGTGCTTTTCTTCATGATTACTTTCTCTACGACTGGCATACAAAAGGCGACCATCTTCATGGTTATCATCATCCTTTCATAGCAGCTGATAATGCAAAGAGAGATTTTAAGATAACGGATCATGAGGCCTCTATTATCAAGAGTCATATGTGGCCGCTTACACTTCGTTCTGTTCCGAAATCCAGGGAAGCAGCGGTGGTCTGCATAGCGGATAAAATGATATCATCACGTGAGAGCTTCGCCAGAAATGGAAAGCTGATCACGAAAAAATTCAAGAGAAAGATTCTGTCCAAGAGGAAAAAATAGATGACACTCAGAGATTTGAAAATTGGAGACAGTTGCAGGATTACAGCAGTCGGCGGTGAAGGTGCATTACGACAGCACTTCCTTGATATGGGTATGATACCCGGAGTGGAAGTGACTGTCGTTAAGTTTGCTCCGATGGGTGACCCGGTTGAACTTCTTATACATGGATATCAGCTGACACTACGACTTGATGATGCAGAGCAGATTGAAGTGGAGATGCTTACATCAGACATTAGTGATAGTGAGCATCAGAGCTTGAACCCAGATGACACAGAATACTCGTCAAAGAAAAAGAACAGCAAATTAACTGATGATAAATATAAGCCTTGCAAGGTGACTGAACATCCCGGCCTCGGTGAAGGCGGCAAGTATCATCCGAAGGGCAGCGGTGATCCGCTTCCTGAAGATACGGTCCTTACATTTGCACTTGTTGGCAATCAGAACTCCGGAAAGACTACACTTTTCAATCAGCTTACCGGTGCCAATCAGCACGTGGGGAACTTCCCGGGCGTCACTGTCGACCGCAAGGATGGTGTCATAAAGGGATATCCGAATACTCTTGTTACTGATCTTCCGGGAATATACTCCATGTCCCCATACAGCAGTGAGGAGATAGTGTCCCGTAATTTCGTCCTGGATGAAAAGCCTAAGGCTATCATCAACATAGTAGATGCAACAAATATCGAAAGAAATCTTTATCTTACGATGCAGCTCCTGGAGATGAATATTCCTATGGTAGTTGCCCTGAATATGATGGATGAGGTCCGTACGAACGGCGGAACCATAGATATAAATGAGATGGAAGCTGCACTCGGTGTTCCTGTCGTACCAATCTCAGCAGCTAAGAATCAGGGTATAAATGAGCTCATAGAGCATGCTGTCCATATTGCGCATTACCAGGAACGTCCTCTCAGACAGGACTTCTGTGACGAGAAGGAAAACGGTGGTGCAGTACATCGCTGTATTCATGCTGTAATACATCTTATAGAGAATCGCGCCAATGCAGCCGAGCTCCCAGTGAGATTCTCTGCGAGCAAGGTTATAGAAGGAGATGAGCTTGTTCTCGAAAAGCTTTCTCTGACTGAAGAAGAAAGCGATATGCTGGAGAATATTGTCCGGAATATGGAGAAGAAGCGCGGACTGGACAGGAATGCGGCTATCGCAGATATGCGCTATTCATTTATCAGAAAGATATGTTCGGCATTCGTAAGACGTCCGCATAAGAGCAAAGAGAGCATAAGAAGCGAAAAGCTCGATAAAATTCTCACCGGAAAATGGACCGCCATCCCGCTTTTCATTGCTATCATGTTCATTATCTCATGGCTGACATTCAATGTTATCGGAGGAACTCTTCAGGGATGGCTTGAGATGGGAATTGATGCACTTACGAAGGTTACTGACAGGGCAATGACGAATGCCGGAATAAATGAAGTGCTTCATGGACTTATAATCGACGGAGTTTTTGTCGGAGTAGGAAGCGTTCTGTCTTTCCTGCCTATCATAGTAACACTGTTCTTCTTCCTTTCACTGCTTGAGGATTCAGGATATATAGCAAGGGTTGCTTTCTTCATGGATAAGATCCTCAGAAAGATAGGCCTCTCCGGAAGAAGTATAGTTCCGATGCTGATAGGTTTCGGTTGTACTGTTCCTGCGGTAATGTCTACAAGAACTCTCCCGAGTGAACGAGACAGGAAGATGACGATACTGCTGACTCCATTTATGAGCTGTACCGCAAAGATGCCTATATACGCATTCTTTGTAGATGCTTTCTTCTCAAGGTATAAAGCTCTGATACTTATAGGCCTTTATCTTCTGGGAATACTGATTTCCATACTGATAGCGCTTGTATTTAAGAAGACGCTCTTTAGGGGTGAGGCAGTTCCTTTCGTTATGGAACTTCCTAACTACCGTCTTCCGGGATGGAAGAATGTAATGAGGCTTCTCTGGGATAAAGCAAAGGATTTCCTTCAGAGAGCGTTTTCTGTAATATTCATAGCAACTATCGTGATATGGCTTCTGAAGAGTTTTGATACACATTTCAATTTTATAACCGATCAGCAAAACAGTATACTTGCAACAGTTGCAGGATGGTTTGTTCCGGTGATGCATCCTATAGGACTTGGTGACTGGCGTATATGTACAGCTCTCATAAGCGGTTTTATGGCTAAGGAGAGTGTTGTATCTACTCTGGAGGTTCTTTACGCTCAGGGTATAGAAACGGCTATTACGTCTGCTACGGCAGCGGCCATACTCGTTTTCTCTTTGCTTTACACTCCTTGTGTTGCTGCTATAGCATCCATAAGAAGAGAGCTCGGCAGAAAGTGGGCACTGGCGGTTGTTGTATGGCAGTGTTTTGTGGCCTGGGTTGCAGCATTCGTTGTATATATGATTGTAACGATGTTATAAATGTATGATAAGGCTGATATGATATTCGAAAAAAGAGACATTCCCCATGTGTCGGGTGAATGTCTCTTTCTTTATTGTGGACTTACTTTATATTCTTATATAATACCAAGCTTCAGAAATGCCGTCGCGAGTCCGTCGTCAGTTACGGCGGGACATACGAAGTCAGCGATTCCTTTGAGGGCAGCACTTCCATTTTCCATTACTGTACTGTGACCGACGGTTTCTATCATCTCAAGATCGTTCATACTGTCTCCGAAACCGTAGCTGTTATCTATATCTATATTGAAGTGGCGGCAGACCAGTTCTACAGCTTTTCCTTTGTCAAATTTCCTGTTTACGAGTTCTCCGTTTGTGATTCCGTATTTGTCAGGTTCCTGTACTACAAAATGGAAGTCTTCCGAGAGAAGTTTCTTCGGTTCCTCCAGATAGTCAGGAGACGGACTCATGAAGACTATCTTATATACAGGTTCTCCGCCGTATTCACTCATAGGTCTTATATTCAGAGATTCCTCTATCTGTTTTCTCCAGCGGAGAAGCTCGCTGTTGCCGCCTTCAGAAGCGTGTTCTTCAAGGAACTCTTTGAAGCCTTCATCAGTATATGAACCGTCTTTACATTCTACAGTTCTGAACACTCCATTTTCTTTTAAAGAATTAAGTGAGAGGAGTCTCTGTTCCTCTGTCATCGGGCAGTCGAAGAGCACTTCGTCTCCATATACTATATACCCACCACCGCTGCCTATGGCACCGTCGAAGCCGAGCTCGTACACAGGACGGAGCATATCAAAGTTTCTGCCTGTGCATAAGAATACGAGATTGCCCTTTGCGCGGGCTCTCCTTACTACATCCATAGCGGATTCAGGTGGTACATTTGATCCGGGTTCGGTAAGTGTTCCGTCTATATCCAGAAAGATTATTTTCTTTATCATATGAGCCTCCTGTAGATAATTGAATAAATACCATATTTATGTAACCGTTTTCAGATATCTTACAATAGTAGCTTGATTATTACAATTATGCATAATGCACAATATATTGGAAAAATGTTTGGTAGATGTTTCGCTTTACACTTTTATTCATAGTGTTATAATGAGCATATGAGTGAAAACGATTTCACATATCAAAAGGAGGTAGGCTATGGCATTAGATTATCGCAAATGTGCAGAAGAGATCTATAGTCATCTGGGTGGCCGGGAGAACATAGTTCAGGCGGCTCATTGCGCGACAAGGCTCAGACTCGTTCTGGCTGATAACAGTAAAATTGAT
Source organism: Lachnospiraceae bacterium YSB2008 (assembly GCA_000687655.1). Taxonomy (GTDB): domain Bacteria; phylum Bacillota; class Clostridia; order Lachnospirales; family Lachnospiraceae; genus Eubacterium_Q. The sequence goes on from JHWR01000007.1 coordinate 131,912, forward strand.
AAGAAAGCCTTAGAGGATGTTGAAGGAGTAAAAGGCCTCTTCGAATCCAATGGACAGGTTCAGCTTATCATAGGAACAGGAACTGTAAACAAAGTATATGATGAATTCCTTGCAGTAACAGGTATGACTGCAGCTACCAAGGATGATGTTAAGGCAGCGGCAGCCGCACAGCAGCCGGCATGGAAGAGGGCTCTTAAGTCCGTAGGTGATGTTTTCGTTCCTATTCTTCCTGCTATCGTTGCATCAGGTCTTATGATGGGTGTTGTTGAAGCACTTGGTAAAGCAATGCCGAATTTTGCAAATACAGACTGGTATGCATTCCTGGATATGGTTGCAAATACTGCGTTTGCATTCCTTCCGGTTATCGTAGCTATAAGTGCTGCAAGAGTATTCGGAGGCAATGTATTCCTCGCGGCTGTTATAGGTCTCATGATGGTTCATACGGGACTCCTGAATGGCTGGAACGTTGGTAGCGCAGATGCAATAAACAGTTTCTTTGGAATTGAAACAGGTGTTATTCCGACCTGGAATCTTTTCGGTACTTTCAAGATAGGCACTTATGTAGTCGGTTCCATATCGCGGCATGGTTATCAGGGCCATGTTATCCCGGTAATGATCGCTGTATGGTTCATGTGTAAGATTGAGAAATGGTTACATAAGCATGTTCCTGAGATGATCGACCTTTTCGTAGTTCCTATAACAACAGTTTTCTGTACAGCACTTCTTACATTTGTAGTTATAGGACCTATCTTCGCAGCACTTGAGAATTACGTACTTAAGGGAGCTCAGTGGCTCGTTCAGTTCCCTCCTGGAGCTATGATCATGGGCGCTATATATCCTGCAACAGTTGTTATGGGTCTTCACCATATGTACAACGTTATCGAGGCAGGAATGCTTTCCTCAGTCGGACTCAATACATGGATGCCTATCGCATCAGCAGCAAACTTCGCACAGTTCGGTGCGTGTCTTGCAGTCGGCCTTAAGTGTAAGCAGGCTAAGCTCAAGACGGTTGCAGTTCCATCATCCATGTCAGCAGCACTCGGTATAACAGAGCCTGCTATATTCGGTGTTAACTTCAGATTCATGAAGCCTTTCGTATGCGGTATGATCGGTGGTGCATGTGGTTCACTTTTCGGAGCTATAGTTAAGATCGGTGCGACAGCTTACGGTGTTACGGGAATTCCTGGATACCTTACAATTAACAATTATGGACTTTACACAATACTTCTTCTTATATCAGGTGGTATAGCATTCATACTTACATGGATCACATGGAAGGAAGAGGTTCCTGAACCGACAGCTGAAGAGATTCAGAAGAAGGAAGCAGCAGAAAAGGCTGAGGAGCCGGCTGAAGAAGTAAAGAAGCCTGCAGGTATGGCTGACCGTCTTGCATCCAAGAAGGATGAAGATGCTGAAATGAAGATATATGCCCCTATCAAGGGTAATGCTATAAGCTATGAAGAGATTCCGGATGAGACATTTGCATCAGGTGTTCTCGGAGCAGGTATAGGCATAGAGCCTGAAGAGGGTGTTGTATATGCACCATATGACGGAGAGATTTCATCTACTACAGAGACCAAGCATGCCATAGGTATCACAGGTGCAGGAGATATGGAACTCCTTATCCATGTCGGCGTTGATACAGTTAATATGAAGGGTGACGGATTTGAACTTTTCGTAGCTGAAGGCGACCAGGTTAAGAAGGGACAGAAACTCATTACATTTGATATCGAGAAGATCAAAGCTGCAGGATACAGTCCTACAACAGCTGTTCTTCTTACAAATAGTGATGACTATGAGGACTTCAAGGTTGTTAAGACCGGAGCTGTAAATGTCGGCGACGAGGTTATGGATGCATAAACTATAAAATGTAATGTTAAATTCTAATATAAAGGGAGGATTATGAATCATGCAAAGTTTTGAGTATGTTATCAAGGATGAAGTAGGTATTCACGCAAGACCGGCAGGTAATCTTGCTAAAGAAGCTAAGAAGTATGAAAGCGTTGTTACTATCAAGAAGGGTGAGAAGTCAGCAGCTGCAACAAAGCTCATGGCAGTTATGAGCCTCGGAGTTAAGTGCGGCGATACAATTACAGTTGAAGTTGAAGGCGCTGACGAGGAAGCAGTTGTTGCTGAAGTTAAGGCATTCTTTGAGAATAACCTTTAAACGAAACAAGGGTCAGACCGTAAAAAGTCTGGCCCTTTTGAAAAAGGAGAGTTTTGTATGGCTCGTCTTACAGCTAAAGAAGAAAAAGTTTTTTACGAGAGAATGGCCAAGCATGATGCCGAGATGAGATGGCTCTATATGGAGCTCTACAATAACTCATCCATGTATGCTGAGATGGTTGATAAGCTTAAGGAGTTTTATGTTTCCAGGAAGAAGGATCTGAAAGCTTCCGATCTTAAGAGAGAGGCTTCACCTGACTGGTACAAAGGTTCTGATCAGCTTGGAATGATGCTCTATATTGATAACTTTGCCGGAAACCTTAAGGGCGTTCAGGAGAAACTGGATTATCTCGCCGACACAAATGTAAATTACATTCATCTCATGCCGTTTCTTGATACGGTGGACGGAGAGTCAGATGGTGGATATGCAGTCCGTGATTTCAGAAAAGTAAAACCTGAGCTCGGAAATATGAAGGATCTCGCAAACCTGACATCGGAATGTCATAAGAGAGGCATGAATGTCTGCTGTGATTTTGTCATGAATCATACTTCGAGTGAACACGAGTGGGCGAAGAAAGCAAGAGCCGGTGACGGCGAATATATGAGCAGGTATTTCTTCTTCGACAATATGGATATACCATCTGAATTCGAGAAGACTGTACCGGAGGTCTTTCCATCTACTGCGCCGGGGAACTTCACATATCTTCCTGATGCTAAGCATTATGTCATGACAAGCTTTTATCCGTATCAGTGGGACCTGAATTATCGTAATCCGAGAGTTTTCAACGAAATGATATACAATTTCCTCTTTCTTGCAAATGAAGGATTGGATATAATAAGAATCGATGCAGTTCCGTATATCTGGAAGACTCTGGGAACCAACTGCAGGAATCTTCCGGAGGTTCATACCATCGTAAGACTTATGCGTATGATAAGTGAGATAGTGTGCCCGGGCATACTCCTTCTGGGAGAGGTTGTCATGGAACCTTCCAAGGTAGTTCCTTATTTCGGAACGCTTGATAAACCTGAATGTCATATGCTCTATAATGTTACTACCATGGCTACTACATGGCATACGGTTGCGACCCGTGATGTAAGACTGCTCCGTCAGCAGCTGGATATCGTAAATGCACTTCCGAAGAACTATACATTTCTCAATTATCTGAGATGTCATGATGATATAGGCTGGGGACTGGATTATGATTCACTTCAGAACTACGGAATAGCAGAGGTTCCTCACAAGAATTATCTGAATGACTACTTCCTCGGGAATGCCGGGATGAGCAACAGCAGAGGTGAACTCTATAATTATGATCCTGTGACTCAGGATGCAAGATTCTGCGGGACGACAGCTTCACTCTGCGGCATAGAAAAGGCCGGGTTCGAGAATGATGCAGCGGCTATGGAAAGAGCTGTGACACTTGATATCATGCTTCATGCATATATGTTCATGCAGTCCGGCATACCTATACTATACAGCGGAGATGAGATAGCGCAGGTAAATGATTACAGCTACAAGAATGACCCGCATAAAGCTGATGATTCAAGATATCTTCACAGAGGCAGCTTTAACTGGAAGAATGCTGAAAAGAGAAATGATGAATCGACAGTTGAGTACAAGGTTTTCCATGGAATCAAGAAGCTTTCTGATTTCAGGGAAAAGCATGCATGCTTCTCGTCCCTTGCGGATACATGGACGCTGAATACTTATGATGACAGTATACTCTCCATAGGAAGATATATGGATGGTGAAAAGGTCATAGGAGTATTTAATTTCAGTGAAAATGAAAGGACTGCATGGATAGACGAGGGCGATGGTGAATATACGGACATCATGACGGGCGAGGTACTCGAAGCCAGGGCAATCTCACTTCAGGGCTATTCATTCAGAATACTGTATAAAGAGTTTTAATAATTAAAAGAGGTATACAACATATTATGACTATTAAAGATATTGCAGAGATGGCGGGAGTTTCAACAGCAGCAGTCTCAAGATATTTTAACAATGGTTATATATCTGATGAGAAGAGAGAGGCTATAAGGAAGGCGGTTCAGAAAACAGGCTACCATCCGTCTCTTCAGGCGTAGACGCTAAGAACCAGAAGAACCAAGCTGATAGGAATAGTACTTCCGAGGATTGATTCCAGTTCGATAGCAAAGGTTGTAGCAGGCGTGTTGGATGTCGCAAATAAAAAAGATTATCAGATACTGCTTGCAAATACAATGGATGATAACATGAAGGAACTTGAATATCTGTCCATTTTCAGTGAAAAACAGGTAGACGGTCTGATACTTGTCGGAACACTTATGACTGAAAAGCATGAAGAGGCTCTTTCCAATATGGAGGTTCCTGTTATAGTTGTCGGTCAGAGGCTTACGGGTGTAAATTCTGTATCGCATGACGATTACAATGCTGAATATGACGTAACGAAGCTTCTCCTGGATAAGGGAAGACGTAAGCTTGTATATATCGGTGTTACTGCAAGAGATAAGGCGGTAGGAGAGAGCAGATACAGAGGCTACTGTGATGCTGTGTGCAGCGCAGGACTTCAGGAGCTTACAGGAAGAACTGCAACGGCAGGCTTTGATATGGAATCCGGATATGAGAAGATGAAGGAGCTTTACGGCAAATATGGTGATATAGACGGCGTTATTGCTGCTACAGATACACTTGCTGCCGGTGCGATGAGATATCTTCATGAACAGGAAGTGAGGATTCCGGAAGATATTATGATAGTCGGACAGGGTGATTCGATGGTTTCGAAGGTTACGAATCCGGAACTTACAACAATCAAGTATTACTATGAGGAGAGCGGCAGAACGGCCGCTGAAATGCTGGTGAACATGATGGAAGCGGATGATGTGGAAAGTTCCAAGAGTGCTCCGGTCATGGAGATCAAGCTTGGTTATGAACTGATAGACAGAGATTCTACGAGAGTCAAATAGTATTTTGACGGAGGTATGACATATGACCAGAGATGTAGTAGCTTTAGGGGAGCTTCTTATAGATTTTACCGATTCGGGAGAAAGTGCACAGGGTAATCCTGTTATGGAGGCAAATCCGGGCGGTGCGCCTTGTAACGTGCTTTCCATGCTGACTAAGCTTGGACATAGTACAGCATTTATTGGCAAGGTTGGAAAGGATATGTTCGGAACACAGCTGGAGGAGGCTCTTCTGGAGGTAGGCATAGGAACGGAAGGACTGATAAAGGATGATAAAGTCCATACCACGCTTGCCTTTGTTCATACCTATCCGGACGGTGACCGGGATTTCTCATTCTACAGGAATCCCGGCGCCGATATGATGCTCAGTAAAGATGATATAGATCCCGAGCTTATAAAGAGCTCGAAGATATTTCATATGGGCTCTCTGTCAATGACAGACGAGGTATGTCGTGAAGCTACTCGTTATGCTGTGGATATAGCAAAGGAAGCAGGATGCATAATCTCTTTTGATCCGAATCTCAGAGAACCTCTCTGGGAAAGTCTTGATGCTGCAAGAGAGCAGATAGCATATGGCCTTTCTAAGTGCGATATTCTGAAAATATCCGATAACGAGATCACCTGGTATACGGGTGAGGCAGACTATGATAAGGGAGTAGAAAAGCTCTTTGCTGAGAATCCTGAAATCAAACTGATACTTGTTTCCATGGGAAGAGACGGTAGCCGTGCATATCAGAAAGGTGGAACCTGTGAGGCTAAGCCTTTTATACAGGAGAACACTATAGAGACTACCGGTGCGGGCGATACCTTCTGTGCAGGCATACTTCATTTCGTACTTGAAAATGGAATGAGAGACTATACTGAAGAAGAAATGAAACGTATGCTGACCTTCGCAAATGCAGGAGCTTCCATAATCACTACCAGGAAGGGAGCGCTCAGAGTTATGCCTTCCAAGGAAGAGGTTATGGAGCTTGCATCAACAAGATTGTAAGAATGTGATATTTAAGTGTAATAATTCACAAAATCTATATTTCGTATTGTATAAAATGTCATAAAATGGTAATATTATGACGTGAATTTGCAAAGCAGATTGATGCTGACTATAGTGTGTGACGCATCGCGCGGCGGAAAGGATGTATGATATGACGAATATGGAACTTTACACGAAACTTACTACTGCAGAAGGCATGAATTATCCTTACGGTCACGGCAGGGAATTCTTTGCTGACATGAGCAAGGTCTTCGGAACAGAGGTTGCAAAGGAAATGGCCAGAACATATATAGATCTCATGGAGGAATATCCTGAGACTGATGGTGAGATGGACTTCATCCGTCAGATCCGTATGGCTGTACGTGAGGCATAGTGTTTGACAAAGCTCTGGCTTTGTCCGGTGAATAGTTTGATAGATATAGAAGAGGCAGTTCTCAGATTATGTGAGAACTGCCTCTTTATATGTTATGAATGCTTTATTTAATTCATCTAACTGTCGTTTTCAGACATATGTATGAGCTCTGATACAGCAAGTGGCACTGTCAGAAACATAGTGCAGAAGTCTGCAACTGTCTGAGCCAGTTCAACTCCGAGTATTCCGAAGAAATACGGAAGTATGAGAATTGCCGGTATAAAGAAAATTCCATTTCTGGCTGATGAAGTAATGCTGGCCTTTACGCCCTTTCCTATCGACTGCAGCATCATATTTGTCATTATAATGGTTGCCAGGAGCGGCAGTGCAAGTGACTGATATCTGAGTGCGGCTGCACCGACGGTGACAGCTCCGGGATCATCATTGAAACAGCTTACTATCCACGGCGCCTTTATGAAACAGATGACTGCAAGAATTGTGAGGAAGATAGTTCCCCATCTTATACAGAACCAGTAGCCCTGTCTGACTCTCTTCATGAGCCCGGCACCATAATTGAAAGAACATACCGGCTGGTAACCCTGACCGAAGCCTATGAGAGCTGATATGAGAAGCATAAGAACTCTTGTGACTATGGTCATACCTGATATGGCAGCTTCATTGCCATACAGCCCTGCAGCATGGTTTAGAAGTGCTGTTGATACTGCAGCGAGTCCCTGTCTGAAGAGGGAAGGGATTCCGCCGTTTATGACTTCCGTGAAATAATAAGAGTTGAGCCTTACATTTTTAATTGATAAATGAATATTCTCACCACGGAAGCTGCCTATAAGAAGTATGCAGAAGCTGGTTATCTGTCCTGAAACTGTGGCTATTGCAGCACCGGTAACACCCATACCGAAATAGAGAATAAGCAGCGGGTCCAGGAACATATTAATTATCGCTCCGGACAGAAGTCCTATCATTGCATACATGGCACTTCCCTGGAATCGCAGCTGATTATTAATAACGAACTGACACATCATAAATGGAGCGCCGATGAGAATGATCCTTGCGTAAGCTTCAGTCATACTGAGCGTCAGGGCGGATACATCTTCAGTGGTAAGGAACTCTATGAGAGGTCCCATAAAAATATTACCAAGACCGGCTATAATTATTCCAACTATGAGAGCCATGGCGAATCCGCTGGATGCCATTTCCGAAGCTTCTTTCCTTTTGCCCGCGCCAAGCATTCGTGACAGGAAGTTTCCGGAGCCATGGCCGAACATGAATCCGAAGGCCTGTATGATCGCCATGACCGGAAAGACAATTCCGACAGCTGCTGTGGCAGGTGTTGCATTTCCGGGTATACGGCTGACGAAATAAGTGTCAGCAGTATTGTATATGCCTGTTACAAGCATACTGATTATGGTCGGAACTGCGAGAGATGCTATAAGTCGTGGTACCGGCGTCGTTGTCATGTATGTGAATTTGTCCTGTTTAGTTTTGGTACCGAATAACTTCATGATACTTCGTATTAGTGTTTACTGTCCTCTGTTTATGATATAGGAATTAAACTGATCTATAACCTGCTGCTCTGATGCGCTTATACCGTCAGATGCATTTGCTATCTTAGTTACGCCTTCCTTCATGGCTATGAGATCCATATCGGATACGCTGTCGAGGAAAACTGTAACTTCCGGCCACTTGATGTTCTGCTTATCATAAATCTTCTTAACCTCAGCCATGATGTCATCAGGTATATATGTCTGATTGTTGATCTTGGCGATGTTAAGATCCATTTCCATATATTCATCAAGTGAGATATTGTTATCTGAAACCGCAACATAAAGAGAAAGGGCTGCAGTTGCAAGCACGATGCCGGAAAGTCTTCTGTGTTCTTCAGGTGAAAGCTCCGGAGTCGTTCCGTTTGCCTGATCCTTAACCTCACTTACAGACTTTACGTTGATCTCAGAAATATTTCCGTTTTCGAGATGAGTCATAAGACTGTCAAAAATACCCATAGTAATACCTCCTAAAATAATATAGTACAAATATAGATTCCCTGCGCCTTTTTGTCAATCTGTTACGGATGTGCGTACTAAGGCTGGACAAGATATATCAGATATGGATATAATGAACTTTGAGCAGACAAACGGTGTAGCAAGAGCCAAGGCAAGGAGTGAAGAGAAACTCCTCCAGAAACAGGGTAAAAAGCAAAAGGATAATGCTAATATCAAGAATGATGTAAAAAAGGCTCATGCAAAGAACTAATAATCATAATAATAAAAGGGGGAAACAAAATGGCAGAATTAAGACGACCTGATACCATGGAACGTATCACAACACCTGAGCTTGCAAAGGCATTCATAGAGGAACAGATAGCTGACCTCAGAGCTCAGATCGGAGACAAAAAGGTTTTACTTGCGCTTTCAGGAGGAGTTGACTCATCAGTAGTTGCAGCACTCCTTATAAAGGCTGTCGGACAGCAGCTTGTATGTGTTCATGTAAATCATGGACTTCTCAGAAAAGGTGAGCCTGAGCAGGTTATAAAGGTATTCAGGGATGAAATGAATGCCAATCTCATATATGTAGATGCAACTGATCGTTTTCTTGATAAGCTTGCAGGAGTAACAGATCCTGAGCAGAAGAGAATGATAATAGGCGGAGAATTCATAGAGGTCTTCGCAGAAGAAGCTCGTAAGCTTGATGGTATAGATTTTCTGGCACAGGGTACCATATGGCCTGATATCCTTGAAAGCGAAGCAGGAATCAAGGCACATCACAACGCAGGCGGACTTCCTGAGGATATGAAGTTTGAGCTCGTTGAGCCTGTACGTATTCTCTTCAAGGATGAGGTTCGTGTAGTAGGTAAGGAACTTGGACTTCCTGACAATATGGTATATCGTCAGCCATTCCCGGGACCTGGACTTGGTGTAAGATGTCCGGGTGCTATAACTCGTGACCGCCTTGAGGCAGTACGTGAGTCAGATGCCATCCTTCGTGAAGAGTTCGCAAAGAACGGACTTGAGGGCAAGGTATGGCAGTATTTCACAGTTGTTCCTGATTTCAAATCTACAGGAGTTAAGGACGGAAAGAGAACATTTGACTGGCCTTGCATAATCCGTGCTATCAATACAACAGACGTTATGGAAGTTACAGTTGAACATCTTTCGGATGAACTTATAGATCATCTTGTTAATCGTATTATCACAGAGGTACCGGGAATAAACAGAGTACTGTTTGACTATACACCTAAGCCACCGGCTACTGTAGAATATGAGTGATAACGAGCCAAACCGAGATAGATAATCAGCGGTCACGAAGTGACCGATCGGAAAGAAGAGCCTCCCTCAAGCTTGCTTGAAAGGGATGGCTCTTCTTTTTGATTGTCTGCTGCGAAGCAGCGCTGATTATCTATTTCGGCTTGGCGACAACATACATCGGGACTATGGCTTTAGCCATAGTCCCGATGAGTAAAAAGGATAAGTCGAAGCGAAACGACCAATATGATTAAAAATGGTCAATTTTTTGCTTGATTTTGACTGAGTTTGATTATATACTGAATTTATGATGTAAAATAGGAGGTGGCAAAATGGTATATACCATAACATTTAACCCATCACTTGACTATATCGTTACGGTTGATGATTTTAAGCTTGGGCTTACAAACCGGACAACATCGGAGCTGATGCTGCCGGGAGGTAAGGGAGTTAATGTTTCAATCGTTCTCAGTAATCTCGGAATCGAAAATACTGCCATTTATTTTTCGGCAGGATTTGTTGGTGACGAGATAACAAGAAGGATAAAGGAAAGCGGAATAAAAGCTGATGAGATCAGAATCAGCGAAGGATGTTCCAGAATTAACCTTAAGCTTAAATCAATTGATGGTACCGAGATAAATGGTATGGGTCCTGACATCTCTGATGAAGCTATAGCAGAACTGTATAAAAAGCTGGATGGATTAAAGGAAGGGGATACTCTTGTTCTTGCAGGAAGTATTCCTTCTAGTATGCCTGAAACCATATACAGTGATATTATGGCAAATCTTCAAGGAAAGGGAATTAGGATAGTAGTCGATGCTACCAAAGATCTCCTGCTAAATGTACTCAAATACAAACCATTCCTTATAAAGCCTAATAACCATGAACTTGGAGAAATCTTTGGTGTCAAACTGGAAACTAGAGAGAGCGTTGTTGAGTACGCTCAGAAGCTGCTTGAAATGGGAGCGGAAAATGTAATCATTTCCATGGCCGGTGAAGGTGCGGTATTTGTAAACGGCAATGGAGAAGTATACATGAGAGAAGCTCCGAAAGGGAAACTCGTTAACGGCGTAGGCGCAGGCGATTCAATGGTAGCAGGATTTATAGCGGGATATCTGACAGAAAAGAATTTGCTCCATGCATTTAAACTGGGACTTAGTTCGGGGTCAGCCAGCGCATTTTCTGAAAACCTGGCAACAAAAGAAGAAATCATGAAGGTTTATTCAACAGTAGAGTAGAGAAGGAGGAGCAAAGAATGAAGATTATAGAACTTCTTGATAAGAAGAGTATAAGTCTTGAAGCGGCACCGAAGTCTAAAAGTGAAGCGCTGGATTTGGCCGTAGATCTTATGGCGGAAAGCGGAAAGATCAAAGACAAAGAAGCTTATAAAAAACTGGTGTATGCACGTGAAGAAGAAAGCACCACAGGAGTAGGAGAAGGAATAGCTATTCCTCACGGAAAAGGCGACTGTGTCGACAAGCCGGGACTTGCGGCAATGGTAATAAAAGATGGAGTTGATTTCGAAGCACTTGATGAGGAACCTGTAAATATTCTTTTCCTTATCGCAGCTCCTGATACAGAAGATAATGTACATCTGGATGTGCTTTCAAAGCTCTCCATGATGCTTATGGATGAAGACTTCCGTAATTCACTCATTAATGCTAAGGATGTTGACGAGTTTATCGATATCGTAGACAGAACCGATGAGGGAAGAGGAAGTGTTGATGAGACTATAGCCGAAACATCTATAGTTGATGATACATCCGGCGCACTTAAGGTTGTTGCCGTAACTTCATGTCCTACCGGAATCGCTCATACTTATATGGCTGCCGAAGGTCTTGAGAAAGCAGCTGATAGGGCGGGTATAAAGATTAAGATAGAAACCAGGGGTTCCTCGGGAGCAAAGAATGTCCTTACCGATGAAGATATAGCTGCAGCTGATTGCGTAATAGTAACGGCTGATTCTAAAGTTCCTATGGATAGATTTAAAGGTAAGAAGGTTATTCAACGTAAGGTTGCAGACGGAATAAATAAAGCCGATGAGTTGATGGGAATTGTTAAAGACGGCTCGGCGCCTATCTTCTCGGGAGATGCTTCAGAAAGTAGCGAAAGCAAAAAAACAGTAGATCAGGGTAGCGTAGGACATAAGGTTTATACCTGGCTTATGAACGGTGTTTCCCATATGCTTCCTTTCGTAATCGGTGGTGGTATCCTCGTAGCTATTGCATTCCTGATCGATACAATAGCAGGATACGGAGCAACAGGTGGTGGAGACTTCGGTAGTATCACACCACTTGCAGCACTTCTTAAGTATATCGGTGGTCTCGCTATGGGACTTATGGTTCCGGTTCTTGCAGGATATATAGCTTATGCGATAGCCGACAGACCGGGTCTTGCAGTCGGATTTGTAGGTGGTATGCTTGCATCCAACGGTAATGCACTCCTTTCCGGATATACATTTGCAGAAGGCACACTTGTAGACGGAAAAGCAATCGGTGGATTCGGAGAATTCCTTTCCAAGTTTGCATTCCAGCAGCCGAACGGTGGTAATACAGTATCCGGATTCCTCGGCGGTATCGTAGCAGGTTTCCTTGCAGGGTTTATCGTTCTCGGACTTCAGAAGCTGTGTGCAAATCTTCCACAGGCACTGGATGGAATCAAGCCGACACTTATTTATCCACTTGTTGGTATCTTCCTTGAAGGCGTGATAATGTGCTTCATACTTAATCCGCTTATCGGACTTGCAAACACAGGCCTTTCACATATGCTTACAGCTATTTCCGATGCGGGAATGCTGACAGTACTCGGACTCATCTTAGGTGCCATGATGGCAATAGATATGGGTGGTCCTATCAATAAAGCGGCTTATGTATTCGGTGTTGGTATGCTTACTCAGGCATCCGATTATCTGAACAATGGAATGTCTGCAGACGATCCGAAGGTTGTTGCATGCTATGTATCAATGGCAGCAATCATGGTTGGTGGTATGGTTCCACCGGTTGGTATCGCACTTGCATGCTGGATATTCCCTAAGAAGTTTACGAAGGCAGAACGTGGTTCGGCTGTATCAAATGTTGTCATGGGTGCTTCATTCATCACTGAGGGAGCTATCCCATTTGCAGCGGCAGATCCACTTCACACTATTCCTTGTACAATGGTTGGAGCAGGAGTTGCGGGATTCCTTGCAGCACTCTTCAAATGTACACTTATGGCACCTCACGGTGGACTCTTCGTATTCGCAACAGTTGGAAATCCATTTATGTATATCGTAGCATGGTTGGTTGGTTCGGCAGTTACATGTATAATGCTCGGACTTATCAAGAAGCCGGCTGAAATGAATTGATAAATAAGAAATCAATAACGTAAAAATATATAAAAATTAGGAGGTAACCGATATGGTAAGTTTTGAGTATGAGATCAAGGATGTTCACGGAATTCACGCAAGACCTGCAACAGATCTGTTTAAGCTGACAAAGAATTATGAGTCAGCTGTTAAGGTTGCGAAGGGTGACAGAGAAGTTCCATTCAAGGGACTTATGGGTATCATGTCACTGGGAGCAAAGCAGGGCGATACAGTTAAGTTTACATTCGAAGGTCCTGACGAAGAAGCTGAGATGGCTGCTGTTAAGGAGTTTATGGAAGCAAACCTGTAAAAAGAGGTACGATAGATGAGAGATATGGATTATTTAAATCTTCTCAGTCACGAGTTTCCGAGTGCACGAAGCTGTGCTGCAGAGATGATAAATCTGAATGCCATCCTGGCACTTCCAAAGGGAAATGAATTCTTCTTTTCGGATATACATGGTGAGTATGAAAGCTTTATACATCTTATCCGGAGTGCTTCGGGCGTGGTTAAGGCGAAGATCGAAGATGTATTCGGCAGCCTTATGACGGAAGAAGAACAAAGTAAGCTCGCGCATCTCATCTATTATCCTAACGAAGTACTTATTACTATGAAACATTCAGGTGAGATAGCTGATGGATGGTACGAACGTACCATTCATCAGCTTGTTATGCTTGTAAGGGAAGTTTCTTCGAAGTACACAAGATCAAAGGTTCGTAAAAAGATGCCCGAAGAATACGGTTATGCAATAGACGAACTGATTCATACGGATGAATCTGAACCTGATAAAAGACTGTACTATAACGAGATAATCAAATCAGTTGCAAAAATAGAAGTGGCGGATGATTTCATTATAGCCTTAGCTGAACTTATACAGTCCCTGCTTATCGATACACTTCATATCATCGGAGATATATTCGATCGTGGTCCGAGAGCTGACTACGTTATGGATGAGCTGATAAAGTTCAGGAACGTGGATATCCAGTGGGGTAATCACGATGTAAGCTGGATGGGCGCCGCAGCGGGAAACACAACCTGTATAGCAACAGTTCTGAGAATTGCTACAGGCTATAATTCCTTTGATGTGCTTGAGGACGGATACGGTATAAATCTGAGACCGCTCTCTATGTTTGCGGATAAGATATATAAGAATGATGAATGTAAATGCTTTTGGCCGCATTTACTTGATGATAATGAATATGATTCTGTTTCACCATCACTTGCCGCAAAAATGTGCAAGGCAATTTCCATTATCGAACTGAAACTGTCAGGTCAGCTTATAAAGCGTCACGCGGAGTTTCAGATGAATGACAGACTTCTGCTTGATAAGATCGACTATGAAAAAGGAACGGTTCTTATCGGTGATAAGGAATATAAGATGAAGGATATGAATTTTCCTACGATCGATCCGAAGGATCCGTATAAGCTTACGGATGAAGAGGAACAACTCGTTGAGACTCTCAAGATATCATTCCTTCATAGCAGAAGACTTCAGAAACATATCAGATTTTTATATTCTCACGGAAGTATATATAAGAAGTACAATAATAACCTTTTGTTCCACGGATGTATTCCGATGGATGAGAATGGGGAATTTATAGTCCTTGCTACCGATGAGGGTAAGTATAGGGGAAAAGATCTGATGGATTTCTTTGAAGAGAAGATCATAGATGCATATTTTGCGGATGAGTTCGATGAGCCGGAAAAGAAAAAGTACGGAGTTGACCTTATGTGGTATATGTGGGCAGGACCTATATCTCCGCTTTTCGGTAAAGACAGAATGGCCACTTTTGAACACATTTTTTTAGAAGAAAAAGAACTGGCTAAAGAAAACTATAATGCTTATTACGAGTTTTCAAAACAGTCTGAGTATTGCGATAAAATATTCGAAGAATTTGAAATGAATCCGGAGATTTCCCATATAATAAACGGTCACGTTCCGGTAAAGGTTGTTAAGGGCGAGAAGCCTGTGAAAGCTAACGGAAAGCTGTATGTGATAGACGGAGGTCTGTCCAAGGCTTATCACAGAAGAACGGGAATAGCAGGTTATACACTTATATTTAATTCCCATCATCTGGCGCTTGCCGAGCATACGGAATACGACCGAAAGGGAGATAATACTCCGAAAATGTATGTTACGGAAATGCTTCCTCGAAGACTGCTTGTAAGGGATACGGACATAGGTGAGGAACTTAAGAAAAGAATATTCGACCTTGAAGAACTGATAGAGTGCTATCGGATAGGTCTTATCAAAGAACACGAGAGGGGTTAGTACTGAATGATAATAAAAGAAGGCAGAGCCGTATTTGAAGGTGTTGCCATTGGAAAGCTTTCTGTTTTCAAAAAATCCGAACAGACTGTAAAAAGAGAAAAAGTAGAGGATGTTGAAGCGGAAGTCTCAAGATGTTGAAGATGATCGTAGACGGAGCTCATAAGGGAGGAGCCTGGGTCGGAATATGCGGAGAGCTGGGATCGGACCTTTCACTTACAAAAGAGTTTCTGGCTATGGGATATGATGAATTATCGGTTTCACCGGGAAGAATTCTTCCACTCAGGAAGGTGGTTTTGGAAACAAATGTTTCCGAGTATAAGGAGGAAAAAGGTTACAAATAAAACGAGGTGAAGAGAAATGCTTACAGAAGAGCGAAAGTTGCATATACTAAAAAAAGTAAATACTGAGAAAAGTGTGACTGTTCAGGAGTTAACAGATGAACTGGGTGTGTCTGAATCAACGATCAGAAGAGATATAACAGCACTTAGTCGTGAAGGTAAGCTTATAAAAGTTTTCGGAGGAGCGGTGGCTCTTGATGAGCCACCATCATCCGAAGAATTATCGGTTATTGTTAAAGAATCGATCAATAAAGATGAAAAGCTGAGAATAGCAAAATATGCTGCGAGTCTGATCATGCCCGGAGATTATGTATTTATTGATTCGGGAACTACAACGGAATATATGATTGATTATATAACCGAGAAACATGCTACATATGTAACGAATGCGGTTTCTCATGCAAAGGATCTGGTAAGAAAAGGTTGTAAGGTACTTCTTATCGGTGGGGAACTGAAAGAAAATACGGAAGCCGTTGTAGGGGCTGATGCGATCCTGCATATCCAGAAATATCATTTCACCAAAGGATTCTTCGGTACAAATGGTATCAATATTGAACTGGGATATACCACTCCGGATGTCAGAGAAGCGCTTATAAAAAGAGTTGCTATTCAGAATACACAGATCGGTTCAAGATTTGTTTTGGCGGACCACGATAAGTTCGGGCACTCATCTGCCGTTACATTTGCCGATTTTGGCGGAACGGTTGTGATCACCGATAAGAATCCGGGAAAACTCTATATGAAATCATTGGATATAAAGATTGTTGATGAGTGATATAGCTTCTATTAGGTTTTTGACGGAAATATACGTTAACAGCAAATAAAAGATACCATTATGAACGCTATGACCGGGCTGAAACCGCCTATTATAGCAGGGATAAAGTCTAGAAATAATAATCAGAAATAATTAGCACTCACCTCTTGACAGTGCTAACAATTAGTGTTATAACATAGTCAGACCAAAGGAATAGAGAAGATTCCAAGATAGAATCCAAACGCTCCTTCCCTTGCTCTTGAAACTTATTTAATTATATTTTTCTTGAGAAGGAGGAATGACTTATGTTACTACCTAGTATTTTTGGAGAAAATTTATTGGATGATTGGATGGATTTTCCAAGGATGGATTTCGGAGATATAGACCGAAAACTCTATGGAAAAAGAGCTGCACAGGTTATGAAGACTGATGTGCATGAGCATGATGACAAGTATGAGCTTGATATTGATCTTCCTGGATTTAAGAAAGACGAGATTAAGTTATCACTTGAAAATGGTTACTTGTCAGTAAGCGCTGCTAAGGGACTTGATAAGGAAGAAAAGGATAAGAAGGGCAAACTTATTCGTCAGGAACGTTATGCAGGGGCTATGCAGAGAAGCTTCTATGTAGGAGATGCAGTAAAACAGGAAGATGTCAAAGCTAAATTCGAGGATGGTGTACTGAAGCTTTCAATTCCAAAGAATGAGGCAGAGGAGCTTCCAGAAAAACAGTATATAGCTATTGAAGGATAGTATGTGATATAAGGGATATCATAGTCGCGCATTATGGTGTGGCTGTGGTATCCCTTATCTAATTGTTTTATTATATATTATATGTCAATGATACCGGATTGAGTATAAAAAGGATAATCAAAGTTTTTTAGGGTTTTCCATACTTTTTTAGGGTCAAATAAGAGCAATATTCAGCAGGGTCTGGCAAATGCCAGACCCTGAAATGGATAAAAAACTTGGATTTCTTATATCGGCTTTTATGACCGGTATTATCTGGGCAATCTGGCATCTGCCTTTATTCTTTATTCCAGGTGTACATCAGTATGGTAAGAACTTCCTTGGCTTTACTATCACAGTGATAGGTCTTAGCTTTGCTCTTGCAACGATTCGAAAGGTAACAGGAAGTATCTGGCTGTGTGTACTTTTTCATATGATAGTAAATGCAGTGCCGGAATCAATCAGATATGATATTTATAACAGTTATATAGCAAGCACTATTACAACTATAGTAATGATTATAGTTTCCTTAATTGCTGTCAGTATTTTCAAAAAAGGACTAAACCAGAATTAGACAAAAATTAGAAATTTTCAAGTGTAATAGATTGCACTATTATTAATGACGTATATAAAGCTTTTTACAAATTACTTGTCTTTATGTGTATAAAGCAGAGAGCAAAGAAATGATTGATACTCAGAATAATGAGCGTTTATTATAAGGGGAGAACGATATTGTAATCTTTACGCAACTAAATATAACATAATATATAAGGAATTGTTCGCTTTACTTGGTGGACATTTCCTTGTTTGTTTGTAAAATAATATCAACCCGATGTTAATAATAGTTGCAAAGGTAGGTTATATATGAGAAAGTATTACTTGGACAACATTAGATGGATTACAGTTGTAATTGTTGTTTTATACCATGTATTTTATATGTACAATGCAGAGGGAGTATTAGGAGGAATTGGTCAGATTACCAATCTGACTGTTCAGCCTTACGATATCTTCCAGTATCTTGTATATCCGTGGTTTATGCCAGTGCTGTTTATAGTGGCAGGTATAAGCTCAAGGCTGTATCTGGATAAGCATCTGGATAAGGAGTTTATTAAGAGCAGAACTACTAAGCTTCTTGTTCCATCAACTATAGGACTTTTTGTATTCCAGTTTATTCAGGGATATGTAAGTATGCATCTGTCAGAAGGAGCAGCAGAACTGACATCTTCGGGCGTTCCTAAGTTTGTTATCTATCTCATTATGGTCGCATCAGGAAGTGGAGTACTGTGGTTTGTTCATCTTCTTTGGATATATAGCGTTATACTTGTGATTGTAAGAAAGCTGGAGAAGGGAAAACTTCTGGAGGTCGGTTCAAGAACTCCACTGTGGCTGATAATTCTTTTCTTCTTCCCTGTTTGGGGAGCAGCGCAGATACTTAATACACCAATCATATCGGTATATAGATTTGCATTTTATTTTATATTCTTCATGCTGGGCTACTATGTATTTTCAAATGAAGAAGTAATGGATAAAATGAAGAAGTACGCAGTGATTATTTTAGTGATTGGAATAGCGCTTTCTATTACATTTGCAGTATTAAACTTCATCATTCGTGGTGGAACTAACTATGCTGATAAGCCGGTCAACAGAGGACCACTTTACGTAGCATGTGCTTATTTTGGTTCCCTTGCAATGCTCGCAGGTATGGCAAGATATGGAGACTTTAGTAACAGCTTTACAAAGTGGATGAGTAGTCATAGCTTCGGCCTCTATGTATTCCATTATCTTGGAATATCTACAGTTGCACTGGTATTTGCGAAAAATGCAATTCTGCCTGCACCTCTTTGCTACCTTCTTAGTCTTGTAGCTGGATTTGTATTCGGATATGGATTATATGCTATCATTTCCAGGATACCATTCTTCAGATGGGCAGTCCTCGGAATCAGTAAGAAGAAGGTTCTGAAGAATGAGGGGTAATCTGTGAATGAAAGAAATACTATATGGCAGATTGGAAGTACCGTAGAGTAAATAGGAGCTCAAAAATGTTTAATGAAAATATTGTTCGTTTAAGAAAAATAAATCAGATGACTCAGGAGGATATAGCTGAAGCTGTAGGTGTATCCAGACAGGCAGTTGCTAAGTGGGAGAGTGGCGAAACTATCCCTGATCTTGAAAAGTGTAAGCTGATGGCTGAGCTCTTCGGTGTTTCTCTTGATGATCTGGCAAACTATGAACCGGAGGATAATATGGGGCTGGATGTGCCGCCGAAGGGCAAGCATTTATTCGGTATGGTTACAGTTGGAGATAAGGGACAGATAGTTATACCTGCAAAGGCAAGGAAACTGTTTGATATATCACCTGGAGATCAGTTGGTGGTTCTTGGTGATGAGTCACAAGGGATGGCAATTATGAAAGCTAAGGATTTTCTTAATCTGGTAAATATAGTTAGAAAGATTACAGGAAAAAAATGAATGGGAGAAGCTTATAAAGTGACATATTGGTTTATTATGCAAAAAAACGAGACGTATCATTATGACTGAACCTATGATAGAAATTAAAAATCTGGAAAGCCGAGAGCTGGCCATTTATCGGGAGAGGAGCGAGATTCAGCTCCTCAGGATAAATGAGCCGGCTTCCGGCATTTTTATCTGTGAAAGTGCAAAGGTTATCCGCAGAGCTCTTGATGCAGGATACGAACCGATTTCAGTACTGACATCCATCGATGATCCGGATGAAGAAGTTAAAGAGATATTTGAATTATGTAAGGATGTTCCGATATACTATGGAAGTGACAGCGTATTAAGAGAAATAGCGGGATATGCACTTACAGGTGGTATCCTTTCTGCGATGAAGAGGAAGCCTCTTTCAGATATTTCCGATGTTATCAAAAACAAAAAGCTGATTGCCGTGCTGGAAAATGTTGAGAATCCGACAAATGTGGGGTCGATATTTCGTTCAGCTGCTGCAATGAGCGTTGAGGCAGTTATCCTTACTTCGGACTCTTCAGATCCACTGTACAGGAGAGCTGAAAGGACCAGCATGGGAAATGTATTTCAGGTTGACTGGACTATCATAGATAAAGAGATGGATTACGTTTCATTTTTACATGATGAAGGTTTTGCAACGGTTGCCATGGCACTTTCGGATGATTCTGTAAGTATCAGTGACCCGCGTATCAAGGCAGAGGAAAAGCTTGCTATTATTCTCGGAAATGAAGGGGATGGGCTCAGATCTGATACCATACAAAGAAGCAGCTATACTGCAAAGATTCCTATGAAACCCGGAGTTGATTCTCTTAATGTCGGAGCCGCCAGTGCAGTAATGTTCTGGGAACTGGTACGGGAGGGAAATTAGATTATGAAGATATATGTTGATTATGATGATTGTCTGTGCGAGACAGCAAGATCATTTTCAAAACTCGCTCTGGAGATGTTTAATATAGATGTTCCTTACGAAAAGATCAGATATTTCGAACTGGATAAATCCTTTAATCTGAATGAAGAACAGTTTGAACAGTTTATGATAAGAGGTCATCAGCCGGAGGTGCTTTTATCTTATGAGGAGACCCCGGGAGCATCCAGAGTTATAAATGAATTGATAGCGATGGGCCATGAGGTATCAATAATAACAGGACGTCCATTTAGTGCATATGAGCCATCAAGGCAGTGGCTGGATAATCATGGACTGAAAGATGTCAGGCTCTATTGCTTGAACAAATATGGAAGAGACAGCTTTATCCGTAATAGTGATTTCAATCTTGAACTTGATGATTACTACAGGATGAAATTCGATTTTGCAATAGAGGATTCTCCTAAGGCGTTCAAGTTTTTTGACCATCTTCCGGATCTTAGGGTTTTGGTTTTTGACAGACCATGGAACAGAGAATGTGAATTTCCGAACGAAAACTATACAAGATGCTCAGGCTGGGATACCATTGAAAGAACATTGATGATTTAACCGCCGCACACTCGTGACTTTAGTCGTGAGTTAGGCGGCATTTTCTTGAGTTTAGCCTATACATATGGTATAATAAATATATGGATAAAAATGTTTATTTTACATTACCTAAAGATGTTACACATGGTCGTGGATATATTTACTCTTTGCAGTATCATATCGTATGGGTTACCAAGTATAGAAAGCCCATATTTATAGGTGAAATCGAGACGGATGTTAGAAAGTATCTTCTTGAAACACTTAAATCTTTGGATATGGTTCCTTTAGCAATGGAGATAATGCCTGATCATATTCATCTTCTTGTAGATTGCAAACCACAGATCAGACTGTCGGATGCAATCAAAATTCTTAAAGGCAATACTGCCCGGTGGTTATTCCTTAAA
>JHWR01000008.1 GCA_000687655.1 Lachnospiraceae bacterium YSB2008
ATGAAATAGGATATATGCCTATTGATCAGGATGCAGCAAATCTATTCTTTCAGCTAATTGCCAGAAGGTACGAAAAACACTGTACGATCATTACAACAAATATGCCTTTTTCAAAATGGGGAGAAATATTCGGTTCTCCAACATTGGCAAATGCAATCCTAGACCGATTGCTGCATCACTCATCTGTAATTTCAATAAAAGGTCCGTCATACCGGCTTAAAGAGAAGCGAGCACTTCTTGAAGGCCAGGATGATGAACTGAGCTAAGATAATTGTACATTTTTATTTTCCACTTTTTGTACATTTTTATCTTGCAATTTACAGGTATTATTGAAAAGACAGTGTAAAGGTGAATTTTGTTATTAAGGAATAAGATAAATGATTAGTTTTGAAGAGTTTTCTAATTTGTTTGATTCTATTGATGGAGAGCCTGAATTTGAAATATATTTCTATGGGTCAAATACTTCGTATATGATAATAAAGTATGATGATCACGTGTCATTCCAAAGGTGCGGATATAAGGATGGAAGTGGAGAATACAATTATCCTTCTTTGCTAGAATTGTATCAGACCGTATCAGTTGATGATGTTTGTCTTAAGAGCAGTTGGAATAAGATAAAAACAATTATAGCAGATGCTTCATTTGATTTATCGGTACCGGAAGAATTGGAAGAATTTATTGATTCATATTCATTTGATTAGAGTTGTATAGGAGACAATGTGTTATATGGGAAATTGGGGCAGCTTTGAATTTAATAATCCTTATGTTGGTGAACCAATTGAAACTGTTAATGGTATAGAATTACCCAAACAGTATCTTGATTTCATGGGGGAACATAATGGTGGAGAAGGAGATATTGGTGAAGCGTGGCTTGTATTGTTTCCTTTAGAGGGACTCGAGGAAATTAACCATGACTATGAAACGGATAAGTATCTTCCTGGGCATATTATTATTGGATCTGATGGCGGTGACGAATTATATGGAGTAGATGAGAATGGGCAGTTCTTTAATGTTCCTGTGATGATTGAAGTAGAGTATGTTACATATTTTGGAACGAATATAGAATTATTGCCAGATGAGATAAATGCTTTTTGGAGTGAATAGGGCTAATATATAACTTGGTAAGCAAAACAGAAATATTCTCTTATCGGATGATCCTACTTCAAAAGATTTTCTAGATAATATGTATTTGTATGTGGAAAGAATGATTACAAAAGTATAGACTTTGTGGTTTAGGTTGGTGGATTTATGTCGGCTATATATAATGAATTTAAAAATATGGATAGTGAAACTGCATTTCTTGTAGGGGTTGTTTCTACTTTATCTGATCAGACGCTTTGTAGAATAATACCTCGTTATTGGGCTGTAGAAACAGATATTTTTAAAACTGATATGGAACATCTGCTAACTACTGTTAAAACAAGATTAACGCACTATTTCCGAGGGGATGACAATCGTTTACTTGAATTGATTGAAAAACTAGAATTTGATGTTGGACTCAGCGAAATAAATTTTGAACAGATACTTCATTCGTTGTTTGATTCATATAAGGCAAACCATTCAAGTGAGGAATCTATATATATTAAAGAGTTTCTTGATGTAATAAGGTTTCAGATTGGAGATATTGAAGCAATTTATAGATTAACAAAGCCATTGGGCGAAAAGAGTTCTAGATGTTTTTCAGAGTTTTACACGTATATTGTTTTCGATATTATATTTATTAAATATACTGATTATGTAGTCATGGTTGTTTTAGGATCAGATGAGTAGAAAGAATAACATAAATATTGGTGACATTATGAGTATAGGTATTGGAGCATATGCAAAGAAAATTGCTGAAGATGATAGTTCAGTAATATATGAATATGGTGGTTATAACTTAAATGATCCCAGATACAGAAATGAAGATCACATTTATGATGGGATTATCACAATTCAGAAAGATTGTTTTATTGAGCCTGAGATCCATGAAAAAGTGAAGAAGATGCCAAGTGGAAGGAAAAAGACCATCACTAAAAGGATTCTGGTTGAAGTACATTATGATGAAATGCTAACTGAAGGCCGGATTACTATAGAGAATTGTAGTAACTGCTGGCATACAACTGAAGATGATTTGAAAGTGGATATTATGGCATGCCATTTGTTATTTTGGATTTTTCGGAGTTATCAGGAAGAGGGAGCAATACCGGGTTCCTATAGCTATAATGTTTAAAAACATATTATATGAATAATACAGCGTTAAGGCGTCTATGAGTACTCTACTACAGGCTTCGTGAATTAGATTATGCGGAAAATCTGATATGGAGTATAACGTGCGAATTGTATCACCTGGATTATTGCATTTCAATGTATGATCCGGTAAACGATGATAAAATCATAAGGAAATTGAAAGAGTACGGTCTGTCTTTTGAATAGGGGAAGAAAAATGTTTGATGATGATAAAACCGGAATAGTAATTGATACGTATCCATCCATCGCGGTAGTTGTAAAAGTTTTAAGAAAGTATACAAGGGATTCTATTCTTGATATAAAAAAACATGTTGAAAATGGTGAATTCGCTTTATCTTGCAGGTCTATTGATGATGCTGGTATCAAAATAATAAAATGTTCAAATGAACTTAAGAAAAATAAAGTAACGGTAAAGGTTTATGAAGGTAATAATGAGGAATCTTTGCAGTATTTAAAGAATATGGTTCATTCATATAGAACGACGGAGATCGAAACCGAGGCTGAAATGGAACTTGAAGCAGGTGATGTTGATATGCAGGCGCTTGAACCATTCAAACATTTATGGGAAGAGAATAGCGGGTTTGTAGTTTTGAAGGACGAATATGATTACTCCATATACAATCCTATAACGAAGCAATTTTGTTTGATTGAAGATGATGATTTTAATAATCAGGTTGCAGCTACGATGATTATGCATGGGTGCAAAGTCGTTGATGGAAAAGAGGAAATCGCCAAATTAATTAAGGAATCAAACAATTAGGATAGTAAGAATAATATGATGAGACCGCCTAGACTGCTTCGTGAAGAGCAGAAAAAATTGTTAAATGAATATTTTGCACAGTATCCTGATGATGAAAAACTGTACTACGATGTGGATGAAGAGCGTCATGAAAACGCAAGAATGAAAAAGTGGCTGTATAAGCATGCTTCGGAGTTGCTTCAAAGATATTGGGACTACAGAGAGTGGATTGGTGACGAAGGGCAGCTTTGCGATGGAGAAGGAAATAACCTTCACACAAATAGTGATACACAGGATTTGATACAAGACTGGGATGTGAACGATGAAGGGTATTGTGTGTTTCCGGGAACGGATACTCTTATCATAAATACGAATGGTAAGCCAATAAGAAATCCGGTGCTTGATTCGAAAGTTCAGGAATTATATTTGAACGAAAGAGTGATCTGTGTCGCTGATATGGCAGCATTGGTTGTTACGCAGTTTCCGGAACAGAGGGATAAAATCAAGGAATCAATGGATCTTGATAATAAACTGTTAGGCCATGTTTTTGCTGCTTATGCCATCTCGCAGCCGATGGAAGAACTATTTTTCAGTGACAAAGAGAAGTATAGAAAGTATTGTGAATTGATTGAAGAATTATGGCGCTATGGCGATGATGATGTTCAGAATATTATTGATGTAACCATACTTGAAGATTTGAACAACGGTAATCAGGAAGTGTGGAAAGGGTTAGGCGATTATTTTAGCGAAGATTTTAAGCATTATATAAATGATGAGCTGATTCATACGAATATTGCTATGCAAATTATACCTATTTAACAGAGCTGCATTGAAGATAATCAATGTTTATTATATGTCTAACAAGTGAAGAGGTTTAATTGATGGGAAGTCGAAAAATGCATCAGGAAGGTTTCGAATTTCAATTATCGATGCAAAATACCGCCCAAAGGAGTGTTTGGCCTTTTTCTTTTGCAAAAACACAAAAATAGTGTAAAATGGTAAAGGCTATGTGAAACATGGCGGGAAGAATTACTGAAAAACAAGGAGATATAGGAAACATATGAAACTAGGAATCGTGGGGCTCCCTAACGTAGGAAAGTCCACCTTATTTAATTCACTTACAAAGGCAGGTGCAGAGTCTGCAAATTATCCATTCTGTACTATAGATCCGAATGTCGGCATCGTTGCCGTACCGGACGAGAGACTGGATGTTCTTACAAAGATGTACAATTCTGCAAAGACTACCCCTGCAGTTATAGAGTTCGTAGATATTGCCGGTCTTGTTAAGGGCGCTTCGAAAGGTGAGGGACTCGGCAACCAGTTCCTTTCTAATATAAGAGAGACTGATGCTATAGTTCACGTTGTTCGTTGTTTCGAAGATGATGATGTAATTCACGTAGAAGGAACTGTTGATCCGATACGTGATATCGAGACTATCAACTACGAGCTTATCCTTGCAGATATGGATGTTCTTGAAAGAAGGATAGCAAAGACTGTCCGTGTTGCAAGAAATGATAAGTCTGCTGCAAAGGAACTTGATATGCAGAACAGGATCAAGGATCATCTTGGTGAAGGTAAGCTTGCCAAGACTCTTGAGATTACAGACGAGGAAGAACTTGCCTGGTTCAAGGAGTACAATCTCCTTACTGCAAAGCCTGTTATCTTTGCTGCAAACATAAGTGAAGATGAGATGGCTGACGAAGGCGCTGACAATGAATATGTTAAGAAGGTAAGAGAATATGCAGCAGAAACAGACTGTGAGGTGTTCACAGTTTCTGCAAAAATGGAAGAGGAAATCTCAGAGCTTGATGATGATGAGAAGAAGGAATTTCTTGCTGACATGGGACTTACCGAGTCGGGTCTTGATAAGCTTATCAAGGCAAGTTACAAGCTCCTTGGTCTCATCAGTTATCTTACTGCAGGTGAAACAGAGTCCAGAGCATGGACTATAACAAAAGGTATGAAGGCACCTCAGGCAGCTGGAAAGATTCATTCTGATTTTGAACGCGGCTTCATCAAGGCGGAAGTCGTAAGCTACAAAGATCTTATCGAGAGCGGAACCATGCAGGTGGCAAAAGAGAAGGGCCTTGTCAGACAGGAAGGAAAGGAGTACGTTGTTCAGGATGGAGATGTAATACTCTTTAAGTTCAACGTGTAAAGATATGGAAGGTATTTATTTCCCTGGATTACATATAAAATTCCCGAATATTCCGACCGGATTCAGAGTATTCGGTGTAGAGATAAGATTCTATGCCATAGCGGTATTCCTTGGGTTCGTGATTGCTTATCTGGTAGCAAAACGACTTGGTAAGAAAGAAGGACTTGATGAGGAACTCTATCTGGATTTCTTCCTTGCGATGGTTATTCCTTCTATACTGGGTGCGAGAATCTACTATATATTATTCAGACTTGAGAATTACACCGGCGGTACATTTAAGGAGAACCTCCTTGCTATGATCAATATCAGGCAGGGCGGACTTGCGGTGTACGGCGGACTTATAGCAGGAACCATAACGGCTGTAATTTTCTGCAAAAAGAAAAAGGTATCAGTCGGACGTTTTGCAGATACTGTGTTCCCGGGTGTTCTGATAGGACAGATGCTGGGACGCTGGGGCAATTTCTTCAACAGAGAAGCGTTCGGTTCATTTACAAAGAGCTTTATGAGAATGGCTATCCCGATGAACTTCTTCACGGACAAGGAGCAGAACTTTGCTTATCTTGCATCTGAGGGCGTTATATCAGAAAAGATGGTTCAGAATCTTGAAGTTGTAAATGGAGTGGGATGTATAACTGTATGGCCTACATTCCTTCTGGAAGGAATATGGTGCCTGATTTCATTTATCATTCTTCTCTGGTACAGACAGAAGAAGAGATTTGATGGAGAGATAACACTTCTCTATGCAGCCCTCTATGGACTGGGAAGATGTGGAATCGAAGCGCTCAGAACAGATTCACTTATGATAGGAAGTTTTAAGGTTTCACAGCTGCTTGCAGGAGCATGTTTTATCATATGTCTGGCCCTCATTATTATCCTTCGTAAGAAGGTAATGGATGAAAGGTGGAGGACTTGACCTTAGGGTGGAGGAAATAACCTAAAAACTACATATAGTATGGGAATGCGTTTCACATACTAAATATAGAAGAATCGCCAAAAGGCGGTTCTTTTTTTGTGCAAATTAACCAAAGGATTCCCAAAATAATTATGCAAACTTTTTTAATATTCCGTTAACAGGCGCTTGAAATCGTAAAAAATATGGTTTATTATAGACCCAAGTGGCGGAAAGTGGCACAAATTGGATTGTACTACCCACAAAGTGGAGGATTTTCAGAAAGGAGGAATAGTCATGGCCAAGATAATGATGGGCACTTATTACCACAATATTGATTCCAAGGGCAGACTGATTGTTCCTTCAAAGCTGAGAGATAATCTCGGAAGCGAATTTGTAGTCACTAAAGGCCAGGATACCAATCTTTACATTTTCTCATATGAAGAGTGGAGCGGATTTGCTGAGAAGCTGAATTCACTTCCTAACTCAAAGGAGTACAGAGCTGTTAAAAGATACTTCATGGGAAATGCAAGTTCAGTTGAGATCGATTCTCAGGGAAGAATCGTTATTCCTGCCAAGCTGAGGGAGGATGCAAAGATTGAGAAAGAAGTAGTTATAGTAGGTGCCGGCAACAAGGCTGAGATCTGGAGCGCTAAGCTTTGGGATGAGGCAGAACAGGAACCGGAATACACGCAGGAAGCTGTTAACGAACGTATTGATAAGCTTGGAATAAGCCTGTAGAGAAAATGGACTGCGTGATATGAAATTTGAACATGTTTCAGTTTTACTGAATGAAGTTATAGAGAATCTGAATATCAAGCCTGATGGAATATATGTGGACGGAACACTCGGTGGAGCAGGACACAGCTATGAGATAGCCAAAAGACTGGGAAATGGCGGAAGGCTCATAGGTATAGACCAGGACAGAGACGCGATCAATGCAGCTACTGAAAGGCTGGCAGAGTTCGGGGATAAGGTCACAATAGTCAAGAGTAATTACTCAGAGATGGATATCATCCTGAGGGATCTTGGAATAGATAAGGTTGACGGTATCCTCCTCGACATCGGAGTTTCTTCCTTCCAGTTCGATAATCCTGAAAGGGGCTTCTCTTACAGAGAGGACGCGCCGCTGGATATGAGAATGGACAGGAATATGGGACTTTCCGCATACGATGTAATCAATCAGTATGACGAGAAAGATCTGATAAGGATATTCAGGGATTACGGCGAAGAAAGATTCGCAGTTCCTATAGCGAAAGCAATTGTCAAAAAGAGACAGGGCGGACCTGTTGAGACGACATTTGAACTGAACGACATTATCAAGGATGCACTTCCGGCGAAAGAGAAAGCTAAGCCGGGACATCCGGCAAAGAAGGTTTACCAGGCACTCCGAATAGAAGTAAATGGAGAGCTTGATGTTCTGGAGAATTCTATAGATGGGATGATAGATCTCCTGAACGGCGGCGGACGCCTTGCCATCATAACATTCCACAGTCTTGAAGACAGGATAGTAAAGAACCTCTTCAAGAAGAACATGGATCCATGTATATGTCCACCGGAATTTCCGGTATGTACATGTGGAAGAAAGAGCAAGGGCTTCGTGGTAACCAGAAAACCTATAGTTCCTACAGAACAGGAACTCCTTAGAAATAGACGGGCAAAGAGTTCCAAACTCCGGATATTCGAAAGGAAGGTATATGACTAAAAGGCTTGGGAAGGCTTTAAAGAGGGATAGGTTATGCAGGAAAGAAGAAGACCAAGAAGAGAAATGTACTACGTAGACGGCAGTACAGTCAGAAAAACTGAATATTCAGCATATCCATCCAGAAGGTATGAGGAGTACCCATCTCGTAGAGAGAAGAGACGTACACTCACACGTGAGGAAGAGAGAAAGCTTGCCAAGAAGAGAAGAAACAGAGAGGCAAACAAGAAGCACATGACTAAGGTTGCCAAGAAGGCAGCTAAGTCACAGTCATTCGACTTTGCATATACAGTTCTTCTTCTTGTTGCATTTGGTGTAATGCTCGCTTCGTGCGTTTATATGCTCAGACTCGAAGGGCGAGTTAAGGAGCAGGAGAGCAACATAACAAGGCTTTCCAGCGAACTCGACACTATCAAGTCCGATAATATGTCATATTCTGACTCGCTTTCGAATATGTATACTCTTGATGAGATATATAAGATTGCAACCAAAGAACTTGGAATGGTTTACAGCAGTAAGGGTCAGATCATATATTATGACAGTGCGAATGAGGACTATGTAACACAGTTCGAAGACGTACCGGATTAAAATAAAATGACCGGAAGAAGTGAGACTTTCGGATATGAAGAAGAAAAAGAAGAAAATCTTTTTACGTAGAATGAGAGGGCAACTCTCAGTAGTAATGGTACTCCTGACATTTGCCCTTCTTTTTTTAGTTGGTAAGATCATATATATAAATGTAACGAACGGTGCAAAGTATAAGCAGAGGGTTCTGAGCCAGAAGAGGTACAGGAGTATATCTGTTCCGTATAAGCGCGGTGACATACTTGATACGAACGGAACCATTCTTGCAACAAGTAATAAGATTTATAATCTTGTTATAGAACCAAAGAATATTCTTGAAAGAGAAGCCAATAAGGATGCAACTGTTGAAGCGCTTGAGAAGTATTTCGACATAACTCCTGAGGAGATGAGTGAGTATCTGAAGGATTCCAATTCACAGTATAAGGTTATAAGAAAGAAACTCAATTATCCTGAAGTCAAGGCTTTCAATGAATACAGGGCAAATGACGCTGATGGCAAGAAGGTTATAGGCGTGTGGTTTGAAGAGGACTACGTAAGAGTTTACCCTTATAATGAGATGGCATGTCATCTGCTCGGATTTACAGTCAGTGGAAATGAAGGCCTAAGTGGTATCGAAGGATACTATAATGATGTGCTGAACGGTGAAGAGGGAAGAACCTACAGTTACCTCAATACGGATCTTAATCTTGAGAATAAGACAGAAGCGCCTGTAAATGGACTGAGCCTCGTTACATCTCTGGATCTTGAAGTTCAGAAGATAGTTCAGAAAAATGCTGAAGAATATATGAAGCTCATTGATACCAAGAATGTTTCAGTTCTTGTCATGAGACCGGATAACTGCGAGATTCTGGCAGTATATAATTCACATCAGTATAATCCGAATGAACCATATAATACTGACACCATAAGATATCAGTTTAAAAATGAAGAAACCGGAAATCCTATGACGGATGATGAATATGAAGCTGCACTTGCTTCTATGACTGACGCGGATAAGGTTGAACATCTCGAGGATGTATGGAGAGATTTCGCTGTAAGCGATAACTATGAGCCGGGTTCGACATATAAGACCTTTACTATTTCCGGTGCACTTGAAGATAACAAGGTATCACTTGATGATCAGTTCTATTGCCAGGGATATCTGCAGGTAGCTGATGCTACCATAAGATGCCATCACACCTCAGGTCATGGAATGGTAACTACAGTTCAGGCTCTTGAAAAGTCCTGTAACCCGGGACTTATGCAGATAGCAAAGAAGGAAGGAAGAGAAACCTTCGATAAGTACCAGAAGCTTTTCGGTTTCGGACAGAGGACCAATATTGATCTTAACGGTGAACCGGGTGCTGCAACACTAAAGTCTCTTGTATATGATGTTGATTCTCTGAATTCTGTTGAGCTTGCAACCTCATCATTCGGACAGGGTGTTACGGTTACGATGATGCAGCTTGGTACTGCTTTCTGCTCGGTTATAAACGGCGGTAATTATTATGAACCGCATGTTGTAAGACAGATCATAGATTCCGATGGGAATGTAATAGAGAATCATAAGGATGTACTCGTTAGAAAGACAATATCTGAGGAAACCTCAAAGAATATGAGGGAGATGCTTCAGGGCGTTGTTACCGAGGGTACCGGCGGACTTGCAGCGGTGGATGGTTACTCCATAGGCGGCAAGACAGGAACGGCTGAGAAGATTCCGAGAGGTAACAGAAAGTATATCCTTTCATTTATAGGATTTGCACCGGTTGAGGATCCTCAGGTTGTAATCTACTGCCTCGTGGATGAACCGGATCCGGACAATCCAAAATTCACAAGTACAGGTTGTATACTCTTCCATATGATAGCAGAGGATCTGCTTCCATATATGAATATCTATAAGACGGATTCTGATGATCCTGAGAGTGAAGGTGAGACAGAAATGCCTGTAGATATCTTCGCTACAGATACGGATGCTACACAGGACGATATCGGAGATACCGGAACGCTGAACGGAAACGGTGGCGAAACGGATGGAGCAACAAACTAATATATAAGGAGAACCACATGTTTAAGAAAGTATGTGTGGCAGGTGCGGGAAAAAGCGGTAAAGCAGCAGCTGAGCTTCTTCTCCGTAACGGCATGGAAGTAACTATATTTGATCAGAATGAATCGCTTGATACGGAAAATGTAAAGAGTGATATCAAGGGCGGAGAGAGTGTCAGCTTTGTTCTCGGAGACTTAAGTGAGGAATTCCTCGGAGGGATAGACCTCTTTGTAATAAGTCCCGGCATCCCTGTTGATGCTGACTTCGTAAAAACGGTTGATAAGCTTAATATCCCGATATGGGGTGAGATAGAACTTGGCTATTTCTTCGCAAGAGGAACCATAGCCGCTATCACAGGCACGAATGGAAAGACAACAACTACAACGCTTGTGGGGGAGATATTTAAAGCGTACAAAGATGACAGTATCGTAGTTGGAAATATCGGTATTCCATTCACAGAATACGCTGACAGATGTCCGGAAGGGACTCTTGTGGCTGCAGAGATCAGCAGCTTCCAGCTGGAGACTATCCATACCTTCAGACCTCACGTGTCAGCTATTCTGAACCTGACCCCCGATC
This sequence comes from Lachnospiraceae bacterium YSB2008, assembly GCA_000687655.1. GTDB lineage: Bacteria > Bacillota > Clostridia > Lachnospirales > Lachnospiraceae > Eubacterium_Q. The sequence continues at coordinate 10,905 of JHWR01000008.1, forward strand.
ATCTTAACAGACACTATACATTTGATAATTACGCGCGTATCAAATTTGATATTGCCCGTAATCAGACAGAGGATGACTTCGTTATTCTGAATCATGATGACAGTGAAGTTGTTGCAAGAAGAGATCTTGTCAAGAATGCTAAGGTGGTATATTTCAGCCGACTTACAGAACTTGATGAGGGTGTCTTTGTCAAGAATGGAAATGTAGTGGTCCGTGAAGACGGAAAGGAAACAGAAATTCTTCCTCTCAGCGAGGTTAAGATACTGGGAAGCCATAATGTAGAGAATGTACTTGCCGCAGCAGCTGTATGCTACTATATGGGAATCCCTGTTGATATCATAAGAGAAGTAACAGTTAATTTCCTCGGTGTTGAACACAGGATAGAATATGTAAGAACACTGAACGGAGTTAAGTATTATAACGATTCAAAGGGAACTAATCCTGATGCGGCTATAAAGGGCATAGGAGCTATGCCGGGACCGACCTTCCTCATAGGCGGCGGTTATGATAAGAAGTCAGAATATGATGAATGGATCGATGCATTTGACGGTAAGGTCAAGGCTCTTGTACTTATAGGTGAGACTGCTGAGAAGATCGCAGAGACTGCAAGGGCTCACGGATTCACAGACATCGTATTTAAGGACAGCCTCAAAGAAGCTGTTGAATTTTGTCACGAGAACTCAGTAGATGGTGACAATGTCCTGCTTTCTCCTGCATGTGCAAGCTGGGATATGTTCAAGAGCTACGAAGAGAGAGGACGTCTCTTTAAAGAATATGTAAATGAACTGATATAGATAGTGGAGATTTGAACTTTGGCTGAAAGAGGAACTGAGGTAAAAAAGAATAAGAAGAGTCAGGTGATCCTGGTCAAGGGTACTTATTTTGATTACCCTCTGTTCTTTCTGGTAATCTTCCTTGTCGGATTCGGCCTTCTTATGGTTTACAGTTCAAGTTTCTATGAGGGAAGGATCAAGTACGGAAACAGTTCATTTTTCTTTACAAGACAATTGGTATTTGCGGGCGCCGGATTTATAGCCATGATGATAATATCCGTAATCCGTTATCAGTTTCTTCAGAAGCTGGTACATATCGGACTTATAGTCGGTGCTGCGTTCATGATTCTTCTTAGGGTTAAAGGTATAAGTAAGAACGGTTCGACAAGATGGCTTGAAGTGTTCGGTATCAGATTCCAGCCTTCGGAATTTGTTAAGATAATTCTCATAATTTATGTTGCATATCTTTTTACTAAGTATTCAGGAATGCTCCGTAAGTTCACGGACGAGCTGAAGATACTGATAGTCCCGGGAATATTCGTAGTACTTATTGCTATTGAGAACCTGAGTTCTGCAATCATATGCTTCTCGATTATAGCCGTTATGTGGTTCGTTGCTACACCTAAGCCGCTGAAGGTTATTATACTCGGCGCGATAGGTATGGCAGGCCTTGTCGGAAGTATATTCCTGGTTGGTTATCGAAGTGACCGTATTGATGCGTGGCTTCATCCGGAAACGGCTAAGAATGGCTTCCAGGTTATGCAGTCGCTGTATGCAATCGGAAATGGAGGAATCTTCGGAAGAGGACTCGGCGGAAGTATACAGAAGATGGGTTCTGTTCCTGAAGCATACAATGATATGATCTTCTCCATAATATGTGAAGAGCTCGGAATAGTCGGAGCGGCTGCGATAATAATCGTATTCATAATGCTGCTCTGGAGAATCCGTTTCATAGCTGAAAGTGCACCTGACAGATTCGGTTCATTTATCTGCGTAGGTGTTATTGCACATATAGGAGTTCAGGTCCTTGTAAATATCGGAGTTGTTACAAATACTATACCAAATACAGGTGTTACACTTCCGTTCATCAGTTACGGAGGTACCTCGCTGATGCTGCTTCTTGCGGAGATGGGAGTCATCTTCTCCATAACAAGACAGATCAGACCATACAGACCGAAAGTGGGCGAACAGTAATATATGAAAAAATGGATAGTTCTGATCGTTATCGCGGCCATACTTCTTGGAGCGTTTATATATGTATCGACTTATCATCTCGATGAGATAGAAATAAGCGGATGCGTGTATTCTTCAGAGGATGAGGTCCGCGCTGCGATAGAGAATGAAGCAAAAATGAATAATTCGCTGTATCTTCTTCTGGCACTCAGAATGCATGATATCGAGAACGTTCCATTTGTATCCGGAACAGATATTGAATTTGTCTCGAAGAATCATCTTCTTGTGACAGTTTATGAGAAACAGCTGGCAGGCTGTATTACATACATGGACAGCTATATTTACTTCGATAATGAAGGAAATGTACTTGAATCAAGTCATGAACTTAAGGAAGGCGTTCCATGTATAGAAGGTCTTGATATAAGTAAATGGGAAAATGGACAGAAGCTTCCGATCAAGAACGAGAAGAAGTTTGACAGGATACTGAATATTACCCAGCTTATAGATAAGTACAGCCTTGAGATAGACAAGATTCTCTTTACGCCTGAGGATGATATAATCTTTGTTCATAAGGATATCCGTATCGAGATAGGAGACGGTACATATCTTTCAGTACAGATGATGAATCTGGGCAGTATACTTGAAGGGCTTGAAGGGAAAAAAGGTACATTATATATGAAAGATTTCACAACAAGTACCAGCAGAGCCAGTTTTAAGGAAGAACACTGATTAAAAAACACTTAAAATCGCATAAAATAAGCAATTTCTAGTTGATTTATTTACATAAAACCTTTATGATATATGAGGTTAATTGTATTTTAACGAGAAAGTTATGCAAAGTGAAGAATAATATAAGGAGGAAGGAACCTTGCTTGAAATAAAATCAAATGATGAAAAGAACCCTGCAAGAATCCTGGTTATAGGTGTAGGTGGAGCAGGAAATAACGCTGTTAACAGAATGATCGATGAGAATGTTGAAGGTGTAGAGCTTATAGCTATCAATACTGATAAGCAGGCACTCTCGCTCAGCAGAGCAACAACAAAGATTCAGATCGGTGAGAAGCTGACAAAGGGACTTGGCGCAGGTGCTAAGCCTGAAATCGGTGCAAGTGCTGTTGAAGAAAACAGAGAAGAGATAAATGATATCATTAAGGATGCCGATATGGTATTCGTAACCTGCGGTATGGGTGGCGGAACCGGTACAGGTGCAGCTCCTATAGTAGCAGAGATAGCAAGGAACCTTGGAATACTTACAGTAGGTGTTGTTACGAAGCCTTTCTCATTCGAAGGAAAGCCTCGTATGGCAAATGCTATGAATGGTATAGCTAAGCTTAGTGATAATGTTGATACACTCATAGTTATCCCTAATGACAAGCTCCTTCAGATATGTGACAAGAGAACAAGCATTCCTGATGCACTTAAGAAGGCAGATGAAGTTCTTCAGCAGGGTGTTCAGGGTGTTACAGATCTTATCAATAAGCCGGGTCTTATCAACCTCGACTTCGCAGATATCCAGACAGTTATGCGCGACAAGGGTATCGCTCATATCGGTATCGGTAAAGGAAGCGGAGATAACAAAGCAGTTGATGCTATCAAGTCTGCTATGGATTCACCACTTCTTGAGACAACAGTTGATGGCGCAACAGACATCATCGTTAACTTCTCAGGTAACATCGGAATCGTTGAAGCATACGATGCTATCACATACCTTACAGAAGTTGCCGGCGAGAATGCAAATATTATCTTCGGTACAGTTGATAATGATGTAGTTGGTGAAGATGTAAGCATTACAATCATTGCAACAGGACTTGAGCAGGATGCTAAGTCATCTGTAAGCATCAAGCCTACAGCAGTACATAATACAGTTGTTGCTCCTACACCTGCAGCTGAGCCTGCAACAGGAGTTAAGGCACCTTCATTTGGCGGAAGCACAAAGAAGGCTACACCGGTTCCACTCAGCCTCGGCGGAATAAAGGAACCTAAGGTTTCTGTTTCAGAACCTGCTCCGGCACCTGAAGAGAAGCCTCAGCCATCAGTAACACCTTCAAAGGAACAGAGTAATAATATTCAGATACCTGCATTCCTTCGCAAGGGTTAATAAGAAACTACTTACAGCCTCTGATTATTCAGAGGCTGTTTTTTCGTTATTTTTACTAAACTCAAGGGGGATATTCTTCCTTGTAATAGGGTGCTCATGATGATATAATCCGTAATGTGTTTTTTTCGGAACATATAAAACGACGTATGTCGTATTTATCGGAGAATGATTTGGAACAGAGTATTGAAATAGAAGATATGATAAGCGTGGTCATACCATGCTTTCATAATAATGATACTATAAGACGTGCTGCGCAGTCTGCAGTTGAGCAGAACAAAGTGTCAGTTGAGGTCATAATCGTAGATAACGGAAGGACGCTGGATAGGTCGGTTCTTGATGGACTGGACGGGGTCAGGGTTCTTGACGTGCCGGATAATATAGGACCTTCGGGCGCCAGAAATGAAGGCGTAAAGAATGCTAATGGTGAATACATAGCATTTCTGGATGCGGATGACTGGTGGGACAAAGACAAGCTCCGTAAACAGCTTAAGGTAATGAAGGAGTTTGATATAGAAGGTGAATCTCCTAAGATAGTCTTTACTGCCAGAGAGATATATGATCAGAATGAAGTTGATACCGGTAAAATGGTTCCATGTGACAGGCTGGTAGGTTTCAAGAAGCTGCTCAGAAGTAACCAGATAAGCTGTTCCTCTGTTCTTATGAAAAGAGAGACTGCTCTTGCTTTTCCGATGCAGAGAGATGATATTCATGAGGACTACATTTGCTGGTTGAGTATACTGAAAGAAGGCGGATATGCTTACGGAATAAATAAGCCGCTTCTTCTCTATACCGCGAGGAAAGACAGCAAATCAGGCAGCAAGCTGCATTCGGCTGCCATGACTTATGGTGTATATAAATATATGGGCATTCCATTTCCGGGCAGACTCATATATATGTGTACATATGCTTTAAATGGAATAAAGAAACATATTCTGTAGACAGGTGAAAGATATGGAAAATGATTATGGAAGGGAAAAGGCTATAATAGCCAAGATGAGGAATAATCTCGTTACGGCTCCAAATGCTCCTTTCTCAAGCGATAAAGTTGTTGTTAATAAGGAAGAAATGCTCGGGCTTCTCGAGAGCCTTGCTGAAGTTGTTGATACTGAACTGAAGACCTTCAGGGAGGTTTCCGACAAGAGGGCAAGGATACTGAATGAGGCAAAGGCTGAGGCGGAAGAGATACGTTACGAAGCTGAAAAGAGTGCGAGCCGTATAAGAGTTACCAAGAGAAGACAGGACGAGGAGTTTCCTTTCAAGAAGAAGGATCTTACTGACGAGGAAGTAAGTGCTCTGCGTACTGCAAATGATATATATGGTGCGTCACTCATATATACTGACGAGATGCTTACCGAGGTAGATCACCTTATCAATAATGCCTATGACAATATTGAAAGAGAATTCGACAGGGTACAGGCTACTCTTAAGGCAAAGATAAAGAGTATATCAGAGAATAAGAACGAGATCATGAACAACCTTCTTGATCTCAGTAATAATGACAGGTACAGCCAGATTCTTGAACTTGCAAATCTTCTTTCCAATGAGCTTTATCATGAAAGAGAGAAGGCAAGACTTGAGGAGAGAGAAAGAATCAGTCAGCTTGAGTTCAAGATTACTGATGAAGACGGAGAGCTTTCGGTTGTTCCTGAGAAGAAACGTCGTCCTCCTATCAATCCGGACAGGACTGCAAAGAAGCTGTCGCGTGAGGAACTTAAGACCATAGGTGTGGAAACAAAGAAGGATGATGACAGAAAGCTTGTCAGCCGCAAGGATGGCGGTGAGGTAAGGCTTACACTTAATACAGATGACACTATATATAATAAGCCAAAGAAGAAGGCTGCAGAATCCGAAGAAGATGTAGTTGTTCTCTTTGACAGAGACAAGGAAGAGAAGTCTGCCGAAAACAAGGTTGAGAAAGCAGCAAAGAAAGAAACAGAGAACGAGGCCAAGAAAGAGACAGAGGAATGAATTCAGAACCATATGTAAGAAAAATCAATTATTATGAGACAGACCAGATGCAGGTGGTTCATCATTCCAATTATGCGAGATTTCTGGAAGAATGCAGACTCTGGGTTATGGAGAAAGCGGGACTTCCATATGATCTTATGGAAGAAAAGGGAGTTATAATCCCTGTACTCACTTTAGACTGCGAATTCATAGGAGCGGTCCATTTTGGAGATACCATAGAGATATATTCGCATGTGACCAAACTTACACCTGTAAGATTTTCACTCTGCTATGAAATATATGTAAATGGAACGCTTGTAAACAGAAGCAGAACCAGCCACGGATTTGTGGATACAGAGTTCAAGCCTATGAATATGAAGAAAAAATACCCGGATATGTATGAGAAGATGATGCAGCTTGTTGAACCGGAGTACGATATAAAGGAGAAGTAAGTTGTTAGTAAGAAATGGAAAGCAGATAGAGTTTTCATGTGAGGTATTTCCTCCAAAGAGAGATGATGAGATGTATGACATCTTTAAGACTCTTGATGCAATCAAAGAACTGGAACCTGATTTCGTGAGCGTTACCTATGGAGCAGGAGGAAGCAATAGCAAGAAGACCTCTACCATAGCTGCTTACATACAGAATATAAGTGATATGCGTTCACTGGCGCATATGACTGCAGTAGGTATGACAGGAGAAAAGCTTCAGGGCATGCTGGATGAGCTCAGCAGAAAAGCTGTTGATATGATCCTTGTTCTCAGAGGCGACCGCCCGAGAAACATGTCAGAAGAGGAGTTTGAGCAGAGAGAATACAGATACGCATCAAGCATAATTCCTGAGATTAAGCTCTTTGGTGATTTCAAGCTTTTCGGTGCATGCTATCCGGAGAAGCATCCTGAGTCACCTACAGTTGAGAGCGATATAGCATATCTTAAGAATAAGGTTGATCTCGGTGTAGATGAGCTCATTACACAGATGTTCTTTGATAACAACAAGTTCTATACATTTATGGAGGAACTTGATAAGGCAGGAATAAAGGCACCTGTTCATGCAGGTATCATGCCTATTACCAAGGTCAATCAGCTTGGAACCAGTGTTTCACTTTCAGGTTCATCCGTTCCGACTGAGCTTTCAAATCTGATAGCTAAGTACAGTGAGGATCCTGAAGGCATGAAGCAGGCAGGTATTGAGTATGCCATCAAGCAGGTTAACGACCTCATGAATAACGGAGTTTATGGAATACATCTTTACAGTATGAACAAATCGGATGTAACCAAAGCTATATATGACGCAATCGTGTAAATTGATTTGATAACTAATGATAACGTATATAAACAGGAGGAAAAAGATGGATTACAAGAATGCAGGAGTAGACATCGAAGCAGGCTATAAGTCAGTAGAACTTATGAAAGAACACATCGCAAAGACCATGAGAAGTGAGGTTCTTACGAATATCGGAGGATTCTCAGGCGCATTCTCAATGGCAGGTTTTAAGAACATGGAGAAGCCGACTCTCGTTTCAGGTACAGACGGAGTAGGTACGAAGATCAAGCTTGCATTCATTCTTGATAAGCATGATACAGTCGGTATTGACTGTGTTGCCATGTGTGTAAATGATATCGCATGCGCAGGTGCAGAGCCGCTCTTCTTCCTTGATTATATTGCATGCGGAAAGAATTATCCTGAGAAGATAGCTACTATCGTAAGTGGTGTAGCTAAGGGCTGTGAGCTTTCAGGTGCAACTCTCATAGGTGGAGAGACTGCAGAGCATCCGGGTCTCATGCCTGAGGATGAATATGATCTTGCAGGTTTTGCTGTAGGTATCGTTGATGAGAAGGAACTTATAACAGGTCAGAATATTAAAGCAGGGGATATTCTTATAGGTATCGCTTCAAGCGGCGTTCACAGTAACGGTTTTTCACTTGTAAGAAAGATTTTCGACATGAGTGAGGCATCTCTGAATAAGTATTATGATGAACTCGGCATGACTCTTGGCGAGAAGCTTCTCACACCTACAAGGATCTATGTGAAGGCTCTTAAGGCAGTTAAGGATGCAGGAGTTACTATCAAGGGAACAAGCCATATAACAGGTGGTGGATTCCAGGAGAACATCCCACGTATGCTTCCAAACGGAATAGTAGCAAAGGTTGAGAAGGCATCATATGAAGTGCCTGCAATCTTCAAGCTTATGGCAAGCGTAGGAAATGTAGAAGAGAGCATGATGTACAATACCTATAACATGGGTCTTGGTATGGTTCTTGCAGTTGATCCTGCTGATGCAGATAAGACTGTTGCAGCACTTAAGTCTGCAGGTGAAGAAGCATATATCATAGGTGAAGCAGCTGCAGGCGATAAAGGAGTTATCTTATGCTAAGAGTTCTCGTGATGGTTTCCGGCGGCGGAACCAATCTTCAGGCTATTATTGACGGAGTGGCAAATGGAACGATAACCAATACTGAACTTGTCGGTGTCATAAGCAACAATTACGGAGTTAAGTCTTTGGAAAGAGCTGAAAAGGCAGGTATTCCTAACAGAGTTGTTTCTCCTAAAGACTATTCTGACAGAGAAAGCTTTAATCAGGCGCTCCTTGAGGCAGTCGATTCATTTACACCTGACCTCGTTGTACTTGCAGGCTTCCTTGTAGTTATACCTCCTGCAATGATAGATAAGTATGAGAACAGGATCATCAATATACATCCTTCACTCATTCCATCATTCTGCGGAACAGGTTACTACGGACTTAAGGTTCATGAGGCTGCACTTGCACGAGGTGTTAAGATCAGCGGCGCAACAGTTCATTATGTAGATAAGGGAACTGATACAGGTCCAATAATTCTTCAGAAGGCTGTTGAGGTTATGGAGGGTGATACACCGGAAGTGCTTCAGAGAAGGATCATGGAGCAGGCTGAGTGGAAAATTCTTCCGGCAGCTATAGATATGATCGCTAACAAGTAATATAACCAATATGTATGCGGGTTAATGCATGAAAGGAATTGATATGAAAGTATTGATAGTAGGTGGCGGTGGACGTGAGCACGCCATAACATGGGCAGTAGCAAAGAGTAAGAGAGTTGAGAAGATATATGCAGCTCCCGGAAATGCAGGAATAGCTGAATTTGCTGAATGTGTAGATATATCTGTAATGGATGCGGAGAAGCTGGTAGCTTTCGCAAAGGAGAAGGAGATAGACTTCGTTATAGTTGCTCCTGATGATCCTCTTGCTGCAGGCGTTGCTGATGCTTTCCTTGATGCAGGTATCAAGACTTTCGGACCAAGGAAGAATGCTGCCATAATCGAGGCATCCAAGGCGTTCTCCAAGGACCTTATGAAGAAATACAATATTCCATGTGCGGCTTCAGAAACATTTGACAGTGCAGAAGCAGCTCTTGAGTATCTTAAGACATCAAAGATTCCTGTAGTGCTTAAGGCAGACGGCCTTGCGCTCGGTAAGGGTGTTCTTATATGCAATACATTTGAAGAAGCTGAAGAAGGTATCAAGACTATCATGCTTGATAAGAAGTTCGGTGATGCAGGTAATAAGGTAGTAATCGAGGAGTTCATGACAGGACGTGAGGTTTCAGTTCTCTGCTTCTCTGACGGAACTACTATACTTCCTATGACATCTGCTCAGGATCATAAGAGAGCAGGTGACAATGATACCGGTCTCAATACAGGCGGTATGGGTACATTTTCACCCAGTCCTTTCTATACAGATGAGATTGCTAAGTTCTGTGAGGAAAATGTATATAAGCCAACCATAGCTGCAATGAAGGCTGAGGGAAGAGAATTTAAGGGAGTTCTTTTCGTTGGTCTTATGCTGACTCCTGATGGACCTAAGGTTCTGGAGTATAATGCACGTTTCGGTGATCCTGAGGCACAGGTTGTTATTCCACGTCTCAAGAACGATATCATCGATGTTATGGAAGCTTGTGCAGACGGAACTCTTGATAAGGTTAATCTTGAGTTTGCTGATAACGCTGCAGTATGTGTTATGCTTGCATCAGACGGATATCCTCTGAGCTATCAGAAGGGATTTGAGATCAGAGGTCTTGATAATTTCAAGGGCAAAGACGGATACTATGTATTCCATTCAGGTACTAAGTTCAGTGACGGAAAGGTTGTTACTAACGGCGGACGTGTTATCGGTGTTACAGCTATAGGTGCTGACCTTGTTAGTGCAAGGAAGAATGCATATGAAGCAACTGAATGGATTGATTTCGATAATAAATACATGAGACACGATATAGGTAAAGCTATAGACGAACAGTAACATCTGTATTGATTACAGAAACAGTAGAGGTAGTTTGACTTGTTAAAGGATAATTATACCGAAAAAAGTAAAGAGGCACTTGCGAAGGCTCGTGAGATCGCTATAAGTTCAAACTGTAATTACATCTGCAGTCAGCATATACTCATGGGGCTTTATCTCGCAAGGGGAACTGCAAAGAAGCTTCTTTCAAAGCATGATATAGATCTGCAGAAACTTGAGACCATGCTCGATACAATGAGTTATTCTGAGGATGATTATTATCTGAGCGGTACCGATGATTATACCGACAGGGTAGTACGAATACTCGATCTTGCAGAGGTTGAGGCAAAAAGACTCGGAATGAAGGAAATCGGAACAGAGCATATACTTCTTGCTATTATTAAGATGCCTGATTCTCTTGCATGTCAGATGCTTAATTCTGCAAAAGTAAGTATGAAGAATCTTTATATAGATATACTTACTTCAAATGGAATTAATCTTAATACCGCAAGAAAAGATTATGCAGCATATACATCGGGAAAGCAGAAACCTCAGAAGAGTTCAACTCCTACTCTGGACAGATACAGCAGGGATCTTGTCAGGGATGCAAGGGAAGGACGTCTGGATCCTGTAATAGGCAGGGCGACTGAGATTGAAAGGCTTATGCAGATTGTCTGCAGACGTATTAAGAACAATGCATGCCTTGTGGGTGAGCCGGGTGTAGGAAAGACAGCTGTAGTAGAAGGACTCGCAACAAAAATCGCTGATGGAAGAGTTCCTTCAATACTCAGTGACAAGAGACTTCTTATGCTTGATCTTTCTGCAATGGTTGCAGGTTCAAAATACAGAGGTGAGTTTGAAGAGAGAATCAAAAAGACCATAGATGAAGTTAAAGCTGATGGCAATGTGATACTCTTCATAGATGAGCTTCATACACTGGTCGGTGCCGGTGGAGCTGAAGGTGCCATGGATGCATCTAATATACTGAAGCCTGCTCTCTCAAGAGGAGAGATACAGGTCATAGGTGCTACCACAAGAAATGAATACAGAAAGAGAATAGAGAAGGATGCCGCACTTGAAAGAAGGTTCCAGCCTATATATGTAGAGGAACCTGATGAAGAGGAGACATTCCGTATACTTAAGGGTATAGCTCCTAAGTATCAGGAGTTCCACGGAATAATGATAACTGATGAAGCAATTCATGCTGCCATAAGCTATTCCGTAAGATATATAAATGACAGATATCTGCCTGATAAGGCTATAGATCTTATAGATGAAGCCTCTGCCAAGAAGAGACTCTCCAAGATGGGAGTTATGGAAGAGGTACGTGATGACAGAAAGTCCAGGATGGACAGCCTTGAAGCATCTCTTGAAGATGCTCTCGCTGAAGGCGATATAGATAAGGCTACCGAACTGAATGCCGAGATAGAAGACATTCATGCAGAACTGGTGGCCGAGAGAAAGCAGGAAGCATCCAATGAGGAGGGGCTGTCTGAAAATGTATCGGATGACTGTATAACTGAGATAGATGTAGCTGAGGCTGTATCTGTCTGGACGAAGATTCCGGTATCTAAGGTTACAGAGAGTGAACAGGAGAGACTGAAGAATCTTGAGGATACTCTTCATAAGAGAGTCATCGGTCAGGAGGAGGCAGTATCAGCTGTTGCCAAAGCTATAAGAAGAGGAAGACTCGGACTTAAAGATCCGAAAAGACCTATCGGTTCATTTCTTTTCCTCGGTCCTACAGGTGTCGGAAAAACAGAGCTTTCAAAGGCGCTTGCAGAGGCACTTTTCCAGGATGAGAAGAAACTCATCCGTGTTGACATGTCTGAATATATGGAGAAGCACAGTGTATCTAGAATGGTAGGCTCGCCTCCGGGATATGTCGGATATGATGAAGGCGGACAGCTGGCGGAAGAGGTAAGAAAGAATCCTTATTCAGTTATCCTCTTTGATGAGATTGAGAAGGCACATCCGGATGTGTTCAATGTGCTCCTTCAGGTTCTGGATGATGGTGTGATAACAGATTCACAGGGCAGGAAGGTTGATTTCAAGAACACGATAATCATAATGACCTCAAATGCAGGTGCAAAGAATATCATAGAGCCAAAGACTCTGGGATTTGTTTCTGCTGCGGAGGATACAGAGAAAGATTATCAGAAGATGAAGGAAGGCGTCATGGAAGAGGTCAGAAACATCATGCGTCCTGAGTTCATCAACCGTATAGATGAGATTATGGTATTCAGGTCACTGACCAAAGAGAATATCCATGATATCACGGATCTCATGATGAATGAGCTTGCCGGAAGAGCTGAGAAGAATCTCGGAATCAAACTCAGCTTCGATGACAAAGTTAAAGATTATATCTTCGATAAGGGCTATGACCGTAAATACGGTGCAAGACCGCTTAAGAGAACGATACAGAATGAGATAGAAGACGGGCTTGCAAAGGCTCTTCTGGACGGCGATGTTTCTGAAAACAGCAGCATATATGTGACTTTGGAAGAGACAGAAGAAGGTAAGACGGTTAAGTTCAAAACCAAAGCCGAAGAAGAATAAGACGTAGAAAAATAAAGTAAAATAAGTTATAATAATATTACTCTGAGAAGAGAAAGATACATTTAGGAGGATAACCCAATGGCAGTTATCGAAGAACTCATTCGTGAGGAAGAAACAGGAGCACTCAGCTTCGGTAATTACGAATTAGCTGAAAAGACAAAGCAGGATGGATTCATTTATAACGGAGACAGTTATAAGATTAAGACATTCAATGAGATTACAAAGCTTGAGAAGAACGGAAACTTCGTATATGAATCTGTTCCGGGAACCACGGTACATGATTTCATGGCAAATGATCAGAAGGTAATGCTCAAGGTTGAAGGTAAGGAGGATGCATCAGTAACTCTTGAACTTGAGCCTGAGAAGGAGTACAAGGTTCACATCGATGGCGTTTATGTAGGCAAGATGCTTGCAAATCTTGGCGGAAAGATCAATCTTTCGGTTGAACTGGGAGATGGAAAGACTGTAGAGATAGTCATCGAGAAGCAGTAATACATATGGTTTATGAATTCTATAATCCGGGGGAGAAATTGCTTCTCCCCCGTTTTTACTAGGAAAGGGTCTTAGCGTGGCAAAGGGAAAAAACATTTTCTTCTGTACTGAATGCGGATATGAATCTGCCAAATGGATGGGACAGTGTCCGGGATGTAAAGGGTGGAATACTTTCTCTGAAGAGAAGGTAGTTACAAAGAAGTCCGGAAATGTAAGGCTTGCTGACAGGGTAGAAGCAAAGAAGATCACAGAGGTAAAAAGTGAAGATGAAGTAAGACTCATGACTCATATAGATGAGCTGGACAGAGTTCTGGGTGGCGGAATCGTAAAGGGTTCACTGGTTCTTATCGGTGGTGATCCCGGTATCGGTAAATCGACACTCCTCCTTCAGATGTGCAGTCATCTTGTGAAGGATAATGTTAAGGTTCTGTATGTGTCAGGTGAGGAATCTCTGTCTCAGATCATGATGCGTGGAAGAAGACTGAATGCATATGATGATAATCTTCTGCTTCTTTGTGATAACGATCTTAGCAATATAGAGGATAAGATAGAAAAGTATGAATCAGAAGTTGTTATAGTCGATTCTATTCAGACTATAGCTGCACCTGATATAGATAATGCTCCGGGAACCGTAACACAGGTAAGAGAGGTTACGTCCAGGCTTCTTAAGCTTGCCAAGACTCATAATACAGCTATATTCATAGTGGGTCATGTTACTAAGGACGGTCAGGTTGCCGGACCGAGAACTCTTGAGCACATGGTTGATTCGGTGCTCTATTTTGAAGGAGATGAAAGCGAAGGAGTAAGACTTCTTCGTGCGGTAAAGAACCGTTTCGGCTCAACAAATGAGATAGGTGTTTTCAATATGACCGGTGAAGGCCTGGAGGAGGTAACCAATCCTTCTCAGATGTTCCTGAACGGAAGGCCGGAGGAGGTTCCGGGTTCTGTTGTTATCGCGACCATGGAGGGCACTAGGTCTGTGCTGGTTGAGCTTCAGGCACTTGTAGCTGATACCAGCTTCAATATGCCGAGACGTACATCTGTCGGAGTAGACTATAACAGAGTGAATCTCCTTATTGCAGTTCTTGAAAAAAGAGCAGGTATTTATCTTGGAAGCTATGACTGCTACGTGAATATAGCAGGAGGGCTTAAGCTGGCTGATCCGGCATCAGATCTCGGAGTAGCAATGGCCATAGTTTCAAGCTTCAAGAATAAGCCTGTGCCGAGTTCCGTAGCCATCATAGGTGAAGTCGGACTCGCCGGTGAGATAAGAGGTGTAACAAGTGCTCCGAGGAGAGTCACGGAAGCCGAGAAGATGGGATTTAAGAAGATAGTAGTTCCTATTTCCAATAAGTCCAAAGATCTGGATAAGGCGGGAATAGATATAATATATGTTAAAAATATCGGCGATGCCATACAGAAAATCTTTGTATAGCATCAAAGGAAGAAATGATTGAGTAGACTGCAAATGCTGTTATCGTGTCAGAACATAGCTCTCTCGTTTGGAGACAGAGAGGTGCTTACAAAGATTAATTTTAATATTGAGGATAAAGAAAAGGCTGCCATCATAGGTATAAACGGAGCCGGAAAGACAACCCTTCTTTCAGTCATAATGGGAAGTCTTACACCGGACAGCGGGGCAGTGGTAAAATCCCCTGATATTTCGATAGGATATCTGTCCCAGCATCAGGATATCATGTTTGATAATACTGTATATGCTGAGATGTTCGAGGCAAAACGATACATTATCGATATAGAAAAGAGACTCCGTGAGCTTGAAGAACTCATGAAGGATAAGACCGGTGAAGAACTTGAGAAGATCCTTTCGGAATATAACCGCCTTCAGACTAAGTTTGATAATGAGTCAGGTTATGCATATGAGTCTGAGATACAGGGAGTACTTACCGGTCTTGGTTTTGATAAAGAGGATTATGACAGGCATATAAGCACTCTGTCCGGAGGACAGAAGATGAGGATAGCGCTTGGACGTATTCTTCTTACTCATCCTGATCTCATCATACTTGATGAGCCAACGAACCATCTGGATATATCATCACTTACCTGGCTGGAAGGCTTCCTTTCAAGCTACAAAGGTGCGGTGCTCCTGGTCAGCCATGACAGATACTTTATTGATAAGATAGTAGATAAGATCATAGAGATCGATCAGGGCGTTTCGACTGTCTTCAAGGGAAGCTACAGCTACTATTCCGAAGAGAAGGCGAAGATGCGAGAGGCTGCATACCGGGCTTACATGAACCAGCAGGCGGTTATAAAGCATGAACAGGAAGTTATTACGAAGCTGAAGAGCTTCAACCGTGAAAAGAGTATCAAGCGTGCTGAGAGCCGTGAGAAGATGCTCGACAAGATGGAAGTCATTGATAAGCCGACTGAAGTGAATACTGATATGAGGCTTTCACTTACTCCGAATGTTCAGTCAGGTGAGGATGTACTTCTGGTTGAACATCTTAAGAAGTCTTTCGGTGATAACACTCTTTATGAAGACATAAATATTGACATTAAGAGAGGAGAACATGTTGCCCTTATAGGTGGAAATGGAACGGGCAAGACGACTCTTCTTAAGATTATAGACAGGCTTATTCCAAAGGATGAAGGAAGCATTAAGCTTGGTTCACGTGTTAAGATCGGTTATTTTGATCAGGAACATAAGAACCTTTCCATGGATAAGACCATATTTGAAGAGCTTTCCGATGCATTTCCGGATCTGGGAAATACAAAGATCAGAAATATCCTTGCGGCGTTTCTCTTTACAGGAGATGATGTGTTTAAGCGGATAGGAGACCTCTCGGGTGGTGAACAGGGACGTGTTTCCCTTGCAAAGCTTATGCTGTCGCCGGCAAATTTCCTGATACTTGATGAGCCTACGAATCATCTCGACATACAGTCGAAGGAGATACTTGAGGAAGCTATAAGAAATTATACAGGCACCCTTCTCTATGTAAGCCATGACAGATATTTTGTGAATCGTACGGCTACAAGGATCATAGAACTCAGGAACAGGGTTCTGACTAACTATATCGGCGACTATGATTTCTATGAAGAGCATAGGGATGAATACTATCTTGTGCAGAACGGAGATAATCCGCTGGCAGCTCCTGATGCGGCACTGACCAGAGCGGGCTTCACCAAGATTACCGACAGGAGCTCAGGAGACACTCTCGAAGATGCGGGAAGTGCTCCTTCCATGACATCTTCAAAAGAACAGTATCTGGCACAGAAGGAAGCGCAGGCTGCAGAGCGTAAAAGACAGAATGCTCTCCGTCGGACTGAAGAAGAGATAGAGAGCCTTGAGGCCAGACTGTCTGAGATAGATGCTGAGATAAGTCTTCCGGAAAACGGAACCAATATAGGGCTTCTTACCCAGCTTACACGAGAACAGGAAGAACTGACTGCAAAGCTGGAAGAGCTTTATGAAAAGTGGGGAGAATTTTAAACATGTTGTATGAATCATTAATATCAAATATGCCACGAATATGTGTAGACTTGATAGGAGCTCTCATAGCAGGGGCTCTTACATTTGTAAAATTCAAAAAACCTGCAGGATTCCTGCCTATAGACGGCGGAAAGAAGGTAGAGACACCGGACGGTCAGATAGTGGTCATCAATGATAAGTCTGCAGGAAAAGCAACAGGAGTCGGAGTCATATTCATAACGCTGTTCCTTCTTGTATCGCTTCATCTGGTTCAGCCGTCTATAGAGATGTTTCTTTATCTTGCACTTATGTTTGCAATAATGCTTACAGGTTATCTGGATGATAAATCAAGTACACCTTGGGGAGAGTATACTAAGGGAATACTCGATCTGGTTCTTGCTGTTGCATCTGCAGTAGTATTCCTCATATTTAATTCTTCGGATATCGTATTCTTTGGCAATACATTTCATATGCCAAAGGTAATATATGGAATTCTTGCAGTTATCCTTATATGGGCATCCATAAATGTAACGAACTGTTCAGACGGTGTCGACGGTCTTTGCGGCAGCGTTACTGTTATAGAACTTATAGGATATGCACTTCTTTTCTGGAAGGAGATTAAGCTCTGGAATGATTTCGGAATAATCCTTATCGGAGCGCTGATTGCATATCTTTATTATAACTGGAACCCGAGCAAGGTCCTCATGGGAGATGCAGGTTCAAGACCTATCGGTTATATTCTGGCAATGATAGCCATGGCTTCAGGTCATCCTTTCATTTTCCTTATCATGTCACTTGTATTTATATTTGACGGTGGTGTAGGACTTATTAAGGTTGCTGTCATAAGATTCCTGAAGAAGCCTTTCCTTGAGAAGATACATTTCCCATTCCATGATCACCTGAGAAAAGGTAAGGGATGGGCACCGAAGAAGGTTGCTATATTCTTTGCAGGATGTGAGGTTGTAATGGTACTTGTTGCAGCGCTCCTTCTGACTATTTTCAGAGTTCCTGTTCAGAAGTCTGAACCGACAACGGAACCTGTTACAATTGTTGAGACAGCAACTGCATCTGATACCGATCCGGCTACAGCAACAGATTCTGAGCCTGAGGAAGCTGAACCTGAGAAGGATGAGAAACTCTGCCATCTGAAGGATGTTACAGACCTGAAAATGAATGTCTCAGCTAAGAAGCTCTGTCAGGCAGGCATAAAGGTTACTGATGAGCTCCGTGAAGTTATGAAGCCGGGAACAATTTTTGAGATTGAATATGAATGCGAGAAGCCTGTATGGCTTGTAAATGTAAACAGTGAAGATAATCCTAATCCTAAGGGTACATGGCTCAGAGCCATAGATCAGAAAACATATGAAACTGTAGGAACTGTATCTGAGGATAACAAGGTTGTTCAGTATACTTATGAGCAGCTGGCGGCGTTCTGGGGTGACGGCTGGGAAGAAACCATAACCGATTTCCAGGCAGAGGGAGCTACAGACTGGAAGGTTACCAGTGTTAAAGTAGGTAAGGACACAGGTTACAGACATCTTAAGGATGTAAAAGAGTTTAAGGAATATAAGACCTCGTCCGATGCATGGGCACCTGTCGGCGCAGATGTTTCAGATGATATGAGAAAACTCCTGAAGCCGGGAACCGTCATTGAGATAGAATATAAGGCTGACGAACCTGTATGGCTTATCGACATAAGCGGAGATAAGGAACCTAATCCTCTCGGCGGATGGCTGAGAGCTATTGAGCAGGATACATTTGAAACATCAGGTGCGCTTAATGAGAATCGTACGGTAGTTCAGTACAGCTACGAGGAACTGACAAAGTTCTGGGGAGAAGGTTGGGAGAAGACTATCGAAACTCTTAAGATTGAAGGTAAGTCAAGCTGGAAGGTTACAGGTTTCAGGATAGGAACTCCGATACCTATGGCTGTTGATCTTGCTACTGAGACAGACGCGGCATCTGAAACTGATGCAGAATAGTTTTCTTTTGAATAGAGAAAAAGATGGACAAAAAAGAAATACGAAAAGAAATACTTGAAAAAAGAAAAGCCTTATCTAAAGAAGAGGTTTACATAATATCTCAAAAGATATGCGAGAACATCATGGGACTTGATGCATATCAGGAGGCAGAAGATATACTTCTTTACAATGCCATAAGAAATGAAGTGGATATGAGACCACTTTCAGAAAGAGCTCTTTCTGACGGAAAGAGAGTTTTCTTTCCGAGAGTAATGGATAAGGAGCATATGAATTTCTATGAGGTCAGGGGACTTCTTGCTGTCGGTTCATTTGGCATAGAGGAACCGCCTGCTGATCCTACGCTCATATATTCCGGAGAGGGCAAAAAGACGCTTCTTGTTATGCCGGGTATTGTGTTTGATGTAAATAGGAACCGTATTGGATACGGTGGCGGATACTACGACAGATTCCTTGCAGAATTTGAAAATCCCGACATGACGGTTATTGCTGCATCTTACGAGCTTCAGGTTATGGAAGATGAGATTCCACATGAGGTTCATGATATACAGCCATCCGCTGTAATAACTGAGTCACGGACAATCCTTTAGTGGCACATATTTGTTGAAAAGAGAAGCACTCTCGCTGTTTGAAAAGGAGACAGTATGGCAAATATAATGGAATACATGGATTGGCGTGGGGATGTTCCGTTCTCCATGGATCCATTCAATGAAGTTGATAATCTTATACTGGCGCAGATGAGTTACACAGACTTCGATGGTTTCATAGCTGATAATGAATCGAAAAGTATCAGAACTGTAAGTGAGGCATACTTTAATAAGCATACTGTGGAGGAGATTGAAGGACGCGATACATTTTACAGACTTGCTCCTCTTGTTATGAAAAAGGCATCGGAGACGAAACGCTTCGGCGATATCATGATCGAGAATTATATAAATGTGCTGGACGTTGATAAGGAAGAACAGATGGCGGCCGTTACATTTACGATTCCGGGATATATATCATATGTAGCTTTCAGAGGAACAGACAATACTCTGGTCGGCTGGAAAGAGGATTTCAACTTAAGCTATATGCTGGAGACACCGGGTCAGAAAAGAGCAGTACGATATCTGAATGAACAGTACAAAAGAAAAGATGAGAAGATCATAGTTGGAGGTCACTCCAAGGGCGGCAATTTCGCCGTGTATGCGGGCGCTTTCTCTGATGATGAAATCAAAGAGAAGATCATAAAGATATATACCAATGACGGGCCGGGCTTCAGAAGAGAGGTGCTTGGTTCAAAAGAATACCAGGGAATACTTGACCGTATAGAGAGTATAATTCCTGAAGAGTCCATGGTCGGCATACTTCTTGAGAATTCCTTTGGAAGTAAAATAGTTAAGAGCAGCGCAAGAGGAATCAATCAGCATGATCCTATGACCTGGCAGGTATATGTTAACAAGTTTTTTGAGGTAGAGAATCTTGCGGGCAAAAGTCGCTTCATGAATGAAACAGTAAGTAACTGGCTGAGCGAGCTTGATGACGAAAAGAGAGCCCGATTCATAGATATTGTGTTTTCAGTTCTTTCTGCAACCGGGGCTGAAACGCTCGAAGAGGTTACAGGTTCGGGTGTCAAAGGACTCTCTCAGAGTATCAAATTGCTGGCCGGACTTCCTAAGGAAGAACAAGCAGAATTCACGGATATGCTTAAGAAACTTGTGGCTACCGGAGGCGGCCTTATCTTTGATAAAATAAGAAAAAAATAATTGCCAATGATGTACTATTGGGGTACACTAGATGTAGTATGTAATTTTGGGAAAGAAGAGGTTTATTTTTATGAAATGTCCATTCTGTGGTGAAGACAGTACCAGCGTTATAGATTCAAGACCGGCAGATGACAACACTTCCATAAGAAGAAGGAGACAGTGTGACTCCTGCGGAAAGCGCTTCACAACTTATGAGAAGGTTGAAAATGTACCGATCATGGTCATCAAGAAGGATAAGACAAGGGAAGCTTATGACAGAAGCAAGATCGTTCAGGGTCTTGTCAGAAGCTGTCACAAGAGACCTGTGTCTATGGAAGATATAGAAAGATGTGTAGACAAGATTGAGGCAGAAATCTTCAATCTTGGAACCAGAGAAGTTGAGTCCAGCGTTATCGGTGCTATAGTCATGGATAAGATAAAGGGACTTGATGAAGTTGCATATGTCAGATTTGCGTCAGTCTACAGAGAGTTCAAGGACGTGAATACTTTCATGGACGAGCTTAAGAAGCTCCTTAAGTAAGGCGGTAAACCCAGTGGAGAATATCCTGCAAAGACTGTCAGTGGGCGGAACTGATGAGGTAGTTATCAAGAAGTCCAGATTCATAGGGGTCACGGAACCGGTCAGTACTGTTGAAGAGGCTATGAGTTTTGTGAACAGCGTAAAGAAGACACATTACGATGCAAGGCATAATTGCTTTGCTTATTCGGTGGGGCTTTCAGAGAAACAGGTCAGGTATTCTGATGACGGGGAACCCGGTGGAACAGCCGGTAAGCCTATACTCAGTGTAATTGAAGGCGCTGACGTAAGAAATATAGTTATAGTGGTTACAAGGTACTTCGGCGGGGTTCTGCTCGGAACGGGCGGACTTGTCCGGGCATATACAGATGCTGCCAAGGCAGCACTGGCAAAGTCGAGTATTGAATCAGTCAGACCGCTTACGGTCGTTGAACTTACATTTGCATATAAGGATGTCGGGAAGGTGGACCGACAGTTAAGTGAAGCCGGTATTATGGGGCCGGAGACCGAATTTATGGAAAATGTAAAGTACAGGGTAAAGGTTCCTGATGAAATATATGAGAGTTTTTCAAAGGAACTCCTGAATCTGCTTAACGGTCAGATTGATATAAAGGATATCGGACATATTGTCGGATAGGGGGTTATATGGACAGAGCAGCATCAAGCAGAAATAAGAGTAAGAATATGCTTGCTTTCCAGATACTCATAATCATGGCTGTTGCCAAGATTCCTCAGCTCATTCTTGGAAATGACAGGGATGATCTGTTCTGGGTATTCATAGGAATGATAGCGTTCTATATTGCACTTAATATAGTGATATTCATGGTGAAGCCTGAGTCGGACACCATGAAATACATCTCGGTTATTGGCTATGCAATCCTTTCGGGTATAATGGTTTTCCTTCAGGATAACATGGCATATGGGTTTTCATTGCTCATACCTATAGCACTCTCGATAGTATATCTGGATGAGATGTTGATCATAGTTACCGGAGTTATCGCAGGCATTTCATTTTTCGTTAAGACATTCATTCTTATTCAGTCGGGTGGCTTTGATAACGGCAAGAGCTGGATTTCAGTAAGTATTTTCCTCGTTCTTTTCGTTGTTGCAGTTGTCATGGCAGTAAAGCTTATCAATAAATATATTGAGATCGACAGGCAGGAGCTTGAATACCATACACAATTTCAGGAGATTGCAGCAGCAAACATGAAGAAGGTTGTTGATAACGGCAACCTGCATATAGAAACTCTTCAGGGCATGATGGATAAGTTTGAGGATGCCACTGAGGAAGTTACAAAGTCAGTTGACGCCATTTCAATGGGCGTAAATGATTCTGTTGAGAATATGGAGAATTCTACAAATATGACTCAGCAGATTCAGGATGTTATAGATGACCTTATCGATGTTAAGGACAATACGCTTGTTTCTGTTGACAGCGCCGTTGCCAAGACAGAGGTCGGTCGTGATATCATAGACCGTCTTAAGACCAAGTCTCAGGATATAGCGATAGTAAATCAGGATGTTACCAAGGTTTCGGAGGAACTGTCCGAAAGAGTATCATCTGCTGAAGAGATAACACGTATCATTTATCAGATTTCAAGCCAGACAAACCTGCTTGCTCTGAATGCTTCCATAGAGGCAGCGAGAGCCGGTGAACAGGGAAGAGGCTTTGCCGTAGTTGCAGATGAGATCAGAAATCTTGCTGATGATACAAGAAACTCTATCGACAGTATTACGGAAATACTTCAGGGCGTTACGGCACTTGCGGCCAGGACGTCAGATCTTATCAAGCAGAGTGTTGACGCTGTGCTTGAAGAGAACAAATATATAGAGCAGGCAAATGAATCGTTCAGTGACATTTCCAATGTTGTTGATGAACTTCACACAGATATGAAGAAGCTTGATGAACTGTCAGGCGTTCTCGATGCTTCGAATAACTCGATCATCGACAATCTTGCAAATCAGCAGGCTGCAAGTGAGGAGATAGCAGCAAATGCAGAATCCTCAGCAGCACTTTCAAGAAGCAATCTTGAGGAACTCAAGGAAGTAATCATAGAACTGAATGAGATCGTTGATATACTCGGATCTCTCAGGGACGCTGACTCAGATTCACTCTTTAATGCCGGCAATCAGTAAACAGACGATTTAGGAGTGATTTTCAGAATATGAATAATTATACGCTTGTTGCCCAGGATGGCAGAGCAAAGAGCGGGACTTTCGTTACACCTCATGGTGTTATTGAGACTCCTGTATTCATGAATGTTGGAACAGCCGCGGCTATAAAAGGAGCCGTGGCTACTTCTGATTTAGAAGAGATTAAAACAAGCATCATGCTTTGTAATACATATCATCTTCATGTAAGACCCGGAGATGAGATAGTTAAGAAGCTTGGTGGTTTACATAAGTTCACAGACTGGAAGAGACCCATTCTTACGGATTCGGGTGGATTCCAGGTTTATTCACTGGCAAAGCTCAGGAACATAAAGGAAGAGGGCGTTACATTTAACAGCCATATAGATGGAAGGAAGATATTCATGGGACCGGAGGAGAGCATGAATATCCAGTCCAATCTGGCATCTACCATAGCCATGGCTTTCGATGAGTGCCCGCCTGCCAAGGCAGACAGAAAGTATATCACTACATCAGTAGACAGAACCTACAGATGGCTGCTCAGGTGTAAGGACAGGATGGAAGAGCTGAACAAACTCCCTGATACTATTAATAAAGAACAGATGCTGTTCGGAATCAATCAGGGTGGAGTTATAGATGATATACGTATTGACCATGCAAAGAGGATAAGCGAGCTGGAACTTCCGGGATATGCAGTCGGCGGACTTGCTGTAGGGGAAAGCCACGAGGAGATGTATCATATACTTGATGTTACTGTGCCGCATCTTCCACTTGATAAACCGACTTACCTCATGGGTGTCGGAACACCTGAGAATATTCTTGAAGCTGTCGACAGAGGAGTGGATTTCTTCGACTGCGTATATCCTTCAAGAAATGGCCGACATGGTCAGTTATATACCAATCATGGTAAGATCAACATAAAGAATAAGAAGTATGAACTGGATGAAAGACCTATAGCAGATGACTGTGACTGCCCTGTGTGCAGAAGGTATTCCAGGGCTTATATAAGGCATCTTTTAAAGGCAGATGAAATGCTGGGCATGAGATTTTGTGTCTTGCATAATCTGTACTTTTATAATAATATGTTACAGGAAATTCGGGAGGCTATCCGTGAGCACAGGTTTGCGGAGTATAAGAGGATGCGCCTCGATGGTTTCAAACAAGAGATGGAAAAGGAGAATCAGTAAATGAATTTTGTAGGTTTAATACTTAATGCGGCTGCTGCTGCAGGACAGGACGGACAGACAGGACAGGCAGGCAGCTCAAGCATTATAATGATGGTTATCTTCTGGGCAATACTTATAGCAGGACTTTATTTCCTCATGATAAAGCCTCAGAAGAAGCAGGCTAAGCAGCAGGAAGATATGCAGAATTCTCTGGAGCCTGGTGACAGCATCATGACAACAAGTGGATTCTACGGAACAGTTCTCGATGTTGAAGAAGATACTGTAATCGTTGAGTTCGGTAATAACAAGAACTGCCGTATTCCTATGCACAGAAAGGCTATCGCAGAGGTAGAGAAGGCAGGAACAGCTGTAGCAGGTAAGGAAAAGGAAGAAGAATCTTCAGATTCTGATAAGAAGAAAAAGGATAAAAAGGAAAAGAAGGAAAAGGATGCGTAGAAGTTTAAGAAAGAAAATTTCATATGTACTTCTGATAGGCTTGATCATGACAGCTCTTACCGGCTGTTTAGATAAAGAAAAGGATGAACCGTACGTTTCACCAAACTTCCAGAATCCGGATGATAAGGTGGAATCCACAGCAGGTGACGCTAAGGATGTAGACGAGCTTATGGGTAAGGCTACAACCGGTGATGCCAAGTTTGATGAGAGCAAGGTTAATACGGCATCGTTTGGTGATGCTGAGGCTAAATACGGCGACAGGACCAAGATGATAAGCGGATTCATTGATGGTAATACATATTACAATTATCAGATGGATCTTAAGATCACAACAAATGGTGATACATGGCGTATTTATGATGCTGAGAAGACTGCTGAGGTTACAGGTGTTGAGCAGAGTGATATCGAAGCTTTCTGGAATGGCTCGATGAGCCCTTATGAGCAGGAGATATCTTACTGTGCAATAATCCATAATTATGATACAGCGTCAAGCATAATAGTTTCTTATTTTAATCCTAAGTCATACAGAATAGTGGATATGTCTCCTGAGTATTATCTGGAGATTACAAAGAAGCAGTATGAGGGTGCGGAGCTTTCAAATGTAGAGTTCCTCAATCAGACTTATGCACTTCTTGATATTCCGGCTTCTGAGACAAGAGGAAGACAGCTTCAGTACGTTATAGAGAAAGATGATCTGTACTTCATTATAACTATAACGCTCAAGGAAGATATGTCACTTGAGGAAGCTATGAACGTTATTTCAACGGCATATTAAGATTAGGGGGTGTTACTTTTGGAGAAGATTCACGAGACAGTTGTCAATAGTAATGTAAATGTAGGAAAGGCTGCCATCATAGGATGTGGCTTCGTTGGTTCATCAACAGCTTTCGCTCTTATGGAAAGCGGACTTTTCAAAGAACTTGTTCTTATAGATTATGATCACGCAAAGGCTGAAGGTGAGGCTATGGATATAAGCCATGGCATTCCATTTTCAAAGCCTATGGAAGTATATGCAGGTGACTATGATGATATAGCTGATGCAGCTATCATTATCATTACTGCAGGTGCTGCGCAGAAGCCGGGCGAGACAAGACTCCAGCTGGTGCAGAAGAATGTTGCCATAATGAAGAGCATCATTCCTGAGATCGTAAAGAGAAAATGCGAAGGCGTGCTTCTTATAGTATCGAACCCTGTAGATATACTTACTTATGCAGCTCAGAAGCTTTCAGGCTTCCCTGTTGAGAGAGTTATCGGTTCAGGTACTGTACTTGATACTGCAAGACTGAAATATATGCTCGGTGAGCATCTTGACGTTGACAGCAGAACAATACATGCATTTATCATCGGTGAGCATGGAGACAGTGAGCTCGCTGCATGGAGCAGTGCTACTGTATCAGGTGTGCCGCTTTCAAGATTCTGTGAGATGAGAGGTCATTTCAATCATGATGAATCTGAAAGACACATTCAGGAGATGGTAAAGAACAGCGCATATGAGATCATAAACAGAAAGAAGGCAACTTACTACGGTGTTGCCATGGCTGTAAGACGTATATGTGAGGTTATTATCCGTGATGAGAAGTCTATACTTTCTGTATCTAGCCTTATGCAGGGTGAGTATGGTCTGTCAGATATCTGTCTTTCAATGCCTTCAATAGTAGGTGCAAACGGTGTTGAGGAGAAGATTCCTGTATCACTTGATCAGGAAGAAATTACAAAGCTTATGCAGTCAGCAGCTGCTCTTAAAGAAATAGCTGCAACACTTGACCTTTCAATGCCTGAGATTGAAAACGGCGCAGACGGAAGTGAAGAGTAATGAAATTCGTATCATGGAATGTAAATGGAATAAGAGCCTGTGTAAATAAAGGTTTTATCGATTCATTTAATGAAATGGACGCTGATATCTTCTGTATCCAGGAAAGTAAGATGCAGGAGGGACAGCTGAAGATGGATCTTCCGGGATATCACCAGTACTGGAATTTTGCCAAGAGAAAAGGATATTCAGGTACCGCGATATTTACAAAGAAGGAACCGCTTCAGGTCATAAATGGAATGGGCTTAGAGGAGCATGATCAGGAAGGAAGACTTATCACTCTTGATATGGGTGATTATTACTTCATTACTGTATACGTTCCTAATTCCCAGAATGAACTTAAGAGACTTGATTATAGAATGAGCTGGGAAGATGATTTCCGTGCATATGTATCCAAGCTTGACAGTGAGAAGCCTGTCATAATATGCGGTGATATGAATGTTGCTCATGAGGAGATAGATCTTAAGAATCCTGCTACGAACCATATGAGTGCAGGTTTCTCTGATGAGGAGAGAGCAAAGATGACTGAACTCCTTGGGGCAGGTTTCACAGATTCATTCAGATATCTGTATCCTGACACAGTAGATGCTTATTCATGGTGGTCATACAGAATGAAAGCCAGAGAGAGGAATGTCGGCTGGCGTATAGATTATTTCCTTGTATCAGATCGTATAGCAGAAAAGATAGAAGATTCTAAGATTCTTCCGGACGTTATGGGATCGGATCATTGTCCGGTTGAACTCGATATAACATTGTAAATGATGTTAATAGAATCTTTAGGAAATATGGTTTGACAACGCTAATCATAATAATTATACTAGACGTAGTTTTCAAAACTACGTCTAGTTTTTTGACGCGGAATCAACGTTTTAAAGAGCTTTAGGGAGTCTGACATGGGTTTAGAGTGGAAAGATGAAGAAGGAGTAGCCGGTAAATATATATCATCGCAAAAAGATGAAAAAGGCGCGCTTCATGATATAAAGTTTAAGGATACGGAGAAGTTTAACTTTGCATTTGACATTGTCGATGTCCTTGCAAAGAAATGTCCTGATAAGACAGCTATGCTTCATATCTCCAAGGATGGAAAAGAGAGAAGACTTACCTTCAGGGATATGATGGTATATTCGAACAAGATAGCAAACTATCTTCAGTTTCTTGGTATTAAGAAAGGGGACAGAGTACTTCTGGTCCTTAAAAGGCATTATCAGTTCTGGTTTACTATCCTTGCGCTTCACAAGATAGGCGCTATAGCAATACCTGCATCATTCCTTCTTACCAGAAAAGATTTCGAATACCGTTTTAAGGCCGCTGATGTTAATGCAGTAGTGGTTACATCAGATGGCGAGGTTTCAAAAGAGATAGATAAGGCACTTCGTAACTATGATGGCATGAAAGTGAAGATCATGGTCGGTGCAAGTAAGCCGGGCTGGAGTTCACTCAATAAAGAGATCAAGTATTTCTCACAGCATTTTAATAGGAGTGCGGCATCTGCAGGCGGCGATGACCCTATGCTTATGTTCTTTACTTCAGGAACTACAGCATATCCTAAGATCGCCATGCATAATTTCAAATATCCGCTTGGGCACTATATAACAGCCAAGTACTGGCATCAGGTTGATCCTGAAGGCATTCATCTTGCCATAAGCGATACCGGATGGGGCAAGGCTCTCTGGGGCAAGCTCTATGGACAGTGGCTCTGTGAAGCAGCAGTGTTTACATATGATTACGATGATTTCTATGCGAAAGAGATCCTTTCGATGATGGAGAAGTATAAGATTACTACATTCTGTGCACCACCTACAGTATACAGAGTCATGGTTCATCTTGACCTCTCAAAGTATGATCTTTCAGCTCTTCAGAATGTTACAACTGCGGGAGAAGCTCTTAATCCAGAGATATTCTATAAGTTTAAGAAGGCAACAGGACTTAATATCATGGAAGGCTTCGGTCAGACAGAGACTACCCTTACAGTATGTAATCTTAAGGGAACAAAACCTAAGCCTGGTTCCATGGGTAAACCAAGCCCTGCTTATGATATAAGCATCATGAGACCTGACGGAACTATATGTGATGTAAATGAAACGGGAGAGGTTGTAGTAAACTATTCAAAGGGCTTCCCGAACGGCCTTTTCATGGGATATTACCTGGATGATGAAAAGACTATTTCAGTCATGCATGATGGATTTTATCATACCGGAGATACGGCTTATGTGGACAACGATGGCTATTTGTGGTATGTTGGGAGGGTTGACGACATCATCAAGTCAGCCGGTTACAGAGTCGGTCCATTTGAAATTGAGAATGAGATAATGAAGCTTCCTTATGTTCTGGAGTGCGCTGTTACGAGCGTGCCTGATAAGATCAGAGGACAGGCTATCAAGGCAACTATCGTTCTTACGGATGGAACTGAGAAGACAGAGGAGCGTAGGAAGGATGTCATGAAATTCCTTCGTGCCAATCTTGCTTCATACAAGAGACCTAAGCTGGTTGAATTTGTTGATGAGTTACCAAAGACTACCAGTGGAAAGGTCCGTCGTGCAGAAGTAAGAGAAAACGACTGGAACAAGGGAAGAGGAAATGCAGAATAAAGAAAAAGTGGTTATTACAGGACTCGGAGCAGTTACACCTCTGGGAACAGGAGTGGATAAGTTCTGGGATAACCTCATAGCGGGCAAATCAGGTATTGCAACCATTACCAAGTTTGACGTTACAGATCTTCCGGTGCAGTTTGCCGGGGAGGTAAAGGATTTCAATCCTGAAGATTACATGGATAAGAAACAGGCCCGTGAGATGGAGACCTTCATGCAGTATGGATTTGCTGCAGCAGACGAAGCAATGAAAAATGCAGGTCTCACTATGGATGAAAACGGAGAGTATCCTATTCCAAGAGCAAGGATAGGTGTTGTATTCGGAACAGTATTTGCAGGTATCGCAAATGTAGCTGATTCCCAGGACAAGCTTTCAACAGGAAGAGCAAGCCGTATAAATCCAAGATTCATAACAAAGATAATCGGTAATATAGGCGCTGCCCAGATAGCTATAGCTAAGAAACTTCAGGGGCCGAGCCTTACAGTTTCAACAGCATGTTCATCAGGTATTGATGCAATCACAACAGGTAACATGCTAATAGAATCAGATATGGCAGATATTGTTATCTGCGTTGGTGCAGAAGCAGCTAACTGTCCGCTTACAATAGAGGGACTTTCAGCACTCCATGCACTTTCACACAGAAATGATGAACCTGAAACAGCAAGCCGTCCATTTGACGTTGACAGAGACGGATTCGTTATGGGCGAGGGAAGCGGAGCTGTTATCATAGAGAAGCTTTCCGTAGCAGAGAAGAGAGGCGCTAAAATCCGTGCTGAACTGCTCGGCTGCTCAAATGGAACAGACGGTTTCCATGTTACAAGTCCTCATCCGGATGGAATAGGTGCAGTAGCTACCATGAAGGGTGCTATGGAGGCAGCCGGTATTGAGGCGACATCAGTTGACTACATAAACGCACACGGAACCTCAACACCTAAGGGAGACACCATAGAGGTTAAGGCTATAAAGAGCCTCTTCGGAGATCATGCGAAGAAGCTGGCTGTTTCTTCAACAAAGGCTTCCATGGGACATCTTATGGGTGCCGGCGGAGTTGTAGAGACTATCGTCTGTGTCAAAGCCGTAGAGGAAGATATCCTTCCACCTACAATAAATCAGTTCACACCTGATCCTGAGTGTGACCTCGACTTCGTACCTAACGAAGCAAGAAAGAGTGAAGTAAACATCGCAATGTGTAATGCCTTCGGATTCGGGGGACAGAACGCAAGCGTGCTTGTTGGAAAATATAAATAAAATACTTGCACTTTAGAGCGTTTGTGCTAGAATAGTGCCTGTATTTTTTATAAGTAAATGCATTGATGGTGCACAAAGCATATGAGAAATCCGAACAGAGAGGCAGTGTCATCGGCTGGAAGCCTGCCGGGAAAGCTCTTATGTCATATTCACACCGGAGCAGTTCTTCTGAAATTAATAGTAGGGAGAAACGTGTATGGCGCGTCAGTCCATAATGAGAGCCGTAGCTTATGATAGATATAAAAGAGCTTCGGAATTAGGGTGGTACCGCGGATTTATTCGTCCCTTCGCACTTGTTGTGTGAAGGGACTTTTTTTCATTAACCAGGAGGAAAAGAAATGGGAAAAACATTAGAGGAGATCAGAAAAGAGGCGGCTGAGAAGATCAGCTCATCAGCTACGGTTGAAGCTCTTGATGAGATCAGGGTATCTATTCTCGGTAAGAAGGGTGAACTGACTCAGATTCTTAAGAGCATGAAGGACATCGCACCTGAGGAACGTCCAAAGGTAGGACAGATGGTAAATGAAGTGCGAGCTATGCTTGAGGAAAACATTGAAGCTAAGAAGAAAGAGCTTAACAGAAAGCTTCTTACAGAAAAAATGAAGAGAGAGACTATAGATGTTACTCTTCCGGGAACAAAACTTATGAGAGGTCATAAGCATCCTAACCAGATAGCCCTTGAGGACCTTGAGAAGGTATTCATTGGTATGGGTTATGAGGTTGTTGAAGGACCTGAGGTTGAATTTGACCGTTATAATTTCGAGCTTCTGAACATACCTGCAAATCACCCTGCAAAGGATGAGCAGGATACATTTTATATTACAAAGGATATACTCCTTCGTACCCAGACTTCTTCAGTACAGGCAAGAATCATGGAACAGGGTAAGCTTCCTATCAAGATCATATCACCGGGAAGAGTATTCCGTTCTGATGAAGTTGATGCTACACATTCACCTTCATTCCATCAGGTTGAGGGCCTGGTTGTAGACAAAGGCATTACAATGGCTGATCTTAAAGGAACACTTGATCAGTTTGCAAAGAATTTCTTCGGACCTGAGACAAAGACTAAGCTGCGTCCGCATCACTTCCCATTTACAGAGCCGTCAGCAGAGGTTGATGTAACATGTTTCAAGTGCCATGGTAAGGGCTGTTCAGTATGTAAGGGCTCAGGCTGGATAGAGATTCTCGGATGCGGTATGGTTCATCCTCACGTTCTTGAAATGTGTGGCATAGATCCGAATGAGTATTCAGGTTTTGCGTTCGGTATAGGACTTGAGAGAGTTGCACTCCTTAAGTACGAGATAGATGACATGAGACTTCTGTATGAGAATGATATAAGATTCTTAAAGCAGTTCTAGGAAAGGAGAGAGAAAGATGAATACACCTATTTCATGGATAAAAGCATATGTTCCTGATCTTGATGTTGAACCTCAGGAATTCGTTGATAAGATTACTCTTTCCGGATCTCACGTTGAGAATTATGTAAGATACGATAAGAATCTTGAGAAGATAGTAGTCGGAAAGATACTTGAGATCAAGAAGCACCCTGATGCTGACAAGCTGGTTGTCTGCCAGGTAGATGTTGGGGAGGATGCTCCGATTCAGATAGTTACAGGTGCTCCAAATTTAAAAGAGGGAGATCTTGTTCCTACTGTTCTTGATGGTGGACGTGTAGCCGGCGGTCATGACGGCGGAGAACTTCCTCCTGAAGGAATCAAGATTAAGAAGGGTAAGCTCAGAGGAGTTGAGTCCTTTGGTATGATGTGTGCTATAGAAGAACTCGGTTCATCAAGAGATATGTATCCGGAAGCTCCGGAAGACGGCGTTTATATCTTCCCTGAAGATTCAGAAGTTAAGCCGGGTGATGATGCTGTAAAGGCTCTCGGTCTTGATGATGTAAATGTAGAGTATGAGATTACTTCAAACAGAGTTGACTGCTTCTCAATTATCGGTATGGCAAGAGAAGCTGCCGTTACATTTGACCTTCCATTTTATCCTCCTGTTGTTGAGGTTAAGGAAGAAGGAACTGAGAAATCATCTGATTATATCGATGTTGAGATTCAGGCTCCTGATCTTTGCAAGAGATATATCGGACGTGTTGTTAAGGATATCAAGATTGGACCTTCACCAAAATGGATGCAGCAGAGACTTCGTGCTCAGGGCATACGTTCCATTAACAATATAGTTGATATAACAAACTATATCATGGAAGAATACGGTCAGCCTATGCATGCTTTCGACCTGTCCACTATTGCAGGTAATAAGATTATCGTAAAGAGAGCGCAGGATGGCGAGAAGTTTGTAACTCTTGACGGTCAGGAGAGAACACTCGACAGCGATATGCTTATGATATGTGATGCTGAGAAGCCGGTAGCGCTTGCAGGTATCATGGGTGGTGAGAATTCCATGGTAACAGAAGGTATGACTACACTTCTTTTCGAAGCAGCTACATTTGACGGAACAAATATAAGACTTTCTTCAAAGAGAGTAGGTCTTCGTACTGAGAGCTCAAGTACTTTTGAGAAGGGACTTGATCCTAACCTTGCTGAGGAAGCTATCAACCGTGCATGCCAGCTCGTAGAAGAGATGGGCGCCGGTACAGTTCTTAAGGGAATGGTTGATGTTTATCCTGAACCTGTTTCAGCATGGACACTTCCATTTGAGCCTGAAAAGATGAACGCTCTTCTCGGAACAGATATTCCTGCAGAGAAGATGCTTTACATTTTCGACAGACTCGGACTTAAGATTGATGATGCAAAGACTACACTTACTATTCCTACATACAGACAGGATCTTCGCTGCATGGCTGATCTTGCTGAGGAAGTTGCAAGATTCTATGGATATGACAATATACCTACGACTCTTCCGGGAACCAATGCAGGTATCGGTGGAGTTCAGTACAGTGAGTTTATAGCAGATATTACAAGAAACATAGTTCTCGCAAATGGATTCTCACAGGGTATGAGCTATTCATTTGAAAGTCCAAAGGTATTTGATAAGCTTCTTATCCCTGAGGACAGTGAATATCGTAATGCTGTTAAGATAAGCAATCCTCTTGGTGAGGACTTCAGTATAATGAGAACAGTATCCTTAAATGGAATGCTCACTTCGCTTGCTACGAATTACAACAGACGTAACAAGAATGTAAGACTTTTCGAACTGGGAAATGTTTATATTCCTAAGAGCCTTCCTTTGACAGAGCTTCCGGAAGAGAAGAATACTCTGACACTTGCTATGTATGGTGATGGCGATTTCTTCACTATGAAGGGTGTTGTTGAAGAGATAACTGAGAAGCTTGGTTTTGCTAAGAATGTAGATTATGTACCTGTATCTGAGTATCCATTCCTTCATCCAGGCAGACAGGCTAAGGTTATGCTCGGTGACAAACTTTTGGGTTATATAGGACAGATACATCCTGAAGTTGTAATGAACTATGACATGAAGGGCGATGTTTACGCAGCAGTTCTTGATATGCCGGCAATTACTAAGTTCGCTGACTTCAATATCAAGTATGTTGGTGTAACCAAGTTCCCTGGAAGTACAAGAGATCTTTCACTTCTCTGTGATAAGAGTGTATTTGTTGGACAGATTGAGAAGATCATATCAAAGAGCGCAGGTAAGCTTCTTGAAGAGATCAAGCTCTTCGATGTTTATGAAGGCGAGCGCATTGCTGCCGACAAGAAGTCTGTTGCATTTTCACTTCTTTTCAGAGCTCCTGACAGAACTCTTTCAGATGCAGAAGTTAATGCTGCAGTTGAGAAGATACTTAAGGCTCTGTCTGCAGAGGGTATCGAATTAAGGGCATAATATGAATGTACATGATTTTTACTACGACCTTCCGGAAGAACTGATAGCTCAGGATCCGCTCGAGAAGAGAAGTGATTCAAGGCTTATGGTTCTTAACCGGGAGGAAGGAACTATAGAACATAAGAAATTCAGTGATATTATTGATTATCTGAATCCCGGTGACTGCCTGGTCATAAATGAAACGAAGGTTATACCGGCAAGACTTCTTGGTGTTAAGAAGGATACCGGAGCTGCTATAGAAGTGCTTCTCCTTAAGAACAAAGGTGATAACACATGGGAGACTCTGGTTAAGCCCGGAAAGAAGATGAAGGTCGGCGCAGAAGTTGTCTTCGGAGACGGTATACTGACAGGAGTTGTTACTGATGTTGTTGAAGAAGGTAACCGTCTGATAAAGTTTTCTTATGACGGTATATGGGAAGAGATACTGGACAGTCTCGGCGAGATGCCTCTTCCGCCTTACATTACTCATAAGCTTAAGGATAAGGACAGATATCAGACTGTATACGCAAAGAATTCAGGTTCGGCTGCAGCGCCTACTGCAGGGCTTCATTTTACGAAAGAACTCCTTCACGATATAGAAGAGAAGGGGATAAAGATAGCGAGAGTTACTCTTCATGTCGGACTGGGAACTTTCCGTCCGGTCAAGGTAGAGAATCTTGAAGAACATCACATGCACAGTGAATTCTATATGATAGATGAAACTGCGGCATCGATAATCAATGAAACTAAGAAAAGCGGAGGCAGAGTTATATCTGTCGGTACTACAAGTACAAGAACGCTTGAATCGGTCGCAAAGCCGGATGGAACTGTAGAGGCCTGCAGTGGATGGACACAGATTTTCATCTATCCGGGTTATGAGTTTAAATGTATCGATTCTCTTATTACTAATTTCCATCTTCCGGAATCCACGCTCATTATGCTGGTATCGTCTCTTTATTCAAGAGAGAAGATTCTGGAAGCTTATAAAATTGCAGTAGAAGAACGTTATAGATTCTTTTCATTTGGCGATGCAATGTTTATAATGTAATAGGAAATTTTATCACTTGAGTTTTTGATATGAAGAACATTAAAGACAGTATAAAACTATTCAGGTATAACAGGAGGAGGGTTCTTCTTTTTGAAGGATTACTCCTTCTGGTTTCGTATGCCGTTTTTATGCCTGTTTTCTATATGCTCTTCAATCTTTCAATCAAATGGTCAGGGCTCAGGTATATAACAAAGGAGAATATCGTTAAGTATTTCAAATCTCCGGTTCTGTATCTGTTTCTTCTGATAGTCATGGTACTGGCAGCATTTCTGTTTCTTCTGAATGTATCCGGAATAATATATGCGTATGATGCTGCAAATGAAATGAAAAGGCTCAGTCCATTTCGTATTCTTATTCGTGGATTCAGAAATGCAGTAAGAATATTCAGGCCAAGGAACTGGCTTCTGATACCTTATATGCTCTGTCTGTTCCCGGTTGCCGGTATAGCATTTGCTTCGGCTACATATCTTAATATAGGTATACCGCCATATCTTCAGCAGTTGCTTAAGCTGTCAAAGCTTTCACTGACTGTGATCGGTGCCGTTTACGTGGTACTTTCATTTCTGGTAATGGCATCTATCTATACCATATATGAGTTTTCGCTTAAGAGAGAATCCTTTATTACTTCCGTAAAGCTCGGAGCGGCTGCTATGAAGAAAGAGAAGTTCAGAAACTTCCTGCTTATCGTGGTCTGGAATCTGGCTGTGTTCCTTTTGGTTATATTCTTAAATGGAGAGCTCCTTAATGTACTCAGACGGCTTGCCGAGAAATACATATCATCAGGTAGTGCCGTAACTGCGGTTTACAGTCTTATTGATATGTTTAACTTCGTGACGGTACTTCTTCTGGTACTGATCGCACTCCCTTTGAACTTCGCAGTTATCAGTAATTCATACTATAATCTTAATCCGAATAAAGAGGGCATACCTAATATAGATTCTCTGGACTATTATGCTTTCAGGCTTAGTGGAAAAAAGGGAAGAAGAATAATGGCCATTATTATAATCGCTGCACTTCTTCTGGATGCGGGTTATATGCTGCTGAGTATGAAAGGGGTTCTTTCTCTCAATATAGTTAGATTTGATACAGCTGCTGTTACTGCCCACAGAGGAGCTGCGGAATCAACTCCTGAGAATACGCTTATTGCATTTCGGAAGGCAATAGATGAGGGCGCAGATTTTATAGAGCTGGATGTAAGGCAGACTCAGGACGGCGAGATAGTGGTAATGCATGATGAGAGTCTGAAACGTACATGTGGTGTTAAGGGAAAGGTTGGAAATAAAAACCTGGACGAGATTAAGGAATTGAGCGCCGGGGCATGGTTCGGGAAGAAGTTCAGGGATGAAAAAGTTCCTACACTCAGGGAAGCGCTCGATCTCATAGGGCATGATGCGGTTATCAATATAGAACTTAAACCGGCGAAGACCGATGAAGATCTGGTTGAACGTGTCATAGCTATGGTAAAAGAATATGAGATTGAAGATAATGTTGTTATCGCATGTACCTCGTCAAAGGTTTTGCAAAAAGTAAAAGAGCTGGCACCTGAGCTTAAAACGGTTTACATAATGCAGGTTGCCTGGGGCGACTTTTATAACATGGACTATGTTGATGTATATAGCATCAAGTATATATATGTGACTCGTGAAATGGTAAGAAGGATCCATAAGGAAGGTAAGGAAGTATACGTCTGGACTGTAGATGACAGAAAAGTCATTGAGCAGATGATGCTTAAGGATGTGGATAATATCATAACGAACAGACCGAAGTTTGTGAGAGAAACTATGGCTTCGCTCTATGAAGAAGGAACACTTTATGATATCATACAAACATACGTCACCGGTCAGTAAGGAATAAATATGTAGACATGGTCACTTGTGACCAAATGTCTGACATATTTATTCCTTACTGGAACAGTAGACGTTCTCTCCAAGTATCGCTGAACAGAAGCTGCGTAGCAGCGGCATACGCCGAAGGCGGATGGTTCAGCGACTACAGGGAGAACGCCGCTGACCGGTGACCGGTCAGTAATTAGTAGGAGAGCGTTTTGACATTTTGTAAGAGAACAAAACTGAATATTTGTATAATAGCGTTACTGGTTGTAGTTTTTATGGTGTCGGGTTGTGGGAGCAGTTCGAAGACTAAGGCTACTGCGACGGATGCTACTGTGAACACTAAGTCTCACAGAGAGGATTTTACAGCCAAGTCAGATTACGTGAAGACTGTTGAGAATGATGTAGAGGTTCATGTTCTTCCTGACGAGAATTCGGATGTATATATCACTCTTGTGAAGGGTGTTGATCTTAATAGGACCGGCTATACATCAGACTGGACAGAAGTCCTTATCAATGGAGGATATTATTACATTCCGAGCAGCCTCGTAACCAAAACTGAGATCAAGTGGGCTACTGAAACAGATGCAGCAGGAATGAATTATACTATTTTCATAGATCCGGCCAAGCAGCTGATCATCAATACGGACAGGGAGAATATTTCTCCTGATACTAATATCGGAACTAAGATGAAGATGACTCAGGGCGGTGTTGGTGCTGCAACAGGTGCCTTTGAATATGAAGTTAATCTTCAGGTTGCTGAGGTTCTCGAGGATGAGCTTTCCAAGAGAGGATATAAGGTCATACTGTCAAGAGAGACCAATAATGTAAATATCAGTAACGCTGAGAGAGCAAAGATGGCAAATAAAGCCGGGGCGGATATATTCATCAGAATTGATGCACCTGTGCTTTCAAATGGAGAGACTTCCGGGATTCTCGGGTTTGTTACGACTGCGACAAATCCTCATTCCGGTAAAAACTACCAGAACAGCTATCTGCTTTCCTATGCGATAGTTGAATCCATTTGCAGTAAGACCAATCTTACGCCTATAGGAGTCTATGAGACGGACTATATGACTGTTCTTAATTATTGTGATATGCCTGCAACTGTTATAGATGTAGGTTTTCTTTCGAACATTAATGATGACACAAATCTTTCGTCAGCAAATTATAAGAGTTTGCTGGCTGTAAAGATTGCAGATGCTATAGATAAGTACTTTGCGGAGAAGAGATAGGGGGTAGAAATGTCGGAGTTTAACGTGAATTTTGATGCGGCAGCGCTCTTTGGCAGCGGCGATATTGATGGCCTTATAAAGTGTATTTCAGATAAAGCAAATGGAATTGATTCCATTTTTATGCTGGAAGATACACTTGCACTTAAGAAAACAGGAAAGTATTCTGATGATGCTCCGGTGATGGCGGCTGCTATGAAGATCAAGCCTATCCTGAGTATAGATTCCGAAGGGGAATTCGTTACAGTTTCCAAACAGAGAGGTGTAAACTTTGCGCTTCAGTACATGGCAGATAAAGTGTCCGGAAATCTGGGAGATAAAACAAAGGTTTTGATCTGTCATGCAAATGTACCGGAGAAGGCATCGACACTTAAAGAGCTTATTGCAGAGAAGTGCTCACAGGCAGAAATA
Source organism: Lachnospiraceae bacterium YSB2008 (assembly GCA_000687655.1). Classification (GTDB taxonomy): domain Bacteria; phylum Bacillota; class Clostridia; order Lachnospirales; family Lachnospiraceae; genus Eubacterium_Q. The sequence goes on from JHWR01000008.1 coordinate 49,575, forward strand.
AGTGTCGTTACATTTTCAGATGATATATCTGAAAAATTTGGCAAGGGTGCGGTTGCTGTGTTATATTTTTAAATAGGTTTACGAGATGAGCAGAGACAGCTGAAAGGTTATCTCTGCTTGTTTTGTATAAGTGGACACTGTGTTTTCTGTTTTTATTGAGGTCAAAAAAGTTTAGTGGGGGATTCTTTATGTTGAAGAAAATGATGAAAAGGGTGATTGCAGTAACTCTGGCTGTTACTTTTGTGCTGATGTTTATGCCTCCGGAAATGTTAGGAGGATTCGGCAGAGTTTTTGCGAAAACCAGGAAGGTTTATCTTACACCCGGTCAGGATTATAACATATCAAATGCTGATAAGAATACCATCGTCTATATAAATGATGACACTGCCGGACCGGAGGGCAGGAGTACGGTAACACTTCGGGGAAGCAGCACTTATGTATGGGTGCATATTGAGCTCTCCAGTGAAAAGACGGTTATTGTAAGGTTGGCAGACGGACTGAATATAGCTCCGGGTTCTGACAGTGCATATGGCACCGGTGGATACTGGGATACTCTCGGCTGGAGCCGCTCGGGCATATACATAGATGAAACAGAATGCTCCGGTGGTACTGTTGTTCTGATGTCTGAAAAAGGCGCGACTGTTAATATTGATTCGTACAGGAATCCGTTCCCTGTATATATGCCGGTTCCTGCTATTATGAAAAATGATAATAAAACGACTCTTGTATTTGAAACAGAGGACATGAATGATCCGGGGACTATCATAGCCAGACCAACAAGCGGAGACGGAACGGTAGCTATAGGAGCTTTCGGACATGGAGTTTTGGGAGTGGCTTCTTCAAGCTATACAGTAGGAAAGATGATCTTCCATTCCGGAAACATTGAGGCCTACGGTCTTGATGACGGACCGGGTATAGGTGCATACGAATACTCACATGTGGATGATATAGATTTCACAGGTGCTCACGTTATAGCAAAGGCCGGAAATGCACGTGATACACGTACTGTGATGGGCTCTGCCGGAATAGGTACGTCTTACAGAGGTAATGTAGGAAGTATAACAATATCGGCCGGTTATGTAGAAGCATGGGGACAGGGCTCTATGAATGATCCGCTTGGATGGTCGCTTGTACGATTGCTGGATACCTGCGGAGTTGGTATAGGTGGCGGATGGTTTCAGAGCAATGTGGGCGAGATAAAGATAACAGGCGGTACAGTCCGTGCTCATGGCGGATCGTGTTACGAAGGTGATTCTGAATCACCCTCCATATCAGGCTGTGGTATAGGTACAACAGTCAGTATATACGGAAAAGGCACAGGAGGTACTGCTGATAAGATAACGATAACCGGAGGGGATATAGAGGCTTATGGAGGACACCGCACGGCCGGAATTGGGGGATGCGTAAAGGAGATAGAGATTGCTCCGGCTAAGCCCGATACAAATCTAAAAATAGTTGCCGCAATTGATGAAAAGAAAGCAAGAAACGGATCAAAGCATTCACTGGGATCCGGTATAGGTATATGTGATAATATCGTCAGAAGCGGGTATCCGGGGAAAATTACTATATCCGGAGGTGATATTACAGCTACTGCAGGTCATATAGGTGATGACAGACGTATTGGTGACAGAGATCATTTCTATGGTTCGGGAATAGGGCCGAACAATTATGGTAAGGTTGAGTCTATCAGTATAACGGGTGGTAAGATAAATGCTGTTGGTGGTTGGAACAGCCCCGGCATAGGCGGTCCGAATTTCTGTGAAGACGGATCACGTGGAAATGTTGGAAGTATACATATATCAGGCGGAACTGTTACTGCAACGAAGGCAACCTTTAATGGACGTGACGGAGACGGAGTCCCTGTCAGCGGTATAGGTGGATATGAGACCGGTGATTCTGACAGGACGGATATCAGAATAACCGGAGGAAGTGTTATATCTGAAGGTTCGGATTATGCCATAGGATATGATGCTGACGGTCAGCCTGAGAATTCTGCCGGTGACATATTATATGGAACTATCTTCAAATTCAAACCGGATTTCGGAGAATGGGAAAAACTCGATACATTTACTTTTGATCCGGCTCTCAGCTATGATTACGGACTTAAAGATGTATATTCCAAGAAAGGCCTTGGTGGAGAGGCTGATAATAATATAGTAGAATTCTGGCTCCCGAAGAGTGGTTCGAATGGCTATAAATGCCTGACTGAATCAAAAGATCATACATATATGTCGGTTAATCCGGAAAAAGTTGAAGCCGGAGATACAACAACCCTCTTTGCCTGCACGGAGATAACATATGTAAATAAGGTGTCCGGCAAAAAATACAATGGATTCGGTATATTTGGGGAACAGACACTGAGTATAGATCCGGCTCCAACAGCTACACATAGGTATAAATTTGACAGTTATGTAGACGAGAACGGCACAAAGGTGGCCTATGGGTCGGTCGGTGATACAGAACTCACACTTAACCCGGATACGGAATATGTGGATGATTTCAAATGGAATGCTAAACACGGTAAGCTGAATCTTTATCTGAACCTTGAACGGACACATTACGTGGTTAAGTATGATCCTAATAAGCCTGAAAACGCCAGCAATGATGTTGAAGGAACTATGGAAGACAGCACCATTCCTGTTGAGGGAGTAAATCATGTAAGACAGAATGAATACTCTCTGAAAGGCTGGGAGTTTAAGGGCTGGTATCTGAACCCTGAGGGAACCGGACAAAAAATAGCAGATCAGGGAGAAATCATTTATGATGACTGGGATACAGTTACCTTATATGCACATTGGGAGCCGAGAACGTATACGGTTACGTTTACTCATGCTGCATCTGAGGGAACCGGTGATCCATATACTCAGGACTTTGTATATGATCAGCCTCAGGCACTGCTGCCGAATACATTTACTTATGATGGACATGAGTTCATTGGTTGGGAAGTAATCGGTCAGCTCGGAAGCTATTATATTAATGAGGCAGTAGTAAACGATCTCTGTTATGTACAGGATGATGGAAGTGTTGTAGGTAAGACTCTGGAAGCTGAATGGATTGAAGTGGATCAGCTTAATCTTATAATTATAAATAATGATCACTTCGTTACAGATGCGGAACCTACAAATATTACGCTTAAGGTTGGCGATAATCCGATATTAGCAACCTTTACGAAAGAGTATTGGGGATATAAGGTAAACAATATTCCGGCAGGAACATATAATGTAGCTTTTTCAAATACATTGATGAATTACACAGCTCAGGAGCCTGTTGTTGTTGAAGATGGGGTAACGAGTACTTACATCTGGTACTATTATTCCGTAACAGCACGGGGCGATGGTCATTGTGCGCCTATGTTGGTCAGAGGGATCGTTGAGGCAAATAAGTGGAATTATGTTCCAGATAAGACAACTATCAGACTCAGGGCTCATCCGGCGGTCGGATATAAGTTCGATAAATATACAACAATAGGAGTAGCTCCTACATGGGAGGACAATGACAGAACTAAGGCTGAGCAGAATATAACTGTTAATGGTGAATGTGTAATACAGGCTAATACTGTACCTATAAACTATAAAGTGTCCTTTGATAAGAATCAGCCTGATAATGCTACAAATAATGTTGAAGGCAGCATGGATGACATGGATTTCATCTATGATGAAGAACAGGAGCTTATTGAGAATGGTTTTTCATTGAAACACTGGAAGTTTACCGGATGGAATACCAAGAAAGACGGCAGCGGTACGGCACTTACGGATAAGGAGTCTGCTAAGAATCTTTCGACTACTGATGGAGGAACGGCTGTCCTCTATGCTCAGTGGGAGCCGGAAAACTATACAGTATATTACAGTGCGACAGAGGCTACTTCAGGTATTATGCTTCCGCAAACAATAAAATATGATAATCATGATACATTGTCTCATAATTACTATGAAAGAACTGACTGGCATTTTACGGGCTGGAATACTGAGCCGCATGGTGGCGGAACTGCTTACGAAGACGGTCAGGATGTTTTCAATATTACTGAAAATAAAAATGTAACGCTTTATGCTCAGTGGGAACATGATTATTATACTGTGAAGTTTGATAAGAATGCTGCGACAGCTATCGGTGAGATGGATGATGAAGCAATTTGGACGAACAGCCATTACCATATTCCACTTAATACCTATACTAATCCGGGATACACATTTGTTTCATGGAATACAAAGCCGGACGGAAGCGGAACGGAATACACTGATGGAGAGGCTATAGAGAATGCTGCAGCTAAGGATGAAACACTGACTCTGTATGCACAGTGGAAAGCAAATAAGTACGTCGTTACATTTGATCCGAATTCAGGCGAAGGAACGATGGATGACCAGGACTTCGTATATGATGTACCTCAGGAGCTTTCTGAGAATACCTTTACCAAAGAGCATTTTGTATTCAAGGGATGGAATACAAGGGACGATGGTACCGGAGAATCATTTGAAGATAAGGAAAAAGTTGAAAATCTTACAACTAATCCGGATCAGACATTTACCCTTTTTGCTCAGTGGGAGCTTGAGACACATACAATAAGTTATGACCTGAACGGAGGTACGCTCTTTGGTCAGACTGGAATAGTTGAGGCTCATTACAGCTATGGAGATACAGTAATGCTTCCGGAACCTACCAGAGAAGGATACGATTTCGATTACTGGGAAGGAAGTAAGTATTATGCCGGTGACGCGTATACTGTAACAGAAGATCATACATTGAAAGCTATATGGAAGGAGTCAAAGGGTGAAAAGACCGATGACAAGGATGATGGCGGACACAATGTAAAGACAGGAGATGAGACAAATGTAGTCTTATGGTTCGGTCTTCTGGCTGTATCAATGGCAGGAATTGTTGGTGTAATATTCTTCAGAAAGAAAAGAAAAATTAAATAGCAGGTAATCACCTATTAGATTTACGGCTCGGAATGTGGCAGAAATGCCCGTTCTGAGCCGTTTTTCTGCACAATTTATGTACTTTATTTTGTGCAATCTGCTTCAAAAGTGTGAAAAAGTTGACAAAAGTGTTACGAAGTGATAGTATACGTCCGTAACAAAAACGTAACATTTGTATTTATATTTTAAAAAGTTTTAACTTTTAGGTGATAATTAATGAGTAATCGTACTAAGTATAAGCTTAGAAAAGCAAAGCTTTCATTTAGGAAAAATGTACTTTCTGAAGGATTATCAGTAAGAAATATACTTGCAGTTCTTACGATCGTAGCACTTACATTTATCTGTGGTTTTTCAGTAATGGTCGCAAAGGAGAATATCCAGAATGACCTTGCAAAAGCTCCTAAGAAGGAAGCTGTAAAGGAAGTAACAACAGAAGAAGTTAAGAAAGCTGAAGCAGAGCCGGAAACGGAAGCTGTAACATATGAGATAGAACTTGAAGAGACAGAGATGCTTGATTCAGAGCTTCTCAGTGCAAACCTTGAAAGCATGGAAGGTGCTGCTCCTGATAAAGAGGCAGTTGAGAATAAGAATCTAACAGCTTCACTCGACGAGGGTGAGTTCGTAGTAACAGTAGATGCACTTAATATCAGAGAATCAGCAAGTAAGGATTCTGAAATAGTTGGTCATATTTATAAGGGTATGACCGGTAAGGTAGAAGATGATTCTGATTCAGAATGGATCGAGATCAAATCCGGTGATGTTACAGGATTTGTAAAGAAAGAGTATATATCTCTTGAAGCAGATGAGAGCATCATATCACATCTTGCAACAGTAACTGCTGACAATGTAAATATCAGAAGTCAGGCTAATTCAAACAGCAATATTATATGTACTGCAAAGAACGGAGAAGTTTATCCTGCAGTTTCAGACTCTGATTCAGAGTGGAGCGAGGTAGTTCTTCCGGATGGTTCTAAGGCATACATCAATAATTCATATCTTGAGATAGCTGAAGGTAAGGCAAATGCTGTATCATCTGATGATGTGGCTGTATTTGGCACAAAATGTGCAGAGTATGCAGCAGCAAATGCAAAGCCTGAAGAGAAGGATGATACAGAAACAGCTAAAAATGATGTGACAGGATCTACAACAGAAGCACCAAAGGGAAATACAAATACAACTGAGAAGAAGCAGGAGACTACTACAGCAGCTCCTACAGAAGCTACTACTCAGGCGCCTGCAACAACACAGGCTCCTACAACAGAAGCAACAACGCAGGCTCCTACATCAGCTTCAGCTTCTGATTTCGAACTGATATGTGCAGTTGTTTATTCAGAGAGCGGTCATGAGTCATACGAAGGCCAGCTCGCAGTTGCAAATGTTATACTTAACAGACTTCGCTCAGGAAGATGGGGAGGTTCTATAAGAGACGTCCTTTATGCTCCTAACCAGTTCTCATGTGTAAACGGAGCAAGATTCAAGAATGCTCTTGGAGGAAATGTTCCATCTACTACATCACAGGCTGTTCAGGCAGCTCTTAACGGAAACAATAACATTGGTAACTTCATGTCATTCAGACCTACATGGTACCTTGATCCAAATTCACTCAGTAATTGCAAGGTTATAGGTAACCACGTATTCTTCTAAATGAATAATTAATGAAATATCCGGCGGGGAATCAAGCGATTCCCCGCTTTTATAGTTTGCGCGCCATGGGCGCGCTCTAATGGGTGAAAGTCCCGAACACGCCCAGATAGTGGGAAGTGTATAGCTGAACAGCAAGGGTGTCCATCGTGAGGTGGAATCTGAAGGAAGCTGTAAGCAAATCTCCGGTCCGACGGACAGAAATCACATATAAGGCTAGGCTACGAGAGATAAGTTGGCTATAAGCAACGAAGTCTAATAACTATCACATTTGTAGTAGCAGAGTAGATGTGGCGGATATATGGAGAGAAAGAGCGTGCACCTTAAGCGTGGAGGTCTCACAGAGGTTCCATTAGCCTAGTAACAACGAACTGTGAGAAGTCAGCCGAGCCCATAGTAGTGAAGAAATCTCTGTAATGGAGATGGAGCGAAGGGGTGAACAATCAATAAGTTTGAGTATGTCTCGTGTTGCAGAAATGACAACATCTGCCGTAACCAATCGGGTAAAAGGTGGTCAAATCAAGCGAGACGGAAAGGAAAGAACGCATGGACACAAGTAGTCTAATGGAGCAGATACTATCTAGTGATAATCTCAATAGAGCATATCTGCAAGTCGTACGAAACAAAGGTGCGGAGGGAGTGGACGGAATGAAGTACACAGAACTCAAAGAACATCTTGAAAAGAACGGCGATGTCATCAAGGAACAGTTGAGGACAAGAAAGTATAAACCTCAGCCAGTACGAAGAGTGGAGATACCAAAGCCTGATGGCGGTGTCAGAAACCTAGGAGTACCAACAGTAACAGACAGATTCATACAACAAGCCATTGCACAGGTTTTAACACCAATCTATGAGGAACAATTTCATGACCACAGTTACGGATTCAGACCTAATAGATGTGCACAGCAAGCAATCCTAACAGCGCTTGATATGATGAATGACGGTAATGATTGGATTGTAGATATTGACTTGGAAAAGTTCTTTGACACAGTGAACCATGACAAACTTATGACTATCATAGGTAGAACTATAAAAGATGGAGATGTTATTTCTATCGTTAGAAAATACCTAGTCAGTGGAATCATGATTGATGATGAGTACGAGGACTCGATAGTGGGAACACCACAAGGAGGAAACCTCTCGCCATTATTGGCAAACATCATGCTGAATGAACTTGATAAAGAAATGGAAAAGCGAGGGCTTAACTTTGTAAGATACGCAGATGATTGTATCATCATGGTTGGTAGTGAAATGTCTGCTAATAGAGTCATGAGAAATATCTCTCGATTCATTGAGGAGAAACTGGGTCTCAAGGTCAACATGACCAAGAGTAAAGTGGACAAACCACAAGGACTTAAATATCTTGGATTTGGATTCTACTTTGATTCAAGGGCACATCAGTTTAAGGCAAAACCACATGCAAAATCAGTAGCAAAGTTTAAGAAGAGAATGAAAGAACTCACTAGCCGTAGTTGGGGCGTTAGCAACAGTTATAAGGTGGGAAAGCTCAATCAGCTCATCAGAGGTTGGATAAACTACTTCAAGATAGGTAGTATGAAAACACTTTGCAAGGAAATGGACTCAAGAATTCGTTTTAGATTGCGTATGTGTATTTGGAAACATTGGAAAACTCCACAGAATCGTATAAAGAATTTGATGAAGCTTGGAGTTGATAAAGACACGGCTTGGATTACAGCCTATACGGGCAAGAGGATAGCCTACGTATGTCAACTAAGAGTAATGAACTTTGCGATAAACAAAGAAAGACTAACCCGCTTTGGATTAGTCTCAATGTTAGATTACTACACCGAAAGATGTGTTACTTGTTAAGTTGATTGAACCGCCGTATACGGAACCGTACGTACGGTGGTGTGAGAGGTCGGGAAAATTTATTTAATTTTCCCTCCTACTCGATTGCGGATAGGAATAAAAATTCATAAAAAAATGAATAAAATGCATAAAATATGAATATAATGCACAATAATGAATATTATAGAAATAATACTTGCATAATATTCATTTGATAGTATAATAGTGGAAGTTGTTATTTAATAAGAAGCTTCACATCCCACGCCTGTCGCGGCGTTTGTTGTGAGTTGCATGCTATATAACATAATAGGAGATATAAAAAATGATAAAAGCAGGAATTATCGGGTCAACAGGATATGCAGGACAGGAATTAGTCAGAATACTTCTTATGCATAAGGATGTAGAGATAGTATGGTATGGTTCACACAGCTATGTTGATAAGAACTACAGTGATGTGTATGGAAATATGTTCAATATAGTTGATGCGAAATGTCTCGATGACAACCTTGATGAACTCTGTAAGCAGGCAGATGTAATATTTACAGCCACTCCACAGGGATATCTCGCCGGTGTATTGAACGAGACAATACTTAATAACTCAAAGGTTATCGATCTTTCTGCTGACTTCAGACTTAAGAATAAAGATACTTATGAGAAGTGGTATAAGATAGAGCATAAGGCTCCTCAGTTTATAGAGGAAGCAGTATATGGTCTCTGTGAACTCAACAGAGATAACATCAAAGGCGCAAGGCTTATAGCAAACCCTGGATGTTACACGACTACTTCGATACTTTCGCTTTATCCTCTCGTAAGAGAGCATATGATAGATGTAGACAGCATCATAGTTGATGCAAAGTCAGGAACCTCAGGAGCAGGAAGAGGTGCCAAGGTGGCAAATCTTTACTGTGAAGTTAATGAGAGTATCAAACCATATGGAGTTATGACTCACAGACATACGCCTGAAATAGCTGAGCAGCTCGGTTATGCTTATATGGCAGGCCTTTACGATAATCTCGATGTTCCTGAGAAGGATGCAGATCTCTTTACCATAGGACAGAAGCAGTTTAAGGAAGGTACACCTGACAGCAGTGCTCTTGACCTTCTCTTTACACCACACCTCGTTCCTATGAACAGAGGTATTCTTGCAACCTGTTATGCTCGTCTTACAGACAGCTTCACATATGATGATGTAAGAAATGCATATGATAAGTATTATAAAGATGAATTCTTTGTACGAGTTCTTAACAAGGGTGTTATGCCTGAAACAAGATGGGTTGAAGGCAGCAATTACTTTGATGTGAATTTCGTGGTTGATGATGAAAAACAGAAGATCATAGTATGCGGAGCTCTTGATAATGTAGTCAAAGGGGCAGCAGGACAGGCAGTTCAGAACATGAACCTACTCTTCGACCTTCCGGAGAACGAAGGACTTAAGATGCCTCCTGTATTCCCATAAAGATAATAATCATCGAGCAATCTGATTTTGCAGAGTTTGTATATGAAAGGGATTAATAATGAGTATTAATGTTATAAATGGAGGAATTGCCTCCCCAATAGGTTTTCAGGCAGCAGGCGTTGAGGCAGCTGTAAAATATCAGAACAGAAAGGATATGGCTATTATATATTCAGAACAGCCATGTGTCGCAGCCGGTACATTTACAAGTAATGTTGTAAAAGCAGCTCCGGTAAAGTGGGATATGAAGCTGGTTGAAGAATCACCATTCGTTCAGGCAGTAATAGTCAATACCGGAATAGCAAATGCAGGAACAGGCAGGGAAGGCATGGAATTCTGTGAGAAGACAGCTGAGAAGGCAGGAGAGCTTCTCGGGATTCCCAAAGAGGCGGTACTTGTAGGTTCGACAGGTGTTATCGGAGCTCAGCTTCCTATGGATAGGATTCTTGCAGGCGTTGAGAAGCTTGTTAATGCAAAGGAACACAGTGTATCAGCAGGAACAGATGCTTCAAAGGCTATCATGACAACTGATACAGTAAATAAAGAACTTGCAGTAACTATAGATATAGCAGGCGTAAATGTAACGCTCGGTGCCATGAGCAAGGGCTCAGGAATGATTCATCCAAATATGTGCACCATGCTCGGATATATTACAACAGATGCTGTTATCAGTAAGGAAGCACTGACAGCAATCCTTAAAGAAGATGTAGTTGATACTTACAATATGATATCCGTTGACGGTGATACATCAACAAACGACACACTTCTTATAATGGCAAATGGAATGGCAGGTAATCCGGAGATTAAGCCGGGAACACCTGAATATGAGGAGTTCAAAGCAGCGGTACATTTCATAAATGAAACTCAGGCTAAGCGTCTCGCAGGAGATGGTGAAGGTGCTAAGGCTCTTGTAGAGTGTCATGTAATAAATGCTGCTTCAAAGGAAGATGCAAGAACACTTGCTAAGTCAGTTATATGCTCAAGTCTTACAAAGGCTGCAGTATTCGGCCATGATGCAAACTGGGGCAGAATACTCTGTGCACTCGGTTATTCAGGTGCCAAGTTTGACCCTGAAGATATGGAGCTATATTACGAAGCGGCCGACAAGAAGATACTCATATATAAAAATGGAATGGATGCCGGATACAGTGAGGAAGAGGCTGCAGAGATACTTTCCCAGCCTGAAGTCCGCATAATCGCAGATATGCACATGGGTGATTTTGAGGCAACAGCATGGGGCTGTGATCTTACTTACGATTATGTGAAGATCAACGCGGACTATCGTTCATAATATAAGTAAATGTAGAAAAAAAGGTACTTTTATACTATAATGAAAGATTGAAAAGAAAGGTATAGACATGAAAGTTGAGGAATATGCTATGACCAATAATGATCAGATGGAAGTTGTACTTGCAAAGGCGCAGACACTTAGTGAGGCTCTCCCATATATACAGAAGTTCAACGGGGCAAAGATAGTAGTAAAGTATGGCGGAAGCGCAATGCTTGATGATAATCTCAAGTTCAATGTCATAAGAGATGTTGCTCTTCTTAAGCTCATCGGAATGAAGCCTATAGTAGTTCATGGTGGTGGTAAGGAGATCAGCGCAATACTTAAGAAGTTTGGAAAGGAATCAGAATTCGTAAATGGACTCAGAGTTACAGATGAAGAAACTTTGGATGTAGCAGAAATGGTTCTCTCAAAAGTTAACAAGAGTCTGGTTGCCATGATGACAAGTCTCGGACTTAAGGCGGTCGGCATAAGTGGTAAGGATGCAGGGCTTCTCAAGGTTAAGCAGAAGTTTTCAGATGGTAAGGATATAGGATATGTAGGAGAGGTTACTGAATCTAACAGTGAGCTCCTTGATACTCTTATCGAGCATGATTTTATCCCTGTTATAGCTCCTATAGGACTTGGTGAAGAAGATAATCATGGTTACAATATAAATGCTGATGACTGTGCATGTGCTATAGCTACAGCAGTAAATGCAGAGAAGCTGGTATTCCTTACAGATATCGAGGGAGTATTCGTTGATCCTTCAGATAAGAAGACTCTTATTTCGGAAATGGATATACATGAAGCTCAGCAGTTCATAGATAAGGGCGTTGTAGGCGGCGGAATGATGCCAAAGCTTCAGAACTGTATAGAAGCTATGAAAAATGGTGTATCCCGTGTTCATATTCTTGACGGAAGAGTAGAACATTGTCTCCTTCTTGAGTTCTTTACTGAGAAGGGTATCGGTACAGCAATTCTTAAGGAAGCTTTATTCTAAAAGTAATTGAATAATAAGGCATAATCTTATAAAATAGAATCTGGTATCGTGTTTGTATATAGACTTCTAATTGTAATGAGGAGGTTTATATATGAAACGTGTTATTTGGCTTTTAGCATTTTCTGTTATCGTTTTCATTTCCGGCTGTGGTCAGTCTCCGGATGTTACAGTATTCAGAGAGCAGTCGACAGCAGAGGAGAATGACAGCGAGGATGCAACCAGTGACGGGAGTGTTACCGTTTCGCAGAATGATAAGGAATCATTTATGGAAGTATATATATGCGGTGCGGTAAAGAACCCGGGTGTATATGAACTGCCGGAGGGAAGCATAGTAGATGATGCACTGAAGCTGGCAGGAGGAACTCTTCCAGAGGCAGAGAGAGATTATATCAATCTTGCGGCAAGGCTTTCTGATGGAGATATGATTTATTTTCCGTATGCATCGGAATCAGATGCAGAAGCTGATGTACATACAGGCAGGACAGATTCAAAAACTGCTGCCGGAAATGGTAACCGGGAGATTGATGATAAGGTAGATATCAATGCCGCGAGCAAAGAGGAGCTTATGACCCTGCCGGGAATAGGTGAGTCAAAAGCGTCAGCCATAGTAGATTACAGAGAGAAGGAAGGACCTTTCTCTGATATAGAAGATATCAAGAAAGTAAACGGAATAGGTGAAAAGCTGTTTGACAGGATTAAGGATTTGATCCGTGTTTAAATGTAGCGAAAGAGGTTGTTGATCTATGAAGAAAGTTCTTGTAGTAGATGATGAGAAGAGCATAGTAAAGGGACTTAAGTTCAGCCTTGAGCAGGACGACATGAGTGTTGATACTGCAAGTGATGGAGAGATGGCTGTAAACAAGATACGTGAGAATTCATATGATGTTATACTTCTTGACGTCATGCTTCCTAAGTTCACAGGACTTGAGGTTTGCCAGATGGTGAGAGAGTTTTCTGACGTACCGATCATCATGCTTACGGCAAAAGGCGAGGATATGGACAAGATACTCGGCCTTGAATATGGTGCAGACGATTATATTACAAAGCCGTTCAATATTCTTGAAGTTAAGGCAAGAATCAAAGCCATCATGCGCAGAAGCAGTAAGACAGAAACTGACAAGAGCAGAGATGGAAGTGTTATAGAGATAAATGGACTGCGTCTTGAATGTGACAGCAGAAGAGTTTTCATAGATAATGTAGAGGCAAGTCTGACAGCAAAAGAGTTTGACCTTCTTCTCCTTCTTATATCTAATCCGAATAAGGTCTACAGCAGGGATGAACTTCTGGAGACTATCTGGGGAACATCTTATCCTGGTGATGCCAGAACAGTTGATGTTCATGTAAGAAGACTCAGAGAGAAGATTGAAAGCCAGCCGGCAAATCCGAAATTCATTCATACCAAGTGGGGCATAGGATATTATTTCAGAGGCTGAGATGTCATATGAAGAAGAGACAGAGAGATGCGTACTTCTCTGAAGTCAGAGAGATGGTATCTATTCCTGAATATGTAAATGACAGAGCAGATATACCGTCATGGGTATCTGCTATGTTTTTCGTTGACGAGATTAAGCTTGACGGGAATCTCTGTTATTATATAAGACCGAGAAAAGACTTTAACGGCGAATACATTTTTTATATTTACGACAGTGGTTATATCCATGATATAGAGAAGCCGGAGCTTAAGTTCATACTTGATCTGGCTGCCATGAGCGGGAAGGGAGTATTCATCCCATGTTATCCGCTAGCGCCAAAATACAGATATGACGATGTGGCAGAATTTCTGAGGCAGGCATACAGAGATTACTGTAAATCTTTTGGTTCGGGAGAACTTGTAGTTGTTGCGAGCGGTGTGGGTGCAGGTATAGCATTTTATTTCATGCAGAAGATCTGGGAATATGGTCTCAGAGTTGCTGATAAGCTCATCCTGATATCTCCTATACTGGATGATGAATACCTTCCGAGTGAAGATACAGAGGACTATGCTGATTACTGCAAGGATATTACTGTATGCGCAGGTGAAAGAAGCAGATACAGAAGTGAGCTCTGGGATCTTAATTCAAGGCTGACGGACGAAGGCCTTGATATGAAGCTCTTTGAGTACAGAGATATGGAACATGACTTCTACCTGCATAGGAGAAGAAAAACTACTCTTCATATGAAGAGGATTCTTACTGACCTCATAACCGGAGGTAAAGAATCTGCTATCAGTGATCATATGTATGAGATAAAAAGAAGAGGAGATATAACCAAGAGATATCCTGAAGTATTTACTGATGACAAGGCTGTTCGATTCATTTCCAAGAGCAAGCTTTTCTCTAAGATGAAAAAGAGAGTGAATCAGTATGAGGATTTTCTTCTTGCGGCCAGTTATAAGCAGTTTGATGATACAGTAAAAAGCTTTCTCAAAAAATACCCGAACGGAACAGTGGTTTATCTGGGTTGCAGCCTTGATACCATGTATGACAGGGTGGATAACGGCAGAGTATCATGGTATAATCTCGACAGGTCCGGAAAGATGGCGCTCCGCAAGATGTATACCAGGGTCGGAGAGCGTGAGTTTAATATTGAGAAATCAGTAGATGATATCTCATGGATGGATGATATCAAGAGTGATACAGGCTTTGGCCTGCTTATTGTTTGCCGAAACATTTTCGTGTATTACAGTAATAAAGAGTTAAAGAGTTACATTAATAAAGTGTATGAGAGATTTCCGGGAGCGCAGGTTGTTTTTGATGTAGGAAGGCAGATAACTCTGTTCCACAGTGATTTTTATGAGTTGGAAAAGGATGTCCATATCAGAAGCAGGAAGTTCTTTACCAGTTATCCTGACAGAGCTATAACCTCATGGAATCCTGCGTTTAACTGCGAATGGAGCAAATCTATACTTGAGGGGATAGAGCCTCCGCAGAATGCCGGCTGGTTCCTCCGTTATCGTATATGGAGAGATAATTTCGGAAAAAGATATAAACTTGTCAAGATGACTCTTGGCATAGAAAAATATAAGCAGTACCAAAATATATATAAGGAGAGATAAGAAAGATGCCCGTTACTAAATTACTGGAGAGAAATGCTTCTATGTATGGGGATGATACCGCACTTGTGGAGATTAATCCTGCGAAGCTTGAAAAGAACCGCGTAACATGGAAGGAATATGAGCTGATCCAGTCAACAGATGAAGCTCCATACAGGAGAGAGATTACATGGAAGGTATTTGATGAGAAGGCAAACCGTTTTGCTAACCTTCTTATATCCAGAGGTATCAAGAAGAATGATAAGGTTGGTATTCTTCTTATGAACTGTCTTGAGTGGCTTCCTATATACTTCGGAATACTTAAAACAGGCGCACTTGCAGTGCCTCTTAATTTCAGATATGACACAGAAGAGATAGAATACTGCGTTAAGCTTGCAGACTGTGATGTACTGGTATTTGGCCCTGAATTCATAGGACGTATAGAGCCTATAGCAGACAGGCTTGCAAAGAGAAGACTTCTTTACTATGTAGGAAATTCATGCCCTTCATTTGCAGATGATTATAATGAGGATACTTCTAACTGCAGCAGCATCGCGCCTGAGATTGAACTTACAGATGATGACTACGGTGCTATATATTTCTCATCAGGTACAACAGGATTCCCTAAGGCAATCCTTCATAAGCACAGATCACTTATGCATGCTGCCATGACTGAGCAGAATCACCATGGACAGACTAAGGATGATGTATTCCTCTGCATACCTCCTCTTTATCATACAGGAGCAAAAATGCATTGGATGGGAAGTCTCCTCGTTGGTGGTAAGGCAGTTATCCTTAAGGGAACCAAGCCTGAATATATACTCGATGCAGTAAGCCGCGAACACTGTACAATAGTATGGCTCCTTGTTCCATGGGCACAGGATATACTCGTAGCACTTGAGAGCGGAGCGCTTAAGCTTGAAGATTATGAACTTGATCAGTGGAGACTTATGCATATTGGTGCTCAGCCGGTTCCTGCAAGTCTTATTCAGAGATGGAAGAAGATATTCCCTCATCATCTCTATGATACAAACTATGGTCTCTCAGAGTCTATAGGTCCTGGTTGTGTACATCTCGGAGTTGAGAATATCAACAAGGTTGGTGCCATAGGTGTTGCAGGCTATGGCTGGGAAGTCAAGGTTGCCGATGAGAACGGAAATGAAGTTCCGGATGGTGAAGTAGGCGAGCTTCTTATCAAGGGACCGGGTGTCATGGAGTGCTATTATCACAACAAAAAGGCTACAGAAGAATGCCTTAAGGATGGATGGCTTTACTCAGGAGATATGGCAAAGGTTGATGAGGACGGATTTATCTGGCTTGTTGACAGAAAGAAGGATGTCATCATAAGCGGTGGCGAGAATATCTACCCTGTTCAGATCGAGTCATTCCTTATGAAGAATAATAAGATAAAAGATGTTGCAGTAATAGGTATAGGCGACAGCAGACTTGGTGAGATCTCAGCTGCTATCATTGAGCTTAAGAAGGGTCAGATAGCTACTGAGGATGAGATAAATGAGTTCTGTCTCGAGCTTCCGAGATACAAGAGACCTCGTAAGATCATATTCGCAGATGTTCCGAGAAATGCAACGGGTAAGATAGAAAAACCAAAGCTCAGAGAAATGTATGGAGCAGAAAATCTGGTAGCTAAAGAGAATAATTCATAAGTTTTTTGCAGTGGTTACAAGTTTTTTGTGCATTTTGACAAAAAAGGCTTGCTTTTTTACTTCATTATGATATAATTTTTACATTCGTAGGGATACGTTTTGTTATGGTGGGGTAGTTACATATATAGTAACGGGAGAAGGCAATCATTCTTGTTCAAGGCTTTGAATCAGAGTGATTGCCTTCTTCTTAGGAAACAGGAGAAAGTAATGGCGAAAAGAAGAAATTCCAGAGATTCATATGAGAGCTTCGACAGAAGCCGTATCAGACATTACGATGATTATGACGACTACGATACCGATTCTGATGATTACGATGACGATTATGATTCTGAATATGATTCATATGATGATGAGTATGATGATTATGAAGATGATTCATACGGGGGACATTACGAGGATGAAGAAGAGGATGTATCATATTCATCCCCTAAAAAGATGTCCAAGAAGAGCGTAAAGAAACAGAAGAGAAAGAGAATAATCCAGTTCTGGTTCATACTTATTGTTTTTATAGCAGTTGCTGCAGTTTCATATCTGGAGATATCCAAGAGGATCTACAGAGGTGAACCGCTTGAACTCGGAATTGTCGGAAGTGATATGCATCTGAATGCTGACTGGAGCATTGGCGAAGTAGTTCAGGATAATCATGAAAGATACATGAAGAAGGCATACGTTCTCGTGGAAGGCCAATATTTAAAGATAAGTGCAAATGTAGCGAGAAATAATTTTGATTTTGAGAATGGTTTCACGGCTCCGGACGGAAGATATATGAAGTATACCGGAGATGGAGAGGCTAAAGGCAGCACAGCCATTGACGTATCAAGTCATAATGCCGGAATAGACTGGGGATCAGTAAAAGCATCCGGTGTTGAAGCTGCTATGATCAGACTTGGCTACAGAGGTTATGGCTCAGAAGCTACTCTTACTACAGATAAAAACTTTACTTCAAATATAAATGGAGCGAAGGCTGCAGGACTTAAGGTCGGAGTTTACTTCTTCACACAGGCCCTGACATATGAAGAAGGTGTTGAAGAAGCTAAGTATGTTCTCGAACAGATTCAGGGTATGGACATTGAAATGCCTATAGCTATAGATACTGAGAACGTAGATGCAGATCCAAGTGCGAGAGCCAACAATATCGATAAGGGTGCAAGAACAGATGCGGTAGTCGGATTCTGTGAGACTATCAAGGAAGCAGGATATACACCTATGATATATTCTAATCGTAACTGGTTCCTTTCACAGCTCGATATAGACAGAATCGGTGAATATCAGTTTTGGCTCGCCAACTATTCGTTTGTAGACTTCCCTTATCATATTGAGGGACTTCAGTATACACCTGAAGGAAATGTACCGGGAGTTTCCGGTAACTGTGATGTGAATATCTGGTTCTGATGTTAATAATTTTGTTGACGGAGTGTTGACGATACTAAGGAAAATGCTTGTATTCCAGGCATTTTCCTTATTTTTTTCATAATTTTCAGATTGAATATATGTCTTTCGGATTGGTATCATATATACATATAAAAGAGTAATGCTTAATCTAATCATCCCAGTGTTTCATATATCCCAAACTGTGTGAAACATATCTTGTATTTCTCTTGGAACGAAGCAAATGACTATAGCCGGCGGTAAAACCGGCGATGCATTTTTACTTGATCAAGGGATAGGAGAAATATGAAGAAGATTAACAAGCTACTTATATTCGTTATGGTTATAGCTCTGCTTATGCCTTCTCATAATATGGAGATGGTGCATGCGGAAGAAGTAACCTCTTTCTCATCCTGTCAGCTTCTGATAGCTACAGATGATGAGTCGATATTCACCGAAGATACGACCGTGCTTTCATGTTATAACGGCGTATATCTTACAGAATACCCAAATGCCGAAACAGCAGAAAAAGCCTTTGATTATTATTCTGCAAAGGCTGATTTTGTTGAGCCTAATGTCATATTTAAGGTTTCAGATAAGGAGACAGATAATTCGTCAGCCGGCGATGCAGATGAAAAAGATGAAGCAGAAACCGGGGCAGATCTTTCAGATATGAATTCCGGTGATGATGCCATATCCATATTAAATGATATAGTCGATGATGGGGTCAAAAGTGCACCTAAGGGAACGATTGCCCTTATAGATACAGGAGTGAATGCACAGGATAAGAATATGATTGATTCCGTAGATCTTCTGAATTCCGATGGAAACGGATATGATGACAACGGTCACGGAACAAGAATGTATGAGACCATCATAGGAGAGGATCCGGATGCGAGGATTCTATCCATCAAGGCATTGGACAGGAATGGAAGAGGAAATGTATCTGATATCTATGCGGCACTTATGTATGCAATTGAGAGTAAAGTCAGTATTATCAATCTGTCTGTATCTGCATACAGTACGCTTGAAAACAGTGTTGTACGCGATGCTGTTATAGAAGCAGTCAACAATGGAATAACTGTTGTCGGAGCAGCAGGTAATAACGGGCGTGACGTAAGATACTATATTCCGGGAAATATAGACGAGGCTGTCATATGTGCGGCAATAGATGAGGAGGGAAATCCGCTCTCTGATTCCAATTACGGTGCAACGGTTGATTATTTTGTTACAGGTGAATCGTCATCTTATGCAGCTGCACGTTATACAGGACTACTTTCAAAATATGGAAAAGATGGTCTCAGCACTCTTATCAATAAAGAAAAGATATTCACAAATGAACATCACAGCTTTGATACACCTGAAGAAGCGGAAGAGTTTTTTGATGAAGAATACGGTGAGATCAGATGGATATATCCTGACGAGGAGGACAGTGATTTTCATGTTGCAGCACCAACGGGGTGGCCGAGCAGGATAACGCTTGATTTCACTATCAACAGTTCTACAGGATATCAGCTGTTCTCATGGAATGGTAATTACTTTACTATTCCTACAAACGATGGGGGACAGACAGGTACATACAGAACAGGAACACAGTTCAACTGGACTATCAGAAACAGCTCAGGTTATGACAAGACAAAATTCAGTTTAAAGAAAGGAAAGGCTTTCTGTACTACCAGAGGCGCGGTGTTTCCGGGCGGAGCATACGGTAATGGATATGAACTCTACTACACAGCGACAGGTTCTACAGAAAACAAGAAGAGATATATAAGGGCCGGAATAGCTACATCCAACAGACCTACCTCTGCCGGGTACCAGACATTTGCTATAGAGGCTTTTCTGGTCAGCTCAGGTTCGGAGTATGATTTCACTCTTATGAAAGAGGACTGGATGACTGAACTGCACCCTTCATTTGAAGATATTGTATATAAGGCTACTGTTCATAATGAAGAGACAGGTGCAGATGTATGCAGTGTTAAGATCACGCTTGGATATAATGGTTTCCCCAAAACTATAGACATACTGTCGTGTGATCCGGGAAATTCATCCAATCCGACAGTATATGTAAATCAAAATGTAACGTGTCCGGACGGGGCGACCAGGGATATCCTGTTCGTACAGATAAAGCAGACCATATCACAGAATCTTTCAGTTATACTTGAGGAACTGAGTGTTCCCGAACAGAATGCTCATAAGAAAAATGCAGGGACATCGAAAGTGCTTCTTGAACCCGGAAATAAAGAGCAGATCATAACATCAAATGATGCAGAGAATCTATATGACTATATTAAGTTTGATTACAGAGGAACCATCGAGCTTTATAAGTCTTATGACAGGAATGTGGCTGCAAAATGTAAGGCAAGTTCGGATTTCAGCCTTTCCGGTGCTGAGTACACTGTTTATACAGATCAGGCCTGCACGAAGCCTCTTAAAAATGGCACAAAGAATGTTGTTATAAAAACTAATGCCAATGGTTTTGGATATGTGACTGATATTCCTATCGGTACTTACTATGTGAAAGAGACAAAGGCATCAAAGGGCTGTCTCCTTGATACAAAAGTTTATACGGTAAAAGTAAATCATAAAGCTATTTATTGCAGCGCCTTTGATGAGAATATTGATATATCCCCGGTATTCGATCCGGAATACTATTTCACACATTCACTTGGAAGGATTGATAAAGAGAGACTTGGCATCGAGGATGCTGATCCTGAGAATCTTACAGCAGAGCAGATAGAGATCATGGCAAAGCACTATATGATATATGGAATTAAAGAAGGCAGAACAGGTTCACGAAACTTTTATTCCGTATTCTATATGTATAATTACCCGGATCTTGCTCACTGGATCATAAGTCATACAGAGTACAAGAATAATCCGAACGGATATACAGCGGATATAAATGATTTTATAAATATAGTTGCTCATTACTGCAGATATGGAATGATGGAAGGAAGGTATGCTTCCATTACATCCTTCAAAGATGAGTATAGACAGAAGGGTACATATCAGCCGGGAAAGAGTGTGAGTAAGACACTTACACTTGAAAGAAGCTTTGATGCAAATGGAGATGGAGTTAAAGAGTTCAGTTATAATAAAAGCTTCTCTGTCTGGCAGAACGTAGTCTGGGACGGAAGAAATGACGTAGAAGGAAATGGCAGTCTGTGCCCGGTTATTTATTCTGAGGAAAAGGCTGCGAGAGAAGTAAGGGCGGATATAGAATTCACGAAGATGAATGAAGAGACAGGTGAAGGACTGGCAGGCGCTTCATTTGAGATTAAGAATACTTCTACCGGAGAAGCATATACAGTATTCACTGATGAGAACGGTTACTACAGTACATGCTCAGATTATAAATCTCATAAGGCTGCCGATGGTATATGGTTTAAACTGGGTAAACACGGTATAGCAGAGGAAACACCTGATGATTCAGCAGGAGCTCTGACAGCCGGAACTTATCAGCTGAAGGAGCTGACTTCCGGTGAGGAAGATTCACTTCAGAAGGAAGAGGTCATAACATTTACAGTTACTGAGGAAGGAAGTATCAAGAATGTTTATGACACGAAGAGGAAAGACGGGAATACATATATATCCGATATGGGTATGCCGGAAATCAAAACAACAGCATATGCAGAAGCAGGAGATGACAGACTTAGGATTCTTCCGGCAGATAGGAATGTCAGACTCGTAGATGTCTGTTCATATAAGAATCTCAGGGCAGATACTGAGTATACATTGTACGGAAGACTTATGCTGATTACAGAGGAAGGCGAAGCAGAAAGCTTTACTGTGGACGGCAGTGAGGTTACTGCAATAGCACATTTTAAGACAGGAGATACATATGAAGCATCGCTCTATGATTCGTGCGGTGAGGCAGAAGTTAGTTTTGATGATCTGGATATGACAGATTATCAGGGACGAAGCTTTGTTGTATTTGAGAGATTATATCTGGGAGAGCTTACTGAAGAAGATATAGAAGAGGGTGAATTCAGTAAGGGATATGAAGGAAGCAATAACGGCAGCGTTACATTTCCTATTATTCATGAAGATAAGGATGACGAGGGACAGACACTCAGGGTTCCTGACGGTCATACCAATGCTGTTTCTGATGATTCTACAAAAACTGTCAGCAGTGTGGGACAGGTCGTCATAGAGGATAGGGTGACGTATGCAAGCCTTGTACCGGGAAGAGAGTACAGCGTATCCGGAAGGCTTTATGTCAGACCGGAAGATGTGGAAGAAGATAAGGTTTATACTCCCGAGGAGCTGGAAGAACTTCAGCTATTAGATGATGAAGGGAATCCTGTCACTTCTGAAACCAGCTTTATTCCGACTGAAGCTGACGGTGAAGTGACGGTGACCTTTACATTTGATGCGAAAAATCTGACAAGAGAGAAAAGGACTATAGTTGCTTTTGAAGATTGCTATGACACAGAAAGCGGTATGAAGGTTTTCACGCATGCAGATCTTTATGATGAGGCTCAGACGGTATATCAGCCGTACATTAATACTCAGGCAAAAGGTACTGAAGGAAGAAATGAGCTGCTCTACAGTCAGGGCGTATTCACAGATACCATATTCTATGAGAATCTTGAGCCCGAGACTACGTATGTGGTCCGTGGCATAGCTATGGATAAAAGTACGGGAGAAGCGCTGATGCTCGGTGGAGTTACAGTTGAAGCAGAAGCTGAGTTCGTAACAGGAAGTGATATAAAAGAAAATGGAGCGTGCGACGGAGTATATGAACTTACGTTTGATGTGCCGGAAGATATGCAGGAGGATCTTATAGATAAGGACTTCGTTATATTTGAGGCAGTATCCAATCAGACAGGAACACTTGTCGCAACTCATAATGATATCAATTATAAGGGGCAGGAGCTTTATGTTCCTAAGATCGGTACGACTCTTACAAACAAAGCCTCAGGAGACCATACTATAGTTGATCCTTCCGGGGAGATTAAACTCTGCGACAGGGTAGAATATTCGAATCTGACTGAGGGAAGAGAATATATCATGTCCGGTAAGCTTATGAATAAGGACAAAAATACAGAATTATTGGGAGCTGACGGAAAACCTATACTTGCATCTGCCAAGTTTACGGCAGCTGAAGGAGGAAAAGGAACAGTAGATGTAATATTTACTTTTGATGGAAGCATACTTAAAGGTCACGATATTGATATAGTCGCATTTGAAGAGTGTATACCGGCGGACGGAACTGTTCCTGTAGGAACACACAGTGACATAAATGACAAGGGACAGACAGTTACTGTAAGAAATACACCTAAGACGGGTGACGATGCTCCGATACTTCTGTATATGGGCTTATCTGTCATTTCGCTTATAGCCATTGTGATTCTGATGAACAGAAGACGAAAGAAGTATTCTTGAATTATGTAAACTGATTCGCAGAAAGTGGTAAATATATGGAATTTATGGTAAAATATGCCTTGGTGCGTTTTGAATAATCCGATTCGTCGATGAGGTATTCAAAGCATAATAAGCCGGATAAGGAATCAGTGTGACATGAGTTTAAGAAAAAATGAGCTGATAGTTGAAGAAAGAAAGGCACCCTTTCATCAGACCTTCCTGAAGAATTTCTTTTACTTTAAGAGAGATATCAAGAAGTTCTGTTTCTTCAAGATACTCATTCCATTTAAATATAATAAGGCTAAACTTAAGCCGATCAAAGAAGACAAGGTTATATTCATGGAGCTTACCAGCCCTGAACTGACAGGAAGTTACAAACTTCTGTTTAATAAACTGGTGAGTGAATATAACCTTGATATTCATGTGCATTTTCTGATGCAGGGACGAGTTCCTAAGGATGAACTCTACAGAAGACAGGTGGCATTTGTTAAGGATGTTGCTACTGCGAAATATGTAATTCTGAATGACAGCTATAACCTCTGTGGCGCGCTCAAGAAGAGGAAGGGCGCCCATATTATGAATACCTGGCATGCAGCGGGTGCCTTCAAGAGATTTGGTTTCAGTATTGCTGATAAGAAATTCGGAATGGATCGACATGAGATGACCAAATTCCCGCTCCATCCTTCATATGACCTTGTTACTGTCAGCAGCCCTGATGTTGAATGGGCTTATATTGAGGCTATGGGTAAGGAGAAGGAAAAAGATTCCATAAAGGGTATAGGTATCAGCAGATCGGATATCTTCTATGATGAGGAATTCAAGGCGTCTGCAAGAGAACATCTCTATAACCTTTTCCCTGAGGCAGACGGTAAGAAGGTTATTCTGTATGCGCCTACTTTCAGAGGACATGTTAAGAATGCGCAGTCGCCCGATATGATGGATATGTCCATGATGAGGGAAGAACTTTCAGATGATTATGTGCTGCTTACAAAGCACCATCCATTTGTTAAAAAGAGACCGGTCATAGCTGACGAAGACAGAAGCTTCGCCAAGGATATGAGTGACCTTATGAGTATAGAGGAACTGCTTTCAGTTTCTGATATATGTATATCTGATTACTCTTCACTTATATTTGAATATTCGCTTTTTGAGAAGCCGATGATATTCTTCGTATATGATCTGGCCAATTATTTTGACTGGAGAGGCTTCTATTATGATTTCGAAGAACTTACTCCGGGACCGTCATGCTATACCAATCGTGAGCTCATTGACTGCATAAAGGCAACTGAGAAGGGCTTTGATATCGAGAAGGTAAGAAGCTTCAGAAAGAAATTCATGTCTGGCTGTGACGGCCATGCAACGGAGAAAACATTCAAGGAGTTCTTCGGAAATGAATTGGATAAATATAAGAGAGAAGAGATACTCGAGGGCGACTTCAGTTCGCTCCCTGTGAATACTGCTTTCTATGAATATACTGAAAGAATGAACTTCCTCAGGAAAACAAGGAATTCATTCAGAGCAGCTTATGAAAAGGGTATGAATGAACGTATGAGACCGGGAAGTATGGCTCTTCTTATAGATGAGTATACGGATCCGGATTCTTATAAAACTCTTGAGGAGGCTGCTGAAAGAAAAGGTATAGCTCTCTTACATGACTTCGATGCGGAAACTATGACAATTTCAGAATATGCCGAGGCTCTTGCAAGGACAGAGACACTTCTGGTGGCAGGGGAACCATATTTGCTCCGTATGATAGATATCAGGGAAGAAACCAATGTGGTTCAGCTTCGTCCTGAAGGTGTTACATTCTATGACAAATGGAATGCTGATATAACAAACAAAACAGGGCTCTTCAGGGAGAACAGTGAGGAATTCCCTATTCATACATCATATGATATGGTGACTGTTCCCGACGAGGAAGAGGAGCTGACTCATATCAGAAAGAATTATGAGCTTAAGGAAAATGCTGAGATTCTGAAAATAGGAAATCTGAAAACAGGACTCTTCAAGGATAAGAAGTATATCAAGGAATCAAGGGAGTACCTCGGGGCTATAATACCGGAGGCAAAGAATAAGAAGGTAATAACTATACTTCCTAAGGAGAGAGTAGGGTTTGACAGTCTTCTTACAGATTTCCTCATTCATTCTCATGAGGCACTTGCAAGTGAATATGTACTTGTCGTGGATACTAAGAATCCTAAGCTTATTCCTGAATATCTTGACGGGTATGCAGTAAGTCCTCATTTAAGACTGAAGAGACTTATAGAAGAAGGCGTATTTTTCGATGATGAGAAGTCGGAAATAAAGGCAGAGGATGTTCATGAATTCAGTACGAACAGTCTCATAGCTGCAGCTGATATTGTAATATCCGATTATAGGGAAGAAGCTGTATTTACTCTTGCAGGAGATTCTCCGCTATACATTTTTGCAGAAGATATTTCTACATTCTCGAAGAAAATGGGAGTATGCAGGGATTTCGAGAAGACCTATGAGGGTATACTCTATAAGGACAGTACAGCACTCATACGTGATATCGCAGAGGGTATTTATAACAGAGAAGCATCTCTCTTAATAAAGAAGATTTTCCTCAGTGACGATGCCGTAAAAAATTCTGAAGTGCTGTTTGATCATATAAAAAACTTATCACACGGAGGTAACTAATATGTGGTACGAGGATAGTGTGTTTTATCAGATATATCCACTTGGATTCTGTGGGGCACCATTTGAAAATGATGGGGTGCTTCAGCACAGGATACTTAAGGTTATAGACTGGATTCCGCATATCAAGAAGCTTGGTGCGAATGCTATATATTTCTCGCCTGTATTCGAATCTGATACACATGGATACAATACAAGGGACTATGGACTCATAGATAAGCGTCTCGGAACCAATGATGATTTCAAGAAGGTTGTTGATGAACTTCATAAGGAAGGCATCAAGGTTGTTCTTGATGGTGTATTCAATCATGTGGGAAGAGGATTCTTTGGCTTTAAGGATGTTCAGGAGAAGAAATGGGATTCTCCGTACAAGGATTGGTTCAACATTTCATTTGACGGCAATTCAAATTATAATGACGGTTTCTGGTATGAAGGCTGGGAAGGTCATTTTGATCTTGTAAAACTGAATCTCAGAAATCCTGCAGTTAAGGATCATATATTCGATAAGATAAGATACTGGGTATCAGAGTTTGGAATAGACGGACTCAGACTTGATGTAGCATACTGCCTCGACAGAGATTTCCTGAGAGATCTCAGAAGAGTAGCAAATGATATCAGTCCGGACTTCCTTCTTCTCGGTGAACTGCTTCACGGAGATTATAATCAGTTCGTAAATGATGAGATGCTTCACAGCGCAACGAATTATGCATGTTATAAGGGACTTTATTCCAGCTTTAACTGCATGAACATGTTTGAGATAATCAATACACTCATCCAGCAGTTCGGACCTGAGAACTGGAGCTGGTACAGAGGCAAGCATTTCCTTTCATTTGTTGATAATCATGATGTAACAAGGATAGCAAGCATTCTGGACAGACCGGAACATCTTCCGCTCATATACACGCTTATGTTCGGTATGCCGGGAATACCTTGCGTATATTACGGAAGTGAGTGGGGCACACAGGCCAGAAAGGAAGAGGGCGATCCTGCTCTCAGAGTTTCATTTGATACGCCGGAGTGGAATGATCTCACAGACCATATAGCGCGTCTGGCTGAGATAGAGAAAAACAGTGAAGCACTTTGTCATGGATCATTCAGATCAGTTGTTCTTACAAATCATCAGTGCATCTTTGAAAGAAAGACAGATAATGAGAGAATTCTCGTGGCTATAAATGCGAGCGATCAGGAATATACAGCGCATTTTGATGCCGGATGCGGCATGGCAGATGAACTTCTGACCGGAACCAAGCATGACTTCGGAGGAGGTTCAGTACTTCCACCGTACAGTTCACAGATCTGGAAAATGGAACGCTAGTCAGTAAATCAAAAGCAGTGGGACGATATGTCTCACTGCTTTTTTGATTAAATATGAAAGTGTGCTTTCTATTGCTGTCTCTGATTATTATAAAGATGGTTTTTAATCTTTTCGCTCTTCACGGCATACATTCTTTCATCTGCGATCTTGAGAGCTTTATTAAGATCGAATTCAGGATTAAAGGTTGTCGTATATGTTCCGCTGCTCGTTGTGACAAGATATGGATTTGCTGCTTTTTTGTTATAATCATCAAGGATAGAATCGATATTTCTGATTATTGAATCAGGATCGCACTTTCCGAGGATGACTGCAAAGAGTTCATCTCCACCATAACGGGCACATAGTGCATTTTCAGGACAGGATTCCTTAAGAGCATTTCCAACTGCTGTTATGGAACTGTCGCCATCAGCATGACCATATGTATCATTTATATATTTAAGACCATCAAGATCGGACATGATAACAGTTACTTCTTTACCGTGATTCTCTTCATCGTTTTTGGTTATATCATATATCCTGAGGAAGCCGAGACGGTTGTACAGGCCGGTAAGCGCATCGTGCTTATACATGTCATCCATCTTTTCCATGAGGCGTTTCTGATACTGAAGATTAATGAATCCGCCTATTCCCATGCTTATTCCATTTGTAACGATTGCAGTTCTTGAATAATCCGTAACGGCATAGTCCTCATAGAAGTAGCAGTTGAATCCAAATGGCCTGTTCATATAGTCAAGCGCATTGAAGACAAGCGGGATGTTAAGATCCATAAGTTCAATGATCCTGTCGCGATAGTTTCCTGAAAGAACATCTGCTTTCGGATTTACTTCTGTATCGTAGAAAAGATCTTCAGGAAGAGGGAAGCGTCCGTCAAAACGATGCTCCTCTGCATAATCAGCATCGTTTATGATATGGAAATCAGGAGTTTTCCAGTTAGAAGGATCCTCCATGAAATAATTGGAATCCATATCAAAGATGTTTCTGTCCACTACTGTCAATGAATGCTTGGTTTTATGATTATGTAT
The DNA here is from genome assembly GCA_000687655.1 of Lachnospiraceae bacterium YSB2008. Taxonomy (GTDB): domain Bacteria; phylum Bacillota; class Clostridia; order Lachnospirales; family Lachnospiraceae; genus Eubacterium_Q. The sequence continues at coordinate 78,065 of JHWR01000008.1, forward strand.
GGCTGCGGCCATATCCCATGTGCTGTTACTTATTTCCATAGCGGAAGATATATTGTAAAGAATTCGTGAATCGTCCTGGTGACGATAGAAGCTGTTGTTGAAGCTCGCCATCTGGTGAAGAGCATTCCAGCTATGTTCCTGACATCCGCATGATTCGTTAGGTACAAGCCTTGGCGGAATCAGAAGATCCTTTATTTCTTTGCCGGAAGCGGCATCAAGCGCAAGCCTGCCTGCGGATTCTGCGAGTAACATGGTATCACAGCTTGAAGTGGAGATCTTAGGCTTAGAGTAGAAGGCTTCTTCGTACCCATCAAAACCTGATACGATAACATCTTCAGGAACCCGTTTTCCATCAAGCTGAAGCATGTCACTTACATTTATGGCCATAATGTCATTTGCACATATTATGGCATCAGGAAGGACATCTCTCTTCAGAAGCTCAGCCATAGCAGCTCTCGTAGGATCAGCCCAGAAATCTCCATGGCTTACCATGCCGCTGTCAAATGGAATGTTGTTCTCAGCCAGAACCTTCTTGAAAACTTCTATGCGGCGGTTGGAGAAGATATTATCTGCAAATCCCGCCATCATATGAGGTCTTTTGACTTTGTGATACTCTATGACATGACGTGTTATAGCTTCAAATCCTATATCATAATCGAATCCTACAGTAGTGGTTCCTTCATATTCACCGTCGATAACTATTACAGGAGTATCGGATTCTTTTGCTTTTGATAATATACGGTTGGATACTGTGTGACTCTTGATCTTTTCATCCATGAGAATGATGCAGTCAAGTTCGTCGTAAGGCATGATATCGAAGACGTAAGTTTCGGCAGGAACAAGTGACTCGTCCCAGTATATATCAGAATTGATAGAGAATATCAGCAGGGCAGAGTCTGTACTTTTGAGCGTTTCATTTAGCGTTTTAATGAAGCCAAAGACCTGTGCGTCATAGATACTGGAAGTACATAATGCAATTATTTTCCTATTATTTACCATATAAGTACCCTTTGAATAGTTTCGTATATATACTGAATAAACAGACATACACATAATCATTATACATCCATGTGTCAGAATCTTCAATGATTGTTAATCTGATATGATTTTAAAGAAGAATGTGTGTGGCAAAACCAAAATGATGTTATGCATATATATAAGTACAAAAAGTATATAAAAGTGGTTGACAATCATATACTGTTTGTGATATTGTAGCCAACGATGAACTGCCGTAGACAGCAGGTGCTTCTCAGGAAGCCTAACCGGATAAGCCGGCCCGCCGAGGAAAAGATTCGTTATTTAAGAAGTCTTTATGTCCTTTAGCTACGTATGTCAGTACCGGTTAAAGGATTTTTTTATGCGCAGTCATTAATACTATAAGGAGGTGCATAAAGTTGGCTAAGGTAGATATTAAGCAGCCTATAGTTGATGAGATCAAGGAAAAGATCGATGGTGCTAAGTCAGTAGTACTTGTTGACTACCGTGGACTTACAGTTGCTCAGGATACTGAGCTTCGTAGAGAAGCAAGAAAAGCCGGTGTTACTTATAAAGTATATAAGAACACAATGGTTAAGAGAGCTATCGAAGGAACCGAGTTCGAATCACTCAGCGATAGCCTTGAAGGACCTACTGCTGTAGTTATCTCTAAGGATGACGCAACAGCTCCTGCAAGAGTTATAGCAGAAGTAGCTAAGAAGGCTAGTAAGCTTGAATTTAAGACTGGTGTCGTTGAAGGAACATTTTATGATGCAAAGGGACTTGAGACAGTATCTAAGATCCCATCAAGAGAAGTTCTTCTTTCCAAATTCCTTGGAAGCATTCAGTCACCTATTACTAACTTTGCTCGTGTTATCAATCAGGTTGCAGAGCAGAAGGGCGCAGAAGCCTAAATTTTATTTATTGAATTTAAATGGAGGATTGTAAAAATGACTATTGAAGAATTAGTAGCAGAAATTGATAAGCTCTCAGTTCTTGAGCTTAATGACCTTGTAAAGGCAGTAGAAGAGAAGTATGGTGTTTCAGCAGCAGCAGGCGTTGTAGTTGCAGCAGCAGCAGGCGACGGTGCAGCAGCAGCTGAGGAGAAGGATAGCTTTGATGTAGAGCTTACAGAGATCGGTGCTAAGAAGCTTGACGTTATCAAGGTTGTTCGTGGTCTTACAGGACTTGGTCTTAAGGAAGCTAAGGAAGCAGTTGAGGCTGCTCCAAAGGTACTTAAGGAAGGTGCTTCTAAGGAAGAGGCTGAGGACTTCAAGACAAAGCTTGAGGAAGCTGGCGCTAAGGTTACTCTTAAGTAATCTAATCTTGAAATGTCAAATCCCGCAAACGCTTATAAATAGGGCGTTTGCGGGATTTTTTGTTGCTCAAAAATTGCTCATGAGAACTTCGTTGATTTTGGGCTGGATTTTTGCTATATTTTACTTATATCATTGTGCCATCTCGGAGGTGTTAAGTTTTTTCTGAGAATGTGCCGATACAATTTTAGGAGCCTATGCTTCGGAATAGGGGGCGTTGATGACAAGAGAGAATATATTACGGCAGATAGCGACCCTTCAGACACAGTTGGATGAGATGGATAAAACACAGTAACGATTTAGGATGGAATACAGCCAAAATCATCAAAGAATTTCGAAGAAAGGAGTTGACAGCCATGTACCAAAACAGACATAATTTTTCAGGTCAGGTCAGTATAACTGCGTTCTTTTTTCGTGTAAAACAATATATATTCGTGATGAATAACCGTCTTACTTGACGGGGTATTATGCCCTGTCAGGTAAGGCGGTTTTTATTATAAAAATATACTACGGGAGGTATTTTAATGATACAAAAAAAGAAAAAAGGAAGAAAGATTATAAGCTTTTTACTTACGCTGGCGATGCTCGTCGGGCTGATGCCGGGGATGGGCATGACAGCGCAGGCAAAAGAATTAGAAGGATATATCAATGTTATTTATGATTTACAAGAAGGGGATATTATAGGTTCTTCCGTGCAAGGAATATATATGTCTGATGTGACTATTACTTTTAAAGCTGGAGGATATTATTGTCATGACAGCGAGAGTGTCGGTGGAACTGATGTTTCTACGTCAGAATGGGACTATGATTCTTCAGGAAAGCGCTTTACTGATAGTGAGCATGAGTATGAGTGGTATTATCCTTATTGTAATGGTCATCAGGTAGAGGCGTGGCGTGTTGTTTCAGTTTCAACGGAGAATAATACGCTTACTCTGACCGGATATGAGGAGGTTCAGAATGATAATCCATTCACACAGGCTGTCATCTATCGTCATTATAACACAAATGGTAACCTTTTAGAAAATGGTTCGCTTGCAAGTGGTGCCGGCATCATGGTAGAAAGTGATACGGTAAAATGGACTGACGGTAAAACATATGTTGTCAGTGGAGATGTGACGATTGACAAGCGTGTCAAGGTGACCGGTACGGTGAATTTGATTCTGCTTGACGGCTCAAAACTTACTGTGAATAAAGGCATTTCTGTTAATGGGAGTGAATATTTTGATACAGGAGAAACACTGAATATTTATGCAGGTAGTACGTCTGATACAATTTCAGGCACTGGAGAATTGGTTGCTGATGTCAGGGAAAGTGGTAGCCTTGAATACGCCGGAATCGGTGGGGATGATCATACTACCGGAGGATACCTAAATATCCATGGTGGAGTAATTAAAGCATATGGTAATGTATGTGGAGCCGGAATCGGCGGTGGAAATAATTATTCTCACAAGAAAATAACTATATATGGAGGAACAATCACAGCAATCGGTGGGGATAATGAATACTACGGCAGTGCTGGAATTGGTGGTGGTTTTGATGCAAGTGGAGGAGAATTGTATATTTATGGAGGCAATGTAACTGCAACAGGTACCGTTTTAAGCGCCGGAATAGGCGGCGGTGGAAGTTCCGGTGATGGGGGAAGTGGAGGAAACGTATATATATATGGCGGAAATGTTGTTGCTACCGGAGGTAATGGGCGTGCCGATGGTATCGGTGGAGCGAGTGGATATGGGGGCGGAGATCAAGACGGTGCTCCCGGAAATCTGACTCTTGGATGTGTAAAACTGGAGACGTCTACAGACAACGTAAACTGGACAGAAACTACGGATACCGGTAACAGAACACAATATATGAAGATTACCCCTGTACCACATGATTGGACTGAACATCCGGCTGTGGCAGCAACCTGTACGACAGCTGGTAACAGCGCTTATTATAGCTGCAATCGTTGCGGTAAGTATTTTAGTGATGCAGAGGGTCTAAATGAAATTGCTGAGAACAGTTGGGTAATTCCGGCGACAGGACATAACCTTTCCTATTCTGCAGATAATAATACCATTACTGCAACCTGTTCGAATTCCGGATGTGAGTTAGATGAAGGGATATCCCTTTCTGCTCCGGAAGAACTTATCTTTGACGGTTCAAGCAAGAAAGCCCATATATCAACAGGGTATGATACCACAGTCTTTCCATATGTGTCCGATATAACATATACAAAAGATAATGTAGCACTTACCGGAGCACCTGTTGATGTTGGAACTTATGTAGCTTCGGTAAACGTCGGTGCAAGTGAATTAAATTGCAAGACGGCATCGGTTACCTATACTATTAAACCGGCAACAATGACTGTAGATGCTTCGGATGTTAATGTTGTATATGACGGTAACCCACATGGGATATCCGTTAATGTTTCAAAACCTGAAAACGGCTCTACAGTTATTTTCGGGAGAGAAGAAGGAACTTATGATCAAAGCGAGAGCCCGACAATCACTTATGTGTCAGACAGTCCGTTTACAGTATATTACAAGGTAACTGCGGATAATTATGAGGATTATACAGGCTCGGCATATGTAACGATTACCAATGCTTCTCAGACTGCACCGGATGCACCTACTATGGATAGTGCGACTGCAACAAGTATCACATTGACTAATGTTACCGGATGTGAATACAGTAAGGATGGATCAACGTGGCAGACAAGCAATATATTTACCGGTCTTATACCGGATACTACATACACATTCTATCAGCGAAAGGCTGCTGTTACAAACTACAATGCATCTTTAGCAAGCCCAGGTGCTGAATTTTCAACAAGTGCTCATGTGCATAGCTTCAGTTATACTGCTGATGGTGACACCATCACGGCAACATGCAACGACCATGATGGTTGTCCGCTTGCTGACAGTGATTATAAGGCAACATTGACTATCTCTGCCAACGGTGGAACCTATGATGGAACTACCTCATACGGAGCAACTATAACTGACGAAAACAACATCAAGGGCGATGCTAAGGTGCAGTATCAGAAGAAGAATGGTGCAACATACGAAACAGCAACAGAAACTGCTCCTACAGATGCTGGAACATACAAGGCGAGCATTACACTTGGCACGGGCAACAACAGTGCGACTGCCAGTGTGGAGTATACCATCGCAAAGAAACCGGTCACAGTTTCCGGAATCACAGCCAGCGATAAGACATATGATGGAAATACAACGGCGACACTCGTAACTACAGCAGTTGTCTTCGAGGGTAAACTGGACAGCGATACACTGACCATATCTGCTACAGGTACATTTGATAACGCAAATGTGGGTGATAATAAGACTGTAACAATTACCAATCTCACTCTTGACGGAACAAGTAAGGATAATTATGTGCTTGCAGCTACCGGACAACAAACCGGTACAAATGCAAAAATCACAGCCAAAGAGGTTGGGCTTACTTGGACCGATACCGAACTGACATACAACGGTCAGGAACAGATCCCGACAGCTACTGCAACAGGACTTGTGAGTGGTGATGTGGGTAAGGTAAATGTCACTGTAACCGGTGGACAGACGAATGCCCAAACTGAAGCGTATACTGCTACTGCAAGTGGATTGACCGGAGATAAGGCGGACAATTATAAGTTACCGGATGAAACGACAACATCATTTACTATTTCACCTAAATCCATAACCGGAGCAGTTGTAACCCTCAATAGTACACAACTTACTTACAATGGTTCCGAACAGTCTGTATCAGTAACAGCTGTATCTTTGGACGATGTAACACTTAATGCTGCTGACTATACTGTAAGCGGCAACACAGGCACAAATAAGAGTGACTATACTGTAACGGTCACAGGTAAAGGAAACTATAAGGACGCGGCTACCGCCGATTGGAAGATCGTTGCCAAGGCGATGACGGTTACAGCAGAGCCTGTCAGCAAGACATATGACGGAAATGAGTATGGCATAACAGTAAATGTAACGGACCCTTCAAGCGGAACAACGGTTATGTATGGTACAGAAGCCGGAACATATAACCTTGATGCAAGCCCGAAGTTTAAGGATGCAGGAACGCATACCGTATACTATAAGGTCAGTGGAAATAACGATTATAGCGATTATGAAGGCAGTGCGACAGTTACTATCTTGAAAAAGGCAGTCACAGCAAACGTATCTGCTGAGGATAAGCCATATGACGGAAAGACCGATGCCACTGTATCTGCATCTGTTAAGGTAGAAGATCTGATAAGTGGCGACAGCATTGATATCGCAGGCATCAAAGGCAACTTTGTTGATGCGAATGTAGGTGCAGGCAAGAAGGTCACTGTAGACAGCAGTGCAAAATCGATTTCAGGAAGCGGATCGGATAACTATGAAGTAACCATACCGACTGAAACAACTGCATCAATTAGTAAATCTGAACCGAAAGTCACTGCACCTGCGCCAAAGACATTGAATTACACCGGTTCTGCACAGGAGCTTGTTACAGCTGGTTCCACAACAGATGGCGAAATGCGGTATGCAGTAACCTCTGAAAACACTGCTCCGAAGGATACGGATTATACCATATCCATCCCGACTGTTACCGACGCCGGAACATATTACATATGGTATAAGGTTGTAGGAGATGAGAATCATTTTGATTCTGATCCTAAATGCATAGTGGTAACTATCGAAAAGCCTGTTTATAGTAATTATGAAGGTGACGGAGGCAAGTGGACCAAAGGTAGTACGGATGGTCTTAAGTTTACGTTCAAGCGTTCTGCTGAGGATGTAACTACGATAGAACATTTTGCAGGAATACTTGTTGATGGTAAGGAAGTGGCTGAATCAAACTATGATGCTGTTTCAGGTAGTGTAGTGATAACACTGAAGGCGCCATACCTGGAGACTCTTTCTGCTGGAGAGCATATTCTTACAGCAAAGTTTAATGATGGTGACAGTGCTGATGCAGGATTTACCATTATCGAAGTCCCGGCTGCAGATGATAATAATGATTCAAAGGCTGGGGATGATTCAAAGTCTGGTGGTACAGCAGATTCAAATGAATCGAAAAAAACTGATGTTAAGAATCATAAGACTGGCGATGGAGTACCTATAGGTTTGATAATGATTATCGGGCTCGCCTCTCTTGTTGGAGCAGTCTGGAGCCTGGTATTTAAGAAGAACCTAAAACCAACAAAGAAGTAATATGTGAATGCATTTTGCAATGACCATACCATAGGGTGTGGTCATTGTTTTTTTTTGTTTTTAAGCCATTGCGGGCTCTTTTGAAAAAGATTTTTAAAAACAGTTTGACAATTCAAAAGCCGTGCGTTATAACATAATCAAGAATTAGCACTCACCTAACGAGAGTGCTAACAATCAGACAAATACCACTTATATAAGACGTTTGAAAAGAGTGGTCATCAAGAAAATGAAAGGAGAAAATGTTATGAACGCTGAGAAATTCACTAAGAAATCATTGGAAGCAATTGAAAACTGTCAGAAGATAGCAATGGATTACGGCGCACAGCAGATAGGTGCCGATCATCTTCTCTATAGTCTTCTCACTATAGAAGGAAGCCTTATAGCAAAGCTTATCCCGCGTATGAATGTGGATCTTTCTGATTTCACTGATGATGTGAGAAGCATCATAGCATCTAAACCGGCTGTAGGCGGTAGCAGTCAGGATATTTATATGGGTCAGGATATCGGCAGAGTATTCATTAAGGCTGAGAATTCCGCTGATACCATGGGTGATTCCTTTATATCGGTAGAGCATCTCTTTATCGGTATCATAGAGACTGCAGGCTCTGAGCTTAAGAAGCTGTTTAAGAAATATGGTATAGATATGAATAAGTTCCTTAAAGCTTTATCAGAGGTAAGAGGAAATCAGAAGGTTGAGTCCGACAATCCTGAGGATACTTATGAAGCACTGGATAAGTTCGGATATAACCTCGTAGAGAGAGCAAGACAGCAGAAGCTTGATCCTGTTATAGGAAGGGATGCTGAGATAAGACATATCATAAGGATTCTTTCCAGAAAAACAAAGAATAACCCTGTACTTATAGGTGAGCCAGGTGTAGGTAAGACTGCAGCCATAGAAGGACTTGCTGAAAGAATCGTAAGAGGAGATGTTCCTGAAGGACTTAAGGATAAGGAAATCTTTGCTCTTGATATGGGTGCACTCATTGCGGGTGCAAAATACAGGGGCGAGTTTGAAGAAAGACTTAAGGCTGTACTTGAAGAAGTAAAGAAATCGGAAGGAAGGATAATCCTCTTTATAGATGAACTTCATACCATAGTCGGTGCCGGAAAGACAGAAGGCTCGATGGACGCCGGAAATATGCTGAAGCCGATGCTTGCAAGAGGTGAGCTTCACTGTATAGGTGCCACAACTATCGATGAATACCGAAAGTATATAGAGAAGGATGCGGCTCTTGAGAGAAGGTTCCAGCCTGTTATGGTTGATGAGCCTACAGTTGAAGATACTATTTCTATACTTCGTGGTATCAAGAACAGATATGAAGTTTATCATGGTGTAAAGATATCAGATAATGCTCTCGTAGCAGCTGCGACACTTTCCAATCGATACATTTCCGACAGATTCCTTCCTGATAAAGCGATTGACCTGGTTGATGAAGCCTGTGCAATGATAAAGACAGAACTGAATTCCATGCCACAGCCTCTGGATGAGATAAGAAGGAAGACTATGCAGCTTGAGATAGAAAGGGAAGCACTTCACAATGAGGATGATAATCTTTCCAAAGAGAGACTGCATAACATAGAGAAAGAGCTTTCAGAGCTGCGTGAGCAGTCTGAATCGCTGATGGCTGTATGGGAGTCTGAAAAAGCAGAGGTTGAAAAGCTTCACAGTCTCCGTGAAGAGATTGAAGATGTAAGAAGTCAGATAGAGCTGTCACAGAGGAATTATGACCTCAATAAGGCGGCAGAGCTTCAGTACGGAAAGCTTCCTCAGCTGGAGAAAGAGCTTAAGGAACTTGAGGAAAAGAGCCAGAAGACTGAAAGGACTATGATACATGAGACCATAACAGATGAGGAGATTGCAAGGATCATATCCAAATGGACCGGAATACCTGTATCTAAGTTGAATGAGTCCGAACGTAACAAGACACTTCATCTGGCGGATGAACTTCATAAGCGTGTGATAGGGCAGGATGAGGCAGTAAGTCTTGTAAGTGATGCTATCATAAGGTCAAAGGCCGGTATCAAGGATCCGACCAAGCCTATCGGTTCATTTCTTTTCCTTGGACCTACCGGCGTAGGTAAGACAGAACTTGCGAAGACACTTGCTGAAGCACTCTTTGATAATGAGTCAAATATCGTGCGTATTGATATGTCTGAATATATGGAGAAGCACAGTGTATCAAGGCTCATAGGAGCGCCTCCGGGGTACGTTGGTTACGATGAAGGCGGACAGCTTACAGAAGCAGTAAGACGTAAACCATATTCGGTTGTTCTCTTCGATGAGATTGAGAAGGCTCATCCGGATGTATTCAATGTAATGCTTCAGATTCTGGATGATGGACGTGTAACGGATTCAAAGGGTAAGACAGTTGATTTCAAGAATACGATACTCATCATGACATCCAACCTCGGTTCGGAATTCCTGCTTTCAGGTATGGATGAAGAAGGCAAGATAAGTGATGAGGCAGAGAAGCAGGTTATGGATCTTCTCAAGGTAAGCTTCAGACCTGAGTTCCTTAACAGACTTGATGAGATCATAATGTTCAAGCCTCTTACAAAGGAGAATATCACAGGCATAGTTGACCTGCTTCTTGCAGAACTCAACAGAAGACTGACTGAGAAGCAGCTTACAGTGAGTCTCACAGATAAGGCTCGTGATTATGTCATAGAATGTGGCTATGATCCGGTATACGGCGCAAGACCGCTAAGACGTTTTCTTCAGAAAAATGTTGAAACGCTGGCGGCAAGAGAGATACTCGGCGGCAAGCTTTCTGCAGGTGATACGATAAAAATAGATGCCGATGAGAACGGACTCAAAGTTGTATAAGATTAACTATGAAAAACCTCCGACAGGTAACTGTCGGGGGTTTAATTATTTTTGGAATTATGGTAGTATAAGCTTGGTGTGTTGTGCACAAAAGTATCATTAAGTGGGGGAATTCATATGTTTAATAATAAGAATCTAAAAAACAAATGGAACGTTTTCAAAGAAAACAGTCCTACATCACACATCTGTTTCCTGATCATAGTTGTCAATGTAATATTCATAGCATTGTCAGCCGTCCTTATTTCTATACTTCCGGAAAATGAAGGGCATTCCATTCCTGAACTGGTACGCCTTGCATTTACACTTATGGTCAATCCGAGTGGTAGATATATTTATAGTGATACTTCTATTTCACGTATCGTAACTACCATAGTCGTTCTTCTTGGTATGGTTTCTCTTACCGGTGGTACTGTCGGTTTCGTGACCAGTGTCATTAACGGTGTTTTGGAGAAGGCTGCAAACAGCCAGAGAGCTCTCAATCTTGAGAATCATATAGTTATACTCAATTATAATAATAAGGTTCCTTCAACAATAGTTGATTATGGTTTCGATGATGTAAAGAATACATTCATAGTTATTCTTGCCAATGGTAACAAGCAGCGTATCCAGGACGAGATAGACGGTATGTATGACAGAGAGGGAAATAAGAAACGTTTCAAGAATATTATTGTAAGAGACGGCGATCCTATGAATAAGCTGGATCTGGACAAGATCAATCTTGGTAAAGCAAGAACAGTTCTGCTCATGACACCGGGCTTTGGCGAAGGAAGCACCATGCATAAAACAGCAAATGGTGATGATATGAACTTTGAAGTGTCGAAGCTGTTCATGTTCGTAACATGGTATTTTTCTGAGCTGGAAACTGCTTCAAGTACCAATATAGTAGTTGAGACAAGCAGCAAAAACATGGAGAAAATGATAGGCGATTATCATAGGGAAAGCAGCACCCAGATGTCGGTATCAGTAAACTATAACGAGATTACCGGAAAGATGATAGCTGTTACCTCCATAATGCCTTCAGTTAATCCTGTAATGAAACAGCTCTTCAGTTTCAAGGGTGTTGAAGTTTATATAGAGGAACCTCCAAAAGGTAAATCTATAGAGGATGAGCTTCTTGAGAACAGATCAGTCATCCCGATGTTCGATCTTCCGGACGGAAGAGTATATGTTGCTGAAAATGAGGAAGAACTTGATAAGAGAAAGAGTAGATTTGAACTTTCCAAGCCTCTTCCGGCAAAGAAAATTGTTCCAAAGATTAATTTTGAAAAGTCCAATATAATCATTGTCGGTGTGAACAAGAAGCTTCCATATATACTTGAAAGCTTAGTATGTTTCAAGAGAGAATATGAAAATGATCAGCTCACAGTCCTTCTTGCAGGTTCTCCTGATGAAGAAGAACAGCTTAAGGCGTATTATGCGGATTCAAAATATGAAACTATCCTGCTTCCTGATAAATATAATTATGTTATAGTAAATGACCTTTACGATCCGATGAAGGAACTTGGCGGGCTTACATCAGACAGAGCTGACTCCGTAATATTCCTTTCAAACGACATGGTAACAAGTGCGCATATAGATGAAAAACCTCTTATGTACTGGTCAAATCTGAAGAAATCCTTCAGAAAGAATGAGAATGTTGATGTAATAGTCGAGATACTTGATTCACAGAACCAGAGTATCATCGAACTTAAGAATAAAGATCAGATCATAGTAAGTGATGAATTCCTCGGACATGTATATGCCCAGCTTGGAAAGAATCCGAAGAGAATAGATGTTATCAAGGATATGATCACTTCCGACGGAGATTCTTCTTCAGTGAACGTTGATCAGGAAGAAGAAAACGACAGCGATCTTGTCTGCGTTGGGGTTAAGCACTTCTTTGATGGTGCGGATGTTGACCTTACTTTTAAATCCAAGAGAGAACTCATCATATGGGTTTATGAGGCAACAGATCACAGAGCACTTCCTATAGGTGTCGTAAAAGATTCTGTAGAATACATATTCTCAAGAACAGATGGAAATGATGATGACCTTGACAGCACAATACTTCTCGGTGTTGAAGAGGGACAGTATTATCCGGGTAACAGTGATAAGATAGTACTTGAAGAAGATGATGAACTTGTAGTGCTTATGCTTAACTGATATAAGGAGGTATTCCATGAAGGTTAATCCAAAGAAAGCGATGCTTATCGGACTTGCAGCATGTACCCTTTTCGGGACCACAAGCTGTGGAGTAGAGGAAAATGTTGAGCCGGATGTATATGGTCCGCCTTCAGATATTGAAGTGGATGTCGATGATACAGAGGAAGAGACGACTGCTGAAGATAAGAACAGCAAGGATGACAAGACTGCTACAGAAGAGGTGACTGTGGATGATAATGAACCATCTGTAGTTTATGGACCTCCGACAGATGAATGATGCGAAAGGCATGAGTTATGACAAAAGAAGAGATTAAGCGAAAGAATCTTGATACTCTGGCCGAGCATCAGGCAAAGCTCTGTAAGACGCCTGAACTCAGGACGCTTTTCTTTGAACTTACGTTGAAATGTAATGAGAGATGTTTTCATTGCGGAAGCGGTTGCTCTGCAGATATGCCGGACGGGCTTCCCGTATCGAAGTATATGGAGATTCTTGATGAGGTCAAAGAGAATTTCGGGACCGGAGTATATATAGCGCTTACCGGCGGCGAACCGCTTATGTATAAGGATTTCTTTCTGCTTACAGAATATATACAGAAGCTTGGCTTCAGGTGGGGCATGACCAGTAATGCAACCCTTATAACAAAGGATGTTGCAGAAAAGCTCAGAGATACCGGGATGAGAGGTGTCTCTGTAAGCATAGATGGGCTTCCGGAAACCCATGACCGCTACAGAAATTTTCCGAATGGCTTTGACAAGGCTATGACCGGAATTCAGAATATGATAGATGCCGGTGGTATCGGTTCCATAATGGTCACAACCGTGGTCAATCATGAGAACATTAAGGAACTGGACGCGCTGTATGACATATTCAATGATGTAGATATAAATGAATGGCGGCTTACCGGGCTTGAGCCTATAGGACGCGCCATGGATCATCCGGACATGCTTCTCACCCCGGATGATAATAAGTATCTCATGGAATTCATTACAATGAAGAGAGAGAAGAAGATACCGGTTGAGTATTCCTGCTGTCATTTCCTCGGTGAGGAATATGAAGCGGAAGTCAGAGACTGGTATTTCCTATGTAATGCAGGGATATATGTTGCAGGAATAATGGCAGACGGCGCTGTAGGTGCCTGCCTTGATATTCCACGAAATGAAAGAACTGTTCAGGGCAATGTACTGGAAAAATCATTTACCGACATATGGAAAAATGAATTCAAACTGTTCAGGACACCATTATATAATCTGAATGAAACCTGCATGGACTGTCCTGAGAAGAAGTACTGCCGCGGCGGTTCATATCATAGCTGGGACTATGATGATGATCACCAGAAGGTGTGCTTCAAAAATGTTTTATTCTAAAACATTGAGTGGTTTAATAATAACGAAATGAGGAATTGTTATGTTATATTTTCCGACAGGAAATGAAGCGGGAGCTATAGACTCTTACACTATAGAAAAGATAGGTATACCGCAGATGGTTCTCATGGAGAGGGCGGCACTTGCGCTTGCTGATGAGATGGAAAAGATCTGTAAAGACAGAGATACAAAGATTCTTGTTATGGCAGAAAGCGGCAATAACGGCGGAGACGGTGTTGCGCTTGCAAGGATACTCACCGGAAGAGGTTATAGGGCGGATGTCATGTGCCTGAACGGCCTTAAGACCAGATCAGAAGCTTTCATGAATCAGCTGAAGATAGCAGAAACTGTGGGCGTCAGCATACATGCAGGAAAGCTTGATATAGAAAACTATGATGTGATAGTGGATGGTATCTTCGGAGTGGGTCTCTCAAGAAACGTTGAGGGAGTCCACGCAGATGCTATAGATATACTCAATCAGGCGGAGGCTCTTAAAATAGCAATAGATATTCCGTCCGGTATAAACAGTGAGACCGGTGCGGTTATGGGTACTGCATTTAAAGCTGACTATACAGTGACCTTCGGTTTTACCAAGCTTGGCATGCTTATTGGAGAGGGAAGAGAGTATTCCGGAAATATCATAGTAAAGGATATAGGATTCCCGGAAAAAGCTCTTCAGGAGAATCTTCCGAAGGCCTATACATTTGATAATTCTGATGCTAAGAAGCTTATGCCTAGGAGAAGTCCTTCTTCAAACAAAGGGACTTACGGCAAGGTACTCGTGATTGCCGGATCTAAGGAAATCAGTGGAGCTGCATACCTTTCTGCGGCAGCAGCCTATGGCATGGGCGCAGGACTTGTCAAAATATTTACAGAGAAATCAAATCGCCGTATAATGTCAGAGCTTCTTCCGGAAGCGCTCCTTGCTACATACGACGAGGCTGAGCCTGAGAAGGCTGATATAAGAGAGAGTATCAAATGGGCATCGGCAGTAGTGATCGGACCGGGTATAGGTCAGGGCAAGGCGGCAAAGCTTTTTCTTGAAAATGTATTGCTCTATGCCGAATGTCCTATAATCCTGGATGCAGATGCTATCAATATTATGTCAACCGACAAAGATCATTTTGACGTCCTTCTTTCAGCAAGGGAAGGTAAGGGCCAGGTCATAATGACACCACATATACTTGAAATGTCACGTTTCACAGGAATACCTGTTCCTGATATTAAGAAAGACATTATCAGAGTTGCCGAGGAAACAGCAGATAAAGATAATGTCATAGTAGTTCTCAAGGATGCACGTACTGTTGTGGCAAAGCCACACTCAGGAGATGCGGATAATGAAACTACTGAAGGCGTATACATCAATACCACCGGTAATTCATCAATGTCCAAGGGCGGTTCCGGAGATGTCCTGACAGGAGTCATAGCAGCTCTTATAGCGCAGGGCGCAGAACCGTATGACGCAGCACGACTTGGTGTATACCTCCATGGCGCAGCCGGAGACAGGGCTAAGGAGAAGCTCGGCGAATACGGTGTAATGGCCAGAGATATAATTGATAATCTTAGTTTACAGGATTAAAGGACAACAACAATGAGCACATATCGAAGAGTTGAGGCCGACATCGACCTCTCAGCAATAAGACATAATATCGAAGCAGTGCAGGCAGTGAACAGTAGCAGCATGAGAACACTTCTTGTTATCAAAGCAGATGCATATGGCCACGGAAGCGTAAAGCTTGCAAAAGAATTCGACGACATTTCCGATTATTACGGAGTTGCATGCATAGACGAAGCTATGGAGCTCCGACGTGCAGGAATAACAAAGCACATACTTATCTTGGGTTATACAGATGAAAGCTACTTCGAAGAAGCTGTTAAGAATGATATAACACTTGCAGTATATGACTCAGAAAAGTGCAGAATCCTTTCAGATAAAGCGGCTTCGCTCGGGATGAAAGCAAGGGTTCATATCAAAGCTGATTCGGGTATGTCCAGGATAGGCTTCCAGTGTACTGAGGAAGGCGTGAATGAGGCAGAAAAACTGCTTCAGATGGAAGGGCTGAATGTTGAGGGTGTATTCACCCACTATGCCAAAGCAGATGAATATGATAAGACAGCGGCAAAGGATCAGTATGAGAAGTTCTGCTTCTTTGTAAATGAACTTGAAAAACGAGGTGCAGACTTCGCGTTTAAGCATATAGATAACAGCGCCGGAGCCATGGAGATTCATTCAAAAGGGTTTGACATGATGCGCCTTGGAATAGTAATATATGGGCTATATCCGTCCGAAGAAGTAAGTAAGGATATAGTTCTGGCACCTGCCATGACATTTAAGTCAAAGGTTGTTCATGTGAAAGATCTTCCTGCAGGAAGAGGCATAAGCTATGGATGGACATTTAAGACAGAAAAGAATATGAGAGTTGCGACTGTATCTGCAGGATACGCAGACGGATATCCGAGAGCTCTTTCAAATATAGGAAGAGTAATCATAAATGGACAGTTCGCGCCTATACTCGGCAGGGTATGCATGGATCAGTTCATGATAGATGTTTCGGATATTCCTGATGTAAAGGTAGGAGATGATGTAATACTCTTCGGAAGAGATGGTGAAAAAGTCATCTCAGTTGAGGAAGTCGCAGAACCTGCTGCCAGCTTCAATTATGAGGCGGTCTGCAATATCAGCAGAAGAGTTCCAAGGGTCTACATTAAGGATGGTAAGGAAACAGAAGTGCTGAATTATCTCAGGTAAACGAGCATTCCATTTTATATAGAGAAAGAATATATGTTCAGAAAAAAAGACGAAGACAAAGTTGAAGAGGAGATTCTCTCCATAGTCGAAGAAGGTCACGAACAGGGCATATTCGAAGATGAAGAGGTCGAGATGATCGAAAGCATACTTGAGTTTGACGAGAAGTATGCCAGAGACGTCATGACCAGCAGGAATAAGATTTATGCGCTTGATAAAGAGAGCATAGTCAAGGAGGTCCTCCAGGGCTGCATAGACAGCAGCTATTCAAGATTCCCTGTTTTTGAAGAAGATATAGATAACATCGTCGGAGTGATTCATTTCAAGGACCTTGTGCGTGCGTATCTCTCACATCCTGATGAAAGGATAGAGACATTCACTGAGAAACCTATATTTGTTCACCCAACATATGTTATATCAAAGCTCCTCAGGAAGATGCAGCAGGAGAAGTCACATATGGCCATAGTCATTGACGAGTACGGTCAGACTGACGGAATAGTGACTCTTGAGGATATCATTGAAGAGATAGTCGGAAATATCCAGGACGAACACGATGATGAGGCTTCCCAGTACAGGAAGTTATCTGAAAGTGAAGTGATAGTTGATGGAATGATGACTCTCAATGATCTGTATGAGCTGCTTCCGGATATTGAATTCCCTGAGAATGACATAGAGACACTGAGTGGATTTATTCTTTTTATGCACGGAGGATTCCCGGAAAAGAAAGAAGTTATCAAGTTTGATTATGGGGGATATACCTTCCAGCCGCTGAATATTCAGGGCAATATCATCAAGCTTGTAAAAATCACCAAGCTTCCTGAGAATAAACAATAAGAGAAAAACAGCTTTATATAAATGTATGAGTTGTTGAAAATACAAGATAGAAAGAGGAATAAAAATGTCAGGACATTCAAAATTTGCAAACATTAAGCACAAGAAAGAAAAGAACGATGCAGCTAAGGGTAAGATATTTACCATCATAGGACGAGAGATTGCCGTTGCCGTAAAGGAAGGCGGTCCGGATCCTAACAATAACAGCAAGCTTCGTGATGTTATTGCAAAGGCCAAGTCAAATAACATGCCAAACGATACTATAGAGAGAGGTATCAAGAAGGCTGCCGGAGATGCAAGTTCAGTTAACTATGTAACAAATACATATGAGGGATATGGACCTGCCGGAACAGCTATAATAGTTAAGACACTTACAGACAATAAGAACAGAACAGCAGGAAATGTAAGAAGCTACTTCACAAAGGGTGGCGGAAGCATAGGAACAACGGGCTGTGTATCATATATGTTCGATGAGAAGGGACAGATCATAGTTGCTAAGGAAGAGACAGATCTCAGTGCGGATGATCTTATGATGCTTGCTCTTGATCTTGGAGCAGAGGACTTCTCAGAAGAAGAGGATTCATATGAGATCATAACTGATCCGGAAAGCTTCTCAGCAGTAAGAGAAGGCCTTGAGAAGGAGGGCGTTCCTATGGTAGATGCTGAGGTTACTATGATTCCTCAGAACTACGTAACACTTACAGATGAAGAAGATAAGAAGAAGATTCAGAGAATCCTTGATCTTCTTGATGAAGACGATGATGTACAGGATGTGTACACTAACTACGACGAAGATTAATGTGAACCAAATGGGACGGTTCTCGATGGGCAACACCATTTGAGAATCGTCTCTTTTACATTTTATAAGAATAAATGTAACGATTTCGGGAAGGTATCAGTATGAAAAAGAGTATTAAAAGATTTATGGCGTTCTGCCTGTCAGCTCTGATGGTTCTCAGTCTGATTACGGGCTGTGGAGAACAAAAAGGAACGATACAGAATGTAACAGTAAGTGATGAGGGACTGGTAGAATGGGATCCTGTCAAGGGTGCCGAGTCATATAATGTTGTTATGATATATCAGGGAGAAGATGGGACACCTACCAGTTTTACATCGGAGAATATCACTGAAACATCATATCAGCTGTCAAAAGGATTCTCAATACAGATAAGCGCGGTATATCCTGATGGGTATGAGGGACCGAATTACGTGACAGATTACTTTGGTGGTGCGGAAACCCCTGATGCTGTTAAGAACGGCTATTTTGACGACGGTTCGGAAATCTCAAAGTACATGCTGAGTCTTCCTACATGGGATTTCGTAAAATCCATAGATGAATCCAGTGTTAAGAAAGAAAGCGATGGTACGGTAAGCTTTTCTTCAATCGGTCCGGACGGCAATCCTGTCCGATTCACAGGCGAGGATATAGAAGTAAATGAAGACAGTATAGTACTTCATAAAGATGCCAGAATGATGTCTCTGGACAGTATAGGCCGAATCTATGGAGTGTCAATCGAAGTGAGTGACCCGGGAGACGAGAATAATTCCGTTATGTATTTCGGAGGTTATAATGTTGATAATGATCCGAATCCCGGCACGCTTGACAGAATGGTATTTACCGGAGGGTTTGGAACATACGCTTCGGAACAGATGAATGACATTACTATTGACACAAATTCATTCAGAACGCTTCAGCCTAATTTCATCGGAGTAGGTGTATCCGATTATCTGCATGAAGTAAACGATTATCCAAACGTGGATGATGTAACCATATCAGGATGTTCTGTTGTGTATGAGAATACATCCATGGTCACTCCATTTAAAGAGCTCGTTCTTTCTGAAGACAATTATGGAGCGTATTTTGAAGGCGATGAATATGATACATCCAGGGAAAGGTTTGATCCATATAACAGTATTTTTGATTTCAGACTTTACGCAATTCCGGAACTGGATCATGAGGATCTTTTGGAATCCGATGTTGAGTCAGCAAAATCTGATTACAATGATTATGCTGCATATGCCACTGAGGGCGGATACTACAAAATAGATGGAATAAAGAAAAAAGACGGAAGCATCGTTGACAGGGAAAATGAATCGCTGGAGGAAGGAGATGCACTCGCAGTTACTTTTGGTAAAACAGAGTATGATGTACCGTTCAGTTTTATCAAATCGTACGAGGGTGCAGAGAATATGCATGATCTCGTTCCTTATGCATTCCATGAAGGTACAGGTGATCTTAAGGCACTTGTGGTTCCGATAGGATGGCAGGATGAAACTGAATATACAAGCGATACCGAGCTTGATACTATCAGGAAGAAGCTTGGCCGTGTTGAGGGTGAAAATGGACAGATAACTGACTATACAGATGAAGCTTCTCCTTTCTATTCTCTCAGTAAGTATTATGATACTGCTTCTTATGGCAAGCTTAACCTGGTTTCATATATTACTGAATGGTATATCGCACCTCATGATTTTTCTGAATATAAAGCAGAAGCATTAGATGAAAGCTTTATCGATGAAGTACGTGACTGGATAAGTGCAACTTATCCCGATAAGGACTGGTCAGAATTTGATAAAGACGGTGATGGATATTTTGACGCAGTTGTATTCCTGAATACAGGTGATATGTCTGATTCGGATGAGTATGTCACCATATCTTTCGGCGGTGCTATCCAGTACAGACAGACTTATGGAAATGAACTGGCAGGTGATAATTCCCGTCTTGGAATGAACAATGTCGTTAATATGAATTATGGGCATCTCAATGAAGAGGGTATGCAGAATACACTTATCCATGAGTTCGGTCATGGATTCGGACTTATAGATTATTATGATGTTTCATACAGCGGAAGAAATGCAGTCGGTGGATATGATATGCAGTCCGACAACGTCGGTGACTGGAATGCATATTCCAAATATGCTGTCGGCTGGATAGAACCGAAGACAGTTAATGACCTTGCTTCAGGAGAATCTGTTGAGTTAGAGATAGGCAGCTTTGCAGGAACAGGAGATGCAATTGTTATACCTGCTGCAGGCGATGGCAGCAGCGGTCCATTTTCAGAATATATGCTCGTGGATCTTTTCACACCTACAGGTGTTAATCAGCATGATGCAGCGGGTTATGGACTTGGTGATACCACGGCTGTTCAGATATACCATGTTGATGCACGTATGGAGTACAGGGATTTTGTTTCTTCTGAACATCCGGATATGACTCCGTGTCCTATAGGAACTGTGCATTTTGCAAATGATTTCAAACCGACCGGATGTTATAATCTTGAGCTGATACAGGCAGGCGGACGCAATACATTTACAAATCCTGAAAAAGAGGACAGAAGCATTGTTGAACCGGATGACCTGTTCAAGGCCGGAGATGTATTCACTACAGAAAAATACAGTGAATTCTTTAAAGACGGAAAGTTCGATAACGGAAAAGATTTCGGTTATTCCATTGAAGTTGTAAGTATTTCAGGAAGCGGCGATGATGCACACGCAGTAATTAAAATTACTAAGGAATAACCGGTCGGCGACAGTTTACAGAAACCGTCCGTTATGTTACAATCATGGTGTCTGTACTTACTGAAAATGAGAGGGTATTCTATGGATGAAAAGCTTGTTATAACTATAAATAGGCAGTATGGAAGCGGCGGTCTCAAGATAGGCAAGAGACTGGCTGAGGAACTTGGTATAACCTGCTATGACAGTGAAATGTTCAGGGTGGTATCAAGTAATTCAAACATGCATAAAGACAGCATAGCCGGTGATTCTATAATATCAGGTACTATGCTATTTGATGTTGCCAAAAATATTTATGATGAGCATCCTGATGAAGAGCTTCCTGATCTGAACGGTAATTTCCTCAGCATGGAGAATCTTTTCCAGTATCAGACAGATATAATTAAAGAACTTGCGAAAAAAGAGTCCTGTGTAATAGTCGGAAGATGTTCTAATTATATATTGCATGACAGACCGAATACGCTCAGCGTGTTCATACATGCATCACTTGAACACAGGCTGAAACGAGCTTCTTCAGTCCACAATATGGATAAGGATGAGCTCACAAGACTTCTTTACAGTAAGGACAATCATAAAGAAGAATACTATAAGCACTATACAGGAGTTGAATGGAAGGATGCTTCCTTCTACGATCTTTCCATAGACAGCGGAAAGCTTGGAATCTCCGGCAGTGTTAAAGAGATTGTGGACTATATTAAAATGAAGTACGGCAATCTGATAGAAAAGTAGAACAAGGCATTTAAGGGGTGCCTGAAACAAGGAGGGGTATATGAAAAGAATTGCTTATGTGGCATCGGAGTGCGTTCCATTTATAAAAACAGGAGGACTGGCAGACGTTGTAGGAACTCTGCCGAAGAAGTTCAATAAGAATGATTATGATGTCCGTATCATAATCCCGAACTATATGTGCCTTCCTGCTAAATATAAGAATAAGATGAAGTATCTTACTCATTTCTATATGGATATTGGATGGAAGCAGCAGTATGTCGGTGTTATGTATCTTGAATATGAAGGTGTACCGGTATATTTCATAGATAACGAATACTATTTCAATGGTTTCAATATCTATGGCGATCCTAAGTGGGATCTCGAGAAGTTCTGTTACTTCAGTAAGGCAGCACTTTCAATACTTCCTTCTATAGGATTCCAGCCGGATATTATACACTGCCATGACTGGCAGGCAGGACTTGTTCCTGTATATCTCAAGACCCTTTTTGCAGGGGATCCTTTCTACAGCGGAATGAAGAGCATTATGACCATTCATAACCTTCAGTTCCAGGGCAAGTGGGATATAGATACAGTTAAAGAATACTCAGGACTTCCTGATTATCTTTTCACACCTGATAAGCTTGAGATGAACAAAGATGCAAGTATGCTTAAGGGCGGACTTGTATATGCAGATAAGATAACAACAGTTTCAAATACTTATGCACATGAGATTCAGACACCATATTACGGAGAAGGACTTGACGGACTTCTTTCTGCAAGATGGCAGTCACTCTGGGGAATTGTAAATGGAATTGATTATGATGTTTACAATCCGGCAACAGACAAGGCTATAGCATCTCATTACACAAAGAAGACTGTTAACAAGAATAAAGTAAATAACAAGCTTGCGCTTCAGAGAGAACTCGGACTTCCTGAAGATCCTAACGCATATATGATGGGTATTGTTTCAAGACTTACCGATCAGAAGGGTCTTGACCTCATCGACAGGATACTGAATGATGTCATGACTGACGGAACTCAGCTTGTAGTTCTCGGTACAGGTGACAAGCGTTACGAAGATATGTTCAAGTATTATCAGGGGATACATCCTGCTAAGCTTTCGGCGAATATCTACTTCAGTGACGATCTGTCACACAGAATCTATGCAGGCTGCGATTCCATACTCGTTCCTTCAAGATTCGAGCCTTGCGGCCTTACACAGCTCATGGCACTCAGATATGGTGCTATGCCGATAGTACGTGAGACCGGCGGACTTAAGGATACTGTTGAACCATATAACGAATTCGAGAACAAGGGAACAGGATTCTCATTTGCTAACTATGATTCACGTGAGCTCCTGAATACTATCAACTATTCCAAGAAGGTATTCTTCGATTATCCTGATCAGTGGAAGAAGATGAGAGTCAGAGCTATGGAGCAGGATTACAGCTGGGATACATCAGCAAAGATTTACGAAGATCTGTATAACCAGGTATAAAAGGTTTACATAATTCAGACCAGACATTAATACTCAGGGGCGTTTCGGACGCCCCTGATTTGCGCAACTCCTGAATCCCCCGGCGATTCAGGGATTGTCAAAATGATAAGATATAACGGTGATTGACATGGCATATGACGGATTTACAGTTGGATGCATAAAAAACGAAATAGAGAAAAAGGCACTGGGTGGAAGAATATATAAGATACAGCAGCCGGAGAAGGATGAACTGGTACTTATGTTCCGTAAGGACGGAGAAACCAGCAGGCTTTCAATATCTGTTGATGCCAGTCTGCCCATAGTTCATTTTACTGAGAAGGCAAAGACATCACCACTCACTGCACCTTCTTTTCTTATGTTGCTCAGAAAGCATATAGGAAGCGGAAAAGTTATAGAAGTATCCCAGCCGGGAAATGAAAGGATGATAGATATCATCTTTGAACATCTTGATGAGATGGGCGATGTTCAGACCAAGAAGCTCAGGGTTGAGATAATGGGCCGCCACAGCAATATAATCTTCATGAATTCGGAAGGGATCATACTGGACAGTATAAAGCATATATCTCATGAAGTGAGCAGTGTCAGGGAAGTACTTCCGGGCAGAGAATACATAGTTCCTCCTACAGGCGGAAAAGAGAACCCATATGATGCAACAAAGGAAAGCTTTACAGAGGCGGTAATGAAGAAGCCTCTCGGCGTTGCAAAGGCTATATGTAATTCTTACGAAGGATTTTCATATGTCATGGCGGCGGAGCTCTGCTACAGAGCAGGAATTGATGCTGATGTCAGTACGGACTACCTGAGATATGAAGAGCCAATTTCCGGAAACAATGAAATACAGGAAGGATTGCAGTTTGAAAAGTCTTATACAGCAGACAGACTGCAAAGACTATTTACAGAATTTGAAAAACTCATTGATGCTGCACGTGCCGGAGAATACAGCCCTGCTATATACTTCGATGGCGATTCTCCTAAAGAATTCTCTGTATATCCGATGACTATGTACAGTTCCCTCCGGGCAGAAAAATATGATACCGGCTCAGAACTTATAGAAGCATATTACAGCAAGAAGTCATCAGCAGAAAGAATAAGGCAGAAGTCAGCAGATCTCCGCCAGATCATTAATACCCATGTAGAGAGGGCGGCAAAGAAATATGATCTTCAGAACCTCCAGATGAAGGATACTGAAGATATGGAAAAGTTCCGTATTTATGGTGAGCTTATCAATACTTACGGTTATTCAGTTCCGGAAGGAAGCAAGGAACTTAAGTGCACGAATTATTACGATAATACGGAAGTTACGATACATCTCGATGCTGACAAAACAGTTTCTGAAAATGCACAGAAATATTTTGAAAAATATAATAAGAAAAAAAGAACAAAAGAAGCTCTGACCACGCTGCTTGAAACAACAAAAGCAGAACTTGAATATCTTCTTTCTGTAAAGCATTCTCTGGATATAGCAGAAGCTGAGGAAGATGTGAATGCCATAAAAGAAGAGCTTGTAAAAAGCGGTATTATAGCCGGAAAGGGTGGCAAAAAGGGAGAAAAGACGTCCAAGAAATCAAAGCCTATGCACTTCGTTACTGAGGACGGCTTCGATATCTATGTCGGACGTAATAACATCCAGAATGATTATCTTACCTTCAAGGTGGCAAATGGAAATGATATGTGGTTCCATGCGAAGAAGATGCCGGGCAGCCACGTCATAGTAAAACGTAAAGGTGAGGAAGAACTTCCGGATCATATCTATGAGATAGCCGCAGCTGCAGCCGCATTCTTCTCCTCCGGAAAAGAAAACCCAAAGGTGGAGATAGATTATACTGAACGCAAAAATCTCAAAAAACCACCGGCAGCCAACCTCGGCTACGTAATCTACCATACGAATTATTCGATGAGTGTTGTTCCCGGTATATCACAACTGACTGAAGTAAATGAATGATTTCTATGTATATATCACTATAGCATTATTAGGAATATGTTTTTAGTACACAGATTAACAAATGATTATATGCCGGAGAAACCCTTGGAGCACGTCGGTGCTTAACGAACAGACATTTATGTCTGTGAGTTTAGCATCCGTTACGTGTGGAATGGAGCGAGAGCGCGTTTCGATGGCATATAAATCACTTTGTTAATCGTAACTTATTACTACTACATTTATTCACTTCACATCATCAGTCAGTTGTGATATACTATAGTGTGCTTTATTGCGACTAAATGAAGTGGCATTCCGCCGCTTGGGGGTATATATGATCAGAAGTATGACGGGCTTCGGAAGAAGCGAAACAGTAGATGATGAGAAGAAGATCATCATAGAGATGAAATCCGTTAACCACAGATATTCAGACTTCACCATCAAGATGCCGAGACGATTCAATCGTTATGAAGCTGAGATGCGAAACGTTCTCAAAGAGAATATCGAGCGTGGTAAGGTAGATGTATTCATTACATTTGAAAGTCTTAAGAAATCAAATTATACAGTAAGATATAACAGAGATATTGCAACTGAATACATTAATCATCTCAGTGATATGAGACAGGACTTCAAGCTTACTGAAGACTTTAAGCCTACAGTACTTGCAAGATTCCCGGAGGTTCTCACACTTGAAGAGGACTTTGATGCAGATGATGAGCTGTATCCGGATCTTGAGAAGGCACTTCGTGATGCTATTGCAAATTTCACGAAAGCCAGAGAGGTTGAGGGAGAGAATCTGAAAAATGATATGCTCGCAAAGCTCTCACGTATGTCTGAGCTTGTAGCCATCATTGAAGAGATGTCTCCTCGTCTTATAGAAGAGTATAAGCAGAAGCTTATGCAGAAAATATCAGAGCTCATGGGTGACAATCAGGTGGACGAAGCAAGGGTCATGACTGAAGTTACCATATATGCTGATAAGATAGCTGTCGATGAAGAGATCACAAGACTTAAGAGTCATGTATCTTCATGTCAGAATATCCTAAATGAAGGCGGTGCAGTTGGCCGTAAGATGGATTTCATTATTCAGGAAATGAACCGTGAAGCGAATACAATTCTTTCCAAGTCAGATTCGCTCAAGGTTACTGATATAGGTATTGAACTAAAGACTATCATAGAAAAGATCAGAGAGCAGGTGCAGAATATTGAATAAAGGTAAACTTATAGTAATATCAGGCTTCTCAGGTGCAGGTAAAGGAACTGTAGTTAAAGGGCTGGTTGAGAAATATGGTTACAGCCTTTCTGTTTCTGCGACAACAAGAGCTCCGAGAGAGGGCGAGGTCGACGGAAGAGAATACTATTTCAAGACTGAGAAGGACTTCAGAAGTCTTATAGATTATAACGGATTCATTGAGTGGGCTCAGTATGTAGATAATTTCTACGGTACCCCTAGAAAGTTCGTTGAAGACGAGCTTGAGGCCGGCAGGGATGTCATACTCGAGATAGAAGTTCAGGGTGCCATGAAGGTTAAGAAGCAGTATCCTGATGCTGTGCTTATTTTCATCTGCACAAAGGATGCGGAGACTCTGTCAGAGAGACTTCACAAGAGAGGCACAGAAACTGAAGAGAATATAAAGAAGAGGATTGCCCGTGCGGCTGAAGAATCCGAATCAATCTCTGAATATGAATATGTAGTTATTAATGATGAACTGGATAAATGCATAGATACAGTAAATTCCATCATCATTTCAAAGCATTGCCGTCTTGAAGAGCGTATTGCTTTCGCAGACGAAATGGTTGCAGGACTTAAGGAACTGCTCTAAATTATAAAAATTACGATGTAATGAAAGGAGAATAAAAATGTTACATCCATCTTATACAGACCTTATGGAGGTCGTTAACAGTGAAGTTGAGCCGGGCGAACAGCCTGTAGTACAGAGCAGATATTCAATAGTTCTTGCTACTGCAAAGAGAGCCAGACAGATAGTAAATGGTTCAGAACCTCTCGTTCAGAATTCAAAGAATATGAAGCCGCTTTCAGTGGCAGTTGAAGAACTTTACCAGGGTAAGGTAAAGATTGTTGGAGATGAGTAAGAGAGATCTTGAAGCCAAAGGGGAATAACCTTTGGCTTCTTTTATCGAAGATGCATTCAGGGAATATTATGTACGCAGACGTAATCATAGACATATCCCATAAGGATTTGGACAAGACATTTGAATACAGGATACCGGAAGAGCTTTCGCTTTCAGTAGGGGATATGGTCATCATTCCATTTGGAAAGGGTGACAGAACGAGAACCGGTTACGTTGTGGATATCAAAGAAACTCCGGTCTTTGATGTCGATAAGATAAAATGCATCGTTGACAGAAAAGAAGGCGGGCTTCCCATAGAGAGTAAGCTGATAAAGCTTGCTGCATGGATGCACAGAAATTATGGCGGAACCATGATAGCGGCCATGAAGACTGTTATGCCGGTAAAGAGGATAGTGACCAGAAAGAAACCGGTCAAGCAGATATCATTTGCGATGACAGGTCAGAATTCCGTCGATGATCTGACAGAGGCTCAGAGAGAAATCTTAAATGAATTTAGGACTGATTATGACCTGGGTGAGAGAAAGACATATCTCCTTCATGGAATAACCGGAAGCGGAAAGACTGAGGTTTACATAAGATTAGCATCTCACGTTGTGGGACTTGGCAGAAAGGTAATCATATTGATACCGGAGATAGCTCTTACCTACCAGATGGTCGCAAGATTTCAGAATCATTTCGGGGACAGAGTATCAGTAATCAACTCAAGCCTTTCAGAGGGTGAGAAGTTCCGTGAATTCGAGAAGGCTAAGTCCGGGGAGACTGATATAATCATAGGACCGAGATCGGCTCTCTTTACTCCATATAAGGATGTGGGGCTGATAATCATAGATGAGGAACATGACCTCGCATATAAGAGTGATAACATTCCTAAATAT
Source organism: Lachnospiraceae bacterium YSB2008 (assembly GCA_000687655.1). GTDB lineage: Bacteria > Bacillota > Clostridia > Lachnospirales > Lachnospiraceae > Eubacterium_Q. Next base: position 106,056 of record JHWR01000008.1, read on the forward strand.
CATGCACGTGAAACAGCTGTGGAGCGTGCACGTCTTGAGGGAGCATCTGTTGTGCTCGGTTCAGCAACACCATCCATGGAGAGCTATTACAGGGCTGAAAAGGGTGAATATAAGCTCTGGGAACTGCCTGAAAGACCGAATGCGGCAGAGCTTCCTACGGTAGATATAATAGACCTTCGTGAAGAACTGCGAAATGGAAATAAGAGTATCATTTCCGGAAAGCTTTATGAGAAGATGCAAGATGCCTTCAACCATGATGAGAAGGTGATGCTTTTCCTGAACAAGAGAGGATACAACAGTTTTATTTCCTGCCGAAGCTGTGGAGAGGCTGTCAAGTGTCCTAACTGTTCAGTATCCCTTTCGTACCATAGAGGAAATGTAATGATGTGTCATTATTGCGGGCACAGAGAACCTGCTCCGAAGGTGTGCCCTAAGTGCGGATCGCCTTTTATAGCCGGTTTTGGTACAGGCACTGAGAAGCTCGCACAGAGCGTTGAAAAGCTTTTTCCGGGAATAAATGTTTTTCGTATGGACAAAGATACCACGAGCAGAAAAGGTGCTCACGGTTCTATATTGGAAGAGTTCAGGAAGCCGGGAGCAGGATGCCTGGTTGGAACTCAGATGATAGTAAAGGGACATGATTTTCCGGATGTTACTGTTGTCGGAGTTGTACTTGCAGATATGGGACTTTTTAACGATGATTATTCAGCTCCTGAAAGAACCTTTGATCTTCTGACTCAGGCGGCAGGCAGGGCCGGAAGGGCGGACAGGAAAGGAAGTGTGGTCATTCAGACCTATATGCCTGATAACTATGCTATACAGTTTGCGGCTGAACAGGATTATAAAGGTTTCTATGAGATGGAGATAGCATATCGGAGAGCGTTACATTTTCCGCCTGTATATAAACTGACGGGACTCCTGGTATCGTCAAAGGATGAAGAACTTCTTGAGGGAGCGGCAGGTACCATAGCTGAAACTTTAAGAGGAAAGCTTAAGAGCAGAGGGGTTGCAGTAATAGGACCCGGTGTGGCCAAGGTTTCCAAGCTGAGCAATGTCTACAGGCGTGTTATTTATATAAAATCTGCTGATGATTATGATCTGTCTGAGATAGAGATTATTGTGGCGGATGTTGTTCAGTCGGTTTATAATGGTAAAGATGTGGCATTCTCTTTAGACAGAGATCCGGTTAATATGATGTAGAGTTATATGACGTATTACTAAGAAAGATGAGGTACGAGTAATGGCTATAAGAAATATCAGAACAGATGGAGATGATATACTCCGTAAGGTTTCCAAGCCTGTAAAGCAGATGACAGACAGGGTTGAAGAGCTTATAGATGATATGTTTGAGACAATGTACGAGTCAAACGGAGTTGGGCTCGCAGCACCTCAGGTAGGAGTGCTGAAGAGAATAGTTGTTATAGATGTAATGGATGATAATCCTATGTGCCTTATCAATCCTGAGATCATAGAGGCTGACGGAGAGCAGACAGGAGAGGAAGGATGTCTCTCACTTCCGGGTCTTGTAGGGGAAGTTACAAGACCGGATCATGTCATTGTTAAAGCATTGGACAGAGATATGAATGAGATAACAGTAGAAGGAGAGGGACTTCTCGCAAGATGTTTATGCCATGAGATAGATCATCTTGACGGAGTACTTTATAAGGACCTTGTTCTGGATGGACTGCATCCGGTACAGAGACCTGAAGATATGGAAGAGGAGTAGCTAAAGTGGAAGAAGCAAGAATCTGGCAGATACTTCAGATAGAGCCAACTAAAGATGAAGAAGAGATAAGAACTGCATACAGAGCCAAGCTCGTACAGACAAACCCTGAGGATGATCCTGAGGGTTTTAAGGCTTTACGTGAAGCTTTTGAGAAGGCTGTTTTTCTCTGCCATAACGATGAAACTCAGCCTGAAGAGGGAGAACTCACACCTGTTCAGGAACTCGTCAAGAGGGCAGATGAGATATACAGCGATTATGAAAGAAGAAGAAATGTAGAAGAGTGGCAGGAGTGGATATCCGATCCGCTTATAGAAGCACTTGATACTGTAGATGAAGTAAGGAAGGAATTCCTTGTTTATATGCTGGATCACTTCAGCTTCCCGACAGATGTCTGGAGGCTTTTTGATGAGGTATTCAGAATAAGAGATGAGCAGGCGGCTCTTTCAGAGGTGTTTCCTGAGAACTTCATCAGATACATCGTTTCACATATAGAGGAAGAAGATTATTTCGAGTACGATGAGCTGATTCCAAGGGAGAACATTCCATTTGCAGGAATAACTGATATAGAGGTTACTGCTGAAGAAAAATATGTAGATGACTCTGAAATATCTGAACTGGATAAGTATATTAAAAATGCATCGTCACTCTATAATATCTACGCAGCACTCAATAACAGATATACTCCTGAAGAGAATAAAGAAGGAATCATGAAGGAGTTTGCATCGAGGATTGTTTCACTTCGTCAAGGACCTGTATATCATCCGACCGAGATGGCAGGCCTTATAAGATTTCTGGATTATTCTGACAGAAACGATGAGGCACTTCCAATATGCGAATTCTTCCTTACGGATGAATATATAGAAAAATATGATGACTATACTCTTGTTAATCTTGCTTATGTTCTGATCAATACATATAAGAAGCAGGAAAGAGAGGACCTCAGCGGACTTGAGCAGGCCAAGAAGGTTGTTGATATGGTCATTGAGAAGGAGCCTAAGTATGTACTTGCAAATTATGCAAGATCCATATACTACTTCCTTCACGGCGACTATGTTAAGGCTGACGAGGATGTTCTTGTTGCGGCAGAATTCAATGATCAGAATATGGTCATAGATGATTTTGTTACCGTAGTTGATAATAAGCTTATAGAATACTATGAAGGTATTCTTGAAAATGAACCTGATAATGTTAAAACGGCAATAGAGCTTGGCTGGTGCTATCTCAGAAAAGATGATTCTGACAAAGCTATAGAAATGCTTAAGAAAATCACTCCTGATGAAGAGAACGGTTACGGATACTATAACCTCTACGGAAGATGTTATATCAAGGATGAGAAGTATGCTGAGGCATATCCATATATCGAAAAGTGGCAGGGATACCTTCTGGAGCTTTATGAAAAGTCGAAGACTGTAAGTCCTGAAGAGCTTTCTGATGATGAGAAGAAGAGACTCGAGAGAGTTGCATACAGCTTCTATCTCGTTGCGCTCTGCAAAAAGGATACGGGTGATATAGACGGAGCTATGAGCAGCATGGATACTGCCATAGAATATTCAGACCGTTATGATGAGAAGGTCAGATATACTCATATCAAAGGCCAGATGATGAATGAGCTGGAAATGTATGAAGAAGCCGTTGATCACTGGACCAAGATGATAGAAGATATACCGGATTATATGCCGGCATATGTATTCCGTCAGGAGGCAGCATTTGAACTCAGAGACGGACAGATGGTAATAAATGATTTCTGGAGAATCATAGACTTCGCGCCTGATTATAAGAAAGCTTATGTGCTTGCTGCAAAGGTCTACAATATTTATAACAGACCGGATCTCTTCGATGAGATGATGGAGGCTGCTGAGAATAATCAGATTGCCAGCATGGCTCTTGATTTCGAGCTGGCTAAGCGCTTCACATATGACCGTGATTATCAGAAGGCAAATGAGATATTTGAGGATCTGGTACCTCATCTTTATGAAGAGGAATGTGATATAGAGAATAAGAGCGAATTCTTTACTGAATATGGAATAGTTCTCTATAATCTCGCAAAGAATACAGAAGATGAGAAAGAATCCGAAGGACTCTTCAGAGAGGCTATGGCTCTTGCTGAAAAGGCTATAGAAGAGAATAATAAATCAAGACGTGCCCACTGGCTCAAAACTGACTGTCTGGAGTCTCTTAAAGAGAATGCAGATGAAGAGTATACAAACATGCTGTCTATCTTCTCCGAAGACCCGGATGTATTCTATGAGTACGGTCTCTATATGGAAAGACAGAACAGAAATGAAGATGCCATAAGTCTCTTCATGAAGACCATAAATATGTATGACGGTCACAGATCAGCTCATGGAAAGATATCTGATTATTATCTTGATGTATATTATAATTCTGAGGATATAAAGGATTATAATAATGCAGTCGATCACGCAAGAAAGCAGCTGAATAACTATGCAAGTGCATATTACTATATAGCTCTGGCACTTGTGTACATAGAGGGAAATGAATTTGAAAAGGCTATAGATGCCGCAAAGAAAGCTATTCAGGAAGAGGATGATAACATATATGCATACAATGCACTTGCTTATCCTCTTATGATGCTCAGGAGAAATGAAGAAGCTCAGGATGCTTTTGATAAAGGCCTTCAGCTTTCTGAGGAAAGACATACCAGAACTGCACTTCAGAAGAACTATCTCAAGTTCCTTGAAATGAATGCAAGATATGCTGAAGCTATAGAATTCTCCAAGAAGTATTATGCGGATTTCGGACTGGAAAGCGTAGATACCCACAGAGATCTGGCAGCACTTTATAAGAAGAATAAGCAGCGAGAGGAAGCTCTTCTTGAGTACAAAGCCATAAACAGTATTTATGTCGGACGTATGCTCGGACAGAAAGCAGACAGAGAGTATATAGGTATCTTCGATGCACGCAGCCATATTAAAGAGACAGATATTGAGACTCTTTCATATATGGCAGCAAACCAGATACGTATCATGGAACTCTATGTAGTGATGGGACGTATAGAGGATTACCGCAAAGTTTATGATGATTTTGTAAAGTTTGTTGTTAAGGAGAACTTTAACGCAAAATACAGATTCGTTGATCCTGACGAAAATGTAAAGAGACATGCCGGATTTGTTGCAAATATACTCCGTGAGATAGGACGTCATGAGATGTTCGTCAGAAGGAATTATGCAGAAGCTATCAAGTGCATGGAGCTTGTAGTTAAGTTTAAGGAACTGGAAGATCCGCAGTCAAATTATAAGATGCATATGTTCGGAAAGAGCATGCTCGAACTGGCTGAAGCTTATATGAGAGCCGGCAGGGCTAAAGAAGCTGCTGAAATGGCACAGAGGTGTCTTCCTGCACTTATATATCCAAATAAGACTATAGAAGAGTATCTTTCATATCCAAATGAGAGACCTTACAGATACGGTGAGATAGCAAAATACTACTTCTATACAGGAGAAGCTTCTAAAGCTCCGGGATGTCTGTCACAGATGACTGAATATCCTGCATGTAATTTCTGCAGAAATAAGGCATGCTATGACAGAGTGCTTACAGACGCTAATTTCTATGAGATAGTAGGTAAGTATGATCTGGCACTTGGATGCTACAATACCGCACGTCAGATGTGCGACGATGATACCGAGATAGATGCAGCCATAGCTGCACTTAACGGTCAGCAATACATTTAGTAAAAGAGGATTAAAAATGATCATAGGAATCGATCTTGGAACTACTAATAGTCTGGCAGCGTATTATACCGATGAAGGACCAAAGATAATTCCCAACAGACTGGGGGAGAATCTTACTCCCTCTGTTGTCAGTATAGACGAAGAAGGAACTGTATACGTAGGACGTACCGCAAAGGAAAGAAAACAGCTGTTTCCTGATACATGTGCCTCTGTATTTAAGAGGAATATGGGAAGCGATAAGAAGTATGAACTCTCCGGAAAAGAGCTGACAGCTGAAGAGCTTTCAAGCTTCATACTGAGGTCACTCAAGGAGGATGCTGAAGAATTCCTGGGAGAACCTGTTGAAGAAGCGGTCATAAGTGTTCCGGCATACTTCAATGATATGAGACGTAAGGCTACCAAGAGGGCAGGTGAACTTGCAGGCCTTAAGGTAGAGCGTATCATAAGTGAACCTACTGCAGCGGCTATAGCCTATGGACTCTATAATGATGACAAGCCGACAAAGAATCTCGTATTTGACCTGGGAGGCGGAACGCTTGATGTTTCCATACTTGATTATTTCCCACCAATACTTGAGGTAAGGGCAGTTGCCGGAGATAACTTCCTGGGTGGTGAGGATTTCACTAAAATAATCGAGGATATTTTCTTCAAGAAGAATCAGGATATAGTTCGTGATAATCTTTCTGTAAGGGAGCTTGCATCAATAAACAAAGAGGCCGAGAAGGCGAAGCTTGCATTTACTGATGCGGGAACAGTGACGATGTCACCAAAGATAGGTGAAAAGCTTGTTACTACAGAAATAACTATAGACGAATATGAGAAGAATTCTGAAGACCTGTACGAGAGAATAAGGATACCTGTAAAGAGAGCACTTGCAGATGCAATGCTCAAGGTTTCGGATATCGACAAGATAGTACTTGTAGGTGGCTCTACAAAGTCTCCAAGTCTCAGAACTTTTGTAAGTAAGCTTTTTAAGACATTCCCGGATACTTCCATAAATCCTGATGAGGCTGTTGCACTTGGAGCAGCAATTCAGGGGGCAATCAAGGAAAGAAAGGAAAGCATCAAGGAAGTAATACTTACGGATGTCTGTTCATTTACACTCGGAACGGAAGTTGCAGTGGATCTCGGCGAGAGACATATGGAGGGAGGTCATTTCTGTCCTATACTGGAAAGAAATACGATTATCCCGGCAAGCCGTACTGAAAGATTTTATACTGTACGTGACAATCAGACCAGGATAGTAGTAGATGTACTTCAGGGTGAGAGCAGGATAGCTAAGAATAACCTTCTGCTCGGAACACTTGAGATACAGGTTCCGAAGGCCAAGGCCGGACAGGAAGCTGTAGACGTTACATATACATACGATATCAATTCCATACTTGAGGTTGAGGTTAAGTCAGTATCTACCGGTAAGAAGGAAAGATGCATAATCAAGGGTCAGTACGTTGAGATGACAGACGAAGAGATAGAGAAGAGACTTCAGGAGCTTTCTTATCTTAAGATTCATCCGCGTGACCAGGAAGAGAATAAGCTCGTTCTTCTTCGCTGCGAAAGACTCTACGAAGAGAGCCTGGGACAGGACAGAGAAGTTCTTGAATCAGAGATCAGAAAGTTTGAACTTGCACTTTCTTCGCAGGATAAGAGGGTTATAGAGAAGGAACGTAAGAGACTTACCGAATTCCTTGATCAGTGGGAAGAGGAATTATAATTTAGTTTACATAATATAAGGATGACGAATGAAGATAGTTTACATGGGCACTCCTGAATTCGCAGTGCCTCCTCTTAAAAGAATAATTGAAGAAGGATACGAGGTTGCTGCAGTATTTACACAGCCTGACAAGCCAAAGGGACGCAGCGGAAAGCCGGCACCGTCTCCTGTAAAGGAAGCTGCTATGGAGGCAGGACTCAACATCTGCCAGCCCGAGAAGCTTCGTGATGAGGAAAATGTAAAGCTCCTGCAGGATATAAATCCTGACATGATAGTTGTGGCTGCGTACGGTCAGATACTTCCGGAGAGTATACTGAATATCCCGAAGTATGGATGCATCAATATTCATGCATCACTTCTTCCGAAGTACAGAGGAGCTGCACCGATAGAACGGAGCATACTGGACGGTGAAACAGTAACAGGCGTTACGACCATGTATATGGCGAAAGGCCTCGATACAGGTGATATCATAGAGCAGGTCAGCACTGAGATAACGAAGGCTGATACCGGAGCTGTTCTCTGTGAGAGACTTTCATATATGGGAGCAGATCTTATAATCAGTACCATGAAGAAGCTTGAAGCTGGTACGGCTGACAGAATACCTCAGGATGACTCAAAATCAAATTATGCTAAGATGCTCAGCAAGGATATGGGAATCATTGATTTCAGTAAATCAGCAGAAGAGATAGAAAGACAGATCAGAGCGCTTAATCCATGGCCGATGTCTTTTACAAAGATAGCAGGAAAGACTGCGAAGATATATCAGGCTGAGGTTATAACTGATGTCAGTGAAAGTTCTTCACCGGGCGAGATCACAGAGGTTACAAAGAAGAGCTTCACCATTGCCTGTGGTGAGGGAGCACTCAGAATTAAAAGACTTCAGCCTGAAGGCAAAAAAGAGATGGATGCGGCATCATATCTTAACGGTAACAAGCTCGAAGTCGGAATGATATGCGGTTCATAGTTAATATGATTAATAATGCTATCAGTTTAACACTTTAGCGCAAAAAAGTATTGACAGAAAATGCTCTTTCGTGTTATATTGCAGAGCGTAATTAAATATAACAAACCGTTGATGAAGAGTAAGTAGGTAAGACCTCCTTTCATACAGAGAACTGTAGGTGGTGAGATTGCAGTATTAAGTGTTTTGCTGAATGGACTTCAGAGGGCGACCTGAAATGTAATCTACCGGTTATAAAGTATGGGAGACGGAGTAAGAACCTTCGTTACAAAAGTTCGGCATATGATAGTATGCGCTAAGCGGGTGAAGTTTTTTACCAAGCCGGGTGGCACCGCAGGAATTATAGAGATTATCCTGTCCCAGCAATCAGTTTTTGATTGCTGGGATTTTTTACTTTATATGTTTCCTATCACAGAAAACCTGCCGAGCGCAAATTGCATTAAAGACTAAGGGAGGAACAACAAATGATTAGTCAGGTAGCAGTTTATGCAGAAAACACAAGAGGCGCAATGTTAAAGGTTTCCAAGTATATTTCGGATGCAGGGATAGATATTACGAATGTCGTTACTAATGACAGTGCTGAGTTCGGAATTATCAGGATGATAGTTTCAGATCCTGAAAAGGCAGTAGAACTTCTGGGGTCACTTGGATACATGTGCAGAGTTGATAAAGTCATAGGGGTTGAGATATCCGATGACGTAGGAAGCCTGACATCATTGCTGGATGTCGTCAACACCTGCAAGATGATCATTGATTATATATTTGTTTCATACAGTAGAGATACAAAGACACCTCTTGCGATAATGAAAGTTACTGAGGCAGAAGAGGTTGAAAAGAAGCTCAGAGAGCAGGGCTACAAGACATTATAAGCAGAGGGAGGAAGAAATATGGAACTCAGACCAACACTGGAAGAGTTACAGAAACTTGATAAAGATACATTTACAGTTGCACCTGTAAGTGCTGAGATTTTATCAGATTTTATAACTCCTATAGAAGCACTTAGAATCCTGAAGAAAGCATCATCACATACTTATATGCTTGAATCAGCACAGGCAAATGAAACGTGGGGCCGATATACATTTCTCGGATTTGATCCAAAGATGGAGATAACCTGTATCAATGGAGAAATGAAGGCAGGTGAAGAAAGCTTTCAGACTGATAACCCGACTGAGTATCTGAGGAAGGTGTTAGCAGGTTACAGAAGTCCAAGATATGATTATCTTCCGCCATTTACAGGCGGACTTGTCGGGTATTTCTCATTCGACTATCTTAAGTACAGCGAACCTGTTCTTCAAAGCGAGGTCAAAGATGAGGAAGAATTCAGAGATGTGGACCTTATGCTTTTCGATAAGGTAATAGCCTTTGATAATGTAAGACAGAAGATAGTGCTTATTGTAAATGTAAAGCTCGCTGATCTGGAAAACGAATACGAAAGATCAAAGAAGGATATCTCAGAACTTGCAGAGCTGCTTCTTACAGGAGAAAAGTTCAGAGATACAAAGGGAAGACTTACCGGAGATATCAAACCGCTCTTCAGCAGAGAAGAATACTGTGACATGGTGGAACGTGGAAAGCATTACATTTTCGAGGGAGATATATTCCAGATAGTGCTTTCAAACAGACTTGAAGCTCCTTTTGAAGGAAGCCTCCTGGATACATACAGGAATCTGAGAACGATCAATCCATCACCTTATATGTTCTATTTTTCGGGAACGGATGTTGAGGTAGCAGGAGCATCTCCTGAAACACTGGTCAAGCTTGAGGATGGAATTCTTCATACTTTCCCTCTTGCAGGTTCAAGACCAAGAGGAAAGAACAAGGAAGAAGATGAGAAGCTTGAAGAAGAACTTCTGAGGGATGAAAAGGAACTCGCTGAACATAACATGCTGGTTGATCTTGGAAGAAATGATCTTGGAAGAGTGAGCCGTTTCGGAACTGTGGAAGTTGAGAAATACATGGAAGTCCTGAAGTTCTCACATATCATGCATATAGGTTCGACAGTAAGAGGATGTCTCAGGGAAGATAAGGATGCACTTGATGCCATAGAGGCAGTGCTTCCGGCAGGAACTCTTTCAGGAGCGCCAAAGATCAGAGCCTGTCAGCTTATAGATGAACTTGAGAATAATAAAAGAGGTATATATGGTGGTGCAATCGGTTATATAGATTTTACAGGAAATATGGATACCTGTATCGCCATACGAATTGCTTACAAGAAAAACGGAAAGGTCTTCGTCAGAAGCGGGGCCGGAATCGTAGCAGATTCAGTACCGGAAAAGGAATTTGAAGAGTCACTGAATAAGGCACGTGCAGTTATAAATGCACTTGAAACAACGATATAAGAGGTGGCGATATGATATTACTTATAGATAATTATGACAGCTTCTCATATAACTTATACCAGCTGATCGGAAGCATCGATCCGGATATAAAGGTTATAAGAAATGATGAGATGACTGTGGAAGAGATAGAAGCTTTGAATCCTGATCATATAATACTCTCACCGGGACCGGGAAAACCAAAGGACGCAGGAGTTTGTGAGGATGTAGTAAGGAAGCTCGGAGGAAAGATTCCGATACTCGGTGTGTGCCTCGGACATCAGGCAATATGTGAGGTATTCGGAGCGACCGTTACATATGCATCAAGACTTATGCATGGTAAACAGTCAGTATGTACAGTGACAGATGATTCGCTGTTCCGTGGAATTGTCAGCTGTACTGATGCAGAGACAAATGATGTGGCGGGCGGAAATGCCGATAAACATATAAAGGTAGCAAGATACCATTCACTGGCGGCAAAGAAGGAGACAGTTCCTGATGAACTCCTCGTTATAGCTACCGCAGATGATGATGGTGAAGTGATGGCGGTGAGACATAAAGAGTATCCGATATATGGATTGCAGTTTCATCCGGAATCAATATTGACGCCCGACGGATTTTTTCTATTAAAGAATTTTCTTGGTTATGACGATTAGTTATTGTAATAACTAATCTGTATACTAATTTAAAAACAATTACAATGGAGGGATATAAAAATGATAAAAGAAGCTATTGAGAAAATCGTAAATAAAGAGGACTTATCGTATGATGAGGCATATACAGTTATGAACGAGATTATGAGTGGGGAGACAACTCCGACTCAGAATGCTGCATTTTTGTCAGCACTTTCTACAAAGAGTGCAAAGGCTGAAACTAAAGATGAGATAGCAGGATGTGCAGCTGCTATGCGTGATCATGCAATTCCTGTTGTTACAAGTCATGAGGTATTTGAGATTGTAGGAACCGGCGGCGACAATGCACACAGCTTCAATATTTCCACTACATCTGCTCTTATTGCAGCTGCAGGCGGAATGAAGGTTGCAAAGCACGGTAACAGAGCTGCTTCTTCAAAGTGCGGAACAGCTGACTGTCTTGAAGCTCTTGGAGTAAATATAGCTCAGGATCCTGAAAAATGTATCGAGCTTCTTGATGAGGTCGGAATGTGTTTCTTCTTCGCACAGAAGTATCATACATCAATGAAGTATGTAGGACCTATCAGAAAAGAGCTTGGTTTCAGAACAGTATTCAATATTCTTGGACCTCTTACAAATCCGTCCAAGCCATCCAAGATGCTTCTTGGTGTATATGATGAGTATCTTGTTGAGCCTCTTGCTCAGGTTCTTGCAGACCTCGGAGTAAAGAGAGGAATGGTTGTTTTCGGACAGGATAAGCTTGATGAGATATCACTCAGCTCACCAACAACAGTTTGTGAGATTAATAACGGATGGTACAAGATAAGAGTTATCCGTCCTGAAGATTTCGGTTTTGAAACCTGCAAAAAGGAAGAACTTGTAGGTGGCGCACCGGAAGAAAATGCAGAGATAACTAGAAGGATACTCAGTGGAGCAGAACAGGGGGCAAAGAGAAATGCAACGCTTCTGAATGCAGGTGCATCACTCTATATAGGTGGTAAGGCTGATTCCATGAAGGATGGTATTGAACTTGCAAAAGAGCTTATAGCTTCAGGTAAAGCAACAGATACTCTTCAGAAGTTTATTGAGTTAAGTAACAGATAGTATGTCTTTACGGATGAACAGGTGAAAAGATGATATTAGATGAACTGGCAGAATTAACGAGAAAAAGAATAGAGAAAGCAAAGGAGAGCTATTCATTTGAAGATATAAAAAGAGATGCTGAGCTTCTTGCTGCACAGGAGATGGAAGTTCAGGAGTTTGATTATCCATTTGAAAGAGCTCTTTCAGGAAAAGGACTTTCAATCATTTCAGAAGTAAAGAAGGCTTCTCCTTCAAAGGGCGTTATAGCAGATGCCTTCCCTTATCTGGATATTGCAAAGGAATATGAGTCAGCCGGTGCAGATGCAATATCATGCCTTACAGAACCGGACAGGTTTAAGGGCAGTGATGAATATCTGAAGGAAATAGTTCGTGAAGTCAGCATTCCGGTTCTTAGGAAGGATTTTACAGTAGATCCTTACATGATATACCAGGCTAAACTCATGGGGGCTTCAGCGGTACTTCTCATAGCGGCGATTCTTTCTGATGAAGAGCTCAGAAGCTATTCAGAGATTGCAGATACACTCGGGCTTTCATCTCTATTTGAGGCACATGATGCTGAAGAGGTAAAGAGATGTCTTAATGCCGGTGCAAGAATAGTTGGAGTTAACAACAGGAATCTTAAGGATTTCACCGTGGATATAACTAACAGCGTGAGACTCAGGGAACTGGTTCCAAGCGATGTTATCTTCGTATCCGAGAGCGGAATTGAAAAACCATCGGATGTTAAGATTCTGAAGGAAAATGGAACGGATGCGGTTCTTATCGGAGAGATGCTGATGCGGAGCAGCAACAAAACGGCTCTCATATATGATTTAAAACTTTTCTAGTGACGATTAACGACGGAAGTAATATGAACAATAATATAACTAAAATTAAAATTTGTGGGTTAACTCGAAATGAGGACATCGAGGCTGTGAACGAGCTGCTTCCGGATTATATAGGATTTGTTTTCTGGAAGAGAAGTAAGAGAAATGTTTCGAAAGAAAAGGCGGCGGAGCTTAAGAAGCTGCTGAATCCGGAGATTAAAGCAGTCGGTGTTTTCGTAGACGCTGATATAGGTTTTGTTGCCGGTTTATTGAACGGAGGCATTATCGATATCGCTCAGTTTCATGGAAACGAAGATGATGCCTATATAGAAAAGCTTAGACTTAGAGTGAGTGAAATGTCAGGCGGAAGTAAATTGACAGAAATCATCAAGGCTTTTAATATAGACAGGCTGGAGTCTTTCGAGGAAGTGGAGAATTCGAAGGCGGATCATATAATGATAGACCCGGGCAAAGGATCGGGCGTTACATTTGACTGGAGTAAACTTGAGGGACTTGAGAGACCTTACTTCCTGGCAGGTGGACTGAATCCCGATAATGTTCAGGAAGTGGTCAGGAAGATTGAACCTTATGCCGTGGATGTAAGCTCGGGAGTTGAGACTGACGGTGTGAAGGATGCAGTTAAGATGAAAGCATTTATGGAAGCTGTGAGAACTGCTTTCAGTAGTTGCTAATGGAAACACTAAATAAACCATAGGGATACGTATGGTAAGAGATATAAGAAGCATTAATTCAGAAGGGATAAATCATGGAAGAAAGATTATATCAGGACGTAAAGAACGGAAGATTTGGTGAGTTTGGCGGGCAGTATATTCCGGAAACTCTTATGAACGAGATACATAAGCTGGAAGAGGCATACGAGCATTATAAGAATGATCCTGAGTTCGTTGCAGAGCTGGACAAACTCATGAAGGAATATGCAGGAAGACCGTCACTTCTTTATTATGCAGAGAAGATGACGAAGGATCTGGGTGGTGCCAAGATTTACCTCAAGAGAGAAGATCTGAATCATACAGGCTCACATAAGATAAACAACGTGCTCGGTCAGGTTCTCCTTGCAAAGAAGATGGGAAAGACCAGAGTTATTGCAGAGACAGGTGCGGGTCAGCATGGAGTTGCTACGGCAACGGCTGCAGCTCTTATGGGACTTGAGTGCGAGATATTCATGGGTGAAGAGGATACTATAAGACAGGCTCTGAATGTATTCCGTATGGAGCTTCTCGGTGCAAAGGTTCATCCTGTAAAGACAGGTACAAGAGTTCTGAAGGATGCTGTAAATGAAGCGATGCGCGAATGGACAACAAGGGTTGATGATACACTTTATGTTCTCGGTTCTGTCATGGGACCTCATCCATTTCCAACAATAGTAAGAGATTTCCAGTCTGTAATCAGTAAGGAAAGCCGTGCGCAGATACTTGAGGCAGAAGGCAAGCTTCCTGATGTGGTTATAGCCTGTGTAGGCGGCGGAAGCAATGCTATCGGTTCATTTTTCGAATATATTAAGGATGATGGAGTAAGACTTATAGGCTGTGAAGCAGCAGGTCTCGGAGTAGATAATCCGAAGAATGCAGCAACCATGGCAAATGGAACGAAGGGCATATTCCATGGAATGAAGTCGCTTTTCTGTCAGGATGAGTACGGACAGATCGCACCGGTTTATTCCATTTCTGCAGGACTTGATTATCCGGGTATAGGACCTGAGCATGCATATCTTGCTGAGACAGGAAGAGCAGAGTATGTACCGATTACTGATGAAGAGGCAGTAAGGGCGTTCGAGTATCTCTCAAGAACAGAAGGTATAATTCCTGCTATAGAGAGCAGTCATGCAGTTGCACATGTTCTTAAGATTGCACCGGATATGCCGAAAGACAGCATTATAGTATGTACTATATCGGGACGTGGTGACAAGGATGTTGCAGCTATTGCACGTTATCGTGGAGTAGATCTGTATGAGTAATTTACATGTCTGAAATATAGCATGAGTAAAGATTTATGAGTTTAAGTGGAGAATAAACAAATGAGCAGAATACATAAAGCGTTTGAGAATAAAAAAGCATTCATTGCATTTCTTACAGCAGGAGATCCTGACTATGAGACAAGTCTTGCAAACTTCCGTGCAGTCATAGAAGCAGGAGCTGATCTTATAGAGGTGGGCATTCCGTTTTCAGACCCTATAGCAGAAGGTCCGGTCATACAGGAAGCGGATATAAGAGCTCTTTCGTCAGGAATGACTACAGACAAGGCTTTTCAGCTGGTTGCAGACATTCGAAAAGAATCGGATGTCCCGATAGTATTTATGACATATGCAAATCCTGTATATCATTATGGAGCTGATAAGTTTTTTGAAAAGGCAGCTGCTGCGGGAGCTGATGGAATCATAATACCGGACTGCCCATATGAAGAAAGACATGAATTTGACGAGACAGCAGGAAAGCATGGGATGGATTTCATTTCCATGATAGCACCAACGAGTGAGGACAGAATTAAAACTATCGCAAGTGAAGCAAAAGGCTTTATATATGTTGTTTCATCACTTGGAGTTACCGGTGTCAGAAGTGAGATAAAGACAGATTTAACATCCATCCTCGGCCTGATCAAGGAGTCGACGGATACACCTGCGGCAATTGGTTTCGGTATCAGTACTCCTGAACAGGCTGAGAAGATGTCAAAGATAGCTGATGGTGTCATCGTAGGATCGGCGATGGTAAGAATAGCAGCCGAATATGGAAAGGATGCACCGGAGCAGCTGTCTCTCTTTGTAAAATCCATGAAGGAAAAAATGTAAAGACTATTTGTGCATACCTTTATCAGCTTCAGCGTTGGCTTTATTTGCTTCCTGAATGCGTTTGTTTGTTATTTCAACTACAGTATTTCTATGGTTTAACTTTCTAGGCTTATTTTTATCTCGTATGGCTTTAAACTGGTTTTCACAGGTTGCCTTATGAGCATCAAACTTTTCCGTACATTCATCAATTAATGAATTCTTATCGAGAATGCCGTCAAGGGCTTCAAGGGATTTTTTAGCAATCTCCTTGGATTCCTTGGCCAGCATGTAACGTTCATAGCCATTGCTGGTCTTGGACATCTTCAAGATCTTCTTTGCATCCTTGGTTTTCATGTAAAGATCACATTTTTTGATTGATTCTTCAAGGGCTGTCCTGTAATTCCTTATATTATCTTCATATACTTCAACACTGCCATCAAACTTTGGTCTTGCAAGACCATCCTCAATGAATGAATATGCTTTCTTGCAGTCCTTGAAAGCTTTGATCATATCGCGGAATGGCTGATGAGTGTTATGGGTTTTTCTTTCGGAAGCATCCATGGCTTTAATCTGCTTTTCAATTTGAAAACTATTCTTTATTGCAAGTGAAGTGTCATTAAATAATCCTTTTTTTGCTGAATCTATGCTTTCTAGAATTCCATTTGCATCTTTTCCGTGGAAGCAGACAGTTGCAAAAAGGTTCTTATCATCTCTGCCCTGAATTTCAAAATCTTCCGAAGGCTTACCCATTCCTGCTCCAAGGTCTTCATACATGGAAATGGCTGCAAGCTGTTCGTCGTCTACAACCCTGATTCTTCCATTTTCAACATAATCTGCAGGCATGTCTTTAAAGTATTCCTGGTCTGCTTCAATCTTATTCCTGAGCTTATCCAGTCTTCCCAATGCGTTGTTTACTTCAGCAGTAGAAAGGTCATACCCATAAAGCATGTTCCTGAATTCTTCTTTGTTCATTGTCATGATCCTGTCAGCAGTTTCCTTGGTGATCACGTTCATGTTTTCAAGATGGATGCCGCTGAGGTTAGTTGCATGGTTACCTTTACCAAATGAAAGGTCATTGTCTATTCCGACTACACCCACAAGATTACCTGCTTCATCAAATTTATAGAATACATTGGCTTTATGTCTGTCAGCGTTTCCGCAGAGCCAGTCGAGAATCTGAAGATTAGCTATATCCTTTTTAAGCTGCAGGCTGTTCTCTATCTTATCAGGAGTAAGCTGGTTGAATTTTTCAAGATCTTCTCTTTTTGTACTGTAAATATCCGTTCCCTTTGCATTTTCCATTAATGTACCGCTTATGATACGGCCTGTTGCCGGGTCTTTTATCTGAAGAGTAGAAGCGGGTGCAATAAGATCCTTACATCCTATAAGGTCAGCTACCATAGACATGGCACTGTTACGTTTGTCCTGTTTTGTATTGATGCCTATACCTATCGAATCATTTATAAGATTCACGTTGTTTATCTTATATGCGCCGTTCATATATTCGATAAGCGACACAAGCTCACCGGGCTTTATATTATTTATTGTGTTAGTAAGGGCATTTTTTTCTGCTGCTGTAAGATTGGTTTCATTGATTGCATCTATAAACAAAACCTTGACATCACGACGGGTGCTCTTAAAGGTTGCTTTTGCTATGAGCTCTCCCGGAGCGTCACTGACCATGTCTGCTATGTTGTTGTTTCTTAATAACACTTCGGCAAGTACATACATGTTATTAGGGTTATAAGCATCGAAGATAGAATTCTCTCCGTACCTATTATTGATATCATCTATAAGCTCCTGCTTTCTTGCTTTAACCGATAAGCCACGTTTGGATATGGTAAAGAAGCCGTCCGTTCCCGGAACGGTTATTCTGTATCTTGTACTTGTTCCATCGCCGTATTTCTTGGCTTTTCTAAGATCAAACTCAAGCTTCTTTGAACGGGCGCTTTCGTAGAACTGAGTGATGTTCGGCATTGGATTCGGATTCAACTTCCTGCATGTCATTATTGCCTTGAGATCCTTGCTGAGAGTCTTACGGATCTTTGTATAATAATCAAGCTGGTTCTGAAGCTTCTGCAATGCCGATTTCTGTTTTCTGGTTTCATCAGGGGCAGTTGCGATATTATTGGTCAAAGTTACAATTCTGGTATTTAGAGTATTGAGAGTTTCCCTATATGCAGTATCCATTTTCTGAAGATCCAGATCATTAAGAGGAGTTCTTCTTTTTCTCTGTGGTATGGAACTGTTGAGTTTTCTGAAAGCATTATATAATTCTCTGTCGGATTTTACTTTCTTAGTAGCAGCTCTGTATGTTTCTTTTCTTTTGCTTACATGGTTCTTTTCACTCATAATTAACCTCCAATGAACCTCATGAAAATGAAATGATTAACTCAATCTGAAAATTATAATACCACATAAATGGCAACAAAATGGTAACAAAAATAAGCATATTATAATAATAGTTGCGTTTATGGCTTATTTACGATAATTTATACTGTGACATTCCGGCTACTCGTGATTTGGAATGTTTTGTTCCGCTCACATCGTGCAGTATTATCATAAGGAATCAGATTAAGAAAATGGACGAAAGAGAATTAGTATTAGACATATTGCTTGATATAGATAAGAATAAGGCTTTTTCAAATGTAGCGCTCAGTAAAGCACTTAAGAAGCACCAGTTTGAGGATAAGCAGAAGCGTGCCTTTGTAACAAGACTTGCAGAGGGCGTTACTGAGATGCGCATACAGCTTGATTATATCATCGACAGTTATTCAAAAACCAAGGTTGCAAAGATGAAGCCTCTCATAAGATGCGCCATGCGTATGGGAGTATACCAGCTCCTTTACATGGATTCGGTTCCGGACAGAGCGGCGATCTTTGAAACGGTTAAGCTCGTAAAAAAGCATGGTTTCACAAGCCTGTCAGGTTTTGTAAATGCAGTTCTCCGAAATATCAGCAGAGAAAAAGATGCTATAGTACTTAAGGCATCAGAAGTTCCTCATATAAAGTATTCGGTACCGGAATGGCTGTATGATTTTCTTGTTAAAACCTATGATGCTGAAACGGCAGATAAGATACTCGAATCAGGCAGAGAGGAACGCCCTACAACAATAAGGGTAAATGTATCGAAGACAGACAGAGGCTCGCTTCGTCATATGATAGAAGAGAAGGGTATAAACGTTGCAGACGGTCACTACGCTCCGGATGCACTTCTCATGGACGGTTATGATTTCATAAAGAAGGTTCCGGGATACAGAGACGGACTTTTCTCCGTTCAGGATGAGAGCTCCCAGATGGCTGTGAGGCGGGCTTACGATACTTATATATCGTTACATTCAGAGAAAAAACTGAATGATAACAGAGTGGAGAACAAGGATGATTGTGTGGGTCTGACAGTTGTTGATCTTTGTGCTGCACCTGGTGGCAAGACTACATATGCAGCAGAATTGATATCCGGGAAAGGTGCGGTCAATTCATTTGATATATCAAAAGATAAGACTGATCTTATCGAAGAGAATGTTGAAAGACTCGGGCTTTCAAATGTAACGGTTTCTGTTTCTGATGCAACTGTTAAGAGAGATGATCTTCTGGGCATGGCAGACATCGTTATAGCTGATGTACCATGTTCCGGGCTCGGCATCATGGGACGAAAGAATGATATAAAGTACAGGGTTCAGCCGGAAGATTTCGAAGCACTTCGAAATATGGCGGATACTATACTTGATAATGCGGTTTCATATCTGAAGCCGGATGGAATACTGCTTTTCTCAACCTGCACCATTAACCCATATGAGAATGGAGAAGCTGCAGAAGCGCTTATGTCCCGCCACCCTTCGTTAAAGAAGCTTGAAGAGAAGACATTTTTACAGGGCGTGGATAACTGTGATGGATTTTATTATTGTATATTTCAGGAGTAAAAATGACTGACATACGTTCCTTGTACTTGGATGAACTAACTGAATATGTAAAGAGTCTTGGTGAGCCTGCGTTTCGTGCAAAGCAGATATTTGAGTGGCTTCATAAGAAGTATGTTGAAGGCGCAGATGATATGACGAATATCAGTAAGGCTCTTAGAGAGAAGATAAAAGATGATGTTGTTACACTTCAGGAAGAGACGAGACTTACTTCAAAAGAAGACGGCACCATCAAGTTCCTCTTCAGACTGAACGACGGACAGATGATAGAGACTGTATTCATGAGATATCATCATGGCAATTCATTGTGCATATCATCCCAGGCAGGATGCCGCATGGGATGTGATTTTTGCGCGTCGGGAATCGGAGGACTGATAAGAAATCTCACGGCCTCTGAAATGCTTGAACAGGTGTATGCCTCCATGAGACTCACAGGTGAGCGTATTTCAAACATAGTGGTCATGGGTACGGGTGAAGCTCTGGATAATTATGATAACTTCATACGATTCCTGGATCTTATAACAGATGAGAAGGGTTACAATCTTTCGGAACGCAGCATAACAGTCAGCAGCTGCGGGCTTGTTCCCATGATCAGGAAGCTTGCGGATGCAGACAGGACACTGACACTGGCTCTGTCACTTCATGCATCAACAGATGAAACAAGAAAAAAGATAATGCCGATAGCAAAGAGCTACAGTCTTGCTGAAACTCTGGATGCATGTAAGTATTATTTCGATAAAACAGGCCGTCGCGTTACATTTGAATATGCTCTTATTCACGGAGTGAATGATAATAAGGACGAAGCGGAACGTCTGTCTAAGCTTCTTCATGGCATGAACTGTCATGTAAACCTCATTCCTGTTAATCCTGTCGCGGAAAAAGGATATGAGAGAGGAAGCAGGGACGATATCGATGCATTTAAGAAAATACTTGAAAAAAATCAAATAAATGTTACTATTAGGAGAGGTATGGGCAGAGATATTGATGCTGCCTGTGGACAGTTACGCAGAAGGTACAGTTATTAGAACACATCAAGTGTTCTAATGACGTACGGACCCTGCTCCGAAGGAGCAGTCTGACGAAGGAGGATTAACGAACGGCCATCCTTTGCCGTTCGTTAAGGTACAGTTTATGATTTCATCAGGTAAAACAGATGTTGGCAGGAAGAGAGAGATGAATCAGGACAGTATATTTGTCAGTGATTCACCGGTTGGACCTCTTCCGAATCTATATATCGTGGCCGATGGTATGGGTGGACATGCTGCGGGAGACTTTGCTTCAAGGTACGCTATTGAGGTTGCCGCGAATTATATCAAGTCGTCCAAGGTGAAGAATCCGGTATCATTGCTTCGCCGCGCTTTTGTGTATGCTAACAGTGAAGTATATAAAGCAGCCGAAGAAGATAAAGAGAAGGCAGGCATGGGAACAACCATGGTTGCCTGCGTTGTGTCTGATAAAGAACTCTATGTAGCGAATATCGGTGATAGCAGACTTTATCTTGTAAATGATGAGATAGAGCAGCTTACCATGGATCATTCTCTCGTTGAGGAACTTATCAGAACCGGTCAGCTGAACCGCAGCAAGGGAAGAAATCATCCTGAGAAGAATATCATTACCAGAGCTATGGGCTCACGTGAGGAGGCTCTTCCTGATTTCTTTGAGAAGACTCTGGAGCCGGGCGACAAGATTCTCCTGTGTTCAGACGGTCTTTCAAACATGGTTGAAAATGATGAAATTAAAGATCTGATAAATGAAAACGAAGATATAGAATCAGCAGTTGATGCTCTTATAGATAGAGCGAATTATTATGGCGGTATGGATAACATATCCGTCGTGATTATTGAGCCATAAATACGAGGTGTGTGTATGTTAGAACCGGGATTTATCCTTGAGAATAGATATGAGATTGTCGAAGTAGTCGGAACAGGCGGAATGTCGACAGTATATAAGGCAAAGGACAAGAGACTTAAGAGAAATGTAGCTCTTAAGGTTCTTAAGTCTGAATACAGTGACGACATGAACTTTGTTTCGAAGTTCAGGGTTGAAGCACAGGCTTCAGCAGGTATTACTCATCCGAATATTGTCAGCGTTTATGACGTTGGAGAGGATGCAGGAAAGTACTATATAGTTATGGAGCTTGTTGAGGGAATTACTCTCAAGGAGTATATAGGCATAAATGGAAGGCTTTCCATGGATCAGGCCATAGACTTCTCTATTCAGATAGCTTCAGGACTTGAAGTGGCTCATGAGAATCATATCATCCACAGGGATATTAAACCGCAGAATATCATAGTTTCCAAGAATGGAAGCCTTAAGGTTACTGATTTTGGTATAGCAAAGGCAGCAACTTCAAATACCATGTCTACGCTTGGAATGGGATCTGTTCATTACATTTCTCCTGAGCAGGCAAGAGGCGGTTATTCAGATGAGAGAAGTGATATCTATTCACTCGGTATCACAATGTATGAGATGGTAACAGGCAAGGTTCCTTTCGAGGGCGAGACCAATGTTGCCATAGCTCTTAAGCACATTAATAATGATATCGTTCCACCGAGAGAATTATATCCTGACATATATTCAAGTCTCGAGAAGGTTATCATAAAGGCTACACAGAAGAAGCCTGAGAGAAGATACCTTACAGCAGCTGCCCTTATAGCAGATCTTAAGAGAGTAAAAGCAAATCCTAACATTGATATAGTTGTTGCAGGTGCAGGAGTTTCAAGTGCACCTACACAGAAGTTCTCTACTCAGGACCTTGAGGAGATAAAGACCGCAACAAAGAGTGCACCTGTTCTTTCCGGAACAGAAACTCTGGTTCGCCAGGAGGAAACTGCAAAGGCTTCCAAGCTCAGCAAGCTTCTTGATGAAGAAGATGATTATGATTTTGATGCTGAGTACGAAAGAGAACAGGCTGAGAAGAGAAGACGCGCAGAAGCTTCCGGCAGAAGCGTGAAGAGAGTCCCTGATGACTATGATGACGATGATTATTATGAGGAACGTCACAGCAGAGACAGACACGGAAGAGACAGGGATTACAGAGACGAAGGAAGAGACAGATACAGAGACGAAGACAGATATAGAGACAGAGACCGTGACAGATATGATTACGATGATGAGGACGACGAGGAAGTTGATCCAAAGCTTGAAAAGGTAGTCATGATAGCCGGTGTAGCTGCCGCAATAATCATAGCAGTTATCGTATTTGTTGTTCTTGGAAATATATTTGGCTGGTTCCATTTCGGTAAAGACAAGAAGACTACAGAGAATTCAGAGATAACTACAGAAACAACTGATACTACAGAAGAAGTCAGAGAAGAAGAAGTGCCGGATGTTGTCGGCGTTGAGCAGGAAGCTGCTGTCAAACTTCTCAAGGGAAGTGGTTTCACAAATATTAAGATCACACAGAAGGCAAGTAAGGATGTCCCGAAGGATTATGTAATTAGCCAAAGTATAGAACCTAAGACTAAGGCTCCTATAGATAAAGAAATTGAAATCTTCATAAGTACAGGCCCTGACAGTAAACTTGTGCCTGACGTAAAGGGTAAGCCTGAAGAGGAAGCTGCAAAGATCCTTGAGGATGCAGGCTTCGATGTTACAAGAGCATATCCTTACGATGATGAGATTGAGAAGGGACTTGCGGTATCTACTGAACCATCAGCAGGTCAGGAAGCTGCTGAAGGAAGCAAGGTCAAGCTAAATATCAGTAACGGTAAGGAAGTTAAGACAGTACAGGTTCCTAACCTTTCCGGAAAGACGGAGCAGGAAGCTAAGACAGAACTTCAGAATGTTAAGCTTACCCCTGGAACAGTATCCAAGGAATACAGTGATTCTGTTGAAGAAGGTAAGGTTATCAGCCAGAGCGTTGCAGCCGGAACAGAAGTTAAGGAAGGTACATCAGTTAATATAGTTATCAGCCTTGGAAGAAAGACTGTAACATATACAGCAAATGTATCAGGTGATATAACTGTTCAGTCTTCATATGCTGAAGAAGTAGCAAGCAAGGGCTCAGTTAAGATAGATGTTTATATCGTTGATAATGGTAACAGCAAGAATATCTACTCAAAAGAGATATCAGGTACTATGGCAGGTGCTATAAACATTAGCGGCACAAGCAGCGGACTTACCACAAACAACGGATATGTAACATTCTCCATCATAGCAGATGATGGAACTGATCTCACTTCGTATTATTCAAATTCACTTTCAATCAAGTATAGTGAGGAATGATGATTTGGAAGGAAGGATCATTAGAGGTATAGGCGGTTTCTACTATGTAGATGCTGCCGATGGAAATGAATATGAATGTAAGGCCAGGGGTGTTTTCCGTTATAATCTGGAGAAACCCCTGCCCGGAGATTATTGTGATATAGAGATTATTGACGGTGAACAGAAGACCGGCAATCTCACATCTATTCACGATCGTACATCAGAACTTATTCGCCCGGCGGTTGCAAATATTGACCGGGCGATTATCTGTTTTGCGGTAAAAGAACCGGATCCACATCTCAATCTTCTGGACAGATTTCTAATCAACACCATGGAACAGGATATTGAGACTGTAATTGTGTTTAACAAGACAGATCTTTCTTCGGATCTTTCGGAAAAGCTGAAGACTGTATATATTGATGCAGGCTACGAAACGCTCCTTACATCTACGATTACAGGCGAGGGACTGGATGAACTCCGTGAGCTTGTAAAGGATAGGACAAGCATAGTATCAGGACCTTCGGGAGTTGGAAAAAGCTCCATTATGAACTTCCTCTACGGAAGCAACATAGCAGAGGCCGGCGGCCTCAGTGATAAGATCAAAAGAGGTAAGAATACAACCAGAAGTACTGAACTGGTGAGATTCAGTAATATTTCTGAACATACATATATCATGGATACGCCGGGATTTTCGTCACTCAGGAATGATATAGATCCTGACAAGCTTTCGCTTTATTATAAAGAGATGGAGAAGCTTTTCGGAAAGTGTCGTTTTACAGGATGTGTTCATATTCATGAGCCGGGATGTGCCGTGAAAGAAGCAGTCGAAGCCGGAGAGATACATATTGAAAGATATGAGAATTATAAACTTATATATGATGAGTTGAAGAAAAGGAGAAAATGGTAATGAACATTTTGTCACCTTCCATACTTTCCATAGATTTTGCAAACATTGAGAGAGATATTAAGCTTGTTCTTAAAAATGGAGTGAAGTATATACATCTCGATGTCATGGACGGAATGTTTGTACCGAATATTTCCTTTGGTCAGCCGGTGATAAAGGCTGTGCGTAAGGTGGCACCGGATGCGGTTTTTGATGTCCATCTTATGATAGAGGAGCCTATAAGGTATATCGATACATTTAAAGATGCAGGCGCAGATATACTTACTGTTCATGCTGAGGCCGTATCTGATATGAATAAGACTATAGAGGCTATACGCCATGCGGGTATGAAGCCTTCAATAGCCATAAGCCCGGAGACAGGACTGGATGCACTCATGGATTATGTTTCACTTGTTGACATGATACTGATAATGACAGTCAGACCGGGTTACGGCGGACAGAAGCTGATACCGGAGACTCTGGATAAGGTCAGAGAGCTGCGTGATATACTGAACGAGAGAGGAATCGAAAAGGATATAGAGGTAGACGGAGGAGTAACTGTAGATAACCTCACTACGGTTCTTGAAAGTGGTGCAAATGTCATAGTTGCCGGCTCGTCTATATTCGGTGGTGACATAGAAGAAAATGTAAAGAATTTCAGGAAGATACTCGGATGAATGTAATCATCATTGGCGCCGGAAACGTAAATAAAGATCAACTGATCGCGACGGTCGAAAGATTGGAAAAACCATTCATGGTCGGAGCTGACGGCGGGATAAAGCAAATACTTGATGCAGGGCTTAAACCGGATATCGTTCTCGGAGATATGGATTCTGTAAAGCTAGACGATGATGACAGGGTAAAGCTTGCGAAGTACATAGACGAAGGAACTAAGGAAGTAGTACTCCCGACCGAGAAGGACGATACAGACAGTGAGCATGCAATGCATATGGTTCTGGACATAGTAAAACCGGGAGACAGGGTTGTTCTTTTGGGCATGTCCGGAACGAGACTTGATCATACTATATCAAATGTCATTCTGCTCAGGCTCTTTGCAATGAAGGATATCGATGCATTTATGGCTGATGAGCATAATGTCATAAGAGTTCTTGGTGTTTATGGTGAGACTCCGGCATCTATGATCCTGTCCAAAGATGAAACAGAGGGGAAATATGTATCTGTTATTCCTCTCTCGGACGTTGTGGAAGGGCTTACGATCAAAGACGCAAAGTACGAAGTTACTGATTTTATGCTTGATAAATCAAGCGGAAGATGCATAAGCAATGAATCTTTAGGAAAGGATATAATGATATCCATTAAAACCGGGGAGATCATACTTATTATCAGCAGGGATTAATTATATATGAACAGTATATATCATGACGGAAATAAGAATATCGGCGGAGCAGCACTCGGGTTTACTACCTGGGTGTTTTCTGTCGGTATAATGTCAGTTTTCATTATTCCCGGAATCATATATATGCATGGGGTTGGAGCTGCATGGTTCGGCATAGCACTGGCTCTTGGTATTTTCGTATCATGGGCAAGCACGTCATACAGAATGATGCTTTATGCTACGAAAGAGAAGGGCGTATGTGTCATAAGTGATTATGTCGATGAGAGATACAGAAAGAAAACTGTGTCGGGATGGATCATGAGAATAATCATAAGTCTTTTTGCTGTAGGAATCATCGCCTATATGTTGAGTTTCCTGAAGAATATGTTACATGCATTTGCTCCGGGAAGAGAGATCCTGATAATAGTCATTATGCTTGCAATCATATACATTTTCACTGTACTGTTCGGACTCTCAGGTATTGCTTACATGAGCGTTATAAAAGGTGTATGCATATTTGTTGCCATGATACTGATGGTCGTGACTATATGGATGACGCTCGGGAAACACGGAATACTCAAGGGGCTGTTCAGCAGCAGGCCTGACGGCGGAATGACAAGCTTCCTTAATGCTCTTGATGTTGACGGCAGGGGAGTGTCAGCCGTTTATCTTATTTCTGAGTTATCATGGATTTTTATAATACTGGGAATACCGAATATTGCGAATCTTTTTCTGACATATGGTAATACCAGGGATCTTTCGAAGGGAAGAACTATATCCATAAGCTTCTCTGTTATCGTACTCTTTAATTCAGCGGTTCTGGGAGTGTTCCTTCGTGCATATCTGGCAGACAGCATATATCTTCTGGGTGATATGTCTGTAATAGAAGTGTTTGTAAGAACTTTTGAAAAGCTGGGTGACGGTAACAATCTTGGTGGATGGGCACGGATCATGTATGTGGCGGCTATATTTATAGCGGCTTCATCAGTTATAGACACTAGCCTCCATCTTTCAACTTCTGTTCTGAGTACCGTAGGTCATAAATCTCATAACGGCAGGAAGAAAAGAACCGGTGATTACATGAGAATATCGGTTATATCTGCATTCATTATTCTGGCATCAGTTTTACTTGGACTGTATATAGATTCTTCTGATATGTCCATACTGAAGTTTCTGCTAATGGAAACCGGTTGTATATTGGCTCCGGGGATACTGGCATCACTTCTTGATAAAAGATCAACTGATATAGGTGTTGCCATGGGAATGATCATAGGCGGACTTGTTTCAGCTGTCTGGAACTTTGCTCCTTTCATTACCAGTGGCAAAAATGCCATATCGCTTTATGAATACACGGAGCTGTCCGGAATACTGCCTTCGACTGTGGCAGCATATCTTGTTATATTCCTTGTAAGCAGAATTACAAGAGATGTAGATGATAAGGTTAAAGATGAGTTTGAAGAGGTTAGGAAACATATAGTGGTATAAGAAATACCGATTTTATCTAATCCTTGGCGAGAATACTCCGCCTTCTATAAGACGGGGATGAATCGCCTCAATTTCTAAAAGTGAGTTGTAATAATTGGCGAAATCACATTGAATAAACTATAGAAATATGATATAATAAGTTCAGTAGTAAATTCAAAAAAGAGGCTCAAAGTAAATGAATTTTGAAACTAATAATCATTCAGTGTTCTCAATGCATTATCACCTGGTTTTAGTGGTGAAGTATCGCAGAAAAGTAATCAATGATACT
>JHWR01000009.1 GCA_000687655.1 Lachnospiraceae bacterium YSB2008
CAGTGGCAACAAAATAAGATGGATTCCACAAATGTCCACCCCATAGCTGTTTTTTGATCTCAGGATGTTTAAGGAATAACCACCGGGCAGTATTGCCTTTAAGAATTTTGATTGCATCCGACAGTCTGATCTGTGGTTTGCAATCTACAAGAAGATGAATATGATCAGGCATTATCTCCATTGCTAAAGGAACCATATCCAAAGATTTAAGTGTTTCAAGAAGATACTTTCTAACATCCGTCTCGATTTCACCTATAAATATGGGCTTTCTATACTTGGTAACCCATACGATATGATACTGCAAAGAGTAAATATATCCACGACCATGAGTAACATCTTTAGGTAATATAAAATAAACATTTTTATCCATGTATTTATTATACCATATGTATAGGCTAAACTCAAGAAAATGCCGCCTAACTCACGACTAAAGTCACGAGTGTGCGGCGGCTAATCATCAAAACGAGCGTGCCAAACGAGCTTAGCCTTGATGTGTTATCGAATAAACTCACACACTAGTTTTGCCTCTCCTGCTTCATCATTTAAAACAACTATATATCCTTCGTCAGTTGTTTCGATGACCGGATATATAACATCTCCCAGTTTTGACTGCTTTTTATATTCAGCACGAAATACACTGGTTCTGAAATCTGCCGGAAGCTGTGCTGTTGCAATTGCAACGTACTGGGCATTGTTCACGTGATTATTGGTATCCAAATGTTCTCCGGATACAACTATAGAGTGCGGGAACCATACATTTCCACTTTCTGCAATACTCTCTGTATTCGAAGAATTCCCGTCTGCCTTTTTACCGAGAATACCAATACCTTTCATGAATTCTACATCAATCTTTCCCTTCAATATCTGTTCTTCTTCCGAAACAGGAATATCAAATTCAGAGAACCTTCTCTCAATCGGGACATCCAGTCCGTAGGCTTCCAGTTCTTTTGCAGGAACATTCTTTTCAGGGCGATTTTCTACAACATTTACATATGCCCAATCAGAAAGAGCATAAATCAGCGGTTCACCACTGACGCTTCTGATCAGAAAACTTCTTTTTCCTATAAAGTACTTAAATCCAGACGCCCATGTAATGATTTCTATATCTTCACAATACTCCGGTCTTCTCAATATATGTATCTGCCAATTAGTAAGCATCCATGATGTGTGATGTTCACTCAACCATTGAAGTCCTACCTCCTTATCTTCTGCCTCAAAAGTGCAGCAATCCTGAAAATAATTAACTATAGAAACCAGCGACAGTCTCTTATCAGCTGCCAACTCACTATATCTGACTCTCGATTTAAAACTATACATATCACACCTATTATCCTTAATAACCTTAATTATCTATTGTTTACATTATTCGGTATAACTCACTATTGATAACTTGTTCATATTCATAAACCAATCATTCCGGAGTTTATCATACGGCTGGCATCTTTTTCAAGATATATGACGGTATTCTTCAATAGTTAATTATTACCGCTCCTTCCAGATCGGTACGGTATATCCGTATTCCGCGTTCTTCCAATCTATCCAAGGTTTCAGGGGCAGGGTGCCCGTACATGTTATGCCGGCCGCAGGAAATGATAGCTATATCCGGAGAGACAAAATCAAGAAACTCATCTGACGATGAATACTTCGAACCATGATGAGGGCACGCTATAACAAGCTTTTTATTCCTATCCAAAAGAGAGCTAATATATCCATCCTCAAGAATCAACCTCTCTGCTTCAGAACTTATATCTCCGGTATAAAGTATCTGCACATCTTTATATGTCATAATCGAAACGAGCGAATAATCATTTCCTGAATTGTGGTCCTCATCCAACTGATTCTTCAAAATGTCAGCATGATTATCATAACCATTTCCATCGGGATATATAATGTCAAATGTAATGTCCCCGAAGCTTACCCGGTCACCGGCATTCAGATGCATATAGTCTTTTCCAAAGTTTGACCTGATTTCCGACAAAGGTTCATCGATTTCCGTCCCGAGCGGAAGCGCCACTTCTGAAATCTCAATCCCGTAGAGCTCACGGTTTCTTATCAGTTCTGCTATCCCGCTTATATGATCTTTATCCGAATGTGTGATAAAGCAGATATCAATCCTGCTTATCCCGTAGTACTTAAGTGCAGGAACAAGAGCATATTCACCGACCTTTTCCTGTGAACTTGAACCTGCATCATAAATATAATTACCGGACGTTCCGCCGTGAATGATAAACCCGTTCCCCTGACCAACATCAAGAAAGACTACTCCTTTGTCATTCATATTTCTAACAGAAGTTGTAGCAATAAAGAGAATGTACAGCAAGACTCCCGCAGCTATATATATCAAAAGTCTTCCAAGCTTCTCTTTCGTTGTTATTTCGATTGAATACTTCAGCTGCCGATTTCTTTTCATCCCTCGCTTTATTCTTCTTGAAAATCTCCGGATTGGTCCGGATTGAAACTTCCTTACCGCCCCCGGTTGAATCAGTCCTGCCGGCTTGTTGTTTTTCAGTTTGCCTGTCCACTTTACTTTTGCCGAAAGTCCTTCATAGTAAACAGTAAATGCATATATAAGAATCACAAGCATCACATAGTATATCCATATCCACCCTATAGTCGTATGTCCCGGAATCAACCTGTTGAAAGGAAGTTTTATCATGACTCTGCAAAGAAATTCATACAGTTTTAGAACGGTTTCAGCCAGATATCCTGCCACCCTTCCGGGGTCAAAATATCCCAACATATCTGATATACTTCCCGGAACAAAACCGCCCAGAATTCCCGCTACGAATCCTGCAGCAACAACAACAGTCAGAAGTGGTACTACAATCAGGTTGAGCAGCATGCCGTAAAGAGGCACTTCGTAATAGTAATATATGACGATAGGCAGCATCGTTACATTTATAGAAAAAGACATGACAAATGAAACGACTGCCCCTTTAACATACTTCCTGTATTTAAGCGGCACCCGGAGAAAACGTTCTCTTCCGAACAGAACTTTGTACATATGGCTTCCTACCATCACTCCAAAAGCCGCAGCAACACTCATGATGCATCCGGCACTGAGTGTAATATATGGAGTGAAGAGGCTCATGATAATAAGTGCTATGACGAGAGAGGTCGCCATGTCATCTGTCCTCCTGAACTTCTCGCCCCACATTGAAATGATCAGCATTATCACAGCTCTCATGGTAGACGCTGCAAAACCGGTCATAGTCCCATACATGAGCAGTATTGACATGGATATAAGCACTGCAGCTGTATTTGGTATTCCTGTACTTCGAAGCATCTTTCTGATAAATGCACCGATAAGCATTACATGCAGGGATGATATTGCCAGTATGTGGATTATTCCGTTTTCCTGATAAAGTTTCTTTATCTCATCATCTATTCCACCTCTCTCTCCTAGTATCATGGCAGAAACAATACCTGCGGATTTAGGCGACATATTTCTGTAAATGCCTTCTTTCATCCTGCACCTTATCAAGAAAAGTACATATCGAGCATAATTCTTCTTTCCGGTCTTTTGGATGTTTTCTGTTCTCAAGCGACAGCACACGCCTTTACCGGTATAATAATCCTTCTCACTGTATCCACCCGGATTGGAAGCGGTCTTCAGTTCCTCAGTATCCCCGTTGATCAAAACTATATCCCCTTCAGTATATGGAATCTCCCCTGATTCCGAATCTGTTTCATCCTCTCCGTCCCTGCTCAAAACTATAAGGAATTTCCTCCCCCTCTTCACATCCTTTACTGTCATTGAAATGGTCTTTTCTTTTTCATTGATCGAGATTATATCTGCCTTTAAATCTGCGATGCGCGGATTACTGTCATCGGTATTTACCATGGAATCCCTATATCTATATGCGATTCCGATTGTGAGTCCCAGCACAAGAAATAAAAAATGCAACAGATACGAGCATTTTTTTCTTTGCTCAGAGTATCTGTTGCATATTATTACAATTATCAGTGACAGCGCCGCTGCCGATATGAAGACTTCCCATTTGCTGATAAACGAAACGGCCATGATCTCCCCCATCAGAATCAGAGCCCCCGTCCAGACTAACGGTCTTCTCAAAAACTATTCACCCCTCTTATCTGTCGACATATTTCACACGAAATATGCACCTTGCATATCATAGGTAAAACAAAAATATTACATATAAATAAACGAAGCATCCGTATATGTAGCTTTATCTACTGAAGTTCCTCCTTCATCCAGAACATCTATTACAACCTTGTTAATATTATGAATCTGAACAAGTGTCTTTACCAGTGCAGCTTTTATCATAAGCCTGCTTTCCTCATTTGAAGAAACATCCTGAATCGTGATTATGACATTACTGTTTTCATCAACCGTGTATCCTACATACTGCATCACTTCAGGAACAGTAAATTCTGTCATGATTTCTTCAACTGCTGCAGGTATGGATTCCGGCTGCTTCAACTGATATCTTTCACTTCTCTCCTGAATACGGTCATCACCCACTTCATATATTGTGACCATGCTGTTCTCATTTATGATTCCTGTAACAGAAAGGGCAGTTGAATCCTCCTTATCCTTCTTACCACATGAATTAAGGAATGTTACGGACACAAGAAGCAGCACCAGGATATATGCAGTTTTATAACAAAGCTTATTCCTTCTCATTTGATTCACCGGTCTTCTGATCTGACACTCTGTACTTCTGACTGATTGGAAACTTGATAGTAAATGTCGTTCCATTTCCGAATTCACTGTAAAGCTTTATGGTTCCACCATGTGAGAATATTATATTTCTCGCTATGGCAAGTCCGAGACCTGTACCTCCTGTACTTCGGCTTCTTGCCTTATCCACACGATAGAATCTGTCAAAAACCTTATCCTTTGCATCATCCGGAATACCTATACCGGAATCTGCAACCTTGATATAGAAAAACTTGGCGTCAGCATTAAGAGTAATCCTTACCCATCCATTATCAACGTTATATTTTATGGCATTGGTTATTATGTTTGAAATAACGAGGAGAAGCTTAACCTCATCAACCTCAGCTATTACATCTTTATATGCATTGTACTGAATCTCTATACCTCTTGCCTCTGCTATAGGTGATACTCTCTTGATGATAATCTCTATAAGTTCCCCTATACTGTGCTCTTCAAGATTGAGCTCAGAATTTCTCTTGTCCGTTTTAACAAGCGTAAGAAGATCATTGATAAGCTTGGTCTCTCGGTCAACCTCATCTATGATATCTCCCATGAATTCCCTGTAATCATCAGCACTTGCGTTTTCATTCTGTACAAGTGATTCCGCAAGAACCTTCATGGAAGTCATCGGGGTCTTCAGCTCGTGCGATACATTTGAAACAAATTCCTGTCTGGCATCATCTATGGAATCAAGTTTGCCCAGGACATTATTGTAATTGTCAGCAAGATATCGGACTTCCTGAAATCCTCTTACTTCGATCTCAGTATCGAAGTTTCCTTCAGCTATGTTACCTATCTGCTCATTTACTGAATTAAGTTCTCTTACTGCAACTCTTGAAACGAACAATGCATACAGTACTCCAAGGAGAAGCACTATAAAAAGCGCCACAACATTGACGTGAAGTATCTGCTCATGAATGGCATTTACCCTTGCAGTAGAGGCAACAGAAAGTACAGCTCCTCTTATAACGCCTTTATCATCCTTAACAGGAATGATGACTGTTGAATCACCATTTTTTACTGTCTTTATGGATGCCTTTTTTCCCGTCATGACGTCGATTACATCACGTGAGACTATATAAAGGTAGTCATTCCTGTTTTCAGCAAGACTTTCCGAATCAGCGATTATGGAATAATCCCTTCCTATCGCCAGTATTCTTCCTTCCTGGCCTATGGAAGCTTCTTCGACATATGCATCAAAATGCGCTTTGTCATAATTCTCATCCAGCATTCGATCAGCAATCCTGCCGGCGATATTCTCATTCATGAATATGACATTCTGATCGGTACTTCTGTAAGAAAAGAAAAGCACGATGGATGACACAGCCGCAAGGCTTATGACAAGCAGGAATATCATGGTTACAGCCACAAAGCTCCTGAGACTAATATGAAATTTTTCGCTTTTCTTTTCTTCGTTCATCAGTCAGTCATCTTAATTCCTGCAAGCTCATAAGCTTTGTCGTACAGCTTCTCCTGAGCATTTACAGGTGGTTCTGTATGTGTAACATATCTATAAATTCCATCAGCGCCCTGTTCTCTTGCCTTAACATTATCCGCAAGGCAGAGATTGAAGAGCTCTCGTACTTCATCTTTAATGTCCGGATCAAGTATCGGCGTAGCCACCTCTACTCTTCTGACAGTATTTCTGGTCATGAAGTCAGCTGAAGCGATATATATCTCTTCGCGCTCACCCTTACCGAATATATAAATCCTCGAATGTTCAAGGAATCTTCCGACGATACTGATAATTCTGATATTATCAGTCTTGCCCGGAATCTTGGAATGAAGACAGCATATACCTCTTATGACCATCTCAACCTTAACACCGGCCTCAGAAGCCTCTATGATCTTATCTATGATTTTCTTGTCAGTAAGTGAATTGATCTTGAATCCGAGATATCCTTCACCACCGTCTTTTGCTATCTGTATCTCACTGTTGATCCTGTCTATGATCTTGTTCTGCAGACACTTAGGAGCAACGAGAAGACTCTGCGTAGTCTTCATAACCTCGCCGAGTGAAAGAGTCTGGAATACCTTGGCAGCCTCTGCACCGATCTTTTCATTTGCTGTCATAACACTGAGATCTGTGTAAAGACGGGCAGTCTTTTCATTATAGTTACCGGTTCCGATCTGAGTTATATACTTAACTCCGTCGGCTGTACGCATGGTTATAAGGCACAGTTTACTGTGAACCTTTAATCCGTTCAGACCGTAAATGACATGACAGCCGGCCTGCTCGAGCATACGTGACCATCCTATATTGTTTTCTTCATCGAATCTGGCTTTGAGCTCGACAAGTACGTCAACCTGCTTTCCATTTTCAGCCGCTTCAACAAGAGCTTCTATGACCTTACTCTGCTTTGCAAGACGATAAAGTGTCATCTTGATGGACACAACTTCAGGATCATTTGCAGCCTCGTGAAGCATATTAAGGAACGGTCTTATGCTCTCATATGGATATGAAAGGAACTTATCCTTCTCAAGTATCTGTGGAAGAAGCGGTTTTCTCTCATCAAAATCATTTGATTTCTGAGGAATCCTCTTCTCATAGAAAAGCTCTGATTTATTTCTGAGTGAATCCTGAATATCGAATACGAAAGACATATCAAGAGGAGACTGTATCTTGAACGCCATATTCTTATCTATCTTAAGTGTCTTAACTATGGACTTAAGAGCTGACTCGTCTATATCTCTTGTATACTCTATACGTACAGGAGTGAGCTTACGTCTCTGCTTGATAACCTCCTCCATATGATCACGGTAGTTCAGTTCCTCGTCATAAACCTTATCAGCATCTATATCTGCATTTCTTGTGACTCTGAAAAGAGTCTTGCTTACTATATTATAGCCCTGGAAAACTTCCGGTATGAAATGAAGTATCAGCTCCTCAGCGAGCATATATACTCCTTTTCGGCCCGGTATCTCTATAAGCCTTTTGAACATTCCATTGTTACATGGAATGATACCTATCCTCTTCTTATTACTCTTTGTTCCGAGAACAGCAGCTGCACATATCTCATTATTCTTAAGAAATGGAAATGGCTGTTTCTTACTTACAGTAATAGGTGAAAGAAGCGGCATGATTTCTCTCTCGAAGTACATTCTGAGATATTCACCTTCAGATTCAGCAAGCTTCGAGAAACGTATGATGTGTATATCTTCTTTCTCAAGCTCCGTCATAAGCTTCTTATATGTTGCATCTTTTCTTTTAGTAAGTTCCCTTACTCTTTCTCTGATAGCTTCAAGCTGTTCGCCCGGAGTCATGTTGGTCTTATTTTCTCTCTGTTCGTCACCAAGAAGCATCTCATCATGGAGAGACCCTACTCTGACCATGAAGAACTCATCCAGATTTGTCTGGAATATGGAAATGAAACTCAGTCTTTCACAAAGAGGATTTCTCTCATCCTCTGCTTCCTCCAGAACTCTTTCGTTGAATTTGAGCCATGATAATTCTCTGTTTTCGTATAATTCCTGCATTTGCAATTCCTCCGTAAGTTTATAACTACACAGTTATAGTTATGATAACACATTTTAAGGTAATAATCCAATCTAACCAAATATAAATAATCCAATCAGGCCGACAATAAATTATTAGTTTCAGCCGATTTTTAGTTGGACTTTATTATGAAATAAGAGTAAAATGGACTGCGTATGAAAATTATTCGTTAAAGAGGTAAGAAACATGTCACAGCTCTTATCATTCGTATCATTTCTGACTGAAGATGAAAGCATTACTGCTACAGCTGACAGAACCATAAAGTTTGTGGAAGCATTCGGTGTTGTCGTTATAATACTGATTGTTTTCTTAGGTATAGTCTATCTCAGAAATCTTATCCAGATTACCGAGCTTGACAACAAAGCTAAAAATGCAGGCGGGCATATAGACACACTCATATGGGATCTGAACTTCAACAAAAATAAGATAATACCTATTCTTGAAGAAGCCGGTGTAAAGATTCCTGCTGAAACAAAGAAAGAGCCAATGCTCTCTCTTGGAATGAGTCCTGCAACACAGCTTTATAATTATAATCTTATGAAGGAAGCTGAGAAAACTCTCAGGGACCTTATAGATAATAATCCTTCTTTAAAGAACGAAGAGCTTGATACGCTTCTTAATAAGTACAAAGAGATATACACCGAGCTTATACCTGCAACGGATAAATACAACAAAGCAGTAAAGGTCTATAACGATTATATAAGTCATTTTCCGGCTAACATCATTGCAGACCATAAGAGTAAGAATAAACGCAATCCATTTATATATAATGCTGAGGAGAGCAAATAGATTTACATAATTCTGTAACACAGCTTTACATAATATTTACACTTTTGGCACATTGTTAAACACATTGCCACACAATCTTCATATTTTGTTACAAAAGTGTTACAAATTTACTCTTCCATTTATGAAAAAACTATGCTATAATCATGAAGCCAATGATTATAATATATAACGGAGGTAAAAAAGTGAGATCAAAACTTAGAAAATCGATCTCCAAGGGACTTATAGGCGTAATGCTTATCGGTACCGGTCTCTCCATGGCAAATGTACCGGCGTCAACGGTTCATGCTGAAAAGGAGAAGACTAAAGAAGAGATTGAGAAAGAAAAAGAAGAGATTGAACAGGAAAAGAAAGAAAAAGAATCTGAACTCTCTCAGCTGAACTCAGCAAAGAAGAAGATTCTTGATGAGATTGAAGTTCTCGACGGAAAGATAGTTGATTCTGAAGATAAGATCAGAGAACTCACCAACGAGAGAAACAAGCTTGAATCTGAAATATCTGTTATCGACCTTAAGCTCCAGAATGCTTACGTTGCTGAAAATAATCAGTACGCTGAGATGAAGGAACGTATAAGATTCGCATATGAGAACAACGATGTTGAATATATCGATGCTCTTCTCGCTGTAACAGATTTCGACAACATCAACAATGCTGCCGAATATGTTTCAAAGATTTCTGCATATGATCAGGCTCAGCTGAATTCACTTATCAAGATTGAAGCTGAAATATCTGAATATCAGGAAACACTTGAGCAGAACCTGACAAGCATCAACACTCTTAAGAGCGATGCTGAAACAGAGAAAGCTAATCTTGTTGAAAACGAAGCTGCTAAGCAGGCAAAGGTTAAGGAATTCAACGGAGAGATTACTGAAACTCAGATTGATATAGCAGAACTTGCAGAGCTTGAAAGACAGGCTGATGCCGAGCTCGAAAGACTCGCTGCTGCTGCTCCTAAGGTTGTCACTGTTACCGAAACAGTAACTGAGACCATAACTGTAGAGGTTCCTGTAACAAAGACTGTTACTAAGCCTTCAAAGACAGCAAGTAGTACTGATGCAACAAAGACAACTACTCAGACTACTACAGAGGTTCAGACTCAGACAGTAACAAAGCAGGTTCAGGTAGCAAGCTTCTCAGGTGGTTTCATATGGCCTTGCCCATCAAGCCACAGAATCACTTCTACATTCGGTGGACGTGCATCACCTGGTGGTATCGGTTCTACTAACCACAAGGGTATCGATATCGGCGCAGGTTCAGGATCAAGCGTAGTTGCTGCCGCAGGCGGTGCAGTATACTTCGTAGGTTATAACAGAGCAAGAGGAAATTATGTCATGGTTAACCATGGCGGCGGATTCGTAACTGTTTACCAGCATCTTTCAGGATTCAACTGTTCAGTCGGACAGGCAGTATCACAGGGTGATTGTATCGGTTTCGTAGGTTCAACAGGATACAGTACAGGACCTCACCTCCACTTCGAGGTAGTCATCAACGGAACACCTGTTAACCCACTCGGTTACGTACACTAATTAAAAAACGTTGGGCGGATTCATTTGAATCCGCCCTTTCTTTATGTCATTCCGGATACTCCGGATATCTCAGGTATATATACATAAAGCGGCGTACATTATATGTACGCCGCTTTATTAATTGATATTACTTAGTATTTGCAAGCTCACCTGCCATAAGATATATGAGCGGTGAGTTCCAATAGATTGTTACTTCGTTAGTTGAATAGCTCTGTGAGTTATCTGCGTAGCACTTAGCTGCCGGTGTGTCCTTAAGTACATTCTGTACAAATGGATCCTCCAGATTACTGTCAGGGCCTCCTGAAAGCATTCCAGGCACTGCCTTTCCGGTTGCCTGTGAAGGTCTGTGGTGTGGATGTTCCGGTGAGATTGCTCCGAATCCTGTAAGGAAACAGTAACCCGTTGCATTATTACCAAATAAGTAGTTCAGCTGCTTGTCTGCTACTGCTTTATTATCTGATCCTATAACATCCTTCATCATAAGGACGAATTCTCCGTTGTTTGCTATAGTCATGTTACTTCCCCATGGATATGTACCAACTATAGATGAGCCGTATGAATAAGAATTCGTATTGTCTACGATATCCTTACACATTGCTTCTGCTTCTTTCTTTACTGTATCCTTTGTTCCTGCATCAGCACCATCTGCTGTGAGATAAGCATATCCGCCGTATCCGGCAACGCCCTGCCATCCGAGTGAGTATCCGTTGTCCGGAAGTTCCTTCTTCATAGCATCCTCATAGCTCTTATTCCCTGTTGTCTTAAAGAGTTCTGCATATGCCCAGAATCTCTCATCAACATCATTTACATCTTCATATTCACCTGTTGTTACATCACTTGGGTTCTTATAACCCTTTGTATCTCTTGGAGTCTTCTGCAGGTATTCGGCTGCCTTCTTCGCTGCAGCCAGGCATTTATCTGCATAAGCCTTATCTGAATCTGCATATACTCTCGAAGCTATCGACATAACTGCCGCGAAGTCGGCTGTTGCTGTTGTACTTACAGGCATTACCACAAGCTGATCTGTCTCTTCCTCCGGCATTACCTCGTTAGGGAAGGTCTTACATGTTACCTTATGATATACACCGCCGTCATCGCTCTGCATCTTAAGAAGCCAGTCAAGCTCATATCTTGCTTCATCGAGAATGTCAGGCGTTCCATTTCCACTTTCAGGAATTCCTACTGCATCATCGAATACATCCGGATAGTTCTCATAAGCCAGAAGAATATCTGCTGCCGCCTTAGCACCTGCTACCGAATATCTTCCGTAATCACCTGCATCATGCCATCCACCTGAAACATCCAGGGTCTTTGAATTATCCTCATAAAGCACTGCTTTTTCTGAGTGGCAGACAGGATGTGCGAAGTCTCCTGCAAGGTCACTGCTGAGCTCCGTACCGCATCTCTGATAGTAGAGCATCTTGATGGAAGCCTTGAAAGCCTCTTCATATACATCCTTACCAATCTTGAAGCTTGCTGAAACGATATCGCCGGATTCTACGTGATAGGTTCCTTCATCCTTAACAGATGAAAAGTCGAATACCGCTTCCTTTTCGCCTGTATCAGGATCATCTGTTCCTGCTCCTACTTTTTCCTCAAGAACAGCTTCGCCTGTCTTCTCATCTATGAGCTTAACATCACTGTTAAGTGCATCACCCATGATTGTTGCTGTCTTTGTGGAACCCGGAAGATAGCCTATCTGATTAACTGCAATATCAGGAACTTCTATTTCTCCTGCTCCTGCAACCTTATTTGAATCATCCTCAAGAGTCAGAACAAAGTTATCAAAGAATATATGATGTTCGCCGATTCCCTCATCGATCCCCTCAACAAGACCCGTATTGAAACAGAATCTCGGTGCCGGATCAGATGTCTCACTCATTGTAAATGTATATTCATAACTCTGAGTCTCAGTTCCCAGTTCTACTATCTCTTTGTAGTAGGCATGGTAATCACCGCCGTTGATCTGAAATCTCATTTCCACCGGTCTTTCTTTCTCACTGCGTGCATCGAATGTCAGCTTATACACACAGCCCTCATCAAGAGCAAAACCGTCATGGTATATCTGAACTCCGTGTTCAACTGTTCCTATATCGGAAACCTTCAGATCAAGCTCACCGTCCGAATTGACTGAAATCTCACCAACTCCGTTCTCGCAATAAGTGAACCACTCCTCTATTCCATTTGAGAAATCTCCATTTGTGATAAGATTTCCGCCTTCGGCTACTTCGACATCCTCGGTAGTGTCTGTAGCGTCTTCCGGGGTAGCCTCTGTCGATTCTGTCACCGCCTCTTTGGTTGTAGCTTCAGTCGTCGCCGTTTCCTTTCCGCATCCCATCATCTGGAACACGAGAGCCACGGAGAGACCCGCAACCAGGGCACTCCTTAAAACCTTTTTTCTCATACCCTTTTCTCCTCTTGGTTTATATTATTTTGTTTTGTTTTAGATTAACTTATGAATCCCCCAAAGGGGTTTTGTGCAGCAGGGATCTAAACTTCCTACTTTGCAAGTATATAGCCAGCTTCCTTGAGCTGTCAACAAGCTCATCAGTAGCATCTTCACCTCTGAATCTTACTTTATAATAATCATCAAAAAGCCCCTTCAGTTTATCCGACAGTTCTTCATCCGGAACTGCAAGCGCATAATCATATATCGAATATGTCTTAGCACCCTTAAGCAGTCTGTCATCTATAGTCTTTCTTATGTGGCTTACATTGTATGCAAGTTTATCATTTGGAGAAAGCATCATATATCTCACAAAAAGAACCAGTCTGATAAGCAACAGGACGACTATTACAAAAGACATCATAGCCGCTACATAGTAGCCTATCTTTCTTGCAAGAATACGATTAAATGAAGTGTTTTTCTTTTGCGCTGCCGGCGTTTGTTCTATAACTGTGTCGTCAGGAACAATGTCCGGAATGTTCGGTTCATAGTTTGGCTTTTCTTTTTCTGTTTCAACTTCTTCCTCTTCATCCTCCGGAAGAGTAAGTCCCCAGCCCATATCTTCGGTAGTATTCATAACAGGCGTCGGTTCAAATCTTACCCAGCCGAAACCTTCGATATAACCTTCGGCCCAGCCATGCGCTTCATTTCCAAGCACCTTTTCCTTTCTTGATGAAAGTTTATGTGCAAACCCGACTGAATATCTGGCAGGTATTCCGCATGATCTCATCAAAAGGATCATCGAGGATGCATAATATATACAGTAACCACTCTTCTTTTCAAAGAGGAATTCATCTATATAGTTTTCTGACTTACTGTAATCGACAGATGTATTGTATTCATAAGTTCTCAGATATGCCTCGATAGCCTTAGCTTTATCATAATCTGTTTCTGCGTCTTTCGTAATATCCTGAGCCAGCTGACGCACCCTGTCTGTTGCCATTGAAGCATCCAGATACGGAGCAAAGTCCTTTTCACCTGCTGCGATGCTTTCATACTCCTGCCTCGAAATGACTGCAGACAGTCTGAGATGATATACTTCCCACGTATAATCCTCCAGGACTTCATAATCTGCATACGATACATTTTCCTGTTCCATAACCTCTATGAGATAAGGACTTGCCGTATCGAGCGCCATGTAATGCAGACTGAATCTATAACCTTTTCCGTGTCGGCCCTCAGAGAAGTCCGATATACTGTCTATAGTAAGGACATTTTCAGGAGCAATCATATCTTCTGTCCTGAGGTATTTATACTCAACAGACATCTTTCTGACTTTAGAGAAGCATGCGGCTTTTTTCTTATCTACCCCTGCATTGTAAAGAGCATTTATATATTCTGCAAACCATGCTTTTCTTGATTCATCGACTTTTCCGTCAAAGCCCTGTGCACTCATGTTCGCAGAGCTTCTGCCCTTCAGATATACCATACCCTTTGTATAGTCAGAATCGATCGCGAGTTCTTCTTTTGAATTCTTTTTCAGCCCTCCGCCTATACTGCTTTTGTCTGAATATCCCGTGAAGCCTACACCCCTCGATCCGAAAAGGCTGCCCATGTATTCCATTTCATCCATAGTAGTATCGAATGTTTCTTCAACCTTCTCAACAATCCTGTATGCGAATTCCCAGCTGAGCGGTTCGTCCTTTACCGGAAGGAAAAATGCAGCAATTCCCATAATAAGGAATACTGATATAAAATACACAGCCTCATTACGAAGAAGATATCCGACAGAGAAGAATATGAGTATAGCCAGCGCTATTGCTGAAACAAGAGATATCTCGAGCGGATTATAAAGTACAACACCGATCAGGAGCAGTGCTGAAAGAATCAAATATTTAACCCTTACCAATTCAAATGTTCTGAGAATATAAATGATAAGGATTATACCCAGACTCACGAGAAGATTCCAGGTCAGTACTCTGTCTCTGAACAGCAGCATCAGAAGCGGCGTGATCACGGCAGAAGCCATGATGTCCCACTTCTCCCTGCCAAGCAAAAAGAATACTACTGTAATTCCCATATGCATGACAAAATAACAGAGCACAAAGACTATGCTTACTCTGTCTGATACAACTCTGCTGAAAAGCTCTGCTACCAATACTGCAAGGCTCAAATATATAGGCATCATAAGAAGATACGTTTTTTTCTTATCTCTTTCTGTCAATTCTCAGAAGCTTCCCTTCATCCTCACGATATACAGCCATGGAACCACCTACGGCTTCCATCTTTTCAAGCACTTCATTTTCATCTACATCGGCACTCTTACTTACAGTTTCCGGAAGTCTTTCCATATAAAACTTCTGGAAGGTATCATAATTCTCAACCAGCCACTCTTTGGTACCGCTTCCGTATTTATATACAAATCTCACCGGTCTCTTCTGCTTTGCAAACCAGTTTGCAGCTGAAACCAGATATTCCATCATATAATCTCTTTTTACGGTGTCACTGCCTTCTCCTGTCAGTATTGCAATGCTCATGAGTCCGGAATTCTGTCTCTCAGGAAGTCTGACATACAGTTTGCCTGATCTGGCATAATTCTTCCAATGAACCCTGTTCATGCTGTCGCCTTCCATATACTTACGGATCTCATTTCCGAGCGTCTCTT
Source organism: Lachnospiraceae bacterium YSB2008 (assembly GCA_000687655.1). Classification (GTDB taxonomy): domain Bacteria; phylum Bacillota; class Clostridia; order Lachnospirales; family Lachnospiraceae; genus Eubacterium_Q. Next base: position 15,544 of record JHWR01000009.1, read on the forward strand.
CATGAGTTTCCAGTCTGTATGGCTTTGACCCTGTCTCATCCTCAGCATAAAGCCTGCTCATTTCGCGCTCTGCAATATCCGTCACGATAGGAAGCACAGTCACTCTGAGCGGAGTCGGAATATCATAAGTAAGACCCATGATCCCGAAGCAGTCTGTCAGTTTTATCTCTTTGATTCCGGCCACATATGCCCCTGCATAATTACAGGTAATCTCTGTATCAATATTCATTTTTTCTTTAGCCGCAAGAGAAAATCTGTTATCTGCAAATGGATCGCGGAATTCAGAAACATCATCCGTCGTAATGATCCTTATTCCCGCAATCGGGATTATCCCAGAATTTTCGAATGAAATCTGACAGGATACAGGAGTCTTCTTATAGAGAACATGTCCCCCTGCCTCCTGATAGACTCTGAATACAAATCTCGTATAAAGTATATGTATAAATGATAAAACCGGATAAAGCAGAAATGAAAAGAATAAGACATAAGTAAGCTTTCCGCCCTGATTACTTACCAATACTACTGAAGCAATGAGTAATATAAGGTAAATGATCCTCGCAAAGCCCATCCTATGTCTTATTATAAATTGGTATAACTTAGTATCTTTCACTGACTTTTCGTCCTACTCCGGTCTCTTGATCTTATCGATAACTCTTGTTATCAGCTGCTTTCCAGTATAGCGGTCCATATGTGCTTTCGCAGTAAGGACCAGCCTGTGTGGCAGACATACTCCTGACATCTCGATGATGTCTTCAGGAATAACGTAATCTCTTCCTTTGATAAATGCATTTGCCCTTGAAGCTGACAGAAGCTCCAGGCTCGCTCTCGGGCTGAGACCGTACTCAAGCTCTTCCAGTCTTCTTGTATCGTCTACTATCTTAAGTGCATAATCAACAAGTTCATCCTTGATGATCACTTCATTTACAGCTTTCTTCATCTCAAGAATATCATCTATGGTCAGCACTGATTCTGTAGCCTGAACCAGTTCTCCGGTGAGGAAGCTCTGTGCCATCTTCTTCTGCATATCAGCGCTTGGATATCCTATGGAAAGCTTCATAAGGAATCGGTCAAGCTGCGCTTCAGGAAGCGGATATGTTCCAAGCTGTTCTGACGGATTCTCTGTAGCTATAACCATGAAAGGATCAGGAAGTATAAATGTTTTTCCATCGATGGTAACCTGCTTCTCTTCCATAGCTTCAAGCAGAGCTGACTGAGTTCTCGGTGCAGTCCTGTTTATCTCATCTGCAAGTATCATATGATTATGTATAGGACCTTTAACAATGCTGAAAACCTGTTCCTGCTGATTGAATATCGAAGTTCCTGTTATATCTGTCGGAAGTGTATCCGGTGTGAACTGTATTCTTGCAAATGAAGCTTTGACCGAAAGTGCCAGTGCTTTTGCAAGTGTAGTCTTTCCTACACCCGGAACATCCTCTATGAGAACATGTCCTCCTGACAGTAATGCAACTATCAGATCATGGACTATCTCATCCTTTCCTATGAACTTCTTTCCTATATTTGACTTTAATTCTTTTATTTTGTCCTGCATATTACTCTCTCTCGTTATATCTTTCGTGGTAATCAAATTATCATTCATCTACTTCAGTTGCCTTTTCCTGAACGTCCTGAACATTCTTATTGTATTCGTCAACAACGTCCTGAGCTTTTTCCTTCTGTTCGACTTCTATCTCGACCAGGTTCTTCTCTCTTTCCTCAGCCTCAGCCTTTCTGTCACGACAGCCCGCAAAGGAAAGAAGCATAAGCAGCGACAGTCCTAAGCATATAATCCTTTTCTTCATATATTTACTCCTTCGATTACTTTGTCTCAACCTTATACAGTTCTCTTGTCCATTTGTAGAATCCTGTCAGATCAGGCGCCAGGCTGTTTATATTCACTCTTTCAGTAGAAGCAACAGTAACATTCATCCTCTGATAAGTCGGAAGGATAACTCCCCATTCTTCTATCTTGTCATAGCACTGTTTGAAGAGTGCTCTCTTCTGTCCCTGATCACCTGTATTGAACGTTTTAATTATCAGAGCATCCAGCTCTTCATCTGCTATATCAAAGTATCTTACAGCAGAGCCCGGTGGATATTCAGGATTGCTTCCGGAATAATAATTCTGGTAAACATCAGGGTCTGTAGATGTATTAAAGGCTGCCACCCACATGGATATCGATTCATCATCTATTCCATTCCAGAAGCTTGCGTCTGCCACAACGTCATGTATATTCAGGGTTATACCCATTTCAGCAAGTGTTTTTTCTGAATCCTTAAGCGTTTTATATATTCCGTGACTGCCTGTACCTTCTCCGATTATATATATATCAAATTCAGTCAGTCCTCCTTCCGGAGCAGCGACCACCTTGCCATCGGTCACCGTATATCCTGCCTTCTCGAAGAACCCGAGTGCAGCTGTTTTAGCAGACAGAACTTTTTCCTCCTGAGGAGTATCTGAATTATATATAGTCTTTCCGTCCTTATCTTTTGAAAAGGCTATCCTGTAGCCTGCCTCATCCTTCTTTGGTGCCGCCCAGGATACATCTGATTCAGGATATTCTATAACATGTGCAGTTTCTCCATAAAAATCAGCGATTGAGTCCTCCCTGTAAACAGAAAAAACTGTCATAAGCGCTCTTCTCAGGCTTTTTGATTCATCGCTTCCCGAATCATCGCCAACTTTTATTACATTTGCGCTTATTCCAATGTATCCGTATCCCAGATTATCCATAGGAAATGCCGTGATCTTATCACCGGTCACTTCTCCATTCGAATTTGCCTTGGACATTTCGTTTATCTGATCCAATGAATAATTGGACATCATAACGTCGATGCTTCCATCCATTATGGAAGGAATCATCTTACTGTCCAGACATGCTTTTAAATCCACTGTTTTTATCTTTGGTTCCCCAAGATAGAAATTCTTATTGGCGGTAAGCATGATGGTCCACTGTCCATCATCTGTTTTTTTCATATCCTCCAATACATATGGTCCTGTTCCGAGCGGCATATCATCCTTTGAATGGACTGACGAAAGATCACCCTTTGTAAATCCGAACTTTCCTTCATCATAGTCATACTCGCTCTTATCACCATAATAGTGAAGTGCTCCTACATTCATATAGAGCAGAGGACAGTTTGAATAAAATTTATCTGAATGGACACGGAGCTTATAGTCATCCAGCTTCTCTATTCCTTTTATTACAGTAACTTCATCATCTGTCAGATACTCATACAATCCCGAGATAGCCCCTGTGCTGAAACCATAGTAGCCATCATATGAAGGATCACAGTAAACATATATCGAGAATATAACATCATCAATTGTCATCTTCTCACCATCTGAAAAGTATATGTCATCTCTTATTGTCAGGTCATAATAACCTGAACCGTCATCATTCTTTACCCCGACAGTAGATGCTATTCCTGAATAAGTATATTCCTTTTCGTTGAAGGTGCGTGTTTCTCCTTCTATACCATTTGTAACATATACACCTTCTCTGTCAGTATCAAACAGTCTGAGATTGATGAGTGACATGATATCCGTATCCAGGCCTGTCGATCCGAAAAATGGAGACAGACAGGTAAAACTCTCGCCCGTTCCTATAACAAGTTCCGCTCTCTCACTCTCATCAGGCGTAAGGACCTCGGTATCCTGTTCAGTGGATGCTTCAGTTACTGAAGCAGTTTCTGTTGTATCTTCCTCAGTAACCTCTTCTGTTTCCTTTTCAGTAACTTTTGATATTAAGCTCTTTATCTTTTCAACAGGATTAAACTTACATCCCGTAAGACATGTAAGACAAAGTGCTGCGACCAGGATTATGGATATCAGTTTTTTCATAAGCATTCCTCTTCATTAAGTCTTCTGTATTCACCTATAGCCAAGTTCTCATCCAGTTTAATTTTCCCCATGGAAAGCCTCTTCAGATACACAACTTCTTTTCCAAGTGCTGCAAACATGCGCTTGATCTGATGATACTTCCCTTCATGTATAGTTACTTCAACTTTTGTATATTCATTATTCACGTTTTGCTCAGATACATCCTTATCCAAGCCAAATCCATTTAGTGTTTCCGCATAACCGATTACTGTCAGCTTCGCAGGTTCCGTGATAAGACTTTCGCCATCCTCACCTATATCGATACCGTTCTCAAAGGCTGCTATATCCTCTTCAGTCACATGTCCTGTAACGACAGCTGTGTAGATTTTATCTACATGCTTTCCCGGAGCCAGCAGCCTGTGAGCCATATCTCCATCATTTGTAATGATGAGAAGTCCTTCCGTATCTATATCGAGGCGTCCTACCGGGAAAAGATCCTTCCTCTTGGTTTCTGTAATAAGCTCAAGGACAGTTTTATGAATTCTGTCCTCGGTAGCTGAAACATAGCCGGCAGGCTTATTGAGCATATAGTATTCATATTCACGATACTCGAGCTTTCTGCCATCGAAGGTGACCGAATCAGTAGTTTCATCAATCTTCATGTCAGATACTTTGGCTATCGTTCCATTTACACTTATACGCCCTGCTTTTATATATTGTTTTATATTCTTTCTGGTACCTATTCCGATCTCCGACAGATATCTATCGAGTCTCATCTAATGACCCACCATTCAGTTTAATCTTATCATTTGAATCAGAAACAAATGCATCGTAATCTGTCGAACCACCGTTCAGTTTTATCTTGTCGTCAGAATCAAATGTTTCTGAATTTCCAAACTCGTCTGTAGTTTCCGGATTATAAGTTTCCGGATTGTATGTTTCAGGAACAAATGTATCATCTGCTGCCTTCTTAACTCGTGGCTTCTTGAAATGAAGTACTACTGCCGCAAGACAGAGAAGTCCAAAAAATACAAATGCGAAGAATTCACCCAGGAGGCTTCCCTTTGTCTTTGTTGTATCAAGCTCCACATAATGTACAACAACATTGCTGTCTGAGATTCCGTAATAATCAAGCATCTCATCATAGAAGCCCTTTATCTCGCTGTCCATTGTAGAAACCTCAGCCTCAATATAGAGTGGGTTGTCTGTACCGGAATCTCTCTTCTTATCAAGGTAATCCCATGTATCGTTCATGATGCTATTGAGCTGCTCGATATTCTTCTTCTTTTTTGTTCTGAGAGATATCATGGAACCATCATCAAGCCATATGATATAGTGCTGATCGGTACCTGTTGTAATACCGTTGGTCTTATGCTTTGTCTCTGCATAATTCTCTATAACACCATGAATATCGATTGAAACATGTTTACCCTTATAATCTTCTATATTGGACGAAGTAAGAATTGTATTTACATTTTCACATTTACCGGCAAACATATAAGAGCCTTCTGTAACTCCTATAAATACTGCAGCGAACGTAAAGAACAGAACGCCAACGATAAGTCCGATCACATTTTTTGTTGTCATTTGTTGTTTCTCCTTTGACCTTTTAACTTTTTAACCCTTATATCTATAGCCACTTCTTCTTTTTAAAGAACCACAGCCCGCAGACTATGATAAGAAGACTTACGCCTATGACCGCCGGATATCCCCATTTGGCATTAAGCTCGGGCATATACCGGAAGTTCATTCCGTACCATCCTACTATAAGAGTCAGCGGCATAAATATCGATGTAACTACTGTAAGCAGAGTCATGATACGGTTCTGCTTAACATCTATCTGCGTATGATACATATCTCGAAGCTGCATGGTATAGTCTCGAAGCGATGTTGCTGTATCATGAAGCCTTGTAACCCTGTCAGTAAACAGTCTGAAATAACGCGTATTCTCCGGCTGGAAGAAGTTATTCTCATTCTCCTGAAGCTCCTGTCCGAAGTCTATGAGCTGTTCATAATGAACTCTGAGTGCACGAAGGTCACTTCGAATCTCATTCACTCTTGCAAGTCCCGTCTCAGTTTCAGGATTCATCATATCATCCTCTATCTCATCGAGCTCGCTTTCATAGCTTTCAAGAAGATTCAGATCCCTGCTTATTATAGTTTCAAGAAAATCATAAATGCATCGCTCCAGACATGGAACTCTCCATTTCTTTGTCCGGGCTATACGCTTCAGTATCCTGTCAACAACTCCTGTCGAATCTATGAATACTATGCCCTTCTCATCAAGCGCGAATGCGTACTGATAATCATCCCCGCAAAGGTTTCTGCGGCTCGGAACTGAGAATGTTCCCGTAAGCGAGTCGTAGTTAACCTCGGCCTTGGTGTTATGAATATCATTAGGCTTGATATCAAGCTCGATACCCATATCGAAACTGCTCTGCTGCTTCTGCCATTCCTCGGGCGTAAGTGAAACAGCGTACTTATATTCTCCCTTATGCACTTCTTCTGCTGTACATTCCGTAAGAGATGACTTAATAAGATAGTACATACATCCTGTCCTCCGGTAATCTGAGTTTATTCTCAATCCTTAATATCTATGGACTTCTCCCCAATAGTGATCTTTCCTTCTTTAAGGAGATGTCCTACTGCCCTCTTAAAGGCATTCTTGCTGAGTCCGAACTCCTTCTTTATAAGTTCCTTATCAGCTTTATCATTAAATGGAAGGTGCCCGTTATAGCTCTTTATTACGGCGTAAACCATATCGGCATCTTCATTCATCTGCTCATGTATTTCTCTTCTCATGGAGAGATCTGTCTTCCCGTCATCTCTCCTCTTTATTACTCTGCAGGTAACAGTATCCCCGACATAAATCCTGCTGAATATCTCACTTTCATGTATCAGTCCGGCATACTTATCATCTATGGCAACGAAAGCTCCGAAGCCTTTTTTATAATCATAAACAGTTCCTGTAACTGTATCTCCCTTGTTATAAGATTCATTAGGAAGCATATCATCATAGAGGCGCATGGTAAGCGCAAGCCTTCCTGATTTATCCAGATAGAGTTTGAACAGATATTCCTTTCCGGCTTCAACCTTGCAGGTCTGTTCCTTAAATGGAATGAAGAGATCTCTCTCAAGTCCAAAATCAGCAAACGCGCCGAAATCCGCCACTGACTTTACCCGGAGACGTGCTATCTCTCCAAGTGTAATGAGCGGTTCATTTACTGTAGCTATAGGCCTGTCCTTGGAATCAAGATAAACAAATACACTTATAGTATCTCCTACCTCGACATCCCTCGGAACCTGCTTCGATGGAAGAAGTACATCCTCCCTGCCATCCGTAAGATACGCGCCCACATCTTTAATTCTGTCAATCCTCAATTGATTCCAGTTACCTATATTCAAGTCAATTCTCCTTAAAACATTTCTTTCATATTCTTTACTATTATCTTAGGTCCGATTACGAGGAGCCTTATCATAACACCGAGAAGTATCAGGAATGCAGCAACGTAATACGCGAAAACAGGCATTTTAAGAAGCTCGAGCATAATAAGTCCGAGTCCTATTGCAACCACACAGATAACCATCATTACAGCCATATTGAAGAAAACATTCAGATTGCCACGAAGGGCACTGTATTCATCATCCCATTCCTTATAAGGTGCAGAGCTGTCCATTCCCATTCCGACTACTATGGATATGATATGTCCGAACAGCATTATGAAGGCATAGAATACACACATATAAACTGAGGCATGCATATAAATACAAATGATGATATCTGTAAATATAAGTGCCGGGCATGTAAATATCATACATACCACTGCTTTAGCATACATCTGAGTTTCATACGGAACAGGAATGAACTTAATAAGCTCAAGGTGCTGTCCCTCTCTTGTAAATGCTGTTGATGCCAGCGAATTCAGTGCAGTAGCTATAAATGAAATGCCTATAATGATCATAAAAAGAATCATTTCTGCCCTGTCATTTCCTGTTCTGTACATGGAAATGAATGCAGCCATGCTTTCTTTCTCCTTTGTGAAATGGAGCAATGCCAGAGCACCTGCGGGCCAGAGTACATTTATATATGCACAGTTACCTGAAAAAGCCTTGGTACGAAGTATAACCTTAAGTTCCTTCTTAAGACTTGAAAGGAACTGACTTTCTTCTTTTATATCATCCTTCTTAATCTCAGCCTTTACCGATGAACCAAGTGACGCTGCAGTATAAAGTCCTTTCTGGTAAAGGAGTTTTCCAAGAAAATATAGAATAAAGAGCAGCGTTACATTTGCAAGTATGTAGAGGAAGAGTTTTAGTATACTGCCCTCACTTACGGCATCACACAGCCATGGAACAGGGAAGAAAATGATATTGAGTACCCGAAGAAACGAATTCTCGCCACTTCCGAGAGACTCAACGTAATTCTCCATATTTACATCGCCTATACCACGGAGTGAATATACAAAAAGCAGTGCAAAAAGAAGCAGGAATACTGTCGATATCCGATAGAACATTTTTGTATTCTTGAATTTTGCCAGTCCTGTCATAAGTATTAGACTGAATATGGCACAATATATCATGGGAACTAGCGGAATAAGAACCACGCCCACTATCATGGATATAAGTGATACCGGATGAAGTGCTGCCAACACTCCCAGGTTCTTCCCTATGGCCAATGCATATCCTACGAAAACCGCTACAAGTATCATGAATTCCATAACACTTTCGGCAAAATATGCAAACATGAATTTTGCCATCATCAGACTTTCGGATGGTATCGGAAGAGTCGTAAAATGCTCTCTGTCCGATGAAAAGAAAAGTATACTGAAAATAACCATGATGCCAAATACCATGGAAAAAGCGGACAGTATCTGTGCTTCGAAGAGTACTCCACCTCCCGGATTCTCTACCTCAATAAGCGCCTCTGTCATAACATAGCTTATGAAGCCGACTATTGCCGTACATGGTATCATGATTCCGAGAACTGCTATAAGTGCAAGCGCTTTATACAGTGGTTTATCCGGCATTTTCATCTCAGAGTTTTTGCTGAGAACCCTCGAAAGGGATAAGATTGCTGAAATATTCATATATTACCTCTTTATTCGGCGTTTGTACCGACCATGTCTATAAAGATTGCTTCGAGGTCTTTTCCCAGATGTTCCTTCTGTAAGTCTTCAACAGTTCCCTGATAGAGAGACTGTCCGTGATTGATGATCATTATCCTGTCACAGAGTTTCTCTGCAACTTCGAGGACATGCGTAGAGAAAAGAACAGCATTTCCCTTCTCAGCGTGTTCCTTCATCATCTGTTTAAGTTCAAATGCCGCTGTAGGATCAAGTCCTGTCATAGGTTCATCAAGAATCCATGCCGGCGGGTTATGTATAAGAGCTGCTATGACCATGGTCTTCTGTCTCATACCATGAGAATACTCTCTCATCGGACGGCCCAGAGAATCCCTGATACCGAATCGATCTGCCAGCTCATTTATCCTGTCTTCCCTCTTGTCCATAGGGACTTTATATAGATTAGCAATATAATTTATGTATTCAATACCTGAAAGCTGCAGGAGTATATCAGGATTATCTGCCACATAGGCAAAGCTTTCCTTTGCCTTGATCGGGTCCTGAACTATATCAAATCCATTTATGGTTGCAACACCTTCAGTAGGCTTAAGTATACCTGTCAGCATTTTGATAGCCGTCGTCTTACCCGCACCATTCGGCCCCGCAAAGCCTACAATCTCGCCGGGTTTGATCTCAAACGAAAGGTTATCTACTGCTTTAAAATCCTTTCCATAAACCATGGTAAGATTCTCTGCTTTAATCATGTAACACCTCCAAAAAAACTGCGAAGACTCAGTCCATGTAATTATATCATGATACGCATTATCAATAAATAAAAAAGTATTGAAAAAGTGCTTGCTTTTTCCAAATGACTATAATATAATAGCCTTCGTTGCAAGAAAAGAATATTGGGCTATCGCCAAATGGTAAGGCACCGGACTCTGACTCCGGCATTTTCTAGGTTCGAATCCTAGTAGCCCAGCTACAGGGAGTATGTGAAAACATACTCCCTATTTCTATGCCGTTAATCCAAACAAAAAGCTCTGCAGTCATATTGACCGCAGAGCTTTCTAATATTTATGTATTATATTCTACTTTCCAAGGTTCTCCTTCTCAGGAACGGATACTACAGTTTCGTAGCAGGAGAACACTTCATCCATCTTATCCATTGGAGGCTTCGGTGAAATTAAGCTTACCAGTGGAACTATGATGAGACCTGCTATCATTGTTGCAGCACCTGCATTTATAGGACTCTTGATAACCGGGTGGATCATATTGAATAATGTGAAGCCTACACCAACTATGTAGCTAGCCCATACAGAAGCCTTTGTAACCTTCTTGCTGTAAAGTCCATACATAAATGGAGCGAGGAATGCTCCTGCAAGTGCTCCCCATGAAACACCCATGAGCTGAGCTATGAATGTTGGAGGATTGAATGCTATTACCACTGAAATGATAATGAAGCACATAACGAAGACCTGCATAAGTCTGAGCTGAGTCTTCTCTTTCAGATCCTTCTTCATGAGTGGCTTGATAAGGTCAAGTGTAAGTGTTGAGCTTGAAGTCAGAACAAGTGATGACAGTGTAGACATTGAAGCTGAGAAAACAAGCACAACAACTATACCTATAAGAACATCAGGAAGTGTAGAGAGCATACTTGGTACTATGTTATCAAATGCAATCTTTACAGTTCCGTCCGGCTGAACAAGTTTAACACCTTCGATATCTCCGAACAGACGTCCGAAACCACCGAGGAAATAGCATCCGCCTGCTATGATAATTGCAAAGAATGTAGAAACAACAGTACCTGTCTTAACTGCTTTCTCATCCTTTATAGCATAGAACTTCTGAACCATCTGTGGAAGTCCCCATGTACCGAGTGATGTAAGAACAACAACTCCGAGAAGGCTGAGTGGATCAGGTCCGAAGAAACTTGCGAAGAGTCCCTGGCTTCCCTGAAGTGCAGGTGCAGTAACTGTAGGATCAGTTTCAATAAGTGAAAGCTCCTTAACAGCATTCATGAAACCGCCCTGTCCATGAAGAACTGCGATTATAACAGCACAAATACCTATAAGCATTATGATACCCTGAACAAAGTCGTTCAAAGCAGTTGCCATATATCCACCGACAACTACATATACGCCGGTAAGAAGTGCCATAACTATTACACATATACGATAATCAACATTGAAAGCCATTCCGAAAAGCTTTGACAGACCGTTATATACACCTGCTGTATATGGTACAAGGAATATGAATGCTATAACAGAACCTGCAAGTCTGAGTGCCTTTGAATCAAATCTCTTTCCAAAATACTCAGGCATAGTCTTTGCATCAAGCTTCTGTGTCATGATTCTTGTTCTTCTACCAAGAACAAGCCATGCAAGAAGGCTTCCTATAAATGCATTTCCAAGACCTATCCATGTAGATGAAAGACCGAACTTCCATCCGAACTGTCCTGCATAACCTATGAATACAACTGATGAGAAATAGGATGTACCGAACGCAAATGCCGATATCCAAGGTCCTACTGTACGTCCGCCAAGAACGTAATCATTTACATTCTTAGCTTTTGATCTTGAATAAAATCCGATAGCTATCATAGCACCGAAGAATATTACAAGAAGAATAACTTTGATTGCCATTACTTTTTACCCCTTTAGCGTTTTAGTGTTTTATCGCTTTACTGTACTAAAGCCAAAGTGTATTCTACCTTATAGAGATGTGCATGTCAACCTAAAAAAACATAAAAATCCCGTACGTAGTAAACAAAAAGAATCGAGGTTCAAATATGAACCTCGATTCGCTGTAAACGCTTAGCTAAACTATCTTTTTCAGCTCATCCTCAGCCACCGAACAACTACTGCAGAAAGCTTGAAGTTCCTTGTCATTTCGGATCAGCATATAATCACGAAACCTGCCTGTCGATACATTTACAAAACCAGCCACTCTCTCACCTGTGCAAATGCTGGTCTTTAATGCCGGCTGTTCGTGATCTCTGTCATATGATATTGGATCTATCTTTTTCTTCTTTCCAAACATCCTGCCATACCACGCGGTACTGATATACTAATTACCGTTCAACTTAGCTATAATATTCGGAAGCTCAGCATCAACTTTATCATTATCCAGCTGGCAGGTTCCTGCATTTGCATGTCCGCCGCCGCCATAGCTGAGGCAAAGCTCACCGATATTGAAATCACTAACCTTATTGATGATGGACTTACCTATCATAACTGCAGTGTTCTGCTTCTTGAAGCCCCATGCAACATGAACTGAAATCTCAATCTCAGGCCACATAGCATATACCATGAAACGGTTTCCTGTGTAGATAGTCTCTTCATTTCTGAGATCTATCACTGCTACCTTATCATGTATGGTCGTAACCTTCTCAAGCTGTGCCTTGAAGAGTTCCTGCTGCTGGAAATACATATCTACTCTTTCCTTTACATCAGGAAGAGCCAGAACCTGATCAACATTATGGTCAACACAGTAATCGATCAGCTCCATCATAAGGTCATAGTTTGATATCCTGAAATCGTGGAAACGTCCAAGTCCTGTACGTGCATCCATGAGGAAATTCATAAGAACCCATCCTGTAGGATTCAGTATCTCTTCCTCAGTAAAATCAGCACTGTCGCCCTTATCAACAGCTATCATTATCTCTTCAGATACTCTTTTGAACTTTTCAGCACCGCCATAATAGTCATATACTACACGTGCTGCAGATCTTGCATCCCCATCTATGATATATTTGCCCTTGTAGTCCTCTTCCTTATTTCTGAGAAGTTCACTCTCATGGTGATCGAAAGCAAGTCCGACCCGCTTATCAAATGGAAGGTTGGTCGTAATATCATTCTCTGTAAGCTCAATCTTACCATCCTGAACATCCTTAGGATGTACAAATTTGATATCATCTATAAGGTCAAGTTCCTTCAAAAGCATGGCGCATACAAGACCGTCAAAATCACTTCTTGTAACTAATCTTTTCTTCATTTTCCCCTCTCCTCCAAACATCTATAACGTGAAAGTGTATGACCGATTCAAGAAGAAACCCCATCTCGGTCATACACTTATAAAATACCATATTTAAGCTGTATTAACAACTTAGATTATTTGTTTTTTTCCGGTTCATTTTTAGCCTTTTTACGTCTGATGACGATCACAGATATTATTCCTGCCAATGCCACTGCCATGACAATGATTATAGGAATAATAGGCATTGAGTCACCCGTCTTAACCGCTGTAGTAGTCTTATCTGTTTTAGACTTTGTAGAAGATGTAATAACCGGATTTTCTACTTCTTCAAGTGTGAATATCGCATCATTTCCAACCTGAACAGTTGCTGTCTCTCCACCATTCAGCACCTTGCCCGGTCCATTCTTAGCTGCAAGTGCGCTTTCAAGAACCTTGACAGTAAGTGTAACCTTGCCTTCTTTTTCAGACGGCACATCTTTAATGGTCCATGTAACTGTACCTGCATCCTTATCATATACGCCGTCATCGGATGCTTCTACAAATTCAACATTTGCATCAAGCTTGTCAACGATAACAATATCGGCAGGATCGTTCAAATAATTTGTATATGAAATCTCATATACTATCTTCTCACCGACCTTAACCTCACCGAGCTTTCCATTTCCAACATAAGGAGATACTTCTCTCTTATGAGGAGCAACCAGTGTTTCAGGTGTATCCACTACAGGATTCTTAACAAGGTCAAGTGAATAAGCCTTGTCATTTCCAACCTTAACAGTTGAAGTTTTGCCACCATTTACTATTTCGCCAGGACCACCCTTAGAACTGAGTGCACTTCTAAGAACTTTGACAGTAAGTGTAACGCTTCCTTCCTTGCCAGCAGGGACATTACTTAAGGTCCACTTAACAGTGCCGTCTTCATTCTTTCCACCGTCAGATGCCTCAACAAATTCTACATTCGGATCAAGCTTATCTGTAATTACGATGTCAGCTGCCGAATCTTTATAATTCTTGTAGGTGATTTCGTAAACAATCTCTTCGCCTACAGTAACATTTCCAAGAAGTCCATTTCCTTCATATGGAGAAACCTCCATCTTAGAAGGCATAGTAACCGGATTCAGAACTTCATCAAGTTTAAATACCGGATCATTTCCAACCTGAACAGTCGCAGTATCTCCGCCATTAATAACGGTTCCAGGACCGCCGTTTGACTCAAGTGCAGTTTCCAGAACTTTTACTGTAAGAGTTACACTGCCCTTCTGACCTGCTGGAACGCTATCAAGATTCCATGTAACTACTCCATCACTTTCAGTACCACCATTAGATGCACTTACAAATTCAACATTCTCATCAAGCTTATCCTTTATAACGATGTCCTCAGCACTTGAGCTGTAGTTAGTATAATTAATAGAATAAGTTATCTGATCACCGGCACAAACTCCGCCAAGCTCACCATTACCCTGATATGGAGAAACCTCCTCCTTAGTTGGAGGAATAACCTTGTCATAGACGTTATGAGCAAAAAACTCGACAAACTCACTAAATCTGTCTCCACTATTAATATCAGTATAATCGCCTAAAACTTCAGGAGTTGCAACTGCCATCCCAGTACTTGACTGATTACCAACATGAAGTAGATCTTTCTTTCCGTCACCTCTGTTTACATTTTCAGTTTCTATATATGAATATCTATAAATCCATGTATTACCATCCTGGTCAACCACAACCTTTGGTACAGTATCAATGTCCTCTTCAACATCTACCATACCTGGATATACATCGTAATCATATACAAGTCCAGAACCAGATGTACCAATCGTAGTATTTTTACTATGCGTGTTATCATCATATAAATTCATTTCAGGATCATATCCTTGATATTGCTCTATATTCTTGTCAAAGACAGAATCAGGATTGGAATTATCAATATTCTGAACAACATTAAACTTAATATCTTTAACCGGATCTTTTGGTTTTATTATATTACCATTAGAATCTCTTAAATCGTTGGAAATATTAATAGCAACTTGATTCATACCAGAAATAGTTGCGGTACCACCAAGTACAAAGTCCATTCCACTGGTACCAGAACTTAAAATCTCTCCATTTATGTTTGGATGACTTCCTTGCAGAGGCGGACATTCATTTTTATCATCGAAATAATCAAAGGTTGATTCAACTGTAACAGTACCTTTTTTTGATAATTTGTTACCTTCTGCATCATACAATTGACCATAAATAGGATGCTCAAACATAAAATCTACATCAGGTTCAACCGCTGTAACCTTATATAAAATTCGATTATCTAATCTATCCTCTTTTGTTTGAGAACCAAAATTTACCGCCCATATCAAACCAACCTCATTATCCGGAATATTCAAAGGAGCGCAATTTGCCACTTTAAAAATACCATCTATACGAACCTGATTTTCACTAAATTCTGTAGCATTATTGGAAGAATACCCAGTAACGATAAATTGGTTTTCTAACTTGTCACCTACGCTACCATCAGGATTTCTCTTATATGTCTCAATAACAGCTTCACGAAGATGTTTTTGACTGACTTCATATTCTTGATTAATAACAAACCTTCTATCTGAATCAGAACTATTTTTATTAATCGTTAAAACATGATTACCATTTTCATCATAATACATACCATAAGCAAGTTTGATTTCCGCTTGAACGTTATCTTTTATAGAAATATCAATATGATTAACTTGATGATTCTTTATCATATTAAGAGGATAAGAATCATGACCATATGCAGTATTTTCAGCAACATGAACATATGAAAGAACTTGATCAGGATTGGCAAAATAGAATTTTACCCCATTAGCAGAATCAGCTCCGCCAACTATTCTATTTTCATTTTCATCAATAGTTAAGTACTTACCATCGATAGATTTAATCGTATTTAAATTAAAATCAATATCTAATTCACACTCATCATCAAGTCTTTCCAAAGTCGTAACAGTATTAGGCTTTACATTTGGATCAGACTTTTTTTCAACTTTCACAACAGGTTCTTTAGAAAGTGCCTTATCAACTGACGGATCAATAAATGTATATCCATTCAATGTAGCTTGATCATCGGAACCATAATCATATCCGTCCGAAACAAATTTTAATACTGCTTTACCGTTTTGTTTATAAAATGTCCAAGCAAATGTATCATTTGAAACAACAGTATTATTTACAGAGTCATAACTTACAACAGGAGATAATGTACCATCTTCTTTTACGGTATAGACATTTTGTCCCTTTTGAGCAACAAGAAAATATGGCCTTCCTTGTTCATAATAAGAATTACCATTAGGAGAGTTATCATCTGTATTAATTCCATCATATTCTGGTAGCGCACCAACAATTATTGTTGCTGTAACAGAAAAACTATCCTGCTCATATGTAAGTTCAGATGCATTTGAACTCAAATCAACATCATCAATAACTTCCACTCCCTCATCAGCAAAGTGGACAATGTTTAAATCAGCCCCCTCGGCTACATCTAAAGCATCATCGTATTCAATCTTTACTTCTACAGGAGATTCCGGCTCAACCTTCTCTCCATTTGCAAGTATCTCAATATCAAAGAAGCGGGCAAATGAAATGTTATCTGGACTGTTCTGATCAAGTGCAACTGCAGCTTTATCCAGATAATAATCATACTTGACTGAACCCTCTGTGAATTCCTTCACGGATACTGATAGTTCATCCTCTGCATATGGAAGGCTTCCTTCCGGTGCATTTATAGTGATATCGCACTTGCTTTCTTCCACGCGAACATGAAGAGTCTTTGCAGCCATAATGGTTGGGTCATCCTCTTCTTCGTCCTCGTCAGCTTCGTCTGCATCATCTGAAACAGAATCTGCGACTGACTCATCATTATCTGCGACATCTGTCACTTCATCATTAGTTACATCTGCCGTATCTGTTTCTGCAACTTCCTCGGCAGGTGCTGCATCTGTTACAGTAGCTTCATCACTCGAGGCCGCAACCTTCTGAAGCATTCCCGGTCTGGTAACAGAGAATACCATTGCTACTACAAGTAACAATGCCAGCATTTTCC
Organism: Lachnospiraceae bacterium YSB2008; assembly: GCA_000687655.1. Taxonomy (GTDB): domain Bacteria; phylum Bacillota; class Clostridia; order Lachnospirales; family Lachnospiraceae; genus Eubacterium_Q. Next base: position 32,473 of record JHWR01000009.1, read on the forward strand.
TATGTTTCTCATAGAAAACCTTCATAAACTGTCCTCCTATAAAGTTTTTAGTTTTCTCAATGTACCATGCAAAATGCAAAACATGGCATGATAAAAAATTAGATAGATATCAGAATTATATATTATTGCGGTACCAATAGCAACCCCAGAGCCTTATTTACATAAGAATACACACCTTTCACATAAGAAATCACACCTTTTATCATTTCAAACTCGTCCAAGCAGAAAGATGTTACCAGTCATGATCATCAGCGTTTCATTCACTTGTTATTTTTAAGTATATTTGGTATATTAGATAGGAGGAAAACATCTCAGCCTAAGATTCTTAAGTCATGGCTTGGAAACTGGTTTTCAACACTTATTACTTATAGATTTTTCAATACATCCAAAGGAGAATGACATGAAGAATTATTTTGATCTTACAGACAATGTTGCAATTGTTACCGGTGCATCAACAGGACTTGGCGTTCAGATGGCGAAAGCACTCGCAAACCAGGGTGCCAAGATAGTATGTTTGGCAAGAAGACAGAACCTTATAGATGAGGTTGCTGCAGACATCACCAAGGAATTTGGAGTTGAAGCCATAGGTATAAAGTGTGACATTACAGATACTGAAAATGTAAATGCCGCAGTAGATACAGTACTTGAGAAATTCGGACGCATTGATATTCTTATCAATAACGCAGGCACCGGTGCTGTTGCACCTGCTGAGGATATTACTGATGAGCAGTTCAAGAACGAAATGGATATAGATCTCTTTGGTTCATTCAAAGTTGCCAGAGCTGTTGCAAAAAAGGCTATGATTCCTGCTAAGTACGGACGTATCATCAATATCGCTTCCATGTACGGTATGGTCGGAAACAAGGTAGCTCCTGCAACTCCATATCACGCTGCAAAGGGTGGCGTCGTAAATCTTACCAGAGCTCTTGCTGCTGAATGGGGTAAATATGGCATAACAGTTAATTCAATCTGCCCGGGTTACTTCTACTCACCTCTTACAAAGGAGACACTCGACAGTGACTTCTTCCAGGCAAATGCAAAGACTATGATTCCTCTTGAAAGATACGGAAACGAAGGCGAGCTTGATACAGCAACTCTCTTCCTTTCATCACCTGCTTCAACTTACGTAACAGGAGTTATCCTTCCGGTAGATGGCGGTTATACTTCGATGTAACAATTAAGATTACGAAAGGCGCGGTCACAAATGTGACAGCGCCTTTTTTGTGTCTTATTCAGTTCCGAACAGTTATGCTTAATTAAGCAAATGCTGCAGTGATGATTGCCATTGAATATACTTCAGCGGCTGTACATCCTCTGGACAGATCATTGATAGGTGAATTAAGTCCGAGAAGTATAGGACCGTAAGCTTCGAAATTACCCATTCTCTGAGCTATCTTATAACCAATATTTCCTGCATTGATATCAGGGAATATAAATGTATTTGCATGTCCGGCAACCTGAGATGTCGGATATTTCTTACTTGCAACTGCAGGTGAAACAGCAGCATCAAACTGCATCTCACCATCTATAGGAATGTCAGGATTACGTTCCTTAGTCTTCTTTGCAGCATTCCTCATCTTCTCAACATCCTCGCCCTTAGCAGAACCATCAGTTGAGTAACTGAGGAATGCAACCTGAGGGTCTATTCCGAATATCTTTGCACACTTAATAGTCTCTTCTGCAATTTCAACAAGCTCGTCCTCATTTGGCTTTATATTGATACTGCAGTCACCCATTGCGAGTACTTCGCTCTTACCTGTTGCACCCGGTCTTACAAGAATGAAGCAGGATGAAACTATCTTATTTCCCGGCTTTGTCTTGATGAGCTGAAGTGCAGGTCTTACTGTATCAGCAGTTGAATATGTTGCACCGCCGAGAAGACAGTCTGCATAACCCATCTTTACAAGCATGGTACCGAAATAATTAGGCTGAAGGAGTATCTCTCTTGCTCTTCTCTCTGTAAGACCTTTGCTCTTTCTGAGTTCGAGGATCTCATCTACCATTTTATCAAAATCAGCAAAGTTAGCAGGATCTATAATATTGGCTCCACGGATATTAAAACCGCAGTCCTCTGCTTTTTCATAAATATCATTTGGATTACCAACCAGAACCGGCTTCAGAAAGCTGCTGGCAAGAAGTCGTGAAGATGCCTCAAGAACACGTGCATCTGTACCTTCTGTGAAAACTATAGTCTTTGGATTTGTCTTAAGCTTTTCTATAAGCATCCTAAAACCATACATAATATAAACCTCCCCATATATTTATAAGAAATGTATCGATATAACAAAACACGCCATATATTATATCACTTTGCAGTTATTCTTTCAAATACTTGAGCGCTTGTGATGTGTGTGTTCCATTTATAATTATCTCTCATAGTTCAGCATATAGTCTGCAGCCACCATAAGATCTTTTGCCACATAATTAATGTGAGTCATAAGGTCCTCATCGGGCTCAGTCATATCGGGAACCATGATGGTATGACAGCCTGCCCGGCTTGCAGAAAGTATACCATTAGGGGCATCCTCCACTGCAAAAGCCATATCCGGAGTTACTCCCATTCTCTCTGCCGCATACTGATAGACATCCGGTGAAGGTTTTCTATGTGCAACTGATTTTGCACTTATGACTTCATCGAAGTAATCATAGAGCCCTGCCCTCTTCAGATAATCCTCTGTCTTTTTTATTTCGGTAGCGGTTGCAACTCCGAGCCGCACTCCATTTCCCCTGAGTTTTGTAAGAGCCTCCTTCACCATAGGTTTAAGAGGTATATCCATTCCTTCCATAACAGGTTCCATAAGTTTCTTTCTGTATTCACGGAGATCATCATATGCTGTAGGAATGCCTGTCAGCTTTTCACCTAGAATAAGCCCATACTCTCTTGCAAGGCTTCTGAAGCTGAGAATATCCTCCTTTGTTAAGTCAAACCCAAGCTCCTCTGCTGCAATCCCCCAGTATTTCTGATATATCTTTTCTGTGTCAATAAGTGTTCCGTCCATATCGAACAAGGCTGTTTTTATACGTCTATCCATTTTTATCTCTCTTTCAGATTAACGAAATAATTCCTGCATTCAGGCCTCTCTTCCCATTGGTAAATCTATGGGAGAAGAATACATCATGATACTTCATGGTACAGAGCCCGGAACAATATATATGTTCCCTGAGAACACCATCAGCCATGAGTAATGCCGTATTCGCATTCCATAGACTGAGCTGATACTTTCCGTTCGTTTTTTCATAGTAAATATCCGAACGCTGAGCGGCATCCACAATTGCTGCATCTATTGCATCTATTACCGTTTTATCAACTTCATAGTTTTCAATCCCTATGGAAGGTCCTATAGCCACTTTAATATCTGAAGGATCAGAGCCATATAGCTCTGCCATCTTTCTTATCACTTTTCCGGCTATTCCAAGCGTTGTACCACGCCACCCGGCATGAGCGGATGCGATAACTCCATTTACGGGATCATGAAAAAGAAGTGGCACACAATCCGCTCCAAATACAATGAGCGGAAGATTCTTTACATTTGTAATCTGCGCATCTATCTCAAAATGTGTGAGCGACCGGGTTATACCATCTCCTGCATCCTTCTCTTCGGCTATCAGAATATTGGTCTTGTGAACCTGATTCGGACAGGATATCCTCGAACTGTCTATACCAATACTTTTACCTATCCTTCTGTAGTTTTCCATGACACTTTCCCTGTCATCATCAAGATTCGTGGCCAGATTGAGAGAACGGAATATGCCCACACTCACTCCACCGAGTCTGGTAGAGAAGCCGTGGCGTATACCGGGAGCAGTAAATCCTGTCATCTCTATATATGGAACAGTATCTCTGTTAACCACCTTCATCTCCGATGTGTCATTTATATCGTTAATGAACTCCAAGTCATTCATCATAAGCGTCCCCATTTACTTTTATTTGTGGTATATTGTAATAGAAAATAACCTATGTCTTCAAGAAGGAGTTTCTTATGGTCTTTGAAACAGACGAAAAGCTTTACAGTACCCTGGAAGAAAACATCAAATACTTCAGAAACAAAGCAGGCTTGTCCCAGAAAGAGCTTGCCGAAAAATCCGGAGTCAGTCTGAGTTATATATCAAAACTGGAATCGCATGTATGTATGAAAAATGTATCGATATCCACTCTTAACCGTATTGCAAACGCCCTGGATATAAGGCTTGCAAGATTGTTTGAGAAAAGGCCTAAGTTTTAGCTTGACGTATATTGAAACAGGTTATATAATACCTATTGCTGTTCGAAAGACAGATAAGCGTTCTTAGCTCAGCTGGATAGAGCGTCTGGCTACGGACCAGAAGGTCGGGGGTTCGAATCCTCTAGGACGCATAAAAGAAGCCGCAAACTTATGTTTGCGGCTTTTGTTATATCTTACTATTTCTCCCAAGGCATCTTGACTTCTTTAGGTGCAAGCTCCTCATCACTCGGATCCTCAACAGGGCCTTCCATGCCTTCATATATCGGCTCTGTATCTTCGTCCGGTACATCAACATCATAGTTAGGAAGCTCCGGTCCTACATCCTGAGATGTATATGCCTCTTCCACCTCAGTCTTAACCTTTGTCTTTTTCTTTTTCTTCGCGCCCTTGGCAGCAGCCTTGATCTCTGCTTTAAGAGTCTTAGCAACTTTGGATACCTTGCTCTGCTTAACTGACTCTTCTATCTCAAGGCGTTCAGCTGCACTGAGTTCTGAATAAACTCTGTGCTTCTTTGCAACCTCATTATATATCCTCATGAACTCTTCACCGGTTATAGTTTCATGCTCAATCAGATAAGCTGCAATAGCATCAAGAATCTTCTCATTCTTCTTAAGAAGTATATATGCTTTCTTGTATGCCTTATTAATGATATTCCTTACTTCAGTATCTATATCAGCAGCAGTCTCATCCGAACAGTTCAGATAAGTTCTTCTGTCAAGGTACTCACCTGTCATATCCTCAAGCTGAACCATACCGAATTTTTCAGACATACCATACATGGTAACCATTGCTCTTGCACGCTTAGTTGCCTGCTCTATATCGTTTGACGCTCCATTTGTAACAGAATCAAACTTGATAGCTTCTGCAGCACGACCACCCATGGTGATGACTATGTCATTTTCCATCTCAGTTTTGGTCTCAAGATACTTCTCTTCTTCAGGAACCTGCCATACATATCCGAGTGCACCGTTTGTTCTCGGTATTATAGTGATACGCTGAACAGGCATTGTATTCTTCTGAAGAGTAGTAAGAAGCGCATGTCCTGTCTCGTGATATGCAACTATACGTTTCTCCTCAGGACTCAGAAGTCGGTCTTTCTTTTCCTTACCGGCAAAGACTACTTCAACTGATTCCATGAGATCCTTCTGTGATACAAGGTTTCTCTTATTTTTAACAGCAAGAATAGCTGCTTCATTTATGATATTCGCAAGATCGGCACCTACTGCACCACTTGTTGCAAGTGCGAGTTCATGGAGGTTAACAGTTTCATCCAGTTTAACATCCTTACTGTGAACTCTGAGGATATCTTCTCTTCCCTTGAGATCCGGTTTTTCAACAACAACACGTCTGTCGAAACGTCCCGGTCTGAGAAGTGCCTTATCAAGAACTTCAGGTCTGTTAGTAGCCGCAAGAACTATGATACCCTTGCTGCTGTCGAAACCATCCATTTCTGCAAGAAGCTGGTTCAGAGTCTGTTCTCTCTCTGAATCGCCACCCATGTGTCTGGTATCACGACTGCGTCCTATGGCATCAATCTCGTCAATGAAGACTATACAAGGTGCCATACTGTTTGCCTGCTTGAAGAGGTCTCTTACACGCGAAGCACCTACACCGACATAGAGCTCTACGAACTCTGAACCGGATATAGAGAAAAATGGAACGTCAGCCTCACCTGCAACCGCCTTTGCAAGAAGCGTCTTACCTGTACCCGGAGGGCCTACCAGAAGCGCCCCCTTCGGAAGCTTGGCACCTATATCAACGTACTTATCAGGATTGTGAAGGAAGTCAACCATCTCCTCGAGGGATTCCTTAGCTTCTTCTTCTCCGGCAACATCTTTAAATGTAATGCCGGTCTTCTTCTGAACATACATCTTGGCATTTGATTTGCCAACTCCCATGATACCGCTGCCCTTGGTCACATTCCTGAGTATCAGTGACATGACAAAGTATATGACTACAAGCATTATGATATAGAAGATTATCGATCTGATAAATGCTGTGCTTCCTTCATCAATAACTGTAAACTTAACCTTTGCTGATTTCAGTCTGTCTACAAGCTTATAATCATCTGTTCTTACAACGGTATACTTAACAGTCTGAGCAGGATTGTCCTGAGTTTTTGGTGTGAATTCTATACGGTTAGTATAGATTTCAACATCTGTAACTTCGCCCGAATCAAGCTTCTCAAGGAATTCGCTGTAGCTGATTTCCTTTGTTCCTGCATTCATGAAATTCTTATACTGAAGTATGAATATCAGCGACAGTACTACAGATATGATAAGAACTATGATCGTGGAACTGAATCCCCCCGGTCTTCTGCTGTTATCATTATTGTTTATATCATTGTTATTGTTTCTGTTGTTGTAGTCATTCCTCTTCTTGAAATTATAGTCATTATCGTAGTTTCCACCACCCTGACCATCATAATCATTCTTAGGATTTGAACTTAAAAATCTTGACATATTAATCTCTCATCATTAATCAACTAGAACATCTCTCCGCCATAAAGTGGATATCTGTCTGTAATATCTTTAACAAGTGCTTCAGCCTTAGCCATATCCTTATCGATGATAGCAGCCTTGAATGCATCTGCTATGATATACATATCTTCCTTAACAGCACCACGTGTTGTTACTGCAGGTGTACCAACTCTGATACCACTTGTAACAAATGGGCTCTTTGGATCGTTTGGAACTGTATTTTTATTAACTGTTATATGTACTTCATCAAGAAGCTTCTCAACTTCCTTACCTGTAAGTCCAAGGTTCTGAAGGTCAACAAGCATAAGGTGATTGTCTGTACCGCCTGATACTATATTGAAGCCTCTCTCCTGAAGTGCACTTGCAAGTGTAGCTGCGTTCTCAACAACTCTTGACATATACTCCTTGTACTCATCTGAAAGAGCTTCCTTGAAGCAAACTGCCTTACCTGCGATAACATGCATGAGCGGACCACCCTGGATTCCTGGGAATACAGCCTTATTAAAGTTATACTTCTCATTTACAGCATTGCTGCAGAGTATCATACCACCTCTAGGTCCACGAAGTGTCTTATGTGTTGTTGTAGTTGTGATATCTGCATATGGGATTGGGCTCATGTGCTTTCCTGCTGCAACAAGTCCTGCGATATGAGCCATATCTACCATGAGAACTGCTCCTACTTCATCAGCTATCTCACGGAACTTCTTGAAATCAATCTCTCTTGCATATGCTGATGCACCTGCAACGATAAGCTTAGGCTGGCATTCCTTAGCTATACGAAGAACCTCATCGTAATCTATACGTCCCTCATCGTTTACTCCGTAAGGAACACAGTTGTAATTCTTACCTGACATATTTACCGGTGAACCGTGAGTAAGGTGTCCGCCGTGATCAAGGTTCATACCCATAAATGTATCGCCCGGTTCAAGTACTGCAAAGAATACTGCCATATTTGCCTGAGCTCCTGAATGCGGCTGAACATTTACATACTCTGCACCGAAAAGCTCTTTTGCTCTTTCTCTTGCAAGATCTTCAACTACATCAACGAACTGGCATCCACCGTAGTATCTCTTTCCGGGATAACCTTCTGCGTACTTATTTGTAAGTGGGCTTCCCATAGCAGCCATAACTGCCTTAGAAGCAATATTCTCAGAAGCTATAAGCTCCAGATTCTGATTCTGACGATTGATCTCATCAGTCATAGCTGCAGCAACTTCTGCATCACCCTTAAGTATCTCTTCAAAACTATACATTTTTATTTTCCTCCTTGAATATATCTTACACTACTTTGCGTCATCAGTAGCTTCTTTTCCATTTTTATTCATGTTTTCAAAATCAAAGTCCTTACCCGGAAGCACTGCATTGAGTATGATACCCACAAGTGCGCCTACAGCAAGACCTGAAAGTGATATTGTAATCTTGGCACCTGCCGGACCAACCTGGAAGGCAACCGCACCTGCTGCACTGTACTTAATACCTATTGAAAGCACAAGTATAAGGGCTGCAATGATTACATTTCTTGTCTTATTGAAATCAACTTTATTTTCAACAATGTTTCGTACACCGACTGCTGATATCATTCCGTAGAGTACAAGTGAGATGCCACCGAGTACCGGAACAGGCATAGCAGATATGCATGCTGCTATCTTTGGTGAGAAACTGAATACTATCGCAAATACTGCCGCGAGTCTGACAACCACCGGATCAAATACTCTTGAAAGTGTAAGCACTCCTGTATTCTCTCCATAAGTAGTATTTGCAGGTGCTCCGAAGAGTGATGCAATAGTCGTAGCAAGTCCGTCACCAGTAAGGGTTCTGTGAAGTCCCGGATCTGCTATATAGTTTCTGTCTACCGTTGAAGATATAGCTGATATATCTCCTATATGCTCTACTATTGTTGCGAGGGCTATAGGCACTATAGTAAATATAGATGATATCAGGAGTTTTACATCCGGCTCCTTTAACATATGGAATACCGTATCCTGATACTGAAATGGAAGTCCTATCCATGGTGCAGTCTTTATGGCCTCTATCTTTGCTGTATCAAGAAGCTGAAGTGACTCAAATCCACCGAGACATATGATGGACTTTTCTCCTATTGTAACAGTCTCTCCAAATGCAATAGCAAGTATCACTGCTACAAATGATGCGCCGAGAACGCCTATTATGATAGGAACTATCTTGATCATTCCCTTACCAAAAATATTGCAGATGATTATTATCAGTATGGCTATTACCGCAATCAGCCAGTTTGTTGAACAGTTATCAACTGCTGACTGTGAAAGCGTCAGACCGATTGCAACTATGATTGGTCCCGTTACTATCGGTGGAAAATACTTCATGACCTCATTCGCACCAAAAGCCTTGAATAATCCGGCAAGGATAATATATACAAGTCCTGCGCAGGCAACTCCGAAACATGCGTATGGGAGAAGCTCAGGTTCTCCATTAGGTGCTATGGCAAAGTATCCTGCAAGAAATGCAAATGATGAGCCGAGGAATACAGGCACCTTTCTCTTGGTCACAAGATGAAACAGAAGCGTTCCCAGTCCGGCGAACAGAAGTGTTGCTGAAACCGAAAGTCCTGTAAGTGCAGGGACAAGAACCGTCGAACCAAACATTGCAAACATATGCTGAAGTCCGAGTACTATCATCTTTGGAGTACCAAGCGTTTTGGCATCATATACAGCAGGTGCCAATTCCTTGTTTTCATTATTTTCCATAAGAAAACCTCCATCTTATTAAACTATATTGAGGTGAGTCTTCTCTCTCGAAAACACACCACCCTATATAATACCTTTAAGGGAGCTTTTTTACAATTGTTTTTTCAAGAAGCCACTTCACTCGTTGCGACTATATCCACTCCTGTTCCTGCCACATTCTTCAGAACAGTATCCCCTATGTAAACAGGCTTCTTAACAGTAACTGTTTTGAGTTCACGAACTATATCAAATATTTTATCCTTAGGAATATCTGAGGCAGTTTTAACAGAAACCACTGTTCCACCCTCTACTTTAACACTGGAAGTAACAATCCTTGTCGGAGCTGTCAGCTCTTTTCTGGCATACGCATCACCCCTCGGACAGGTATTTCCGGTTACAGAAAGAATCTCTCCTCCCTTCATCGTAACACTTATCTGGCATCCCAGAGGACAGCATATACATGTGAGTTCCTTTACTTCTTCATTCATGGTCTGTGTCCCCCTTTCTACGATTCTTCTATTCTGACAGTTATAGTCTTTGGTCTTTCGTTTTCCTCAAAATACTTTTTCAGTATCAGAAGCTCCTCCATCTCTCCGGGTGCGACTACAGGTCTTTTCTTTGAAACTATAACCTTATCGTCAAAGAGAAGCTGAACGGTACATTTCTTTATTACCCTTCCCACTCTGAAACGAAGTGTCAGCCTGTCACTGAGAGTATCCGGATCTATCTTTGCAGGGACAGTGTATCTTGCTCCATCTGTTGCAATTATATCTATATATGAACTCTCTTTTGCATCGGTTCCGTTCTTAATATATTCAGCAGCATGAAGACCTGCTGCAGATGCTTCTTCAGAAACGTAATCAACCAGATCATGCACATGAAGAACGTTTCCGCATGCAAATACGCCGTCGATATTTGTCGCGAGGTTGTTATCCACGACAGGACCTCCCGTAACCGGGCTTATAGTAACATTCATCTCGCGGGACAGTTCATTTTCAGGAAGAAGTCCACAGGAAAGAAGAAGCGTATCACAAGGAATCTCTTCTTCGGTTCCCGGTATCGGTACATTCTTTTCGTCTACCGCTGCTATCGTAACGCTTTCAACTCTTTCCTTGCCCTTAATATCAACTACTGTGTGTGAAAGCATCAGCGGTATATCAAAATCATTCAGGCACTGAACTATATTTCTCTTAAGTCCTCCGGAATAAGGCATGAGTTCCGCTACCACCTTAACCTTTGCACCTTCCAGAGTCATACGTCTTGCCATAATAAGACCTATATCTCCTGAGCCAAGTATTACAACCTCTCTGCCCGGCATAACTCCTTCAATATTTACCATACGCTGGGCCGTGCCTGCAGTATATATTCCTGCCGGTCTGAATCCCGGTATGTTCAGGGCACCTCTCGGTCTCTCCCTGCAGCCCATCGCAAGTATTATCGCATCCGCCCGGAAGTTTTCTATCCCCCTGTCTCTGCTCATGAGAGTAACCTGCTTTTCAGGAGATACATTTATTACCATGGTATTAAGAACATAAGGAATCTCAAGTTCTTTTACTCTCTTCTCGAATCTTGCGGCATATTCAGGCCCGGTAAGTTCTTCCTTAAATGTATGAAGCCCGAATCCGTTATGTATGCACTGATTAAGAATACCTCCAAGTCTGTCGTCTCTTTCGACTATGAGGATATCGTCAATTCCATTTTCTTTTGCAGCTACTGCCGCAGCAAGGCCTGCAGGACCGCCGCCTATTATTATAAGACTCTTCTTATCCATGCGATCACCCCCTACCAAGCATCCTTAATCTCGCCGACTATGAGTTCCGAGCCGGCCTGATTCTTCTTTATCTCATAAATGCTCTGTCCGGTCTCTCTTTCAAGGATTTCTATAAGTCTTGGGGTACAGAAGCCGGCCTGGCATCTTCCCATTCCTGCTCTGACCCGTCTCTTGATTCCGTCGAGCGTTTTTGCCCCGAGAGGCCTTCTGATTGCATCAAGTATTTCGCCTTCTGTGATCATCTCGCATCGGCAGATGATCTGACCGTAAGAAGGATCCCTGCTTATGAGTTCTTCCTTCTCTGAATCCGAAAGCTCCATAAACCTAGGAGTACCCTTTCTTTCATCTATGAAATCATCCTTCTGCTTCATATCAAGTATGCCGGTCACTATATCCTTTACATAGACACCGACAGCAGGTGCACTTGAAAGGCCCGGAGATGCTATTCCCAGAACATCTACGAATCCCGGAGCGTCCTTGACCTCTTCTATAATGAAGTCTCCTCCCGGCTCATGTGCCCTGAGTCCTGCAAATGAAGTGATAACTGTTTTCAGAGGTATATCCTTAACAGAACGTGCAGAATCGGCTGCAACTTTTGCCAGCCCCTCACGTGTTGTGCACAGAGCCTCTTTGTCCTCTAAGTTATCAGCAGTAGGTCCAACAAGAAGGTTGCCGTGAGTTGTAGGTGTTACCAGAATGCCCTTTCCCATCTTTGATGGGAGCTGGAATATCGTATGGCTTATATGCTTTCCTGCAGTTTTATCAAGAAGCATATACTCTCCTCTTCTTGGTATGATGTTTCTCTTCTCTGCAGAAACCATATTGTGAAGAGTGTCTGCATATACACCGGCAGCATTTATTACTACCTTTGTCTCATATTCACCTTTATCTGTCGTGACTCTGTAACCGCTGTCCTTCTTTGAAATTCCTGTAACCTTCTCTGAAAGTTTAAACTCAGCCCCGTTAGCAGCAGCATTCTCCGCAAATGCAATATTCATAAGAAATGGACATACTATGCCTCCGGTAGGAACATGGAGCACGGCATAAACTCCATCCGCAAGATTTGGTTCAAGCTTAAGAGCCTCTTCTCTACTAAGAATCTCTATTCCCGGAACTCCGTTCTTCTCTCCTCTTTCCTTCAGCTCCTCAAGCTTCTGTACCTCGTCTTCGTTCCAGCAGACGACCATCGATCCATTTCTTATAAATGGAAAATCAAGTTTCCTGGAAAGCTCATCCATCATTCCATTTCCCATGACATTAAGACGGGCCTTGAGTGTACCCGGTCTTGCGTCATGGCCTGCATGAACTATGCCGCTGTTTGCCTTGCTGGTTCCCTCACAGACATCGGATTCCTTCTCGATGACACAGAGTTTTATATCATATCTTGATAATTCTCTTGCTATGGCAGAGCCTGAAACCCCGGCTCCGATAACTATCACGTCATACATTTATGCCACCCCTCTCTGTTTTGCTTTACCTGTCTTTCTTTATCCCCAATACATAGAAAGGATGTCCTACGCCATCCTTGTAACCCGTTACTGCAGCATAAAGGCTCTTGTAAGTCTTTCCGCCGGCATAATCATTATGTATCCTGTATTTTCCTCTGTCATATGTGATACACATAGTATGTATCATTCTTGCAGGGTTGTACCTTACGTTATAAGTTGTGAATATAAACGTATCGTAATCATTCGAAAGCTTCTTCACAGCTCTTTCCGTGACCTTTACAGGTGAAAGGCTCTTCACCTTATATCCCTCACGGACAAAATATCTCTTCAAAGCACCGGGTGAGGTACCGAATACTCCTCTGGCAGATATTCCATGTCCGGAGAATTCCTTGAGAAGTTCCGGAAATGTAATGTTGTCCTTTACATCACTTCTTATATTCAAGTCATGTATGGCATTATATACAGCTATTACTTCACACGAATTATCAGCCGCAGTTATATCACGGCCGTCAAAAAAGAGCTTCCTGGCAAGCTTGGCATTTGTACCATAGAGGAAGTTCGTCATAAGATACTGCTTTTCTATGAAGCCTTTATGAATGATGTCATTCTTGCCCGATGTCAGTTTATCCCACTCAGCCTTGTTGTTCTCAAACTGCTCTATTGTCTTCTTTTTTGAGAATCGCCATGAGGTCAGGATATAGAAGAAAAGGGTAAGAATATCCAGAATTCTATGCATGAGGGTTCTCACCTTTCTGACTGTAAATGACCAATATATCACCTTCGTGAAGCACAACATCACCTCTCGGAATCATCATGTTTTCTCCACGTCTTATGAACATAATGAAAGTATCTGAGGACATATCTATATCCTTTATAGCTTTATCAACCCATGGATCCCCACGTTTCAGCACAGTCTGCTGCATATCGGCCGGAAGCCTTACCGAATCAGCCCCTGCTATAGCATAGTCTCCTATGCTTTTGAGCCTTGTATACTGTTCCACGAAACCGGCGGAAATAATACCTGTAGGGATAGCAACAACTCCGACACCGAGGAATGCTATGATGATTCCAAGGATTTTACCCATCGTAGTGATCGGATAAATATCACCATATCCAACGGTAAGAAGCGTCGAGGCTGACCACCATATTCCTGAAAATGCATTGCTGAAAACCTCCGGCTGCACAGGATTCTCAAGACTGTACATGCAGAGGCTGGAAGCTACCATCAATGTTACAATAATGAAAACCGACGAAAGAAGCTGTTGTTTTTTGCTTACAATAACCTCAGTTATAACATTCAGAGAATCAAAGTATTCGTTAATTCGGAAAAGCCTGAGTATTCTTGCAACACGGAACATTCTGAACGCTGCTGCTCCGGCAGGGAAGAATATAGGAAGATAATTCGGAAGGAATGAAAGAAGGTCTATCACTCCCCAGAATGAAAAGATATATTTGACTGTTGCTTTAGAAACAGAATTGCCGGGATACAGATACCTGGCTGTTATAAGTCTTAAGACATAATCTATGGCAAAGAAAAACAGAGTCCCCTGCTCAACCATAGTGAGCAGCCCACCTATCTTCATGGACATACTTGAATAAGTATTCATTATGGTAGCTATGAGATTCAATACGAGTGCGCTCGTACTTATAATATCGTATGCCTGATTCACGGGTTCATCAACAACACCTACAGACACCATTCGGAAAACCTTATACAGGAAATCCTTATCCCCAATGTTACTGCTTTTTTTTGCACTCTTGCCAGCCATATCGTATCCTTCTTAATCATTAAATCCTGCTACTTTTTTATCAGTCCTCTTAAGTGTATACACTACCTCATAATCTATCATATTTCGGTTAAAATATCTATCATTTACTTGATGGATAAACTTTGATATCATGAACTCGGTGCCATGCGCACTGATCAGATTTAAAGTATATCTAAGGAGTGTTCAAACCATGCTGAATGCAAAGGAAAGAATCAGTATTCTGAAAGAGGCTTTCAAGAGCCTTAAACGTCATTACTTTATTAATATCATGGTAATTTTCGTGCTCGGAATCATTATCAAAGGTGGTTACCAGTACGCTACCGACGTTGCAAGCGACAGGTCCGCTCAGGGTGCTTTGATTACAACAATAGCCAACAATACTACGGACGACACAAAAATAATGCAGGTGGACAATCCATCGAATACCGATATCCTTATTTCCTTTACTGAGAATATACTTCACAGATCACTTAAGCCGGATACTACCGGAACCAAATATACCAAAGGTGTTTTTTCAGTATTTGTAAATGAAACGGCCGGCAGCAATTCATTTATCTTCGGTATCATAAGCGGTATAAACAAACTGGTTTTCGGAGGGAAGATTGCATCCTCCGTCATAATGTTCATTATTGCTATACTGAGCTTTCTTGCGATCCTATACATACACAATGTCATCATAATAGGAAAGAACCGATATTATCTGGAGGAAAGACGCTATACTGAAACCCGTCCGACTCTTCTTCTCTTCGGCTACCGAGAAGGCCGAATGAAGAATATAGTCTGGGTTATGTTTAATAAATACCTGCTTCAGTTTCTTTGGAACCTTACAATAATCGGCGGTGTCATAAAGCATTATGAGTACCTTATGATTCCTTACATTCTTGCAGAGAATCCGAGCGTAGAGCTTCGTCAGGCATTCAAGCTTTCCAAGGCACTTATGCGTGGAGAAAAATGGAACGCTTTTCTTCTTGACCTGACACTGTTTCCACTCGAATTAATATCACTCTTTACATACAATCTGTCATCAGTATTCTTTTCAGATGCATATTCAGAGTGTGTAAGAGCCGAACTATACATGAGACTGAGAGCAGCAAAGTCTGCTTCTATCGAAGGAGCTGAGGATGTTTTAAATGACTTTATGCTCGATATTTCCGAACCTGCAGATCGAGCTTATCCATCAGACAGGGAACATATCGATCTTCCATCCAAGCTTTCTCTCTCTTCACTTAAATATGACTATAAACGTGATTACTGTTTCACATCTATAGTACTTCTCTTCTTCACTTATTCACTTGTTGGATGGGTATGGGAAGTTATATATACTCTTGCAGCACAGGGTGTACTGGCTAACAGAGGAACCATGAACGGCCCTTGGCTTCCTATATATGGCGTAGGCGGACTGCTTATAATACTTCTGCTCAAGCCTTTCAGAGATAAACCTTGGGTTCTCTTCTTAACCTCATTCACAACTTGTGGAATTCTTGAGTATTTTACCTCATGGGCACTTGAATACTTTGTTCATAAGAAATGGTGGGATTATACCGGATTCTTCCTGAATATTAACGGAAGGGTATGTCTGGAAGGACTTTTAGTATTCGGACTCGCAGGCGTTGCATTTACATATATATTCTCGCCTATGCTCGACGAAATATATAAAAGGATACCTGAAAAAAAGAAAAAGATTATATGTATAGTGCTTTTGGTGCTTTTCGCAGCCGATCTTGCTGTATCTGCGGTGCATCCAAATGAAGGAGCCGGAATAACAACATCCCGGCTGATCAATCTGATTATACAAATGTAACTTTGAATTTACGCTCATCCTCGATAATGGGGATGGGCGTTCTTTCTATATCTTCAATTCTGATATAGATGTCATCTTTGAGACACTCCAGGAGCATATCTATAGCTTCACGCTGTCCCTGGACTTCCATGGTTACAGAGCCGTCCCATTCGTTCCTGACCCAGCCTGTAAGACCGTAGTTTCTTGCAGTATACTTTGATGTATATCTGAAGCCGACTCCCTGAACATCTCCTCTGACTACTATTCTCTCTCTTATCATATGATTCCTATTCTTTCTACCTATCCATCATAGAACACTAAACAAACATCTTAAAAATAAAAATGCTGATTCGTTGATATGTGTAATTACAGTGATAATACTAGCACACTGAATTAGGTATATCAATTATTGGCACAATGAAAAACAACCCATTCACTGTTCTGAACGGGTTGTTTTTCATTATCTAATCTAATTGAGAAAACTTTTAAGAAAAGTTATATAAGGTGTTTATGATGTAACTATAAAATATAAATATGAACAAAGTATGACATGCCATAAAATTAAATGTAAACAATACGTAACCCATCGATAAACAGATTATACCCGGATTTACACTAAAGAAATAACCAGATCCACTGCAAATACAGCCAGGCAGGCAAGCAGCGCAACCTCTGTAAGACTCCTTTTTTTCAGTGCAAGGAGTACTGCCACAGTAATTCCCACAAGGGCTGACCAAATGCTTCCTGTAGCAAAAAGAGCTGCCGGTATAGTCATGCTTGTAAGAACAGCATACGGTATATAGTGCAGGAATGACTTGATGAATCTGTTTTCGATTTTTTCCTTAACAAGCACAAAAGGAATAACCCTGATCAGGTAAGTCGAGCCTGCCATTATGAGTAAATATATAAAAAATATTTTTTTATCCATTTATACTTCCTTACAAAACTTCAGTCTCAATAACTTTATCATTTTCCTGATCCGAGTCTTCTTCATTAACCGGGAACAGAAGCGCTCCCACTACCGCTGCAACGATGGCTGATATACTTATGGCAATACCAATAGAGACATTCTTCATATATGGGACATATATAAATGCCGTTGCAAGAGCAGCCGCTATGATAACAACAACAGAAACACTCAGTTTGCCTTTCATATCAGGAACTACGATAGCTATAAACATGCCATATATTGCGAGCCCTAAGGCGCTCATTACATTTTCAGGAAGTACATTTCCGAGGATAGCTCCAAGGAAGGTTCCAAGTGCCCATCCAAAATAAGGGATAACCGAAAGGCCTGCGAAGAAGGGAACTGTTACCTCCTTCTCATTACTTGCCACTGCAAATATCTCATCTGTCATAAAGAAACCAAGAAGCCACCTTTTGATCCCGCGGAACTTATCCTCAAGCTTCTGTGAAAGTGACACAGACATGAAGGAGTATCTGACATTTATAGTCAGCTGGGATATCAGCATGGACAGATAATATCCCGGTGCAGTCATGATACCTATTCCGGCGAACTGTCCTGCAGAAGTCACTGTCGTCATGGAGATAAGTACTGCTTCCCACCATGTGAATCCATATGAAATTGCTATGATGCCAAACGTAAATGACACAGACAGGTATCCAAGTCCAATGGGAATTCCCGCCTTTAGTCCTCTTTTAAAGTCTTTCATCAGGTAATCACCTAAACCAATTAATTAATGCTGATAATCATTCGAATCGAATGCACACCGATTTACTTTATTCCAAATTGCAATTACTGTCAATGATAAGTATTTTTTACTATAAAAATGGATGAAAAAGTGATAAAATATCCATTGTATGTAAAATATGGAGAGGGAGCGTCATATATGGCGTTACCCTGCTGCAAAAAACAGGAGGTAAAAAGTTATGCAGTATGAAGTAGTTGGCGGAAATCTGCCGGTAGTAAAGCTTGCTCTTGATGCAGGTGATGCTGTTCAGTGTGAATCTGGTGCAATGAGCTGGATGGATGATGGTATCAAGATGCAGACATCAGGCGGCGGTGTTGGTAAAATGTTAGGAAGAATGTTCACAGGTGAGTCTCTCATGCTCAACACATATACAGCTGAGCGTCCAGGTGAGATAGCATTTGCTTCAAGCTTCCCTGGTTCAATCATGGCTGTTGAAGTAAATCCAAGTGTTCCTGTTATTGCTCAGAAGAGCGCTTTCCTTGCTTCTTATGGCAATATTGAAGTATCTGTTCACGTTCAGAAGAAGATCGGTGGCGGTTTCTTCGGTGGTGAAGGTTTCCTTATGCAGAAGTATTCAGGTCAGGGTATCGTATTTCTTGAGATCGATGGTTCTGCTGTTGAGTATACACTTCAGCCAGGCGAGAGAAAGATCGTAGATACAGGATACCTTGCAATGATGGATTCAACTGTTGAACTTAATGTTGAAACAGTTAAGGGTGTTAAGAATGTACTCTTCGGTGGTGAAGGTCTCTTCAATACAGTACTTACAGGTCCTGGACGTATCGTTCTTCAGACTATGCCTATCTCAGGTACAGCTATGGAGCTTTACAAGTACATGCCACATCCAAGCAACTAATCATAATTTAGAATTGTCGTATGGAATACATAAAGCTTTTCTTTACTAACCGAATACTTATAGCAGGGCTCCTCGGATGGGCTGCCGCGCAGGTACTTAAGACAATCATCTATCTTATTATCAACAAAGAATTAAGACTTGAACGTCTTTTCGGCGACGGTGGCATGCCAAGCGGTCACTCTGCTACGGTTTCAGCAGTGGCGCTTTCCACAGGTCTTGAATGTGGTTTCGATTCAGCAGTATTTGCTGTAGCCTTCATTATGGCCATAATCGTAATGCATGATGCTGCAGGCGTACGTCTTGAAACAGGAAAACAGGCCAAGGTCATAAATGATATGATGGAAATGTTCCAACGACTTGGAAAAACCGATATCCCGGCCGAACAACAGCTTAAGGAATTTGTCGGACATACTCCTATCCAAGTCGCAGCCGGATCAGTACTCGGTATAGTCGTAGCACTTGTATTTCATTTTATATGATTAATCAAAAGGACGGCTCTGAATGGTTTTATAACCGATCAGAGCCGTCCTTCTTCATTCTGTTCAATTCAGAGATTATTTATTCTCTTCCTTCTTTTCTTCTTCCTTAACTTCCTTCTTGTCATCCTTCTTCATATCGAGCTTCATATCGCCTTCCTTTACCCAGCCGATCTTCTTAAGGATTTCATTGAAGATTATTGAGAGTATTGCAGGGAGCACAACTGATATAAGTATAAGCCCTATCCAGTCAAAGGCTGTTATTCCTGCCTTTGTTCCTTCTGCAACATCATTAACCCATCCTGAGTATACTCCGATCTGACCTACAAGTCCGCAGGTACCCATACCGGATGATATCGCCGCACCATTCATTTCCATCTTGAAAAGACATGTTGCGATAGGTCCCGTAATAGCGGATGCAAGTGTAGGTGCTATCCATATCTTAGGATTCTTTACTATGTTTGGCATCTGGAGCATTGATGTTCCGAGTCCCTGTGAAACAAGACCGCCCCATCCATTTTCTTTGAATGAAATAGCCGCGAAACCGATCATCTGTGCAGAACATCCTGCAACTGCAGCTCCACCGGCAAGTCCTGTAAGACCAAGGGCAGAACATATAGCAGCTGAAGAAATAGGTAATGTAAGTGCTATACCAACTATTACTGAAACAAGTATTCCCATTACAAGTGGCTGCTGTTCTGTTGCAAACATTATTACATCACCAAGCTTCATGGCAATCTTTCCAAGGAATGGTGCTATAAGCCATGAAAGGAATACTCCGATTCCGATCGTTACGATAGGTGTTACAAGTATATCAACTTTAGTTTCTTTTGAGATGGCCTTTCCGAACTCTGCAGCTATTATGGCGATAAAAAGAACTGCCAGAGGTCCGCCCGCACCACCAAGTGCATTTGCAGAGAAACCTACAGTTATAAGCGAGAAAAGTACAAGTGGTGGACTCTTAAGCGCATGACCTATAGCACATGCCATTGCAGCACCGCTCATTGCCATTGCCAGTCCGCCAACTGTGTAATCAGTACCGGCTATAGTAGCAACTGTACTTGTCAGAAATCCAATATGGAACTGAGTTCCTATCGTATTAATAATAGTACCAATAAGAAGTGATGCGAAAAGTCCCTGTGCCATGGCGCCGAGAGCATCGATACCATATCGCTTAAGGGATATCTCGATATCCTTCTTTTTCATAAAAGCTTTTACTTTTTCCATGATGAAACATTTGCTCCTTTAAGTTTCTATAATGTGAACATATCATATTTATTCACAACTTCGGAATTATACAATTATTGGATTGATTGTGCAACTTTTTTAAAAAGGAAAAACCGTTTCATAACAAAAAAACTGAGTCGAAAGGCTCATCACCTCTCGACTCAGCATAAGGAATTCGTTGTTTAATTGTCTCTATACTCTGCGCAAGTATCAGGATATATACGATAATCCGGCTGGACGCTTCCACTTTTATGTCCGATCCAAACCTCAGGCATATCATTGTCCAGACGTCTGTATACTATCCAGCATTCAGGAGCAGCCTTACCATTCTGAGCTTTTCTGTACCTAAACTCAATAGTACTGAATGTCTTACCGTTAAATGAATATTGCTTTCCTTTTCCCGTCCAAACACCATCCTTGGCACTTTCCTGATAGAGAGACATAAGGAATTCATTTACCCAGTATTTTTCGAAATTACTCTGATCATGTGCTATCTTGAATGAAGCATTCTCCCAACCATTGAAATCAATACCTCTGCACCATGTTACAGGAACTATGTAATACTGATAACCTTTTTCATCGGTAACCTTTGTCTTTCCACCCGTCTGCTGATCCGTCTCATACCAGCCTTTCATAGCTCCTTCTGAGCCACCGGACATAGCATAATATGCAGCATTATAAATCAGCTCTGCATTCTGAACATCAACCGCTTTCCTTGCCCTTGTTATATATCTGACAAGAGCGATTGTAAGAGACGAAGCAAGTATAGCCATAATAGCAATTATTATTATGAGCTCAACAAGCGAGAAACCTTTATTGTTACTGCGTTTATGTAACATAGCCTCTACCTCCTACCACTAATATACGAATAAAAACAAATACCTAAGGTTATGTTACCACAAAGCCAGCAAAGTAGCAACGAAGTTTTACAGTAATTATACCGCTTGTTCATACTTTGTTCATATTTTCATATTATTTTATACTGTTATTCAATTCTTCAGCATATCTGACGGTTTCCATTGCATCCCTGCAGAACCTGTCTGCACCGATAGAATCAGAGTATTTCTGAGTCATAACTGCTCCGCCTACGGCAACCTTTACCCATGGAGCCTGCTCTCTGAGAAGTTTTATCGTGTTTTCCATTGCAGGAACAGTCGTCGTCATAAGCGCACTGAGACCTACCATATCTGCATGCAGTTCTATTACCTTGTCTACTATCTCCTGCTCGGGAACATCTTTGCCAAGATCTGTTACATCAAAACCGTAATTCTCCAGGATAAGCCTGACAATATTCTTTCCTATATCATGAATATCACCGTGAACAGTTGCTATTACTATTTTAAAATCACTGTTTGATTTTTCTGATTCCGCAGAATCAGCAGCTTTACTACTATCCATTGCATCTGACTCATTACTCAGTACAGATGCTGCCTTGATCTTTTCAAAAGCCTCTTTAGAAGCTTCTGCAGCCATAAGAAGCTGCGGAAGATATACTTTTTTCGCCTCAAAATCTTCACCGACAATATTCAGCGCAGGGATAATCTCAGTCTGAACTATTTCCAAAGGTGGCATATCTTTGAGGAGTTCGTCAGTTATGCTGCCCGCTTTCTCACGAAGGCCTCGTATGATTGCATTCTGAAGTGGGCTTACTGAGGGTCCGGCAGCACCACTGTTAACAGCATCAGCGCCAGGCGCTTTACCTGCCTCACCGGCTGTTCCATTTGACCCTGAGGCCGCTTCGCTTCCTGCCGGAACCAGCGTAGGAAGGCTAGATTCATATTCTATGTATTCCGAACAATTCGGATCCATGTCATGAAGAGCTTTAAATGAATGATACACCTGCATCATTTCACGTGAAAACGGGTTCATTATAGCCGCTGACAGTCCCCATGTCAGAGTAACCGCAAAGAATGTGGATGTGATTACATTTCTTGCAGGAAGACCAAATGAGACATTGGACACGCCGAGCGAAGTATTCACTCCCAGATCATGCCTTATATCATGAACAGCCTGCATGGTCGCAAGCGCAGCCTTTGTATCTGCACTTATTGTCATAGCGAGCGGATCAAATATGATATCCTTCTTCTTTATTCCATATTCTTCTGCCTTGGCAAGAATCTTCTTTGCTATAGCCACACGACCGTCTGCAGTTTCAGGTATTCCATCCTCATCGAGAGTAAGCGCTACAACAAATCCTCCATACTTTGCAACAAGAGGGAATACCGCTTCCATAACTTCGAGCTTTCCATTTACGGAATTGACCATAGCCTTGCCGTTATATATTCTGAGCGCAGCTTCCATCGCAATCGGATCTGATGTATCAACCTGAAGCGGAAGATCTGTTACTGCCTGAAGTTCTGTAACAACGTTCTTTATCATTGCCACTTCATCTATCTCAGGAAGGCCGACATTTACATCAAGTGCATGAACTCCTGCATCTACCTGCTTAAGTCCTTCTCCCAGTATATAATCTATGTCATTTTCACGAAGAGCCTGCTTAAAACGTTTCTTTCCTGTAGGATTGATTCGCTCACCTATAAGTATCGGCTCTTTACCGAACTCTACTGCATGAGTATATGAAGATATGAGACTTCTTCCCTTTTCAGTCACAGGGACCGGTTCTGTATCAGTGAGTGCATCAGCTACAGCTTTTATATAATCAGGTGTCGTTCCACAGCATCCGCCAACTATACGCACACCTTTTTCTACAAGTTTCTTGATAGATTCAGCAAACTCCGGTGGGAAAACGTCATAAACCGTCTTTCCGTCTTCTACCTTAGGAAGCCCGGCATTCGGCTTGATCAGGACAGGCACCGATGCATATTCAAGGTATTCTTCCATCACTCCTACCAGCTGATCCGGTCCGAGCGAACAGTTTGCGCCCACAGCATCTGCTCCCATACCTTCAAGCATAGCAACCATAGCAGCAGGACTCGCGCCTGTCATGAGCTTACTATCACTACCGTACGCATTTGACACGAATACAGGAAGATTACTGTTTTCTTTTGCAGCAAGAAGCGCAGCCTTTGTTTCGTAACTGTCATTCATGGTTTCTATAAATATGAGATCTGCTCCTGCAGCAGCTCCTAACTGAACTGTCTTTGAGAATACTTTAACAGCTTCCTCAAATTCAAAATCACCGTATGGCTTTAGGAGTCGTCCAATCGGTCCTATATCAAGCGCCACATACTTCTCTGATTTTTTCTCTGAAAGCTCAGCTGCTTTCCTTGCATTTCCGATAGCCGCTTCGACAATTTCTTTTAATTCTGCCTCATCAAACTTAAGAATATTCGCACCGAATGTATTTGAAAGCACTACATTTGTTCCTGCATCAAAATAAGCCCTGTGGATTTTTACGATTTCATCCGCATGGCTTATATTCCATCTTTCCGGCAATTCTCCGGGCATAAGGCCTGCCGCCTGAAGCAGTGTTCCCATACCTCCATCAAGAAATACCAGATTATCTTTCATATATTCGAGAATATTCATGTTACTTATCCTCCGTATTATGTCAACTATTCATTAAGTCCGATTATTGCTGTCACCGATTTTGAAGGTGACATGAGATATGATGCATTGAGCGTAATTCCAAGTCTCTTTTCAGCATTTACAAGTTTAAGAACATCAGGCTGAACCGTTATAGGAAGGTCTCCGAAGCCCGGTGAATATCTGGGTTTCGCTGTAAGTCCCTCTTCTTCTGCCGTGATGGATATCTCTCTGTTAAATGTATCGCATAGTGCTTCTGCCCTCTCAGCCCCAAGTCCCTGAAGAAGAAGTCCTCTTATACTGTCAGTACGTTCATACCTTCTGATGAGCATATCAATTCCTGCGCCGACTGTTGCCGCAAATATAACTGCTTTTGAACATCCTTCAAGATTCTTTGCCAGATCTTCCGATTCCTGTTCAAATGGAAGTAAAACTTTTCCTGCATTCCAGCTTATAGGAACTACTGAGTAAGCCACGCGATAAGTGAAGCTGTTTCCGGCCAGTTTTATTATATCATCCAGAAGCTTCGTCAGTTCATCTGATTCCTCACCCAGATATGACTCGTCAAAACGTCCGAGTCCCTGTCTACGCAGAACTTCAGCCGGAATTCCCGAATACCGCAGCACTTCCCCGCGCCTGATTGGTGTTACATCCGCTTCATTATACTCTTTATATCCAGGGATTAACAAATCTCTAAGAATCAATCCTTGCATCCTTACTGTTTTCCTCAATATATGCACGTCTAGGTGCAACCTCAGTACCCATCAATGTCTTTGTGATGGAGCTGGCTTCTGCCATACTTGCGATAGCTACCTGTTTCAGGACTCTGTGTTCAGGATCCATCGTTGTCTCAAACAGCTGATCAGCGTCCATTTCACCAAGTCCTTTGTATCTCTGGATAGTAAACTTAGTCTTGTGAGACGCTCTGTACTTTTCCAGTTCATCATCTGAATAGAGATACTGTGCCTTCTTTCCTTCACCGACTCTGTAAAGTGGAGGGATTGCAATATATATATGGCCTTCGTTAATAAGCTCCGGATAGAATCTGTAGAAAAATGTTAGAAGAAGCGTCGCAATATGCGCGCCATCTACATCCGCATCCGTCATGATTATTATCTTATTGTAGTTCAGCTTGGTTATATCGAAATCATTTCCAAAGCCCTGAGAGAAACCGCAGCCAAATGCATTGATGAGCGCTTTAATCTCAGCATTTTCAAGCACCTTGGAAACAGGAACTTTTTCAACGTTGAGAATCTTTCCTCTAAGAGGAAGTATAGCCTGGTACTTTCTGTTACGTGCAGATTTTGCTGAACCGCCGGCAGAATCACCCTCGACTATAAATATCTCACATTTATCAGCTTCATTGCTCTCCTGGCGTACGAGCTTTCCATTTCCTTCAAAAGAGAATTTACTGAGATTTACTTTTGCCTTGCTCTTTGCCTTCTCCTTTGCAGTCTCTACAGCCCTGTCCACTATATCCTTAAGAACATCATAGTTTCTGTCGAAATAAACAGTAAGCTGCTCACGCATTATAGCATCCATGGCATTTGTGACATCAGTATTTGAAAGCCTGGTCTTAGTCTGTCCTTCAAACTGAGGATCAGGGTGCTTTACTGAAACTATGGCCTGAATACCCTGTCTTATATCTGCGCCCGAAAGATTGGAATCCTTCTCTTTAAGAACTCCCAGTTCATTTCTGGCATAGTTATTTATAATCTTTGCAAAACCTGACTTAAATCCGGATACATGAGTACCGCCTTCAGGATTTGTAATATTGTTTGTAAATCCTATAACATTTTCGTCGCCATCTTCTGTTGCAACGAAAACTATGTCTGCTTTAATACCGTTCTTTTCACCACTTATGGATACAACAGGAGAAGTCTTTGTCAGATCCTTGGATATATCCTCAACAAAGGCTGTAAGTCCACCAGGCTGGCTGAACACTTCCGGCTCATAACCATCTCTTTTATTCTCATAGATTATTGTAAGCTCAGGATTAAGATAAGATGTTTCCTTCAATCTCTGTCTTATCGCAGATGATTTGAACTTGACTGTCTCAAATATCCCCTCATCCGGATAAAGTGTAACTGAAGTTCCGGTCTTCTTTCCTCTCTGCTGAGGTTCGGAAGGAAGAAGTCCGTCTACAAGCTTGGTTGTTGGCTTACCATATGCATATGAGTCATGATATATCATTCCGTCACGGTAAACATCAACTATAAGTTTCTTTGAGAGTGCGTTTACAACAGCAGAACCAACACCATGGAGACCACCGCTTATCTTATATACCGAATCATTGAACTTACCACCTGAATGAAGCACCGTAAAAACAACCCTCTCCGAAGGCTTCTTCTCTGTAGGATGCATATCAACAGGTATTCCTCGACCATCATCTGTTATGGTTGCGGAGCCGTCCTCGTTGAGCGTTACATTTATGTTCTTACAGAAACCGGCAAGATGCTCATCTACAGCATTGTCTATGATTTCCTGAACCAGATGATTAAGGCCCGTTCTGCCTGTACTGCCAATATACATACCCGGTCTGAGTCTTACAGGCTCAAGTCCTTTCAGAACCTTAATGTCCTCGCCGGTATAATCCATTCTTTCTTCTTTCTTCGCCATATCCTGTTCAACCTTTTACTTTGATTTCTTATTTCCCTTGCCGCCACGTTTTACAGCCTTCATATCTGACAGGCTGAGTTCGCCAAATGTATCGTTATTGTTGCCGCTTATAGCACTTGCTACACTGTCACCCTTTCTGAGTGATATAAGTGTAACTCCTCCGGCTCCCTTGCCCTGAACAGGAAGTTCATCCGATCTTACCTTGATAGAGTAGCCGCCTTCTGTCTCTGCAACAACATATTCTTCTTCAAATCCAACATAAACAACCGCTGCCTTAATGGCCTGGCTGGTCTTTCGGCTCGTATCAAAGAGCATTGAATTTACTCTCTTTGCCTTACCGTCTTTGGTTACAAATACAAAGTTTCTTGAGAAATCAAGCTCTGACATTGCGATAACCGCAACAACATCAGCAGTATTTGCCATTCCGCAGAACTCAAATATCTGGATACCCTTGTCAGTAATCCTGAACTTCTTATCCTTCTTCGTCTGCTTCTTAAGAATTTCAGATACCCTGATGATATGAATCATACCGTCACTGTCAAATACAGCAAGCCTGTCATCACTCATGCAATTAACTGCAAAGCGATAAGGCACATCCTGATTCTTCTCAAACATTGCCCTAGGTGCAGACTTCACATAGAAGAACCTGTCAAGAAGCACTGTCTCCTCAGTAGCCTGTACAACTTCCTTCTCAAGAACCACTTCACCGAGATTCTCTATTACTGTTCTTCTCGGGATAGCGTATCTCTTCTTAAGATCCTCAATATCCTCAATCATCTGCTTCATCATAGCCTTATCGGATTTGAGGAGCTTTGTATATTTTGCAAGAAGCTTCTCAGCTTCAGCAAGTTCCTTCTTAAGTGCGTCGATTTCAAGTCCAATGAGCTTCTGCAGTCTCATTGCAAGGATTGCATCAGTCTGTCTTTCTGTGAAATGCAGTTCCTTAGCATCTGCTTCCGAACCTTTGTATCTGAACTTGATATTCTCGGTCTTACCGAACATGAGGCACTCTCTTGCATCCTTAGGATTCTTTGAACCACGAAGAATCTCTATGATAAGATCGATAACGTCAACGGCCTCAAGAAGTCCTTCCTTAACTTCCTTGACTTCTTCCTGTTCTTTCTTCAGTGCAGTATACTTATCGCGGTAAACGGTCCATTTATACTCAGTATAAGTTTCAAGAACACGTTTCAGCCCCATAACTTCAGGGTGTTTGTTATAGATACAGTTAATATTTACGCCGTATGTATCCTCAAGTCCTGCCTTTTTATAGAGGACATTGATAATCTTCTGAATCTCTTCATCTGTGGTACCCTTCTTAACATCGATACACAGACACTCGCCATCTTTTCCACCTCGGTCAGCAATATCCACAACCGCCGGAAGACTGCCTTTACGAACGAGATCCGCAACCGTGTTAAGGAACTTCTCAGTAGAACCGATCATAGTAAACGGAATCTCTGTCACACATATAGACTTTCTTCCTCGTCCGGCGTCTCTTATCTCAACCTTTCCACGCACGCGGAGTCTGCCGAGTCCGGTCTCATATATATTTCTCAGAGTTTCTCTGTCAACATTTATGATTCCGCCCGTTGCAAAATCAGGTCCTTTAACAATCTCCAGAAGTTCATCAAGAGTTATGTCCGGATTCTCAAGATAAGCTATCTCAGCATCAGCTATCTCTCCAAGGTTGTGTGTAGGGATATTCGTAGCCATTCCGACAGCGATTCCCGTAGCACCACTTGTGAGCATATTAGGAATAAGAAATGGAATGTGCACCGGTTCCTTCTCCGTTCCATCGAAGTTCGGAACAAAATCACAATACTTAAGATCCTTAAGCCCCTCTTCCGCATACTTGCTTATACGAGCCTCTGTATAACGCATGGCAGCTGCGCCTGAACCTGACAGATCACCAAAGTTACCGTGTGGATCTACAAGAGGTATAGGCAGTTTCCAGTTCTGCGCAAGATTTACAAGGCCCTCATATATAGAGCTGTCACCGTGAGGATGGTATTTACCCATCGTATCACCTACGATACGCGCACATTTTCTGTGAGGAGCCTCTGGCTTTGTCAGCTCTGAAAGCGAATACAGAATTCTCCTCTGAACAGGCTTAAGTCCATCCTTTACATCAGGAAGTGCTCTTTCTGTGATAACGGACATGGCGTAATCGACGTAATCCTGCCCCATCTCCTCTTCATAATCAACTGATTTTATCTTTTCCATATTGTTTGCTATCCTTTTATGATTCTTAAAATCAGAAAACCAAGTTTCCAATTAGCATGTCTTGTGCCAAACAGTTTGTAATTATACCATATATAGCGATTCTTTTCAATCTAAATAACAGCTAAGTCGGTTGAAAGCATAGGTTTCTCATGTTATAATAATTCTGTATGTACTTATAATAGATATAAATCGGAGGTTGTCTATGAAGTCTATGAAAAAGAAGGGAAAAGGGCGTAGAACTCTTGCTTACCAGATATTCACACTCTTTCTGGCAGGCATTATTTTAGTTGATGTCCTGTCTTATTTTGGAATAAAAACATTTGTATCCAGGACTATACTCCGACAGAAAGAAACCATGTCCGAGGGAATAGCTCTTGATGTTGACAATTCCGTAAAAGAATACGCTTCATATGACCTTGTTCTTGAATATCTGCTAGAGCACCAGGATGACGGCCTTGATCTTGAGTACGACAAAAGTGTCGAAACCAAGGCAAAAACTGCAGCCTTCCTGAAACGAAACCCTGAGCTTGATCTCAAGACAGTGACCAAGGAAGAATTTGAGGCGCTGACAGAGGACGATAAAAAGATCTATTCTGAAATAGTATTCAACAATCTGCTGATACGTTTCAATTCCATAAAAGCTTCATATGATATTTCTTTCTTATACATATTTGCCGCTGAGGACAGTTATGATAAAGGCACATTCATAATCAGTGCCTCAGACGGAACTCAGACAAGAGGCACCGAAGTCGGAAATGCATATATATTCGGCACAGTTGCAGAGAATAATCCGGAGCAGGCTGCATTCTTTAAAAACTTAGATCATGAGGGTATACCCCAGTGTCAGGTTTATAATAAAAATTTTCTGGACACTTACAGATATATGTTCCAGATAGGTGATATGAACATCGTCACCGGGATGACATTCGATATTTCTGAGATTGAATCCTCTGTAGCAACCATTACTCGCCAGTACCTGATACTCTTCACCATTCTTATGGTTTTACTCGTCATATTCTGTAGATTGCTTCTCCAGACATACGCTGTACGTCCGCTTAAGAAGCTTGAAAATAATGTAAATGAATATGCTGCAAATAAAGATGGCGAGAAAGTTAAAAAACAGCTTGAAACTATAACTGTTCAGAATGAGATTGGTTCTCTTTCCGATGGAATCTTTGAGATGATATGTGAGATTGAAACTCACTTGAAGGAGATAAAGGAAGTTACTGCTGAAAACGAACGTATCAGCGTAGAGCTTGATCTGGCTCAGAAAATACAGACAGACATGCTTCCAAGTACCTTCCCTGACAATAAGCACTTTGCCATCTATGCAACTACGGATCCTGCAAAAGAAGTCGGAGGTGACTTCTATGACTTCTTTATGCCTGACGAGGATCACATAGTTCTTGTTATGGCAGACGTTTCAGGAAAGGGTGTTCCGGCATCCCTCTTCATGGTCATCGCCAAGGCACTCATCAAGAACAGAATGCTTCTGGGAGGTTCTCTGTCAGAAGTACTGAGGGATGTCAATTCACAGCTTTCCGAAGGAAATGCCGAAGGAATGTTTGTTACCGTATGGCTTGCAGTCGTTGATCTCAGAACAGGCAAAGGTATTGCAGCTAATGCCGGTCATGAACATCCGGTATTACGTCATAAAGACGGCTCATACGAGCTTATAAAGTATCGTCACTCCATGGCTCTTGCAATGATTCCTGACGTTCCTTTTGAAGAACACGAATTTGAACTGGCTCCGGGTGACCGTATATTTGTTTATACTGACGGCCTTCCTGAAGCAAGACGCGGCGACGGTGAATTCTACGGAACAACCCGAATGCTGGAAGCTCTTAACCAGGAGCCTGATGTGAATCCTCAGAAAACCATTGAAAATGTAACGAACAATATGTCATCATTTGTAGCCGGTGCAGAGCAGTTTGATGACGTTACCATAATGGTATTTGACTATATTGGTTAATTATGTCAAAATATGATACCTACATATCATATAGATCAAGGATTATTAATCAAAATGGAAAACAAGAAAAAAAGAAACAACCTGATTGATATCATGAAGGGACTGCTTATTCTTGATGTTGCAGTGTATCATCTGATATACCGGGTTAAGGGAAGTATGTTCGATAATATAGTCCGGGAAATAGGTTATCTTGCCATACCGATGTTCTTCTGTCTTGCAGGATACTTCTACCGTGACATAACCGGTTCTCTCATATCCGGTATCTGGAAACGAATCAAGAAGATACTCTTTCCGGTACTTGGAGTATCCGGAGTCCTTCTTTTACTCTTCGGCCCTTATTATATGCTCGTCCACCACTATACAGCCCACGACTGGCTTGGTGATATTCTGATGACCTATCTGAGACCTGAATTGATGGCTATCATATTACCGGAATTCAGCGGCGGTCAGTTGTTTAATAACATATCACCAGTGTGGTTTATCTGGACACTTCTTTTTTCAACTCTGCTGTTTCTCCTATGCATGGAGTTTGCAAAGAAGAATAATGCAAGATTGATCATAACAACGATAGTACTGCTTGCCATCGGAATTGTGATGTATGTTCTTATACCTGCATTTTCATGGTGTCTCCAGATGACTCCATTCTATGCAGGAATCATGATGCTTGGCGTAATACTCAATAGATTCACTGTTTTTGAGAAGCTCGAAAAGATCAACCTAGGAATATCTTCTGTAATAATGATTGCAGCGGCAATCGCTCATTATTTCATTTTTATGAATTTCGGTTCTGACCTCATGTATCTGAGTATAGTTGGAGACAAGGGATTTTTATCCGGAATCGCCTTTGTTATACAGATAATAGTTGGAGGTTATGCACTCTTTACACTTTCCAGAATCATCGCACTTTGGAAATACAGTGAAGAAGCCTTTGCATGGGTCGGAAGACATACTCTTGTCATTCTGCTCTTCCACTGTCTCATCGGCGGAATCGCAGCAGATATAATGCATACATACAACAAGCCCGGTCCGGACTGGTATGTAGATCCGCTCACTGCAGAAACAGTTATCAAATCGATCATCAGCTTTATAGCTGCAATTGCAGGTTCATGCGGACTGGCCGCATTAAATGACAAGCTTAAAGCGCGCAAGAAATCAAATAAATAGAATCTGATGAACAGAAAAAATAATGGGGAGTACCTTCACGGTGCTCCCCATTTTAAATATCTAACTAAGCGGTATCAACAGTTTCACTATCAGCCCTTCACTGCCATTTTCACATATAAGCTCGCCATTCATCTTTTCCATCAATGATCTGGCAATATAGAGTCCCAGGCCGCTTCCCTCTTTACTTGAAACCTCATGATTTTTCCCGCGATAAAACTTATTCGTAATAAGTTCCAGTTCTTCTTCTGGAACTCCCGGCCCGAAATCCTTTATCTTCATTTCCAGATATTTGTCTACCGGCTCATAACTGACTTTAATCTCAGTCCCTGCATATTTGTATGAATTAACTATAATATTACCAATGACCTGATTCATTCGTTTCTGGTCAATATTAATAACCAGTTTCGGAATCTCATCTTCAGCTACGAGTTTTTTGTCATCATTCTTCTTCAGTATCTCACTCAGAACAGTTGAATCCTCATCCTGACAGTTCACTTTGAATTCTCCCAGATCCTCCAGGGTTGAAGTAAAAAGATCACTCACTAAAACATCAATCTGGTCAGCCTTTTTATATATATTATCAAGCTTTTCTATTACCCATTCAGTATTTGAAGAATCCTCCGATGAACTCTTATTATCGTGAGTTCCCCCATCATGCTCCATATCAAACTTTGCCTTCAGAAGTTCTGTAGAAAGCTTTATCCCTGTTATCGGAGTTTTCAGGTCATGACTGAGAGACGCTACAAGCTCCTTTTCCTTTCGTTGAAGCGCAAGTTCCCGCTTCTTTGATGCATCCAGCTCTTCTCTCATAATGTCAAAGCTTTCGGTAAATACTCCGAACATGTTGTCCTTTTCCATCATAAGAGGCTCGTCCAGCCTGCCTTCTGCAACCTTACCTGCAAAAACTTCCATACGCCTAAAAGGTTTTACTATATTCGAGTTTACATAAAATCCGTATCCAATAGCACCTATAAGTATAATAATTCCGCCTATAACAAGGGCTGCCATGATTTTTCCGATAAGTGCATGGTATTCTTTTTCAGTGTCACCCGGGATTATAACAACTCCGGATACAGTCCCCTGTTTAATAATGTACTGATACGGATATCTTCTCTTAATCGCATCCTGAACAGTGATCAATTCAACCGAATCCGAACTTCTGTAAAGCATATGATTGTTCATATCAAGCACAATAAAATCCACTCCAAAGTTCTTGCTGTCGATACTTTGAAGTGAACCTTTTTCATCCTCAATTGTTTTTACTATATCATTCAGAACCACAGTATCAACTGACGCAAGTTTCGTTCTGCCCGATATTACTACAAAAACAACTATTCCAAATATATAGATAATAAAAAATGCTATTACAGCCTTAGTATAATTCTTCATGCTCAATTCTCAATAACATAGCCAACGCCCCAGATAGTCTTTATAACCTCCGGATTCTTTGAATCCTGCTCAATCTTTTCTCTGAGATGCCTGATGTGTACTGCCAGCGTACCCTCACCGATATACTCATCATCCCATACATTTTTAAGAAGCTCGTCCTTGGTCACAACTCTGCCCCTGTTTTCAAGAAGATACAGAAGCATCTTATACTCCATAGCCTTGAGGCTTATCTGTTCCTTGCCCTTACATATCTTGTGTATATTAGTATCAAGAGAAATGTCATCAGCAAGTTTGATCATTCCTCCATCTGCCTGATTTCCGTTCATACTGTCTGCAGCCATCACAGCTGCCTCTCTGGCCTTCTCATATCTGGCAAGAATAGTCTTAACCTTCGCCATAAGAATGCTGAGTGTATAAGGCTTCTTGATATAGTCATCTCCGCCTATATTAAGGGCTATCAGCACATCATCATCGCTGGTCCTTGCACTGATGAAAAGGATAGGCATATCATAATTCTCCCTTACCTGCTTACACAGTTCAAACCCCGACTTATCGCCGAGGTTTATATCCAGGAGAAGAAGGGAGACGGTATTCTTCTCCAGAAAATCTACCGCTCCCTCATAGCTCGTTACATATGCAGTTTTAACGTCGAACATGTTGAAGTATTCCGCAGTAGACTGTGCTATAACTTCATCATCATCGATCATTAATACCTTGTAGTCCATTTTACTCTCCGTATGTGATATTGGCAGTTCCTCCATCTTCACCAAGGAATACTATGTATCCACCCTTAGGAAGCGGGATAGAATCACCATAATCTTTCATATGACTACTATATACCACATCGCCGTATTTGTCATATACAAATATTGCACTGTTCTCCGGTCTGTCAACAGATATAGATGTGTTCGCAAGGCTGTCATCAATTCCGTACCAGCCAGCATTGTCTGTCTTTAAATCAACTGTGACAAGTGCCTTTGTCAGCTTATCGCAGGTTTCTACCGGTATCATAGAATAACCATTTGAGCAAACAAGAGTTCCATCATCATTTACAGATAAATCAAACATATCTCTGCTGGCATCTCCCGGAATTGTAGTGTAGAAGTAAGCGGTATTTTCATCAACTATTCTAAGAATTCTTTCTCCCGTCGCCATGGAAACCATGATATAACCCGAATCGTCCAGGACAAAGGCTTCTGCAAACGCTGTATCATAAACAGCTGATGAATATTTGTCTGATGTAATAGCATACTTTTGGTTTTCCCTTTCCTTCCATGCATTTATTACATTTTCGGAAACAGGATTAGGAGCCATCATTTCAGCTACGATTGAGGTAGTCTCATTGTTCACCAAGTCACTATTATTTGAAATCATATCTGCAACAATATAGATTCCTCCATTTATTTCTTCAACTCTGTAGCAAGTATATTCCGGATCCACCTTTACATTATCTGATTCTATATCTCCCTTCACTCTTACAAAACCGTTATCCGTATATTTAAAATATGATTCAGAGGTTGTATCTGTTCCGGTCTTAAGCAGCATGTATTTCATATCAGGAAATGTAACTTCTATTACTCCACTATAAGGCGATGCATAATATCCTTCATACCTTTTGAACTCTTCGGGGACCTCAGACTTAAACTCTACCTCCGGGGCTTTTATCTCTTCTATCTCTATTCCTTCCTCTTCAAGCGCAATATTCATAAGTGCCTCACAAGCAGCCTTATTATAGCCACTTGACCCGCCACTTGTTGTTACACAGATGCTTATTTCTTCATCCGGTGCGACCATAAGATTCGCATGCTGGTTCATGGTATCTCCGCCCTTGTTAAGAATTTTCACTCCTGCATCCTCATACTGCCTTATACTTACATCGTCCCAGCCAAGTCCATAGAAGCTGTATGGAGAAGCAGATGACAGAGAATTCATTTCATCCTTGCTTTCTTCTGATAGCAGTCTGTTATCTCCCTTAAAAAATGTACTGCCAAATTCACAGGTATCCTTAGCATTTGAAACAATACCGCCCGCACCAAAATCCAGGCAATATTCATTTCCGTAACATTTTTCATTTGAATATATATCCACAAGATTTTCATTTTCAAACATACTGTCTGATGTACCTATGGACACCGCCCCGATCTTATCGGCGATATTCTTCTCAACATATGTTGTGTAGTCCATTCCGCTTACTCGTTCTACGATGATTTCCAGGAGATTAAAGCCATCGTTACAGTAGCTTGAATATGCACCCGGATCAGCCTTAAGGTGCTGCGTAGCAAGATTTGAAAGAACAATACTATTGTGGTCCGATTCATTGTCATTTATCAGAGTATCATCCTTAAGAACTGTTCCCATAAGCCCTGATGAATGATTCATGAGCATACGGACTGTGATATCTTTATATCTCTCATCCGCCATCTTAAAGTCATCAATATAATCCGTAACCGGTGCATCCAGATCCACTTTACCCTGATCTACCAGCTGCATCACAGCGGCTGTAACATATACCTTGCTGACCGAACCCACACAGTAGATAGTATTATCCACATCCTGACCGTCTATCTTAACGCCACCTGCCCGTACAGGCACCTCTGTGCCTGTACGGCACCGTGGCTCGATGGTCGCTTCGCTCCGCAAGATTTGCTCTTCAGCAAATCTTGGTCTTTCCCAGCCATTCACCGTTGGCTCAGCCACCTCAGTCGAGCTCTCCGCCGCAAGAGCCTTATATCTATTATCGTTCGCCTTAATACCTGTTATACAAAAAAGACCTAGTAAGGAGATGGCGCTGATGCCTGTAATTAATATACTGTTTTTTATTTTTATCATCTTATTTTACCTCTATATTATGAGTAAGCATTATTTGAGAATATGCGTATTTTATATCTAAAAGTAATTACTCCGTCATCAGTTCCGTAACCGATACCTTCTTAACCTTTCCCGCTGACAGATATGCTGAAGCATATACATATACCATGATTGCTATAGCAGCAGGAATCAGCAGCCAGTATCTTGGCTGAGCCCCACCACCGAATGCGATTACTTCGAATTTCTCCGTAAGCGGAATTGTTACCAGCAATGCTGCTATAATAGCCGGAACTGCTATCGGCATGATCCTGCTCACTATCTGCTTCTTGATATCTTTGGATGTATATCCCATGGATTTCTCAATACCGAATTCCTTTCTCTGCTTTCTGATAGTAGAATCAATCAGGAAGTTAAGTATTACAGAGATGATAAGTGCAACAACTATTGCAACAACAAACGAGAATATTGTACTGAGCCTTGATATCGAACCTATGGAGGACTCAATAAGACTATCCAGTGTAGTTATCTCTGAAAGTCTTAAGTTTGATGTTCCACCGGTTATCATTTGGTCACCGATCTTTATAGCATAATTTGAACTTGTCACTCCGTATTCTTCTGCAAGAACAGCCATCTGCTGCTCTGCCTTAGCTCTGATACGTTCCTCCAGGGTTCCGTCCTGTGATTCCTCTTTCAGAAGATCCTTCGTGCTTGTTCCATATCTTTCTTCTATCTTCTTTCTGAACGCTTCTGCATCCGCGCCTTCCTTCAAGTAAACATTTGTCATACCATGTTCACTTATCGGATATATTCTGTTAAGACCATCCAGTGTAAGTAAAACCGTATCATTTAAGGTATTGGTGTAGCCTGTGATTATATAGCTTTTCTCTATTCCTTTTCCTCGAAGAATGATACTGTCACCTACCTCATAGCCCAGATTCTCAGCTATGGTTCTTTTAAGTACAGCCTCATTATCATGTTCCGGAAGCCTTCCTTTTGTTACAAATACATTCTCAGTCTCTTTAAAATCTTTATATGAAACTGCCTGAACAAATGTTTCTGCATCACCAACTATAGTAAGTGCCTGAATATGCATATCTGTAACCTTTCTTACTTCGTCATATGAATAGAGTTCTTTTTCTATCTCATCACTGGTCACTCCCGCTTCAAAGGACAGATAATAATCACCACTTTCATATCCGCTGCAAGTCTTGAATCCGCTTCCTCCATCACGGAATATATCAGCAACCATCGCACAAAAACCTATAGACAGGCTCGATAAAAGTATACAGATAAATATTCCGATATTTTGTCTTTTATTTTTGATTATATTTCTAAAACCAAGTCTTAAGTTTATGTCAGTTCTTGTCTTATCCAGTGAAAGCCTGTTCTTTCCGAAATGATGAGTTTTGATTCCTTTTCTAAATGCAACTACCGGAGGATATTTCTTTATAACTCTTGCTTTTAGCAGTGCAGTGAAAAGCACTATAAGAATTATAACTATCATCGGTAAAACCAGACCGGATATGCCAAGTCCCACATTTCCTTTATGTCCCAGAAATGACTGCAGAAGCTTTGTCATAAGCGGATCAGTTAAGGCAGTTATTATCACACCTGCTACTGCACCTATTATGCCCAGAGTCAGATATTCATAAACATAGGCAAGGGATATCTCTCTCGATCTATATCCAAGTGCCTCCAGGACTCCGATAGACTGCATCTGATCGTCTATATCATTCGTTATCTTATGTCTTATTACAATAACAGCTGAAAGTATTACAACTGCTGCAACCATAGCGATAAGATCCATCATAATAACTATAACGCTGGCTGTATTATCTGCTTCAAGATTCTTATCATCATATGCATTAAGAAAAGTAGCTTCAACCGGTCTTCCGGCCCTTTCATTTATTTTTTTACCAATCTCATCACAAAATTTAACTGAATCATTATAGCTATTTAGAATCCCCTCTTTAATATCAAAGGAGAAACATATAACTCTTCCTAATTCTTTCGCAAGGATATCATAATCTGAATCCGTTACTATACATTTGTAGCTCCTAAAATCATTTGAAAGAAGTGCCGCTTCATAAAAGCCTGCTATCTGAAACTCATATTCCTTGCTGCCTTTTACAACAGTAAATGTATCACCGGGTTTATATCCCAGACTCATCTCCAGATGGTGCGGCATCCAGATTGGATGTTCCAGAGCAGCAATCTCATCATCAGAAAGAGTTGTTTCTTTACTGAAATTCGATATCTTCTCTTCGCCTTCCTTAGTTATGAATGACGCATAGAAATTTGTAAGTGAACCATCATTTTCTTTACGATTTAAAGATGCATTACTATCCGGATAAAGCATTTCAAACTTATCAATATTCGATATGCGATCATCCTCTTCAAATATCTCTTCAAATTCTGTCCTGTACTGATCTTCATAGAACAGATAAACCGCATCCTTGCAGTCTGTATCTTCAAAAGCCTTATCCATGATAATGCTTGCTTTTTTGTTATTGATTATTGCGATATTCATAAACAGAACACTGACTGCAATCAGGAATATCAGGATAACGGATTCCTTTTTATGCTTCTTTATATTAAAAATTGATAATCTTAATATCTTCATGATTGACCTCTTTTTCGTTTATCTTAACGCCCGAACATTTACCAACCCATATCATCAAGGAACTGCTGAAGCCCTGCACGACGTTCCTTTTCGTCATCCGTTCCATAGACCGGCATTCTGTACTCACCTTCTATGCCACCGTCACGAAGGAAGATAACTCTGGTTCCACGGAGTGCAGTCTTAAGATCATGAGTTACCATTACGACTGACTGCCCATTTTTATGAACCTCTGAGAAGATATCAAGCACATCGCGGCTTGATGCTGAGTTAAGCTGTCCTGTAGGCTCGTCTGCAAAAAGGATTCGCGGATCATTTATCAGAGCTCTTACTATTCCGACTCTCTGTCCCTCACCACCTGATAACTGGCTTGGATACTTATTCCACATTTCCTCTTCTATTCCAACCTTCTTAAGAAGGTCCTTTGCTTTGTCAACTAACTCTTTTGAATTCTTCTGAACTATGAGAGCTCCTGTAAGAACATTATCGAGGATTGTCTGATTCTCAAGAAGATAGACACTCTGGAAAACGAAGCCGCAATTGCCTCTACGGAAAACCGCAAGCTGATCATTTGAATAATCCTGAATCTCTGTCTCATTGAAGAGAACCTTTCCCATAGAAGGCTTATCCATTCCGGAGAGTGCATAAAGAAGTGTGGACTTTCCGGATCCTGAGGCTCCCATGATTACTGTGAAGTCACCCTCGATTATCTCCATATCTAAATTTTTAATTACATGCTGCTGTCTGCCACCATTTGAAAATGATTTGCAGAGCTTCTCAGTTCTAAGTATGCTTTTCTGTTCGTTCATCGTACTTTTCTCCATTTGATTATTAATTCGGTCTTTCATATAAATTGACATATCCCAAAATATAAAAAACCATATATACTTCCATCGTTATGGCTGTAGTATATATGGTTTCATAAAAATGTTCTTTATCAAACAACTATTAAATTCTTATCAAATTCTTAACAGATTTCTTTCACTCTGTGCAGTGTCATCACCGTACAATCACCAAGAGTGGATATCCCTAAGATATTCTTCCCGTATGAGATGACCGGCGGAACAAATGTAAACTGATCTATCTTAAGCCCGCCATATGTGTCCCGAATATCAAGTTTCGTGAGGTTGGTTATGGAGAGATTCTTCGTCTTCTTCCCGTAACCGAGAATATCTGCGAGCTTCTTTGAGGTCTTACTCCGAAATGTACCGGCGTGTTCAAGGTTTATTGCATCCACAAGTGTCGGTTCAAAGGATGCCATAAATGGAAGTATAAAATTCCGAAGATCTTTATCCTCAAGTTTTCTATCCATCAGTTCCTGAACGTGAACTGCATTATCCCTGAATGACTTCTTTTTGTCATAAGTACATTTTATGGAAATGCCCGTAGCCTGATTACCCATGCATCTATTGCCATCCTCCCTGGCATCCACTGCAAATCCTATATCCATCCTGTGACCTGATTTTCTGAGGAATGCCGTGGTGATATAAGCAGTAAATCCTATGTTCCATGCCCTGCATTTTGTAAGTATCTTCGATACCATTTCAGGTGAGATCACATATTCATTTACAGAAGACTCTCTTTTGCTCCAGTATTCTTCATATGCAGCATCTGAATCTTTAAATGTAAAGCTTCGCCTCTTCTCATCCTTCTCCCATCGCTTGTTATAAAGCTTCGGAATAAATGCCAGAGGTCCCAATCTGTCCAGAGAATCCTTGCCTTTTAAATCACCTGCAGGAATCAGCTTCATCTCAGTAAACCTGGGTTTCTCTCCTGAAAGCGCCTTCATAAACGTTTCTATAAAGTAAACAAGCGACTTACCGTCTCCGCCAAGGTGGTGCATGAGGAAAAGAATGCCGCATCCTTCAGGGTCATATTCAAATACAAAAGCCTTCAGGAATTCACCTGTCTCAATCCTGAATCTTTTCTTCTCTTCCCTTTTTATGATGTCCTTCCAGTCTGTATCTTCAAATGTAATACGGTTGTTCCTGAGTCCTGCATTATCCTGCTCAGGATAAGAATCAACGCCCCTGTAATAAGCCCTGCCATCAGGTTCAATACATACTCTGGTATTAAGAATCTCATGTGCTGCAACTGCCTTTTCAAATGCATCGCGCAGCTCCGCCTCAGTCACATTTCCATTTATATGAATCTTCATAGCAACCAGAATACTTACATCGAAGAGGTCTGCTCTTTCTGTTTCTATATTATGTATCATCATATCCGTCTTCCTGTTTAGATATACTTTCGTATTCCCCACATCCACTGTCTCATTACAACACTGTCCGGCATCAGTTTTCCATAGATATACAGGAACTTGGCATAACCCGTGCATATGGACAGCGGACGCCTGAGCTTGCTGTCTCTAAGGGCAGTTTTAACAACGTTTTCTGCTGATGTAATTCCAGGAAAATGTATTTTATTTCCGTTACTCTCCTCCAGCAGCATCTCTGTATCAACCCAGCCCGGACATACTGCAGTAACTACAATACCCTTTTTCTTAAGTTCAACCCCAAGTGCTCTTGAATAGTATCTGAGAAATACCTTGGTCGATGCGTACAGATTGATAAATGGAGTCGGCTGGAATGATGATGCAGAGGATACATTAAGAATGCGGCTGCCTCTCTTCATATATGGAAGACATATCTTTGTCAATATAAGCGGAGCTTTACAATTGATATCAATTGTTGCTGAGATTTCTTCAGCCGTAAAAAGATCAGAACGTGCAAATCTTGCCACCCCTGCATTATTGATCAGATATTTTACCTTTTGATGTTCCTTCGCCAGCTTCTTTTCAATTACTCTGAGTCCCTCTCTAGTCCCAAGATCAGCAGCAACAGGAATTACCTTTTCACCATATTTGATCCTTAAATGTTCCAGCTTCTCTTCATTTCTGGCAACCGCCCATACTTCATCAACCTTACCTTCGGAAAGAAGATATCGTACAAATTCATATCCTATTCCACCTGTTGCCCCTGTAACTATTGCTATCATTTTCTTCTCCTCCCGGGAAGTATTGTTATAATATTATGTCAACCTATCGTTCCTATATACCCCGGAACTTTTTCCTCTGCATATTTTACTGCCTCTTCAAGGTTCATACCATGAAAATCTGTTGCAGCAAAACATCTGCCTGATTTTTTATCATCTACAAATGCACCGACTATGACTCCTGGAATCGAACTTTCAGGAGAGTTAGGAGCAGA
Source organism: Lachnospiraceae bacterium YSB2008 (assembly GCA_000687655.1). Lineage (GTDB taxonomy): Bacteria > Bacillota > Clostridia > Lachnospirales > Lachnospiraceae > Eubacterium_Q. The sequence goes on from JHWR01000009.1 coordinate 74,407, forward strand.
CGGTCCCCCAAGATCAGTTCTGCACCAGCCCGGATCAGTCAGACTTACGATAACATCTGTTCCATTATAGACATTTGCAAGGTCCATTGTAACCTTATCGAGAGCTGCCTTGCTGGCTGAATAGCCTGCCTGCTCAGGCTCTTTTCTTATTCCGCTGGTAGTATTAACAATTCGTCCGAAGCCCTTGGCCGCCATCTTTGGAAGGAAATGATATGTTATCACCATCGGAGCTATAGTATTAATCTTAAAACTGATATCATAATCTGAAACCGGAGTATCCAGATATTCTGTCCTGTATGCAATCTGTACGCCGGCATTATTAAGGACTATATCCACATCCATTCCCAGCTCATCTATCTTCTTTAGCATAGCCTCCACCTGACTGATATCGGAAAGCTCCGCTGCCACAGGAACAGCCTCAACACCCAGAGCCTTGGCATCATTTACGACCTTCTGAAGATTCTCTTCAGTTCTGCCATGAAGAAGAAGATTGCATCCCTGTTCAGCCATAAATATAGCAGCTCCATATCCTATTCCTCTGGTAGCTCCTGTTACGAGAGCCCATTTACCTTTTACATTTACCATTTTATCCTATCCTCCAATCGAATAACAGTCATTATATCATGATTCATAACATACTTAAATACTGCGGGCATAGTCACTGCAAGACCTGCACCATGTGCACAGTCATAAAGTGCCGAAAGCTCATGCTCAATGTTATGGCTGTTCCAATCCTTTTTATAACAAATACTATACAAATACTGATTTAGACTTCTCAAGTGTATCTATTACTCTGTCACACCATTCATCAAATTCAGGATCTTCCACCTGGCATTCCGGATGTGAAAGAACATAGTCCAGCGCAATCCTCACACCCTGATCAAATCGTACTGTAGTACGCATATCAGGAACAAGTCTCTTAAGCTTTCTGTTATCAAAGACAACTGAAACTGACTTATCACCTGTAAGGCTCCCCTCAAAATCAAATCCATATTTATCTCCAACAGCACTGAGATAATCAGATGAAACATGATATGCTTTGAGTTCTACATCCAGAGCATCTGCGATAGTCTGATATATCTGATCCCACGTCAGAGTTTCATCACCTGTTATCTGGAAAGCCTCTCCAATGGCATGTCTGTTTCCCATCAATCCCGTGTATCCCACAGCAAAATCCTTGTTAAATGTAACGGTCCAGAGTGAAGAACCATCTCCCTGAATGATAACCGGCTTACCCTCCATCATTCTTTTTATAACCTGATAGAAACCTTTTTTACCATGAACGCCCAGCGGTACATTTCGTTCATCATATGTATGACTCGGACGAACTATAGTGACAGGGAATCCTTCCTCGCGATACTTTTCCATAAGAAACTCTTCGCATGCAATCTTATTTCTGGAGTATTCCCAATGCGGATTGGCAAGAGCCGTTCCTTCTGTAATAACATAGCTTGCCGCAGGCTTGTTGTAAGCTGATGCAGAACTTATATAAATGTATTGCTTTGTCTTATCCTTGAACAGTCTGTAATCCCTCTCCACCTGATCTCTGGTAAAACCGATGAATTCATTTACTACATCAAAGCTCATACCCTCAACTGCTTTTGCAGCTGCTTCCTCATCGTTAATGTCGCAGATAATCTGATGTACTCCGTCAGGCATTACCTCTTTCCTGTTTCCACGATTCAGAAGCCATACCTCCCAACCAAGTTCCTCAGCCAGTCTTTTCACAATTGCTGTACTTATCGTACCGGTACCACCAATAAATAACGCTTTCATAAATCACCTCCTACAATGATAAGTTCATTCTATTTCAGAACCGGCCAAAAATACAGAAGATTATTATTTTTTTTGACCATTTTTTGTTACCAGAAATTATGGAAAAAGATATTATAAAATATTCATATATTCACGGCGTTTCTTTTACTGAATCTTATTGCCTACTTAAGAACTATTAATAAGTTTTGTTGCTGTTTTGTTATCCCTTCTTGTAGTATAATCAGACACAGAGTTTAAAATGGAGGGATAAACCATGCCAAAAAGTTTAGTTGAAATCTATAGCGAGCTGCTTAATAAACTCGAATCATATGAAACCGAAGAAAAATACGGGAGATTCCCTGACCCGGCTGTAAATCCAAAAGAATATGTTGCTAAACAGGCAGAGGTAAGAGACTTACATAACCATGTCAGTTTTTTGGACCATGCCGTTGGGAAGCTTAATCTCTCGAATGAGACCCTAAGTAAGTCTCTCACTCTTCTTTATGGTGAAGAAGATTTTGATAAAATCAAGAAAAAGAGCCGGTCTGACTTAAGGTACAAAATTTCAATCCAGAAAAATCTGTTCAGGTTTTATCCCGAGCTCAAAGCAAAAGTCAGCAAGGATGATCTGGATATGCTTGCGAAGTCATCCTCACACTCTGATGTCGTTGTGAATAAACTCATGGAATCCGGAGACCTGAGGCCTGAGAATCTGGACTTTATGATGAACCATTATCTTTTCACGAGAGCACTTTCCGACAAAACAGCAAAAAAAATAAGTTACCTTACATGTCTTGATCAGTCAATGAATGAGGAGGAAAAGAATACCATCGGTGCGATTGATACCTATGAATCATTAACCGGTATTCCGTTTGAACAGCAGATTACTCATCCATACTCTGAACGTATAGCCCACCTTAAGGAAAATATACCGGAAGATATCAGTAGCGACCCGGCACTTCTGAAAGAGTATCAGGACGCTTTGGAATACGCCGATAAACACCTCACACTTGTCAGAGATGATATAAAAGAAGAAAGGAATAATTATGAATCAGATGTAGAGAGGGTAGAAGCACGATATCCAAAAAAGATTCATGATGATAATTTAGCAACATATAATAACGGACAGCTTGACGGCCTTTACAACACTACTGAAGTTGGTTTAAAAAAGCCACAGACAGTTAAACCGGAAAAAACCGATGATTTTACTGCATTATTAAACGGAAGCATTACATTTAGCGATGATACAAAAAACGGTCTTCGTTCCATGCTTAAAAAGATGGAAGAACTCCAGCTCGAAAAATATGCTTTTGATAAATCCGGTGAAGATGGTGATAAAATATACGGCCACTGCAAATTCTACAGGGATAAGTATGCTCTTGAGCAGGCTTTAAAAAGCGGAAATGCCAAAAATATTATCGCTGCCAAGAAGCAGTATGAAAAAAGTTGGAATGATATGCAGGAGCTTTATAATATTGCAAAGCAATCATTCAGTCAGGACGACAGCATGTTCCCCGGAAATGTAGACGGAACAAGAAATTCCGATCTTTCCTGGGAATTCACCAGCGATGTAAAGACCACTGCTCAGGTAAACACTGTTTTTCTCATATACATGAACCTGAAGAATACCGGAAAAAGCATTGATGAATATGTTGAAAACCCGGTAAAAGATTTTTACAGCGACATAGAAAAAAAAGTAGAGCCATTTTCTTTTGAAGGCCAATCCAAAGGAAAGGCTTTCGATGAAGTTCTTGATATGTTTCTTGGACTGGACGATTACAAAGATGTAAATACTCGTATAAGAAGCTCCAACGTTGTTCCTGTAATGGGTGTCGGAAGGGTTGCTTCATCTCCGGCAATGCTTGAAAAAGATCCTGAGAAGAATAAGGACGATTTCATTTTCAGTACAGCATTTACCGGAGTATGGGACAATGTACTCGAACTGAATAATACCAAATTCGGATATCTTAAGAATCTTTCATATAAGCCTGAGGGGCATGCCAGAAAGATTGACACACTGGCTAATCTTCTTGTTGCCTCAGAAGCTGACAGAAATCCGAATGCCATGTTTGCAGGTTTCCCGACTACTGACTTGTTTGGCAGAGTTAAGGGTGAAAGCTTCAATTGGAATACCTATGTAGAGAACAAGCCTGCAGACTATGCAGGAATACTGACACGTTATTCCACAATGCTGAATAAGGCAGTTAATAGTAAATCGGACGGAATGAAGGTCGAAGACTGCCTTGAGGCTATGAACAATGTAAGCAAAAAGCTATTGCTTCAGAAAAGAGCCGAGAAAAACACACCTGAATATAAGGCACTTGAAGATGTATTTCTTTCACTGAACTATTCTATCCCTCAGAATGCCTCACCTGAACTGATAACAAAGCTTGAAATCGGAAGAGATGAATACCTTCACGCAATAAGACTTGCATCCCCTATGGATTATCTCACGGGTGTAAATGAACGTATAAGCGAATCAAAGAGAGATGTTCACGGCGGAAGCGACGAGTTCACAGAAGCTGAAAAGGCTCTTCTTGCTCTGGAAAAAGAATATCGTCTTCTTCAGAGCTTTGGCGAATATACGCATGAAGATAGAGTTGCTAAACAGCTTGAGACAGTTAAGAAGTCGCTTGCAGATGCAACTCAAAAGATCAACAAATATCTTAATTATAAAAACGAGCAAAAACGTAAAGGCAAGCGTATGAATGCCAAGTCCAAAAAAAGGATCAATTCCATGAAGCTTGCTCTTGACTCTTTGGAAGAACTTCGATTTGCCGCAGATGACAAAGTCCTTGAGATTGAAAACACTGCTGCAAGAAACGAAAGAGATTCCATTATGGCTGCTACAGCAAATGTCACTCCTGAAAAAACGAAAGAAGAACTCATAGCAGAGCTGAGAAATAATCATCTCAATGATCCTGACTTTGACGAATTCATACAGAATCTTGACATTCTAAACTCTGAAATGGATGGCTACATGAAGCCGGATCAGGGCAGCTGGAAAGAGATAACCAGAGAAAATCTGGATCAGCTTATAGAACAGTATCATAGGACGGGTTCAAATCTTGAGTGGCTGATAAGTAAGCATAAAGCATCCAACGAGGAACAGATTGTTTCCTTCAGAAAAACCTGTATGGCACTTTCGGCTATAATGTCCAAGGATATGGAGGTTCTCAGCCGCTATAATCCTGAAAAAGGTCTGAAGACTCTCCCAACACTGCTTGAGAATGCCCGTACTGATATACTTGATCTTTCAAATGACACGATTTCAACCAAAGGTGGAGTGCAGTCTGAAAGATTTCCAATGACTATTATCGACAGTGACGGAAAGCCTGTAACAGGCTACTTCACGAAAGCTTCTTATCATAATCCTGCAAAGGAAATAAATGCCAAAAATGCTGAGATTTCAAAGACTGCCAAAACACCTGAAGGCGCTGAAATGATAAAGAATTTCTTTACTAATTTCAGGCAGTACAAGAAAAACGACGGATATAATGTAGAAAACAGTGCATTTGTTGCCCAGGTATTCATATATGACATGCTCAAGGTGAACGATGAACCTTACTATCTTTCCAAAACAAAACTGGTCTCTACTCTGGCCAGAGTCTATGGCAAAACCGAAAAGGAAATACAGAATCTATGTGGAAGCAAAGCCCTTGACACCATGACGCGCAGTTTTAGTCATATATATACAGCTGCACATATCAACAACGTAAATGGTTTCCCTGAGGGCTCCCGTATTGATTCCAGAAATGTAAGCATGAGTGTTGTTGCTGATCTTATCGGTATGCCTGACATCATCTGCAGATCACGTTCCATGAAGCTGCGTGCAAAGGATGGCACCATAGTTGACGGTACCTTCATGGAAGAAGCTAAAGGAATTGATGTACAGTATCCCGGTAAAGTGGGATTCAAGCCAAGTATTCGTGCATTCAGCGGCGGAACCGGAACCGGTCTTCAGCAGCTTGCAGACCTTCAGGTTCTGGATTATATATGTGGAAATACTGACAGACACGCAGGTAATATATTCTATCAGTTTGAAAATGGAAAGCTTGTCGGAGTACAGGGCATAGACAACGATACATCATTCAACACAAAAACAGAACATATTCAGGGCTTCTCCAAGATGCCGGGTCCGAATGATATGCTTGTTATCAGCAGGAAAACAGCTGATAAAATCATGGAGCTTAAACCGGGTCAGTTAATATTCGCCCTTAGAGGAAGACTTGACGAAAAAGCTATAGAGCTCTCAGTAAAAAGACTTAAAGCATTAAAAGACACCATAAGAAAAAGCAGAGAGCATTATGCTGCAAATGAAAAGAAAATCAAGACCGGATACATCAGAGAACTTGAAGATCAGGAATGGAAAAATGTAAACTTCACTGAACTTACCGGAGAAGACAGAACAAATATCTTTACGAATGCTGCAAAAGCACCCGGTTTAATCTCAGCATTTTCCGGCAGAAAAAACAGTAAAAATGCAGTTGCAGTAGGAAATACCAACAGAGCTACTGAAGGCGGCCTCCTTAACGAACTCAAGTTAATCAACAAGGAAATGGACTGTCTTAAGGAAGCAGGAATAAAATCCGACGATATAAATGCTGCCATAAGAGACTATCTGAGCCTCGTAAACCGAACACTCAGAAATGTCAATTCAGCACGCAAGCTAGTGCAGAGTGGAAAGACAGGTTCCAATACTCCGGAAGCTATATTCGGTCAGTATGTAAGTAAATCCGATATGGAAAGCATAAGAGAATCTGCCAACCGAATCTATCAGGTCACTGACAGGTATATTCATGGGGCAGACAATGCACTCAATGGACGAGAGCCAAATAAGCGTGAAAAGGTCAAGACGGGTGCTCTGGCACACGTCAGAAGCTTTGCTGACAGAAGCCGCGTAATAACTGTTGAAGAGCAGGAAAAAACAACAGCAAACACAAGACAGGCTACTGAACAGATGTCAAAAGCTATGAAACAGCCCGCTCCTGCAGCACCTGCTCCTGCACGCCAGGCGCGAAACAACAATAACAATGGTCCAAAACCACATGGACATTAATCAGTCCAATAAAAGCCCACACCCTGTTTAATGGGGTGTGGGCTTTATTAATGACATTTCAAAAATCGTTAACTTAATATATCTCCTACCATCCAAGATCCATAAGCCAGTTGTTAAGTGCTCTTTCTCTTTCGCTGTCCTTTTTCTCAGGATCATTAAAGAATTCTCCCTTGATATTTCCATCCACGATATAGAGAACGCGTGAGCACTTTGCTGCTACCTTTGAATCGTGTGTTACCATCATTATAGTTGTACCTTCTTTGTTGATTCTTGTCAATTCTTCCATAACTTCATTGGAATTTGCACGGTTAAGGGCACCAGTAGGCTCATCTGCAAAAACTACGGCCGGCTTATTGATAAGGCTTCGGCAGATGCATGCACGCTGGAGCTGTCCGCCTGATACTTCGTTGATATCATTATCAGCCGCATCTATGATTCCCATCTTTCTCATAAGATCCTCACCAAACTGAGTCACCTCTTTACGAGTACGCTTCAGCTTCTTGCTCTGAAGTCCCGGAAGAAGGATGTTATCAAGGATAGTAAGGTTCTTCATCATGAACATCTGCTGGAAGATGAAGCCCATCTCATCAAGCCTTACATCTGAAAGCTCATTCTTCTTCATCTTTGTGATGTCCTTATTGTTGAAAAGAACAGTTCCGCTGGTTGCAGAATCCATACCGGATACACTGTACAGGAGGGTTGATTTACCTGATGCAGACGGTCCCATGATAGCTACCATCTCACCTTCTTCTACCTTAAAGCTTACATTCTTAAGTACATTATTCTGTCTCTTATCTGTTATATATGTTTTACAAAGATCTTTTACTTCTAATACTGTTGCCATGATTTTTCTCCTTTTCAATATATATAATTTCTGATGAAATTCTCATTCCTACTCTATACTTGCCGTGTCTCTTGCTTTTACTGTTCCTGTGTAAAGTGATGTTATCCAGGATATCACAACTGTTACTGCTACTATGATCAATGGGTATCTCACAAGACTTCTGAAATTATGAACCCAAGGAATCTTTGATGCTCCCATCATTTTGAAGATAGCTCCACCGGCTGTATCGGTTACAGGAATTGAAATTACCATTGCCAGAACTACCGCTATCACTGCCAGCACCCCAAATCTCATAACCTGCCATTTGATCACTTCATTATCTCTGAAGCCCATGGCTTTGAGTATTGCAATCTGTTTTGTTTCTTTTGATATGAACGAACGCTCCATCATAATCGTTACAAGGATAACTACTATAACCGTTATAGCCATGAGCAGAAGCTCTACTGCCTTCATGGCATCTGCAGTGCCCATATTTGCTACACAGAATTCTCTCTCATCGTCAACCTTCTCAGTATTAAAGATGTCCTTAATTCTTTCCTTTCGATTCTGAATTTCTTCTTCTGAAGGATTATCAGTAAATGCGATCTGATTGTTTATGCTTCCCATATAATGAGAAAATGAAGTAGGCGCATCATCATATACCCTGATCATATTTCCCATATTATTCATGCACTGGAATAATCCGGTTACTGTACATTTCACTTTCGTTCCGTCATAGTCTATTTCAATAGTATCCCCTATATCCATTCCAAACTGTTCTCTGACATTATTGGTAATTGCCACCTCGTTCTTATTCTGAGGAGCGCTGCCCTCCGTCATTTCATAGTCACCGTACCTGTCACCTATAGTCTGAGTTAAGCTATAATTGTATTCTTCACCTTCGTAAGTAAAGTTATAAATAAAGGAAGTATCATTGAATACTTTTGCCGGCATTCCTTCATCAGCAAGTTTTTTCTCTATCAGCTTCATATAATCTACGTACATTTCCTTACCATGTTCAAACTGAGCAAAATAGGAAATAGAAACCTGACTCTTATCCTTTATATCTGAAGTTTCCAGTTCATCCGGATACTTATCTATAAGACTCTGTAAATCTACTTTCCATGAATCTTCATTATCCATATACAGATCACTTCTGTGTGCCAGTATTGAAGCAAACACCGGGCTGTCACAGGTCGCCGAGAAATTAGCAAGAACCAGAAGGAACAGAGTGCATATACCAAATGAAATGATAATATTCAGATATCTCTTTGGACTGCTTACAATATCATTCCATGAAAGATAAGAGAAATTCTTTGAATGACTTCTGCTGATTCTAAGTCCGCGTTTCTTCTTAAATCTTTCACCAGTCTCTCCGCTCCTTATAGCATCTACAGGTGTCATCTTCTTAACTCTGCCTGTCGAAACAAATGCAAGCCACAGGATTATTACAAATACCATGACTGCTCCGACTATGTTGAGCAGGTTTCCATATGAATTACCCAGCACCATATTTTCGGATACGCTCTTCATAAGCAACGAACCAAATGGATAGCTTATAGCGAGTCCGATTACTGTTCCGAGAACAGCCATTGCTGTATACTTAACCATATAAAGTGTTCTGATCTTAAAGTTCCTGATTCCGATAGCCTTCATAACTCCGATCTCTCGGAAATCATCCTGGATAGTGAACCCAATAGAGAATTTTAATATTACAAATGAAACTATGATGAGGCATATACTGAGGATAACTATTATAAATGCAACCATCATCTCTACTATTCTTGTCAAAACCAATACACTTCTTGGGTAACCACCTTCACTTCCTTCGATAGTCGAGTCCAATTTACTGACTGCCTCAACATCATCTGTTTCAATATAGAAAAACTCCATCGTCAGATGTTCTGCTTCTTCGGATTCCAAGAACACATCCGCATCCTCTTTATTCATATGGAATCTGTATCCACCGGTAATCTCCGATCCTAAGAATGCATCTTTAAGCGGTCCATCTACTATATATTCTATATCCTCTGTTCCAAACTTCAGATAAATCTTATCTCCCTCTTTAACATCGAACTTGTTCATGAATTTCTTCGAGAGGAAAATGTGTCCTTTTTCTACTTTATTGATCTCCTGGTTTTCTTTGTCATAAAAATGCAGATATGTGCTCTCAGGAGATTCAATAATCACCATTCCATTCCATTCAAACTTCTTACCATTTTCATCTTTAACATATTCTGTATAATTGAAAACCTTATCAACTCCATAGCTCTTTACTGCCTTTGAATCATCCAGGATTTTTCTCACTTTGGAATCATCCTTTCCGGTATCAACCAGCACAAAGTAATCACCTTTATTCTCTGTTGCCTGATCAACGAAGTAATTCATACCGTTCATGACTGATATCAGGTTATTCAAGCCACTTGATACAAAAATTGTTGCAAGGATTATAAAGAGAAAAAGTATTATATTCATGGTCTTACTTCTCTTCAGATCCTTCTTAAGAATTTTTAGAAACATATCGTTCTTCCTTTCCTGTCATTTTCTAAACTATTTTTACTTATAGTTCGGTACCTTGACCGGAGTATACAAAATCAAATATTAAATAATCATTAAACGATTTAATAATTACATACAAAGAAAAAAGAGGACGGCTCTACGCCATCCTCACAACAAGTGTCACTCTGAAATTATCGCCGTCTTTTTCTGCGAAGACTTCGCCGTCCATCTTCTGCATCAGCTGCTTAACTATATAGAGTCCAAGGCCGTTACCCTTCTGATTTCCTACATTACTTCCTCTGTAAAATGAATCAAATATGTTATTCATATCGTTATCATCCAGAGTACAGCCTGTATTCTCGACAGTTATCAACCTGCAGTCCTCTTCTTCACTGAAGCTGATGCCGATGTGCTTTCCATCGCCATACTTGATAGCATTTTCCATCAGGTTCTGCATGCATTCCACAAGTCTGTCCTTATCACAGGAAAGAAGTACATTGTCAAACTCCTCAACTGAAAACTCTGTATGAAGAACGCTGAGCTTGTCCCTGTAGTAGGCTTCGATCCCTTCCATCACATCCTTAAGGTAGACCTCACCGGGATTTACACTTAACTCCATAAAGTCCTCACGTGAGAGCTTATATATCTCGTCCACGTATTTCTTTATCTCTTCAGTCTTGGTCTGAATTCCGAGAAGTGCTTCCTGCTTCTTTTCCTCAGAATCATAAAGTCCCTCTGAAAGTGCTTTGGAATAAAGCTGAATTGCTGACAGAGGAGTCTTGATATCATGTGACAGAGAAAGGAGCATAGTCTTTTTCTCTTTCTGATACTCGAGCTCCTTTGACTTACTGTCCTCAAGGTTCTCCCTCAGCATATCCATGCCCCACAGGAACTTACCGAAGAAACGGCTCTTTTCCTCTTTGATAGGAGTAGAAAGATTACCCTTAGCCAGTTCCTCAGTCAGAGAAGACATTTTATCAAATGGAGCGATAACCTTCTTCCCTATATATATCAGAACCCCTATGGTCAGAAGAAGTGCTGTCACAAGTCCTATGTTCATCAGAAGGACAGCATTTCCATTTTCACTAACCCTGTATTCAATTCTGTAGAGAGTCCCATCTACCTCTTCAACCACATAATCATTATTGCAGATTTCTGACGCATCAAATACGCTGACTCTTTTCAGCATAGTGAATTGTTTAAGATCGATATTACCCGGGTTCTTACGGAGGTCCTCATCCTGTTCAAGTATTCTTACTACCCTCTCTGCCTCAACCCGGTAGTATCTTCCGGAGTGCTTTACACCCGCCAGATAGATTACATTTAATAACACGATCAGAAGAGCTTCTGCAATTATAATAATAGTGGCTGCTCGCTTAAATCTGTTCATATTCATACCTCAACCTGACCGGACGGCATCTGTTGGCCGTCCGGTCATCCTGCTTCGCAGGACAGTTCCTTCGGAACTGGGCACGCTCCGGTATGAGAATTCTTTATGAATTCTCATACCTGTATCCTGTTCCCCACACTGTTATGATGTGCTTTGGTTTCTTTGGATCTTCCTCAATCTTTTCTCTCAGCCACTTTATATGGACAGTCAGAGTCTGAATCTCTGACTCACTGTCACTTCCCCAGATAGTACTGAAGAGATACTCCTTCTTAAGTGTAACGCCCTTGTTCTCGATGAGCAGCTTAAGAAGTTCAAACTCCTTCGAAGTAACAACCACATCTTTGCCATCCACCTGAAGTGTCTGGCTGACAGTATTAAGTGTGAGATTATCTTCAACGATAACCTCCTGAGCATATTTTCGCTTAAATATTCCATTTATCTTTGCCAGCAGAATATCTATATCATATGGTTTTTCAATATAGTCATCCGCCCCGAGATTGAGTCCCTTAAGCTTGTCATTCTTTTCAGTCTTGGCACTTGCTATCAGAATATGTGCATTCGAAGTCTCACGAATCTTCGAGCAAACCGCATAGCCATCAATCCCCGGAAGCATCAGGTCCAGTATAACAAGCTTTGCACCATACATTTCAAAAAGCCGGAGTGCCTTCTCGCCGCTGTCTGCGATTGATACAACATAATTCTCTTTTCTGAGAAACGTTTCGAGCAGACTTCCGATTTCTTTATTATCCTCAACTATCAGAATATCTAACATTTCATACCCCCGTTCATCGAGTCTTACTCAAATCACGCCAAAAAATCAATACTCCGATCAACTAGTTAGCAACTACAACAGATGCCGGTCTCAGCACCTTTCCCTTATATACATAACCTGACTGCATTACATCCTTTACAGTATTGTACGGAAGGCTTTCATCATCAACATGCATTACTGCAGTCTGATAATTATAATCAAACTCTTTACCTATGCCGGTTATGACCTGAACATCATTTTCCTCAAGTATCTTCATAGCCTTATCATAGGTTTTCATTATTCCCTGAATGTATGGATTGTCATCATTCTTCGAATACTTAACGGCGTATTCGAGATCATCTATGATAGGAATCAGTTTTACGATAAGATCGGATATACTTTCCGACTTTTCTTCCTTTTCTTCTTCAAGCGTCATGTAATCGATCAGCTTGAAATCAACTTCCTTCTCGCCCATTACATTTTTAACTATAAATGTAATTCTTCGGTTTTCATCTGACTTAAGAGTAAACTCGCAGGCCTTCTGATAGAAGTATTCCATCTTCTCTTTCGGAATAGTTATCCTGCAGGCTCTGACAAACATGTTGCCTCTCTTCTCAAAAACCAATATCTCATCATCAGTTTTCTTTGATTCAGGATAGCTTTCAACTTCGATACTCTCTGCACCCGGAACAAGAGTATTCATTTCCATGATCGGATACATCTGTCCATTTACCGATACAAAAACATCATACGGTGTCAGAGTGATCTCCTCATCTATACCCTGGAAAGCCTCTCTTCCTTCAAGTTTTCCGCATATATAACCGATTCCCTCGATAACACTTTCATCACCGATCATCTTGAACTTTACATTTCTTCCGTTAAATGTATTGGAGGTCGATACATAATGCTCAACTGCAACGTTGAAATCCATACATTTATCTGAAGAACCCGCACACAGCATAACCTCCGCATCGGATGAATCAAAGAATCTCTTGCTGGCAGATGAAAGGAAATCTGTTTTACGGATGGTTGAAGCATTCCATCTGTCAGCTATAAAGGTATCCTCTGTGATGACTTTTCCACGATCCAAATAATACTGTGCAACGGCAAGCTTGGCAGGTGATGCAAATGCCATCATGACAGGACCCGACAATTCATACGCAACATATGAATAGTACGCCATAGCCATTGTCTCGGTTACTGTACGAATAATATCAATCCCCATATCCTTCGCACATTTATAGAGAAGCTGAGTCTCCTTAAGTCCGGTATCATCAGATACACCTATCACGAGTGAATACTCGCTCAGATTCATTTTCTCTTTGACAAATGTATCGATAGCTTCCAGTGCCGCTTTAATAGAAAAATCATTTGCGACTATATTGAGTCTTCTTATGTCTGCAGGAAGATTGATCTCTGCCACACTTACAGAATCAACATCACAGAAACAGAGTCTTGCCATCCTCTCCCAAAAATGCACACCTATAACTTTTTTCATGTTTCAACCCACCCCTATACTTTTATTTTTTGTCAAACCTGAAGACCTTAGTCTTATCTTCAGGGCTAAGATTCTTAATATAATCAAGATACATATTGGCTGTTGAATCAGCCATTCCTGTAGCCTGCATCTTTTCAAATACATTTATGGATCCTTCTCTGTCACCCAGATGGAAAAGTCTTACACCCTCTCTGAAATCATCCTTATTGGCATTTCTGAGTTCTCTCTGCTCATCAGGCAGACAGTCAAGGACCTCATATAGAGACTTAACTTCATTAACACCGGCAACCTGTACCATACCGAGATAACGAAGGTTCATATTTTCCGGACTGCCTATCTTATCCAGGGTCTCCTTGGTTATAATCATAGCCGTCTGGTAAGTCTTTGTAAGTGACTCAAGTCTTGAGCTTATATTAACACTGTTAGATATAACAGTTCCTGAAAGTCTCTCCTCTTCTCCGACTATACCTATACGTGCGATACCGGTATGAATTCCTACACCAACCTTGATATAGCTTACATGCAGCTGCTCGGCAGTTGTTGGATCCAGCACTATCTGACGGTATATTTCTTCACCTGCAAGTATCGCTGATTCTGCAGATTCAAAGAGAGCCATGACCGCATCGCCTATGTACTTATCTATGAAACCGCCATACTTACGTACTATAGGTCCGGCTATACCATAAACAACATTAACGAATTCAAAATTCTCTTTAGCAGTGAGCATCTCAGAATTAAGTGAAAATGATCTGATATCGCAGAAGAGCACAGTGAACTCCCGGCTCTCGGCATCTCCGAGTGAAAGATCAGTAATCTTTTCTTTTCCAAGCAGCTCACGGAACTTTTCAGGCACGAACTTATAGTAGAAATCTTCCTTCTTCTTATTCTCTTCAAAGAGCTGACCGAGGCTTTCTGCCATGGAGTTGACCTGTCGGCAGATATCACCTATTTCATCATTTGACTTTTCCTTGATTCGGGCAGACAGATCACCTTCTGCGAGTTTTGAAACAGTGACAGATGCTCTTCGAATAGCTTTTGTCATTCTGTTTGCAAGAATGGTCATTATCAGAACCATGAGGATTGCTATCGGCATCATGATATACCAGAGCATTCTCTTTGCCTCAGCCACTGCCTGATTTGTAGTATACATATTAGTGCAGACGAAGAGCGTTGCAGCCTCTTCACCATTTGAATCATAAAGCGGTGTCATAGCAGCAAATCCCGCTTTGTCATTTTGAGAGTCATAAAGAGAAACTCCACTTTCATTTTCAGATTTCAATGTAAACGAATCCAGTGCGAAATGAATCTTGCCTTCAAAAGGAACAGTCAGATTTGTAGTGGTCACGATACTGTAATAATCATCTGCCGCAGGCTTTGCAACAATAAAATCATACTTACCACTCCATGTTGAACGATTCCTCCTGCACTGATCCAGAAGATTCTCTCTGAGATCTGTCAGATATTCCTGATCGATGTCACTTAGTGAATCAACACCTGAAAGCTTATCAACGTCTAAATTCTGCGATAACATCTCTGATACTGAAACTATCTCATCTTTCAGCGAGTATTCATAGACCATAAGAAGCGTTCTACTCTGGAATAAATAAATAGATATAATAAGCAGCAGGACTGTCGGTATCAGTACCATAAGCTGCTTTGACAGAATAGTCTTCTTTATAAAAATGCACATAAGGATCAGCGAAATCGCCGAAAGAATATATAAGGCCACATGAAGATACGGAAGCAATGCACCCAGCCATCTTTCAAATCCTATCGGATATGATGTAGCAAGGCTTTCAACATCTGTTCCGTCATAAGTAAATGCCCTGTCCATTGTAACTATAGACAATACATTTTCATCTGAAGAAATGTTATTGATCATCACATCTTCCGGAGCCTGATCATCTATATAATCCGCTATATCAAGTACCTCTTCCATCTGTCCCTCTTCGATGGAATAGAGAACGCTCGACGCTCTGTAGAGAGAAGCATATACCTTACCCCTATATATGGTGGCGGCGTAAGGAATCATTCTTTCTTCAACAGTATCAAGGCTTGTATCAAATGTATAGATTGGCTCCCCCAGCTCACCTGTTCCATCTGAACTGTACATTCTTCCATCTGTCAGAAGAAATACAAAACCTTCATCTGAAGGCCACACCTTACATATAAATGAACCGTCCTCGTTTGCATCATATGTATTTATGACCTTTCTTTCATAATTTGTAACGTCAAATGAAACGAGCTCTGTCTTTTCCTCATCAACATAAGCAAAATAAAGCAGGCCATCTTTGTAGGTAATATCTCTTATACGTCCATCTCTTGTAGGCTGATTCTCCACCGTTTCATAGTCAATCTCATAAACGGTTTCAATATAATGGCTGCCTGATGCTATCCGGACTATCCTGTCCTTGCTGATAACATCCTGTGCATTGTAATAAACATTACAATGCACATACAGATTGTCTTTTTCATCAAAGCACATGGAAACAGGAATAATATCCTCTTCCGCATCAAAAAACATATCAGCATTGCCCTGTGCATCTACAACTCTGAGGTAATGATTAAAATCAGAATCTTCCAGATATGCATAAGCGCCCGACTCCGACACTGCAAGATAACCGAGTGCTGCAGGACTGTCACACGTTGACGGTCCCATATCTCCAAACTGGTATCTTACATTTGTACTTCCCACTGCCCAGACCACAATTATCGTCAGCGCGATAAATACAATGCTCAAATATGGTTTTCCCAAAAATGCTTTGATCTTTTTCATATAACCCTTCATCCCTTAATCATATCGAGGTTCAGAATATAAGATTTATCAGAAGCCCCGTAATACATGAAAATGTAATGACATAAACCCAGTAAATAACAAAATTCTTAATTCCGAGAACCACCTTCAATGCTCCCAGATTTGTAATCTTGGTGGCCGGCCCTGTGATCATGAATGCTGCTGCACTTCCAAGGCTCATGCCCTGTGCAAGCCACGCCTGAAGTATAGGTATGGTACCGCCACCACATACATAGAGCGGAACCCCGACAGTTGACGCCATAAGAACGCCCCACGCTTCATTTCCACCAAACATAAACGTAACTGCTTCCTGAGGAACATAGCGCTGGAATAATGCAGAAAGGAAAATACCTATAAGAAAGTACAGTCCTGTAGCCTTTACATTTCTCCAAAGGTTCTTCAGAAAACGAAGCAGAATATTCGGATCGGTATCCTTGTTCTTCGGCTCATCAAAGTTTTTGAAAGTGAAATACCTTTCGTTCTTTTTGCCCCTCTTACTGTCCTCTCCGAAGAATACCTTTATAAGGATTCCCGCAACGATACCACAGAGAAAACAGGTTATGATCCTTATGAGAAGCACCTTCATACCAAGTGCCGCACTATATACTATAAGCTGCGGATTCAGCAGAATCGAGCTCATCATGAAAGCTGCCAGCCATTCATCACGCACTCCTCCCTTACTGAATGAAGCTGCGATAGGAATAGTTCCGTACATACAGAGAGGCGACAGCACTCCCAGAAAAGAAGCTGCTATTATACCGATAATGGTACTTCCATTTCCTTTCATGTTCCTCATAAGTCCATGTATCTTATCCTTAAAAAATACAGAAACTATGGAACCTATCACCATACCGATAACCCAGTACAGGAATATCTGATGAAGCTGTACAGAGAAATAATACCAGATATATATGAATTCTCTTTTTATTATTTCAAACATCTTACTCGTCCATATCTATGAGTTCATAAGCTCTGTTTCCAAGGCCTATATCCTCAGCATGAGTAAGAATATGCAGTCCATTTTTGCTGAGTATTCTCTCCTGAAGAGAAGTACTGTCCGAAGCTCTGAATACCATATCTATACATGCCTGATCCAGAGCAACCGGATCAGTAGAAGCCAGAATACCTATATCATGCATATCAACAGGTTCAGGAGTTGAAACACAGTCACAGTCAACTGACATATTGTTCATAACACTTATATAGATCATCTTCTTTCCATGATCTTCATAATCTGACACAGACTTGGCAGCCTCAGCCATGGACTCAGTAAAAACATCCTGATTTGTCACATAAGCAGCGAGTGTTATAGTAGGTTTATGAAGCTTACCGCCACTGTGAATCCTTACCTTTCCTTCTCTTGAAGCAATACCTATGGAGATATTCTTCAAAGCTCCACCGTAGCCTGCCATAGGATGCCCTTTGAAATGAGTCAGCACTATAACATAATCATAGTTTGCAAGGTTCTGTCCGACCCAGTTTTCCTTAAGATTCTTTCCGCCTTCAACAGGTATGGTCATATATCCATCCCTGTCCATGATATCAACATCTGCTATCTCAGTAAATCCATGTTCCTTTGCAACTTCCATATGCATGGCTGTATCAGCTCTCTTGGAGCCGGAGTACGCTGTATTACATTCAATGATAGTACCATCCACACTCTGAACAAGATCCTTGATAAGATCCGGTGCCAGATGGTTAGGGTTACCGGCTTCACCTGTAGAAAGCTTGACAGCTACCTTCCCCTCCGGTTCAGCACCCAGCGCTTCATACATTTTCTGAAGTCCTTCAGGACTTATATCCTTCGTGAAATAAACTACTGAACTTCCGTTATAAGTTCTCCCTTCAGATTCCAGAGTCTTTACATCATAGAATTCATGAGGCTCGATATCGTAGCTCATGTGACGCACGTAGCAGAACCCTGAAACAGTCAGAATCGCAATTATCACGATTATGGTTATAAGTGCTTTATATCTCTTTTTCATGTGAGTAACCCTCATAAAACTTCATATATACACAACATTATATTTTAGCAGTTTTTTCTGCTTAATACCACATATTCCTCTGAATCACGAACTGATTTCCTAAGATTCATCTGCCCTGCGGGCCATCTCCCAGCGTACAAATGCAACGCCCATGATGATGACATAACCGATAATGCTGAGCGGTACCGGAACCTCCTGGAAAAACAGGATTCCCCATAGCGCTGCAAATATAACCTGCATATAATCGAATACCGAAAGCTTCTTGGCAGGTGCGAATTTATAAGCTGTAGTTATCGCAAACTGACCCACTGCTGCAGAGACTCCGGCCATGCTCATTATGAGCCACTGCTTTGGAGTCATGCTTACATAGTTAAATATAAGAAATGGAAGGGTGAGCAGACATGAGAAAAGTGAGAAGCATATAACTATGACCGGAGTCTTTGCCCCCTTGCTTCCTGCGCGCCTTACGAACACGTATGCTGTTCCTGCGCCAAAGCCTCCGTAGAGTCCTATAAGAGACGGAACAAGCTCCATATTAGTTCCTGTAGGTCTTATGATAAAGAGTGCGCCGATGAATGCTATCACCGTCGCTGCAATATCCTTTTTCGATGGTTTTTCCTTGAGAAGTGGGATTGATATAAGAATAGCGAAGAAAGGCGACAGCTTATTCAGCATATTTGAATCGGCCAGATCAAGTCTGTCGATTGCATAGAAATTTGCTATAAGTCCTGTCGTCCCGAAAAGACATCGGAAGAAAATGTCCCATCCGAATTCTTTCTTTATTTCGAATTTTTCCTTTTTTATCAGCAGAGTTGCAACTGCTATTATAAGTGCAAATGCATTGCGGAAGAATGCCTTCTGCATAGTAGGCAGATCTCCCGCAAGCCTGACAAAAAAGGTCATGAAAGAGAATCCTATAGCCGCAATAACTATACAGATTATTCCCTTCAGCTGACCTTTCATAATTTCATTACCTTCTTTACTTAAGTATTTCTTCAAGAGTGTGCCATCCAAGTACTGCGCACTTAACTCGTGACGGCATATGTGATATATCCTGCAGGGCTCCGGCCTCTTCAAGAGTCTCAATATCTTCCTCAGTTGCAGTGCCCTTGATCATTCCGAGGAACTTATCCTTAAGCATGAGCGCCTCATCTACATTCCTGCCTATTATCATATCAAGCATTATATCCGCACTCGCCTGAGATATGGCACATCCATCTCCTACAAATGAACCGTCCTCGATAGTCGTTCCGTCATCAGACAGTCTGAGCTGAAGAGTTATATCATCACCACAGGATGGATTCACGCCCCTGAGATACATTACATTTTTACCATCAGGAAGTTCACAGTGTTCCACACTGCTCGATCCCTTAAGGTTTGCATCAATAAGATTATATTTATGAAGCGGATCAATATTATGGTCCGTTATTATCTCGTTATAAAATGTTCTGCGTTCCATTTTCTGTTTCTTCCTTCTTAAAATATATAACGCACGTCAAATAGCGCCTTTAGTATAATGCACCATTATTTGACGTGCGTCAAATATTATTAATCAACAATATAGATTCATCTTGATCTATTCGTATATGTATAAGTTAATTCCACCAGGTCATCTTAAACTTCATTATGTACTTGGATTTAAGTACACACAGTGCCGCAAGGAATGCTACTATCATGACAAGTACCATAATTACCAGATCCATGCCATCACCGGTCTTAGTTGAATTGCCGTAAGCATCAGTTGCTGAAGCTGTATTTCCGGTACCATTGGCACCTATAACAAGGTTACCATATTTGTCGTAATAGCTGTTACCATTGCCGCTGCCACTGCCACCATTACCGTTATTACCGTAATTCGATTCGTCGCCGGCCTTCTTTATGGTAGTAAACTTAACCGATACATCATCACCGTCATCGAATACAGCTGTAAGTGTATGTTCTCCCGCCTTCAGTGTCCAGAGATAATCAGGAATAAGTTCTATAACAACACTTCCGTTTGTAACATTGTAATATCCTACAGGAACTACGAGCTTATCTACTCTTATTCCCTGGAAATGTGTACGTGTTGTAGAATCATCTTTATCTCTCTTGAATACAAATGTTAAGCCATTCTTGGAACCTGAAGTCCACTTTGCATTGGCACCCTTTGTATTCCTGTAAACTGCCTTGCTGGAAGTATCCTTCTTGTCGCTGTCCTTACTACTGTCGTCCTTGCTGGTGTCATCCTTCTTGCTGTCATCGTCTGTCTTGGTGTCGTCATCTTTTTTGCTGTCGTCGTCCTTCTTATCGTCATCCTTAGGGTCATCATCAGTCGTATCTTCATGATCATCACGCTTTGTCATGGAAACCGTAAGCATGTCCGGACTTGTATTCTCGTGATTTTCATCACCCTTAACCATATACCAGATAACGTATGTTCCTTCTATTTTTCCGGTTGGTATTTTAGATGATGAATGCCATTTCTTGTCATTTTCAGGGACATCTGAATCACCGTCAAACGCAGGCTCAGTACCGTATGTATCCACCGGGCCGTGAGCAAAGTACATGGTACCGCCGCTTGCTTTACCGAGTGATTCCAAAAGAATCTGATCTTCACCATTATATACAAGGCCTGTTTTACCTTCCGGTTTTTCTGTCACTTCAGATTTAGCTTTATATATTTCAGTGCCGATTGTACCGGAAACATTAGAGCCTCCAAAATCATGCGATTCGTCTGCAACCGCTTTCCAATACACATAGTACTTTCCGGCTTTTTTACCCTTAGGAACAGTTTTGCTGTAACTACTTTCATCCGGAGGAGTTGTTTCACCTCCGAGAGCATATACCATATATCCGCCATCAACCGTTCCTGCTGTAATCAGTTCCTGATTGGATCCATTATATGTAAGTTCTAAAGGAGTAGGAGCTGTTACTGCATCTTCTCCGATAGGTAACTTGTTTACTTTAAGTTTTACACCTACTATTTTGTTATCAATGTTATCACCATCATCTGGAACAAATATCGCATCGAAAGCCGTTGTTTCACTGTCAGAACCCTTTGGTTGTGTAGAACCACTCTTCCACATAAAATAACCCGAAACATTCTGTCCTTCAAGAGTTACAGAACCACCTGTAAGTGTACTTGAAGAAAGTGTATCACCAAATGTGATTTCTGATGCAGTAGGTAGTGTTTCAACTGTAGGCGTTGCCTTTGCAATACTAAAAGTAATGCTAGCAGTAGCTTCTCCTATTTTAATCTTTGCTTTATATTTATAATGGTCTGTCGGAGCCCCGCTTCCGATAGAATACTCTGAATTATCAGGATTTACCTTGAAGTATTCAACACAACTGCTTGGTCTGTATCCAGTAGCGTTGTAAAATGCATCATCCTGATTATTATCATTAAACCGGACAGGATGTGTGTTACCATTATAAGTCAGGCTGGCTGGTGCCAACATCTCTACCGTAATTCCTGAGTGCAGATTACAAGAGCTTTCAGTACATGCAGCTGTTAATCTGGAACCAGAAGCGGAATAAGTAAAAGTATGAGTATGAGAAGGCTCAGGACCAGGTGAAGACTCCTGAGTAACAATTACATTTCCATAAGCTATCCGACCGGTCACACCCGAGCTACCAGAAAAATGAACCTGAAAACCATGTGTTCCGGCCGCAATTGCTTTAAGTTCATGATTGTTATCGCCAGTCGTAAGTCCACTCGAACTGGATGAAACATTCGTAATATAAGGATTAGGGAGGTCTTGGCCTCCATGCATTGCATTGGTATGTATCATTATACTTTCGAAATACGAAGCGTCTATAGTATATGGAAGCGTATGTGTTCCCAAATCCCACTCTCTGGTGCAATTACTACCGGGATGTGTACAAACTATTTTTATCTCATACTGTTCCCCATCAGCATTTGCCTCTGTTCCGGACATAACAGGAACAAGCCCCAGCACCATCGCCAGAACCACCAGCATACTTATAATTCGTATTTTCATCCTTCTCATATATCAGAACCTCCCATCAGGTTTTCCAAATAAACGAAATCTCGCTCAAAAAGGTATATTTATCCAAAATACAAACAATTATCCACACTTAACATAAGTTTACCAAAAATACAACCTAAGTCAAGGAAAACAACAAAAAACGCACATTGGATAATCTCCAATGTGCGATTAATAATAATATCAGTCTCTAAATCCCATAACCTTTCTGATTTCGGAAAGGACTGAGACAAATCTCTCAACTTCTTCCTCAGTATTATAAAACATTATGCTGGCTCTTGTAGTTGATGGAATACCAAGCTGCTGATGAAGCGGTTCAGCACAGTGATGTCCCGCGCGTACTGCTACATTCTCATCTGCAAATATCGCCGCTATGTCATGCGGATGTACATTATCTATCTTAAATGTAATGATGCCGTGATGTTCCTCAGCTGTCTTTCCGCCGAGAACTGTAACATGAGGTATCTCCTCTATCTTCTTAAGTGCAATGTCAGTAAGGTATAACTCCCTCTCAGACATGGCATCCATACCTATCTCTTCTATGTATCTTATAGCTTCGGCAAGTCCGACTGCTCCGCCTCCATTTACAGTACCCGCTTCGAACTTATGAGGAACTTCGGCATAGCTCACATCATCAAGAGATACATATTCTATCATCTCTCCGCCTGTAAGGAATGGGGGAATCTTATCAAGAAGTTCCTTTCTTCCATACAGAACGCCTATTCCCATAGGTGCCATCATCTTATGACCTGAGAAGGCCATGAGGTCAACTCCAAGTTCTCTGACATCGACCTTAATATGTGGAACGCTCTGTGAACCATCGGCAACAAATACTGCTCCGACTGAATGAGCCACCTCTGCAAAACTCTTTATATCTACGATGCGCCCAAAGATATTTGACATGTGCGTCATTGCTACGATCTTCGTCCTCGGAGAAAGCATAGCCTTAAAGTCATCAAGCGAGAACTCACCGTCTATCCCACACATAAGATACTTTACAACTGCACCTTTCCTCTTCGCCGCATGCACCCACGGAAGCATATTGCTGTGATGCTCTGCAACCGTTGTGATTATCTCATCCCCAGGTTCGAGCAGAAGCTCTCCCAGACTGAACGCAGCAAGATTAAGACTTTCCGATGCATTTCTAGTGAAGATGATTTCATTTGCATCTGCACCTATGAAGTTTGCGACAGTCGCTCTCGCGTTCTCGTACTTATCAGTCGCCTCTATGGAAAGATCATAAAGTCCCCTGAACGGATTTGCATTGCTGTATCTATAATAATCAGCCTCTGCCTGTATGACCCTCTCAGGTCTCTGCGACGTGGCAGAATTATCAAGATATGCAAGCTTTGTATTATCAAAAAATCTGAAATCCTTACGGATATTTGTTACATCTAGCATTTCATTTTCCTTTGATTAATCTGCTGTTTCTGTAAATCTTGTCGGTATACGACCTGCTGCGGCACTGACTCCGCTTCTGGCCATCATTTCGTATGCAGTATCCTCAGGGATTCCACGAGACTGCATATAATAGAGTATTTCATCAGAGAGCTGACCTATGGAAGCTCCGTGCTCGCCTTCCACTTCTTCCTCTGCACAGAGGATATTCGGAATAGTCTTATTGACAACATCATCACTGAGGAGAAGTACCTCTTCATTTTCCTGTCCTTTGGCACCGGCACAGCCCTTTATGAAATCTATGGTTGCTCTGTATGTCTTCTTTGCATTATCACGGAGAGCACCCTTTGCCAGCATCTCACACTCAGTTTCCTTACCGTGATGTCTTACAACATAATTCATATCGAGTTCATCATCTCCGGTTACGAGATACCCGGTATATGCCTTTATATGAGCTCTGTCACCTGAAAGATCTGCAGCGCATCCTATGTTTATATTCTTACCGGACACTAAAACATGAACCACTCTGAATGATGCATCTTCAGCAAAGTCTCCTGATATATCGTTATAAAAGTCAAAATCATCCGACAATCTGTGAATCTGATAAAGATGAACCTTTGCGCCTTTCTCGGCAATGATCCTTGTCTCAACAATTCCCGCTCTTCTTTTCTGGTTTGATGCAGAATCTTTATCAACCCCATCCTTATAAGCCGCCGAATCCCCGCCGACCGATGCACTGCTGCTCCTGAATTCCATAAAGCAGGATATTCTTGCGCCTTCCTTTGCATGAAGTCTGACTCTGTTTATGCTCTGTTCAGCATCATCAAAATTAAAGCCGATCGATACATCCTCTTTCGTATCAGTTTCAAAAAGTATCGGCGCTACATTTTCTCCGTTTACAAGTTTTACGAAATCGCTTCCCATAGCGGAAGCAATATCCTCGAAGCTTGCAGTCAGTGCCGCCGCATCTTCTCTTCCTGAATATTCAGCTTCTGTCACAGCTGTTCCTGACATCAATCTGTAACTACCTTCTTTTGACACCGGACTCAGAAGCACCCTTTTATCATTGATTCTGAGCGAATGCCATGTGATCGAAGGCAGGCGGTTGATATCCATTTCTACAGCTCCGCCACTTACGGCATCTGTCTTTTTCATATCTATACTCATTTCATCACCTATCCGATACTGCCTTTCATCTCGAGTCTTATGAGATTATTCATCTCAACAGCGTATTCAAGCGGAAGCTCCTTCGATACATTGTCTGCAAATCCGCTGACTATCATCGTCCTTGCATCTTCCTCTGAAATACCTCTCGACATAAGATAGAATACAGCCTCATCACTTATCTGACCTATCTTTGCCTCATGTCCGACATCTGCATGTCTTGTCCTTATATCCATGGCAGGAATAGTATCCGACCTTGAAATATCATCAAGCATAAGAGATGCACAGTCTACGGAAACCTTTGCGCCATGTGCATTCTTTCCGACAAAAACGCTGCTTCTGAAGGTACTCTTACCACCGCTCTTCGATATCGATTTTGCACTGACAACAGAGCTTGTATTCTTTCCTGTAACTGAAAGCTTCATACCAGTATCCAGTTCCTGTCCTTCACCTGCAAATGTAATGCCCGTGTATTCCATTTTCGAATCATCACCCTTGAGAATGGTCATAGGATAAAGATAAGAAGTATGTGAGCCAAATGAACCGCTCACCCATTCCATTTTACCGCCTTCTTCAACAAGCGCACGCTTGCTGTTCAGGTTGTACATATTCTTGGACCAGTTCTCTATAGTCGAGTATCTGAGCTTTGCGTTCTTTCCGACATAAAGCTCAACTGCACCTGCGTGAAGGTTTGCAATATTGTATTTAGGTGCTGAACATCCCTCTATGAAATGAAGGTCAGCTCCTTCGTCAACTATTATAAGTGTGTGCTCAAACTGTCCGGCACCCGGAGCATTCAGTCTGAAATATGACTGAAGCGGAATCTCAACCGAAACTCCCTTCGGAACGTATACAAATGAACCGCCCGACCATACAGCTCCGTGAAGAGCCATGAACTTATGATCTCTTGCTGTAAGAAGCTTCATGAAATGCTCTTTGATCATTTCAGCGTACGGGCCATGAAGTGCTGATTCCAGGTCTGAATATACAACTCCCTGTGCAGCAACCTCATCCTTGATGTTATGATAAACAAGCTCCGAATCATACTGAGCTCCGACACCTGCCAGAGATTCTCTTTCAGCAGCAGGGATTCCAAGTCTTTCGAAGGTTTCCTTGATCTCATCAGGAACCTCATCCCAGTCAGCAGTCATCTTGCCCTTCGGCCTTACATATGTAACTATATTGTTCATATCAAGACCGTCTATGGAAGGTCCCCAGTCCGGAACACTGAGACTGTTATATATCTTCAGAGACTCAAGTCTGAACTCCCTCATCCATTTAGGGTCATTCTTCTCCTCGGATATCTGTCTTACTATATCCTCGGTCAGGCCCTCATCTACTTTATAATCATCTGTCCCTTCAAAACGAAAATCGTACAAATTACGATTCACGTCCCCGACATACGTCTTTTCCATCTATTAATTCCTCTAAAATCTAAAACATTATCCTATATACTTTTCGAAACCGTTCTCATTAATTTCATCAATAAGACTCTTGTCTCCGGTTGCTACAATCTTACCGTCCACCAGAATGTGGGTATAGTCTACATCGAGTGAATCAAGAATCTTTGTATTGTGCGTAATGATAACAAGGGAGCCGTCCGTACTTCCTCTGAATTCAGAAACACCCTTGCTGACAACTCTTACAGCATCCACATCAAGTCCTGAATCTGTCTCATCAAGTATAGCAAGCTGAGGTTTCAGCATAAGAAGCTGAAGTATCTCTGCCTTCTTCTTTTCACCACCTGAAAATCCAACATTCAGATCTCTGTCTGCATAATCAGCATCCATCTCGAGAACCTTGAGAACCTTTTCAAGCTCCTTACGGAATTCCCATATCCTTATCTTCTTCTCATGTCTCTGATCCATAGAGCTCCTGATAAAGTTTGCAAGAGTTATGCCCGGAACCTCTATAGGATTCTGAAATGTAAGGAAGAGTCCTTTCTTTGCTCTTTCAGCCGGATTCTCCTCTACGATTTCCTCGCCGTCAAATTTGATTGATCCGCCTGTCACTTCATATCGTGGATCGCCCATGATGGAATGACCAAGTGTAGACTTTCCTGCACCGTTCGGACCCATTATGACATGTGTCTCACCTTTTCCGACTGAAATATTCAGCCCCTTAAGGATTTCCTTATCACCTATATTTACCTGTAAATCTTTTACTTCAAGAAGATTACTCATGATAATACCTGCCTTTACTAATAATAACCAAAGATATATGTCTCCAATGGTTTTTACATTAAGATGAAGTATAAGCCAAACCGGCTTCCAAGTAAAGAAAGAAGGCGGTTAAAACCGCCTTCCTAATGATGAAAATTTCTCAATTATAATGTTGTCATATTATAAGGGATTTCTGCCCCCTCAAATATAGCATCAAGCCTTTCGTCACTTGTAAGCACGATGACCTGATCAAGTCCCAGTGAATCCACACACTGTGCAAATGCGATCATATCACGGAGTGATACATCCTTGATTGCGTCATCTATGATGAGTGGAACATTCTCAGGTGCAAGATTTGCTGCAACTGAAAGTCTGATGGCAAGGTACAGTTTTCTCAGTTCTTCCTCAGACAGCTGGTTGATACGAAGCGTACTTCCTGATACGGAAATGAAGAGATGTCCCTCATTGCTCATGGTCATCCTTCCGTAATCATCTCCAAGAAGTCTTCTTATGAACTTCTCAGACTTTACGAAGATTGCCTGATAGTTCGTCTTGCGCATTTCATTTGATATCGTTCTGATTCTTGAGATTGCCAGGTTGATGGCTGCAATCTCTTTCTCAAGCATACTCTTCTTCTTGAAGACATCATTGAATTCCGCCTTGAGGTGAGTTCTCTCTGACTTACGTTTAAGAAGAGCTTTTTCCTCTTCACGAAGCGCATCCTTCTTCTCCTGGAATTCCTTTGCGAAAGTCATATCAAACTCGATTTCCTCACGCTGTTCGGATTCCTCCCGAAGTTCATCGAGAACCTTCTGAAAATCATCCTCATCCGGCGTTTCCGAATCATCCTCTTCAGAGAAGAAGCCCTTCAGTCTAAGGTCATCTATGATCGTAAGTATTACAAATATCGCTGTAAAGAGTATGAATACTCTTCTTACTATCTCTTCGAAAGGAAGCAGTTTTACTATAACTGCGATAAGGATTATAACAAGTATACCTGTAAGAAGTATAAATGGAAGGCGGTCCGTAAGCTTCTTCGGCTTATCCTCTTCCTCCAGTGACTTCTGCTCTGCCTCAGTAAGTCTGTCTATCTTCTCATCAAGGCTTTCGTCCTGTTCGTATGTTACTGAACCATCTTCATTTTCAACTATCTTCCTTGCTACCCTTTTACGCTTGGCAGCTTCCATAAGGAATTCGTCATTAAGAGTCTTGAGGTCAGTCTTGATCCTTTCAAGTCCGGGATCAACATCGTCATACTCTTCAATCTGCTCTGTAAGTTCATCAAGTCTTCTTACGAGCGGTTTTGTACTGTTACGCTGTTTTTCTGACTCAAGATACTTGATAGCCTCTGAACGGCTTATATCAGAAGTTCCCGTGTCCATTACATTTGTAACATATTTTTCTATATCACCTGCAAGAGTATCAACGTCCTCACCTTTTATAGGATCAATGCACATAGCTCCTGCATAGCTCTTCTTATCAGCTTCAAGAAGTGTTCCGGAGAGAGTGTCCTTATTCTTAAGTCTTACTTCTCTTCCTGTATTTACATTCAGTACCGAAGTCTGCTTATCCCCTGCCAGGAAATCCTTCTCTATAAGAAATACATCATCTCCATTCTGAAGATACATACTTCCCTTATAGCCGGATGCACCTGTCGGTCGGCGGAGAGTAAATGAATCCTCATTAACTCCTATTCCTGACTTCTTAGAGAGACCGAACAGCATACTGAGTACGAAGTCCTTGAATGTCGTTTTGCCCGAATCATCCGGTCCATAGACAATGTTGACACCCTTCTCAAGGCTGACGCTTCTCTTATTAAATTTTCCAAAACTCTGAAGCAATGCTCTGGTTATATACATTATCTGTCTCCCGAAGTAAATAGGGCTTCTATACCATATCTTATAGCTTTCGCTCTAACATCATCATCCTGCTCATAACTCTCACTGACATTATCTATGAATCTGCCGAGAAGGTTATGCTGATTATCACTGTATATCTTATACTCATCATGACGACTGAGTGTCTTATCTATAATGGCATATACATTGAACCTATCCTTGATCTTCTTAAAGTTAAGATGCATATCTCTGGATATAAGTCCCTTAAGAACTATAGTATAGATATTGTCATATCCAAGCTTTCTCATCTTCTTGAATACACCCTCTATAATCTCCTGGTCTGAGAAATCAGAGCTTATCTCTATAGTCATATTTATATACTGTCTTTTGGATATAGGCTTCCATTTGATTCTGGTTACACCATTTTCTATCTCGCCTATGATATATCCTCTTCTTCCTGTATCGCTGTTTGAAAGAGGTTCAGGCGAACCAGGATAAGCCATCCTGTTCTTAAGTATATGTACCGGCTTTGTACTTCCGCCGAGTGCTATATAATCAAAGCCTTTCTTTGCAAGAACTTCGCTCTTAAACGGCATATGATCTTCTGTTCCGCCGCATGCCATGAGAATATTGATGGCACCCTCACGTCCCGGAGAAATCTCTTCCAGAACAGGCTCCCGGTATTCCTTCTTACCATAGCTGTAACCTGTTACACAGGTATTAATTCCTTTGAGGTAGGCATTGGTAGTCCTGTCTCTCGGAAGTATAACCGTCTTTGACTTGAACTTATATGTCTCCTGAGGAGAACCCGGTGCTATATAATCCCTGTCACCTGCCGCTATAACTATACGAGTACTTGTGAGAGGCATGAGCATCTCATCAAGCGCTTCAAGTTCATGAAGCTCCGGCGGAAGATTAAACAGATTACCGGATATAAGAAGCAGTCTTACATCCTCATCCTGACATACCTTTATTATATTTTTAAATGTATCTTCAATCTCCTGGGTTCTGTTTTCGCCCCACTCCTTATTGTAATCAGGAGCAGCCCCAAGACAGACATCCGAAATATGAACAAATTTCATAGGATACTCTCCGGTTATTTATATATACCTTTTGACCCTGCAGTTTCATCAAACCACAGACAGAGCCATTATAGTATTTTTGATAGTAAATATCAAGCCACACTCACTTAAAAACACCAATAACTCACAATATGACATGCGTATCAATAATCTCAACATGAATCACTGCGTCAGCCAAGTAAATCCTTCACAATCTCACCTGCCATTACAAGTCCTGCAACGGGCGGAACAAAAGGCACAGATCCGGTAGGCACAGATTTCTTCGGCTCCTCATCAGAATAAACCACCTTCAGTTCTTCTATACCCCTGCTTCTGAGTTCCTTTCTCATAACCTTGGCAAGGGGGCATACACTTGTTTTATATATGTCGGCAACACGGAATTTCGAAGGATCCGTTTTATTTCCCGCTCCCATGGAAGATATAATAGGAACTCCTGCTTTCTTTGAATTCTCAATAAGTGCAATCTTCCCTGTGACCGTATCTATTGCATCTGCGACATAATCATATACTGAAAGGTCGATATCAGCCGCTGTGTCCGGAAGGTAGAAAACCTTATGAGTCTCCACCACACACCCCGGATTGATGTCAAGAACCCTCTCCTTCGCAACATCAACCTTATCCCTGCCGATATTACTTCTGAGTGCAATGATCTGCCTGTTGAGATTGGTTATATCTACTATATCCTTATCAAAGAGATCAAGTTTTCCTACACCTGACCTCGCAAGCGCTTCAACTATATATCCACCGACTCCACCTACTCCGAATACAGCAACACGAGCCTTTCCAAGGCGCGCAACCGCATCTTCTCCCAGAACAAGCGAAGTCCTGTCGTACCAATTCGCCATACTCTATCCTCGTCTCTGTCTCATGACCTCATAGCAAACGACCGCCGCCGAAACTCCCGCATTAAGTGACTCAACCTTTCCCTCCATAGGAATCCTGAGAAGCTTATCAGCTGCAGCAGATATCTCATCCGAAAGTCCTGCACCTTCATTTCCTATCAGAAACGCAACCTTTCCCGTAAAGGTCTCGTCATACATATCATTTCCGGAAAGATGTGTTCCATACACGGTAACTCCGGACTCTTTGATAATCTCTATATCTTTCTTCAGGTCATCAGATATATATATCGGCATCCTGAACAGAGAACCCATAGTTCCTCTCACAACCTTAGGATTGTAAACATCCACCGAATCCCTGCTTATCACGATTCCCGTTACTCCGGCACCCTCTGCAGTTCTTATGATAGTACCGAGATTTCCCGGATCCTGCAGTCTCTCGATAATAAGTATAAATGTATCGTTCTCCTTCATCACATCGGCAATCTCACGTTCCCTTATCCGTATAAGAGCAGTTATTCCCTGCGGATTCTCTGTGTCTGATATCTTCTTTGCCGCTTCCTCCGATACGGTAACAACCTTGCCCCTTTCCCGAAGGTTTCCAAGCTTAAGCAGAGCTTCTTCAGCCCTTTCAGGAGAGAGACTGTTTTTAATCTTCTCCTCTATATCCTCAGTACAGAAGACTTCCAGTATGTCATTTTCTATTGTATCCGAGAAGAGTCTTATGCCCTCTGCCACATAAGTCTTGGCTTCTTTTCTGAGTTTGGAATCATGAATCAGCTTGGCCACGAATTTTATCTTCTCATTCTTTGGTGAATTGAGTACGGGATTTGTACTCCCGACATCATATTTCAATCTCATCATGTTATTTTTTCCTTATAAGTACATTTGCATCTCCAAATGCAAGTCCGAGCGAACCTGCGATAGTACTGTCCGCATCAACCTCTACCTTCATCTTCTTCGCCTGCTTTTCCCTTGCAAGCTGAACAAAGAGCGGTGACTTCCCAGGGAATTCCTTTGCGATACTGATGAGGTCCTGTTCATTATTCTTATACTCTCCGTAATCCGAGAATCTTACCCATACCTCAATCTTAGCTGCTTCCATATCCTGTCTGATATCATCGAGAAGTCTTATGTTCTCAGCTATAAGTTTAGCCTCCTCTTCAGTAATGGATGAACGGCCTGTGATAAGCACAGCATTTCCCGGATACAGATCATTCTGCATATCGGTATAAGCCTTAGGGAACACTATGATCTCCATAGTTCCGACAAGGTCCGATACAGTAAGGAATGCCATAGTCTCATTCTTCCTTGTGAGCTTTACATTTACCTTTTCAATGATACAGCCCATGGTGTATGTCATTCTGTCTTTAGCAGAAGTCGTACCGGTTTCATCATCGAACATGAAGTCGGCTGACGTTACATTTGCATATTCATTTATTATATCGGAATACTTATCCAGAGGATGACCGCTTACGTACAGACCGAGCATCTCCTTCTCACCATGAAGCAGTTCGTCCATCGTATATTCAGCACAGTCAGGATATCTTACCATGGACTTGAAAGGAGAACCGTCTTCATCTCCAAAAAAATCCGAAAGATCCATCTGTCCGGATATTCCCTTCTTACGCTCCTTGGAAACACTGTCTATGATGTCCTGATATGTCATCATCATCTGCCGACGATTCTTCTTGAAACAGTCAAATGCACCGGCCATTATGAAACTCTCTATATACTTTTTATTTGATGCTACTCCGAACAACCTGTCTATGAAGTCATCCAGGCTCTCGTAATCTCCGCCGAGAACTCTCTCGTCTATAACCTCTTCAACTACATTTTCGCCGACAGATTTAATGGCCGAAAGACCATATCTTATTCCATCTCCTGAAACAGCAAAGTTACTGAATCCCTTGTTAACATCCGGCGGCAGCAGCTTGATTCCCATCTTTCTTACTGCATCGATGTATGTCAGAAGCTTAGCTGAGTTATCCTTAACTGAAGTGAGCAGTGAAGCCATGAAATCAAGCGGATAATAACACTTGAGGTACGCCGTCTGGTAAGCCACTACTGCGTAAGCGGCAGCATGAGACTTATTGAAGGCATACTTTGCGAAGTCTGTCATCTCATCAAATATCTTGTTTGCTATATCTTCAGGTATTCCATTTCCCATACAGCCGGGAACATTAAGCTCCGGATTTCCATAAACAAAATACTGACGTTCCTTAGCCATGACGTCGGCTTTCTTCTTACTCATGGCACGGCGAACCAGATCGCTTCGTCCCAGAGAGTAACCCGCAAGCTCCATAACTATCTGCATAACCTGTTCCTGATACACGATACAGCCATAGGTCGGTGACAGTATCTTCTCGAGAGCAGGATGATCGTAACTTACACTTTCAGGATTAACCTTTCCGGAAATGTACTTCGGTATGAAGTCCATAGGTCCCGGACGGTAAAGTGATATTCCGGCTATAACATCCTCAAGACTGTTTGGCTTAAGCTCCTTCATGAAGCTTCTCATACCGCTCGACTCGAGCTGGAATATACCTTCGCATTTGCCCTGGGATATAAGTTCGAAAACCTTAGGGTCGTTATAATCTATATGATCCATATCTATATCAATATGGAGTCTCTTCTTTATACTGTTAACTGTATCCTGAATGACAGTCAGATTCCTGAGTCCGAGGAAGTCCATCTTCAGAAGTCCGAGCTGTTCGATACGTGTCATGTTATACTGAGTCGTCACCGCTCCGCCGTTTTTGCAAAGCGGCACAAAGTCTTCTATAGGTTCCCTGCCTATAACAACGCCCGCAGCATGCATGGAAGCATGTCTCGGAAGTCCTTCCAGCTTGCGTCCCATATCAACCATGTATCGTACATCTTCATTTTCTTCGTACTCCTTGCGGAAGTCCTGACTTACTGCCAGCGCCTTATCAATAGTCATACCCATATCCATAGGGATTGACTTGGCAACCTTATCACAGACATTGTAAGGAATATCCAGTGCACGTCCCACATCTCTGATGCAGTTACGCGGAGCAAGAGTACCAAATGTAACGATCTGGACAACCTTCTCGTCACCGTACTTTTCCTTTACGTACTCTATGACTTCATGTCTTCTGTCAGGATCAAAATCTATATCTATATCAGGCATGCTGACACGTTCCGGATTAAGGAATCTTTCAAAAAGAAGATTATATCTTATCGGATCTATATTTGTGATCTTAAGGGAATATGAAACTATACTTCCGGCAGCAGAACCTCTTCCCGGTCCTACAGGAATACCGTTATCCTTTGCATATCTGATGAAGTCCCAAACGATGAGGAAATAGTCTACGAAACCCATATCACGTATAACGGACAGTTCGTAACGCATCCTTTCCATAAGGTCATTCGTTACATTTTCATATCTTTCCTTGATTCCTTCTTCGCAGAGATGAGTCAGATATGAGAAAGCATCGTAGCCTTCCGGTACGTCATACTTCGGAATCTTATATTCACCGAAAACTATATTTACATTACATCTTTCAGCTATCTTATGAGTGTTCTGAAGTGCTTCTTTCGCATAAGGGAAGAGAGCCTCCATCTCTTCTGCAGACTTAAGATAATACTTGCCCTTGGCATAATGCATCCTGTTATCATCATTTACACTCTTTGCTGTCTGAATGCAGATGAGTATATCGTGAGCTTCCCAGTCATCCTCGTTTATGTAGTGGGTATCATTTGTGCATACAAGCGGAATGCCCGTCTCCTTTGATATCCTCATAAGATCAGTATTTACCACTGTATCCTCAGGGAGTCCGTGATCCTGCATCTCGAGGAAATAATTCCCTTCACCAAAAATCTTCTGATGCTCGAGCGCCGCCTTCTTCGCTTCCTCATAGAAGCCCTGTCTTATCTTCACGGCAACCTCACCCTGCAGGCAGGCAGAGAGACATATTATACCCTCGTGGTACTGTTCAAGAACTTCTCTGTCCACACGCGGCTTATAATAGTAGCCTTCAGTAAACCCTCTTGTAACAATCTTGGAGAGATTACTGTAGCCCTGGTTATTCTCAGCAAGAAGTATGAGGTGATAATACCTCTCATCATTTGCCCCCGGTTCTCTGTCAAACCTGGAACCCGGTGCAACATAAACCTCACATCCTATGATAGGCTTGATACCTTCCTTGTTGCAGGCTTCATAGAAATCAATGACACCGTACATAACACCATGATCGGTTATGGCAAGGCTGTCGAAACCAAGTTCCTTTGCACGTGAAACAAGCTCGGGAATCTTCGCCGAGCCGTCCAGCAAACTATATTCAGTATGTACATGAAGATGTGTAAATTCCATCCTGTCACCCTGTCTTTTTAATTATGTCCGCAGCAACCATTCTCTGTCTTACTGTGTCCGCAGCAACAACCGCCTGTTTCGGTGCAGCAGCAGCCGCAGCACTTTTTCTTTCGTAAATATCTGCGATACGCCTTCATATACCTTCTCGCATAAGCAAAAGCAGCATCCTCGCCCTCTTCAGCAAGCTTGGTAAGAAGAAGTTCAAGCTTCTTTCTGGTATACGGATGCATCAGCCCTTTGCTCTTTCCTCTTCGGAAATAAACGAGAGCACTCGAATCATCGTACTCATCCTTCTTATAAATCTTACTTGCCGCTACGCGGTCGCAGAACATTTCAACTATATAATTATCCGGCATCTTCATTCCGATAAGAGAACCGTCTCTTTTTACCAGATCATAATCAGTCCAGTACTCCAGGTGATGCTTATTGCGTCCCTTATGATGAAGCCACGAGGTTGTCAGACCCTTGTCTTCTCTCTCCGCATCATTGGGACTCCTGTTGCCCTGATAATATTTAGCACCTACGCTAAATTCCGTCCACGAATACTTGGACAGATCGTGCAGTAATCCCTGCTTATAAAGACCGCATTTGAAGCAGTACTTTCCAACCAGATATTTATGATAATTAATAGTCTTCAGGTGCTGATACCAACCCTGTTCTGTAATCTTTTTCATGTCAAACCCATCTATTATTTCTTTATAACAACATTTTTGCTGTTATTACTTGTACTGTTTATCTTAAGCTCTTTGATACCGGAAATGAAACGTGAAAGTGTCGAGTAACCGAACTCCTTTACATTGAAATCCGGATACTGTGTATGAAGCTTTCTTCCTATGATTCCGAGTTCAACTCCCTGTTTACCGGACTCTTCAACCATCTCGATGATGTAATTCGTAACCTCATCTCTGAGAGAGCTGTCTTCTCTGATCTTGACAATAACTGTACTGTTTTTCTTCTTAAGCTTGAAGTTATCAAGATCTTCGATAAATGTAGAAAGCAGCCTGTAACCATAATTTCTGACATCAAAATCAGAGTACTTCTTCTGCAGTCTGGAACCGATCTCGCCAAGTCCTGTATCTCTTCCCTTGTTATTATTTTCTGAGATTATCTCAATGATTGCATTCTCAATAGTCGACTGCGGGAGAACATTCTCTGCTTTCTTCTTCTTTCTGATTCCGGATAATACTCCTGCTGTTTCATCCGATGACTCATCAAGGAGAAGTTCGAGATCTGTAAATACAGAACAGGCTGCCCTGAAAGACTTAGGCGTCTTGTTCTCTCCCATTCCGATCACTTCCATTCCTGACTCTCTGAGTCTGCTTGCAAGCCTCGTGAAGTCACCGTCACTTGAAACTATACAGAAGCCGTCAACATTCTGAGTATAGAGTATATCCATGGCATCTATGATCAGTGTGGAATCCGTCGCATTCTTACCTACAGTATTTCTGAACTGCTGAATAGGAGTTATTGAGTTCTCCATGAGTTCCTTCTTCCACTTGTTGGCCTGAGTACTTGTCCAGTCACCATATATCCTCTTATACGTAACGACTCCGTACTTGGTCATTTCGTCGAGAATACTTGTTATATATTTAGATGAAATATTGTCTGAATCTATGAGTACAGCAAATCTTTTGTCTTCCATGTATACTCCTTTTCACACTTGTCTCTTTTTATCCCGTATGATATAATCCGTCATGTTGTAATAAGCTTCCGTAGCGCAGTTGGTAGCGCAACTGATTCGTAATCAGTAGGTCGAGGGTTCAAGTCCCTTCGGGAGCTTTTTTGTATGATAGGAAACTATGTTTCCTATTTTTTTTATTCTGTGATTACAAGATCAGCTTCATTTACGGTGTAGCTGGCATCCATATCAAAGTAAAGAACCGTTTCACCTGTGATCATTGTCTCAAAACCAGTTCCGCCGAATGTCATATTGGCCATATGGTACTTGTAATCAACAGGCTTCTGTCCTGCAAGCTGGAGCATTCCTTTGTTTACATTTCCTTCAAATGTCTTCTGGCCCATCTGCTTATCACCAAAGTCGATAACAACTGCTACACATTTTCCGGACGCAGAATGATCTCCTGTGACAGACTTATCATCAGTCACACTCTTAACAATGAATTCTGCATCGCCCCATTTGTATTTTTTCTCGCCTGATCCGCCGCATGCGGTAAAGCACAGTACAAACGCAGCAGCCAGAATTATAGTAGCCAAAATCTTAATCTTTTTCATATATACCCCTCCAATAAAACCTAAAACACCTTCAAAAAGTAAACTATATACAACCAACTTCTATTATACAACAAAAGAGACAAGTAGAAAACCTTGTCTCTTTTGCATGTCAAGATCTTTCGATTAATATAGTTTCAGCACAACGAGGGTTCCGTCATCCACAAGTCCCTTAAAGCTCTCGCCGTCTTTCTTTTCGCCGACCAGGTCACCGTAATGAGTTGGAATAGCAACCTTAGGCTTCATTACATTTACAAGCTTAGCCGCATCTTTATAATCCATGGTGTAAAAGCCACCTATTGGAATCAATGCTATATCGCACTTAACAGCCTTCGCCTCCTCGATTGCATCTATATCTCCTGCAACGTAAACCTTAGTGCCGTCAATGTTTACATTATAGCCGCACCATCCGGCATGCTTTGGATGGAAAGGCTTGATTTTGTTATACATAGCGACAGTCTCAAATGTGAAGTCAGCAGTATCATATGACTCACCCGGAGCAACACAGATTTTGTTACTGCCCGGAATTTTCTTGTCAAACTGTTTTTCCATCGGCGAAGGGATTATATATACAGTGTCAGCCTTCGCTATTTTCTTAATATCATCCTCCGAAAAATGATCGTAATGATCATGGGTTATAAAAACATAATCCGCATCATGGGATTCAGCTTCAATCCTGTACGGATCGAAGTAAACTTTCTTCCCTGCATCTACCAGAATACTATTCTGTACATTAACCGTTATATTTGCAGCATCCATAACCCTTCTCCTTATTTTTCATTAATTTTACATTAACCAAAGTCAATTATACCACAGCATCTATAAATTGGGATTCAGATTTGCGTCATTTGTTGCGTTTTTGTTATGCACGCGTGGTATAATAGGGCATGCAAAGCAAAATAGTATTTTTATGCAATAGATTAATACATAGGTGTAAAGATATGGCAATCAATCAAAATGTAATGATAGTGCTGGATGCACTATCGGATGAATACAAAAAATCAAGAGATAACGAATCTCTTTCTCTGTCCTGGGTTAACGATATAAAGACTCTGTATAAACAATCTTTACTTGCCAGGATGGCAGCTCTTGAAGCCGAAGGTTTCATAAACATGGATGAAATGTTCGAAATCGAAACCATGTTAAGAATACTGAATAACGGCTGGACCCCGACTGACATGACTTTGTTTATCAACTTCTATGATATGATAGAGGGGATGCCACATGGTCCTGCTCGTATAGCCGGAGAAAACCTGGTTCAGGAGTTGATTGTTACAGATTGTAAGGATCTTGCAACGAGAATGGCTCTCCTTAACAAGTGTG
Organism: Lachnospiraceae bacterium YSB2008; assembly: GCA_000687655.1. Taxonomy (GTDB): domain Bacteria; phylum Bacillota; class Clostridia; order Lachnospirales; family Lachnospiraceae; genus Eubacterium_Q. The sequence continues at coordinate 113,318 of JHWR01000009.1, forward strand.
CAGGATATTTAATTGCACTTGGTCCGGATCCCGAGCGAGCAAAAATAAACAGTCTGATGAATGAGGTATTAGGTACTAATATCACATACTCAGAATATCCTGAAGACGCCGCTTTACAGAACTACTATCAGCGCATTGATAAATTTGATTCAAACAGAACCGTCAACCGTGGCAAACCGGTACAAGACTTTACAGCTCTTTATGAGATGGCTCTAAGACATAATAATGCACCTGAAGAACTAAAGGATTCTATAAGAAAAAAAGAGGATTACGTTCTGTCAGCCAGAACAAAGGAAAAACTCGAAGCCTTCCGGCAAAATGAAGGACAGAGACATAATAGTATTACAAAGAGCAACAGAGATGCCATCAAAGAGATATATGGCGAGGGTGTCTATGATGAAATCGATGAGATGCGAATGGGCACTGAAAAAGAAAGAACCATCAAGATTTATCATTCCATGGGTAATAAATGGATGAGGGAAGGTGAGGACGTTCTTGAAATAGACTTCGCCGGTTCAGGATACAGAGAAATCAGAAAGGAATACCATGGCCAGCATGGTAAAGTGTTCTCTGACGGAACCAGAAGTCCTGAAAAAACTCTGGAAGCTGAATTCGGAACACTTGTAGACAAACCGAATAACAAGGGAAAGTATTCTCACTTAAGATCAAAGACCGTCCCTGTAACTATTGACGGAAAAACTAAATATAAAACAAGATATACCATCGCAGGTCCTACTCCGGATCTCTGGCTTAAGCCGGGACTTTTAAACTGGGGTGAGTACAGTATAGAGAACACCCGAGTTTACGGTAAGAATTTTGCGGCAGACTTTCTGACAAAAGCATTTGCAAGATGGGATAAAGGAGAGGAACTTCCTCATGATCTTCATATCAATCTTACCGGACACAGCCGTGGTGCAGTATCTGCAGGTGAAAGTGTTAAACTGATGAACAAGTGGCTTCAGGAATATGCCCAGAATAATCCTACCAAAGCTCACTACATAGACAAAGTCAAATTCGATGTGGTACTAAGGGATCCTGTTCCCGGTTTCATAACAAAGCTTTTTCACCGTAAAAACGATCTGAGGAAAGTTCCAAACCTGAACACAACTGTATTCTGTTCAATGGCCCAGGAACATGCTGATATGATTTTCCCTCTTCAGAACGTACGCGGTGCCAAAAGACTTATCATCGGAACAACCGGTCATAATATGGATCTTGGTCAGATGGATATGTCACAGACTAATCAGCCACAGGATGGAAAGGTTCACAAGGTTGGATTCTATGATGCTGAAACAGGCGAATTGTTCCGTGGAAGCGGTATGAATCAGATGCCTGACGGCGTTTATATAGCTGATGACAAGCTTAATCTTATACGAATAACCAGCTACAGCCAGATTGGAAAGCTCATCGATTCTGTATATGACGGCAAATGGCAGCAATCAGGACGTACTGAAAACATTCACGACATGGTAAGAAACTGGTTCGTTGATAATGATCTCAAAATGAGCTTCGTGGATGAAGATGCCCGTTCAAAAGCAAATGAAGATAACAATTCAAATATGGACAAAATCCTCAAGTCCAGGAACAAGAGACTTGACCCTGTTAAGGATGCTATTCTGGCTCTTAATATCAGCCGTACGCTCGGTAAAGATAACGAAGATGTATTGCAGCGTGAAAATGAGCTTATCAAGGCCTGCAAGGCTTATCTGCAGAAAACCTCAATCCCTGCAAAGGGTGACAGCTTATACAGAGTAAACCTTGTAAGTGATGTGCTGTCCCATACCATGAGAGACAGAAACTATATTAACAGGAAACTTCATCCCGAACTCAATCCCGAGGGTGCAGAACTCGATGAAAGAATCAGAGCTCATAAAAACAGGCTTGAGAACAAAGAAGGTTATCTTGAAAGAAAGCTGGAAAGTGAAGAAAAGCGTCTTGTCAATGAAACAGAAATCCAGAGACTCATCAATGATACAGCACATTTATGTGGGCAGTATATTGACATATTAAATGAAACGAGAAAGAACAAGGGTAACTCTGATACTTATAACAACTTCCTAAACACATTGAAGGACGGAAGTAAGCTTGGGAACCATACATCCATAAACGATTTCAGTAAATTCCTTGACGATATGCTCAATATAACGCTCCAATACAATTCATTTCATGATGATCCGATACTCGGCCCTCTTACTAAAGACGGAAAAACACGTCTTGACATATCCAAGAGTTTCAAAGGATTTAGTATTGAGATAGGCAAAGCGTTCCGGGAAGTCTCCAGATTCACAGGCGAAAAAGATATCGCCGTAGGTAAACTTGTTCAGAGAAGATCTGAAAGTGTGCATACGCTTAATGAAAAAGTTCACCCTGAGCTTGTTAAGTTGGAGAACAACCAGCCTAAGAAAGTAACAGAAAACAAAAATGTTATGAATAAGTAAATTCCAAACAAAAGGAGAAAGCATGCCTGATACACATGGCATGCTTTCGTTTTTATCTTTGATATTTAATCTGAAATGTAGTGCCCTCTCCAACTACTGAGTCAACCGTAATATAACCCCTTCCGGTTTCTACTATGCTCTTAGCTAAAGAAAGTCCTATTCCTATGCTGTCGGCCTTGGCATTCTGCGCTTTGTAGAATCTCTCAAAGACATGTCTCATATCCTCAGAAGTCATGCCTTCACCTTCATCTCTTACCGTCAGCTTTGTATAAATACTGTTCTGTTCAACGGACAGATATATCTTTCCGCCCGGTTTACTGTGTTCAGCACAATTCTTAATGATATTTGAAACAGCTTCAAGCTGCCATTTCATATCTCCATTGAAGACTATCCTTTGATCCTCGATTGTTTCATCCCCGGATTCACTCACCTGCTTTTCGCCTTCCCAGACTATACTCACACCATGAACTTCAAGCAGTACACCCAGTCTCTTCACTGCTTCGTGAAGAAGTCCCCAGGCATCTATCTCCTCATCCTTCATAACTATTGTTCCGGCATCAAACTTCGCAAGAACAAGAAGTGAATTGACAAGCGAAATCATCCAGGTAACTTCAGACCTGATATCATTCAGGAATTCACTTCTGACATCCTCCGGCATATCCGGGTCATCGCATATATTGTCTATCATGAGAGTCATGGATGTAAGAGGTGTTCTCAGCTGATGAGATATATCTGCAAGCGACTCACTGAGACGTTTCGTCTCAATAGTTTTATTCTCTGCTATCTCCTTGAGTATCACAGTTGTCTTATATACTTCATTTCGAAGGAGCGAGAGTTCATCTTCCGAATTATCAGCCATCATGAGGTCATACTTTTTGTCATTCAGATTATGAATATAACCTGTGACCTCAGCAATTTCCTTAGACTTCTTTCTTTGGTAAAGGAATATGACAACTGAATAAACAGCTATACCAAGCACTATAACAAGAATACTTAACATGCATGCATTTCCGGTAACCCTCTGTATCTCAGGAGCAGTATAATCCGTGTCATAGCCATAATCTGCAAGAACATCTTTCCCCTGTTCATAGTAATCAGTCCCGGTCTTATTTCCTGAATCTCTGTACTTAAGTATCCGGACTATATCATATCCATCTATATCAGGATATTCCTCATGAATGAGACCTGCCAGTTCATAATCTGCTACTCTCCGGCTGTCACGGAGCCTTTTTCTGGATATCGCACATATAATAAAAATGAGCATACATACTACCAGGAGTATAATAACTCCCGGCAGCACTATGCTTTTTATAAATTCTTTTCTTCCGGCAACTTTCATCTTAAGCCTTATCTACCTTATAACCTATACCCTTAACAGTTGTGATGATATCATTTTCTCCGAGTTTTTCTCTTATCCTCTTAATGTATACAGTAAGAGTATTATCATTTACGAAATTACCCGCCATATCCCAGATATTCTGAAGGATTATCTCCCTTGAAACTGTACGGCCGGCATTCTGACAGAGAAGAAGCAGAACTTTAAACTCAAGCGGTGTAAAATCCACTGTCTTACCATCTACAGTTACGATATCATCATCAGCATTTATCTCAACTTTACCTATGGTTATAAGCTTCTGAGTCTTGCCTGACTTCTTCAGAGCATTTTCCATCCTTGAAACCAACTCTCTGTTACGGAAAGGCTTAATGATATAATCATCAGCCCCCATATCGAAGCCCTTAACGACATCGTTCTCAGTATCTCTTGCAGTAAGGAAGATTACCGGAATCTGAAGATCCTCTTTTACAACCTTGCATATATCGTAGCCGCTTCCGTCCGGAAGTGTTACATCAAGAACTGCAAGATCATATCCACCATCATATATATGTCGCATTGCATGCTCGTATGACATGAATACATCAAGGTCATATCCGGCCTGCTCAATGGTATATTGAAGTCCTTTTATGATCATAGGACTGTCTTCCACTAACATAACTTTTAATCTCATGGCAACCTCCCAAAAGCATATCTTCTAATAATTCTGTCTTCTTATAGTTTCAATAATATTCTGCTTATTTATTCTACTCATTGAATACTTCATTGTAAATCCCACAACTATAAATACTGCAATAATCGTGACTAAAATCGGAATCACAGGGACCTCGTAAGGTAATTCAAGCTGAGTTCCCGCTGCCATATGGAAAAACAATGATAATACAATACCTATAGGTATACCTATAATAAGTGACTTTCCACCACACATGATGCTTTCCAGTCTTACCATCCTTGCAAATTCCTTTTTGGTCATTCCGACTGACTTCAGCATTGCAAATTCTCTTGCTCTGATATTCATATTTGTAGTTATAGTATTGAAAATATTGGTTACACTGATCAGTACTATTACTGTTATGAATCCATACAGGAAAATGGAAAGGAGTATAAGTATTCTGTGCATATACTTAGCTTCCTGTGTAACATCGTTAACAGAGAATATATTAATATCGCTGTTGTTTTCCCTGAGCTCGTTTATATCCTCCGTACATTTCTCATGATCGTCAGATATTACATAAGCATGCATGTACACAAGCTCAGATGTATCCATGTCATAATCATCCTCAACAATAAGAATGGCCGCTTCACTATACACATTTTCGTAGCCAATAGGCTTTTTATCGGTAATACATGTGATATTGATTGACATTTCTTTATCTATATAAGAAACATCCGGGTCATCAGTATACTCCTTGGTATAGCAATCAAGAGTATCCCCTTCTTTAATCTTCATTACATCGATATTCTGATATGGGGTATCATTTCCCATCACTATTGTATTATTTATGAGTACTGCTGCTTTACTCGTATCATCAACCTTCTGCCCGCATTCTTCCAGATATGCTTTGAAATCATCAGGAGTCATCATGAGAACGTCAACCGCCAATGCATCCGTATCCCCGTCTTTCCAGCCATAAAGATTCTTGATTTCATTACTGCCATACTTTGTCATGGATGTCATAATGACACCTTCTCTATAGAAATAGAGTTTATCCACGCTTTCGAGGTTCTCTATCTCTTTATACTCCTTCTTTGCAGCCTTTGGATTATCCGTTTCAGGATCAGCGGATCTATACAGAGAAATATTATACCTAAGGTCTGCATACTGAAGCTTGACCAGAGCAAAGCCCATAGTCATGAAGTAAGAAAGTCCGATAAATACCGCAGTACCTAGAACAAGTGAAACAGTTGTTGTTCTGTACTGTTTCTTACTTCTCTTCAGATTTTTGGAAGCTATAACGCCTCCGATACCGAAGAGTTTTCTTGTAAGTCTACTTGTTCTGAGTTTTCTGCCTTTAAGCTTCTGCTTAACCAGATCAACACCTTTTATAGCTTCTACAGGAGGGATGCGGGACGCCTTGAATGCCGGTATTATGCATGAGAAATATACTGTAACTGCTGATAGTACAACTGTTATAAGTACAGCCCACGCTGGGAATGTAAATACTACCCTGAGTCGCAATACTTCTTCAGGGAACATTTTATTAATAATAAATGTAAGTATAGCTACAACTGCTACGCCAAGTACAACACCGAGTGCAGTACCTATAGTTCCTATATAGAGTCCTTCTCTGAGAACAGTCTTTCTTATCTGTTTTCTGGTTGCACCTATTGATGAGAGCATTCCGTACTGACTTACCTTATCCGAAACCGATATACGGAAGCTGTTACTGATAACAAATACGCTTGTAAGTATGATTATAAATGTAACTGCTGCCGCAAACAGATAGAGCGTCTCAAGTATTGTATCACCTACAGACCCAAGGAATTTGGCCAACTCAGTCTTATTGTATCCAACATAATCATCTATAGTTCCCTCTTCATAAAGATTATTGAATACTTCTTTAATATCCTCTGAATAATCTCCCGTCTTCGACGGTCTGTCGTATGCAACCGGAATATCAACCATATCCTTACCCATACAGTCTATGGCAGGATCTCCACTTGCCTTTGTGAGACAGGTGAAAGATGCACTTCCTTCCATTGTGCTCACATAACCGCTGTAATTTGATGCAATTCCGACTACTGTGTAAGTTCTGCTTCCAAGAACATGAAGCTTCTCCTCTTCAAGCTTAAGCTTAGCTATTTCTTCGTCTGTGAGTTCGCCTTCTACCTTTACAGCTTCAATGTAATCCTCTGATTCCTCCTCAGTCACATAACCTGAGTATTCATCCAGCTCTTCACCATTCCATATTCTTCGTCCAAGATCCATCTCAATGGTATCTCCGACATTAAGTTCAATCTTGCCCTTTGTTCTAAGATTCTCCGGGATTATAATCTCATTTTCATTCTCAGGAAGCCTTCCTTCTTTAAGCTCGATAGCTTCCATTTCAAATGCATTTTCATCCAGAGCCTTCACCCTGAAATACTGTGTCTTTGGATTTACAACCACCGGAAGTTTGGCGTAACCTACTGTTGAAAGAATTCCCATCTTTTCTACATGCATGTTACCCTCAATGACCTTTACCTGATCCAGCGGTACATTTCCAAACTGTGCATGAAAGTTACCGGTAGTATCTATCTCATTCTGTATCAGACTTCTTCGGAGGGTCATAGCCATACCGGCAACAGTACATATAAGTGCTGCCGAGAGCATGACGCCGATGATAGTTGCGATCGTTCTTTTTTTGTTTCTTTCTATATTACGTTTCGTAAAACTTTTTATGAATGTCATTTGATGTTTCTCCTTACGATTGTCGCACCCTGGTCTACGGTGAGAATTGTATGTCAGGTTCTTACTAATTCGTCTCGTCCTTCACGATACGTCCGTCTTCTATAGTGATGACTCTGTCAGCCTGCTTTGCAATCTCCAGATCATGAGTGATCACTATGATTGTCTGTCCCTTCTCTTTGTTTGCAACCTTGAGGAGTTCAACTATTTCATCGCTTGACTTTTTGTCGAGGTTACCGGTCAGCTCATCTGCAAGTATGATGGCAGGATTATTGATGAGCGCTCTTCCTATAGCAACTCTCTGCTGCTGACCGCCTGACATCTGACTTGGAAGATGTTTCTCTCTTCCTGTAAGTCCGAGCATATCTATGACTCCCTGTACCTGTTCCTTAGGAACTGCCTGTCCATCCAGATCAAGTGGAAGTGTTATATTCTCTTCTGCTGTAAGTACCGGAAGAAGATTGTAGAACTGATATATAAGTCCGACCTGTCTTCTTCGGAATATCGCAAGTCTGTCATCATTAAGCTTATATATATCTTCTCCATCTATGAAAACCTTTCCGTCTGTAGGTCTGTCCACTCCGCCGAGCAGATGAAGCAGTGTTGACTTACCGCTTCCGCTGGCTCCGATTATCGCCAGGAACTCACCTTTCTCAACGCTGAAGGACATACCGTCCACAGCTCTGACTTCATTTTCGCCCTGTCCATAAATCTTTGAAAGATTCTCAACTCTAAGTATTTCCATTTTTACTCCTTCCAACCCTGAGGGTAGTTTTGCTTTGTTGACCGTAGTGTAACATTCCAAAGTGACAATAAAATGACTGCAATAAAAAACCTAAAGACTCGTGTTTTGAAAAACTTCTCTTTGGTCTTTAGGTTGACATTTTCAGTATCTGCAAGTATTATGCGAAAGTATTATAGAAAGGAAATGAATATGAGTACTTCAGTAGTTCTGCAGCAGATGGGTGTTATTACCATACTTGTTGCAATAGGAATATATTTATATAAGAAAAAGGTTGTGGACAGCACAGTTTCTCAGAAGCTGTCTGTGATAGTCATGGACATATGCAATCCGGCTCTTATTATGGCGTCGATACTGTCCGGCAATATAACTGCCACACATAAGGATCTGATAACCGCGATGATACTCGGCGCATCATTCTACGCCGGTCTCGTCATACTTGGATTTATCTTTCCATTTATCATTAAATCAGATAAGAACAGCCGCAGATTCTACAATCTTATGACTGTATATACAAATGTAGGGTTCATCGGAATCCCTGTAGCACGTGCCATACTTCCGGAGAACGCAATACTCTATGTCATAGTATGCAATGTAATGTACTGCCTTCTCTTCTATACTCACGGCGTAGTCGTTCTTTCAAACGGAAAAGAGAAGATAAACTTAAAGAAGATTTTCAGTCCGGGTACCATCATGGCTGTACTCAGTCTGGTAATATTCTGGTTTGGAATCACACCACCGCCTATCATTTCGAACAGTATATCTTTCATAGGAAATGCAACGGTGTTCCTTTCCATGACACTGCTCGGAGTCAGCATAGCCAGATCCAAAATTGCAGACGGACTGAAGAATGTCCGTATATGGATATATATAGTACTCAGGATGATAGCCCTTCCGATAGGAATGTTCTTCGTACTGAGAGCTCTCAGGTTTGACTCTGTAACAGTACTCGCACTCTGCCTTATGGCTTCCATGCCTGTAGGTAATCTGCCGCTTATTCAGGCCGAAAAAACAGGAGAGGATACTTCGCTCCTCTCCTCTGCTATAACAATATCAACTATTGCTTCTATTTTCATTATTACAATACTGATGTCAATCTTTACGTCAGCTTTCTAAGGAAGTTTCCGTCTATACGGACGCCTTCATTTTCGACTATGAAAGCCTTATCATCATAGTTCTTGATAATGGCTTTCAGTCTGCTCGACTCATATTTACTGATGTATATGAAGAATATCCTTACGGGTTCGCCCGTGAATATTCCTCTCGCATCTATCTCAGTCATACCTCGGTTCAGCCTTCCCATGACCTCAACCTCCATAGGCTTCGTGTCCTTCAGCTTGGTTATGACCGTGACCTGCGTACATATATTCTGTGTATGTATCTTATCCGATGCTATAGAACTGAATACGGAATAGATAAGCGAAAAGATAACTGTCGGAATATCGAACAGGAAAAGCATAATGGCATAGAGGATAACATTGGTTATGGTATTGATCTGACCAACACTTCCCTTACCTCTCATACTGAGTATGACCATTCCTATTATACTCATTCCGCCGTCACAGGCACCTGTCCAGAGTATGACTCCGACTCCCGCTCCGCATATAAGACCTGCCATGATAGTATTCGTCAGACGATCCTCCATGATAGGATTGACCGGAATAGGTATTACTGACAAAAATACTGTTACCGCTGTTACTGCCAGTACTGTTTTGACGATAAATCTCTTACGCATCTTCTTCGAAGCAAGTATGAGTCCCGGAACATTCAGAAGGTAATACAGAACACCGGAAATATTGAAATTTCCAAAATGCAGTCCTGCTCTTCCGAGAAGCTCCTGTATAACCTGAGCAAATCCCATAAGACCTCCCGAATAGAGGTGCAGCGGCCGCAGGAAAAGATTCATTCCGATGGAATATATAAATGCACCGAGGATGATCACCGGAATCTTAAGGCCTTCTTTCTTAGCCGCCTTGGTTCCGCTGTCATCTCTGGCCATTTTCTCTTCTTCCTGAACAACCAGTTCTTCTATGGATTTTTCCTTCAACTTATCTGACATAAAACCCCATCCTATATATGACTCGTAAAAGGATTCTCTTAAGTTCAATTATAATTTGCTGTACTGCTGATATACACTGTTCTCATACTTATGTTTGATTGAATACAGTGCTTCATCTGCCATCTTATAAAGAGTCTCAACATCTATGGCATCAGTAGGAAATGTAGCGATACCTATACATGCTGAAACATGAAGAGTATGATGCATCTCTCCGTGTTCTTCATTTACGACGGTAGCTTCAATAGGTTCATCCATTCTCTTACAGATCAGACTTGCCATATTTTCTATAGCTGTCTGGTTTGAGTTTCTGAATATCAGCAGGAACTCGTCACCACCTATCCTTATAGGCGTACATCTGTCCTGACCCAGTCCCGAGAGTCTTTTACCGACCTCCTGCAGAACCACATCACCAACATCATGGCCATAATTATCATTTATAGGTTTAAAGTGATTAAGATCCAGCGAGAAAAGCGTCACCGGATATGCATCCGAATCCTTAATGAATCTGTCCAGAAGATCAACACCGTATCTTCGGTTATAGAGACCTGTCAGAACATCTGTATTTGAAATATATTCCAGATGTTCATTCATATCCTTAAGTTCTTTCGTCTTCTCCTCAACCATATGCTCGAGCCTTGCATTTTCATCCTTCTGACGTGCTATAAGCTCTTCTGCAAGCATATTTCCCTGAATGGTCTTACACATTATGACATATGCCAGAGACGTCGTTATCATATAATAAACAGTTGATGCATCAAAGAAATGAACCAGATAGAGAATTATCGTGCCTGCAATCATGAGCACCATATTGATCCAGTAAATAATGGAGAACCTTCTGGTAGTAGAACTCTTCAGCTGATTTTCAATCTCATCCTTTGAGAAATCCGCATCTCTGAGCCTGACATCTGAAAAACCGACAGCATAGCAAATTATACAGAGAAGGAAAAGCACATCCAGATAAGGATTCTCCGGATCCTTATTCATGAACATATAAAATGTAAATCTGACTTCGAGAAGATCGAAAACCATAAGAGCTATAGCGACTATAAAAAACGGAAGAACGTGTCTCCTGAACCCGGTTTTAATACAGATCAGGACAATTGAAACTAATATGAAAAGCGTAACAAACGAATAAAGCAGAGTCGTCGCGGACTGAGGATCTATAACCATCCTATATCCGTTAATCTTAACGAAATAACTCTGCGATACTATAAATGTAACGATGGCGATTATAAATGCATCGATAAACAGTATCTGAAAATTAATCTTATCAAATCTGTCCCTTGCATAAAGTACAAGTCCTATCATGAACATATAGTCCGGGATAAGATAAGAATTGTCTGAGATAAAACTGAGAATTTCATTTTCGGGAAGAATGTGTCCGACGAGGAACCATAGGACATCCGACAGGAACCATATGAAGGTACCAATACAGAACCATTTTGCCATGATCCAGTATTTTCCGATGATACCTTTTGAATTAATATAAAGAATAACGCACAGTAATGAAATGGCTATGGACAGCAGATCATACGCAATATCCACATCCATGACAGTCATCACAAAAAAGCCTATCCAGCAGACTGCGATAGCTGTCTTGAGAACGTTGTTCCATTTGATAATACTTTTATCCTGATATGTCAGGTGTCTTTCGTTCATACGCTAAACCATTATCAAATCTGTCAGTCAACATTACTTTTTTATTATATTACATTAAGCGGTACATTTCATTATAAAATTGTGATATATAGAACAATATAATTCGTTTTTTTCACCGCACACGGCAGGAGGTTTAGCCTTGAAAAAAGAATAAGAGAAGCATCTAAATAATGCTTTCCAACTTATCCTTTTCGCTGATGATCTCTTCCAATAATTCTGAATAATCTGTATTCTCTCTCGCTCTGAGAAGTTCCGTAATCTTTACGAGAGGTTCATAGAGCGGGGTGAGTGACAGATTACCTGCTACTCCCTTAAGTGCATGAGCACTTTCAAAGGCTTCATCCAGATTACCCTCTTCAATACTTTCTTTTAGCATATCAAATTTCTGCTCTCCTGGAATGGTTGTGACCAGTTTAAGGTAGAGCGCTTCATTTCCCATGCATCGGGACATACCTTCTTCAACGTTTGCCCCGTAATTCTTTAATTCATCCAGAGTCATAATTCCAATATCCTTTCTATATCATGATTATCCAAAAAACTTCGTAAACTCTTCAGGCGGAACAGGCTTTGAGAAGTAGTATCCCTGAACTATATCACAGCCTCTTTCCTTAAGAAGCATAAGCTGCTCTTCTGTTTCCACGCCCTCGGCTATTACCGGGATTCCAAGGAATTTGGCAATGTCCAGAACCAGTTCAACCAGCTTCATGCTCTTCTCATCCTTCTGCATATTGCGGATGAATTTCATATCCATCTTCAATGCATCTATAGGTATGGTAGTAAGCATATTAAGGGATGAATATCCTGAACCAAAGTCATCCATTTCTATCAGGAATCCGTCTTTTCTGAGATTCTCGATAACTGTAACAAGCTGTTCGGCATTATCTGCGTAAGCTGATTCGGTTATCTCGAGCATCAGTTCATTTTTATCGAGTCCGTTTATCTCGAGGAGCTCGATAAACTCATCTCTGAGTCTTGGATAATAAATATCCATTCGCGATACATTTACGGAAACAGGAACGGATACGCCGTTTTCCTTCTTCCACTTACCAACCTGGCAGGCTGCTTCTTTCCAAACGTAACGGTCCAGCTTCTGAATAAGTCCGTTGCCTTCAAAAAGCGGAATGAAATCTCCCGGGCTTATCAAGCCGAGTTCCGGATGCTGCCATCTTATAAGTGCCTCAGCACTCCGAAGTACCGGAGTATCTCCCTGAATGCTGTACTTAGGCTGATAATAAACCTTAAGGTCCTTATTCTTTATAGCATCGTCTATATCATTTATGAGTCTTTCCTGATACTTGGCCTTCTCGTAGAAATCATTATTATAATATGCTATATGCCTGCTGAAATCCCCTCTTATGCGGTCACATGCAGTCTTCGCACGGTCTATCCAGTTTTCGGCCACAAGGGTTTTATCTACATCAGTGTAGACACCCATACGGAGTCTGACATGAGCTGACGGCATCTTCCTGGACAGGCAATCCAGAAGCCTTGAAAGAACCGCGTCATAGTCCGTTCCATTTTCAGAATATACATAGAAATAATCTCCTTCAGTTCTGCAGCCTATGCCTTCTGCATCTTCGTAAATATCAGATAATGTATCTGCTATACATATGAGTGCTCTGTCGCCCGCTGCACGTCCGTACAATTCATTTATAAGATGGAAATGTTCTATATTGATGACCATAAGATCCATCTTGTCGCCCGGATTATACTTCTCCATCTGTTTAATATACTCAGTAAAGAAATCCTTTGTATAAAGCCCTGTCAGATGATCCTTTTCAGCCGCACTGATGAGACTCTTGTCCTCCTGCAGCTCTATAATTCTCTCACATCTGGCGAGTATTACATCCGGCATGTCAAAAGGCTTGGTAATGAAATCCGCTGCTCCAAGCTTGATGCTCTTTACCTCCGCATCCTTCTCGGATGTCATGACCATGATAGGAATGGTACGGAGCTTATCATCATTCTTTATGATCTCTATAAGTTCAAAACCATCCATGACAGGCATCATAAGATCAAGGAGAACAAGTGAATAGATATGCTCTCTTTTTATCAGTATATCCAGAGCCTGTTTGCCATTTTCAGCATAATGAACTTCATAATCTCTGCTTAGAAGATTTCCAAGAATCTCACGGTTGATCATCTCATCATCAACTATGAGAATATGTCTTCTGAGTCCGGTGTTTTCCCTGTAGTTGTTCATAAACAGTAACCCCCTTCTGTTTTTCCTCTCCGATCCTAAATAAGCTATGATTCATTTTATACTATATAAAGATATCATATAAACAGTAGTGACTCAATCAGAAAACCCGTGATAATAGCAAGAAAAAGTGATATATTGTATGAGAATCCAAAGAAACAGAAATGGAGATGAATAATAATGAATAAAATCAGCAAAGAGAACTGGAAACCCGGAAACATGTTATACCCTGTACCTGCTGTAATGATCAGCAGCAAAAGGCCAGGCGATAAGGCTAATATCGCCACTATAGCATGGGCAGGTACTATATGCTCTGATCCGGCAATGCTTTCCATATCAGTCAGGCCAGAAAGATACTCTTATGATATTATAAAAGACACCGGAGAATTTGTTGTAAATCTTGTTACTGCTGACCTGACTCGTGCATGCGACTGGTGTGGTGTCAGATCAGGAAGAGATTATGATAAATTCAAAGAGATGATGCTTACTGAATATAAATCTGATTACATGGAGACTCCTGCCATACTAGAGAGTCCTGTAAATATATACTGCAAGGTAAAGGACATTGTTAAACTCGGCTCACATGATATGTTTATAGCGGAGGTAGTCGGTGTTACTGTCTCAGATGAATATATGGATGAGAATGGCAGATTCGATCTTGCCGCAACTAATCTGATGGCATATTCTCATGGAGAATACTTTACATTGGGAGAGAATCTCGGCAAATTCGGATTCTCAGTTAAAGGAGGAAAGTAATATATGGAACATCATGTTGCAATAGTTGATGATGACATAATGAATCTAAAGATAGCTACCAATATACTGACTAAGAACGGTATTGAAGTAGCCTCATTCGCTTCGGGTCCGGAATTACTTGACTACCTCAGGAATGAGACCCCTGACCTTATTCTTCTTGACATATTGATGCCAGGAATGGATGGTTTTACTACTCTTGAGAAGATTCATGAGATTGAGGAAGAACTCGACCTTCAGGAGATACCTGTCATCTTCCTTACATCTGAAGATGACAATCAGACCGAGACGATGAGCTTTGAAAAGGGCGTATCTGATTATATCCGTAAGCCTTTCGAACCCTCTGTTTTACTCAGGAGAATAACTAATATCCTGAAGAGGCAGGAACAGCTTTACAGGTTCTATGAAGAAGCAACTATGGATAATCTTACAGGTCTTCTGAATAGGAGTGCCCTGAGCAGTAAGCTTGAAATGGTATGCAGAAGAAAGCCCGGATATCTTATGATGATCGATATGGACTCCTTCAAGCTTGTCAATGATATACACGGTCACAAAGCCGGCGACAAGATTCTGATAAGCTTCGCCATCCTGATCAGAGGTTTTCTTGGTCCTGACGATATAGTAGGAAGACTCGGCGGCGACGAATTCGTTGCATTTTCAAGCTTCTTAAAAAATGAAAATGATCTGAAAGAATTTGCAGATAATCTTAATGAGAATCTTCTTCTTGATGCAAACAGGATACTCGGAGAAGGTCATGGCATTAAGCTCGGTGTTTCGATAGGTGCCATACGTCTGCACGGAGAGGGAGAAGAATATAACGATGTTCTGAATAAGGCTGACAAAGCTCTCTATCGTACTAAAAACAACGGAAAACATGGTTATTCCTTATATGAAGAAGAAGAGGTTTCTGAAGGCAGGCTTGCCAAGGAGATGCGTTCACTGTCCAGAATAATGTCGGAAAGAAAGATGGATGACAAGCTTTGGGTTGCTGTCGTTGA
Organism: Lachnospiraceae bacterium YSB2008; assembly: GCA_000687655.1. Classification (GTDB taxonomy): domain Bacteria; phylum Bacillota; class Clostridia; order Lachnospirales; family Lachnospiraceae; genus Eubacterium_Q. The sequence goes on from JHWR01000009.1 coordinate 128,888, forward strand.
TGACGATGCGATGAACCTTAAACTTTCCGAAAGAATTCTTTCCAAGAGCGATATAAATGTATCGACTATTTCTTCCGGAGCCGATCTTCTGACCTTTATAAAAACCAATTCTCCGGATCTTATACTCCTTGATCTGAATATGCCGGAAATGGATGGTTTCGAAACATTAGAGAAGCTTCATGCAGAAGTGCCTGAATCAGAGGATATACCTATAGTCTTCCTTACCTCAGAGAACGATATCGGCACAGAAAAGCAGGCGCTCAGCCTCGGTGCAAAGGACTTCATAAGGAAACCGTTCATACCTGAAATACTGACAATGCGTGTAAGGCAGACTGCCGAGCTTCACAGACTCCAGAAGCATCTTGCTGATGAAGTAGATAAAAAGACAAAAGAAAACGAACTTCTTCTGCTTCATGTCGTCAGTTCTCTCGCAGGCGCCATAGATGCCAAAGATACATATACCAACGGTCATTCGAGCAGGGTTGCCGAATACTCGAAGGAAATAGCAAGGCGTCACGGTTACAACACGCAGGAACAGACAGATATCTACATCATGGGACTTCTCCATGACGTAGGAAAGATCGGTGTACCTGATTCAGTAATCAATAAACCGGGCGCACTTACAGAGGAAGAATTCGAATCTATCAAACGTCATCCGGTCATAGGTTCTCATATACTGAAAAAGATTAAAGAGATGCCAAAGCTTTCCGTAGGTGCACGCTGGCATCACGAAAGATACGACGGAACAGGTTATCCGGACGGTCTTTCCGGAAAAGAGATTCCTGAGGAAGCCCGCATCATAGCCGTGGCTGATGCCTACGACGCCATGTCCAGCAAAAGAAGCTATCGTAGTGTAATGTCTCAGGAAAAGATTAGGAGTGAGATTGTAAATGGAAAAGGCACTCAGTTCGATCCTGAATTTGCAGACATAATGCTTCAGATGATGGATGCAGATATAGATTTCGATATGCGTGAAAAATAGACTGAAAATCAAAAGGCAAACCGGTTAAGGTTTGCCTTTTCTGACTCTTATTCAAGTTCATCGTTATATACAGCTCTGATCCCGCCTACATATTTAGGTCTTCTCCTTGCTGCAACTACTATAGCTTTTCCGATATTTCTATGTTCAAGCCTGAGCGGTACAACAACCGGATGTATATGCATTCCTATCATTACACCGCCTATATCTATCCCGGCATCAGCTCTTGCCTCTATGCTCTCAACAACGACAGGATCCTTGAAGCTGCTGTATGCTTTTACTGCAAATGCACCGCCAGCGTGAGGCAGCGGTACTACATTCACTTCTTCAAAGCCAAACCTTTCAGCCACTTCACGTTCAACTACTACCGCCCTGTTAAGATGTTCACAACACTGAACGGCAAGATCAACCCCCGTCTTGTTCAATTCATTTGAAACTGCTTCATATATGGCTTCTGCAGCATCCCTGCTGGATGCAGTCCCCATATGTTCACCTATAGTTTCGCTTGATGAACATCCGATAACGAAAAGCTGCCCTTCCTTCAGTTTTGCTTTCTCTATAACCTCTTTAATGACGTCAGCGGCGTCATTTCTGATCATTTCTATCAATTCCATAAACTGTCTCTTCTCTTTTATTCCACATGTTCCTTAGGCTGTTTGTGACTGTTCTGTACGAAGATTTTCAAGCTGTTTCTGATATCTTCTGTGTTTAATATTTGGAAATGCAGCGACAAGCCTTCCTGTACCGAAAAGCCTGTTGTACATAACCTGCTTCTTCATATGATCGTACTTTTCTCTAAGCTCAGCTCTCTTAGCTTCATACTCAGCTCTCTTAGCTTCATACTCAGCTCTTCTGGTCTCACGTTCTGTTTCTATCTTATTCATGACATTCAGTGTTCCATTTCCTATCACCTCAGACAATTCGTCGCTGATACGAAGTATGGAATTCTGAATTTCTTCCATTTTTGCAAGTTCTTTATTAAGTTTAAGTACTGTAAGAACAGTGACAACGATGTCTGCCACGAATATTACATAGCATATTATGATCAGAATAATGCCGAGCTTATGAGGGATTGCATCAACTATCCCTGCAAATGTAGGCTGAACAACTCTGAGAACAAATGCTATGGCGAGTCCCCATATAATACTGAACTCAAGGCATATATAACCATTCAGATTGAACTTTCTGTCACTGTAATCCCACCATCGTGCATGAAAGAGTTTATCCAGAAGAAATCCGGCAATAAGCTCTATCAATGTCGCAAATATGATTCCAATAACAAACAGAAGTATGGAACTTGCTTTTTTGAGATCCGTCTCAACTCCAAATGTCTGTCCGACCGTGAACAGCACCATGAGAACCATGATTACGCCACAGCCATAAACTGGGCACAGCGGTCCATTCAGAAAGCCTCTGTTAATAACTTTTCCAAGTGTAATAGCATGGTAACTGACTTCGATCATCCAGCCTACCAAGGCATATATCATAAAGAACCAAAGTACCTGGTACAGTGTCATCCCAAAAAACATTATTTTGTCTCCTCTGTATCCTCCCAGACATCATCGTCCGGCACATAGCCGTTCTTTGCCATATTCTTTTCTATAATCTTTACGATGAATCCACTTACAATACAAAGTGCCAGGATAACCCATCCGCCGATTATGTTTGCTGCAAGAGAGTATCCGTCAGCTGCTCCGTAGATACCACCGGCACTAAATAATGCAACCAGATTCCAGATGAAGAATCCTGCCAGTGTAATCGGTGCAAGGACTTTGATAGATGTTACAAACCACCATGCAGGCATCTTAAAGCTTCCCGTATTGCGGTTAACTTCCTTCAGAACCTTCATAGGATCAAAGAGCCATCCTATTGTGATTGCCTCAAGGATACCAACTAAGATAAGGCTGAATGCATTACACCAGTTATCAACGATATCAAGCCATGCAAGACCTGCTCCTGTTATGAACCAGAGAGAAAGGATACTTGCAACGATACAAAGAGTAAGTGTAGTCTTCTTATGTGATAAATGGAATTTATCAGAAATTGCAGTTGATACACCTTCGATGATTGAGAAAGCACTATCAATTGCAAGTGTACATAAGCAGAAATAGAAGACAAATGCAAAGATTGCATTAGCCACTCCGTTCTTTGTCAGAAGTACGATAGACTGCGGATAAATGATAAATGCAGTTGCGATACCTGAAGATGACATATTATTCAGCTGACCTGTTCCGCTCATAGTTGTAAAGAGAACTATACCTGAAAGAACACTGATCGCGAAATCAGAAAATGCAATGATTATGGAATCCTTAGCGACATTACTGTCTTCATCAAGGAATGAACCGTAAGCAACCATGATAGCCATCATGATAGACAGTGAATAGAATACCTGTCCTATAGCATCAACCCAGATTTCAGGTTCAGCAAGTAATGTGAAATCCGGAACAAAGAACTTTGCAAGTCCTTCCATTGCACCCGGCATTGACATACCTTTTATTGCAAGAATAAAAAGACATACAACAGGAAGAAATACTGTGTATTTTACAACCTTTCCAACAGTTCCTGTACCGTTACGTATACATGCATATATAAGTACCCAAGCGATAACCAGACATCCGAGAACAGGCAGTGATATGGTTCCGTAACCAGATGTGGTTCCGGTTGTCTTGATCATGGAAGCCCATATTCCGGCAGCAGAATCACAATCTCCGGTAAGGCCTGCAAATTTAAAGCTGGCAAATGCCATCATGATAACCCATGCAAATACAACCGCATAATAAACAGAGATAACAAAGGCATTTGATACTGCGAACCAGCCGATAGGCTCAGTTGACTTCTTTATAGAACGAAGAACTCCCGGAACACCACGATGCATCTTACGTCCTATAGATATTTCCATCATAAGAAATGGAATTCCGATTACGAGCATAGCCAGAAGATATACCATGAGGAATGCTCCACCACCATGCTTTGCAGCAAGTCCCGGAAAACGCCATGCATTACCAAGGCCTACAGCAGATCCGATTGATGCGAGAATGAACTGGGAACGTGAACCCCAGCTGCCACGATTTTCTTTACCCATATTAAACCTCTTTTCATTGTTTTATAGCTGTTAACACAACCTATAATACTTTATCACAAAAACAAAAAAAAGCAAGGATACGCAGTTCCCATAAGCAAAAGACCGCTCACTGAAAAGCCCACCGAATTTCTATTACCTTACCCGAATCATTACCTACGTGAAGCCTCACACGACTAAAGTCGCGTGCTTCCCATAAATGCTTTTAAGGCACGTAGTCTCTTTAGGAGACGGGAACTACATTTCTACAGATACACCCCAAACTCAGATGCTTATGCGACGAATGTCATAAGCTCCGCATTCAGGCTAATTAGTGTAGATAATGTGCAGGTGCTTCTCTTGGATACCTGAGGAACTTTTGCCTCAAGTTCCAACCTTGCCTTCGCAGGTAAGGATTTCAAGATTTCACGTATGAAATATCTGCTTCCTATGTTATAGGACGCTGATAAGTCACAGTTATATATTTTCCCACTATTGAATCTGCATACACTATAACTATCCAGATCACCTTTCATACCACGAAGAACTTCTCCACTTCCGTCGA
>JHWR01000010.1 GCA_000687655.1 Lachnospiraceae bacterium YSB2008
CCACCCTGTGGTCCACCCATTGGGCCGTTTGGTCCCATTGGTCTTCCCTGTGGCGGCATGCCCTGTGGTGGCATTCCAGGTCCACCCTGTGGTCCGCCCATCGGTCCGTTTGGTCCCATTGGTCTTCCCTGCATCGGCATACCCTGCGGTCCGCCCATCGGTCCATTCGGTCCCATCGGTGGCATTCCAGGTCCGCCCTGTGGTCCGCCCATCGGTCCGTTTGGTCCCATCGGTCTTCCCTGTGGCGGCATACCCTGTGGAGGCATTCCAGGTCCACCCATCGGTGGCATTCCAGATCCACCCATTGGGCCGTTTGGTCCCATCGGTCTTCCCTGTGGTGGCATGCCCTGTGGAGGCATTCCAGGTCCGCCCATTGGGCCGTTTGGTCCCATCGGTGGCATTCCAGGTCCGCCCTGATTCATGCCTCTTGCCCTTATGACATCCATCTTGTTTATATTCACATTTGCATTCTGAACCGGAGCTTCCGGCTCAACATCTATAAGGAGCTTATTAACAAGTACATTAAGCTCGTTCAGTGAGAAGTTATAAGAATTGATCTTTGTGAGTAACTTAGCTACATAATCATCTACATCTGACTCATCAAACTGAAGTCTTGATACAGCCTCTCTGAAGAAAGCTGCGATTTCACTTATCTGAAGTGCATCTGATGCAACAGGTACTGCAAGGAAGAATATCTTAAGTGTGCTTGGCTCAACAAACACATAATCGAAATCTCTGACGATTGAACTTACCTGAATGCCCTTAGGTCCAATGTTGAAGGATTCAATCATGTTCCTGAGCATTGTAAGAACTTCAACCTTCTTAAATATCTTCTTGGAAAATGAATTGTATGTCGGAAGATCTATGAGTATATTCTCAATCTTTCTCTGTCCGTCAGTCTCAACGAACTGAACCTGTGCAAGTCCTGAAAGGTTTGACTGCTTGATAACCTCAAGTGACTTCTCGTCAACCGCCTCAGTAGAACCAAGTACATAGGTATATACATTTCTTGTTCCCTGTTTTGTAACATCAAATTTGATCATTTCTTAACCCCCTGATTTTTTCACTATATTACACCGCCCGGATACCATCCGTCCCATAGTAGCTGACGATCTGAGTCCTACATACACATCCGGGCAGCTACCATTTAAAGATAAACTCTTCATCAGCAAGCTTGAACTTTGAATTATTCTTAAGGAGTACCTCTTCTCCTTCTTCAAGTTCTCTGCCGTCAACGTATGTATGATTTGTTGACTTGTTGTCTCTTATGTAGTATCCATCATCCTTCTTTGTGATGACTGCATGCTGTCTTGATATTGCACCGTTGTCGCTCACATGATAGTCAACGCCTCGGCTTGCCTTACCAATCTTGAATACAGCCTTCTGGATTATGATCTTCTCTTCATTGTCAACTCTGACAATGTAAGGATTTGTCTTAAGAACAGGTGCTGCAGGCTTAGGTGCAAGCTCTTCTGTCATAGCAGCTGCTTCTGCCTTCTTTGCCTTCTTGCTTTCCTTAACCGGCTTCTCCTGTACAGGAGCTTCTACTGTCTTTGTCTTCTCAACCTTTGACTTTGATGAGATCTCTGTAACTCCTTCTGCTACAGGTACTTCAGTCCCAGCCGGTGCTGCTTCTACTGCCTCTGCGGCCTCAGCTGCTGCTTCTGCTTCAGCTGCTGCAGCTGCTTCTGCGGCTGCCTCTTCAGCTGCCTGCTGTATAAGTGCTGCTCTGCTAACCTTTACTGCAGGCTTCTTGATTCCTGCCGGCTTAACAGGCTCAGCTGCTTCTTCTTTAACAGGCTCTTTAGGCTCATCACCTTCTGTGCCCATAACAAGTTCTTTAAGCTTTGTTGCGATCACTTCATCAGGAAGCGCATCTTCTTCAGGTGCCTCAGCTTCCGGAGCTTCTTCTTCCTGAACTGCCTCTTCTTCAGCCGGTGCATTTTCAGCCGCCTCTGCAGCAGGCTCCTCATCCTCGATCTCTATGTCGAGTACGCCACCTTCATTCTCAGCTGCTGCTTCGATGGCTTCCATCTCGTCATCATCTTCAGCACTGATTTCAGGAAGTGACTCAGGTGCCTCACCAAGGTCCTTCATGAAGTCCTTAACGCCTGTAGTCTCAGCCGCATAAGAATCAAGAACCTCTGTTCCTTCGTCAGTTGCTATAGCCTCATCTGACTCTTCGAAGCTAATTCCTGCATCCTGCATAAGCGCTTCAGTAAGTCCTATAAGTCCCCTCAGGTTAAATGCATCGCCGTTTACGTATGTAAGTATCTGGCCAACGTAAGATACATCTTCTCCGATATTGAACTTAAGTCCTGCTATGAAGTATTTGAGGAAGCTCTTAAACTCCTTCATGACGAACGCTTCTGACTCAACCGGCACACAAAGGAATGTAACATCAAGAGTTCTCTTGTCTACAAACATAAATCCTTTGTTGAGTACCAGGTAAGCAAGATGAATCGCTCTCTCCTTAAGTGAGATGATGCTGAGACTTATATTTCTCACAATCTTGAGAACGGTCTCTTTATCAACCTCGCCCTCAGTGAATGCAGCAAGATTTGTCATCCCGCTGACATCGTATGTAAGATAATCAAAATCATCATCTTCCTCGTATATAACCTTTACCAGACCCGGAATATCTCCGTCTTCCAGTATATCCAAGGTATCCTCATCAAGCTCTACGCCTTCTCCCATGACGTAGGTAAGGTATCTTTCAGAATCTCCAATATTCTTTGCTTTAAAATCAAAACACCTCACTTATTCCGCCCTCCTGCTATGTTAATTATTGTTTTGCTTATTCTTCGCTCGGATCGTCTCCGTCGCCTGTGTTCTCACCTTCGAAAGGTGTTTCACTGAATTCGTGTGTTCCCTTTTCAGGATCATCAAGCCTGTAGTAAAGGTATGATGTGTCTGCCGGATTCAGTACTGCCTCGATGCAGGCTGTTCCCGGGTTACATATAGGTCCCGAAGGAAGTCCTTCATTGAGGTAAGTATTATATCCTGAAGACCTTTTTCTGTCTTCGTCCTTCAGGATTGAAGTATCATACATTCCATCTGTCTTGACATAAAGAATAGAGGCATCAACCTGTAGAGGCATGCCACTCTGCATCCTGTTGTAATATATACCTGCCATAATTGCCCTCTCTTCAGGAACCTTACATTCCCTTTCGAGAAGCGATGCGAGAGTTATGACCTGATATGTTGTAAGTCCTCTCTCTGCGGCCTTTGTTTTATAATCTTCTTTGTAATAACTGCTGAAGGTCTTTGTCATGTATGCAACGAGTTCCTTCACTGTCATTCCTTCAGGAATCTCATAAGTTGCAGGGAACATGAAGCCCTCAATCCTGTAACGCACATCCGAAGGTATAGTTGCATCATCGAGGAAACCGTATTCTGCCTGCATGGCAGCTTTGACTTCCGCTACAAAATCTGCTTTTGAACAGATGCCCTTCTTCTCACATCTGGCACCTATAAGATCTACAGTGAAACCTTCCGGTACAACAAGCTGTACAGTCTCTACATCCTCTGACATCTTTGTAGCCATGATCTGCATCATGTCCAGAGTGTTCATTCCGGTATTAAGTGTAAATGTACCGCTGCCGAGTTTTCCCCTGTAATCTGTATTCTTAAGTCTCTTGGTAAAAGCACCTTCGTACTTTATGAGACCTTTATTCTTAAGTATCTTGGCAATCTTTCTTGCCGATGCTCCTTCCGGTATATATACTTCTACATCTTCGCCTTCTGCGGTGACTGTGCTGGTTAACTCCTTATCGTAATCCCTTCTGTAATCTGATATATACTGGTCCGTATACATGTACAGAAAAAAACATGCTGTAAGTGCAATCAGGAGTTTTACAAACTTAGTGACATTTTCCATTTTTTACGTCCTTGAAGTGAAAAAACTTTAATGTTATTATACTACCATCTTTTATTATAAAATACAAGGAATACGTTGCATTTTTCCGTGTATAAAATGTGAAGAAAGTGAGGAAAATCTTATGGCAAATCCAGTAGTTACCATAACTATGGAAAATGGTGATATCATGAAGCTCGAACTCTATCCTGATATCGCTCCGAACACAGTAAACAACTTCATCTCTCTGGTAAAGAAAGGCTTCTATGACGGAGTCATATTCCACAGAGTTATCAGCGGTTTCATGATACAGGGCGGTGATCCTGACGGAAGAGGAACCGGTGGTCCGGGTTACTCCATCAAAGGCGAGTTCGCCGCAAACGGTTTCGCCAACGATCTTAAGCATGACAAGGGTGTTCTCTCAATGGCACGCTCCATGAACCCTAATTCTGCAGGTTCACAGTTCTTTATAATGCATGAGAACTCACCTCATCTCGACGGTCAGTACGCTGCTTTCGGAAAGATCATAGAAGGTCAGGATGTAGTAGACAGCATCGCAACCACAAAGACCGGCTGGGGTGACAAGCCTATAACTCCTCAGGTTATGAAGACAGTCACTGTCGATACCTTCGGCGTTGATTATCCTGAACCTGAAACCATTTAATAAAATGTATCGCACGTGACACACCGTGCCATATATAACAAGCGAAAGACGGATTCGAGTGTTTACCATTCAAATCCGTCCTTTGTTTTATATTGCATCCCAGAAGCCGTCAAGAGTTGCAAAATAATCATCTATAGTCTCTGCACGTCTTATCTCTGTTACGCTTCCATCCTCACGAAGAAGCAGCTCAGCTGACCAGAGTCTTCCGTTGTAGTTATAACCCATGGCAAATCCATGAGCTCCTGTATCATGTATAACCAGATAGTCTCCCATATCTATCTTCGGGAGTTTTCTGTCTATGGCAAACTTGTCACAGTTCTCACAGAGAGAGCCTGTAACGTCATATGTGTAATCGAGCGGCGCATCTTCCTTGCCAAGAACGGTTATGTGATGATATGAACCATATACAGCCGGTCTCATAAGGTTGGCAGCACATGCATCTACTCCGATGTACTCTTTGTATGTATGTTTTTCATGAATAGCCTTCGTAACAAGATGTCCGTATGGAGCCATCATGAATCTTCCAAGCTCTGTGAATATCGATACATTGCCCATTCCGGCAGGAACAAGAACTTCTTCGTACACCTTTCTTACTCCCTCGCCGATAGCATATATATCATTTTCTGTTCCCTTAGGGTCATAAGCTATGCCTACACCACCGGAAAGATTGATGAATGACAGCTGCACGCCCGTAACTTCTTTTATTTCGACGGCAAGTTCAAAAAGAATCTTTGCAAGTGCCGGATAGTACTCGTTTGAAAGGGTATTACTTGCCAGAAATGCATGCATTCCGAACTCTTCTGCGCCCTTTTCCTTCAGAGTCTTATACGCCTCCATAAGCTGTGCCTTGGTCATTCCGTACTTGGCATCTCCCGGGTTATCCATAACCTGGAAACCTTCCTTGCTTTCGCCAAGTGTGAACACGCCGCCCGGATTGTAACGGCAGGAAACTCTCTTAGGTATTCCGCCACAGGCCTCTTCAACAAATGGAATGTGTGTTATATCATCAAGATTTATCGTAGCGCCGATCTTTCCTGCAAATGCAAATTCTTCAATCGGTGTATCGTTCGAAGAAAACATGACATCATTCCCTTTGATGCCTACCTTCTCTGACATTACAAGCTCAGCCATTGATGAGCAGTCCGTTCCACATCCTTCTTCATGGAGTATCTTAAGTATGCTCGGATTCGGAGTAGCCTTTACTGCAAAATACTCCTTAAAGCCCTTATTCCAGCTGAAGGCTTCATAAAGTCTTCTTGCATTTGCTCTTATCCCCTTCTCATCATAAATGTGAAATGGAGTCGGATATGTCTTAGTTATATCTTCAATCAGTTCTTTTGTCACAAATGGAGTTTTCATGATTTCGTCTCTCCTTATACCTGCATTATTGGCTAATTTAATAGCCGCGGGGCACATTATACCATAACAGGCGCGACTGTGTATATAAAAAAAGTCCACACAGCAGAAAAGCTACCGTTCTCACGGTAGCTCTTCTGGTATGAAAAAATGTGGGGGAAGGTATAGATTCCTTCTATGGAATGATTAAAATATACACTTAAATTATGACCAACTTACGTTTAATCTGTGACGTTTTTGTGAAATGGTAAAAAATTTTAAAAAGTCCCCATTGATCAGTCTATGAATGTGTATATTTCGTTTCCATTTGCAGCGACTGTTTCTGCAAATGAACGTCGTCCCACCTTGACCTCCTGTTTCTCAACAGGGTCATAATAACGTATAAATCTCTGGTTAAAGCTTACAACCATTACATATCTGTCATCAATCTTTGCAGCAAATGGATAGCCGTTACTGAGGTATTCAAGCGCTCTCTCCACAGTTATCCCGTAGGCAGCTATTCCATATGTATATCCGCCTGATACAAGAGCGAATTCATCCTCCCAGTTGGTTTCCCTTGAAAGCTCATCCTGATTCTCTATGATCTGGTAGCCCGCTGCTGAAAGCCCCATCTTAAGACAGGCAACATATGAACCATCCAGACCCCCGCCGTCAAAGTACGAGAATTTACCCGCGACTGTGAAATACTGTATCGGTTTTGACTTCCTGTAAATAGCCGTTCCATCAGCTGCAACAACAACTCCCTCGTGCTTATCGGTATAATTTATCGCATCACCGGCACCGTTTGTCATATACGAGAGTCCGTCGATTGTATAAACATAGTATTTATATCCTGTCTCGCCCGCCTCTATGTTGAACATAGTCTTGTGGCTTTCCTTCGCACCGGCAACCATGGCTTTCGGCGCACGGCCAAGATATATACCTGAAGGCATTATGAGCTGAAGTTCCGAATATCTCGTCTTACTGAAGGCTGAACCAACGGTAATGGATACCGGATCCATCTTCCTGTTATAATTTATTCTGTCGTCCTCAGCATTTACCAGGACACCTTCTTCATTTTTCGTTTTTCTTTTCAGTATTACACCGGCGTCAGTTATCGCATAATCAGATATTATGATTCCCGGCTTCTCATAACTCTGTCGTTCTTCTCCATCCGGTCCCGCTATATAGATTCCTGAATACTCTGCCGAAAGTCTTCCATCCGGGAAAACACCGACTGTAGATGCAGGTGCCGCACCGTAAACAAGGTCATTGCCCAGGAATCCCAGAATATTCAGAGCCTTACCGGATTTAGTGAATTCATATTTCTCATCCGACTCAAGATTCCAAAGGTCTATCTTGTCACTTCCACGGCCGGACGTCTGATATGCAAGTATCTTTCCATTTGCAGAGAAAGCCATATCGCTGCCTTTTACTCCTGCAAGAAGTACAGCTGCCTTCTTCTTATGCACGTCGAATCTTATGAAGGACTCACCGACCCATGTATATAAGAGCCCGTTCTTTATATCGTAATGCATTAGCTTCGCGGCTTTGGCACGGAGCACATCATACGGTTCTTCAGTCTCAATGAAGCAGACTTCAGTTATCGAATAATCGGTATCATCGTATTTATACAGAATTATGCCGTTCCTGCCTTCATGTTTTCCTCTGTTGATACGACCGTATATAGCAAAATACGTAGTACCTTCATCATCTATCGACAGCAGCTTGATCCCGTATCTCCCGTCCAGCGAGAGCTCACTAATATCTGCTTTTGACAGGTTGCTGAATGCCTGAACTGTCTCAGCAGCTTTATAATCATATACCCATACACTTCCACAGGTCGTGAAAGCATTCATCTTGAAATCAGCATTGCTGATGACATCTATATAATCCGCATGGTTCATTCCGAGTGAAAGACTGCTTATATCGAGTTTAACACCGGTTCCGTCATATATTTCCTCGGCAGTTCTCTGATAGTCTCCGAGTACGGGACGTCCTGTACTTGCAGAATAATTCAGTCTGTAGCTCTCCCTGACCCTGTAGTAGGTATCGCTGTCCTCGGTCGTGGACTTCATGATGTAGTTATTCTCGACAAACGCATTCATTTCAGACAGTTCACGTACAACCGGAACTATCTCGGTAATCCTCTCCGGATTCAGATCTCCCCAGCATACTTCATCGTAGGTTGAATCCAGATTGACTGACCCAAGATCATAAGCCACCGTCTTCGTATTCTGACCAAAGAGCGAATAAAGTGTACTTCCTTTAACGACCTGATTCTCATCGAACTCCTCTGCAGGAGTAACGATAGGAAGAGCATCCGCATCTGTCGCGGTTGAGATTATATACTGTTCCTCCGGCTCAGGTTCGTCCTGTTCGGCAACATAGGTCAGAGTCTCTCCATCCGACACGCCCTGCTTTCCTCCCTCGAGTTCACCTTCATGGAGAAATGTAGCGTTATTAAATGAATACGCGTAGTTGATGAAGAGCTTGGTATAATCCCTGTCAAGTCTTATAACCTTGGTATAATAGCAGAGAGTCGGTCTGTTATCGCTTACCAGCTTAATGATCAGCTCATACTCTCTGTCCACTGTAAGGTTCATTCTAAATGAGACGGAATATGGAATCTCCGTATCCGTCACATTTGAATCTCCTGCGGTCATCTCTCCGTCCTCTATAAGGTTTCCCGGAGAAACATCTCTAAGCTCATAGAGCACCTTGCCGGCATACTTATTATCCTTACCGATGAGAACAGTAACCTTCTCTTCCTTATCGACCGAGATAATAGCATCATGCATAAGGCTCACATCCAGCTTGCCAAGATATGCAGGCACTCTGTTCACCTTATAGTCTCCGTACTTGAAACATATTTCCGGCAGCACAGCATCTGTCATCTCAGCCACGGACATATCCATACCGCGGTTGTATATTAAGTTTGCAACAAATGCAGTGCCGACGAAAATAAGTACAAAAAGAATTAAGCCGACAACGCTTCTAACGAGCTTTGCTTTCATACATTAATCACCAAAGCATATACCCAGAGTCTTTGCGTTCTGTATAGCCTGATTGTCCACATCTACATACTTAAGCTTTCCTGCAGATTCTTCCATAGGGATTGCAACTACCTCGTTATTGCGAAGAACAACGAGCTTTCCGAAATCCTTAGCCTTGATAAGTTCAGCAGCAAGTGCTCCGAATCTTGAAGATATGAATCTGTCGTATGCATCCGGTGCTCCACCTCTCTGTGTATGTCCCGGAATAGCGACTCTGATATCACTGTCGAACTTCTCTCTCATAAGATCTGCTACATCATATGCAACTGATGGAGATGTTCTCTCAGCAAGTTTTGCTTTTCTTTCTTTCTTTGGAAGCTTAGCTACCTCCTTAGGTATTGCACCTTCTGCTACACAGATGATAGCGAAATGCTTCTCTTTTACTCTCTTCTCAACAGCCTTGTAAACCTTCTTGATATCATATGGAATCTCAGGAAGAAGTATAACGTCAGCGCCACCTGCTATACCTGCATAGAGTGTGATCCATCCAACCTTATGTCCCATGATCTCCATAACGAAGATACGGCTGTGAGACTCAGCTGTTGTATAGATACAGTCTATAGCATGAGTAGCTACATCGATAGCGCTCTGGAATCCGAATGTATAGTCAGTTCCGTAGATATCGTTATCTATAGTCTTTGGAAGTCCTATAACATTAAGACCTTCCTGTGACAGACGATAAGCTGTCTTCTGCGATCCATTTCCACCCAGTACTACAAGTGCATCGAGCTTGAGATCCTTATAAGTCTTCTTCATGGCAGGAACCTTCTCAGTTCCGTCCGGCATAGGGTTATCGATCTCCTTGAAAGGCATTCTGGATGTACCGAGTATAGTACCGCCCTTTGCAAGAAGTCCGCTGAAATCTTCCGGCTTCAGCTTCTTGTAATTGCCATACACAAGTCCCTTGTAACCATCGATGAATCCATAGATCTCTACATCCCCAAAGAGATTCTGAAGTCCTTTGACAGTTCCCCTCATAGTTGCGTTCAGCGCCTGGCAGTCGCCACCGCTGGTAAGCATTCCGATTCTTTTCATGTGTAAACCTCCTCCTTGTTGTTTAGTTTCAAAAAATGTATCGTTCACATTTTAAATTATAAATCTGTCCTTCCATCAAGTGCACGAAGCAACGTTATCTCATCGATATTCTCAAGGTCACCTCCGACAGGGATACCTGTTGCAATACGTGTGACCTGAATGCCTGCCGGCTTCAGGAGCTTGGAAATGTACATAGCTGTAGCCTCGCCCTCCACGCTGGAGTTCGTTGCAACTATGACTTCCTTCACATCTATATCCTTGAGGCGCTCAATGAGTTCCTTAAGACGTATATCATTCGGGCCGATTCCTGCGGCAGGATTGATAACTCCATGAAGTACGTGGTATACACCATCATACTTTCCGACTCTTTCATACGCCGCAAGCTCACGAGGAGTCTCAACCACCATAATGGTACTGTGATCTCTCGCAGGTGATGCACATATAGGGCACTCATCTCTGTCCGTGACTGTACAGCAGGTCTTGCAGTATTTGATATTCTTCTTGGCTTTTGCTATCGCATCAGAAAGTGCAAGTGCTCTTTCTTCCGGAAGATTAACAATATGAAATGCAAGTCTCTGAGCAGTCTTTCCGCCTATTCCGGGAAGCCTTGACAGTTCCTCTATAAGCCTTGTTACTTCTCCACCATAAACATCCATTAGAATCCGAAGCCTCCAAGACCTCCTGTGATCTTGCCCATCTGCTCCTTCTCATCCTCTGTCTGCATTCTTATCGCTTCATTTACGGCTGCCATAACAACCTCTTCAAGTGTCTCGATATCTTCAGGATCAACTACTTCAGGAGATATAGAAACCTTGGTAACCTCCTTCTTACCGTTGATAGTTACCTTTACTACTCCGCCGCCTGCTGCAGCTTCGTATTCCTTTTCCTCAAGTGCAGCCTGCGTCTCTTCAACCTGCTTCTGCATCTTCTGCGCCTGCTTCATGAGATTGTTCATATTGCCGGGCATCATGCCACCCGGATAACCGCCTCTCTTTGCCATGTCTTTTTGAATCCTCCTAATTGTTTATATATCTTACGTAACCATTCAAGCTACACCCAACCAATCGCTGAACCATCCGCTTTCGCGTATGTCGCAGCTTCGCGGTTACTGTATTTCCACGTTCTCAAACTGTATCTTCGATCTGAAGTTTTCTATATTTCCGTACGCAGTTCCCTGCTTAACCATATCATCTTCCGAAAGTGTCTGTATGCTCACTGTCACTTTCTTCTTGACGATATCAGAAATCTTCTCTTCGATATAGTCTTTGCTTTTTTTGATGTGTTCAAAGGTTGCGCTTCCTTCGCTCACAGTATCAGTAACGATCTTCAGTGCCACACCGTCATTTGCCTCGGCTGCTGTATCCGGCACCACATGAACCATTCTGAGTTCTTTCTGAAGAAGCCCACCTATTGCGGGAAGAACTTCTGTCTTCCACTTTGAAGCAAGATATTCTATGTCGGCATACCCGGCTTCACCGTATGTCTTTCGAACCTCTTCCTTCTTCTCATCTATCTTCTTCTGTATGAATTCATCAGGACTCTCGGATTTGATATCTCTGATTTTATCACCAAGCTCAGTCCTTGCATACTCTCGTTCTGCTTCCATGAATCGCTCGGCGTCTGTCATATCCTGTGAACCGACAGTTGCCTGATCATTATCATTTCCGGGTTCTCCCGTCTCTACATGATCGGTTACTGACGTCGCTGCAGTAACTGCTTCCGTCGCTGCAATCTTCACTGCTCCGGATTCTACTTTCTTCAGTTCATCCTCGAGGGCTTCGATTCGCGCAACGAGTGCTGCGGAATCTCCATCCATATCAGGACGAAGAAGCTTGATGAGTCCCATCTCGAGTGTAACTCTTTTCACGCTTGAGAGTCTTACCTCTGAGGTCAGATTCTGCAGGACCTCCAGATATCTCATAAGCGTATGCTCTGAGAAATCCTCGCCCAGTTTACGTATACGCTCTGCATTTTCGCGTGTTATATCTATGGCAGTTTCGATGCCTTTGGAAAGCTTTATGAAAAGCATATTTCGGAAGAACCATACAAAGTCTTCAGTGAACTTCGTCAGATCCCTTCCCTGCTTAGTTACTTCGCTGACTGCATCGAGTATTCCTTCTGCATTTTTGTCACGAAGCGACTCAGCTATCTGCATATAAACATCTATATCAACAGCACCGATGGTCGAAAGAACTCTGTCATAAGTGAGTTCCTCGCCGAGATTGAATGATATACACTGATCAAGTATTGAGAGTGAGTCTCTCATGGATCCGTCAGCAGCCGAAGCGATATAGTTCACTGCTTCATCTGTTGCCTTAATGCCCTCTTTATCGAGCAGTTCCTTCAGCCTTCCTACTATGACATCCTGTGATATCCTTCGGAAATCAAATCGCTGGCATCTTGATTTTATCGTATCCAGAACCTTATGAGATTCCGTAGTCGCAAGTATGAATATTACATATGTCGGAGGCTCCTCAAGCGTCTTGAGAAGTGCATTGAATGCACCTGAGCTCAGCATATGAACCTCATCGATTATATATACAAGATACTTACCTTCTGTAGGCGAGTACTTAACTGCGTCATTAATCTGTCTTATGTTGTCGACACCGTTATTCGAAGCGGCATCTATCTCAACAACGTTCAGTGAACTTCCTGCCTGTATAGCCTTGCAGCTTGCACATTCCTCGCACGGACTGCCGTCCACGGGATGTTCACAGTTAACTGCCTTTGCGAGAAGTTTCGCTATGGTCGTCTTACCTGTACCTCTTGTTCCGCAGAAAAGATATGCATGTCCTATTCGGTCGTACTTGATCTGATTTCTTATGGTCGTAACTATATGTTCCTGCCCCTTAACATCATTAAAGTTATCAGGGCGGTATTTTCTATACAATGCCGTGTATGACATCTATATCCTCGTTTCTGTTTACAGCGCTAAATACACTGCGTTACATTTCATTTATGTTTAACGGATCAGCGTTCATCCAAAGGAACATAATCTCTGTGATCTCCGACATACATATATGCAGGTCTTATGATCTTGCCGTTATTTACAAGCTCCTCCATACGATGAGCAGACCATCCGGAGATACGTG
Organism: Lachnospiraceae bacterium YSB2008; assembly: GCA_000687655.1. GTDB lineage: Bacteria > Bacillota > Clostridia > Lachnospirales > Lachnospiraceae > Eubacterium_Q. Next base: position 13,039 of record JHWR01000010.1, read on the forward strand.
CTATGGCAAACATAGGCGTGAAGAATTCTCCCGGAATCTTGAGTATTGTATATACAAGTCCGCTGTAGAAATCCACATTTGCGCAAACCGGCTTCATGACCGGCCTATTTGCCATGATAAGTTCTTTGGCAATCCTCTCAACTCTGTCATAGAGCGCGAATTCCTTGGTGAAGCCTTCTGCGTCTGAAAGCTTCTTCGCATAGCTCTTAAGTATTACGGCTCTTGGATCGGACTTGGAATAAACCGCATGTCCCATACCATATATAAGTCCCGATTTATCGAAGTTCTTCATGTCAAGTATGCCCTGGAGATATGCCCTTAAGTCATCCTCATTCTCCCAGTCCTTAACATGCTTCTTAAGATCGCTGAACATTTCCTGAACCTTGATATTTGCACCACCGTGGCGAGGTCCCTTGAGCGAACCAAGCGAACCTGCTATGGCTGAATATGTATCAGTACCTGTAGATGTTATAACATGAGTTGTAAATGTAGAGTTATTACCACCACCATGCTCAGCATGAAGTACAAGACAGATATCGAGAACCTGAGCTTCAAGTTCGGTGTACTTGGCATTCGCACGAAGCAACCTTAAGATATTCTCTGCAGTCGAAAGTTCCGGAAGAGGTCTGTGGATTATAAGACTTGACTCTTTATATATATGCCTGTAGCTCTGATAACCATATGCGGCAATAATAGGGAAACGCGCTATAAGTCCGAGACACTGCATAAGGTTGTCTCTGATTTCTCTGCTATCCGGATTCTCATCATAAGAATAAAGTGTAAGCACACACTTCTGCATAATATTCATAATATTGTGTGAAGGTGCTTTCATGATAACATCACGAAGGAAACCATCCGGCAGCGCTCTCAGCTTGCCTATTACATCCATGAATTCACGAAGCTCTTCTTCATTCGGAAGTCTGCCGAAAAGAAGCAGGAAGGTTGTCTCTTCAAAGCCGTGCTTGGTTCCCTTGAAACCTTCAACCAACTGATAAACATTATATCCCTGAAAATAAAGTTCACCCTCTATAGGGATTCTTTCATTTCCCTCATTTCTGAAACCGCATACATCTGAAATCTCTGTAAGTCCTGTAAGGACGCCCTTTCCATTTGACTCACGAAGTCCTCGCTTAACATCGTACTTGGAGTACAGACTCTGATCGATCTTCCCCCAATCTGCGCAGAGATCCACATAATTATCTATTACCTTCACCAGGCTTTCATACTCGTTCATCTATCTTAACCTCTATCATATTGCTGTGCGGTCGACACTACGACCATCTTATTATTTTACCATTCCTTGCATCAGTATTCAAGGATATACCGCTCGTACGCATTCACGACCGTCGTGTCCTTATATGTATCAACTCTCTTGTACGACCTGCCATATGTCATATGAACATGGCCATGAATATAGTACTTCGGTGAGTACTTCTCAAGAAGCTTCTTAAAGCATTTAAAGCCCATATGCGGCAGATCATCACCATCATTCAGACCATATGCCGGTGCATGAGTTACAAGGATATCGATGCCCTTTTTCATCAGGAGCTTTGGTTTCATTTTCAATATCCTGTACTGCATATCCTTCTCGGTAAACTGACAACCGCTTCCGTTATAAAGCATGCTTCCGCCCAGTCCCATGATTCTGATTCCTTCATGGACATAGATGGTGTCGTCTATACATATACAACCTTCCGGTGGTTTCTCATCGTATCTTCCATCATGGTTGCCCTTCACATAGAGAACCGGGCACTTTGCATACGTCGCAAGAAAAGACAGATAATCAGCCTCCAGATCACCTGCGGAGATAATGAGATCTATATCATTCAGTTTACTCTTCTCGAAGAAATCGTAATAATATTTAGATTCTATATCAGCCAGTAACAGTATCCTCATGATCGTCCTCGGAACTCTCCTTCTTTACTCCTTTAAGTTCAACAATAGTCTGCGCTTTTTCCTTGAATTCTGACGGTTCCGGTATCTCCCCGTCGATATTGTCCAGGAGCCAGTCCATCCTCATGATATCATCGGCCGACATCCTGTCATCCTCTTCATTTCTTACATTGCCTTCCTGATCGACGATGATCCCTTCAAATGGATAGAACTGTTCTTCTTCCATAAGGTTCTTTATCGTATCAACCAGTCTCTTCGTACCTGCCGGAACATTGTTCGAAAGTATTATATCTATTACACCTGATGGTATTCCCCACCAGTAATTAACAGCTTTACCCAGAGTATCAGTCTCACTGCTGTTCCACTGACCTTTGATTATGATATTGATGATTCTCTCGTAAAGCACTCCCCAGTTATAAACCGGCATCGATACATTTAAAGGACCATCCTTATTGAGCTTATAGAGTCCGAAATTTCTGGAAGCCTCATCCGGCACTATAAGATCCTGATCAGATACATAATCAATATGCTCTGTAAGGAATTCGTCTCTTATACTCTCCTTGGTCTCATTCTTAAGAGTTGTCCAGCGGAGATAAACCTTTGCATTCGGATTCACGAATCTCGCTCCAAGAGCAAATGCATTGATGTTCGCAACTGAACCAAATATCGGATAATCAGCCATATAACCAAGTTTATTGGTACCTGTCAGAGAACCTGCTATCATTCCGGAAAGGAACTTAGCCTCATAAAGTCTTGCCTCATAGGTTCTTATATATCGATGTTGCGTATTTATAGAGCAGTTCAGAACTTTTACGTTCGGATACTTAACCGCAATCTTGAAGCTGGCATCTATAAGCTCGGAGGTAGTTGTAAATATAACTTCCGTACCATCATTCTCTATAAGATCCTCCATGACCTCTATGGCAGCCTCATCTGTATCCGTAACAGTAACCTTAAGTGTAGATATCCTGTCACCGAATACTTCCTTCAGATGATTCCTTCCAAGCTCATGAGCATAAAGCCAGGAGCTGCCGCTCGGTTCATGGTCATATATAAATGCAACGTTCAGCGGCTTGGAAGCATTCGGGGAAGGATTGAGCAGCTGGGAAAGTATAGGTATGCTCTTTCTCTCAGCCGGCGGATTAAGATTTATATCAAGCGGGCTCTCATCGGCATTCATTTCAATCTCCTGCCAAATGGATGATATACCCTGTCTTATCTCCGCTATCATCTGATTCTTGACCTCTTCATAACCATAGAAATCAAGATATGTCACAAGAGCATCTCCCGCTGTTACATCCGAAAGCTTCGCCCCGCCTTCTTCCCTGAAGGCCTCTTCAAAATTATAGTAAAATGAAGTGAAATCCATGAGTTCATCTTCTGTCCACTGTTCATTTGATTCCGGATATGTAAGCTCGAGAAGCTTAGGGAATCCTCCAACTTTAGAGAACCATACAAAGTTAACCTTAGTCACTTTATAAAAATCCATAAACTCGTAGTAGATAATATTTTCCGGGTCGTCAGTCTTCTTCGGCACCTTCCTTATGACATAAGCCGGTATGGAAACTGCATCAAAATATTTGAGGACACTGACTCTCTTGTTACCCTCAATAACGTAATAATAGTTCATGTATTCATAGACCTTTATCGGGTCTCTGATTCCTTCTTCGAGATGAGCATCACAGAGAGCGGACCATTTGGATCCGAATTCAGTCTTGAATTCAAGTATAGGCATGAAGTTGCTTGCAAATGAATAAGTACGTCCAACATTACTCGTTCCGACAATTCTTCCAAGCGGCACATCAACAAGTCCGAGATTCATCTCACCCTTTATCTCCGCTGCAGACAGTATGTCGTCCAGAACCGGAAGGTATGGATATTCACCTCGGAGTGACTTTGCTCTGAATGCTCTTTTGCCCAGCTTCTGGGCCTTATCATATTCTTCAAATGACATATAGTATTACTCCTTACGTGTACGTAAAACAATATACTTCATTATGATTTTTGCTGTCTCTCTATGCTTCGCAGAGTGATCTCATGTGCGAATTCATAATCCTCACGGGATATCTCATTCTTGGAGAATCCTGCCCGTTCCATAATATCTATATAACGTTCTGCCTCTTCCTTTGTCAAATTCCAGAAGTTCTCCTTCACAAGGTATTCTGTCTTTGTTCTGTAATTCACATAGTGCTTAAGCTCTTTGTTCCTTCGCGTCAGCTTCTTCATCTGTCTTCCATATTCCATGACAAGTCTGTCCGAAGGACCTGCAGTTCTGTATGCTATATTGTTTTTAATTCTCGGAATCAACAGTCTTACAAGAACAACGATCACGAAGACTCCGGCCAGCAGGAACACAAAGTAGATAATCTTTCCCATAAATGAATCGTTGATACTGAAATTGAATCCGCCTGTTCCGTTGTCCGGTGTTGTATCAACATCGCCGTCAGAAAATGCCTTCTGGAAATTGCTCCAGAAATCAACTGTATCCTCTTCTCCTCCCGGCGGGGTCATCTCTACGACAGTCCATCCGTATTCAGGGTCATATACCTCAACCCATGCATGCGCCGAGGCATCACTCACATCTACCTCAACCACACCGGTCTCTCCAAGCTCGGAAAAACCTTTATAGTAATCACTGTACTCAAGATCCTCGCGAAGTGTTCCACGCGACATATCATCAAAACTAACCGCATAGCCTTCAACATATCTAGCCGGAATGCCGTAGTATCTGAATATCATGACTGCAGAGCTTGCAAAGTAGGAGCAGTACCCCTTCTTTCCTTTAGTCAGGAAATGATTGATGAAATCCTCTCTTCTCGGCGTCGAGCCTGGTCTTATGGTATAAGGAATATTATCTATGAAATACTGATCAAGCTCCTGTATTATCTCTTTGTCAGTTCCACCGAATCCTGCCTCATCACAGAATTTCTTAATGACTTCGTAATTCTCTCTCGGTACATAAAGATACCCTGGATCCAGATACTCTGTTCCTATGAGTTCCTCAACCTCTTCCCTTACCTTGCCGGCATCCTCTTCCTTCACTTTATCATCAAGCCGGAATACCTTGTCTCCGTTCAGATAGATTCTGTATGAACCTATCTTGGCACAAAGCTCTCCGTCTTCAGTATAGCTGACTTCCGGTTCCTTAAGCGTTTCAACCTTCGTTTCATTTCCTCTTAGGCGCGGATAAAATGTATATTCTGCCTCATTGCCATACGATATAGGTGAATCATCGTCATTGGAGTAGTAAGGCACATACGGAAGATAAGGTGCTTCAACATTCTTTACTCTGAATATGCCTTCCGCCGCCTTCTCATCTCCTGCCTCATAAGCTTCGCGGAGAGCATCTGTCTCTCTCTCATTCTTAGGTTCAGTATTTTCCGAAACAATCTCTCTTACCCAGAAATTCTTATATGGCATGTAGTCACGTCCAACGAAATCCCTTATGTAGAGAGTATCCTCTGAAAATGGAGCGTACCACACTGTTATATCAGTCATGAAGTCAAGATGTATGGACGATACCCCTCCCAGCTCACCGCTGTTAAGTCCGCCATTATTCGGATAGAAGTTCAGGATACCCGCGAAGCCGTATACCAGGAAATTCGTCAAATATTCGCTGGTATTCGTTTTATACACATAGTCTCTGTGCATGCTGTCATATCTGTCTTTAGGAAAAATGACAGTCAGTATGCTCACGACAAGAAATGTAAAGATAGCTGCAACAGCCAATGCCTGACGTACTATCTTCGAATCCGTATCATAACCTATGCCGGTCAGATTTTCACCCATAACACTTTCACTTCGATGAAGTTTATAATGTCCGCTGCCTCGGTATATGTATGACATGACTATTCCCGTAGCCAGCATGAGTGTATAGATCGTGCTTGGTTCCTTCTCCATGTAGAGCGGGAGTACCAGCATACCACTTGCAATAACCATTCCGACTATATAACGCATACGTCTTGCTATATAGTTATTGAGAAGTATATTTGAAACTGTCCCTATGAAGGACATAGATATCGTTACTGCGAGATACCTGTTAGAGATACGCTCATTATACTCCTGCATTCTTTCCATTTTCAGGTAATCTGCCGCCGCCTTGATGGTATCATTTACCACAGCATAGAATCCGGAGTTAATATAGTTCTTGAACAGATAAATGAATATCGAGAAAAACAGGAAGAATATGAGATATCCCAGATTCTCTACTTTGAAGCTGTAATAAAGAACTGAGCAAAGTACGGCGGTACCGAGAATGATGATATTCAGAGTAATGTCTGAATACTTACATCCCATGGCTGTCAGATAACAGCCCATTCCGCCCATAGTAAGAAGGTATACGATAAAGCCCTTCAGGATAAGCGTCCAAAGGCGGTTCTCATGTATATCATACATACTCTCATGTATAGCTATACCTTCGCAGACTTCGACCCTTTCAGGCTTTGTATCCCATGCCTTCCATTTCCTATATCTCTTATAAAATTTTCTGAGTTTTTCTTTCATCCACTTACCTCAAAAAACATCAGAAACAATCATCTTTGTTCTAGCCCTGCTCGACAACTACTGCATCAGGCTCAGCGAAATCATTTATGCAAATCTCGACATAAGATCTGAGATGCGGCATTATGCTTGCCATGTAATCATGTATCCTTCCGGAATCCTTATAAGTTCCTCCGTAATACATTCCGGCAAATGCATCGTTCAGGTCCTCGATTGCTGATATCTGTCTCTCCTCAAACGAGAAAAGCGTTTCGTTCCACCACAGAAGCTTAACGTAAATATTCTCTCTCACGAGTGAGGTGATTATGTTATATCCAAGCGAAAGTATGCTGTCTATATCCTGATTGGTTCCTGCCAGAGAAATGAGTACCACCATCTGCTGATCGGACATGCTCTCTCTGTCCTTCACCATTAGAATATCTCTCTTTGCCGACAGCTTCCAATGGATGCTCATAAGCTTATCACCCGGAATATATTCTCTTACATCACTCACATCCGAGAAATCATGTCCTTTTTTCTTGGTCTCCTCGGATTCAGTCATGCCCTTGTTCATTTCCGACATGGACTTCATATTCTCACCGGATTCCTCAGGAAGAACGCTCTGCTCTGCGGAAACATCAATTGCTTTGGCCATGTCAACAAAACCCAGGAGATCACGGACTCTGATGAAATCAACTGAGTATTTAACAATTCCGTTCATGCTGAGTTCCATGGGCAGCATAAGTGAATATGTCCCATGCATCCTTGCAGGAAGTGAAACATACATACTGTTTTTATTCTTGAAAAATGTATTTTCACATGTAAGGTGGATAGAAACATCCATAGATGGAATAAAGGTCGGATTCACGACCTCTATTGTAAGATAGGAAACTTCATTCCTTCTCGAATATATATCCGCCGCACGGAGCTTCACGCTCACGAAGTGACGTAATATAAGACATGAAAAAATCGACAGAACCGGTGCAGCCGTCATGATGACCAACATGATCAGAGTATAATGACTCTGCAGGAATCTGTACATACTGATTGCTATGATATATAGAATTATGTAAACCGCAATCCTTCCCGGTCTGATTCTTGTTTTCAAATGAATTAACTCCTCGGAGCTTTTACTGTTTCTATAAGTGAGAAGAGCGCCTTCTCCATGGTCAGTCCCTGAGCTCTCGCCTTCTGGCCTAGCTTAACTCTGTGTGACAGAGTGTCCTTAACACAATCCTGAACATCCTTTGCAGTAACAAAATCGCGTCCTTCTATAACCGCCAGGGCCTTTGCCATCTTGAGAAGCGCGATAGTACCACGCGGGCTGGCTCCCATACTGAACATTTCATTTCTTCTTGTCTCTTCAACAAGATCAACTATGTATTCATATATCTCATCACGAACGAAGAGGTCATTCGCCTCTTTTCTGTATGCAATGAGGTCATCAACTGTAACAACTGCTTCAACCTGTGAAACAGGATTCAGCGCATTTCCTTTTAGTATTTCAACCGCATCACTGTGCTCCGGATAACCCATGGAAAGACATACCATGAAACGGTCGAGCTGTGATTCGGGAAGCATCTGGGTTCCTGAAGAACCATAAGGATTCTCAGTAGCAATAACCACAAATGGATCTGGCAGCTTTCTTGTAACGCCGTCGACTGTTGCAGTACCTTCCTCCATTACCTCAAGAAGTGCGGACTGAGTCTTCGGACTTGTACGATTGATCTCATCAGCAAGGAAAAGATTACAGAAGACAGCACCCTCTCTGTATTCGAAATCCTTTGTCGCATTGTTATACATTGAGAATCCAAGTATGTCACTCGGAAGTACATCCGGTGTGAACTGGACTCTCTTATAATCCATGGACATAGTCTTTGCGAATGTAGTTGCAAGTGTTGTCTTTCCTACTCCCGGAATATCCTCCATAAGGATATGTCCGCCCGCTATAACAGCGGCAAGGACCTTGTGTACTACATAGTCCTTGCCTTTGATGACTTTATTTACGTTCTGTTCTACTAAACCAAGCTTGCTGCTATTGCTCATGCATAATCTCCAAACATCGAAATATAATACGCCTCGCATTTGACATACTGTTTACTAATCATATACAATTGTCTTACTTTGTTATTCCCAACTTACGGGCTTCGTCAGCAACAGCTGCGGCTACTACTTCTGCGACACGTGGATTGAAGGCGTCAGGGATGATGTAGTCAGGACTCAGCTCGTCGTCGGAAACGATAGATGCGATTGCCACTGCGGCTGCACGTTTCATTTCTTCAGTGATAGCTGTTGCACGTGCATCAAGTGCTCCACGGAAGATACCAGGGAATACAAGCACGTTATTAATCTGGTTAGGGAAGTCACTACGGCCTGTTGCAACTACTGCTGCGCCGCCCTTCTTAGCTTCGTCAGGCATAATCTCAGGTGTTGGATTTGCCATAGCAAAGATAATTGAATCCTTAGCCATAGTACTTACCATCTCAGCTGTGAGCACGCCTGGTGCAGAAACGCCAAGGAATATATCCTTACCCTTTACTACATCTGCAAGACTTCCACTCTCTTTGTTCTTGTTTGTTATCTTTGCAATCTCTTTCTTTGCAGGATTAAGACCATCTCTGCCTTCGTAGATAGCACCCTGTCTGTCAACAAGTATCGCATCCTTGAGACCGAATGAAAGAAGGAGCTTTGTTATTGAGATACCTGCGGCACCTGCACCATTTACTACTGCTGTCACTTCTTCCATTTTCTTGCCTGTAAGCTTAAGCGCATTCATGATACCTGCAGATACCACGATTGCAGTTCCGTGCTGATCATCATGGAATACAGGAATATCCAGTTCTTTCTTAAGTCTTTCTTCTATCTCGAAGCAGCGAGGTGCACTGATATCTTCAAGATTGATTCCACCGAAAGTCGGTGCCATGCGCTTAACAGTTTCAACTATCTCATCTACATCTTTTGTATCAAGGCATATTGGAAATGCATCGACATTTCCAAATCTTTTGAAAAGTATGGACTTGCCTTCCATAACAGGCATAGCTGCAAGCGGTCCAATATCACCGAGTCCAAGTACTGCTGTACCGTCAGATACTACTGCTACCGTGTTTGCTTTGATTGTGTACTTATATACATCCAGCGGATTCTCGTGAATCTTTCGACACGGTTCTGCTACTCCCGGTGTATATGCTGTTGAAAGATCATCCTTGGTTTCTACTGCTACCTTGGAGCTGATCTCCATTTTACCTACGTGTTCCTCGTGCATTGCTAAGCTTGCTGCATTGTAATCCATGTTTCTTTCCTCTTTAATATCTTAGTATTATAACCGTTGCCCAATCTAAACATTATATCCGAATCATACTGACCCCATTTTTACTATTCAGCATTGTCTTCATCAGCTGTTTCATCAGAAGTTTTCTCTGTTGCATCGGTTGGTTCTGAAACAACTTCGGCATCAACTACCACTTCAGGTCCATCCTTAGGTGCTTCAGCACTCTTCTTAGCCTCAGTTTTTTTAGCCTTTATCTGGTCGATTTCTACCTGAAGATCACGAATTTTAACCTTGGCATCACTTATCTCATTAAAGAGACATGCCAGCTCTTCGTCAGAGAATTCGCCCTCTGCGAATCGGTCATATATAACCTTTCCTACTTTCGCATAATCAGCTTCTATGATTCTTTTATTCTTGTTGATGCTTGATTTTCTCTTCTGAACCTCAACTGTATCGCTTGCTGCAGCACTGATAGTATCAAATGCATTGCTCGCAGCCTCACCTATAGTTTCGAAGACTTCCCCTGCTCTTTCGCCAATATCATCAATAGTTTCTTTGATTGCCATAAGTATATCCTCCTTCTCATAAAAAGCTCAGTGTTAGAACTCGAAGTAGAGCTGTTCCCCGCTCTGCTTATTCTCATACTTTCTCTTATAGTTTCTTATCATTTCCTGATCGAATATGAGGCTTCGTTTCTCACAGAATTCCTCGATCTCCTGAATCAGGTATTTTCTGTTTGAAGATGCAATCTCCTCTGTCTTCACATTCATGGATTTGTTATATCCATCCTTATACTTCGGCTTAACCTCAGGGAATCTCTCTTCAATACACTGATAGAAGTATTCCCGGCTACCCGGACTGAGTGTGAACTTCAGATCTCCATACTCAACAGCAAATGCTCCGAAACCTGCCGCAATATTCAGAATACTGAGAACCCCTTCCTCTGTATCATTGATATGAGGTACCACCGGTTCTATCGCAACCACAACAGGAATCTTGCGAAGTGACAGTTCCTCTATAAGTCGCGTTCTCTCAGAAACTGCTGCCATATCCGGATCGATGAGTCTTGAAAGACGGCTGTCAGTAGTTGGAAATGGAATGGTCACAACCGCTTTCGTCTTTTCATTTATCTCCGCGATGATGTCTATATCACGAAGTATAAGATTGCTCTTCGTCCTTATGGATACACCGAAGTCATATCTTTTTATCTCAAAAAGACATTTCCTCGTGAGCTCGAGTTTCTCTTCCTCCGGCACATATGGATCCGCAAGGGTGCCCATGATGATCATAGTCTTGTTACGTTTCTTTTTGAGGGCAACGGCCAAAAGAGAATCCGCATTCTCCTTAACTTCGACGTCTTCAAAATCATCAACGTGACTGCTCGTATTCCTGAGCGGACTGTAGATACATCTTATGTTCGGGCCGCCTCTGTAGATATTCAGCCCATTCTGCGGCGTAAGTATAGTTTTTGCTTCTGTAAAATGCATTTTTCCCCCATCCCTGCATTTAAACTGTGACTCGTAACTATATAGTTACTCATAGTCTGTAAAATTGTAACATATCTTGGGGATTTTGTGAAATAAAAACTATTTCGTGCTCACGATTATGTGGAATCAAAAAGAGCATGCCACATACGACATGCTCCGTTTCAATTAGTATTCATCAAGGAAGTGATGCTTCACACCATCCTTCTTGTAGGCTATTACTGTTGCCAGATTTACATTTTCAACACTGCTGAAGATATTCTTCTCTATAACAGGATCTTCTGCTGCAAGGGTTGCGATAAGCCGTTTTATCTCCTGCCTCTTTGATTCTACTGCGTTATCCTCAGAAGCTACATTTTCGGTGAAACGGCAGGCGCACTGGAGAAACCTGAGTCCATTGTAATCACGCCATCGACATATAGCATCTTCACGGATAAGATACATCGGACGTATAAGTTCCATGCCCTCAAAGTTGGTACTGTGAAGCTTCGGCATCATAGTCTGAATCTGACCACCCCACAGCATTCCCATAAGTATGGTCTCTATAACATCATCATAATGATGTCCGAGAGCAATCTTGTTACAGCCCAGCGCTTTTGCATTGCTGTACAGATGTCCGCGCCTCATACGAGCGCAAAGATAACATGGGTTCTCAGTGATTTCATTTACACTGTCAAAAATATCCGTAGTAAAAACCTCTATAGGAATCTCCAACTTCGATGCATTTTCACGAATCAACTCATAATTCTCTGCATTATATCCCGGATTCATAACCAGAAAGGTCAGTTCGAAATTCCTGCGTCCATGAGCATAAAGCTCCTGGAAAAGCTTGGCCATCAGCATGGAGTCCTTGCCACCGGATATACATACTGCAATCCTGTCTCCATCCTGGATCATATCATATTCATTTATAGCTTTCGTGAAGCGGCACCATATCTCCTTACGGAACTTCTTTACTATGCTCCGCTCCACATCATACGCAAATGTACCCTTTTCTGACATTTCAACTCTATCCTTTTACTCGTATGTCAATCCGAAGCCTTTTTCCAGCCAACACTCATCAGTTCCTATCTGCTCAGTACTGCTGTACCATGGACTTGGAAGCTTTCCACGGAAGTCAGTTGCACCGCACAGTACATTTGCCACTCCCTCTCCTTCTGAACATGGAAGATAACACATTACTGCTGCATCCCAGTCATCTATGTAGTCGCTGACAAATACCTGTCGTCCGGCAACGATAAGTGTCACTATAGGTTTTCCGAAGTCCTTAGCAAATGCCATGGCGTCTGCATTTTCAGTAAGCCCGAGCGGTCCGCAGAGGTCAGGAACTGCCGTGTCTCCTTCCCACTCTACCGAAGCCTGCTCTCCGACACAAAGCACGATCACATCAGCTTTGTCGGCATCTGCTATATCAGTGTAAACTGTGATTCCATACTCCTCAGCCTTATCTATAAAGCCCTGCTGAAGTGTCGTTACACCATCGAAATGCTTCTCACCGATACCGCGCCATTGGACTGTCCATCCGCCGCACTGTGCAGAAGCATCATCAGCCGCCGGGCCTGTTATGAAAATACTTGTTCCCGGCTTGAGCGGAAGTACATCCCCTTCATTCTTAAGAAGAACCAGGCTCTCTTCAACTGCTTTTTCAGCAAGTGCTCTATGCTCAGAGCTTCCTACCTGTTCTTTCTTTATATTTTCATAAAATGGATCGTCGAAAAGTCCGGCTTCCTTCTTAACCTTGATGATTCTTGTTACAGCATCATCTATACGTTCTTCTTTGATGTCACCCTTCTTGACCGCATTACATATGATATCAATCGCATCATCAAATGTATCGGGCTCCATGAACATATCTATTCCGGAATTAACAGCTGTAACCATCTGGTCATAATAGGTTTTTCCCGAAGTATTCTGAACGGAATTCCAGTCACTGAGTACGAATCCTTCGAAGCCCATTTCATTCTTAAGCTTCCATATGTACTCTCCATTTTCATGCATCTTTATACCGTTCAATGAGCTGTGGCTTATCATTATAACCTGAGCTCCGGCATCAATCTGCGCCTGGTAAACAGCCAGGAGTGCTTCTATCTCTTCATCGTTCAGCTGTGCATCACCACGGTCTATAAGTCGTTCAACGTCCGAATTCTCACCCGTTCCGAACTTTACATTTCCATCTCCGAAGTAATGCTTCGGGCACACAACCATGCCGCCTTCAAGCAGGCCTTCAGTATATGCTGTTCCGAGGCTTGTGATTATATCGAGATCCGTTCCATAGCTTTCAAATGTCCTACCCCATCTTGGATCAACCGCCTGTGCAAGACACGGAGAAAAGTTCAGCTGCATGTGAGTGTTCATACCTTCAGAAGCAGTCACACGACCTATCTCCTTCATGAGCTCAGGATCATTTGCAGCTCCCATGCCAATATTCTGCGGAAAGAATACTGCATCTGTACAGTATGCAACACCATGAAGATGGTCCTGTCCATATATAAATGGAATGCCCGCCTTTGACTCAAGTGCATTCTTCTGGAACTCATCAATAAATCCCGGCCACTCCGTGGAATCAAGATCCTCTCCCTTTGAGAGAACGCTCCCATAGCACTTCTTCTTCATATCTTTTGGTTTGATATTGTAGCATGCCGGCTGCAGCATCTGCTGTGCCTTCTGCTCTAATGTGAGAGTTGCAACTATCTCCTCAGGCGTCATATCCCTCAGAGCTTTAGTCACTTCCGTAGTAGTACCTTCTGCAGTACCCTGTCCCTTCTTATCACATCCGGAAAACGACAGCAGAAGTGTCACGCATAACAGAAGTGACAATGCTTTTTTGTAGAATCTCATGTTACTCATAACCCCTTCGCATTTTCAAAAAGCGGCAGTCTGAATAATCAGACCGCCGCTTTATATTCATTAGTATATGATTATGATACTTAAGCCTTGTTAGCTGAACCGAATACTGCTACACGATCCTTAACTTCGTCTCTGATTGCCTGTGCACCAGGAGCAAGAAGCTTACGTGGGTCATAACCCTTACCTTCAAGATCCTTACCAGCTTCGATGTACTTTCTTGTAGCTGCTGCGAATACAAGCTGAAGCTCTGTATTAACGTTAACCTTAGCTACACCCATATCGATAGCTTTCTTGATCTGCTCATCAGGTATACCTGAACCACCGTGAAGAACGAGTGGTGTGTTACCTGTAACTGCCTTGATATTCTCAAGAACGTTGAACTGAAGTCCAGCCCAGTTCTCAGGATACTTACCATGGATATTACCGATACCACATGCAAGCATTGTTACTCCAAGATCATTGATCTGCTTGCACTCTGCAGGATCAGCACACTCACCTGTTGATACAACGCCGTCTTCCTCGCCGCCGATACCACCAACTTCTGCCTCAAGAGAGATACCCTTCTCGTTGCAGATAGCGATGAGTTCCTTTGTCTTCTCGATGTTCTCTTCAAGTGGAAGTGATGAACCATCGAACATGATTGATGAGAAACCAGCCTCGATACAAGCCTTAGCTCCTTCATAGTTACCATGATCAAGGTGAAGTGCTACAGGAACTGTGATTCCAAGTGAATCTACCATAGCGCTTACCATAGCTACTACTGTCTTATAACCTGTCATGTACTTAGCTGCACCCATAGATACACCAAGGATAACAGGGCTCTTAAGCTCTTCACACTCAAGAAGGATTTCTTTTGTCCACTCAAGGTTGTTGATGTTGAACTGTGCTACTGCATAGTGGCCTGCTACAGCCTTCTCAAGCATTTCTTTTGCTGATACTAACATTGAATCTACCTCCGTATTTGAATTTTTTAAGCCTCAGGACCTGCTGCAACGAGTGCCTTACCAGCATCATTTGTCTCATACTTCTTGAAGTTCTTAACAAATCTTGCTGCAAGGTCAGCTGCCTTTGCATCCCATTCTGAAGCGTCTGCATATGTATCTCTTGGATCAAGGATTCCTGTGTCTACTCCAGGAAGCTCTGTAGGAACTTCGAAGTTGAATACAGGGATAGTCTTTGTAGGAGCCTTGTTGATATCACCATTAAGGATTGCATCGATGATTCCACGTGTATCCTTGATTGTGATACGCTTTCCTGTTCCGTTCCAACCTGTATTTACGAGGTAAGCCTTAGCGCCAACCTTTTCCATCTTCTTAACGAGCTCTTCTGCATACTTTGTAGGATGAAGCTCAAGGAATGCCTGACCGAAGCAAGCTGAGAATGTAGGTGTAGGCTCTGTGATTCCACGCTCTGTACCTGCAAGCTTAGCTGTAAATCCTGAAAGGAAGTAGTACTTTGTCTGCTCCGGTGTAAGGATTGATACAGGAGGAAGTACGCCGAATGCATCAGCTGAAAGGAAGATAACATCCTTAGCGTCAGGACCTGCTGAAATTCCATTTACCTTCTTAGCAATCTTGTCGATGTGCTCGATAGGATATGATACACGAGTATTCTCTGTAACTGACTTGTCAGCGAAATCAATCTTTCCTGCCTCATCAACAGTAACGTTCTCAAGAAGAGCATCTCTCTTGATTGCATTGTAGATATCAGGCTCTGATTCCTTATCAAGGTTGATAACCTTAGCATAGCATCCGCCTTCGAAGTTGAAGACACCGTTGTCATCCCAGCCGTGCTCATCATCACCGATAAGAAGACGCTTAGGATCTGTTGAAAGTGTTGTCTTACCTGTTCCTGAAAGGCCGAAGAAGATTGCTGTGTTCTTACCTTCCATATCTGTGTTAGCTGAGCAGTGCATTGAAGCCATGCCCTGAAGTGGGAGGTAGTAGTTCATCATTGAGAACATACCCTTCTTCATCTCTCCGCCGTACCATGTATTGATGATAACCTGCTCACGGCTTGTGATGTTGAATACTACTGCTGTCTCAGAATTAAGACCGAGTTCCTTGTAGTTCTCAACCTTTGCCTTTGAAGCATTATATACTACGAAGTTTGGCTCGAATGTTTCAAGTTCTTCAGCTGTTGGCTGGATGAACATATTCTTGATGAAATGTGCCTGCCAAGCAACTTCCATAATGAAACGAACTGCCATTCTTGAATCCTTGTTAGCGCCGCAGAATGCGTCAACTACGAAGAGTCTCTTGTTTGAAAGCTCTTTCTTAGCGATTTCCTTAACTGCTGCCCATGCTTCCTGAGAAGCTGCGTGGTTATCATTTGGATATTCCTCTGATGTCCACCATACTGTATCCTTTGAATTCTCATCCATAACGATGAACTTATCTTTAGGAGAACGACCTGTGTAGATACCTGTCATTACATTTACAGCATCAAGCTCTGTATTAACGCCCTTATCAAAACCTGTAAGTTCAGGCTTCATCTCTTCATCGAAAAGCATTTCATATGAAGGATTGTAGACGATCTCAGTAGTACCTGTGATGCCATACTTGGTTAAATCAACTGTTGCCATTACATTTACCTCATTTCTATTATATTTTTCTGCCCTGGTGGGGGCTCTAGTACAATTGATACTGTGTTAGTGATAACTAACGCCACATATATTATACATAAAACAAAAGTAAAATCAAGAAAGAGATACCACTAATGGTATCTCTTTCCAATTATTTCTTTTCATTATTTCCGACAATATCCTTATAGTACGCAAAAAGTCTCTTTTGCTGTTCCTCGTTTAACTCAAGGGATCCTTTAGATAATTCATATACCAGAGGATTATTCTCCCTTGAAATCACAACCGTATCCGCTTCTTTTGAATCAGTATTTCCGATAAGGAAATCCGCACTGGTATTCAGCACCTGTGCCATTTGAATGATCGTAGCATGCGTAGGTTTTCTGTCCCCGTTCTCATATCTGACATAAGAACTCTGCGGGATATTCATCCTCTTTGCCGCTTCCATTTTTGTAATTCCCATTGCCTCTCTGGCCTTTTTTAAATTCTCCGGAACTAAAACTGGTGTCATATTTTCCAAATAAACTCTTTCATAAAAATGTAATGCGACTTGATTATGCTGTTAGCATATGTTATATTAGTTGTATGCCATTAGCATAATAATGTGCTTACCCAGGCAGTTGGGGGACATGCTCCTCACCCGTTCCGGCATCACCGGAAAGGAGGTGAGGCTTATGAGCAAGTATGAAGTTATTACTGTTATTACATCAGCAATAAAGCTAATTGTTGATTTAGTAAAACTCTATCTTGAATATAAGAAAAGCCGTCCCGCACCTGACAAGTTGGACGACTAATCTTATTACTTAAAAACAACAACTTGCCGGATCGGGTGTAGTGCACGCACCTTCCGACTGCCTTGTTAAGCACATTATAACTTGATATATCGGAATTGTAAAGTGTTTTATGCTAAAAGCATTATTCTTGTTTTTTATAGTATATATCAAAATCAACGCATGGTCCGATGCCGTCCAGCTGACCTACACTGGACAACTGCCACATGTAGTAATCACCGGTGTAATCGGTCTGATTTATATAATGCGCCAGCCATATCTGATGATCATCTTCCACCGTCCATACATTCTTCAGGAAATTCTTGCTGCTGTATAGTGATGCCTCGTACCCATACTTCTCGACCTCTTCCGCAAAGAGAGGAACAAGATTATTAAAGTCATACAGATTCATTCCGTAGTTTTCGAAATTTGTGAAGTCTTCCCAGTCATAAGCGATTGGAAAATCAAGCTTGTCGCCACCCAGAACATCTGTAAGATACTTTACAGAAGCTTTGATCTCTTCAGCATTGCTTTCCTCTGCTGCCCAGTAGATTCCTATCTTGAGCCCTGCAGCCTTGGCATTCCTGTAATTCTGTTCAAACTTGCTGTCTACATATAGAGTTCCATTGTCGAGTCCGCCAAGTCTCATGATAACGAATTCGCATCCAGCTGCCTTGACCTTGGTAAAATCAACATCCTCCTGCCATCTGGAAACATCTATTCCGAGCATATTGTCATCTGTTTTATACTTAGCCTGAAAATCACTCCACGCGAAGCGTTCAGGTCCCGCACCACCGCCGCTCGGCATTTCGGTAAGTACATTTACCTTCATATCCCAGGTAGTACTTTTGCCAGTATCGTCAGTTATCGTAACCTTAAGCGGATACGCTCCTGCTGTTTTTGTATCAACCTCGCCTGTTACAGAAAGTTCAACCTCCCTGTCTATATCATCTGCATAACCAATGTATTTATGAATATCGAAATTGTCTCCAACCTTTATATTCACATCCTTTGAAAATGTAAGGAACACCGGAGCTTCTTTGTCATCCTCGAGCGAATACTCCTTCACCGTAGTCGCTTCAGTTGTCTCTTCCTCGGTAGTCTCTTCCTCTGTGACTTCAGTGGTCTCTGTTTCAGTCTCCTCGCTGGTTTCTTCTTCAGTAGCAGTTTCTTCATCGAGCATTGCATCCAGCCTCGATGCATTCTTGTCGCTGAAATCAAGCTGAGTCACATCTTCTCTTTTCCCTGATTTTACAGCGGAAACAATGATAGTAATCAGAAGTAATACTACCAACGCAGAACTCGCTATCAATATTCTTAATAGTCTTCTTTTCTTCATGTTTACCTCTTTCTCGCAATATGATATTAGGATTAATCCTTGTAACATCACATAGGGTATTGTACATGATTATTGTTTAAATTCAATTAATTTGTTATTACAAAGTGCCGGCATTAACATGCCGGCACCTTGTAAATGTAACTATTCTTTTCTATTAATCATAAAGATTATAGCTCTTGCAAAGCAGATTCATTGACTTCATAAGCTTATGGAAATAGATAAACGGACCTACTATGATACATGATCCGAGTACATTCCAAAGCCAGAATGTTGATGCACCAAACTTATAATCAATGTTTCTGAACTGAAGCTCTTCGCCAATACGCTGAGACATCTTATGACCCCAAACTAGAACAGATATTCCAAGAGTACATGATGCCAGGAATGATACAAGCATAACATTCATTGTCTTCTTTCCGTCATGCTTATATGCCAGAGTGTTCAGGTCATCAGTTAAAGTATACATTACCCAGAGATCATATATACCAAATGTAACGATTCCGAGAAGAATATACTTAAGAAGTGATCTGTTTGTACGAAGCTCCTGCTTTCCATAGTTTGTTATATCGTTATAAGGTGGAACTGCAACTCCGCCTTCATCGCCCTGATAAGATACTTCTGCAATATTACCTGTACCGTTCTTATAACCAGGCTGTGCAAGCGCTCCTGTCTGAACGAGTGGTCCTGAACCAGGTCCCATATTTGGTCCACCCGGAAGCGGTCCTGAGCCCATTCCCATCTGTGGTCCGCCTGGAAGTGGTCCTGAACCCATTCCCATCTGTGGTCCACCTGGAAGTGGTCCTGAGCCAGGTCCCATGTTTGGTACCGGTACAGGAACAGGTACTACTCCGATATTCTGCTGTGGGCCAGGCTGCTGTGGTCCCAGTTGCTGTGGACCAGGCTGAACAGGCTGCTGTGGCATTTCCGGCTGTGCCGGTGCTGCAGGCTGATCAGGTATCTGCTCTGATGTAACAGGCTGCTCAGGTGCATCTGCCTTATATATTTCTTTTACTTCTGCAAAGTCATCCTTTGGAGCATCAAATGAGAAATCCTTCTCTTCAGCATGACCCGGTATATATGCGTCACCTGTAAGTACGGTAGTTCCGTCTTCACCAGGCATAACAGGCTCAAGCTCTTCTGCATACGGATTATCCGGAATATCCTGGATAAAAGCTCCCTGCTGATTCTGTTCCATCGGCTGTACAGCTTCAGGTGCCATAGGCTGTGGTGCCGGCTGAACCGGCTGCTGTGGTGCCGCAGGCTGTGGTGCCGGCTGTACTGGCTGCTGTGGCTGCATAGCAGGTGCTGCCTGCTGCATAGCTGCCTTGACAGGTCTCATGTCAGCTCCGCAAAATCTGCAGAAATCCGCATTGTCATCAATCTGTGATCCGCATTGTCTACAAAACATTTTCTGTATCCCCCCTTTATGATAAGCTATCGATAAGTTCCTGAACCTTAGCCGCGAAATCCTGTGAAAGTTTCTCAGCATCTTCCAAGCTGCTACCCTTTACCCCATAGTAGAACTTGATCTTAGGTTCTGTTCCTGAAGGTCTTGCACAGAGCCATGCATCATCTGTAAGCTCATAATAGAGAACATTTGATTTAGGAAGCCCTGTAGGCTTAACTGCTCCTGTTGCAAGATCCGTAATAGTATCCTTATCGTAATCTCTTACTGCAAGAACCTTATATCCTGCTATCTCTGTAAGAGTTGTATTCCTGAGCGTTGTCATAACCTGCTTGATCTTCTCGATACCGTCAAGGCCCTTCATGGTTATGGTTGTTATGGCATCGTAGATATAACCATACTTCTCATACATATCTATCATTGCATCCCAGAGTGTCTTGCCCTGTGACTTATAGAATGCTGCTGCTTCGCAGAGAGCCATGGTTGCTACGATAGCATCCTTATCTCTTGCATGAGTTCCTATCAGGCATCCATAACTTTCTTCAAATCCGAAGAGGTATGTTCCAACGCCTTCATTTTCCATTCCATGTATAACTCGTCCGATCCATTTGAAACCTGTAAGACATTCAACAAGCTTTACGCCATAATAATTTGCTATCTGATCTGCAAGATTTGTGGAAACTATAGTCTTGATGAAAACTCCGTCATCCGGAAGTCCCTTGGTTGCCTTAGTCTCACTTATCTCATACTCAGCCAGAAGGCTTCCTGACATATTACCGGTGAGGCATCTGTACTCACCAGCTGAGTCCTTAACATATACACCAAGTCGGTCGGCATCAGGATCTGTAGCAAGTACAAGGTCGGCATCCTTCTCTTTAGCAAGCTTAAGAGCAAGTGTGAAAGCCTCCTTTGCTTCAGGATTTGGATAATCAACTGTAGGGAAGTTTCCGTCCGGAAGCTCCTGCTCAGGAACAACATATACATTTGGGAATCCTATCTCAGCAAGTATTCTTCTTGCAGGTATGTTTCCAGTTCCGTGAAGTGGTGTATATACAACCGTTATATCCTTACCGAATTTATCGATCGCATCCTGGTGTTTGATCTGCTTCTTCAGTTCAGCTATATAAGCATCATCTACATCCTTACCTATGGTTATATAAAGTCCTGCTGCCTTAGCTGCTTCGATATCCATAGTCTTTGATTCGTCTATACGGAGTGCCTTAACTTCACTCATGATACCTGTATCATTTGGAGGAGTGATCTGGGCACCGTCTTCCCAGTAAACCTTGTAGCCATTATATTCAGGAGGATTATGGCTTGCTGTGATGTTGATACCTGCTGTACATCCGAGATATCTGACTGCAAATGAAAGCTCAGGTGTCGGTCTGAGTGACTCAAATCTGTATGCCTTTATTCCATTTGCTGCGAGTGTAAGCGCTGCAACATCTGCAAACTCAGGGGAGAAGTTACGGCAGTCATAAGCTATCGCAACGCCCTTATCCTGTGCACCCTGCTTGATTATATAATTTGCAAGTCCCTGTGTAGCACGTGCAACTACATACTTATTCATGCGGTTTGTACCTGCACCGATAATGCCACGAAGACCTGCTGTACCAAATTCCAGTTCAACCGAGAATCTTTCTCTGATCTCCTTCTCATCATCCTTTATAGCGATGAGTTCCTGCTTGGTTTCATCATCAAAGAAAGGATTCTGTATCCATTCTTCATAAACCTTCATATATTCCATGATAAACCCTCCTTGTACTGCATTTTGAAAACACTGTTCTGATTATATCATAATCTGAAGATTATTGCGATAAATTGTTGTGAAATGTATCGATAGATAGTTCAGTTATTTATACCCCTTTAAAAGTTGTCTAACAATTCTGATAGTAGTATAATTATCATGTGTAACCGATTTTACATTCGTTACATTTTTTCTACTATATTATTACATGCGAGGTAACGACTTTATGAAGAGAAAACGATTTCAGCTTGTATCTGTTTATATACTCATTCTTCTTCTGCTGGCAGGCTGCAGCTTCCCTAAGCTCGGAAAGAAGGGAAAAGGCGACGAGGATGGGAAGGCTTCGGTAAGTGATGCCAAAACCGGCGATGACGGGAAAGACGTTACCGGTGATAACAAGGCTGACAGTACCGAGTCAGAATATTACATACCTCCTCACCTTCGTAAGACTGCCGAATACGACCCGAATGAGGTCGACAGAGGTAAGGGTGGCGATCCCGACGAGATTGCCCGTCTTGAAGATGAGATTGCAGGAAAGCTTTGGATAAGAGAAGGTGACGAACCTGAATATATGTGTGGATGGCTTTTTACTGAAAAGCATACCGTAGTCAGAATGGGACGTCTTGGATTTAACGATGCCTATTATGATGGCATATGGTATGTCACCTACGGAGGCGATTACGGATATGACGATGACAGCGATGAAGTTGATGAATCATCCGCTTACCGTCTTGCCTTTTATGATGGTTCACCCGGTTTTGACTGGTTTATCATCAATTTCACGGATGATGGAAAGCTTAATCTGAAGAGATTTTATGACGACAGCGAATCCGACGGATTTACTTTCTACGTTGACCCGGAAAAAGAGCCCGCTCTTAATGTGCCGGAGAACGCAGGCAACCCTGATGAATTTGTTGAGATATGGCAGCTGACAGAAGTAGGTGCCGATATGGATACATTAAGTGGAAACAACACTCCGGGTAACTGGCTTACTATCAAGGCAGACGGTTCAGTTTACTCACAGTCTCCATTCGGAGATGACTATATGCATTGGGCATGTACCGATGATGTATTCTATCTCTGCTATGCAAAAGAAAGACAGAAGGAAGCTCCGTATCCTTTCGACGACGTAAGATACAGCATACGTCCATTCAAATATGAAAAGATAGATGCCCATAAGTATCTGTTCACGGATATGTGGGACGGACATGAATATTGGCTTCAGTGCAGATAAAATAAGCCGCATAAGACGTACTTTATACAGCGACTGGAAAGGACAGACATGAATAATAAAGGAAAACACGAAGTTCTCATAGGAATTATAATCGGCCTCGGATCAGCCTTTCTTTTTACCGTGGTAACCTGTTTCCTTATCCTTCTTTTCATGGTTAAGGCAGATGACAAGAAGAAAAAAGAGGCAAAAACTACCGAAGAGGTCACTACTGAATATACAGATGACAATGGTGGCGATGATGAAGGCGGCGGCGAAACAGATTCAGGAAACTTCCCTGCAGCAGGAACCTATCTCTTCAAAGGCTACGGCGATGAAGACAGTAATGGAGAATATGCTGAAAACCTTAATATTGCCGAGATAGAATTCACGAATGACCAAGGTTTTGAAACCTATGATCAGTTAAATGAATTTGACAATATGGTAGACAACGCCAAAGCAAGAGCAATAACCTTCAATGACGACGGAACCGGAACTTATTCCGACTGGGCAAAGACATCTGACGTATCCTTTAAGGATGATTATTTCAAGATTAATAATCTCAGCTGTCGATACGGTTTCGATGAAGATACCTTCTGGTATGAAGACGGAAGTGAAAGAAAGGTTATGATATATGAGAAGACCACTGACGAGGTGGTCCAGAGAATAAGAGACGGTCTTGGTATGTCAGTTCCTATAGAGGATGCCAAGGTCGGCGATATGATAACTCTTGGAACCTACGAACAGAATCATAATAATTCAGATGGCAAGGAAGCTATCGTATGGGACGTTCTGGCTATAGAGGATGGCAAAATGCTTGTAATAAGCGACAAGGTTCTCGATTCCTACTGTTTCAACAATACAGACGGGCAGCCTCAGCCGGCAGGATTGAGCTGGGAGAACTGTACTCTGAGAGAGTTCCTTAATGGTGACTTCATAGATACATGCTTCACTGATGATGAAAGAGCCATGATACAGACAACTCATCTTACCAATCCTTCAAGTAAAGACTATCTGGCCGATTACTGGGGAGGCCTTGATGCACCATATGACGTACTTGGTCCACAGAATCACGAGGACGGACCGGAAACTGACGACAGAGTTTTCGTTCTTTCAGTAGAGGAAGTTCTGAAGTATATGGGCGAGGAAGATGATTACAGACCGGATGATGAATATCCTTTCTCACGATTTGTAGGCGCAAGCGGTCGTACAGCAAGAATCACTTCATCCATAAGATATGCAGGAAATGTATATTATGAGCATACAACCTGTGAAGCATGCTGGATCACACGTACACTGAGCGATCCGGATGAGGGCGTAGTATATCTCACTTCCAACGGATCTTTCTTCAACTGGTACAGCAACTCAGTCGGACTTGGACTCAGACCTGCCATGTGGATAGAAATACCGTAAAAATGATACAAGGGTCAAAAGTCATAAAAACTACGAGGTGACAGAATATGGATAATACTAATAATAATGACAATATGAATCCAGGATATGACGGACAGCAGCCGCAGTATGACGCTTCCCAGTATCAGGGTTATGACCGGCAACAGTATGATGCTTCCCAGTATCAGAATTATGACTGGTCACAGTATCAGAATTATGATCAAAGCCAATATCAAAACTACGATTGGTCTCAGTATCAAAACTACGATCAATCGCAATATCAGAACCAAAACTATGATCAAAACCAATCACAGTATCAGAACTACGATCAATCTCAGTATCAAAACTACGACTGGTCACAGTACCAAAACTATAATCAGCAGAATACTGACAATGCGCAGAATACTGAGACATCAGCACCTACCGCAAGCGTGCAGTCTGCCGTGGATGCAACGCCTGCCAAAGAAACAAATCCTGCCAAGGATAAGAAACCTGCATCCAAATCAAAGAACGGCAAGCCGAAGAAGAACAAGAAGAAGATTCTTGTTACCGCTCTCATTACATTTTTCATCACTATCTTTGTTAATGCAGTCGGTATAGGTATAACCATATTTGCGTTAAGATCACACAAAGAAAAAGAACGTGAGGAAGCGCGGAAGAAATACGAATCCTCGACAGAGGACTATACTTATAACGATGAGGATCCAGGCGATTACGGTGAGGAAGGTGATACCGAATACGGTGAAGAGGACGAAGAAAAGAAATTCATGACATACGAGCAGGCAAATGATGTGAATTCCACTCTCTTCGATAATTCCAAACTTGCTGAAGCAGGCACTACATTTACGGCCGTATCAGATAACATAGGAAAACATGATCCTGATTATGATCTCTATACTTACGATATAACGCTTGTCGGCGCTGAATATTTCCGTACACCTGACGGATACGAAGCCATAAGAATATTCTATGACTTCAAGAGCAACGCCGAGAGAATAGTTTATCCAGAAGATGAGATAAATATCTACGCATTTCAGGGTGACGTTCTTTTGGAAAGATATATAGGAACACTCGGCGACTGGTGGGATTCAGGTACAGATGACCCGATGACTGAAGAACAGACCACGTCTGATAATCCTTATACCAGAAATTCTATGGCTCTCGTAAAACCGGGTGCCAAGATCAGATGTGCCGCAGAGTACTACTGTGAATGGAAATATGATGACCCGATAACCGTTGAATTCAGACATACAGGTATGGACAATTCTCCTCTCTGGATGGAGCATGATATGGATTCACCGGAGATTCTGGCTCTTCCTGATACCTACAGTTTCTTTGCAGATATTGATCCGAAGAGCATGCCTTGCAAGCCTGCTTCAGATGATTATCTTATAAAAGATACAGCACCTTCATGGACCAATGGTCTTGCTTCGGAAGGTGAAGTAACGCCGGATTACAATATAAAAATCGGTGACGCGACCGTCACCGATGAAGAAGATGGAAAACATATTAAGATTTCCATTGAATATACAATTCTTACAGGTAATACCGAAAACTTTATAGATGCTATGCAGCTCGAAGAAGACCGTGCTTTTGAATGGCCTCGCTTCATAGTCTCTCAGGATGGAGCCTCTATTCTTCAGGTTGACACCGAAGAATCTCTCGCAGCCATGCAGAAAGAACCATCCAGAAATGAAACGGTCGACATCGTTCTTGAATACGTTCTCAGAACAGACAGTCCTGTTGAGATAGCATTCATGGATGCCGAACCGAATAGAAAACAGACACCTATTATAGGTAAAGTTTTCGATGTTAATTAATAATCTGATTTAATTTCCGCTGTAAAGCTTTATCTGATCCAGTGCGGTCTTGGCGTCATTTTCGCTGAGACCGCCTGCTGTGAAGGCAGCTACATATCTGCCCTTAACCATGTATGCCTGGATAACAACCATTGTTATACTCTGCTTTCCATAGGTATATGTAGCCTTAATCTTATATGCATCAAGATTTCTTCCTGCTACCATAGTCTTCGTCTGTTCCATCTGAACATTAGAGAATCCCATACCTTCAAGCTCACGCTTAACCTCATCTGCATACTGACCCATAACCTTGCTCAGATCAAGATTGTCCATTCCTATAAGACCGTTCTTGACCATTATGTTGAAGGTTGAAACAGAGTTAGTGCTTGCCTGTTTTGTAGCCTGAATCTCAGTTACAATCTTTCCCGAATTCAGATCTTTCTTCAAGGCATCAGCTCCGCCTTCATATCCTGCAACCTGCCAATCAGATGAAAGATCTGCTTTTATATCAAAATATTCATTTACATAGGAATTGCCGGTAACCACACCCGGAACATATCTTGTCTTGATAAACTTAACAACTACACTGACAAGAGCTATGGCAATAACAGCTACAATAGCAAGCACGATATACTTTGCTGCAGAGCTGCTCTGCTTCGGTGCAGAATTAAATGCACTGTTCATCGGAGACTGGCCATATCCGCCGCCGTATCCGCCGGCATTCATTCCACCGTTCATTCCGCCTGCCATTCCGCCGTTCATGGAAGCGTTTGCTTCATTATTTCTGCGGATAGCCTGCATATCAACAAAACCTGTGTTAGGCTGAGCTCCTTCATCCATAGTCGGAGCAGGATCTTCCTTCATCCTGAGCTTCGGTTTCTCTATCTCCGGAGTAACACTGTCAAATGTGTCAGCTCCCTTCATGAGATCGTCAAAATCATCATACTGTCCCACGTATAAATCCTCCTTAAATAAAACTTATTCATTCATCATCTTACCGGCAAGCTGCAGCAGCTTATCCCTGTCATTGAGCGACGGTTCTTCCAGAACCTTATCCAGCAGTCTTCCAAGTATTTCGCCCATCTTAGGTCCTCTCGGAACTCCGAGATCAATAAGCTCCTTTCCGCCTATGGCAAGATCTTTTATATTAAGGGCATCGCCCTCTTTCATAATCTCGGCATAGAACCTGTCAAAGTCTTCCAAAACACTTTCTTTAAAATCAAGTCTGTAATCACTCTGCGCTTTTGTGTCGGCCCTCTTCAGTTCCATAAGGTCAGAATAGTTCTCCGCTCCCATCTTGGAAAGCGTTCTTCTGAGCCCCTTCTTTGAGATTCCGTTTATGCCTATGTCATGGAAGTATACCATTTTCTTGACCATATGTATAGTATCATTATCCATACGGAGTCTTCGGAGAATGCCCGGAACCATATCCGCTCCAACCTTATTGTGCCCCTTGAAATGATCTATCTCATGGAAAAACTTTCCGTCTACCTCTCTGTCAACTGTCTCAACAGTTTTAGAATCCGGCTTTCCAATATCATGAAGCAGTGCCGCATATCTCATGTATTTCTTAGGCGAAACCGCCTTCATGACCTCTATGGTATGGTGACCGACATCATACATATGATAAGGGGTCCTCTGTTCCGTCTCCATGATCCTGTCAAATTCCGGAAGGAATATTGATGTAATCCCGAGGTTATAAAGCTCTTCAATCTTCTCAGGATGAGGCGACGTTATCAGCTTGGTAAACTCTGTCTCAATACGCTCGGCACTCACCATCTTCAGTGAATCAACATGCCTTGTTATAGCCTCCTTCGTGGCTTCTTCTATCTCAAAACCGAGCTGTGCCGAGAACCTGACCGCTCTCATGATTCGGAGTGCATCTTCATCAAATCTCGCATCCGGATCCCCTACGGCACGGATACATTTCCGCCTGATATCCTCCATGCCACCGAAGACATCCACCAGACCTTCCTCATCATTATATGCCATGGCGTTGATCGTAAAGTCGCGCCTGAGTAAATCTTCCTCAAGATTACTTGTAAATGTAACGTTATCCGGCCTTCTGTGGTCAGTGTATTCACCGTCAACCCTGTAGGTCGTAACCTCATAGCCGGTATTCCCGAGAAGCACAGTAACCGTACCATGCTGAAGTCCCGTATCAACTGTTCGACGGAATATATTCTTGACTTCCCCGGGAAGTGCTGAGGTAGTTATATCCCAATCATTCGGAACTCTTCCCAGAATACTGTCCCTGACACAACCGCCAACAGCATATGCTTCAAAGCCCTCTTTATGAAGTTTTGTAAGAATCTCCGAAACATCATTCGGAATAATAAACTTCATATCTTTCTTACCCCTTCAATTCATTTGAGGATACAATGTCAAAAACTCAAATCTGATATGCACAAAATCAGGTCCGGTTTTTGTGCCGGACCTGAATAATCATCAGTCTATGATCCGATATACTAATAAGCTCTTCCGAAGTATACCATCTTCTTGGCCGGCTTGCCACAGCAAACGCATACATCAGATAACTCTTCCTGCTCAAAAGGCATGCATCTTGTTGTTGCTCCGGTCTCTTCTTTAATCTTGTCCTCACAGTCTCTTTCACCGCACCACATAGCCTTGATAAAGCCGGGGCGGTTCTCAACTGTATCCTTGAACTCATCCCAGGACTTAGCAACATATGTATGTGAATCTCTGTGAGCTCTTGCTGCCTCAAGCATATCCTTCTGGATAGTCTTAAGAAGCTCTTCTATATAGCTGTCAATCTCATCGAGAGAAACTGTTGCCTTTTCACCTGTATCACGTCTTGCAACTACTGCCTGATTCGCTTCAATATCACGAGGTCCTATCTCTACTCGTACAGGTATTCCTCTCATCTCCTGCTCAGCGAACTTGAATCCAGGAGATCTGTCAGCATCATCAACCTTTACTCTTGAAACCTTTGAAAGCTTCTCTCTGATCTCTTCGGCCTTCTCCAGAACACCTTCCTTCTTCTGCTGAATAGGAATGATCATTACCTGAGTAGGTGCTATCATAGGAGGAAGCTTAAGTCCGTTATCGTCACCATGAACCATTATTATGGCACCGATAAGTCTTGTTGTTACTCCCCATGATGTCTGATGAACATACTGAAGTTTATTCTCTTTATCTGTAAACTGAATTCCGAAAGCTTCTGCGAATCCGCTTCCGAAGTTATGACTTGTTCCAGACTGAAGTGCCTTACCATCATGCATAAGAGCCTCTATGGTATAGGTTGCAACAGCACCTGCAAACTTCTCCTTCTCGGTCTTTCTACCCTTAACTACAGGAATAGCGAGAACCTCTTCGCAGAAATCAGCATAGCAGTTGAGCATCTGGATAGTTCTTGCTTCAGCTTCTTCCTCAGTAGCATGAGCTGTATGTCCTTCCTGCCACAGGAATTCTCTTGAACGAAGGAATGGTCTTGTCTCCTTCTCCCAACGAACAACTGAGCACCACTGATTATATACCTTTGGAAGGTCTCTGTATGACTCAATATCCTTCTTATAGAAATCGCAGAAAAGTGTCTCAGATGTAGGTCTTACGCACATTCTCTCCTGAAGAGGATTAAGTCCTCCGTGAGTTACCCATGCAACCTCAGGTGCAAAGCCTTCAACATGATCCTTTTCCTTCTCAAGAAGACTCTCAGGAATCATCATTGGAAGGTAAACATTCTCTACTCCCGTTTCCTTGAACCTTCTGTCAAGCTCAGCCTGGATGTTTTCCCAGATTGCATATCCTGCCGGCTTAAGTACCATGAAGCCCTTAACACTTGTATATCCTGTAAGATCAGCCTTTACGACTACATCTGTATACCACTGAGCGAAATCCTCCTCCATGGAAGTTATCGCTTCAACTTTCTTCTTACCGTCTGCCATTTCACAGTGTCTCCCTTGTCTATTATAATTAATCAAAACTCATCAAGTTCTATAGCTTCGAAAGCCTTCGTATCAGGCTCCTTTTTGAAAACAAGCTTTTCTCCTGTAACAGGATGTGTAAGCTCCATCCTTGATGAGTATAATGCTATCTCTTTGGGTGCTCCGGAACTGCCCTTACCGGGTCGTCCTTTTCCGTTACCCTTCTTAGGCACTCCGTACTTCGTATCCCCGTATATAGGCGTACCATGCGCCGCCATCTGACATCTTATCTGATGATGTCTGCCGGTCATAAGCTCTATCAGAACAAATGTAAGGTATCCTGTATCTGTCTCAAATTCATCAAGAAGCTCATAATGAAGCAGTGCTCTCTTCGCACCCTTTGTACCTTCAGGAACTACCTTCGATACATTTTCCTTTTTGTCAAAAAGAAGAAAATCTTCATATGTGCCTTCTTCATTTTCCAGA
The DNA here is from genome assembly GCA_000687655.1 of Lachnospiraceae bacterium YSB2008. GTDB lineage: Bacteria > Bacillota > Clostridia > Lachnospirales > Lachnospiraceae > Eubacterium_Q. Next base: position 43,623 of record JHWR01000010.1, read on the forward strand.
TAACCGGAAAGGATTGCCTGATAATACTTTTTGATACCGGATTTCTCCTGTATCATATCGGAAAGCCTTGCCGCCATATCTTCTGTCTTTGCCAGAAGCATGATGCCGCCTACCGGTCTGTCCAGACGGTTTATAACAGCAACATATGGTTCAGCATCGGAATCCGACTTACTGAAGATATGATCCTTGACCAGGCTTACCATATCCTCATCATTCGATCTGTCGCCCTGGGAAGGAACTCCCGGTGGCTTAACGACCGCTATCATGTATTCATCTTCGAAAAGCACTTCAAGTCTCATATTATCTCCAAATGAAGCGTTTTATTTATGTTCCATTATATATCTGTCAACTATATCTGAAAGCATATCAAATGAAATAGGTCCGGCAGAAAGGATTACCTTATGATAATCAACAACATCGAACTTAGCACCTATCTCTCTTTCAGCCTTATCACGCAGATCCTGCATCATGTAATAACCGACTACATATGACTGGTAGGTTCCCGGATCTCCTGTAACAGAATTATAACACCAATCTGATCCATCTCTTCCGAAGCCGATTTCCTCACGGTAATCTGCTACATCATCTTCGGTCCAGCCATAATAATTGACCATAAGATCTGCATAAGCCATAGCGAGATATCCCATCTTTGTATAGAGATTTGCAAGTTTTGCGATTGTTGCATTATACTCGCCCTGACCAAAGTCATAGTAGCTTGAAGCTATATACTCAGTATACATAGCCCAGCCTTCTTTGTAGGCAGTTTCTGCATAGATATCTCTTATAGGATGTGGATCTGTACTCATAAAGTATGCAAACTGATACATATGCCCCGGAGTACCTTCATGCGCAATGGTTCCGAAAAGCTCATCCGTATCCTTTCCATTTATACGTATAATATGATTCTCTTCATCGTCATAAGCAGGATGGTTGTAATATGCAAGTATTCCATCCATTATGTTCCAGAGATCCTTGTCAAGATATTCAATTGAATAAGGAATCTCACCTATCTGAGGGAAGTCATCCTGGAAATGCTCATAACAGTAATCGAGCATCTCAGATGGTTCCATATCATTTTCCCAGAGCCCTCCGTCACTGTAATAGAGATCCTGGAAAGCCTGATATGCCTCAGGATTACCATAGGCAATGGTCATCAATTCATTCAGATGCTCTTCCATCTTGTTGGCAAGATAGTCCTTCATCTCAGCAGGACTCTTGGATGTACCGGCTCTGTTTCTGAACACAACTTCATAGTACTCCTTGCCGCCCTCAAAATTACAGAGACCGCCCTCTGCAGGTACTGTTCCTTTAAGCTCAGTTAAAAGATCCTTCAGCTTCTGCAGGCAAGGAATGAATCCATTCTTAACAGCAGCCTTATTCCTTGTAGAATATGATGTTCTTTCAGCATCAGTAAGGAACTTCATATTCTTAAGTCTTTTATCAAATGTAGTTATAAGGAAATGCTTATCCCCGCCCTGCATATAGTCATCGCACTGCTGTATAACATCATCACAGTTTGCATCAGACATGAAGTATCCATGCTCTGCTCTCTTTCTCATATAATCCAGCTCTGCATCGAAAAGATCAGGCAGAGTATCCATGAGGTCTAAATAGAGATTAAGATCATCCCTGTCATCTATTCTGAAATCTGTGAATATAGTTCCAATATAAGACTGCAGTCCATTTGGGCTGAACGGATTGGACATATAGAATCCAAGATCCGCACTCTCGATAGCCATTTCATACTGATCGTGAAGCATGTCATATGTGATCTGGTCATAATAAGGAAGCTGATAATCCTTGAATTTCTCCAGTTCAAGAAGACCTTTCTTATTCTCCTCTAAAGCTTCTTCCTGATGTGATTCATCTATAGTAAGGTCTCCCCAGGTTGCTATCTCAGGAAGTTGTGCGTCACATTGATCCTTATATCTTACGCAGTCATGGAAGGTATATGAATCACCTTCGATGTATTCCTTATACATGGCATCGAGGTATGAATGGAATTCTTCCACAACCTCATCACTTGCTATAGAAGTACCGGCAGGCTTATTCGGAGTTGCAGTATCATCCGGTAAGTCAACAGCGGCCTCAGTAGTTGATGCATTGTCGAGACTTTCCTGAAGTGCTTCCTTGATACGGCTTGTCTCATAACCACCTCTACCATCAGAAACAGCCTCCTTACCGCATGCGGCAAGTGAGGCTATCATGCTCAATATAAGTATTCCAACTATTATCTTCTTTTTTCTCATAAATACCCCCTTACTTCTTATCCGACATTCTAATACGAAGTATCGCGCTCTTAAGGGACAGTTCTGCTTTGCTGTCTATATCTCCCTCTGCCTTCATGATTCTCTCTGCACGGATCTTTTCCTTCTCCGCTCTGTTTCTGTCAATCTCCCAAGGCCACTCAACTGCCTCAGCAAGAACAGTGATCCTGTCAGGAAGAATCTCTGCAAAACCGGAATGAAGAGCAGCTTCTTTCTTCTCTTCACCCTTATATATTCTGAGAACACCGGGATCAAGAATAACAGTCATCGGTACATGCATAGGATATATACCGACTTCTCCATCGGCGGTATTAAATTCCATAAAATCAGCTTCTCCCTCAAAGAAAACCTTCTCAGGAGTTATGATCTTAATCTGCATGTACTTAACAGCCATTACCAGCTCTCCTTCTTGTTCTTATATCTCTCAACAACTTCCTGTACTGTTCCTGCATTCAGGAAATAGCTTTCAGGTATGTCGTCATAACGTCCTTCAAGTATCTCACTGAAGCCCTGTATAGTATCTGAAACAGGTACATACTTTCCTTCGAAGCCTGTAAACTGTGTTGCTACGAAGAAAGGCTGTGACAGGAATCTCTGAATCCTTCTTGCTCTTGCTACGGTAAGCTTATCTGCTTCAGAAAGCTCATCCATACCGAGGATAACGATGATATCCTGTAATTCTTTATATTTCTGAAGTGTTTCCTGAACACCTCTTGCTACTCTGTAGTGCTCCTCACCTACTATACGAGGATCAAGTATTCTTGATGTACTCTCAAGAGGATCAACTGCCGGATATATACCGAGCTCAACTATAGAACGGGAAAGAACCGTCTTGGCATCAAGATGTGCAAATGTAGTAGCCGGTGCCGGGTCTGTAAGGTCATCCGCAGGTACGTATACAGCCTGAACAGATGTGATGGAACCATCCTTAGTAGATGTAATTCTCTCCTGAAGAGCACCCATCTCTGTCTGAAGTGTAGGCTGATAACCAACGGCTGAAGGCACACGTCCGAGAAGTGCTGAAACCTCTGAACCTGCCTGTGTAAATCTGAATATATTGTCAATGAACAGAAGTACGTCCTTGTGAGATACATCTCTGAAGTACTCTGCCATGGTAAGTCCTGTAAGACCTACTCTCATTCTTGCTCCAGGTGGTTCGTTCATCTGACCGAATACCATGGTTGTCTTATTGATAACCCCTGATTCCTTCATTTCATAGTAGAGATCATTTCCTTCACGGGTTCTCTCTCCAACGCCGGTGAATACTGAATATCCACCATGCTCTGTAGCTATATTTCTGATAAGCTCCTGAATAAGGACTGTCTTTCCAACTCCGGCGCCACCGAAGAGTCCGACCTTACCACCCTTCTGGTATGGGCAAAGGAGATCGACTACCTTGATACCTGTTTCAAGTATCTCAGTCTCTGTTGACTGTCTTGAGAAATCAGGTGCTGCTCTGTGGATAGGATGCTTCTCTTCTGTCTCAGGAGCCGGCAGGTTATCTATAGGCTCACCAAGAACGTTGAATATACGTCCGAGTGTTGCTTCACCTACAGGTACTGATATCGGTGCTCCTGTAGCCTGCGCTTCCATACCTCTTACAAGACCGTCTGTAGGTCCGAGAGCTATACATCTCACTACGTCATCACCCAGATGCTGAGCAACTTCGACGGTGAGTGAAGTGCCATCCTTTCTCGTAATCTTTATCGCGTCATTGATATCCGGAAGGCATCCCTCCGGGAACTTGATATCAAGAACTGCGCCGATGATTTCGGTAATCTTTCCAGTTGAAATCTGTCCCATTTTGTTCTCCTAATTGATTTATTATCCACGTTAGGCCAAGCGCCAACCCTAGGCCAGTGCCTCGGCGCCCGCTACTATTTCCGTTAATTCCTGAGTTATTGATCCCTGTCTTGCTCTGTTGTACTGGAGCGAGAGTCTGCTGATCATATCCTCTGCATTCTCTGTTGCGGAATCCATAGCCTGCATTCTGGCAGCATTTTCACTTGCGATAGACTCAAGGAATGCTCCATAAATGATATTCGTCATATACTTCGGTATGAGGAGATTCAGTATATCCTCCTCCGGACTGTCGAAGTTGGCTCTTGTACCGAGGTAAGCCAGCTCAGTACTCCAGTTAAGTCCTGTTGAACCATAGTTCATGGTAAGTGACTTATCTACATCCGTCTCATCCAGCATATCCTCCGGGAAATCCTCCTTTGAAAGAGGAATTATCTTACGAAGAGTAGGCACATGAGTAACCGTATTCTGGAAATCCGTATATGCTACGTATATATTCTTTATCTCACCATCCAGGAAACGTCCTATAAGCTCTTTGGTTATAGCTATGCAGTCATCATAGAGCGGATCATTTATGACATCTGAATCATCCTTGCCTATAGTGAATCCACGTCTCTTGAGACCGTCTATACCCTTACGGCCGAGTCCGTATATTTCGGTATTCTCCTTGTCAAAGCCTGCTGAATCTACCAGCTTGACTATGTTGGAATTGAAGCCTCCTGCAAGACCTCTGTTTGAGGACATGACTATAACTACAGTCTTCCCCTCATCGCTTTCCGAAAGAAATGCATTCTGTGATACAAGTGTCTTACTGAGTATCGAACACATAACCTTGTAAAGCATCTCAAAGTAAGGAGTGTTAGCTTCAACACGGGCCCTGGCCTTCTGAAGCTTAACCGTCGCAACGAGCTTCATGGCTTTGGTGATCTGCTGCGTGCTCTGCACGCTTTCTTTACGTCTTTTTATGCTTCTCATGGAAGCCATAATGCGTTACCTCCGCCTAAAACTTGCTCTTAGTATCTTCGATCTGCTTAATGAGCAGCTTTTCAATGTCGTCATTTATAACCTTTTCGGTTCTGATAGATTCGAAGATTTCCGGAGCCTGTGCTCCGATTCTCTCAAAGAGAGCATCCTCAAACTCAGCTATTCTGCTTGTTTCTACATCAAGAAGGTAATGTTTTACTGCTGCGTAGATAATAACTATCTGCTTTTCAACAGCAAGCGGTCTGTACTGTGGCTGAACAAGTATCTGACGTATCTTCTCACCCTGTACGAGCTTCTCCTTGGTATCATCATCAAGTTCTGAACCGAACTGTGCGAAAGCAGCAAGCTCTCTGTACTGTGCAAGCTCCACACGGATAGGACCGGCTATCTTCTTCATAGCCTTTACCTGCGCAGCACCACCAACTCTGGATACGGAAAGACCCGGATTAACAGCAGGTCTGAATCCTGAGTTGAACATTTCTGTTTCAAGATATATCTGTCCATCTGTGATGGAAATAACGTTCGTTGGTATATAAGCAGAAACATCTCCTGCCTGTGTCTCTATGATAGGAAGTGCTGTAAGGCTTCCTCCACCGAGCTCATCTGAAAGCTTTGCAGCTCTCTCAAGAAGTCTTGAATGGAGATAGAATACATCTCCAGGATAAGCCTCTCGTCCTGGTGGTCTTCTCAGAAGAAGTGACAGTGTACGATATGCCTGAGCATGCTTGCTGAGGTCATCATAAATGATGAGTACATCCTTGCCTGCTTCCATCCATTCCTCACCTATAGCACATCCTGCATAAGGTGCTATATACTGAAGCGGTGCTGTTTCACTGGCAGTTGAAGCAACAACTGTAGTGTAAGCCATCGCATCATATTCATTTAATGTCTTTACTATATTTGCAACCGTAGATGCCTTCTGACCTATGGCGACATATATACAGTAAACTCCGAGACCCTTCTGATTGATGATGGTATCAAGAGCTATAGCTGTCTTTCCTGTCTGACGGTCACCTATTATAAGCTCACGCTGACCTCTTCCTATAGGAACCATGGCGTCAATCGCCTTGATACCTGTCTGAAGCGGAGTATCAACTGACTTACGGGTTATAACACCCGGAGCTACTCTCTCGATAGGTCTTGACTTATCTGTCTCGATAGGTCCTTTGTCATCTATAGGCTGGCCAAGTGCATTTACTACTCTTCCGAGCATAGCATCACCGACCGGAACAGTTGCAACCTGACCGGTAGTCTTAACCAGATCACCTTCCTTGATCTTGGATGTATCACCAAGAAGAACAGCACCTACGTTGTCCTCTTCAAGGTTCATGACCATACCATATACATCATTAGGGAAGAGAATCAGTTCTCCCTGCATAGCATTGTCGAGACCGTGTATTCTGGATATACCGTCCGCAACCTGGATAACCGTTCCCGTTTCAGCTGTTTCCAGCTTAACCTTATAGTTTTCTATCTGTTTTTTGATAACAGAGCTTAACTCTTCCGGTTTAAGTTCCATATCTATATATTCCTTTCCAGACTCTTCCTAAGCGTATTGAGCTTCGTGGATATGCTGCTGTCGACCATCATATCTCCAAGCTTTATTACAAGTCCGCCTATAAGCTTCCTGTCTACTTTATAATTCATTCGCATCCTGTCATACTTCGTAGTCTGAAGAAGCTTGTCTTCTATAGCCTTCTTCTGCTCATCCGAGAGCTCAAAACTGGATGTGACCTCTGCCACTCCTATCTTTTCCTCCTCGAGTGAAAGATCTATGAAGGTTTTGAATGTCTTCTCTATCTTATCTGCATGATCCTTATCTATAAGGGTCACAAGAGTTCCGACTATGACCGGATCAGCCTTATCGGAAAAACACTCATCAATAAGTGAAAGCTTTTCTTCTTTCTCAATATTCGGATGTGTCAGGATTCGCATATAATCGGGATTCTCAGCAAGCACCCCGAGTATTTCTTCTGCCTGGGTCCGTACTGTCTCCAGCTTTCCCTGCTCTTTAGCAGCAGAAAACATAGCCTTTCCATATACGGATTCAACTACTTTTGCCATGTATCCTCACCTATCTCAGCAAGAGTTTCTGAGAGAAGCTCTTCCTGCTTTGTCATATCCATCTCTTCTTCAACAAATTTGCCTGCAACAAGTGTAGCAACATTGATGATTTCAAGACGCACTTCATCCTTAACTTTAGCTTTCTCGAGCTCAGCTTCTCTATGTGCATTTGCAATGATACGACCGGCTTCCTCTTTTGCTTCTGCAACTATGGCATTCTCATTCTTGACAGCCTTACGTCTGGCTTCACTAAGTATCTCCTTAGCTTCCTCATCAACGTTACTGAGTTTGTTATCATAATCTGCCTTAAGCTTCGCAGCTTCTTCCTTGTCCCTTGCAGCATCGGCAAGATCAGACTTAACCTTATCCTGTCTTGCCTGAAGAGCTTTTCTGACAGGATTGATAAGAAGATATCCGACAAAGAAGAAAAGTACAAATATAGCTATAGCCTGAAACAGGATATCGAACAGGAGCTGGCTGTCCAGCCCGAATATTCTTCCTGAAGCAAAAGTAACCGGACTTATGTTATATATAAACATATCGGTCCCTCTCTAAATCATCAAACTTTATCGAATGGTCTAACGAACATAAGGAGAAGTGCAACAACGAGACCGTAAAGACCTGTTGTCTCTGCAACTGCCTGACCAAGAATCATGGTAGACATTATTGTACTTCTGGCACCCGGATTCTTACCTACTGCCTGAGCACCCATACCGGCTGCATTACCCTGACCGATACCGGTACCAATACCTGAACATACGGCAATTCCTGCACCAAGTGCTGAGAATGCGTGAACAAGATCAAGACCACTAATGTTATTCATATTTATTTCCCTCCGAAATATGATTTTTATATCTGATAAACGGTCCATTTTCATGAACTGTTTATAATAAGTTCTTTTTATTCGGCGCCCCTCTTATCAGTTATGAATGTGATAGTGAGCATACAGAAAACGTAGGTCTGTATTGCGCCTGAGAAAATATCAAAGTATACATGCAGGAATGCCGGAACACCGAGCTTTGCAAACCATGGAAGCATTCCATAATAGAGCGCCATAAGTACCGTTCCACCAAGTACATTTCCGAAAAGACGGAGTGACATGGAAAGCGGAGTTGAGAAAACGCTTATGACATTCATAGGGAAGAAGAAAGGAAATGGCTCGAAAAGTGCCTTAACCGATCCCCATTTGTTATATCTGATATCTGCATATTCGATCATGACAAATGTAATGAGCGCCAATGAAAGTGTCGTACCGTAGTCGGCTGTCGGCGGTCTGAGTCCGAATATACCTGCCGTGTTCGAGAAGAATATGAACAGGAACAGAACGCCTATGTAGGTAATGTACTTCTTTGCCGTCTTCTTACCCATCGTTTCTGTAACGAAGTGAGTCAGGAGATCTACGCCCATCTCAGTTATAGTTGAAAGTGTAGTCATGCGGCCGGTTGCTTCAGCCTTAAGGAAGCTCCTTCTTGCGCATAACGCGAATATCATGATCACGATCATCACTATGACTGTGCATATATGTGTAGTTGTAATGTAAACAGTATGTCCGAAGAAATTTATCGGATACAATTGATGGATATAAAAATCCACGCTTCATTTCCTCCTAACTGATGATCCTGTCGATCAGTTTATCTATTAACGGATTGGTGAGAGCCGAAAGCTTGATGGTATAAACAGCGAGTGCCGCTCCCACAAACATCCATATATTAAGCTTGATCGTTACTACCAGAATGATAATAACTATTACGTACCGCACGGTCTTCTTCACAAATGTAAAGCTCTTCGCCCTCTTCTCATTCATCATGAGAGATGCTTCCGTGCTGTCATACATATTAATAAGTGACAGTGTTGCTGCTACTTCGCCGAGCACAACGCCCGCTGCATAGAACAGCCTGTCAGGAACAAAGATGATTCCGATTGCCAGGATGACAAGTCCATAGATTATGCATCCTAACAAGAGACCGGCCAGAGTCCGTCCGGCAACATCATCGCGTCTGATCCTCATCATCCACGTCAAAAGCTTTCTTAACCCAGTCTTCGGGCTCATCCTCATCTCTTCCTTTGATATGCTTCTTTATAAGAAGATACACAGCTCTGTAACCGCTCAGAATTCCAAGCACTATAAACAGAAATATCCAGTGGGTACCGAACTTTCTGTCTATGAGATAACCTATTCCAAAACATATTCCAAAGGTAACCATCATAGTGATGCCTACCTGCAGAATAAGAAATATAGTTTCGATTACTTCGTGATTCTTCTTCATAATCCGTAATATTATAGTGTAAAAAGCTTACGATAGCAAGGGAAATTCCTTATACAAACACGCCTTCCTGTCTATATTCTGCAAGAAACTCCTTAATCCTCTTTGTTGCTTCACTGAGAACCTCTATATCCGGAAGATAAACTATACGGAAATGATCCGGTTCTTCCCAATGGAATCCGCCGCCGTGTGTGAAGAGAATCTTCTTCTCTTTCAGAAGGTCGAGTGCGAATTTCTCATCGTTCGTTACATTGAACATCTTTGTGTCGATCTTCGGGAATATATAGAAAGCTGCCTTCGGCTTAACTGCCGAAAGTCCCGGAATATCATTGATGGCATTATAAATGAATTCCCTCTGCTCATATACTCTTCCGCCCGGCTGTATCATCTGATCGGTCTCTGCCGTAATCTGCAGAGCCGGTGCTATAAGTGACTGTGCAGGTACATTTGAACAGAGACGCATTGATGAAAGAAGATTGATACCCTCTATATAGCCCTTAGCGAACTTCTTGTTTCCGGAGATTGACATCCAGCCAACTCTGTAGCCTGCTACGAGATGCGACTTGGAAAGTCCGTTAAATGTAATGCACATATTATTGGTAAGGCTGGCGATGGAAACATGCTTCTCGCCGTCCATTACAAGTCGGTCATATATCTCATCAGCAAATATAATAAGGTCATTTGCTTCAGCCAGATTAACTATATCAATAAGAACATCCTTAGGATAAAGTGCGCCTGTAGGATTATTAGGGTTGATAACAACTATTCCCTTGGTTCTCGGTGTTATCTTTGATCTGATATCATCTATATCAGGAAGCCATTCAGATGACTCATCGCAAATGTAATGAACTGCAGTTCCTCCTGCAAGAGTAACTGATGCGGTCCAGAGCGGATAATCAGGAGCAGGAACCAGTATCTCATCGCCGTAATCAAGAAGTCCCTGCATGGAGAGAGTGATAAGCTCGCTGACTCCATTTCCGGTATAAACATCATCTATGGTAACGCCGTCGATATTCTTCTTCTTATCATATTCAACGATGGCCTCTCTTGCTGAGAAGAGTCCCTTGGAATCAGAATATCCTTCCGTATCCACAAGGTTGTCCGACATATTTCTGATAAGTTCGTCAGGTGCCCTGAAGCCAAATGGTGCAGGGTTTCCGATGTTGAGCTTCAGCACTTCTTCGCCGGCTCTTATCATACGGTTTGCTTCGTCCATAACAGGACCTCTGATATCGTAACAAACATTATTAAGTTTGACAGATTTCTCGAATTTTCTCATGAGCACCTCCATAAAAAACATCACTTAAATGTAAGTGAATGAATAATGAACTCGTATACTCCGAGAGTATACCACAAATCTGCGTTTTTTTCGACAATGAATAGTAACTGTTGATTATGTTTTGTTATGGAAGTAAAATGTCAGTTATGGAAGAATTGATAACAAAAGAAGAAAAAGTAGTAAACCTTCTCATGGAAAAGGACTACCATATAGTTTTTGCAGAATCCTGTACGGCAGGCCTCGCTGCAGCAAGGCTTGTAAATGTACCGAACGCATCAAGTGTCCTGGATGTGAGCTTCATTACGTATGCAAATGAAGCGAAGATCTCACTGCTCGGTGTTAAGCCTGAAACCATCGAAAGCTTCGGTGTAGTAAGCCGGGAGGTTGCCGGAGAGATGGCCGTAGGTGCAGCCAAAAAAACGCCTACCCGTAAAAAACAGATAGGCGTCGGTATAAGCGGTATAGCAGGTCCCACCGGAGGAACCCCTGATAAACCTGTCGGCACAGTCTCATTTGGAATCAGTATAGACGGTGCTGAGGCAGATACATGGATAACTCATTTCGGCAATATAGGCCGAAACGAAGTCCGTAAACAAAGCGTTGAATTCATATATGATAAACTCATCGAAGAACTAAAGGCACTATGATGCAGCTGCCTTTAGTTTTTCTTTTTCTTTGTAAAGTTCCTCGTCCGCTTGTTCTATAAGATCCTTAAGCGGCATCTCCTTGGTACCCTTGGCAACTCCCATGCTGAGAGTCAGTTCATATGGAGCTTTTGCTTCAGCATTAAGCCTTGCAAGCTGAGCATTAATGGAATCCTTCAGCATATCTATGACTCCTCCATCGTTTGTCCATACAAGTACAACAAACTCATCACCACCGAAACGAACTATGTTGGTTCGTTTTTTGTATGCAGTGCATCCTATTCGAAGAGCCTCCGCTATACGTATAAGGGCAGCATCACCTTCCAGGTGGCCGTAAGTATCATTTATGGATTTGAACTTATTTGCATCAAGTATCATAAGATACAGATCCGTCGGATCATTTTCATTCTGAAGCCACTGCTCATGGAAGAAGGAAAGAGTCTTTCTGTTCGTGAGCTTGGTCAGAGGATCCATGGAAATCATTGCATCGATCCAGTTAAGATAGAGTACCAGTGTTGCCAGCGAAAGTGTTACGCATGCAAGCGGAATACTCGGGTATATGAACTGTATTATTCCGGCCACTGCCGGTGCGACAGGGAAAAGCGCCAGCATCATAAGCGTCTTTCTTCTCACAGGATTCTTCGTTTTGAAAAGGCCTATAAATGCTCGCATGCATGTATATAATACATAACTGTATGAAATATAATACTGACAGATGAAGAGTGGACCTCTTACGTAGGCGCCTGTTCCATCAACATAGAAAAGAATTCCCGTAAATGCATTTACAATAAGCAGGATACCCATGAGCCATACCAGGGCAGAAGAAATATAAACATTCTTCCTCTTCTGTACGAAAGGCGACTCCTGAAGGTGCTCAAAGTAAACGAACCAGAAGTAACACATGATAGTTGTCGAGAAGAAATATGCCGACTTCTCCAACATAATGATCAATCTGCTATAAGGGAAAAAGCCTCTCATGGAAAGCACGAAAGCTGTGTCCGACAAAAAGAAGACTATCTCAGCAATGATAGCCATAACGAAGTTTCTCTGCGCGACCATCTTTGACACTCCGTTGGATTTATGATAGACGATTCCAACCAGAATGACCGCAGCTAAATTCAGTTCCAGATACATGATCGCATATGTCGTCGACATGCTCATGGCACTGTCCCCCTTTGAAAATGCCCTGTTCTCACATGAAAAATACAGCTGTGAAAAGTATATAACAATACGCCCTTCATGTCAAAATATGGTAGAATAATCAATATAGACAGTCAGCATACTTCTGCTCTGATTTTACGCCGGAGGTAACAGCATGAATAAACACCATGAACTTCATATACATCTGGATGGTTCTCTTCCCTATGAAACCGTCCTTAAACTGATAAAAATGAATGACGGGGCAGATATCTCACATAAACTCCCGGAAGACATCCACAGTCTTCTCACAGTTTCACCTGACTGCAGGAGCCTTAATGAATATCTGGAGAAGTTCGACTTTCCTCTGTCTCTTCTTCAGACTGCTGACGCTGTCCAGCTTGCGGTCCATGATCTGGGGCTCTGGCTTTCCGATAAGAATGTAGAATATGCCGAGATACGATTTGCGCCTCAGCTTCATACCGGAAAAGGCCTGAACCAGGAAGCGGTTGTAACTGCCGCAGTGAATGGTATAAAACAGCTTAAGTCCGAAGGTGCCCCCATAGATCTTCGTCTCATATTCTGTCTCATGCGCGGCGACATGACAGATTCCGCGAAGTATGAAGCAAATATGGAAACTGTACATATTGCAGAAAAATGCATGAATATATTCGGAAATGAAATGATAGCCGGCCTCGATCTGGCAGGCGCCGAAGCTCTCTTCCCGACTGAAGACTTCCGTGAATTCTTCGAGGAAGCAAAAAGGCTGAAAATTCCATTTACAATTCATGCGGGAGAAGCTGCAGGACCTGAGAGCATATGGAGCGCCATAGATATGGGCGCCATGAGGATAGGCCACGGGATAGCTGCTGCGAAGGACGAAAAGCTTATGAAATATATGGCTGAGCGTGGCATTGCTGTTGAGATGTGTCCGACCAGCAACCTTCAGACCATGGCTGTTACGGATATGAAAGAATATCCGATTCGTAAATTCATGGAATATGGGATTCCTGTCACGATTAATACAGATAACACTACTGTGTCAGGAACAGATATACAAAAAGAATTCCTCCTGCTCAGAGAGACTATCGGTCTCACCGAAGAGGAGGAAATGAAGATTCGAGCTAACTCGAGAAAATGTCATCTATAGTTTTGGGCGAATCCTGCCCGACAACTGAACTCTAGTCCTGTTAATCAATCATGGTGGAACAACTCCGTACTGAAGTATCTCTCGCCGGTATCAGGAAGAACAGTTACTACTCTCTTACCTTTACCGAGCTTCTTTGCCATGCGGAGGGCAACACATACATTGGTTCCGCTGGAGATTCCGCAGAGGATACCCTCCTTAAGAGCCAGCGCCCTTGTGGTCTCGATGGCTTCTTCATCAGTAACTATCTCTATTCCGTCAATGATATCCTGATCAAGGATAGGCGGGATGAGCCCGTCACCTATACCCATCTGGAGGTGCGAACCTATGGAGCCGCCTGAAAGTATGGCTGCATGCTCAGGTTCCGCTGCCCATATAAGTGTATCTTCGTTGAATTCACGAAGAACCTTTCCTATACCGGTTATAGTTCCGCCGGTTCCTATACCAGAACAGAATCCATCTACATATCCACCGGCATCACGGATTATCTCTTTGCCTGTATTCAGAAGGTGTGCGTGGATATTCTCTTCATTTGAGAACTGATCCGGCATGAAGACTCTCGGGTCGGTCGCCTTCATTTCCTTCGCCTTCTCGATACATTTATCTATACATTCTCCTATATTGTTATCGTCATGGATGAGCATAAGCTCAGCGCCGTACTGTCTTATGAGAAGTCTTCTTTCTTCGCTGACTGAATCCGGCATGATTATGATAACCTTATATCCCTTAACCGCGCCAACAAGAGAAAGCCCTATACCCTGATTGCCACTGGTAGGCTCAACTATAATAGAGTCCGGCTTCAGAAGCCCTTCCTTCTCCGCTGCCTCTATCATCTGAAGTGCAGTTCTGGTCTTGATGGAACCACCGATATTCATGCCCTCGTATTTCACGAGAACTTCTGCATCATCCGGTCCTGTCATATTTGAAAGTTTAATGAGCGGGGTATTTCCCACTGCTTCTAAGATGTTATTAAAAATCATTCTGTTCTGCCTTTCCTGTGCCGCTGATACGGCTTATAAACTTAATTGTAAATGTACCGATAAGCGTTATCATGATTACCAGTATCTGATAGTTGGAAATCGTCTGTCCTATATGTGATTCGCGGAGGAATTCAATTCCGGCTTTGGAAAAGCCCGACAGCATGAGAATTATCTCCGCCATTTTCAGCTTATCATCTCTCTTTATATAAAGCACGAATCCGGTCAATGCTATAATAAGGAAAACCACTGTCTCCAGAAGTTGCACCGGGAAGAAGCTCGTGCCTCTTGCCTCATAGGTGACTGCCATGAATCCATCGTAAGGAATACCGTTACAGCACCCTGCTATATGGCAGGCAATCTTCGAGAGTCCATACATAAGCGGTGCCGATATGATCCACGCGGCAACCGACTCCGGGACATGGTCTCTATGGATAAGCGCCGATATTGTTGCTCCGATAATAAGTCCGAGCGCACCACCCGCGCCAACGAAGCCGATCTTTCTGATATCCCCGTCATGCAGGACTATCGACATAGCAAATGAAGTCATTATTATAGTTACAAATGTAAGGATAGCCGTAAAGCCTACAGTTTCCTTTCGTGCCCCCGCCTTCGCCATAAGGCAGCTCGCCACTATGATTCCTATAAGAATTGATCCTAAAACTATCGGACCATAAAATGTATATTTTAATTCCGGAATATACATCATCCACTAAAATCCTTTACAATCCTTCATGCATGAAACGCAGGCTATTACCATTACAATAAGTCCGATAATACCAAGTCCCAGTATCGCGAGATAGATGATAAGAAGTACCTTGCTGAATTTGTTTTCCTTACATTTAACTCTTGCTATGATTATAAGTACCCATGCTGCAATATATGAACCTGATGAAAGGAGTGCTGCGATCGATGAAATCGTTGAATCTGCATTTGAGGTATCACCATTTCCGGCTGCAGATGATATTCCCATACACACTCCCGGCATAATAAACATACATACAAGAGATATTATGCTCAATATATTTGCAGTATGATTTGCTGCAGGATCAAATGGTTTCGGGCCTTTCACCTGACCGTAAGGAGGGTACATTCCCGGTTGCTGCGGCATATTATACTGCGGCTGCATCCCTGCCTGCGGTGGAACGTTATACTGTGGCGGAATATTGTACTGAGGTGGTACACTGTTTTGCTGTGGAATATAGTTTTGATTCGGCACATTTCCACCCGGTTGCTGCGGGATATAATTAGGATCCGGAGTGTACGGATTCTGATTCTGATCCTGGTTATAATTGTAATTGTATTCGTCCATCTTAGTTTGTCCTCTACTTTATTATAAGTCTTCCCTTACTATATCAAAAAATCGCTCTCTTTAAAAGCTTGACATGACATTTGACTGAGTCCTATAATACGCACTTATGAAAGAAAGAATCTTAAAACTCATCAAAAATGACACCATACTTTTTGTCTCCGGGATACTTGCAATAGTATCCTGCTTTTTCGTATTCCCGGACAAAGAATATATAGGCTATATCAACTTCCGTGTTATGGCCATACTCTTCTCGCTTATGCTCGTTGTAGGTGCACTCATCAGGATCGGTACATTTGACTATCTGACAGAAAAGCTTCTGGGGAAAATACGTTCAGAGAAATACGTATCCCTGCTCCTGGTCGTACTTTCCTTCTTCATGAGTATGCTTCTCACGAATGATGTAACCCTCGTGACGCTCGTTCCATTTGCCGTAAATGTATTGAAGGCCTACAGGGACAGACGCCGTACCATGTTCACTCTGATACTCATGACAGTTGCCGCCAATCTCGGCAGCATGCTGACCCCTATAGGAAACCCGCAGAATCTGTATCTTTATACTAAATATCATATCAAGCTCGGCAGCTTCATAATGCTGATGCTTCCGTACAGCGCAGTTTCTCTTCTGCTCCTTATAATAAGCGTCTTCATTCTGAATAAAACCGACAAGACTCTTGATACAGCAGTTACAAAGAAAGTGCCGGCGCCGAAGCCCGTACAACTCGGAATCTATTCCGTGCTTTTCATAATCTGTCTCCTCACAGTATCGGGCGTTCTGAATTTCCTTATAATGCTCGGGATCATTGTAATTGCCGTACTTATCATCGACAGAGGCGCATTTAAGAATGTCGATTACGGACTTCTCCTCACTTTCCTTTTCTTCTTCATACTGATAGGAAATCTCGGGAGAATATCCATTGTCCACGACACACTTTCAATAATCATAGAGAAAAATGTACAGCTCACCGCAATACTTGCTTCACAGATAATAAGCAATGTTCCGGCAGCTATGCTGCTCTCTGCATTTACGGATAAAGGCGAAGCTCTTGTAGTCGGCACAAACCTCGGCGGTCTCGGCACTCTGATTGCCAGCATGGCCAGCCTTATAACCTACAAATTCTATAATAAGATAAAGAAAGAAGGAGAACATTACCTGCTCTCCTTCACGATTATAAATATAATATTCCTGATAATTCTTTTCGGACTGAGTCTGGCGATTCATTAACCTGTCGCCGGCTCTTTCTTTTTTCTTAGTATACTTCAACCTGACAGCTTCTCATGGTCTCAAGAGCAGCCTCATGCTTGGCAGGAGTAACGCCTGCACAGCAGCTTGAATCAACGCTTACCTTAATCTCAGGGAAAAGTGCCTTGATGATGAGAGCATTTGAGATTACACAGATATCTGTGCAGAGTCCTATAAGCTCAACCTCTTCAAGCTGATAATCGCCCCATCCTGTATAACCAAAGCATGGCTTATTGATGATGTCAGCACCCTCGCTGTATATTCCCTCGTAGAGCTCCCAGCCCGGAGTATCTTCAACACAATGAACTACAGGAAGATGTTTACCCTCATTTGTCTCAAGATAATTCTCACCATGAGTATCTCTGGTAAAGATTATCTCGTCACCGTTTTCTCTGTATTCCTTAATCTTATTCTTTACATTTTCAAGTATTGCAACCGCCTCAGCAGTTCCCAGACTTCCATCAACAAAATCCTTCTGCATATCTACTACAATAAGTGTCTTTTTCATCGCGTCCTCCCTTTTAACAGCCCCGTAAATCGAGGCATCCTATCACTATAAAACTATATTTCCGGCAAGTATCTCCTTGTAATCTTCCAGGTTCTTTCTGAGAAGATTCGGAATATCAAGTCCGTACGGGCATCTCGTTTTGCAGACTCCGCAGTCAACGCAATCCTCAATCTTGCCCATAAGTCCCTGCCACTCTTCTGACAGAAAACCTTCTGAAGGTGCCCTTCTTATAAGCTGGATCATCCTCGCGCAGTTATTGATCTGGATTCCGACTGTACATGGTCCGCAGTATCCGCATCCACGGCAGAACTCACCTGACAGTTCTTCCTGTTCCTTTTTTATAAATGAACGGATCTCATCCGTCATAACTGCATCTTTCTCAAAGAAGCTGAGCCATTCCGTAAGCTCTGAATCTCTCTGTATTCCCCAAATAGGAAGTGCATTATACTGACTCATGAAGGCCATGCACGCTTCACTGTTCGTGAGAAGCCCGCCACAAAGTCCCTTCATGGCTATGAAGCCCATATCAGCAGCTTCGCAGTTTTTAACGAGCTGTATCTCCCTTTCATCCGAAAGATAAGAAAATGGAAACTGCAGCGTTTCATAAAGTCCGCTCTCTACTATCTCTTCTGCCACTCCGATAAGGTGAGCAGTGATTCCGATATGACGTATCTTGCCCTCTTCCTTAGCACGGAGCATTGCCTCGTACATGCCGGTTCCGTCACCCGGCTTATAGCACTGCTTCACGCAATGGAACTGGTATATATCCAGATAATCTGTCTTCAGATTCTTCAGCGTAGTATCCAGATCCTCCCAGAATTTCTCAGGAGTTGTCGCCATGGTCTTTGAAGAAATGTAAATCCTCTCACGCATACCTTCTATGGTTCCAAAGGCTTCGCCAAGCTTGATCTCGCTATCTGAATACGCCCTTGCCGTATCAAAGAAACGCATGCCACCTTCGTATGCATTCCTGAGCAGCCTTACGGCTGTATCAACATCAACTCTCTGTATCGGCAGAGCTCCGAAAGCATTCTGCGGAACAGTGATACCGGTTCTTCCAAGTGTGACAGACTTCATAATTTACCTCGCACTAATTCTTTCTTCCCATTTCTCTGATCATATTGATGGTTTCGATATCTTCCGCTGTCATTCTTATATTTGCTACATATTCCTGACCATCGGTAGCTGTAAACTTAACATCCATAACTGTGCCTTCAGTCAGCCCCTTTGCTGCAACAGCCTTAAGGAACGCACCAAACTTAGGATGCTGCTGATTGAATGTACCTAATCTTCCTGCTATCTGCATCATGTCCATAGGATTCATAATAATACCCTCACCTTTCTTCGATATGATCTTTTACATACTTAGCATCTTCTTCTGTAAGAAAATATCCTCTGCACGGAACATATGGAACTACCCCGCTGCCCAATACCATTTTGTCATCAAACTCAATTATTGAAATGTGACCGTTAAACACACCATCGGCTGAATCAGCCAGTATCTCGTAATCAACTGGTGGTGTATCCAGTTTATATAGCTCCAGCTCATGATTTCCATCATCATATCCCCGAAGTCGCTGATACATTTCCATAGAAAAATCGATATTGTATTCTATAGTACCACTCTTCTCAAAATCATGATATTTAAATGTAATGTCGGCCTTGTTCATATAATAATCGACCAGGCCGTCTACATTCTGACTCTCGGCATATACGCAGTAGTTTATAAGATATACATCGCATCCATAGTCTGAGTTAAGTCTCGTAACGTTATAGGATTTGTCACCAACCTGAACGCTTCCGAGCTTTTCACCATCAGGTGTCCCGGGATTCTGTATCTCCGGAACTATCTTAAGAGTCATCCCTTCAAATTCTATCTCGGGTATCGTTTCATTTTTCTTTTCATATATATCGTCCATGGTTTCCGGATATATAGAAAAATCAACTCCTCCGTCAACCAGTTTTTCAACAAACTCATTAACTCCTTCTGCCTTATAATCTTCCGTTACCAGTTCTGATGAATCAGGAATATCACCCTCATACATAGTTATCTTCACAGCTGTGATCTCATTTCTCACATCTGTATCGCAGGTATAATATAAGATACATTTACCAACATCCGGTATGTCGGAAGCAATGAAAAAGTTAACCTTCGCGCCATCATCAACAGGCTCACACCACTTCTTTTTTATATTCTTATTATTTATTGCAAGCATTGACTTTGCAAGGTTAGAAACTTCTTCATCAGACATATTTTCAAGAAGTTTATCAGACACATAACGCTGCGGAAGATCTAAAGCACTTTCTGAATCAATACCGATGGAACCGATAATTTCCGCAATATACGAGCCACTGAAGCGTTCCGGATAGTCAATTCCGGGGAATGTTCCGCCTTCGTTTCCATAGCCCTCTTCCCATTCTCTTATACACAGATTATATACGCCTATGCTATCCTCATCGGCCTCATTCTCAAGGATATCTTCCCAATCCAGACGATAAACCTTATCATCAGCTTCGATGTAGCATATACAGCTTATTTGATGTATAGAATTATTCATCTTGTATGTCTGAAATTTCGAATAAGTATAGTCTCGTATTTCTGTATGCTTTCCGTCATACAGGTTAAAGATATACTCGCAGCCCGAATCCCAGTCTGTTGTCAATTCCAAAGCTCTTTTAGAAAAGACACTCTTTAATTTCTCTTCATCATCATTTTCTACCGCCTCTACGACAGCTTCCGCAACTTTTGGCATTATTTCTTTTTTTATCTGATCCGCAGAGTATGCCATAGGATCCGTCTTACATGAAACCAGCGACATCAAAATAAGCCCTGCCAAAAGTACAGGAATTATTTTGTTAAATGTACTTCTTTTGATAATCATCAACCGTTTCATATTTATTATTACGATCCCAACAGGCTACGAACTTCGTCCAGTATTGTTACATCTGCAGGAAGCCAGTCGACTGAATCAAGTGTCTCTTTGGTCAGCCACCTGGCAGCCTCATGCTCTTTCAGAACCAGATCACCATCTACTATAGTACACAGGAAACAATCCATAGATAAATGGAATTCCGAATAATCGTACTCAATAGTATCAATATACCGCTCAACTTTGATTACTGTATCCAGTTCTTCTTTTATTTCTCTGACTATCGCTTCCTCAGGAGTCTCTCCTTCTTCTATCTTGCCGCCCGGAAACTCCCAGCCATCCTTCATGGCTCCGTATCCACGCTGGGTGGCAAAGACTATCTTCTTTGGAGCCTCTTTCTCACTGTCGATTTCAGCTACTATGATTGCACCTACAACGCGGACAGCCTTGAGATAACTTCCGTCATCACGAAGCCAGATGTATCGGCCCTCTTTTATATCCTGCTCGGCAATCCACTTCTCCGTCACTTCGAGTTTGTCGCCATCCTCAAATACAAGCACTGCGTGAGGTCCATCCAAATGTTCCTCGCAGCCATAGTCTGCTTCTGTTATGTCTTTTATTTTGTGTAAATTCATAGTGGTCTCCATGTGAATTTCTTTTATCACTACCTGATCTGTACTATCTGTTCATACAGACATATCTCTTCAGAGTTTATCGCTTTATTCATATGATGATGTCCGAAGAACCAATACCTATAATCCAGCTTTTCTCTTATTTCCTGAAGGTATCGCGTAAGTATATCCTGTTCCTGAGTTCCAAGTCCAAGAAGGGCCGTAGTACTTGACGAAGTACAATGAGTCATGACAAAATCCACATTCCAGCCAATCTTTTCCAGATTCTTCCTGCCTTCTTCCATCTCTTCTTTGGTCGGAAGTTCCCTCTCCCACCAGGTTCTCTTATTGACACGGAAGAACTTAGTATAATCCGCATACCATTTTTTGATCCTAGGGTCGTCCGGCTCAAGTATGCCGTCCATAATATCATGCGACCTGGCTCCACCAAA
Organism: Lachnospiraceae bacterium YSB2008; assembly: GCA_000687655.1. Classification (GTDB taxonomy): domain Bacteria; phylum Bacillota; class Clostridia; order Lachnospirales; family Lachnospiraceae; genus Eubacterium_Q. The sequence goes on from JHWR01000010.1 coordinate 65,179, forward strand.
AGTAAATATCGAAGCGCCATCAATATCAAAAACCTGTCCTCTCATCAGATGTATGACGGATGGGCGTACCTTATGCACTTTCCCGCCATGCCATTCTGTAACCGGCATTTCATTCAGCCTATCATGATTCTCATGATTGCCATCTATAAAGAGCGTAGTGAAACTTTTCTCTTCCAGCCAGTCCAGCCAATGTTTTTCATGACGTGACTCGCCTTTCCATTCCCAAACCAGGCCAAAATCGCCAAGAATGATGAGGTAATCATCCTTGGTCATCTCTTTCTGTTCAAAAAATGATTCTGTATTTAATCTTGTTACATCACCATGTGTATCGCCTGTTATAAAAATCATACTTTATAATTCCTCTAATCCCAGACTTTTCAGGTAATTATATGTACCATCATAATACTCCGGAAGTCGAGTGCTATCTTCCCAGAATCCACTATTTGTCTTATGATTGTTTCCTTTTGGAACGCAAATAACCATTCCAGCTCTTGCTCTTGTCAGAAGCACTCTGTATGCATTGAGCATATATTTCATTTGCTCCTGTTTGCTCTCGGTATTTGCTATTTGTTCACCCCATTTTGTTTGTCTGATGAATTTATAATAATGCCACTTACCATTTTCATATCTCATATCAGCATCCCATAGCAAACAGGTATAATCTAACTCCAGTCCTTGAACTTGAATTTCCGTTGCAGCATCCTCTAGATAATTCGATGATCTGGTATCTGCTTTATCTTCAAGAAACCAATGTACTGCATTTTCATCACCTGACTGTAATACGTGCACACCTAATGGTTTATACCTTGCAGACTCCTTTGTAATAAGAACACCCGTTCTTTCTGTTCCTCTAACCTGATTATGAAGCCACCTTCTGGCCTTCTCCATATCTCTGGTTAAAACTATAGGATAATTATCTTTAATCTCTGCATATATTGATGCCGCATTTTCATCCAATGCGAGTAATGCATGAACAAACGCAGAGAGTTTTTCGGCTCTGTACGAACGAAGTGAAACGCCCAGATGCAGCTTGTCAGAATAGGTAACATTCTTATTATCCATTAATAGCTCATCGACTTTTCCTTCAGCATATTCAGGCTCCGTAAGGCGTGGCGATATATATACTTTCCAATATGGGAATTTTTCATTTAAAGCCTTAATCCATTCGGTAATACCGGCCTCACCGGTATTAATCTCCTGTCCTCCACCAACAAGACAAATAATTGTTGCCCAATCTTCTCTCTGATCAAGTGACCATATCAAAAATGCAGCTTCAGACATAGGGAAGTTAGGCACTTTGAGCTTATTGCCATAAGTGCCACCCCTTTTCAGATACTCCGCCAATCTCTTATGTGTCCAGGAACGTTGTGCTTCATCAAATATTGCAACATGTTCTACTTCGCCATAACCGGATTCCTGCATTTTTACAGCCTTTTCAGGATCAATTTCCAGAATACCATTCTCAACAGGATTCTTGATTTTAGCTAACATATTATCTCGGTATCGGTGAATTATCTGAATAAACTTTCCTACCTCACGTCTTGAATCAGTCAGTTTCTTTGCTTCGCCTCTTCCCTTACACTTCTCATAATTATCTTTTGCGAGGGCTTCATTTAGCACTGCAACCAACGGTCCATTTCCCGACAGGTAAACCGCTCCTTCATCATTAACAGGCTTATCAAAGCCCTGATAAGTTTGCTTAACTGCTACATCAAGACCAACCAAAGTTTTTCCTGCTCCGGGAACCCCTGTCACAAAACATATACTTTTCTCACCATTGTTCTTGCTTTTGTGAATCACATCCAAAATATAAGAAATCGTGGCATCTGTAGTCACTTTGTCAGCTTCATGTCTTGTTATATCCTCAACGGAATGACTCTCATATAGAGTTCTCGCAGCTTCTATTATAGTTGGAGTCGGTGAATATGGACTTATAATCCAGTCCTTGTTAATTGGGGGTTCTTCAGGAAAAGCATTCAAAACCTCCGATATTATTTTACTTATACCATTTGCACCAGTCACAAGCGGATTGACTACCCTATCATCATATACTGATGACTGGATTACCGAAGATGAGCTACTGTATTTTGTTGCAATGAGAATTGGAACAATCAGCCTATCCTGACTAAACCTATGAAAGTTCTTTAAGTCCAACGCATAATCCAGAACCTGATCAACATCTTTTTCTAGGATGTCAGATTCACCAACCTTAAATTCAAGACAGAATACCACCCCATATAGTAACAATACTACGTCTATTCTTTTTCCCAGACGCGGTATGTCATATTCAAAGATGATTTCCCCATCAGAATCTTTCCATGGCGTCAATGCTTCCTGTAATATCTCTATTTCACCGACCCATGCTTCCCTTGTGCTTGTGAGCGCATCACCATGATAGCTATCACAAAGAATACCGAATATAGCATCTTTATCTTTATTTAGAAATATCTCTAATTTATCATTATATAAACATCGTGGACTTTTCCCCATAATACTTTGCTCTCCCTATTGACCGATTACAGCAATCCAATTAATAAACTTCTAATCTAATGAAATTAAATACTCCAAAATAGCTTCAAACGCCTCTCCAACATCCATCTGTAACCAGTTTCTATCTCCAGATTTTTCTACATTTGCTCTAAATTGGCGATTATTAAATGTAGCAGATATCCTTTTACGTACATCATCCATGTTTTTTTCTTTCATGGTTGGTTCATCAAATATATAAATTTGTACACATTCCATTAATCGCTCTATTTCCACATGATCCTTTAAATAACAGAAATCAAAGATATCTTTGTATCTTGTTGAAAACGGACCAAATCTAAGTAAAGATCTCAATTTTTCTGCAAATATCTGTTCACACGAATTAATTAATAAACTTGCGCCTTCATCATCCATACAAACATCAAAACAATATTTATCCTGTTCAATTTCTATATTTGCATGAACTCCCAGATCAATCTTACTTTTCAACGAATGACCGGTATCATCTGAGATAACAATATATACTCTCTTCCCACTATACTCCTGTTGAGATAAACCTTCAATTTTGTTGTTTTCTATTTCTATGAAAATATCATCTAAACAGTTTAGTTTTGTTATAAATTCTATTATAGAATCATCTTCCAAAGAATACCGTATAAAATCCAAGTCAAGATCTTCCGTGGCACGTCGTACATCTCCCGTAATACCGCGCATGACCACCCCGCCCTTGACGGTTATATTTTTACCAAAAGTGCTCTTTGAAATTGCTTTAAGAATAATATCTTGGCATACTCTCGCATCAGCATTTCTATCAGAATACCCCATTTGTCTATAGTATTCTACCATTTCTTCAATGTTCGCCACTAAAATACCTCCAACTGTAGCGTTTCCATTATCTTATTACTTTTGGGTGCGCAAAGTGCTATATCCTGAATCTCTTGTATATTCAATTGAGGAAGTATCTTTCGATAGTTTAATAGTACCTCTTTGTAATAATCAAAGGAAAGCTTACTCTTATATCGAACAAGTTCAATCAACATTCGTTCTCTGCTATATATATGAATGTCATAACCTTTGTACATAGCAGTTTCTATTCCTACCTTGAATAAGTCATCTGATACAAAATATTGTTTTACTCTTTTATCATGGATCTTAGCTGCATCTCGTGAAGTCGCAAGATCACAAACATCCGGAATCACATCCGTCAGATTATAGAAATAGAATGCGCTTTTCATAGTTATAACGGCACTGGGATATTTATATGAAAAAATCGCTAAATCAGGCACATGCTCTTTTTTAGAATAAATGCCTTTAGTTATCTTATATAATTCGCCTTTTTCTATTTTTTTATCTATCAAATAATCAGAGCCATATTCTTTAAGGCACTCTGCACGCGACATCATATCAATCACCTCATTTATAGAATTATCCGCATTTTTTATAGTTTTGCGGATGTTTTTGTAATTATATCATCATTTCATATGATTCGCAACGAGATGAAAAAGATAATCGGTTTATTCTTTTATTTATGATTCCAAACTCGAATCCTTATCATCAACGGTCAATCCAGAATCCCCCTTAATCGCGTGCTCAACCTCTGCTCTATATATTATCAACCTAAGCAGATAATCCGGAAGCTCTCTCTTCCCCGCTTCCCAATCCTGAACCGTTCTGTATGGAATGCCGTAATAATCACAGAATTCTTTTCGATTCATTCCCATTTTTTCAATACCCTAACCACAACCGCATTCCCCGCTCTGAGCACTACTGCCATCAACCAGTTCATAATCACGATAAATCCAAAGATTGCGAAGCCTATAGGGTAGCCCCAGTTCAGGAAGCCGTACCAGTCATTTGTATCCGGCCACACGCCGATACCGTTGATCAGTATATTCACCAGATAGCACAATCCGTATATCAGTGCAAAGGCGGCTGAGTAAAATGTATATCTGAATGGTATTTTTCCATCAGGAACTTCCAGGATGATGAACTCAACCATGGCTGTAAGCGGGAGTATCAGATGAAACCACAGATTACCGCCCTCGTAAAGATTCAGGTCCGTATACATCGGTGCGAGAAATGCAGCGATTACGATAAATGTAAGGCCAACGGCGGCAGCCGCCATAAGCTTCAGAACTACCGGAAAGCTCTTCTTCATGAAGTAGAAAACGACATACGCTATCGCAATAAGAGCGCACAATTCATTTGAAAGAACCGTAAAGAACTTGAAATTCTGGATTCCGGAGGCTGTGAGCCCCGAACCTTCGCCTTTAAATGTAAACATCATATATGTGCCGATTATCCCGAATATGATTATTATAAAATTGAGTATCAGACTTATCTTTTTTCTCATATAAACTTACTCCCTATATATGATACGCAGCCCGCATTTTTCGTGCGCATCATGCTACTGTTATTATATCAGAAACGCCGCATACATCGAGCTTTTATTATGTTCATTTTACAAGTTGACACACCAACGAATAGAAATTATGATGGAATGTGGGCGGGCATTCCCGTCAATCATTAGGAGGACTTTCCATGAGACTGAATGAATTACTTAAATACGATGATATCGTTATCCAATGCCATGACAATCCGGATGCGGATGCTCTTGCCTCAGGCTACGCACTCTACTGGTATTTCACCAAGATGAACAAGAAGCCTTCCTTCATATACAGGGGCAAGAATCAGGTCAGCAAGAGCAACCTTACGATAATGCTTGATGAGCTTGCTGTTCCGGTTACCTATAAGCCTACATTCAAGAAGAAGCCGGAGCTTCTTATCACGGTCGACTGTCAGTACGGAGAGAGAAATGTAACGACAACTCCTGCTGCAAATGTAGCGATCATTGACCATCACAGACCGGCATCAGAAATACCTGAAATGTCCGAGGTCAGAAGCAATATAGGAAGCTGTGCAACTGTTGTCTGGGACATGATAAAGAACGAAAATCTTGATCCGAATGAAGACAAGCTTCTTTCTACTGCCCTTTACTACGGACTTTATACAGATACCAACAGACTGTCAGAGGTTTCTCATCCTCTGGACAGAGATATGATAGATTCTCTTGAAATCAACAAGAGCCTTATAACCAAGATGAGCAATTCCAATATTTCCCTCAAAGAGCTGGAGATAACAGGAAGAGCTATAGAATCTTATGAATATTATCCGAATGAAAGATATCTTCTCATTCATTCCGATCCTTGCGACCCGAACATACTCGGCGTCATGAGCGACTTCGCTCTTGAGACTGCAGAGGTTGATGTATGCGTAGCTTATTACGTAAGCGAAACAGAGGTTAAGTTCTCCGTAAGGAGCTGCATCAAAGAGGTTCACGCTGACGAGCTCGCTTCATTTATAGCTGATGAACTCGGTGGCGGCGGCGGTCATATGTACAAGGCCGGCGGAATGCTTCATCCTCTGAGACTTCTGACTCTCAGTGATAATATGGATCTGGATTCGATTGCGGATGCCGTTATCCGTCTTCGTATCAAGGATTACTGTGATAAATATCAGATAATATATGCAAAGGATGCGACACTCGATACATCACTTATGCAGCTCTACGAGAAAGCTGATAATGTTCTCGGAACGGTACATTTGAAAGATGTATTCCCTGTCGGATCAACTGTCGAGATACGTACTCTCGAAGGAGACGTAAATGTAAAGATAGAGGAAGATACTTTCCTCATGATAGGCGTGGAAGGCGAGGTTTATCCTATCAAGCAGGAGAAGCTTGAAAGAAGCTACAAGTTCCTCGATGAGCCGTATGAACGAGCCTTTGATTATGAACCATCAATCAAGGATCTCGCTTCCGGCGAACGCAAAGGCGTTCTCGCTTATACAAAGAGTGTTCTCTCCAGGGGCGGTTCAAGAATCTATGCCGGTCCTGTGGATGGCTATATCAAGCTCTTCACTCTCTGGGACGAGGAGAAGTATTACTCAGCCAACCCGGGTGACTATATCGCAGTCAGAGAGGATGATCCACATGACATTTATATCATAAGGAACAGACTCTTTGATACGCTTTATAAACCTGTAAATTAAGAGATAAGGCGCAGCCTCACGGCCGCGCCTTTTTTGTTAATCTATACCGTACTCGGATTTCTTCTCATCTGACATCTCGACACCCTGGAGCATATCCTCTGCCTTCTTCTTCAGATCCTCAGCTGTATAGTGTTTAAAGTAACCTATCTCATATTCATCCGTCTTCTGCGAACCCATGGTAATGAAGATATCTCTCGGCCTGTAATGACCTATGGAACTCCCAAAGCAGGCTGTCTCAAGCCATTCATTTGTATCTATTATCTGAGTTATATTTCCTGCCTGTGTGTACAGAAGATTATGGTCATAATCAAAATCAAACTCTACATTTCTGTATGTCTTAGTATACAAAGAGCACTGTATCCTTCCGGCAAACTCACCGGTGCTGTACAGATATCTGTATACCAGACCATTTTCGTAATAAGCTATGATCTGATCCTTATCCGGGTCAATATCCGCGTAATATCCTATTCCTGCAGGGCTGGCTCCCGGACACATAATGCTGTAGCTTACACTTCCTGTGTTATCAACTACAACTATCCTCTTTCCGTCAGAGATTATGAAAGCCTTCCCGTTCGGTTCGGTTTTTACCACCTTGGTTCCCTGCCATGACTCCGGGAATTCAACTCTCGTCATTTCGCCTGTCTTAACATCGATTATATAATCAATCTTATCAGCATAGTATATGGTATCAGTTACCGGGACATACTGAGGCGACGAATAAGGTGCTGCATAATCCACGTCTTCCAGAGGGAAGCTCTTCTTCTCTCCGGAGGATATATTATATAATGATATAAACGGTTTGCCGTCTTCATCTTCCTCAAGATATACGAAGCGTCCATCTGTTAATGAATATGACGTATCAGCTCTGCTGGTTGAGTCAAATGAAACGAGTTTCTCTATATCTTTTGTCCTTGGATCAATCTTGAAAAGTTCTATAATGCCAATCCCCTCAGACACTACATATATATTCTCTTTATCCGAATATACAGGCTCCAGATTGAAACAATTATCACTGATATCACTTACCTTTATCTGAGAGAGCAGCCTCTCTGTTTCGGGATCAAATACTGACAGCGTCTCACCAGCTTCATCCTGAGTTACTGTTGCCAGATAATAATCATCCAGATAGTAATCTTCACCTATAAATCCAAGAACTGTATCTCCACCTATACGATTCCATTCTTCGTCACATACATGTATACCGTAATATACTATATCCTTAGAATTGATCTCATGGGCATATATTCCGTTGTTTATATCAATCTTGTTTAAGTTATCACGCAGAATCTCCATTGAATTCAGAGCATCCGGACCTATATTTGATGCCGGGTATACGAGTGATCCTCCTTTCGTCACATACATAGGGCTTCCGTCTTTGTCACGGTCACTTACGTCTATGATACTTTCATTTGCATTATGATTGCTTATGACCTCTCCGGTTCTCATGTCATATATCTCTGCCACCGCACCGCTTGCATATACAAGGCGGTCTTTCTCAGGGATAACGAAGAACATCGATATTTCCGGAACTCCCGGATTTACAAAATCATTCTCCCAGGCAAGAGACATATCATCCGAATCATAGCATGCTACAGTTGTATGATCCTTGGAGAGTATTGACGTATCGCTCAGTCTGCTGTTAACAGCATCTCCATTGTTATATGCTGCAACTATCCTGTCATCATCTCCCCAGGTAAGTTCCTTAACATACGCTGGCAGAGCGTCTGAGCAGGTAGCCTTCATGGTATCCAGATCCATGACTCCAACGTAGTTGTTTTCATTGCCTCCTCCGGAAAAGCACATTCTCTTTTCATCAGATGATATATCAATATTCTCATAATAGAACCATTTCGATCCATCCGGATATCCAAGCTCTTTTTTTGCTTTTTCCGTTCCATCATTTATATCTAAAATGTAGAGATCGCCATCAGAAGATGTGTAGTACAGATTATCTCCGACTGCCTCGATAGTATCTTCACCGCCTACCGACGCGAAGTCCATTTTATATTCCCATTTTTTGGAAGCTGTATTTATGTCATAACCCGTTACAGTATCTCCGGCCCATGCTATAAGTATGTGGTCTCCGGCAAAAAGTATTCCATCGAGTATATTTCCGGATGCTTCCTGGTAAAATACCTGTGCATGAGTTTCTATTTCCCAGACAGCTATAGTACTGCCGGTATCCATTGCTGCAAGATATATGCCATCATCTGAGACGGTGAAATCAGAAACTATATTCGGCATACTGTAGTTCCACGATACATTTATGTTTGAACCTATACTTGATTCATACGAATAAGTAGACATTGTAAGCGCACGGATGGAGTCCGGTGTCGGTTCTCCGTTCGTCTTGTCGAGTGAATACAGTGCCAGCTGAAGCGCTGTGATACGGTCCGCGTCATCAAAACACGTTTCCGACTCTGAAGCCAGATATTTCGCCTGGTTCCTGAGGGATTCCTGATAAGCTGCATTTATCCTGTTTCTGCTGTAACCCATATATCCTGCAAATGCAAGGACCAAGAGCATTACAGCCGCAAATGCAGCCATGACCCTGCGCATCTTATACTGACGATGGCGGTTCATAAGCTCGTCATAGGAACAGCCTATAAGAACAGATGCAAGTCTCGGAAGCTCCTCCTTCTTCGCTTTTGACGGAGCTACACGATAGTCACATGAAAGAGGTTCCAGCTGAACTCTGAAAACCTGCATGTTTCCATTTACATCTACATATGGCCTGTCTTCGCTGAGAAGTATAGGCGGAATGACATCCTGCGGTTCACCTTCCACGAGAACAGTGAGTATCTGCTGTCTTGTGTGATTTCTAAGGAAATATTCTATCTCACGCTGTACCCATTGTGATTCCTTCGTATGCGTCGAACATATGACTATAAGATAATCCGAGAAGAAAAGTGCCTTGGATATGGTATCGCCCAGATCACTTGTTATGGGAAGCTCATCCCTGTCACGGAATATACGTTCAATCTTCTTCACGCCGGTCTTCTTCTTTATAGCGGCCGGTATGTGGAAGCGCTCGAGCCCCTTCTCTATGGCTTCCGCCACTTTGATATCTTTTTCTTCATGCTTATATGATATAAATGCATTGTAATGTAATGCATCCGCTATCTGTTCTGACTGATTAAATGGATCTGTATATACCGGCATATCATCCTCCGAAAATACGGCATAACCTTAATAAATATGCAAACTTATAACTATGGGCACCTGTATCATTTTAACATATAATCAAAAACAGAGTAAAGATTTTGTAAGTCGGATAAAAAATGTATTGACGAACGTTTGTTCGAATGTTATAATCCAATCAATCCTAGTAAAATGTTAGTCAGGTGTGCGCCTATCCCTATTTTTCCCAAAGGCATACCTGACTAGTATTTTCTAAAGAATTATATGACAAGCGGTATATACTGTCCGCCCCTGAGGAGGATATTAATGTTACGGACGAATGAAAGAAAACATTCGAATACTTCCGGTGAAGCAAAGAGCTATATATGTATAGATCTTAAGTCTTTTTTTGCGTCCGTAGAGTGTGTGGAGCGGGGGCTCGACCCCATGACCACGAATCTCGTAGTTGCCGATCCTGACAGGACCGAGAAGACCATATGTCTTGCCATAACTCCTGCCATGAAGCGTCTCGGCATCAGAAACCGCTGTCGTGTATATGAGATTCCGCCAAATGTCAGCTATATCATGGCAGAGCCACGCATGAGCCTCTATATGGAATATTCCACCATGATATACAAGATTTATCTTAAGTTTGTATCCAGCGAGGATATACACGTATATTCCGTTGATGAAGTTTTTATAGATGTCACTCATTACCTTAAGCTCTACGGCAAGACTGCGAAGGAGCTTGGCAAGACCATGATAGATAAAGTCTTCAGGGAGACGGGTATAACCGCGACCTGCGGAGTGGGAACTAATATGTTCCTTGCCAAGATTGCCATGGATATCATAGCAAAACATGCTCCCGACTTCATGGGTGAACTGGATGAGGAGAGCTTCAAGGAAGTACTCTGGGATCATAAGCCTCTTCAGGACTTCTGGATGATAGGTCCTGCTACCACCAAAAAGCTGGAGAAGTACGGCATTACCACTATGAGAGAGCTGGCTCACACCGACGAAGCCTTCCTGTATAAACAATTCGGCGTAGATGCAGAGCTCCTCATAGACCATGCCTGGGGCAGGGAATTCACTGAGATGAAGGATGTCAAAGCTTATGTTCCGAAGGACAATTCCCTCTCCCGGAGTCAGATTCTCCCCTGCAATTACAGCTTTGAAGAAGGAAAGCTCATACTCAAAGAGATGATGGATCTTCTGTGCCTCGAGATGGTCGACAGAGATTTCGTTACCGATTCCGTGACTATACATATTAACTATTCCAGAGAATGTCAGGCTGAACCTGCTCACGGAAGCGTACATCTCGACTTCAGGACAAGTGCAGACAGGATCATAATCCCTGCTGTCACAGAGCTGTATAAGCAGATAGTCTCAAGAGAACTGCCTATAAGGAGGGTAAGTATATCCTGCAACAAAATAGTTCATGAAGCTTATATGCAGTACGATATATTTACAGACGCAGAAGCTCTTGAGAAGGACAAGCATATTCAGATGGCAGTCCTGGATATTAAGAAGAAATACGGCAAGAATGCCATATTGAAAGGTATGAATTTTGAAGAGAAAGCAACAACCAAGGAAAGAAATATTCAGATAGGAGGTCATAAGGGCTATGGTGAAGGAAAGACCGTATATGTCAAAGGAGACGAGAGCTAAACAGTTCAGTCCATTTGCCGCTCTTACCGGTCTGGATGAAAGAACAGACGCCGCCGGCTTCATTCCTGACGAACGCATACTGCTTGCTTCGGAATCTCTGGAGGAGCTCGACAGAGCCGCAAGAGGCCTCTGCAAAGGTGACCATATAAGGATCAGGTTTTACCACCGGGGCAGATATATAGAAAAATCCGGGCGTGTCAGCAAATACGACACCATCAACCGGACTATCATCCTGGACGAAGAGCGTATACATATGGACGACATAGTCAGCATACATATGATGTGAAGAAATGGGAAACGCAGCTTCCTATTATGTGAAAAAGAGCACGAGGCTTAGCCCCGTGCTCTGTCTTTTATAAAGCAATTATTCTTTTTTACTTTGCTCTTTTAAAGTTATGCTCTCTTCTTCCTGAAGCTCATTACCAGAAGTACTATAGCAAGTAATGATATAAGAATGAATGGCCAGAAGTGAAGTATGATTCCTGTAGGTGAAGGAGCGTTCATATTGTTTGTATATGCAATTTCTGTTTTAGCAGTAATATTTACCGAGCTGAGATTAACCTTAGCAGTACCACCTGCGTCAACAGCTGTCTGACTTAAAGCTTCCTCCGCATCTGCAGTTCCAACCTTCTTAGTTGCACTGACTTTATACTTTAAAGTTGTATCATTTGTTTCTGTGACAACAACTGTAGCTGTGCCAGGAATTCCAGATATAACTGCTTCCGTATCATTACTAAGAAGTACATTCAGCGTTGCCTTTGTAGGAGTTCCGTCACCTGTAATATAGTATTCATTGGATAATTCAGTTGGTCCACCGGTCGTAGGGAACGCTCCTGTTGTGGAAACATCAATCTTGGTGCTTCCATCAACGCCTGTTTGACTAATCTCAATAGCGAATGGGAAACGATGGTTTTTATTCGCCATAGCACCTGTTATAGTCTTCTTTACAACCACATTGTGAGTTGTATATACATCAACATTGGCAGGAGTTGTTCCTGTTGAAGTATTCACCCATCCGTTACTCTTTACAGAATCTCTTGTCAGGCTGTCAGTTTCAGCACCATCATATAATACATAACCATATATCTGACGACCGCCTGTTGCTTCCTCAACATAAACATCAAGATATCGGGTAGTTGTATAAGTATCTGCTGCTACTATACCGACATCGTCTTTTGTCTTACTTGATGCCAAAGACTCAGTAACCTTATAACGATAGATACCCGCTTCAGTATACACTGAAGGGTCAAATGTAAGTGTAAATGTTTTTGTATCTGCCGTTCCTGATGCAGTCGCCTCTGATCTTTCAGAATCAGAAAATGTTACGGTTGCCTTATGATCAGCATTGGTATTTGCATCCAATACGCCTGCCTTAACATTCACTACCTCTGTTCCCTGGGTTATAGTTGTATCTGTGGCAGGTGAAGCCTTTGAAACTGTATATTCATAAATTATATTAGGCTCACGGACGTTTGTCGTTTCATCATTAATGAATATGATTTCCTTACTTATGGCAACACCATCTGTAATAGCGGTGCCGGCCCCTCCAGTTGTCTTACCCCCTGTAAGCGTTGCAGGTTCCGCAAATGAAGTAAAACTCATACCGAATAATGTTATCATCGCAACGATTAAAACTGCGAATCTTTTTTTGAAATGAGTATTCAAATTTCTCATGTTTGCATCCCTCATATAATTCTATAGATAATCTACCTCATTGATTTAGTCTTTTTAGTCCTGTAACCGATAATCGAGAAGATTAATACTATGATTGAAATTAAAAACATAATCGTATATGGTTTCTTATCGGATACATATCCTGTGGTAGCAATACGTTCGATACGCTTATTGGTAATAGTATCTGTTCTTACATTTCCCGGACTGGTTCCTCCGGATGCAGCCCCCTTCACAACAGTGACAGAATAATCGTAATCACTTTCAACCAGTGAATCCTTCAGTTTTGCACTGACCATAATCTCGTTTACAGGCATCACAGATTTATAAGATGTAACATAACCATCTGTATCGCATTCAGGATTTTCAATCTTTACTTCTCTGACGTTATAATCTGCAAATGTATAACCGTTTAAAAGGCTGTCGAAATGGTAATATACAGAAGTCGTAGGATGACTTATACGTCTCAGCGATCCTGGTACAGGTTCTGTAGAATCACCTGGAAATACACCTATATATATATCACCGTGACTGTCAACCAGGTCAGCATCGGACCAAACCTTTTCTACAGTAAAGCCCCAGCCCTGCCTGTTATGTATCTCCATTCTGGCGACATCTATTTCAGTATTAGTATTCGGTTTTCTACCAATGATTCGACCTATGTTTACATCACCAAGCTGCTGATATGAATCATGCATTCTCATATACGGGGTATTCGCATCAATCTTATACCCCTGCGGCATATCTGATGCTCTCTCTTCTACTTCGAATATTGAGCCAATGAGCAGGTCTCTGACTTCTACCTGGTAATTAGCAGGAATCTTGGAAATCGATCCATTTGGAGATGTTTCAAATGTAATGTCATTGATCTCAGCCGCTGTCAGATCAGTAAATACGCTCTTACCTATCGAAAGGAAACCACCGGTAGTGTTATCCCATTTACAATAATTGCCTGCCGGATCCTTAACAAAATACTCCTGCATATTGGCAAGTGTCGGATTAGCATCTTTCTCATCACCAAGATAAAGCCTGAAGGTGAATGTCGTTTTATCATCATCAACTGATAGCAGTTTACCTTTGTAATCATACAGTTTTTTGGTAAATACCAGAGGTCTCTTGCCCGGCTCCTTTACGCGATTGTCATATACAACAGTCGGCCTGTCAGCTATTACCGCTTTAGATGTCGTGTAGTCATCTCGATACGGATCTCCGGATGGACTTCCTGTGACCGGTTCCCCATTTATCTTTACTAAATCATAAACCTCTGAGCTTATTCCGCATTCAACTATATAATAATCATCAGTTTCATCCGGAAATCTTATGGTGACCGGTTTACCGGGATTAATAAGATATACATTACTATATTCTTTACTTCCACCAGGAGGCGTATAAGTATCCAAGAATGTCGCCTCTGCACCATCCGAATTCTGAAGTATAACATTATATTTCGGATGCGTCTGATCCATTAATGTATAATCCGGATCCCCTTGCTTCTTATAGTATATCTGGAATGGATAGCTTGTGTACCTGTAATCCTGCTGATTTACTCCGGACAGATTCTTATTAAGAGTAACCTCTCCTTCCTTAACAGAAGTAAGATTGAATCTCATATGAAGATTCGATCCGCCCTGACCACGTTCCATATAGAATATTCTCATTGAGTGAGGGGTATAATCCTTAAAGATATAATTTCCGCCCTCCTCCTTGAAGATACCGTTCAGGTAAGCAGCAACATCTTCATCTGATGCACCCGGATTTTTTTCTCTATAATTCTTTTCAAATATTTCATATAGGGTTGTGGTTGGTTTACCATCTTTACTATTTACCCAAACCTCACCGGTACTAAAATTAACACTGCCGGGAAGGGCACTGTGAACACCACCAAGGTCTATGACTAATTCTCCGTCAACATATAACCAGAAATCATCATCTCCAGTAAATTCATATATAATAGGGTGACCCCATGCATCCATTCCGTCAGGTGTCTGTACAAATCCAGCACTAAGCTCCATTGCAAATTGATAATCAGGATCATCAATCCTATATAGAAGTTCATGCTTCCTTGGATTAGTATCGTCTAATAGTTTTGGATTTGCCGATGTATCATATAGATTTTCAGGATTTAGGATAGAATACTTCCCCGGGTTAATATAATTATAAGGGAAGAACTGTCCATGTTTACGAGTGTTACTACCTGTAGCATCATGAGATCCAACGGCTTCATATACTGTGAAATCCCCATTGTTCTCGAGATGAGCAAAATTCTGTGTACTATCATATTCATAATATCCACTGCCGTTATATATACTCTCTATAAAGAGATGATTGACCTCTCGGTAACTGTCAGCTACTGACACGTCTGTAAAAAGGTCTTTTAATGATCTTCCGCCTTTTGTAGTAACTGGATAGCCGTCATCCTTAAGATTATTAGAAAGAATTCCCGGTACATTACTTTGTTTTCCATCGGTAGTATTCCCCAAAAAAACAGACTGATCACATTGCTGCCATGTTTTATTATCAAAATTCGCCATCTTCATGGTAATACCATGAAGATTATTATCAATAGTATCGACAGTCTCAAGCGTAGCTGTCGCAAAGTCATCCATGGTAGCAAAATAGAAATCCTTATAATCAATTCTGGTTCCGGATGCTATCTTATTGTCATCAGTCGTAGTAACACTGGCGTAGGTATAGTATTCATCATCCCAGGCCATTATCTCAGAATAATAATCCCCGGCCTTTCTTCCCGGAAGGCTGATACCTATTGTGTTGTCAGACAGAATCTGCTTATCCTTCTTTTGTGGAGCTATATATTTCTGCGAATGAGGGTTATAAAGCTCGTAATAATAATTTGGGTTATTAGTACCTGCGTAGAAATATTCTGTAAAATCCCAAAGAAGTGTATTTTCGCCGCTTCCTATCCATAGGAGATTATCTCCACTTTCGTAGCAACGAACAAGACTGCCGTCATGATCAACTGCATAGAATTCATATTTATTATCAACTTTGTTCCATTTACGTGTATAAAGGATAACCTGAGAGCCATTGGTTATATTTGTATCTGATATACTTATCTTTCTAGCTGCTCTTACATTTTCATACTCATCTGTAAGTTCAGCAACTTCTGCCAATGAAATCAGGCTATTTGCATTAATCTCATCATATGTTGGACTATTATAGTTTCCTGTGACTGTATACTCAGATTCAAATCTATTATTCTTATTAGAATCATTAGAAATATTATATGTAAGAACCTTATCTCCGTCTAAGGATTTTATAAGTATCCTTCCACCTGAACCCGGTTCAACTACAACCCTTACCGATACCTCATCATCAACCAACGCTACGCCGGAAGCTGTAACATTTAGATACTTGGTCGTACCAGAAACATCAGCACTGATAGAATAAGTATTGTCACCCTTCCATTTAAAAGTCCAGTTAATGATATCACTTTCCCTAGGAACAAATACCTTAGCGCTTTTATCATCCTTCTTTACCATTACACCTACGGTTTCGCCTGCCAAAGCATTTCCTTTTGATGATGCAGAAACAGCAATTCCATGGTAATTATCAAGATCGTTTGAATTGTATCTCAACAGTCCATAGCTCTTACCGTCCAGACCATATGGATCTGTGGATGAAGGAGTATAATACCAGAACTGCATCCTGGATCCCACACTACTTTGAGAATCAGAGGCAGCAAATGTTTTACCCCCTCGGTCACCAGCCAAATTCCAATAATTTGTTTCACCCTTAACAGTAAATACATATTTAATACTATTATTTCTACTAACCGTAAATACAGCCTTAGAGCTATTTGAGGTTGATAGGGTTAGAGAGTCATCCGGATTATTTACAATATAATATTCCTCACCTTCTATTTTGCAATAAACATAGAATTTATCAGTTTCACCATCAACATGTTTAAAATAGTATTTTGCCGCGTCTTTATGAGGAGTCTTCTGTCTGCCACCATTCCCCCCCGGCGATGTTCTTGAAATTCCGGTACGTTCACCTGCAATAGTTTCAGAGCTGTCCTTAAAGAAATAGCCTTCCTGCTGTCCGATATATACGCCCTGTTCTCCCTTTGCTATCAGTTCGTCAACTTTAGTGATCCTGTTCCAGCCTACACTGCCACTTGTAGAATCTGTAACCTTAGTTATGGCATATACTGAGAAGCTTTCCGCATCAAATGTAAGAGTATCCCCTTCAACATCGGAGATTCCGGTCTTCTTTACATTTCCGCTGTCCTCAATATGATATAAAGAAAGATCTGAACCGTCTTCCTGTGCATCCTCTATTTCCTGATTGATGATCTTAACAGTCAGTGGACCGAATTCAGGTTCATATTCCTGACCATTGGAATAAAGAGTTATATCATATGCACATACAACTTCTTTACCATCAAATTCATCATAATCAGAAACGTCAACGCTCGTTGCATTTCCGGTTACATCCTCAGGAAGTATACCTGAAAGGATGATGGTCTCACCGCGTCGTCCGGTCTCTAAGGTTAATTCCTGTTCTACGCAAGGAATTCCATCCTTTGAAAGCAGTTCTTCATCCTCGGCATCTCCGGGCGTTGCATCCGTTGCTGTAGCAGCCATCGCAACCGACTCTGAGTCACTGCGGCCGCTAAAAGAAGACATGGCAAAACCGGTAGCCATGAGCGAAATAGCCATGGCTGCCACAAGAAGATATGCAATTATGCTTCTCTGTTTCTTCACTTTATGTCCTCTTCTGAAATAACAATTCTGCGTTAATAATAATCAAATGTTCTTATACTGTTCTGTCACTTCGTTTTACATACACAACGCCAAGCAGCAGAATAAGTGCTGCAAAACAAATGATCATAGCAGTGAAAGGCTTTGCCTCATCTGCCGTCTTTTTATTTGTTTTAGTATCTGACTTCGTGTCGGTCTTTGAATCCGTAGTCTCCGTATCAGTCGTTGTCTCAGTAGTATCCGTTTCTGTCGTGCCGGTTCCTTTGTTCACGAATTCCAGCTTATCAGGCTTTGCGCCCGAATCGTTTGAAACCGCTGTTACCGTACATTCAAGTTTATCTGTACCCAGTGTGTTAGTCACATAAACCGTAACATCATAAACCGTGTCATCATAGATTACTGCAGGATCACTGCCCGCCTTCTGATATACCTTGTATGTATATATTCCTACGGCATCTGTCTTAAGTGAAAAGTAGTCATTACTTCCGCTCGAAACAGTCTTAGTGTCAGAATCCGGTGCGGGCATTCCATTTGCATATTCGATAAGAATCTCCGCATTCTCGCATGCGCCACTTTCGTCCGCATACGAAAATGGAATTCTGACCGTAACAGGCTCCGTACCCGCGGCATTTGCTGCAAAACCCGAAACCACGAGTCCTATAAGAATGCACATGGCCAGACATACTCTCAATATGAAGTTGTTTTTACAAACTCTCTTCATAGTTATTTTTATTCTTTCTCAGTTCTCTGCGGTTTTTCTTCCACTCCCTGCTTCTTCTGTTTTCTCTCGTTTTTCTTCAAAAAAACAATCTCTACTATAAGCGCTGCCGTTAGTATCAGGAGCATGACCGGGGTCAGCCCGTCGAAAAGAACTGCATCTGCTGATATATTCTCTGTAAATATAAACAATACAGCTGATATTATTAACATTACCAACTGAATTATTGTTGATAACGTATGTTTCTTTCTGATTGAATCGATTACCAGAAATATGATCGATATGGCGCAGATAAGATTGAGCACTGCCCACTGATCTGAGTTGGATATATGCCCCAAAGCAGTGAGGAGAGGCGTTTCGTCTTCCTTCTCCACTCTTCCCGTTCCCGGGTGTGCATCTGCCAGAAGAAGCAATCTGTCAAATGTACCGGCCGAGTCACAGGTCGACATCACTATAAGCTTATTGACATTCTCCAGATTCCTTGAGATGTAGTCTCCCTCAGTACATATGGAATTCTCCATAAGATACTTCGAAAGCATTTCTCTGTTATCAGGGCTGTCAGTGTAGTCATATACTATATCGTCATATGCATCTGCGGAAACGCAGGCAAATATCGTAAGCCTGTAATTTCCCTCAGGCGTCTGAAGGAAACCGTCATTATGCTCGTGCAGATAATCCTTCGAAACATATTCATCTATACCGCCGAACATCGCTCCATTTTCCATATGATGTCCATGTATCAGTGAATAGAAATCCTCGAAGCCCTTATCGCCGGCATCCAGATATATCGATCCGGTCAGTGATGCTTTTCCGAAAACATCCTTATTTGCATATTCGAAATTATCTCTGCCCTGAACTATCGGGTAATCAATATTGGTATCATAAACTGTGAGCCAGCCGACTGCGTCCTTGTTCAGCTTCTTCAGGTCATCAAAGCTGCTGATACTGAATCCCCCGTCTGCTGATTCTACAGGTTTATACTTCTTTAAGTCATACGAAGAGAAGGCTTTCTTCTCAATGTAAAATGTATCGATAATGATATAGGCATTCACGATAAGCAGAACCAGAGCCACATATCTGATAATGATCATTAATACCCGATCAATCTTTTCAGCTACTTCATACGAAGCTTTCATCAGATACCGTTCCTCCGTATTATCATGAGGCTTTTGCCCTTTATATCAGATTTGTTGACACTTCCGAAATACCTGCTGTCTTCGCCGCCGTCTCTCTGATCGGCAAGCACAAAGAATTCATTGTCACCCAGATGAACAGGATAATTAACATACCCTTCATACATAGGTGTTGAGGTATATATATTTCTTTCTGTAACAACATTTCCATTTATCAGAAGCTCTTCTGATTCCGTTACCTCAACGACATCGCCGGGACCTGCTACTATCCTGCATACATATTCTGTATCATTCTTTCGGAGGATCACAACGTCCTGAGCCTTGTAATCTGTCGAAAGACGGTAATACATTATCATATCACCTGACTTGATATTCGGAGACATATCGTCATTCGGAGCATACTTCACCCCCAGGACGAATCCAAACATAAGCCATACAATAAGCACGATAATGATGATATGAAGCACAAGGGTCTGAATAGGATTGAGACCCTTCTGTTTTTCTTTTTTATCCACAAGATCCCTCATCATATATAAGAATACATTTCATTTTACGCATACTCCTAAAAGGGCACACGCATACACAATAATTATAGGGCTAAAATTGTATTATGTCAACAAAATGGCGCTGATTTATCACGTAAAAAACACAAGTTTATCACACAATAAAAGGACGCAAGCTTAATCCTGCGTCCTTCTCTTAATTCTTATAATGATTATTAACAGAAATGACACGAAAATCACTCCTGTCAGAACTCCTCCGCTGTCGATCAGAACATCTGTCACCTGACAGCTTCTTCCCGGCACAAAAAACTGATGCAGCTCATCTGTAACAGCATAGATACTTCCCGTGAACCATGCATATACTGCAGGCATCAGCCTCTCTGATTCCTCGTGGAAGAAGGTCATAAGAAGCAGCATTCCAAGCAAAGTATACTCCAGGAAATGCGCCGTCTTCCTTACCTTATGATCTATACTCTCCGCATAGCTTATCTGTTCCTCGTAAGGAAGTTTGTCGAAGTCACTTTTTATGATCCTTCCTATAGTCATTCCGACTTTCAGGCTGTCTTCCGTAGACTGGTCAGCATCACGTGCTGAAAAACAGAAGATAGCTATCATGACCGCAATGGCTAGGAGTCCAAATACTTTCTGTCTTTTACACATAGCCTACAGATCAGCGATATCTTCCTGATCCAGATATCTGATGCCTGTATGCTTGAGTGCCTGCTCAGCAGCCTTGTAATCATCAACTCTGAATACCAGATATGCATTGTCAATATTCTTGTCACCGGCTATAGCATACATATACTCAAGATTGATATTAGCTTCAGTAAAGATTCGAAGCACCTTGTTCAGTCCGCCCGGAACATCCGGAATCTCAACAACAACTACATGATTAACCTTATTGATATAATCATTATCCTTGAGAACTGTTGTTGCTTCATACACATCATCAACTATGATACGTACTATACCGAAGCCTTCTGTCTCTGCAAGCGCAAGCGCTCTCATATTGATATTATTATTTGCCAGTACTTCTGTTATACCGTTCATACGGCCCGGCTTATTCTCTACAAATATAGAAATCTGTTTTACGCTCATTTTTATACCTCCCAAATATCCAGCCGGCTCACCCTTCGCCGACCCGGACTACATATGAAAACTAGAACTTACGTTTATCGATGACTCTTACAGCCTTGCCTTCACTACGTGTGATGCTCTTTGGAGCAACGAGTGTAACCTTAGCCTTGATTCCGAGCATAGACTTAAGTCCTGCAACAAGTTCATTCTGCATTCTTGTGATATCAGATACCTTATCTGTGAACATTTCCGGTGTCATTTCAACATGAACGTCAAATGTATCGGTATTATTCACACGGTCAACTATGATCTGGTAATTTGCCTGATATCCATGGTTAAGAAGAACTGTTTCAATCTGTGATGGGAATACATTTACACCACGGATAATGAGCATATCATCTGAACGTCCCTTAGGCTTAGCCATACGTACGAATGTACGTCCGCATGAACACTTCTCTTTTGAAAGTGAACAGATATCTCTTGTTCTGTAACGAAGAAGTGGGAATGCTTTCTTATCTACAGAAGTGAAAACAAGCTCACCCTCTGAACCATCAGGAAGCACCTCTCCTGTATCAGGATCGATGATCTCTGCTATGAAATGATCTTCATTTATATGCATGCCCTTCTGCTTTGAACATTCAAATGCAACGCCCGGACCTGAAAGCTCTGTAAGTCCGAAGATATCATAAGCCTTGATACCCATGGTTGTCTCGATATCACGGCGCATTTCCTCGCTCCATGCTTCTGCTCCGAAGATACCTGCCTTAACAGGTATATCCTCAGGACTCATTCCCATTTCCTTCATGGTCTCAGCAAGATATGCAGCATATGAAGGTGTACAGCAGAGTATGGTAGCTCCGAGGTCTTTGATAAACATTATCTGTCTGTCTGTATTTCCTGAAGATGCAGGGATTGTGAGACATCCAAGCTTCTCACTTCCTCCGTGAAGTCCCAAACCACCTGTAAAGAGTCCATAACCGTATGCTATCTGGCATACATCGTCCTCTGTTCCGCCTGCAGCTACGATAGCTCTCGCACAGCAGTCATTCCAAAGGTCAAGGTCTCCCTGTGTATAATAAGCAACTACTCTTTTGCCTGTCGTTCCTGATGTTGAATGAATACGTACGCAGTCCTTAAGAGGCACACCGAGAAGTCCGTACGGATAACTCTCTCTGAGATCTGCTTTTGAAAGAAATGGAAGCTTTGCAAGGTCATCAAGTGACTTGATATCATCAGGTGTTACACCTTTCTCTTCCATTTTCTTACGATAGTAAGGCACGTTTTCCCAAACATGCTTTACCTGTTCAATGAGTTTCTTTGTCTGGATTTCGGTGAGCTCTTCCCGAGACGCACACTCAATCTCCGGCTGAAAATAACGCTCCATTTTCTTCTCTCCTTTACTTTGCATTTTTCCCAAGCTCGAATGCCACCTTGTTCATCTCAAGGAATTTTGCCGGTACGATCTTCTCCATAGCGCTGAGCCATGCCTCTTCAGGTATGTCGAAATAATGTGAAAGTCTTCCCATGAGAACTATATTAACTGCCTTTGATGAACCGGCCTTTTCTGCAAGCGAAAGACAGTCAAGTGCATCTACATTTGCCCCTGCAGCCTGCATCTTCTCGACAAGCTCTGTAGGGTACTCTGCTGCGCCTGTTATAACAGGCATAGGGTCTATCTGCTGAATGTTTGTAACAATCTGTCCTGATGGCTTAAGGTACTCAAGCCATCTTGCTGCTTCAAGCACCTCGAAGGATACTATATAGTCAGCCTCGCCCTTATCTATAACCGGTGAATAAACCTTATCACCATATCTTACGTATGTTACAACGCTTCCTCCACGCTGTGACATTCCGTGCACTTCTGAAACTTTAACGTCATAGCCCTCGTCAAGAAGGAGTCTTCCGAGGAGCTTGCTGGCAAGAAGTGAACCCTGTCCGCCAACGCCTACTATCATTACATTTTTTGTTTCCATATTATCAGCCCTCCTCTTCTGTACTTTCAAATGCCCCTACCGGACAGAGTTGCTCACAAAGTCCGCAGCCAACACAGAGGGTCTCATCCACATGAGCCTTACCGTCTTTCATGGATATTGCAGGACAGCCTATTCTCATGCAGGATTTGCATCCGATACATTTCTCAGTATTTACTTTGAAAGGCTTCTTATGCTTAACGTACTTAAGGAGTGCACAAGGTCTTCTGGAAATGATTACTGAAGGCTCGTCTGCAGCAAGCTCTTCCTTGATAGCCTCGTCGCATTCCTGAATGTTATATGGATCAACAACTCTTACACGGTTGAATCCCATAGCGCGGCAAAGTGCCTCGAGGTCGATCTTGCCTGCCGGGTCACCCTTTATATTGTAACCGGTTGTTGGATTCTGCTGATGTCCTGTCATACCTGTTATGGAATTATCAAGTATGATTACTGTTGAGTTTGACTGGTTGTATGCGATGTTCGCAAGACCTGTCATACCTGAATGCATAAATGTAGAGTCACCGATAACAGCAACTGTCTTCTTCTCATTCTCGCCTTCGCCTGCTTTGTTGAAACCGTGGATAGAACTTACGGAACCACCCATGCAGAGTGTCATATCGATAGATGCAAGCGGAGCTACTGCACCGAGAGTATAGCATCCGATATCACCGAGAACGGTACATTTATTTTTCTTAAGTGCGAAGAAAAGACCTCTGTGAGGGCAGCCTGCGCACATAACAGGAGGACGCATAGGGATTGTTTCATCCAGAGCCGTTCCGCCTGCAGCCTCGCCTGTGATAGCTTTCTTGATGAGGTTCTGTGAGAACTCACCTTCTATAGGAAGCATATCCTTGCCATGAACTTCGAGTCCGAGTGCCTTGCAGTGATTTTCTATGATAGGATCAAGCTCTTCAACTACAATGAGCTTTCCAACCTTAGCCGCGAAATCTTTTATGAGCTTAGTAGGAAGCGGATTAACAAGTCCGAGCTTAAGCACGGATACTGTATCGCCGAACACTTCCTTAACATACTGATATGAAGTAGATGATGTGATGATACCAATCTCTGTTCCACCCATCTCTACGCGGTTGACAGGAGCAGTCTCTGCCCACTCAGCCATACGTCTCATTCTGTCTTCAACAAATGGATGGCGCTTTATAGCATTTCCCGGCATCATGACATACTTAGGAATGTTCTTCTCATATGCCTTTCTCTCAGGAACTACTCTTTCACCTGCTTCAACTATTGACTGAGAGTGAGAAACTCTCGTGCACATCTTCATGAGTATCGGAGTGTCATACTCTTCTGAAAGCTCGTATGCAAGCTTTGTAAACTCGAGCGCTTCAGCTGAATCTGACGGCTCCATCATAGGAACCTTTGATGCTATTGCATGATGACGTGAATCCTGCTCATTCTGAGAAGAATGCATACCTGCATCATCAGCAACTCCTATAATGATTCCGGCATTCACACCGGTATATGACATAGTGTAGAGAGGGTCTGCCGCAACGTTAAGTCCAACGTGCTTCATACCGCAGAAGCTTCTCTTTCCTGCAAGACTCGCACCAAAAGCTGCCTCCATGGCAACCTTCTCATTTGGAGCCCATTCACAATAAATCTCATCATACTTTGCTGCTTCTTCAGTTATCTCAGTACTCGGAGTACCCGGGTAACTGGAAATGAAACAGCAGCCTGCCTCATAAAGGCCGCGGGCAACTGCCTTGTTGCCGAGCATCAGTTCCTTCATAATCTATCTCCTTAGTTTTTAGTATTCTCTGTTTCTCATTTACTGCACCACACAGTATACCAAAGTATAGCTTATTTGATAATATTTCTCAAGATATTTCAATAAATACAAAGGTTTCTTATTCCAATAAAACCGGGGCGTTCCATTCTGTAAAGAAGGTCCGCCCCGGATCTTAGAATTATTCAGTTATTCTTCGATTACAGAATCATGCTTCTCTTTCTTGCTACAAATACGGATCCTGCTGCCGACATCACAAACATAAAGATAATCGGGAAGAGAGGTGTTGAATCATCTGTCTTCTTTGAAACTTCTACCTTAGCATCTGTCTTCGATCCGGTAGTTTTGTCGATACATACTATTGCATAGATTGAGAATCGATCTGAGCCAAAGCTTGCAGTCTTTGATGCCAGATTTATATTTGCAGGTACAACTGCTGCCGTTCCCTCGTGCAGTCTTACGAGCACATATGATCTCTCAATATTAGGATCGGTATTTATGAGCTCATCCGATATCTGAATCGTCATATTAATCGGACTGCTTGTCTCGGTGATCTTCTGCTCATCTGCAGTACCAATCTTCTTGTAAAGGTTGATATCATAATACTCTGTGAGTCCGGCACCTGCTACAACTGCTGCTATCTTTGCTTTATCCTGTGAATCAACTGTCTCTGATATATCCTCGATTGTAAGATACATGGATACTCTCTCACCGGCTTCCATTTCAACCTTCTCATCATCATTAAGAAGCATGTCTGCCAGATCATTTACAGAATTATCCATTGTAGTATCCGGTGCTTCACCGAGCTTCTTAACGAATTTAGCTGCATTGCTGTCCGGGCTTACAACCTCTTCGTAAGTATTGATAGAATTTCCTTCTCCGTCAGTAACTACTACGGATCTGGTCTTACCATCTTCACTTGTTGTAGTCTCTGTAACCTGGGTAACATTTCCTTCTTCATCATACTGAGTTTCTGTTTCCTCGGTTATATGTCCATCCTTATCCTTTTCGGTTACTGTCTCCTTTGTTACATTATCATCTTTGTCCTTCTCAGTTACTGTTACCGTAGATGTTCCGTCATCGTTATTAACTATTTCCTTCTCAGTAGTTGTCCCGTCTTCGTTATGAGTGGTTTCTGTTTCCTTAGTTACATCACCGTCTCCGTCCTTCTCGGTTACTGTTTCCTTGGTTACATTGCCATCCTCATCCCTTTCGGTTACTGTCTCTGTTTCCTTAGTTACAGTTCCATCTCCATCCTTCTCGGTCACAGTTTCCTTAGTTACATCGCCATTCTCATCTCTCTCAATCTCTGTCTCTGTGATATGAGTCGGCTTATCATCTTCATCTTTCTCGGTTACTGTTTCCTTGGTTACGTCGCCATTCTCATCTTTCTCGGTTACTGTCTCTGTAGATGTTCCGTCATCATTATTTACAGTTTCCTTTTCAGTTGTTGTTCCGTCATCATTATGAGTGGTCTCTGTCTCCTTGGTTACATTGCCGTCCTCATCATAATGAGTTTCTTTTTCCTCAATTACTTTTCCGTCTTTTTCTGTCTCTTTTGTTACAACCTCATTTCCGTCTTCATCGGTAGTTGTTGTAGTTGTAGTGGTTGTTCCATCGTCATTCTGAACCACTTCAACTCTTTCTGTGATTGATGCTGTAGTAGTTTTCTGATTTCCTGTAGTTGCGAGCTTATAATTACCCGCCTTATCACCTATAAGCTTAAGATCGGATATATTAACTGTCTTGTCTTCTCCTACATTCTTATCACTGAATGTACCTGTTGCAGTAACACTTACATCATCATTTCCGCACTTTCCGTCAAGCACTGCGCCTGAGAAATCAAGAGTTGCATCGGTAGTAGCATCATACTGCTTACCCTCTGCTGTGATTCCTTCTGTTACAGTAATAGTAGCCTTGGTGACTTCGAGAGTTCCCTCAACATAAGTGATATCATAACAGTCAGTCACATTAACGCTACCTTTCATGATAACTGCATCACTTGGTTTATTCTTACTGCTTCCGACGTCAATCTGTTCTCCTGTAAATGTAACGCTTTCGATAGCATCTCCATCACCAAGCTCTGTAGCTTCATATGCATCACTTGTAAGAGCTGTGCTGTCATATGTCTTTGTAGCATCCGTTGCTGTAATAGTAAGATCCTTCTTGGTTACCTTAAGAGTACCGTTAACATATGAAATATTATAATTAGCTGTTACATCCTGGTCGCCATTCTTAATAACTACAGTGCCTACAGTATTATCACTGCTTCCAACTACTGTCTGACTTCCTGTAAATGTAACGCTCTTGATATCATCATCAAATGCAAGAGCGGTATTTGTATAGCCATTCTTCGTAAGTGGCGTACCATCGTATACCTTTTCGCCACCATCGGATGTAATTGTAATAGGCTTCGGATTTATTGTCAGGTTAGCACCTGTATCTGTATAACTTACAGTATAATTATTTCCAGCTGAAATATCTCCCTTTGTGATTGCATATGTACCAACTGCTTCGCCCGGAGCACGAGTCAGACTTCCGGTTATAACACTTGTAGTATCTCCATTTGCCAATCCTGTCGCAGTATATGTAAGAGCAGGATCAGAAGCACCATAAGTCTTTGACTTGGCTGCTGCTGTTATTGTTAAGGTTTTTGGATTAATGGTAAATGTTCCAGGTGTGACACTGGTAATCTTGTACTTATCACTTGTAATCCCGTTTCCTGTAATACTATATGTACCTACATTTTCACCGGCATTTCTTCCCATTCCTCCTGAAGTAGTAAAGGAATTGCTGATGGTATCTCCCGAAACAAGGCTTTCTGAGCCTGTAACTGTATATATGCTGGTAAAGCTTGGATCATTACTGCCATATGTCTTTGATGCATCATTGGCCTTGAGCGCAATATTCTTTAAAAATACGTGTACAGTGGCAGTTGCTTCTCCCTTTTGGTAAAAAGGAGTTTCTGCTGCTGTTACCTTTATTTCAGCATCTCCATATTTCTTGGCAGTAATCGCTCCTGTTGTATAATTTACAGATATAACATCCGATCCCGATACAACCTCGTAGCTAAGCCCTCCACCGCCAGCAGCATCAGTAGTAGCCTCTACCTTTACACCAATATCACCATAAGTCATGTTAATATTTGGAACCGTAATATGAACCTCTTGTAGCTGTTTACGACCCCAAACCGCATATAATGTTTTGTTGGAGTTCAGTGTTATATTTCCTTCATCATAATAATCTACAGTTCCGGCATTTGCTCTTTCCTGTGTATCTGCCCAACCCATAAAATCCGGTTTATCTGTATCATTACTGGTAAATGCTTTCGGGGGCAGAGCTGTGCTTACACCTCCGACATATGTTTGAGGGTTCATCGTTCCACTTCCCCCGTTAGCGTTAAAGGAAAGTGTATAAGTCTGAATATCACCTGCCGCCAGCACGGCGGTTTTGGTAATTCTAGCACCAGGCTGTATTTCCAAGGTCCATGACCATGCAATACCGCTATCCGCATTTGTACCTTGATATGTATTTGAATTAACAAATACATTACCTTCGGCACCCCCATAATATCCAAACCATTTTGTATTAAAATTACCACCGCCTGGAACAAGTGTAAATGTATTTCCGTCACCTGTCATTACAAGACCATTATCTTTTAACTCTATTGGTGCACTGTCGTTAGACCCAATCTGAACATCCGCCCACGAACCAATCTTAATTGTTGTTTTATCCAGATTGGTATTTTCGATTTCATAGGTGATAACCACTCCCTTGCTACCTGAAGGCAGACTCGGCGTAATTCTTACTTTTATACCTTTATATATATAAGTATCACCAAAGTAAAACTCTGATAGTTGATGTTGATCATCTCCTACTTTGAGCTCTGTTTTATATCCACGATCTGCAAATGTGGTTTGGATTCCTCCCGCACCTTGAACATCAAATCCGAGTTCTCTCCTGTAATAAGCCACATAAGTATCGCTCTTTTCCTGTGGGGAAAATCTTGTTGAAGTATCTCTCGAAAACTGTGGAGAATCATCTGTCACTACTATCTCATATTCAATTCCATCTATAGTAACCTTCATCCACTCTATTGATGAGAATGCCTTACGAGCTGTTACTATCCAACCATTACCACCATTAGAAGCAGAAAACAGGCTGGCATTACTAACGCTTACTGCTGTAACATCACCTGTAAGTCCAACATAGGACAGAATATCCGAAAGAGGTATGTAAGTATCTCCTTTCATTACATACTGTTTTTCACCATATGTAAACTCTACTGTATAAAACGAGAACCCGTCTGTAGTTACCTCTGCTATACTTCCTTCTTCATCTGCATTAAGTTTCTCAGCTTCCGGCGCTCCAGCTTCATCCTTGATATGATATACATTTGTATCAAGATTCTTGTTAGCTATAAGTGGATAACTGAAAGAAACCTTTACTTCGCCCTTTTCCGTGTCAGGTTCGATTTCATTTCCGTCTTTGTCAAATACTGTTATATCGAAAGTGAGAGAAGCAGCAACGTTTACATTATTATCACGCTTTTCTTCAACTGCGTCTGCTACACCGGCTGCCTCAGCCTTAGAATCAGACACTCTCTTAGCCGATAAAGTTGCTCCGGCAGGGAACACACCCTCATCTGCTGTAACTCTGATAACTACACCATCACAAGTAACAGAAGAATCAAATGCCACGTCCTCTTCTGTTTCATCTTCGGTGTCTTCTTCAGTATCTTCTTCCGGCTCCTGGCCATCCTCGGTATCTGAATTCACATCTGAATCATCAGAGATATCATCCTCCGTGTCTTTCTCTTTATCCTCCGTCGGGGATACATTTTCGATTTCAGAATCATCAGCATCTACCGTAACCGCCTCTGTTGCATCAGTCATACTTGCAGTCTCAGTAGTTGATGCTATAACATGGTTCATCGACCTTGGCATGAGGCTGAAGACCATTATGCAAGCGATCACTAAAGCTATGATTTTATCGACCTTTTTCTTCATACGCTTCTTTCCTTTCTTATAGAAAAATTGCCGGATTTTTGTGGAATATTATTCACCTTATCCGGTAGTTGTAATCATATATTCAATAGGTTAAAAACAATCATCAAATTGCATTTATATTTTACCAAATTGTTGCCACAAATCTGCCACAAACAAAGCCATAAATTTCCACAAAATCAGCTTATTCTGATTTTTTTCACATTTAGGAATATAGCATACTGGGAATAACAAAAGCGCAACAGAAAAGTGCACAAAAAAAGGACGGTTCTTTGTGGTTTTTAACCACCAGGAACCATCCCGTTAGTTTATATTTCCGGCATTTCAGCGTTATTTTTTCTTCTTTTTGATTGTAAATCCTGCACCGGTTGCTGATGCCATGAGCATCACTGCAAGTGGCATTACAGGTGTCGGATCACCGGTCTTCTTGCTTACCGGTTTACTGTCTGTTTTACTATCTGTCTTTTCACCCTCGATAGGTGTATCTTCATAAACAATCGCAAATACTGAAAATTCACTTGCCGGGAAGCTTACACTTCTCGCCTCTGTATCAAGCGTCGAACTGAGCTTTTTCGCCAATCCATTGTGAATCGTAACTACACTGATTGTTCGGGTATATCCCGCAGGAGGTGTTATAATCGCATCCGACAACTTGAAGCTAAATGTAACAGGCTTTGCTGTCTCATGTAACTGAACAGGATCAAGATGCGAAAACTTCTTGAAGAGGCTTATGTCGTAACTCTCAGCAATTGTACTGTTATCACCTGCCACAGCCTGTATCAGAGTCTTCTGAAGAGGCGATAATCCGATATCATCAACCAGGAAGTAAACCTTTACACCGGCTCCATCCTCGACAGTCTGTCTGTCCTCTTTTGTGAGAACCATATCGAGCATCTCTTCATCAGTCTTATCGATGGATGCCTGAACACCTTCCTCATTTTCAAGCTCAAATTCAGCTCCTGAATCAGCCCTCTTGATAGTAAATGTTCCCTCTTCGAAGGTTACGTCATAGTTTTTACTCTCAATGCTGTCTGCCTTTATAGCATACTCGCCAGCCTTCTCGCCTTCTTCTCTGGAAAGTGTAGCCTTTACTGCTTCTTCTAAAGTATCATTATTGAAAAGAGGTGTTGCTTCATCATTAACGTATGTGAGTTCTGGATCAGCTTCACCATAATCCTTCTCTTTATCCTCAGCTTTAACAGTAATCTGTCTCTTCTTGATTTCTAATTGGCCCTTATTAACTGTAAAGGTGTAATTCTTACTATTAAGACTTCCAACAGTGACATTATAGACACCAACATCCTCACCTTTCTCTCTAGAAAGACTACCACTTACTAATCCATCATCCGTCAGTTTTTCATCATAT
Organism: Lachnospiraceae bacterium YSB2008; assembly: GCA_000687655.1. GTDB lineage: Bacteria > Bacillota > Clostridia > Lachnospirales > Lachnospiraceae > Eubacterium_Q. Next base: position 96,419 of record JHWR01000010.1, read on the forward strand.
GCCAGACTCTCACCATCCGAAAGTTTATACTCAAACTCTGGATCTTCGTCTCCATATAGTTTAGTAGAATCTGTAGCATCTATCTTTACGGCTTTAGGATTAATTGTTAATTTTGAATCTGTTGTCGTAACTATATAATTACCGTTCTCTCCTGGAGTTACTACTATCTTGTATTCTCCCACATCATTTCCTTCTTCACGGGATAATGTGTAATTAATTGTATCACCCGGCAACTCACCTTCAACTTTAGCGGTAAGAGCAGGATCCTCGTCACCATAGGTTTTTGTTTTGGCCTCTGCTGTTATCATAACAGCCTTCTTGGTTACTTCAAGCGAGCCGTTCGCATATTGTATGTCGTAATTCGCAGTTACATTATCATCATTTGCATTCTTTATGACAGCACCACTTGGTACATTATTGCCTGTACCTACCTTAGTCTGACTTCCGGTTATAGTTACACTATCAACTCTGTCTCCGGCTTCAAGACCACTTACTGTATAAGAATCCTTGGTAAGAGGTGTTCCGTCATATACCTTGGTATCACTATCGGCGGTAATTGTAACCACTTTCTTTGTTACCTTAAGTGTTCCATTTACATAGGTTATATCATAATTTGCAGTTACATCATTATCGCCATTCTTTATTACTGCTACGCTCGGCACATTGGCACTTTCGCCAACAGCAGTCTGAGTTCCGGTTACAGTTACACTTTCTATGGTATCGCCTTCTGCAAGTGCTGTATGTGTATAACTGTTTTTAGTAAGCGGTTCCGTATTGTATACCTTTGTATCGCTGTCTGCTGTTATGGTAAGAGGTTTCTTCGTTACTTCTATCGTGCCGTTCATGTATGTAATATTGTAATTTGAAGTTACATCTACACCTGAACTGTTTTTAATAACTGCAGCACTCGGTACATTATCACTTGAACCTGCATATTTCTGACTGCCGGTTACAGTTACGCTTTCTATGGTATCGCCATCTGCAAGTACTCCACTTGTAACGCTATAGCTGTTTTTAATATGCGCTGTTCCGTCATAGACTTTTGAATCACTGTCGGCTTTGATGGTAAGCGCTTTTGTTGTTATATCAGCAGTTGTACTTGTCTGCTGTCCGCTTGATGCAAGCTCATAATTATCTGCTTCATCTCCGCTTAAAGTTAAATCTGATATTGTAACAGTCTTTCCTGCACCTATGTTGGCATTTGAAAATGCACCTGTTGCAGTAACAGAAAGGTCGTCATCTCCAACCTTACCACAATCAGCCCAGTTAATTCCGCTGTAATTTAAGGTTGCAGCTGTTGTACCGTCATAAGTTTTATTTGAAGCTGTTATGCCGCTTATCGTAATAGGCTTTTTGTTAATTGTAAGACTTCCTGTGTTGTATGTAATGTTATAGTTGTTTGTTACATCTGTTGTTCCATTTTTAATCGTCGCAGAATCCAGCGTGATTGTACCACTTGTTGTAGCATTGCTTGTGCTTGGGGTAAGCGTGATTGCAATCAACTCATCTCCATTGACAAATCCTTCATACGACACCTTTCCAACACCTGATGCAATTGACTCACTATAAGTTATCGTTTGATTATTTGCAGTAATCGTTGCTTCTTTCCTGTCTATTGTAAATGTTGTGGTTTTATCAGCCGGAAGTGCATAATTACTTGCTTTTGTACCATTAAGAACAGCCGTTGCCGTATAAGCATCGGCACTATAATAAGTCTTAGCCCCATTGACACTTACCGTACAATCATCATTATTGATTACACCACTGATAGTTGCCGCAGGCACCTGAGGAGAACCATTATATATAAATGAATTATCAGTACTCCAGTTAAGTGTAAGCTCTATTGGACTAATCACAACCGCTTCAGACCCTTCAAAAGTTGCATAATTTGGTTTTGTTACCTGATAATACACCGTATACGTTCCTGCATCAGTAAATGCGGGGTTTTCTGTCAGGTCATAATCTCCGCTGCTTGTTGTACGATATTTTACTGTTGCACCTTCTGGTACATTTACTGTTATGTTATGTGCAGTTGCATCATATGTTCCTGTGTATCCGGTTGATGATACTTCGTCACTCATGGAAGCACCATTTATAGAAAAGCTTTGCGTATTTGACGCAGGCAGTTTATAATTTCCTGCTTTATCACCTGTAAGTACTGATGCTGTAGCTGTATAATTATCACCTGCATTTGTTTGTTCGCCTGTAACACTAACTCCAATCTCATCACCATTTACAAGTCCTGTCACAGTTGCAGTCGGTTTTTGTGGCGAACCGTTATATGTCAAAGAAATATCAGACCATATCAGACCGACTTCCTTTTGATTTACAGTCAATGTTCCCGGCTCATAAGATATATTGTAATTACTGCTTGTCAGTCCGCCTGGTGTAATCGTATATGTGTTTCCTACGTTGCCATACCGTGAATAACTATATGTATAGCTTAGTGAACCACCCAATGAAGATGCACTATCACTGCCCTTAAATCCGCTGTATGTTACACCGTCATTTGCCGGTGCTTCACCATATGTAATAGTTTTCGGCTTAGCTGTAACTGTAAGGTTAGCCTTATTTATCGTAAGCGTACCCGTATTGTATGTAATATTATAATTACCTGTTACATCTGTACTGCCATTCTTAATCGTTGCAGCACTCGGTGTAATTGTTCCGCTTGTAGTAACATTGCTTGTACTTGGTGTTAAAGTAATGGCTGATAGCGAATCTCCGGAGGCAAGTGTAGCTGTTGTTACCTGACCTGTGCCGGTTGTGATGGAACCGCCGTAGGTTATAGTTTGAGACTTAGCTGTAATAGTGATAGGTTTCGCATTTATTGTTACGCTGCCTCTGCAAATTGGAGCAACAGCCGTATAGTTATCTGTCGCATCTGCCTTATACCAAACATAATAGGCTCCATAATTACTTCTTTTTAAGTTGCTGTCCGTAATTGAACTATACCATGCAGTAGGCTGTGTGGTACTGCTTGAGCTAATACCATATTGCATATTATTTCCGCTGGTAGAGCCGGCATCGGTAATCAGTTGCTGACCACTGCCATTATAGGTTAGACTTGATGCCAGAGTTGGGGGGGTTACAGTTGGCGCAACTGAAATAGGTCCATTTTCTAAAACAGTATAGGAAACAGTCGCCGAATGAAAATACAAATATGATGGATAAGCATTTAGTTCTTTTTTAAAAGTTGCTGTTGTCCCGCTGAGACTTGCTAATCCGCCTAACTCATTAGCATCATCATTAGGTTCAATCCAAAAAGCAACCTGACTAACAGATCCTGACACATCGAGCACAAATTCTTGACCAACAGGATTTCCGCTATATGTATCATGATAAGTATTAAGAGTGTTAAAATCCTTTGCTACGGAAAAATTTCTAACACTCCAAGACGATACATCTTTATTTATATCACCTGGAGTGAACGTAACACTGTTTATTTTAATTCTAATCCTGTGTGTGGCATTTGGTTCATATATCCGTGTATGAGATGCATCCGTCACCACGATTTCATACTCAACTCCATCAACAGTAACCTTCATCCATTCATTCGTATGGAATGCCTGATGTGCAGTAACTATCCACTCACCACTTTCATTTGACGCAGAGAAAAGACTTTCATCACTTACACTTACCGCAGTTATATCACTGTCTGTCGCTGCATTTCCATCTGCCTTAGTTATACCAACGCATGAAAGTATGTCAGTCAAAGCGACAGAACTATCGCCCTGCATAACGTACTGTTTTTCACCATAAGTAAATTCTACCGTATAGTAGGAAAATCCATCTGATACAGCCGTAACTGTGTTTCCACTTTCGGATGTGCTTAATTCTTCTGCCACAAGGCTTCCGTTTCCTTCCGGTATATGATAGATATCTGTAGAAAGATTCTGATTCGATACCTCGTCCATGGCAAAGCTTACATTTACTGTCTGGCCGTTGGCGGGCTGGAGCTCAGTACCATTTTCATCAAGCACCTTGATATCAAAGGTATAGGCCTCGGCAACCGATACACTATCATCACGCACAGCTTCTACTGCCTGATTTATCTGCTCTTTTTCGCTGTCTGTAACTTTATTAACACTAAGGGTTGCTCCCTCAGGAAATGCTCCTTCAGAGGCAGTGACTGTGACTCTTACACCATCAACACTCTGGGACTGCGAAAATGCGACCAAATCCTCCTGATCTATTTCGTTAGTATCATTTTCTTCCTCCGGCTCATTTACTACGTCGACTTCATCCGACTCAGTAGAATCAGTCCCTTCATCTGATTTTATCGATTCAGATTCTGCATCAGATGATGTGGCTATCTCTTTTTCAATAGCCTCTTCCGCTCTAACACTTGTATTCATATTCAATGTAGCTATTACCATTGCCATAACAAGCACTATCGCAATAATTCTTGATGATTTTCTCCTCATAGTTACACCCTCCTAGTAATAATCAAGAATTAGGCGTTTGCGAAACGCCGCAAGCCGCATAAATACGGCATTTTTTATTGCATAAAAAGAAGCAACCCCTCACTAAATGGTACAATAGAAGAGTCGAATCAACCAAATATCCACACATGAAAGGAGTTGCTATATGAGTATTATACCACACAAACAACTAACTTTGGCAGATATTTATGATGATTGTCAGGAAGTTTTTGAAAATGATAAACCCGCTTTCTTAACTCTTCTTGCAAATCACATTAATCTTGAGGATTATGGATATAATTCTTCTTTTATTCAGTCTCATAGATTCATGCTCCCTATATATAAAAATGAACAAATCTCAAAATGTGCATACTTGGTTAATATTATACCAATAATGTGCCACAAATCTGCCGCAAATCTGCCACAAAAACAATCAAAAATAACACTTCACAACTGTTCTATGGTGTTTTTTTCTATTGATATAAAGCACTCTTTATAATAGAATTAAATGAGCAGCTGCCGGTATATGGCAGTCAGGTAGCAAAAGGGGATTTGTTATAAAAAAGGGGGTTTACGATGGTCACTATTAATAATGTGTTTAACAATGAAAACATGACATGTATCGCCAGTGCCGGTCCTTTCTTCGTGTATGAGCATCAGAATGATCTTTCTGTTACACCAACCGGTGCTCCAAACGCTTATTTCATGAAAGAGATGAATGTCAGAAAGCGTCAGGTTCTTGCACAGCTCAACGGAAATGCAATCAAAGTGCAGGCCGGTGCTATGCAGTGGATGACCGGAAATGTAGAGATGAATGCCAACGTTGGCGGTGTAGGCGGATTCTTCAGCAAGGCTGTTAAGGGCGCTGTTACCGGCGAGTCAGCAGTTAAGCCTATATATCAGGGTCAGGGCTTCGTAATGCTCGAGCCTACATATAAGTTCATCCTCCTTGAGGATGTAGGTCAGTGGGGACCTCAGGGAATGGTTCTTGATGACGGACTTTTCTTCGCATGTGATGCTTCACTTCAGGAAAATGTTGTTAGACGTCAGAATGCATCTTCTGCACTTCTCGGCGGCGAAGGTCTCTTCAATCTCTGCCTCACAGGAAATGGAATGGCAGTTCTTGAGAGCCCTGTTCCAAGACAGGAACTTTTCGAGTTTGTTCTTCAGGATGATGTTGTTAAGATAGATGGAAATATGGCTATAGCATGGTCAGGATCTCTTCAGTTCACAGTTGAGAAGTCAACCAAGTCACTCCTTGGTTCAGGACTTTCAGGTGAAGGTCTCCTCAATGTTTACAGAGGAACCGGACGTATACTTATGGCTCCTACAATGCAGGGCACTCTTAATGTAAGTACAAACGGACCGGAGCAGACATCTGCCAATGCCGGAGGAAATGCAACTGCCGCCAGCACTATAGCATCAAGTATATTTGGAAACTAGAGGACACCGGGCGCACCTGTCCCAGGTTCAAAAAAAGGAAGAGTACCTCTATGCTGCGAGCAGCTAGTGGTACTCTTCCTTTTTTTGCCTGACAGTTACTGTAACAACGTAAACATGACTGCCTTCTCAGCATGTCTTCTGTTTTCTGCTTCATCCAGAATATGATCAAGATTCTTATCAACCACACTCTGTGATATCTCATATCCTACATGCATAGGCATATCGTGGAATACGATAGCTTTACTGTCCTTCATGAATTCATCATTTATCTGATATGGCATCATCTTACGAAGAGTCTCTTCCTTCTTCGCCTGATATTCAGGATTATTGAAGAATTCCATATCTACCCATGTATCTGTGTAGATTACATCCATTTCATCAGCATACTTCTTTGCCTCTTCCATGGTCATACTGTCATCCAGCTCAACATAGTGTCCGGTTGCCTTAGCCTCTTCATAGAAGTCAGGGCCGCAGGCTGTATCATTTACAAGTGGAGTAAGTCCATAAAGAGTTCCCTGCTTCATCTTTGCAAAGAATTCAACAAGTGAATTGAAGACATTATTCTTGGCACCGATGTACATGAACTTTACATTTATGGTTCCAAATTTCTCAAGAACGGTGAGCATATCTGCGAGTATCTGACATGGATGATAAGAATTGTCACAGCCGTTAATGAAAGGAACCGTTACATTTTTACCGAACTTCTCAACGGTCTCATTCTTTACAAGACGAGCCATGATGATATCAACGTTACGACATACATACTTAATCTCTGAAACAGGCTCACCAAGAACAAAGTTGCTGTCCTCCCAGAGCTGATTGAAATAATGACCACCAAGCTCAGTAATTCCTGTTGCAAATGAAAGATAAGTTCTTGTAGATGTTTTCTCAAAAAGTGTATAGAGCTTCTTACCTTCAAGTGAATGTGCATACTTTGCAGGATCCTTCTTCATGTCCTGCGCAAGTGTAAGTATATCCATCAGCTCCTCAGGGCTGAAGTTTTTGAAATTGAGCATATTCTTCATATCTTAATTCTCCATTCAATCATCTTAAATGAAAGATCTCAAAGCTTATGCCAGATATCCGGCAAGCTTCTCGGCAACATCTGTCTTTTCCCATGGGAAAGTAACATCCGTTCTTCCAAAGTGTCCATAAGCTGCAGTCTGCTTATATATAGGGCGTCTGAGGTCAAGCATCTTGATGATTCCTGCCGGACGAAGATCGAAATTCTCTCTTATGATCTCAACGAGCTTCTCATCAGAAAGCTTTCCTGTGCCAAATGTATCGACATTTATTGATGTAGGTCTGGCAACGCCTATAGCGTATGAAAGCTGAATCTCGCACTTATCTGCAAGCCCTGCTGCAACAATATTCTTTGCAACATATCTTGCTGCATAGGCTGCGGAACGATCAACCTTTGTCGGATCCTTTCCTGAAAATGCACCGCCGCCGTGACGCGCATATCCACCGTAAGTATCAACTATTATCTTACGTCCTGTAAGACCTGAATCTCCATGAGGTCCGCCGATAACAAATCTTCCTGTAGGATTGATAAGATATTTGGTTTCATCATCTATCATATCTGCAGGAACTATAGGTGCGATAACATACTTCTTAACATCCTCATGGATCTGTTCCTGAGTAACTTCTTCACCGTGCTGTGTTGAAACTACGATAGTATCTACTCTTGCCGGCTTGCCATCCTCGTCATACTCTATAGTAACCTGAGTCTTTCCGTCAGGTCTGAGATAAGGAAGCGTTCCGTCTTTTCTTACATCAGTAAGTCTCTTTGCGAGCTTCTGTGCAAGTGATATAGGATAAGGCATGAGCTCAGGCGTTTCATTTGTAGCGTATCCGAACATAAGTCCCTGATCGCCGGCACCGATAGCTTCAAGTTCCTCATCAGTCATAGTATTCTCTCTTGCCTCAAGCGCCTTATCAACACCCATGGCTATATCTGCTGACTGCTCATCTATTGCCACGATAACTCCACATGTATCGCAGTCAAAACCATATTTAGCTCTGTCATATCCTATCTCGCGGACAGTCTCTCTGACTATCTTCTGAATATCTACATAAGCATTTGTAGTGATCTCACCCATTACAAGGACAAGACCTGTTGTTGTTGCAGTTTCGCATGCAACTCTGCTGTTTGGATCCTCTGCGATAAGTGCATCAAGTATGGCATCTGATATCTGATCGCAGATTTTATCAGGATGTCCTTCGGTAACGGACTCTGATGTAAAAAGTCTTCTTTCCATGATTAAATCCTTTCTTTGTTTTAAATCTGTTCAGGATTCAGTATCTGTGAAATTAAAAAATCCGATTAAATAAATAATCGGATTTGATAATCAAATATGATACAAATCCTCTTATTGCTCGTGATATATCATCACGCTCAGGAAGGCACCTTCCGTATGGGGGTTGCCGTGGCTTCATCGTCCCTTGTGACTCCACCACTCTGAATAAGAGATTTTCTTCAGATAAAGAGGACTGTACACCAAATGTACAGTCCTGTCAACAAAAATGATTGTATTACGTTGAAATATTGAGTACTACTGCTCAAAATCAAACTTATAAGGAAGATTTAATGCATCTCTCACTGTCAGAATATCCTTCTGAACAGCTTCTCCTACCGGCACACCCTTGTCCTTACGGAAGAGCCACATCTCATGTTCCTTCTCACCGGCCGTGAATATTCTGTCCTCACCCGGAGCCTTCTTTGAAGCTCTGAGTCCTCTTACTATATCGCCGGCTATCTTCTTAAACTCGTCAAGCCCCATAAATGCTTCAGGATCAACTACAAAGAAGAAATGTCCCAGATGATACATTGAAGGTTTGCCCTCGCCGTCCACTCCGGTCAGAGCCTTCATGAACTGTCCGCCTGATAAAGCTGCCGAAAGAATCTCAACTACTGTCGCATATCCGTAACCCTTGTAGCCGGCCAGTTCTTCTCCGATTCCTCCAAGAGGTGCAAGTGCAGCTGTACCGTCAACAAGCCTCTTCAGTATTTCCTCACTGTCAGTAAGCGCCTCGCCGTCTTCACTTATAACCATGCCCTGAGGTGTAGGCTTTCCTTCTCTGGCATAGTACTCAATCTTACCTCTCTGAACTATGGATGTAGCGCAGTCAAGGCAGAACGGAAAATCTTCATCTGTAGGAATTGAAAATGTAAGGGGATTTGTTCCCAGCATATTTTCAACTCCGAATGTAGGTGCTATAGACGGTCTTGCATTTGTTCCGGAGATTCCTATAAGTCCCTCTTTTTCTGCCATCCCTGTCCAGTAACCTGCTATTCCGTAGTGGGTCGAATTCCTTATGGCACCACCTGCCATACCATACTGCTTTGCTTTCTCTATCAGCTTCTTCATCATATGGTAGCTCGCAACCATGCCCATTCCGTCATGTGCATCCATAACAACGGTAGTAGGAGTTTCCTTGATAACCTCAAGATTAGTGACCGGAAGCAAAGTGCCTTTTACAATTCTGTCTATATAGATAGGCTTAAATCTGTTACAACCGTGACTCTCTATACCACGTCTGTCTGACTCAAGCAGAACATCCGCGCATATCTTTGCATCCTCTTCAGGCACCCCATAGCCTTTAAATGCATCGATCATAAATGAATTCATCAGCTCCCATGAAACAAAGGGTCTTGTTTCTGTTATATTCATGTTTGTCCCCCCGTGATTAATCTTTATTATTCTATATAAATCCGCAAATTAAATATTGCTGCCGAGATCTGCTGAAATCTTCTCCTGTTCAGCAGGATCTACCTCAAGCTGCTTCCAGAGCAGTCCCATATTGTCATCCGTATATCTCGGGATAACATGCACATGCAGATGGAATACGGTCTGACCCGCTGCAGGCTCATTATTCTGAAGAATATTCACACCATCACAATTAAAGGTCTTCTTCATTCCATTTGCAATCTTCTTCGCAAGCGGTGCGATCTTTGCAGTCATTTCATCATCAGCATCATAGATATTATCAACATGCTGCTTTGGTATTATAAGTGAATGTCCCTTTGCAGCCGGTGCAGCATCAAGGATTACTCTGAAATCATCGTCCTCATATACTGTGTTGGTTGGGAACACTCCATTTGCAAGTTTGCAGAATATGCAATCATCTTTAACCATCTTTTCTTCCTCCATATTTTCTTCATTTATTGTAAAAGTTTCTGAAGAGAGAGCTTTTCCCTGCTTCAGAGCATTTCTTTGCTCATTATATGATTCAATCAGCTTCAGCACTACTGAAGTAGCTACTGTTATTCTTTCGTTTTCATCATATTGATTCTCTATGATCGTTTCTTTTTCATCACATTCAATACTGTAGAGATTACCCGCAAAACTGCGCTTTTCCCCACTGAGCCCCGCCTCGACTGTCTCAAGAATATCTCCCGGGAAATTTCTGAATTCCGTATTTATCAAGCCCGAAAGAGGTGTATATTTTTTATCTTCAGGGTCTATGAGGAGACTCTTTCGTCCATTCTTAAGTTCCAAGATTCGAAAACTATAATTCATTTACTTTCCTCATCTTATTTGTGTTCTCTATACTAATATCGCTTTTTCTGAATCAGTCATCATATATAGGAAATGCTGAGATTATCTTATCATCATCCGTAAGATACATGTCTATAACTATTCCGCTGTCAGATACTCCTTCATAAGTATTTCCGCTGACGTGCTCACGATTATTATATGCTTCAGTGATGGCATCAATAACCTCCTGAGGCGAAAGCTCTATAGGGAAGAAAGAAGAATATCCGCCGTTTCCCTTTTTGTTTGATCCATTTATAGTGACCTTTGCAGTATATACTCCGCTGTCATCCGGCTTTGAACGGCTGTCCGGATCCGCCTTCCCCGGAGTATCCTTGATACCCTCATAATGATAACCGCCGCCATTGCTGCCCTTGAAGATATGCTCTATGGCTTTTTTTGTGAAGATTTTTGTGCCTGAAAGCTTTTGTATTTCAATTATGCTGTATCTGTAATACAGTTCGTCCCTGTCAGCAGTTTCTGTTTCATCCTCGGTCTTATCAGTTTCAGGTTCCGTGGTTGCTTCAGTCTGTTCGGTATCCAACTCGTCCTCAGTAACCATCTCAGTCTGATCTGTTTCATCCTCAGTTTGCTCAGTATCCGTGACTGCCTCAGTCGTCTTCTGCTCGGTAGTCACTACTTCAATTTGCTGCGTCGTGGTCTCAGAAGCGGTCTGCTCATCACCATTATTCTCATAGAAAAGCAGCAGCCCTAGCAGAACAAGCATAACTGCTATAGCAGCAATCATACCTATTCTTTTTTTCATTTCATTACTCATCTATATATGCGCCTTTTTCCTATTCTACAATCTCGTCATTCATTTTTATTATGCCTCTTGGAATGGCATCCTTGGAATTCTTCCAGTCGGCATCTTTATTTCTGTAATCATATTTATCTATGAACCAGGATACATCTCCCTCTACACGCTCGATATTTTCAAAGAACACCTTGTTCAGAGTTTCAAGGAATTCATCATAGTTACTGCCTGAGAGTTCCTTTCTTGCCCCTGCATATAATATGCCATAATGATGCACACAGAAGCCTTTGCCGGCCTTGAACTTCTCGCGGAATTCAGCATCCTTCTTCCATAAATGGAAAATGGTATTAATATATCTCGGAAAACTCATATCTATCCTGTCACAGATAAAACAGCTGTGATCAAGTTTTTCTATATATTCCTCGACAGCTGATTTCTCTTTTTTGCCTCCAAAGATTGAAGGCTTTGGTGCCGGATTCTCCGATGCTTTCTTCAGGTCTTTAATGACCTTCTTCATATGGGTATCCATCATAAGTGCAAGTCCCAGGCGGTTCTTGTTCGCATACATCATGCGCATATGACGCTTGCAGAATCCCAGCTTATCAGTAACCTCGCGGTTATCATCCTCCATATATGAAGGTCCCATAGTGAATTCTATGGCATCATCTTCAAGTTTCTTATATATACTGCAGATAGGGCATTCACACCCCTCGTCAAATGCATCATTTACAGGAATTGTAAAAAGCTGTTCTGCCATGACAACCCGACTCCTTTCAAGGCATTATTCCGATTCCTGACCGGCTTCGCCAAACAATGATAAACCAATAATTATTATACCATCTACATACGTTATCTAAAAGTGCAAAAGTGATAATCATTTTAATAGACGAACCCCACAGGTTATGGTAAAATATGTTAGTGTATGTACATATAAAGGGAGGCCTTATTATGTCTTTAAAAGCAGAAGTAACAAAGTACAAAGAAAAAGATGTTATATCACTGGCAGCCGGCAGATATACTGCCACCATCGCTCCATTTCTTGGAAGCAATATCATCAGGATGCAGGACACTGAAAACAATGTCGATTTCTTCAGAAATGATGAAGCTCTTTCAGTTGAGGAATTACAGAAGTCCCCTGAGGTTTATGGTTTTCCGACACTGTATCTTCCAAACAGACTCAGTAACGGAAATCTTCGCTGTTCAGACTATACATACAAATTCCCGATGAATGATCCGCTCGGCAATCATATTCACGGATTTCTTCACAAGCGTGAGCATGATATAGTTTCAGCTGAAGTTATAGACGGGGCTGCTGTTGCAAAGACCTCATATACATATGATGAGAAGGATCCTTTCTTCGATACATTTCCGGTTAAGTTTAAGGCAGAATATACATTCACACTTTCTGAAAATGGAATGGACTATGCATTTACACTTACCAATATGTCCGACAGACAGCTTCCATTCGGCGTATGTAATCATACAGCCTTTAAGGGTCCTTTCGTAGAGGGCGCTGAACCTCTTGATACGAGAATCTATGTTCCTATCGGAGACAAATGGCAGCTCAGCACAAAGTGCATACCGACTCTGGATTTTACAGAGCTCGATCATCATGACAAACAGTATCTTACCGGGTCAATGATTCCGGTTAAGCATGATATAGACAATGATGTTTACTTTGCTGAGGAAGGCGAGATAGATGGTAAGCCTTTCTATGGTATGGTAGCAACAGACCTCGGAAGCGGAATACAGATCCGATATGAAGTCTGCAGAGATTTCAAGTACTGGGTAATCTGGAATGATCATGGTGACAAGGGCTACTTCTGTCCAGAACCTATGACCTGGATCATAGATGCTCCTAATCTTCCACTTCCAAAGGATGAGACCGGATACGAAGAGCTCGTTCCGGGCGAATCCAAGACCGTAACAGAGCGCATTTACACTTATATCGAAGCATAGGCTTCTTGAACATGCATACTTGTAACCGTTATGAACAGTTACTAGGAATATAAATACAAACATAATAAAGGGAGGTACAATACATGAAGTTCGGTTACTTTGATGACGCTAACAAGGAATACGTCATCACATCACCAAAGACTCCGTATCCATGGATCAACTATCTTGGAACTGAGGAGTTCTTTTCACTGATTTCAAATACTGCAGGAGGATACAGCTTCTTCAAGGACGCTCGTCTCAGAAGAATTACCCGTTATCGTTATAACAATGTTCCTGTTGACGTAGGCGGAAGATATTTCTATATCAACGAGAATGACGTTGTCTGGAATCCGGGCTGGTCACCTGTTAAGACAAAACTCGATTTCTATGAGTGCCGTCATGGTATGGGATATACTATTATCACAGGTAAGAAAAATGAACTTAAGGCAGAAGTTACTTTCTTCGTACCTCAGGGCGTAAGCGCTGAGATTCAGAAGGTTGTTCTTAAGAACGAAGGAACAACTCCTAAGGAGTTCACTCTTTTCTCATTCCTTGAGTGGTGTCTCTGGAATGCAGAAGATGATTCAACAAACTTCCAGAGAAACTTCAGTACAGGCGAAGTAGAAGTTGAAGGCTCAACACTCTTCCACAAGACAGAGTACAAAGAGCGTCGTGATCATTTTGCATTCTATACAGTTAATTCTGACATAGACGGATATGACTGTGACCGTGAATCCTTCCTTGGGCTTTACAATGGATTTGATAAGCCGGACGTAGTATTTGCTGACAAGTCTTCTAACAGCAAGGCTGACGGATGGTCACCTATAGCTTCACACTCAATCAAGATGAAGCTCGCTCCCGGTGAGGAGAAGGCTCTCGTATTCATCCTCGGCTATGTTGAGAATGGTGCAGATAAATGGAATGCTGACGGTTCAATGAACAAGTCAAAAGCATACGCTATGATAGAGAACTTCAATACTGCAGAGAAGGTTGACGCTGCATTTGCTGCAAACAAGAAGATGTGGGATGACCTCCTTTCCAAGTATACAGTTAAGACACCTGATGAGAAGGTTGACCGTATGGTTAACATCTGGAATCAGTATCAATGTATGGTTACCTTCAATATGTCACGTTCAGCTTCTTACTTCGAGTCAGGTATCGGCCGTGGTATGGGCTTCCGTGATTCTAACCAGGATCTTCTCGGATTCGTTCATCAGATTCCTGACAGAGCTCGTGAGAGAATCCTTGACCTCGCTGCTACACAGTTTGAAGACGGTGGATGCTTCCATCAGTATCAGCCACTTACAAAGAAGGGTAATGATACTCTCGGCGGTAACTTCTCAGATGATCCACTTTGGATGATCCTTTCAACAGCAGCATACATTAAGGAAACAGGTGATTACTCAATCCTTGATGAGAATGTTCCATATAGAAATGATGAGTCACTTGCACAGTCAATGATGCATCACCTGAAGCAGTCCTTCTACAAGGTTGCTAATTCAGTAGGTCCTCACGGACTTCCACTTTCAATGAGAGCTGACTGGAATGACTGTCTCAACCTTTCATGCTGGTCAGATACTCCTGGTGAGAGCTTCCAGACATATACATCACCTAAGTATGGTGACAAGGGATTCTCAGATGTTGCAGAATCAATCTTCGTTGCAACACTTTTCACATATGCAGGTCCTGAGTACGTAGCACTCTGCAAGTACAAGGGAGACGAAGAAGGCGCAGCTGCTGCACAGGCAGAGATCGACAAGATGAAGAAGAACATCATGGACTTCGGATGGGACGGTGAATGGTTCCTCAGAGCATATGATGATCTTGGAAGAAAAGTTGGTTCAAAGGAAAATGAAGAAGGCAAGATCTTCATCGAGCCACAGGGCTTCGGTATCATGTCAGATATCGGTAAAGAAGAAGGTTACGCTGATAAGGTACTTAATGCAGTCGAAGAAAGACTCGGATGCAAGTACGGTCTTGTTCTTAACAACCCTGCATTTACAAAGTATTATATCGAGTACGGTGAGATCTCAACATATCCTGCAGGATATAAGGAGAATGCCGGTGTATTCTGTCATAACAATGCATGGATGATCGCAGCTGCTGCATATGCAGGCAAAGGCGATACAGCATATGACTGGTATTCACGTATAGCACCTGCATTCCTTGAGGATATTTCAGATCTTCACAGAACAGAGCCATATGTATATGCACAGATGGTAGCTGGTAAGGACGCAGGACGTCAGGGCGAGGCTAAGAACTCATGGCTTACAGGTACAGCTGCATGGAACTTCGTAGCTATAAGCCAGTACATCCTCGGTATCACACCTGACTGGAACGGACTTTCAGTAGATCCTTCAATCCCAAGTGCTTGGGACGGATTTACAGCTACACGTCAGTTCCGTGGCGATACATACGAGATAGAGGTTAAGAATCCTGATCACGTATGCAAGGGTGTAAAGAGCATGACTGTTGACGGCAAGGCTGTTGATGGAAATGTTATCCCTGTTATCGGTGATGGCGCAACACATAAGGTTGAGGTAGTTCTCGGCTAATAATTATAAAACTCTTATGGGATCAGGCCACCTGACGGTGCGCCTGGTCTCATTTTATGTTATAATGTCCGCTGGGTATCCCGATACAAACTTTATTTCTATTATTAAGGAAACTAATAAGCCCTTCAAAAAGGAGTTTCACAATGAATTATCATAAGTCAAAACCTGCAATTTCACATTTCAGATTATCTCTTCTTTTTCTGCTTGTCGCAGTGGTGCTGATTCCATTTACATACGCAAAGGCAGATTCAGATAAAACAGAGATATATACCGCTGATGACCTGATGTCCATTCCCGATGACGCATCCGGCAGCTACGTACTCATGACTGATATAGACATGAAGGATTATGAATGGACCCCTGTAGATTTCAAAGGCACCTTCGATGGAAACGGACATGCCATATTGAATCTCAAGGTAACCGATACATCAGGAAACTTCAGAACTACCTATGACGGAAATTATAAGGAATATGATACTTACTTTGCCGGTCTCTTCGGTATTCTCGAAGGTGCTACCGTAAAGAATCTCACCCTTAAAGGTCTTGACGTGAAAGTCGAGAAAGACGCTCCTTGCTTCGCAGGAACTATCGCCGGATTCGCTGAGGACAGTCATATAGAGAATTGTGACATCGAAGGTACAGTTCGCCTTGATGCAAACTCAAAGATGTTCGGTGTCGGTGGTATCGTCGGCTATGGTGGAAAGGGTTATATACACGAAACCAATACTGACATCACTCTTATCTGTATCGACCATGATGCAGAAAACCGCGATGAGCAGTTTCTCGGAGGCGGATATGCCGCAGGATACCTTGATGTAGATAAATGTAACGTTAAGATAGATGGCTATGATTCTGATCACGGATATGTTCATAACGGCGGTCTTGTAGGAATGTACATACTCTATCCTCAGGGAACAGTGTACGAGGGTTATATCAATAACACCAGAGTAGAAGGAATCATCACCTTCTTCGAGGATAATACAGATCGTAGAGCATACTGTAAGGACTTCTGCGGAGAGGTTATGCAATGGACCTATGAATTCGTAGGCTGCTCTTCTGCTTTTACTCCTAATGAGATAAAAGACTATTCAAAGGATCTCCTGCCTCATTACTGCACCGGAGATAACTACACTTCAACTGTTATCAAGCCTACCTGTGAAGAGTTCGGTTATACGGAATATAAATGTAATGAGTGTAATGACTATAGCTACAAAGCAGATTACACATTAAAGAGCCACAAGGTTGATAACTGGGCTACAGCAATTGATGCCACCTATGAAAAGGAAGGCATAGACGAAGGAAAATGTACCGAATGCGGAGCTACTGTCTATAGAACAAGTCCAATACTTAAAGAAGAAGTAACCGAAGCTGCTACATCAACTGACAAAGCAGACAAAGTAACAGATGACACAAAAAAGACCCCTTCCGAAAAGAAAGAATCCTCAGGAAAGGGCATACTGATATTCATTATCGTAGTGATCATCATACTTATCATAATGATAATCGCTTTGTTGTCATACATGAATAAAGTAAAAAAAGAACGTGCCCGAAAGGCACGTCGATATAAGAAGCGTTAGTCTTCAACTCCGAGTTCCTTCAGGATTCTGATAAGGTCCTCGACGGTCTCAACTTCACTTGTTTCTTCCTCGCTGACTTCTACATTGAATTCTTCTTCTATGGCCATAACCAGGTCATAGAGATCCAGAGAATCTGCAGCAAGGTCGTCCTTAAAGGATGTTTCAAGTGATATATCCTGTGGCTGAATTGTAAGATGTTCAGCTATTATCTCTACAAGCTTATCAAATATCATGGATTAATTCCTCCAATAAAAATGGTGTACAGTAAGATTTGACCCTTACTGTACACCACGTTTTTTTATATGTCAATAATAATTATGACTTAAGCCTTAGGAAGAGTTACTCTTACCTTCTTAAGCTTCCAGATATCCTTTACATACTCTTCGATAGTTCTGTCTGATGAGAACTTACCAGCGCATGCTGTATTCATCATAGCCATTCTAGCCCAGCCTGCTTCATCTCTGTAAGCTTCATCAACACGTCTCTGAGCATCTGCATATGAATCAAAGTCTTTAAGGATGAAGTAAACATCTTCCTTTGTAAGTGAATCATAGAGATCTCTGAAGAGCTCTGTATCCTCTGAGTACTGACCGTTGATAAGCTGTGTAAGTACACGTCTTACGTTCTGGTTTGAATTATAGATATCCCAAGGATTGTATCCACCCTCACGCTCATATCTCATAACTTCATCAGCTGAAAGTCCGAAGATGAATGCATTCTCAGCACCAACCTCTTCAACTATCTCAACGTTAGCACCGTCCATAGTACCTATTGTAGGTGCACCGTTAAGCATGAACTTCATGTTACCTGTACCTGATGCCTCACGTGAAGCAGTAGATATCTGCTCTGAAAGGTCAGCAGCAGCAACAAGTATCTCAGCATTTGATACTCTGTAATCTTCTATAAATACAACCTTGATCTTTCCATTTATGGAATCATCATTGTTGATTACGTCAGCAACTGAATTGATGAGCTTGATAGTAAGCTTAGCTCTCTTATATCCAGCAGCAGCCTTTGCTCCGAAGATGAATGTTCTTGGATACATATCAAATGAAGGATTCTCCTTCAGCTCTGAATAAAGGTGCATTACATGGAGTATGTTGAGAAGCTGTCTCTTGTACTCATGAAGTCTCTTGATCTGGATATCAAAGATTGAATGAGGATCAACTTCTATTCCGTTGTTCTCCTTGATATACTCAGCAAGACGAACCTTGTTCTGATACTTGATATTCATGAATTCCTGCTGATACTTAGGATCATCAACATGGAGTGCAAGCTTCTTGATCTTGGAAAGATCTGTGATCCAGTCATCACCGATCTTCTCGTTCAGCCAGTTTGCAAGAAGTGGATTACCGTGAAGAAGGAATCTTCTCTGTGTAATACCATTTGTCTTGTTATTGAACTTATCAGGTGACATCTCATAGAAGTCCTTAAGTTCTCTCTTCTTAAGAATCTCTGTATGAAGTCTTGCAACACCGTTAACTGAAAAGCTTCCTGCTATAGCAAGGTGAGCCATCTTAACCTGACCATCGTAAAGGATAGCCATTGACTTAACCTTGTCATGGTTGCCCGGATAGAGCTTCTCTATATCAAGAACGAATCTTCTGTTGATCTCTTCTACTATCTGATATACACGTGGAAGAAGTCTGCTGAAGAGTTCGATAGGCCACTTCTCAAGTGCCTCTGACATGATTGTATGGTTTGTATAAGCACAGGTCTTTGTTGTGATATCCCATGCCTCATCCCACTCAAGTCCTTCCTCATCCATGAGGATTCTCATGAGTTCGGCAACACATACTGTAGGATGTGTATCATTGAGCTGGAATGTAACCTTCTCTGGAAGCATTCTGATATCATCATTGTTTTCCTTAAACTTAAGGATAGCTCTCTGAACAGATGCTGATATGAAGAAATACTGCTGCTTCAGACGAAGCTCCTTACCTGAGTAGTGATTATCATTTGGATAAAGTACTTCAACTATTGTACGAGCAAGGTTAGCCTGCTCAACTGCCTTCTCATATTCACCCTTATCAAATGAATTGAGGTTGAATTCCTGAGTTGCCTCTGCATCCCATATACGAAGTGTATTAACAACATTGTTGCCATAACCAACAACAGGGAGATCGTAAGGCACAGCTCTTACTTCCTGATAGCCTTCCTGTGTGAAGACATTCTTTCCATTTACGTTTTCAACCTTTACATAACCGCCGAACTTTACATTTACAGCATATTCAGCACGCTTAACCTCGAAAGGATAACCATTCTTAAGCCAGTCATCCGGCTCCTCATACTGATATCCATCCCTTATTGCCTGCTTGAACATACCATAACGATAACGGATTCCACATCCGTAAGCAGGATATCCAAGTGTAGAAAGTGAATCAAGGAAACATGCAGCAAGACGTCCGAGACCACCATTACCAAGAGCAGGATCTCTTTCCTGATCTTCTATAAAGTTGATATCGAATCCCATCTCCTTAAGGGCCTGCTTGATGTCATCATAGTAACCTATGTTGATCATGTTGTTACCCATAAGTCTTCCGATAAGGAATTCCATTGAAAGGTAATAAACCTTCTTAACGTTCTGCTTCTTATAAACCTTGTGTGTTGCTATCCATCTGTCAATGATATCTTCCTGTACTGCATGTGCTACAGCCTGGTATACCATCTGTGGTGTTGCTTCGTCCAGAGTCTTTCTGTAAAGAGTCTTGATGTTAGCCTTGACCTCCTTCTTGAAAGCTTCCTTGTCGAATTCTGCCATCTTTGCCATAACATTTCCTCCTGTTAGTTTACTTCTACGCCGAGCTTAACATCCTCGCCGTTGATGTTCCAGTCTCTCTCAAATCCCTGTACTTCGCCAACTGCGACCTCATCAGCCAGAACAGCTGTTTTAATCTTATCTTCGTTAGCTGCGATTATGTCAGCAATCTTATCATTTCCTGAAACATACAGTTTTATCCTATCCATAACGTTGAAATCTGCTTCCTTACGCATGGACTGAATCTTTGAAATTATCTCTCTTACGAAGCCTTCTTCTATAAGCTCAGGTGTGAGTCTCTTGTCAATAACTACGGTTACATAGTTATCACCTTCTGTTACGAAGTCTTCAGACTCTGTAACCTCTATAAGAAGATCTTCCTCAGCAAGAACTACTTCAGTATCTCCGACGTTAAATGTAATGCTACCCTTTTCTTTGAGCTCTGCCATTGCAGCTGCGCCGTCGATATTTGAAAGGTATTCTCTTATGCCTCCGAGAGCCTTGCCGTACTTAGGACCTACTGTCCTGAGCTGTGGCTTGAAGATATATGTTGTAAATCCGGATACATCATCCTTCCATTCAACATTCTTAATATTAAGCTCGTCCTTGATGACATCAATATAATACTGATCAAGAACCTTATCTGACTTAACGAACATATTAGCTATAGGCTGTCTGTTCTTAAGATTGGATGCATTTCTTGCAGCACGTCCCATAACAACTATCTTAAGGACGCTGTCCATGCTTGCCTCAAGCTCCTCATCGATGAGCTCTTCATTTACTGCAGGATAGTCACAGAGATGAATACTTATAGGCGCATCCTTATCTATGTTTCTCACAAGATTCTGATAGATGCTCTCAGCCATAAA
Organism: Lachnospiraceae bacterium YSB2008; assembly: GCA_000687655.1. GTDB lineage: Bacteria > Bacillota > Clostridia > Lachnospirales > Lachnospiraceae > Eubacterium_Q. Next base: position 117,278 of record JHWR01000010.1, read on the forward strand.
CGGAATCATAGGAGCTGATACCTCAGCGATTGTAACAAGCGCTGTGTAGAGTGTCATGTAAGCGTTGATCTTATCCTGTGGCATATCCTTTACCCAGTAACGCTCACGACATCTTCTTACGTACCAGTTACTCATGTCATCCACGAACTCTGACAGAACCTTTGCAGCCTCAGGAACCTTGTAAGCTCCCAGGTTCTCATCGAACTTCTTAACTGCTGTATTGAGCTTGCTGAGAAGCCACTTATCCATAACGGAAAGCTTTTCAGGATCAAGCTCGTACTCAAGTGGATTAAACTGATCTATCTCTGCATAAAGTGTGTAGAATGCATATGTATTCCAGAGTGTTCCCATGAACTTTCTCTGGCCTTCTGTTATAGCGTCCTCATGGAATCTGTTAGGAAGCCATGGTGCCGAGTTGGTGTAGAAATACCATCTTATGGCATCAGCTCCGTACTTTCCGAGCGCCTCCATAGGGTCAACTGCGTTACCCTTACTCTTACTCATCTTCTGTCCGTCCTTATCCAGAACGTGACCGAGAACTATAACATTCTTATATGGAGCCTTGTTGAAGAGGAGTGTTGATTCTGCCATAAGTGAGTAGAACCATCCTCTTGTCTGGTCAACTGCTTCGGAGATGAAATCTGCAGGGAAGTTGTCCTCGAATATTTCCTTGTTCTCAAATGGATAGTGCCACTGTGCGAATGGCATTGCTCCTGAATCGAACCAGCAGTCGATAACCTCAGGTACTCTCTTCATATCATGACCGCAGTCAGGACATGGGATGAGGACTTCGTCAACATATGGACGGTGAAGCTCTATCTCATCAGGGCAATTCTTACCCTTCTCCTTAAGCTCTGCGATACTGCCTATAGAAATCTGCTTACCGCAGTCAGGACATTCCCAGATATTAAGAGGAGTTCCCCAGTAACGGTTACGTGAGATGCCCCAGTCCTGAACATTCTTAAGCCAGTCACCGAAACGTCCCTTACCGATACCTTCAGGTATCCAGTTAACTGTATCATTATTCTTAACCATATCTTCTGATACGGCTGTCATCTTGATGAACCATGACTCTCTTGCATAGTAGATAAGCGGTGTATCGCATCTCCAGCAGAATGGATAGTCATGCTCAAACTTAGGAGCTGAGAAGAGAAGTCCTCTTGTCTCGAGATCAACTAAGATCTTCGGATCAGCATCCTTAACGAAGAGACCTGCAAATGGAGTCTCCTCTGTCATATTACCCTTACCGTCTACGAACTGTACGAATGGTGAATCATACTTACGTCCAACACGTCCGTCGTCCTCACCGAAAGCAGGAGCTATATGAACTATACCTGTACCATCTTCCATGGTAACGTAATTATCACATACTACGAAATGAGCCTTCTTATGCTGCTTCTCTGCCTTCTCTCCGGCACAGGCAAAGAGTGGTTCATATTCTCTGTATTCAAGGTCAGTACCTTTATACTCTTCAAGTATGGTAAATGCAGAGCCATCCTCATTGGCAGTGAACTTTGCATTTCCTTCCTTGTCCTTCTCAGCAAGAAGTCCGCCGAGAACCTTCTCAGTAAGAGCTTTGGCCATGATATAAGTATATCCGTCCACAGCCTTAACCTTCACATAGGTCTCATCAGGATTAACGCAGAGAAGTGTATTACTTGGAAGTGTCCAAGGAGTTGTGGTCCATGCAAGGAAGTAATACTGCTCTTCACCCTCTGCAACCTTAGCCTTGAATCTTACAACAGCGGAACGCTCCTTGACTGCCTTATAACCCTGAGCAACCTCGTGACTTGAAAGAGGTGTACCACAACGTGGGCAGTATGGAACTACCTTAAAGCCCTTGTAGAGAAGACCCTTGTTCCAGATCTCCTTAAGAGCCCACCACTCTGACTCTATGTAATCATTATGATAAGTAACATATGGGTCATCCATATCAGCCCAGAAGCCGACCTTTCCGGAGAACTCTTCCCACATGCCCTTGTATTTCCAAACGGACTCTTTACATTTTCCTATGAATGGCTCAATACCGTACTCCTCGATCTGCTCCTTGCCATCGATACCAAGAAGCTTCTCAACCTCAAGCTCAACAGGAAGTCCGTGAGTATCCCAACCGGCCTTACGTATGATCTTGTGACCTTTCATAGTCTGATAACGTGGAATCATATCCTTGATAACACGTGTCAGAACATGTCCTATATGTGGAGTACCGTTTGCTGTCGGAGGTCCGTCATAGAAAGTATATGTCGGAAGATCCTTCTTCTCATCGATACTCTTTTCAAAAATTTTGTTCTCATTCCAGAAATCCAGAACCTTCTGCTCATTTGTCACAAAGTCCAGTTTCGGAGAAACCTTGTCGTACATACGAAATGTCCCTTTCTATTTGTCACAGTATTAGGACGCAAAAACGCCCATAGACGCTTGGAATTATACCATTTTTTAAGGTCAATGTCTAGCGTATGGACGTTCTCTGCATATTTATTTAGTCTTTTTCTTCTTTTTTCTTGTTATTTTTCTTCTTTTCGGTGTCTTTTTTGGCCTTGGCATCCTCGGCAACCTTCTTGGCATCCTTGGCAGGCTTCTTGTCCGTCTTGTCAGCCTTATCTTTCTTTTTAGTATTACCTGCAGCGTCATCCTTAGGCTCAGTGACATCAGGTTTCGGCTTTATTTCATCCTCTGCCTTCTTCTCACGGCTGTCGCGCATAGCATTGTACTTCGCGATTTCTTCTTCAGTAAGCGGCTTCTCTATAGGCTCTATGAACTGGAGTTCATAGTAATGATAAAGTGCCTTATATTCTTCACTGAAACGGTCACCTGTATGACCATGCATCTCATCGAAGCTGTTATCTCCGGCAACCCTCTTCATAACATGAAGAGCTATATTCTTAGAATGTCCTGCTATCCTGTCGAAACAGGTAAGAAGGTCAAAGAGCGATACTCCTCCTTCTATACTGCAGGTACCTTCCTGAAGTCTGTCTACGTGATGGGATTTTATTACCTCTTTCAGGTTCTCTATGGTCTCGGCCAAAGGCTCAACCCTCTTAGCAAGATTGCTGTCAGCCTTAAGAAATGCATTCAGGACCGTATCCATAGTATACTCAACAGCATCCATTATTGTATCAACTTCCTTATGTCCGGCAGGTGAAAAGTGTATATTCTGTTCATTCTTTTCCTTGGCTACATAAGCGATGTTCATACAGTAATCACCCATACGTTCCAGGTCGCCTATGGAATTAAGTATAGCATTCATAAGGAACTTATCATCTTTGGTAAGTCTCTTCCTGTCAATTCGAATTATATAAGCCGAGAGTGCTGTCTCACATTTATCAATGAACGCTTCATTTTCCTCCAGCTTCGGGAACTTTGCGGCATCATAATGATATATCAGCTCGGTTGCCATCTTGTAATTCTCGAAGATTGCATTTCCCATCTTGGAAATGAGTGAACGGCACTGCTCGAGAGCTATTGAAGGAGTATTCAGAAGAAGATCATCCAGCTTATCAAATTCCTTATCCTGTTCGCTGGTCTCATCTTCACCGACAATCTTCTCACAGAGATTTGCCACATGCTTTGTGAGTACAAGAAGTATCATACTGGTTGCAAAATTAAACAGAAGATGGAAGTTAGCTATATTACTCCTGTTTACAACCTGAGACATAAACGGCAGCCCCACTGTGTAGTAGAGACCATATATTACAGTCATGAAAAGTATTGCTCCGAAAACATTGAAGAAGATGTAGCTCACAGATACTTTTCTTGCTTTCTTTTCCGAACCAAAAAGACTTATGATTATAGGCATGCATTTTCCAAGGTTGATGCCTATGACCATAGGTATGGTCGTTCCGTATGTAACGGTACCTGATGCAGACAGCGCCTGCAGTATACCAACTGATGCATTTGAACTCTGAATAATAAGTGTTACGACAAGTCCTATAAGAAGTCCAAGAAATGGATTCGAAAATGAAACGAATATTTCCTGGAATCTCGGTGACTCTTTGAGCGGCTCAAATACACTTTCCATTATGGCCATACCATAGAAAAGTTCTCCGAGTCCGATTACGATTCCGGAAGCTCTCTTTACATTCGGCTTCCTGGAAAAGAGCATGATAATAGCACCTATAGCAACAAGCATAGGTGCAAATGATGAAGGTCTAAGCAATTGGAGTATAAGGTTATCCGAACCCAGATCACCAAGACGGAGAATCTGAGCAGTAACCGTACTACCGACGTTCGATCCAAATACAACCGGGAGTGCCTGCGTAAGCTGCATGATACCTGCATTTACAAAACCGCTGACCATGAGAGTTGTTGCTGCAGAACTCTGAATGACACCGGTAACGCCCGTACCAAAGGTCCATCCCTTGATACGGCCTGTTACCTCATTTCTTCCGGTCGTTACTTTCTCTAGTGCTTTTTCCAAACTGCTTCCTGAGAGCTTTTCAAGGGAGGAGCTCATAAGACTCATTCCGCATAGGAAGAGTCCGAGTCCTCCGAAAAGCTGCAGTATTGATATAATATCCATACTTTTTTTAGGGTTTTATTCGCCCTTTGCCTCTTTCACTTCTCTGTCTGCCACTTCCTGTGGAGCCTGCTCGTATCTAACGAATTCATATGAGAAGATTCCGCTGCCTCTGGTCATGGAATAAAGCTTTGTATCGTACTCATAAAGTTCGATGAAAGGTATATCTGCTACAAGTTCCTGGTTTCCGTCTCCAAGTGGATTCATACCCATAACTCTTGCACGACGCTTATTGAAATCACCAAGCACTGCTCCCGTGAATTCATCCGGAACTATAACCTTAATATTTGCAATAGGCTCAAGGAGTACAGGACCTGCTTCCATGAAGCCCTTCTTGAATGCCTGCTCTGTAGCTGTCTTGAATGCCATTTCGGATGAATCAACCGGATGATAGCTTCCATCGTAAAGAACAACCTTAACACCTGTAACAGGATAGTTAGCAAGAGGTCCTTTCTTTACTGATTCTGCGATACCCTTCTCAACTGCCGGGAAGTAGTTCTTTGGAACTGCACCACCGACTACGATCTGCTCAAACTGATAAGCAGATTCCATGTCGCCTGATGGCTCCATAGTAATCTTGACATGTCCATACTGACCATGTCCGCCTGACTGTTTCTTATATTTGTACTCTGTGTCAGCCTTCCTTGTAACTGTTTCCTTGAAGGCAATCCTTGGACGCATGAGTTCAATATCAACCTTATATTTCTCTGCAAGCACACTCTGTACTACTTCGAGGTGCTGCTGGCTTATACCATAGATAAGTGTCTGACCGTTTTCACTGTCATTTATTGACTTAAGAGTAAGGTCTTCCATAAGGAGCTTGCCGAGTGCCTGTGAGATTTTATCTTCATCACCCTTATTCTTAGCTGCGTATCTTCTGTATACGTAAGGCTTTGAAATGTTGGCACGGATATATGTAACTGAATTCTTTCTGGTAGAAAGAGAATCTGTTGTCTGAGTTACAGCAAGCTTAGCTAGAGCACCTATGTCACCTGCGTGAAGTTCCTTAACCTCTTCAACCTTATTTCCACAGATAGTGTAGAGCTTACCAAGTCTCTCATCTGCATCACGGTGATAATTGAAGAGAACATCATCCGGTTTAAGAACTCCGGAATTAACCTTGATAAGTGAATACTTACCTATATATGGATCAGCGATAGTCTTGAATACGTATGCTGACTTAGGCTTTGAGAAATTGTAATCAGCTTCAAAGACTTCGTTATTCTCTGTATTGATACCTGCAATCTTGCACTTCTCAGGACTTGGTAAGTACTTGATAATATCAGCCATGAGTGTATACATACCTCTTGCAAGAGTGTTTGAACCCATGAGCACAGGTACAACTGAACCGTCACATACACCAACATGAAGAGCCTGTCTGATCTCATCCTCTGAAAACTCATCACCCTCAAAGAATCTTTCCATATACTCTTCGCTTGTTTCAGCAACTGCCTCAATAAGTGCATCACGACAGATATTGAGATTCTCAAGTGAATAATCAGGAACATCAAACTTATCAACTGTTCCCTTATCATTCCATCTCTTTGCTTTCTGCTGGATTACATTTACGTATCCCACGAACTGTTCATTTTCACGTATCGGAAGATGGAACGGTGCTATACGCTTTCCGTAAAGATCCTGAAGTCCCTGAACAACCTCTCTGAAGCTTGCCTTGTCATCGTCCATCTCTGTAACGAAGATTATTCTTGGAAGCTTACGCTTCTCACACATTTCCCATGCGCGCTTTGTTCCAACTTCAATACCTGACTTTCCGGAAACAACTATAACTGCAGCATCTGCTACAGATACAGCTTCTTCTGTCTCACCAACAAAATCAAATGCACCCGGTGTATCGAGGATGTTGATCTTATATCCATCCCATGGTATAGGAATAACAGATGTCTTGATTGACATCTTTCTTTTTATTTCTTCCTTATCGAAATCGCTGAGAGTATTTCCGTTCTCTACACTTCCCATACGATTCGTCATGCCTGCAAGATAAGTAAGTGCTTCTGCAAGCGATGTCTTACCGGAACCCCCATGTCCCAGCAGAACTACGTTACGGATTTTATCCGTGGTAAAAACATTCATGTAACCGTCCTCCTTAATAGTTTCTTGTCCCTCATCGTATGATCCAGGTCACCTTCTCTGCATCCTGAATCGTACTATATAAGTATATTAAATTATGGGCTTCTTTTCAACCTTAAGATACTAGGAATCTACCCCTTCTGTACTGCTTTCCTGGAAAAGTATCTTAAGTGTGGCGAGGCATATCTTCATATCCTCTGCCATGCTCGGATTTGCTATATACATAAGATCCATCTGAAGCTTATCGTAAGGACTTGAGTTATATTTACCATAAACCTGGGCATACCCCGTCAGCCCGGCTTTGGCCTGAAGTCGGAGACTGAATTCCGGCAGTTCTTTCTCATACTGCGCAGCTATCTCAGGTCTCTCCGGACGAGGTCCCACAACCGACATATCCCCCTTCAGAATGTTGATAAACTGTGGTATCTCATCTATTCGTAACTTCCTTATGACTCTTCCGACCTTGGTTACTCTCTCATCTTTATCTCCGGTAGAAAGCCTTGCAACTCCGTCGCTTTCAGCTCCCACCATCATGGATCTGAACTTTATGATCTCAAAAGTTTTTCCATCCTTCGTAAGTCTTGTCTGTTTATAGAATACAGGTCCCTTGTCCGTTTTTACAGCAATGGCGGTTATAAGTATGACCGGCGAAAGGACTATAAGCATGACTATAGAAAAGAACACATCAAAAATCCTCTTCATGAAAAGATACTCAGGAACCGGGCTGTAGCGATCAAGTCGAAGGATTGGAAGATTGAACATGTGGAGCTTCTTAGCCCCACTCATAAGAAGATCCCCGACTCTCGGAATGATGTATACTACAATGCCTTTATTAATGCATTCCTTCAGAATAATATTTCGGTCACTGCTGTGAACTCCGCAGAGATACACTGCCTCAATATCAGGCGTCAGCTGGGAAAGTCCCGTAGAGAGAGCCTCTTCCGTGGAGCAGGTTCCGACAACTGAGAACTTTGAAGTCATCTCATACTCATTTATCAGATCCTCCATGCCTTCTCTCATATCATATATGATAAATGTTTTTGATGCGCCGAATGATCTGTAATACCATCTGTGCGCTACATTTGACCAGAGAATAGAAAACAGTACCTGAATTCCGAGGCATACCAGCATCGGAAGTACGTTAGGAAACTTTCTCTCAAGAAGAAGCGTCGCAACATACATGACTCCGTCACTGAATACAAGAGCAAGTATCTGACTGTAGATCATCTCGGCAATACGATTCAATGAAATGAGAAATGCATCGTAAATGCGTCCGAACATAAAATATAAGAAAACAAAGAGCCCGCATATAGCATAGTAACCGTTTCCCCAGAAAGGCTTCATGTACAGCTTGTCGCCGTAGTAGTTATACCACACGAACATAAAAACGCCAGTCATGAAGATAACATTCAGGAGCTTAAAGCTTCTGACCTGAATGTCGTGCAGGATCTTTTTTCTGTTTTTTTCTTTTAACTCGTTCATGGCATATAGATTATCATTTTCGGTAAACTTTGTCTATACATAGCGCTCGTAATGATGTTATACTGTAGGCAGGATTGCGAAGCAATCATGCTCCGAGCGGAGCGAGAAATCAATATGGAGGGTTATTATGAAGCAGTTTGAAGGATATATGCATGGTATCAACCTGGGAGGCTGGTTCTCACAGTGCGATCATACCAAAGAAAGATATGATAATTTCATAAAAGAAGAAGATATAGAAAAGATCAAAAACTGGGGACTTGATCACATAAGAGTTCCTGTTGATTATGACCTTGTAGAAACAGACGCCGGAGAATACAAAGAAGAAGGTTTTGCTTACCTCGATAAGGTTATCGGCTGGGCTGAGAAGTACGGACTCAATATGGTTCTCGACCTTCATAAGACCTACGGTTTCAGCTTCGATGACGGTGAAGAAGAGTTCGGATTCTTCGACAGCGAAGAATATCAGGAAAGATTCTATAAGCTTTGGGAAGTGTTTGCCAAAAGATATGGTTTAATCGGCGACAGACTCTGCTTTGAACTTCTGAACGAAGTTACAGACAAGGAATTCTGTGATAAATGGAATGAAATCTCAACAAAGTGTATCAAGAGAATCCGTGCTATAGCTCCGGATGTAAAGATTCTCCTTGGAGGATATTACAATAATAGTATCGAGGCCCTGAAGGATCTTGCAGCTCCATACGATAAGAATGTTGTATATAACTTCCATTGCTATGAACCTCTGATCTTTACACATCAGGGTGCTTACTGGATAGAAGGCATGGACACTTCATTCCGTATGCCGTTTGATGTTCCATATTCAGTATATGAAGCAAATACCGCTGCACAGCTTGATCGCTTCGTAGAAGGCTTCGGTGAATATGACCAGGATAAGCACATGGGCACAGAGTATTTCGAGAACATGGTTAAGGAAGCTGTTTCCGTTGCAGAAGAAAGAGACACTGAACTCTACTGTGGTGAATTCGGAGTTATCAATCTTGCAACTGCAGAGGATACATTAAAGTGGTACAAGATGATATGCGAAGTATTCAACAGATATGGTATCGGACATGCTGCATGGAGCTACAGAGAAATGGACTTCGGATTTGTTGACGACCACATGAAGGATGTCGTAGATGAAGTGATCAAAGTCCTGTAATCACAAATACCAATATAATTGTTTTCATTTGTTACAATAAAAGAAATATGCCGGGTCATTTGACCCGGCATATTGTGTTAAGGGAGGTAAAACTATGAAAACAACTTATAATTTTGCTAATCAATCGTTATTGTCTGTCCCTCGGAAACTTTCTCCGGAAGCTTAGGAACCGTAACCTTGAGGACTCCATTTGTAAATGCTGCTTTGATGTCATCCTGAGTTACTCTGTCACCTACATAGAAGCTTCTCTGAACCTTTCCGTAATAACGTTCTCTTCGGATGTACCTTCCGACTTCTTTCTTATCATCGGTATCAACCTCTGTTCCAGGTTCTTCTTCAGCTTCCTCAGATACTTCTGCTTCAGGGGTTTCCTTTTCTTCCTTCTCTTCCTCATGTTCTGCTCCTACAGTGAGGTAACCATCTTTAAGTTCAACATGTATATCTTTCTTATCATATCCCGGAAGATCCATATCAAGCTCGAATCTGTCACCGAATTCCTGAATATCTGTAAGCGCATTTCCTATTCTCGGAAGAGCTGCTTTTGCCTTCTCACTCTTATAAGGTGTTCCGAACATCTCATCGAAAAGGTCCTGTACAAAACTGTCATTAAAAAGATTTGGATAATACATAAGTCACTACTCCTTTCAATAATATATTCGCCTCATATGAGGTTTGTTTTTTGTCGTTGATTATGTTATACCACTTTTGTTAGCACTCTTCAATAGTGAGTGCTAACAATTTTATGACTTTTTTGTGAAATATATGAAAACCAACTCTTGATGATTAGCCGCCACACACTCGTGACTTTAGTCGTGAGTTAGGCGGAATTTTCTTGAGTTTAGCCTATACATATGGTATAATAAGTATATGGATAAAAATGTTTATTTTACATTACCTAAAGATGTTACGCATGGTCGTGGATATATTTACTCTTTGCAGTATCATATCGTATGGGTTACCAAGTATAGAAAGCCCATATTTATAGGTGAAATCGAGACGGATGTTAGAAAGTATCTTCTTGAAACACTTAAATCTTTGGATATGGTTCCTTTAGCAATGGAGATAATGCCTGATCATATTCATCTTCTTGTAGATTGCAAACCACAGATCAGACTGTCGGATGCAATCAAAATTCTTAAAGGCAATACTGCCCGGTGGTTATTCCTTAAACATCCTGAGATCAAAAAACAGCTATGGGGTGGACATTTGTGGAATCCATCTTATTTTGTTGCCACTGTAAGCGAAAGGACTCTTGA
>JHWR01000011.1 GCA_000687655.1 Lachnospiraceae bacterium YSB2008
CTTTTCTTTTTGGAAAAGTAACAATGGCGGAACATTTGTCGCCTGGTTCACCTGAGTATTTACCTTCTTATTTATCTTTTCAAGTATAGCGATTAATTCATCTTCAGTTTCGAATTCACCTTCATAAGGTAGCAACCAATCAAGAAACTTATTGATTGCTTCAACTTTACCTTTTGTAAATGGATGTCTAGGCTTGGCAAGTTTTATTCGAAAATGAAAGTCATCAGCGAAGGCTCGCATTTGGTTATTTACATGCCTTCTGTTATCTTTTAAATCCACAACTGACGCCATGTTGTCAAAAAGGATTTCTGTGGGCACTCCACCTGTAGCTTTAAACGAAGCAATAAGGCAGTCGAATACATCCTGTCTTGTTTTAGTAGTTTTGTAAGTAAAGTGGCAGTATCTAGAATGCCCCAGTTTATAATCAAACACCTGGAAGGTGTAGATTTCACCATATTTGTTTGCGATTTTGATATCCTCTTTCCAATCAACCTGAGCTTGGCGACCGGGAGGGGTTTCAAATCTGGGATGCCCGGATATCCTTTTCTTAGGATATAGCTTATGGGCCTTAGTGTATTTAGCAAAGTTAGAGTAAGAACCAATGGAACTATCTACTTCAGAAATCATAAACTCATAAACAGACCTTAGCGTGGTTCCTTTAATAGATAGTTTTTTACGGATTAGCTCTTTGTAATTATCAAGCTTGCTAGGCTTATCATGATATGTTGGCTTACCAGTATATCCGTCGAAATACTTTTTGATGGTCCGTCTGTCAACACCGTATTGCCGGGATAGCTCTGAAAAGTTAGGTTTAGAATCAGTCAATTTAAGGATTCTCAACTGAGTTAGCAACTTGTTATCCATGAAGATCACCTCCATGGGTAGCATAACATGATGCTTAATTTTGTACATTTTTATATTCCACTAAATGTACATTTTTATAGTAACATTTACAACATTTGACATAGCTGCTATATGACGCTTTACCGTCCTGTCAGATACACCTAATTTTTCCGCCATATTTTTTGAAGTAATCTTTGAATCCGATTTGATTAGTTCTAATATCCTCTCATTCCTATCATAGATCATATTAGGTGCATCATATATGGGGGTATCTTTATGACTCCATCCCCCTCTGAATACCCCTTAGGGTGCACTATTATCTGCTTATCTATCCTTTTCTTAAAGAGTTCTTTAAATGATCCAAGTGATGATGTCGTGTAGTTCTTGGATGATTTTACTTCTATAGGGCTGATCTTGAATTTTGTCTTGCTCTCATTCGAGATTATGAAATCAATTTCAATATCATTCCTATGCTTTTCCTCGCTGTATCTTGTATAAAAGAAGAGCTTACGACCTGATGCTGTAATCATCTGTGCTATCATATTCTCATAAAGCATTCCCTGATTAAGTGACAGTTTTCCATCCATTATCTGCTTATAAAGCTGTTCATCCATGATTTCATTCTCACTGAATGCATGACTGACCAATAATCCTGTATCTCCCATATAACATTTTACATAGGATTCATTTTTATTTAATGCCAGACCAACGTTCGGGTCATTACATTTATAGCAAAGATTACAAATCATGGAATCGCCAAGCCAGAACAGCGGCTCATCATAGCGGTCAAAGGATCCGTTATTACTATCTACTTTGCTTAAAACAACCCTTTTTTCATGCGTTGACAAAAAGCCTGGAATATTATCAAAGATAGCTGAAACCTTTGATTTATATTTCTTAGCTGACTTCTTGATGTCATCTTCATAGAGTGCAAGAATGTCTCTCTTTTCTACATCGGCAGCATGAAAATCCCTCCCATTTTTCTTAAATGCGACTATCGCCTGAGGCATTCCGCCAACAAGCATATATTCCATAAATAAGCGCATAGCCTTATTATGCATCTGCCTATCTAATGGCTGACTCTTCTCAAAGCATTCTCTTATATAATCAAGAAGTATTTCTTCGCCCATGTATAACATGAACTCCTCAAAATCCACTGGATACATTTGCATTTTCCGCTCTTCTGAAGGAATTGTTATGTTCTCAACATTTTCTTTGATCGATATTAACGAACCTGTCTCGATGTAATCATATCTTCCGTCGGCTACAAGATATTTAATTGCCTCCCTAGCCTTTGGAAACTTCTGTATTTCATCGAATATTATCAGAGATTCTCTTGGATAAAGCCTTGTATTGTACTCAAGCGTCAATTTCTGAAAAAAAACATCAAGATCATCAAGAGATTCAAAGGCATCTATTACCTTTTTCTTAGCCTTGTTAAAGTCGATTATGATATAGGACTTGTACTCATTTTGGGCAAATTCTTCAGCAACCGTTGATTTTCCGATTCGCCTGGCCCCCTCGATCAATAATGCTTTCGTCCCATTTGTCTCTTTCTTCCACTCAGCTATCTTAGAATAGATATTTCTTTTAATTTCCATAACTCACCCCCCTTGCCAATAATACGCAAAGTAATTTTTTCAAATAAATACCTCAGTACGCAAGCTAATAATATCATATAAATACACCTTTGCGCAACTTATTAGTAGCATTTTGTGTACCAGGCAAGAAATAAAAAACTTCCAAATCACTCACTTTTAATTACCGAATTTGGAAGTTTTGTTTATTATCTTTAAGGATGTCCAAAGTAAGTTATACCGGAAGTTAATTGTTCTACATCCTCACCGAACTCCCACGTCAATCATTATACCATTGACGCTCATTTATTCACACCAGAATATGCTTCAATACATTTCAGCAACCTGGCTGTATCTCTCATCATTCTCATAATCATCAATGCAATTATGATAATCTGTATCGATCTCCATATCAAACAGAGTCAGTGCATACGCCCTTATACTTCTGAACCTGCTTCCTTCCTTAAAGATAGTTATCCTGACGGAAGTGGGTACCAGCTCAAAAGAGACATTTGTCAGCTTCATAAATGGAAATAGCTCCGATGTACGAAACATCAAGAGCTATCATCTTGCATAACATATATTGATTAATCTTCTTTTCTGTTAAGTCTTTTCTTAAGATTTGCAGCTATTACTGCACCTGATGCTGAAACTATCATAATTATAATCAACATCATAATATTCGTTGCATCATCTGTTGCAGGTGATGATGCTACAGGTTTTGATGTGTTGTATGTAGTTCCTGTAGGAGCTGCAGTATCATCTTTCTTGTCATCAGACTTATCTGTTGTCTCTTTTTTATCTTCTGTATCATCAGTTGCCTTATCCTCAATCTTCTTCCATACTGCCTTGAATGTATGAGGACCTGTTACTGTATACTGATCTCCCGGATAATACTTTGAACCTTCCCAATAAAGCAATTCATAGCCTTCCCTGGTAGGAGCATCCGGTATTGTGATCGTATCACCATACTCAACAGTATTAGTCTGAATAAGGTTTCCGTCATCATCGTAGAATGAGATATCATACTTCTCCTTCTCTAGTACAGCAGTAAGATATACACCGCCACCCTTCGGAACTTCTACGTAATAATTTCCATTTTCATCCTTTAGGAGTTCTAATTTTGCTCCGTCAACTCCGTTATATGCGCCTGTAATCTTATAATGTTCTTCCGGATTAACCTTTACTAAAACCTTATCACCCTGATTTGCAACATCACAATCATGACTTTTATCAAGAGCATTACCATCTTTATCAGAAACAGCTATGGTACCACCTTCTGTAGGCTGTTCTACCTTGATGATGTACATGATTTTATCTTCAAACTCTTCCTTCATATCCGGATATGTATCATTGTAAACATCAACTATCTCATCATCAGCATTAGGTTTAATCCTCCACACAGTCAGTGAAAGATTCTCAGCCTCGAATCCATGATCTCCACGTAATCTTACTCCTCCTTTATCACCCTCTACAGTTCCTTCTATAAGTACATCCGCAGTAGAATTGTCATCATCCGTATCAAAATAAAGGCCATAATCCGAAGCTTTTACATCCCCTTTAACCGTTACGGTCGCTGTTCCGCCATCATCCAAATAAAGATGCACTCCTTCATTACTAGCCGAAATAGAACCATCCACTGACATGTCCAGTGTTCCTTCATAGAAATTACATGCATATATTCCATATCTATCAGACGAAATATCTCCTGTTGTAACAGTAGCATTAGAGCCCTTTCTTATACTACCAACATAAACACCATAAAAGCCGGATTCAATATCATCGGTTGTTATAGTCAAATCAGAATCTTCATATATACTATATGCAAACACACCATTGTCTTCGGATTCAATATTTCCTGTTGTTATAGTCACATCGGAATCATTTTTTATTTCATATACATACACACCAACGTCTTCGGATTCAATATTTCCTGTTGTTATAGTCACATCGGACCCTTTACCCACTTTATCAACATATATTCCATCGTCGTCGGATTCAATATTTCCTGTTGTAACAGTAACCGTCTTCCCATCACCCGTATTTACATGTAATCCGTAGTCATCCGATGTAATGTCTCCAACTTCAACATTCTTATCCTCGCTAGTCGCGTCAACTATAACCTGTTCATTAGAGTCATCTGCCGCCAATGCCTTAGCCCCACTTATGGACGGCACTGCCATCATTGCTGCCAACATAAACGCTATAGCTGCTTTCTTGTTTTGTATTCTCATACTATACCCCCTGAATCATTGATACTAACCTTATGGTTATGAACCTATACGCAATAAGTATCTATACTATACACTTCTTACATCCTATAGAACGATTGTAGCATACAATCATTTTAATAATCAAGAATAAAGCACAACTTGTACCCAACTTGGGTACATGTTGTCATCCAGAGGGGACTGGGGTATCCCCAGAAGTCGGAAAAGACACATAAGCTGCGTTTGATAAAAACGCAACGTATGTGTCTTTTCGTTGCTTGCAAAACCATGGTACCACTTCAGAGCACGTGTTTTTTGTTTTTAAAAATATAAGATTATACGACTTCTAGAAATATTGAATAAGGCAAATCATACTTAACTTCGTCCACACTGTGGACGAAGTAAGGAATGTGAATTATATCTGGAATTCTTTACAGAAACACTATCTATAACCACTACTCCTATCCTTTTAATTCCTGAAGAAGATAATGATTTAGTAGATGATGAAAAGACTTATCTTCAAAAGGTATTTACTGTTATGATCTGACCGACTACGATAATGATAATTTCTATAATTGTATAGCTAAGCCAACTGTCCCGATTAACATCAAAGATCTTCCGTTGGATATACAAACAATACTATCTGATCATATATATTCCGGTAATATTCCGGAATCACCATACATAACCGTAGAACATGCATATTAAAACAATTCATTCATAGGAAGCGGCCCCTATCAAGTAGGCTGCTTCTTATCTTTTTCGCTATAATCGCTTTGTTCAGCAACCATTTGAAGAGTAAATAGATATTATATCTATATTACTAATCATGATAGTGTTTACATTTGAATTTTCCACAAATAACGATAACTACCCCAATCAACGACGTAACCATCACAATCCCCAGAAAAACTATATCAGTCTCATCCCCCGTTGATGCGGAATACTTTGAATTATTTTTCTGCGATTGTTTTTCAGATGGTTTATTTGCTTGCTCTGATGTTTGTTCAGATGAATTCTCTTGTGTTTTATTTTGATTTGCTTCCATAACAGTAAAATTCGCACTCGCTGTACCGTTAACTGTAACTATTTCTACAGTATGACTCCCAGAAGCCAATGTATTAAGGTAATTAGCATTAACAGTAATCGTAAATGGATCTCCTGAAACAGTATAATATTCAGAAGAAATCTCTTGCCCATCAACTAAAACCTTTAGAAGATTCTCCTTTACATCATCCGTCATAAAATTAAGACCCGATAAACCACCTTTTTCGTATGTTCCTTCCTCTCCTGAAACTATACTTGGCGGAACAGTAGTTGAAATAGAGATACCATTTTCATCGCTATTTGTGCTTTCTGATGAATCAGCAAGTGTGCAAACTGATGGGAACAACACAAGAAGAATAAGCCCCATCAGGAGCAATAGAATTATTCTACATCGCCTGCACGCTCCCATATATTACCTCCAATTAAAAAATAGCTCTAACTCTTAACGTAGCTGTATAGATACCCGGCTTCGCCGCTGCCCAGGCGTCGCTGGTGATATTGATATATCCCTGACAGCTAAATGGCAAAGACATATAATTACTCACGACAAAGTAACATTCATTTCCACGATAACCATGTGAAGTATTTGTTGCATTCGTGTCGACAGTAAATGGTATTGTTCCATCATGCGAAGTGCATTGGAATGAAGATTGAAGTAAACGAACTTCTATAGTTCCTTTAGCGGAAAATACAGCTTCTTTTACCTGAATATCAAACGGAGTCTGTGTATCACCATAATTGATATTGATCGATGCAGGTATGGAAAGCGTTAAATAAGGATCGGGATCTGGTTCTTTCCACAGGGCAGTGATAGTAAAGTTTCCTTTTCCTGCCATATCAATTGGAGTACCGATGCTAAATGTACCGCCAAAGCTGGCTTCCCAACAGTCAAACTCTTTGCCTTCCGGTGCCGTGAATGAGCATCTCGAAGGGAGCTTATAATAGAGTTTTCCGTTATTGCCCCGATAGAAGCAGCCTGCCGTTTGAGTATAATTGCCAGCCCACATATCCGCCTCGGAGAGGATTGTTGTACTCCGCACAACCGGTCCAGCAATGTCACTCGATTCGCCCGGATTAACATATACTGTATAGATGACTTCCTCAAACTCAGCTACAAGTGTACGGTCAGATGTTGCAGTAAAGGTATAGCTTGCATCAGTGCTGACCTGTTCACCGTTTTCCGTCCACTTCACAAAGGAATAACCGCTGTTTGCCGTGGCTGTTACGGTAACAGAAGCATTCTCATCATAAGTACCGCCGCCGCTTACTGTTCCGCCGGCTGTCGGATTTGCGGAAACATCGATGTTATATGTATCCAAAGAAGCAGCAACGATCGTTACATTAAATGTATCGGTTTTGGTGATCTCTTTCTCCGTATAAGATACGGTCACGGTAACATTGCCCTTAGCAGAAGAATCAAAACCGCTCAGAGTTGCATCAGAAGTAACGTCCTTAGTCGAGCTGTCGCTGAAATTAGCGGTAACGACCATTCCTATTGTATCCAGCTCATCTCCGACATTGTACGTTGTCTTTGTCGGCGGTGTTACAGTTATAGAAATGAGTTCTGGAACTTCAGTCGATAGTGAAATATTAGTTTCATCATCATCTCCAAGTGTTGTGTCTGCCTTTACTGTTATGGGGAAGCATCCTATAACAAGCATCAGGCAAAGAATAGCGGATAATACTTTTCTTTTCATCTATAAAAACCTCCATTTTGTTTATTTACTGACCTACGGTCAATGTTACTAATGTTTCTGCTCCGTTAAGAGGGAGCTTTTCATCATCATATGTCCAATGCTGATATTTAATAACGGCATTTTTGTACTCACCTGCTGCAAGCGTTTGATTTAGAGTAATACTTCTTACAACCTGGCCCGGCTGGAGTTCATCCGACTTCCAAAGCTCTGTTCCATCCTCAAGTGACAGTGTAATTACCATCCAGCAGTTGTTCTGTAATGGATTTTCAAACCGGACAGATTGGTCTTTGGTATCCGCTTTTAGCTTCAGCTTCTCATAAGCTGTAACATCAATCATCTCTGGTCTTTCTGGAACCACCAGCCCTTCATCTTCTGATTGAACTGACTCAGTTTTTTGAATCGAATCCTGAGCCTCGGATACCGACTTGTCATTATTCTTATTAATCAACCATACAATAACTACAATCGCCGCTAAAAGCAGCACCAAAAGGCTTATAATTACTATTTTCGTAATATGCGACTGCTCTTTAACATAATTATTTTGCAAATTACCTGATTTATTATTCTCAGCTATGGGTATCACCTCCTCATATAATCAAGTGTTTTTTGTTGAAAAACAAAGGTTTTTAAACCTTATATATCTCAGTAAACGAACCACGATTACGGATAATTCAATGTATTTAATACTGAAATAGCGTCTGATGGGTACACAAATAATAACGTCATTGATTTTCGTTATACTTGGCCTTGTTGTATACCCTTCCCTCTATGGCAGCGAACCTCCTATATCCACCTGGATTTTATCCTAACTTCCTTCGTCCTGCCTATCCATCCTAAGATATTAAAAAGGCCCTGCATGTTTAGTCCCACAATAATATCAATTGAATTAAATTTACACCTTTTGTATTATATCATGTCACCTTAAAATCAACCACTCAAAAGACAAAATCCGTTTCCCATTTTGTAACTTCGTCTCCACTTGAGACGAAGTTGTCCTCAGCTTCAACCATGTGAATCATCTTTTTTGAAAAAAGTAATAAATCATGGACTTCTAGAATTCCGGAAGTATCACCTGAATATCCTGTTTTATCTAACTTCGTCTCAACTTGAGACGAAGTTGCAAACGCGCTGTCTTGACATTTTTTAGGTGTACTATGGTTTTGCAAGCAACGAAAAAACACATACGTTGCGTTTTGAAAACGCAGCATATGTGTCTTTTCATCTTGTTGGGGAAACCCCAAGCCCCATGAATATTACAATTTCAATCTTCTGGTACCAACAAATTATTCAAATGATCACTTCGAACTTATGACTCTTGGAAAATACAGAATTTCATCTATCTTTCTTATTCTTCATCAGACTTATTCTCTAATTTATCAAGTTCATCCTGAAGATCTTCTATTTGCTGCTTAATAATATCAACCTTAATACTATCAAGATGTCTTTTCTGTTCATCCATTAAATCTTTAGGAAATCGCCACTTCCAATCTGCATATTCTTGGTCAATCGCTTCTCTTTCCTCCTTTGTAGAGGCCATAAGCCATCGATTATATATATCTGTACTCTTTTTATACCAATCCCCCAAATACCTATTAATATTACCATTTTTACCATTGGCAAATTTTAGATAAAATCCACCGTCTTTATCCTTATAAACTTTTAAACCTTCTTCCCTTTCCATTTTAAAAAAGATGAACATTGCACTTTCATCATTCCAAAAAAAGGGATCTCTAAGTGCAAGAGTGTTTACACCGAGAGCATATGCAAACCCCTCTATCAAATCATTTTTAGGTTTCCTAAACCCGCATTCATATTGTTGAATACGATTGGCACTCAATCCAACTTGAGCTCCAAGCTCTTCCTGAGACATATTTCTGGCCATTCTAATTCTTTTTATATTTTTACCGATAGCATGTGGATATACTTTATCCAGAAATCTTACCGGATCACTTCCTTCAGCTTCATTAGAAAAAAACATAACAAGCCTCCAAATAATCTAAACTAAATGTGAATAGCAAAACAAAGATGTTATTAATAATAGCATAATAAAATAATCGTGAAAAGGATAGAAAAACATAAAAGTATTAAAATTTGCTCTTGATAATTAATTCACATATATGTTAATATAAAGTTGCAAGATTTAAAGAAAGGAGGAAACCAGATGGATAACGCTACATATCTCGACAATTACGGCGATGTACTAATCCCGAAGGATCTTATGGCCATTCTTCATATCGGTCGCAACCGCGTTTATAAGCTTCTGGAAGAAGGTCAGATTAAATCAGTCAAGGTCGGATGTACTTACAGGATTCCTAAGATATATCTTATGAATTATCTGTATCCTGATTACATGAGCAACAATGAAATGGAGGGTTAAGGATGCCGCGGCCAAAGAAAAATGGTCAGCGTTATAAGGGCATCCAGGGAAAAAGCGGTTATTTATACATATTAATCAGTACAAACGAAATTGAGGACGGTGTAGTAAAACGAAAAGTCAAATGGATAAGCACCGGTCTTAAAGATAAAAAGGAGAACCTCAGTAAGGCAATAGAGATAAGAAACAATCTGTATAATACATATACTTATTCAAAAAAGAAGTCGATATACTTTGATAAGAATATTGTTATGGAAGATCTACTTCCCTTCTATCTTATTGATAGAAAGAGAGAATTAGCAGATACAACTTACGCTGCCTATGAATACAAATCAAGGCATATTCTTGAATACTTCCGAAACGTTAGAATCCGGGATATAACTGAGGTTTATATAAAAGAATTTCTTGATTCTCTATTTACAGACAAGAATCTTAGCAAAAGAACTGTAAAAGATATCAGAACAGTCTTTTGTAATATTATGGATTATGCAGTAGCGAATGATATAATCCATTCAAATCCTGTTAATAATACAGAAATCAGCAAGCAGCTTGCTGATAAATACAGCGGTAAGGGCAATTTTGATGATGATTTTTTCTCTTATGATGAAGCTATGCTTTTCATGGAAAAGATAAAAGGGAAACCTTTAAGCGAACTCTTCTACCTAACTCTCGTATTTGGACTAAGGCGTGAAGAAGTTCTAGGACTAAGATGGAGCGCCATAGATTTTAAGAATAAACTGTTATATATCAATCATACAGTAACGAAAGGCACCACAGTAGTTCGAAAAAACTCAACAAAGACAGTTTCCAGCAACAGATCTTATCTTTTAACTGATGATCAGATTACAATGCTAAAGAATTTAAAACAAAAAGAGAAAGAATACAAAGAGAAATATAAGGATAAGTATAATGATAACGATTATATTTTCAAAAATGAAAAAGGAAGCCCTTACTACCCTGACCATCCAAGTAAAGTTTTTAGAAAAATTATAAAAGAAAATCCAGATCTTCCTCAGCATATAACCTTTCATGGTCTTAGAAAATCCTGCGTATCGATACTCATGCATGAAGGAATGGACTTTAAGAGTATCCAGAACTGGGTCGGTCATGCCGATTACAGCACCACCTTAAAGATCTATACTAAGATTAAAGATATGGACAGCAAAAAAGAAATATCTGAAATGATGGGCAGAATCCTGCCACCTGTCATTGCTGATGCTGACGAAGATATGAAATAGAATATTGAATAATGTTAGAAAAATGTTAGAATTCGGGCATAAAAATAGGCTTTGTGGGCTGCCTGAAACAGCCCTCAAAGCCGCTAAAATAAAGGAATCGGCGTGACAAGATTCGAACTTGCGACCTCTGCGTCCCGAACGCAGCGCTCTACCAAACTGAGCCACACGCCGTTATTAAAGACTGTACGGTGAATCAACACCGTACAGTCAGCTATTATATGTTTTTTTATCTATTTCGTCAATTCAAAACTTTAAATTCCGGATTCATATTCTTAAACTCTGTATAGTACTTAAAACCTTCACTGAACAGTAAATCTCGGGCCTTATCAAAGCCATAACCTATATGCTCTGTATCATGGCTGTCACTACCAACTGTAATGATTTCTCCACCCAGTTCTTTATATACTCTTAATATATCAAGTCTTGGGTGGATATATGTAAGTTCTCTGTATAAGCTTCCGGTGTTAAGTTCTATGCCCTTTCCATTTTCGATTATCTTTGTAAATATCGCTTTGAAAAGATCATAATACTTTATGACAGAAAAGTTCTCACCCTTAGTCGGACCATATCTGAAAATGTAATCAATATGACCATATACATTATAATCTCTGAAGTTAGTTACTGTATTCAGAATGTCTTCATAATACATCCTGTACACATCCTCCTCGGGATATGCCTCAAATACCTGAGGGTAATATGGATCATACCCCTTTAATGTATGAGTTGAACATATAATAAAATCAAGTCCCGGATGTTCGGACGAATAAGTATTCAGTATGTCTATAGTCTCAGGCATTACTCCCTGCTCTACACCTATCCTTAAATCAATTCCTGAAAGACTGTCTCTCAGTTCTGTAAGCGTCTTTAAATAGGTATCTATATCCAGATCAAATCTTACCCCATCCGGAGTTTCAGGAAAATCAAGATCATTATGATCAGTCAGGCACAGAGACTCCATCCCAAGGCTTTTTGCTTTATCAATAATACTAAGTAATTCAGTTTCACAATCACCTGAAAATGAACTGTGAAGATGATAGTCCGGTAAAAGCTTCATCATTATTTCCTATCCTTTTCTTTTTGACTATTTCATTTGAAATGAAATAATATGTCATAATACTTATCAATTCTATCATTTTATATTTATCATTACAATGAATCAAAATAATCCTGATGTATTTTATTGTAAAATCACCGATAAATTGGTATATTTATAGTAAGTTGTTTTATAAACAGCAGTAACATCGATGTTTAAGGAATCTACGTTGTATGAGAAGTAAAAACGTAAACAGAAACAGTCTTCAATATATTAAAAGAGCACGTATAATCATTCTTGCTGTATATGCATCCATTGTGCTCTTTACTCTGCTGTTCTTTTCGCGTTTCGCGGTAGAGAAATCTGATGATATCATGAAGAATAAGGTCGTATCTCTTACTTCATCCCTCAGTGTACAGATGAAACTTAATATGGAAAGCTATATGTCACGAATGGAGAATATAGCTATTTTGGCATTTGGAGAAAAACTTGCATATACATATGATGCTACAGATCCGAAAAACGACGAATACGAATCCATAAACACAGAAAAGATTATAACTGAAAAGCTCTATAATCTCTGTATAATGGAGAACTTTGTAGATTATGGCATAGTATATGCTAACAATCGTACTGTAGGAAAGATATCAAATGGAACGTCCTCCCTTTTTGGTGATACTCTTTACATTGAGCTTGCAGGCATGATTGAAGGTAAAAAGGGTGATGAAACCTGGTTCACCGGATATGAAGGCAATTTCAAACGTATTTATTATGTTAAAAGAGTTCATGAAAATGCCATTCTGTTCATATCCTTCTATGCAGATGAACTTAATGAAGTATTTGATAACCCTGAAACCTTATCAGACATGGATATCTATCTGGTAAATAATGAATACAATATACTCTACTCCAAATCTGGTGACGAAGTGGGAAGCATGCTCCCTGAGGAAATCAGCAGTCTGATAGGCGATAAGAAGGATGCTTCATATATGAATAATGACTACCTTGTATCCATCAACAGTTGTGGGGACTGGTATGTTGTTTGTTCTATTCCTACTGACATCATAATGATAGAAACTCGTAACATCAGAAGAAACTTCTATCTTTTTGCTATTCTTGCAGCTGCCATAGCTTTCATAATCGGCTTCTATTGCAGTACTCTCATAATCAAGCCAGTGTCCGAGATGGTTGCAGATCTTGATGACAAAGCTCAGATTGACAGACTGACAGAAGTAATGAACAAGCTTACCTTCGAAGACTTTGCTTCCAACTGTCTAAGGAATTCTCTGGATTCAGAAAATAAGGCTCTGATCATATTTGATATAGATAATTTCAAGGGTGTTAATGACACACTCGGACATGCCGCCGGAGACAAAATGCTCCGAGAAATGGGAAACGTTCTGAAATCCATTTTCACAGAGGATGATTATATAGGCCGTATAGGTGGCGATGAATTCTGTGTTCTTGTTAATTCAAAGCCAAAAGAAGGTAAGAGCTTCGAAGAATATATTGAAGAAAAATGTACCATGTTCAACACCCTCTTCGATGAGAATGAAGTTTCAAAGGAAATGAACTATATGGTTACAGCCAGCGAAGGTATATCACTCTCACCTAAAAACGGAAAAGACTTTGAAACACTGTACAAACTTTGTGACAAAGCTCTCTATGAATCAAAGGGTCAAGGAAAGAATACTTATACTTTCTATAAAGGATAAGGGGATTTATATGAAGAAAAAAAGAATCATATCCCTGCTTCTCTCTTTCATTTTTCTCCTATCTACCGTAGGATGCGGCGATGAAGTTGTTGTAAATGAACAGAAAGAGAAAGTTGAGATCACTCTCTCATGGTGGGGAAATGACACGAGAAATGAATACACGCTGGAAGCCGTTAGAATGTTTGAAGAAGAACATCCGGATATCAAAGTAAAATGCAGTTATACTGAATGGTCCGGCTATGAAGCACGTAATCAGGTACGCATGGTTTCAGGAAACGAAACTGACGTTATGCAGATAAACGTTGGATGGCTTATGCAGTATTCTGCTGACGGAACCGGCTACTATGACCTTGAAAAGCTTTCTGATACAGTTGATCTCAGTAATTTTGATGAAGATACACTGGAATACGGAAGGATGAACGGCGTCCTGAACGCCATTCCGATTGCGATGAACGCTGAGACCATATACATCAATAAGACTTTGTATGATAAATATGGTCTTGATATCCCTGCTACATGGGATGATTTCTTTAATGCTGCAAAGGTAATGAAAAAGGATGATGTTTATCCCCTTTCAGGAGCAAGCAAAAGTATATGGCTCTTTTGTATAGCCTATGCAGAACAGACAAACAAGAAAACAATGTTTGATGAGGATGGCAAACTCAACTTCGACAAAAATGACTTTCAAACTATGATAGAGTTCTATGACAGATTGTTAGATGAAAAGGTAATACCTAAAGTCGAGGACTATCAGAGATACAATATAAACAATCATTTATATGCCGGAACTGTTGCATGGGTAAGTGATGCTTTCAATTATTACAGTACTGTCATCGAAGAAGGCGATGAGATCATACCTGCTAACTATATTGCATATTCACCGGAAGACGCCGGAATCGGTTGGTACGAGAAGCCTGCTACCCTTTATGCTATAAGCAAAAACACAGAGCATCCTAAGGAAGCTGCTATGCTCCTTGATTATATGCTGAATAGTGAAACCTGGGCAAAGCTTCAGGGTGTCGAAAAGGGAATACCTGTCAGTTCTTCCGCAAGAAAGTTTCTTGATGATGACGGTCAGCTTGAAGGTCTTCAGTATGACGCTTCACTGGTCATGGAAAATAACGATAAGATAAGTGCTATGAATTCCCTGGTCGAAGATTCCGGGATGTATGAAGAATTCATAAATGCATGTAACGAAGTCCATTTCGAAAAGGGAGAACCCGAAGATGTTGCCGCCGATCTTGTAAAGCTTTATAAGGATCTTGGCTTCTATAAATAGCAAATGATAAAGCAAATACTTACGAACGATAATCGAGTAGGAGGAATTTCTCTTTACTGAGAAATTCCGACCTCTCACACCACCGTGCGTACCGTTCGGTACACGGCGGTTCAATCAATTTTACAAGTAACACACCTTTCGGCGTAGTAATCTAACATTGAGATTAAACCAAATGAGGCTAATCGTTTGTTACTTATAGCTTGGCACACATCTGACGCTCTGCAGACTCTTGCATACCCTTTTGCATATGCAGTTCTCCATGCTGCCCACTTGGGGACACCAAGCATAATAAGATTCTTTGCTCTATTCTGTGGAGTTTTCCAATGTTTCCAAATGCACATGCGAAGCCTAAATCTGATGTTTCCATCAAGTTCTCTACATAAAGTCTTCATCCTACCTATCTTGAAATAGTTAATCCATCCTCTTATTAACTGATTAAGCCTTATCACCTTATAATCGTTGCTGACTCCCCAACTACGACAAGTGAGTTCTTTCATCCTTTTCTTAAACTTCGCTATTGATTTAGCATGTGGCTTTGCCTTAAACTGCTGTGCAGTTCTGTCATAGTAGAATCCAAATCCTAGGTATTTTAGTCCTTGTGGTTTATCAACTTTACTCTTGGTCATGTTGACCTTGAGTCCCAGTTTCTCTTCAATAAATCGTGAGATATTTCTCATAACTCGATTAGCAGACATTTCACTTCCGACCATAATAATACAGTCATCCGCGTATCTTACAAAGTTCAGCCCTCTCTTTTCCATTTCCTTATCAAGTTCGTTTAGCATGATGTTTGCCAATAATGGCGAGAGATTTCCTCCTTGTGGAGTTCCCACAATAGAGTCCTCGTACTCATTATCAATCATGATTCCACTGACTAGATATTTTCTAACGATAGAAATAACATCTCCATCTTTTATAGTTCTACCTATGATAGTCATAAGTTTGTCATGATTAACTGTGTCAAAGAACTTTTCCAAGTCAATGTCTACAATCCAATCATTACCATCATTCATCATATCGAGCGCTGTTAGGATTGCTTGCTGTGCACATCTGTTTGGTCTAAATCCGTAACTATGGTCATGAAATTGTTCCTCATAGATTGGCGTTAACACCTGTGCTATGGCTTGTTGTATGAATCTGTCTGTTACTGTTGGTACTCCTAGGTTTCTGACACCACCATCAGGTTTTGGTATCTCCACTCTTCGTACTGGCTGAGGTTTATACTTTCTTGTCCTCAACTGTTCCTTGATGATATCGCCGTTCTTTTCAAGATGTTCTTTGAGTTCTGTGTATTTCATTCCATCCACTCCCTCTGCACCTTTGTTTCGTACGACTTGCAGATATGCTCTATTGAGATTATCGCTCGATAGTATCTGCTCCATTAGACTACTTGTGTCCATGCGTTCTTTCCTTTCCGTCTCGCTTGATTTGACCACCTTTCTCCGGTTGGTTACGGCAGATGTTGTCATCTCTGCAATACGAGACATACTCAAACTTATTGATTGTTCACCCCTTCACTCCATCTCCGTTACAGAGACTTCCTCGCTACTATGGGTTCGGCTGACTTCTCACAGTTCGTTATTACTAGGCTAATGAAACCTCTGTGAGACCTCCACGCTTAAGGTGTGCGCTCTTTCCTCTCATATATCCGCCACATTTACTCGTACTTCCAGCAACTTTTGGACTTTATCTTCTTTTGCAGACTTATCCGTATTTCCGAGCCTTATATGTGATTTCTGTCCGTCGGACCAAGAGTTTGCTTACAGCTTCCTTCAGATTCCACCTCACGATGGACACCCTTGCCGTTCAGCTATACACTTCCTTGTTGCCTAGGCGTGTTCGGGACTTTCACCCGTTAGAGCGCGCCCATGGCGCGCAAACAAAAAGACACCCGGTAAAACTACCAGGTGTCTTATATTTTACGTATTTAGTTGTTCAGGAAAACCGTGCTTAGAACTTTCCTGCCTTAGCAGCTTCCTCGATAGATACGGCTGTAGAAACAGTCATACCAACCATAGGATTGTTACCTGCACCGATAAGTCCCATCATCTCAACGTGAGCAGGAACTGATGAAGAACCTGCGAACTGTGCGTCACTGTGCATACGTCCCATAGTATCTGTCATACCATAAGAAGCAGGACCTGCAGCCATATTGTCCGGATGAAGTGTACGTCCTGTACCACCACCTGAAGCAACTGAGAAATACTTCTTACCAGCTTCAACTCTTTCCTTCTTATATGTACCTGCAACAGGATGCTGGAATCTTGTAGGATTTGTTGAGTTACCTGTTATAGAAACATCAACATTCTCCTTCCACATGATAGCAACACCTTCCTGAACATCGTTAGCGCCGTAGCAGTTAACCTTTGCTCTTGGTGACTCAGGATCCTTTGAGTAGCACTTTCTGAATACTTCCTCAACTTCACCTGTGAAGTAGTTGTACTTTGTCTCAACATATGTGAAACCATTTATACGAGAAATGATCTGAGCTGCGTCTTTTCCAAGACCGTTAAGGATAACTCTGAGTGGCTTCTGACGAACCTTGTTAGCCTTCTCTGCGATACCTATAGCACCTTCAGCAGCTGCAAATGACTCATGTCCTGCAAGGAATGCGAAGCACTCTGTATCTTCTTCAAGAAGCATCTTACCAAGGTTACCATGTCCAAGACCAACCTTACGTCTGTCTGCAACAGAACCTGGGATACAGAAAGCCTGAAGACCTATACCTATAGCTGCTGCAGCATCTGCTGCTCTTCTGCAGCCCTTCTTGATTGCTATAGCAGCACCTACTGTGTAAGCCCACTTAGCATTCTCAAAACATATAGGCTGAATACCCTCTATAAGGTGATATACATCGATGCCTGCAGCATCTGTGATTTCTTTACACTCTTCAATTGATGAGATACCATACTCCTTAAGTGCAGCAAGGATCTGAGGCTCTCTTCTTTCATATGATTCAAATAATGCCATTTCTAATTCCTCCTTCTCTTACTGCTTTCTTGGGTCTATGCATTTAACAGCATCTGCAACACGTCCATACTGACCTGAAGCCTTCTGGATAGCTGTGTTAGCATCATCACCAGCCTTGATGAAGTCCATCATCTTACCAAAGTTGATGTACTTATATCCGATTATCTCATCATCTTCATCAAGTGCAACTTCTGTGATATAACCATCTGTAAGCTCAAGGTAACGTGGTCCTTTATCAAGTGTTCCGTAAGTTGTACCAACCATGGAACGAGCACCCTTTCCAAGGTCCTCAAGACCTGCACCTATCTGAAGTCCATCCTCTGAGAATGCACTCTGAGTTCTACCATAAACGATCTGAAGGAAGAGCTCTCTCATTGCTGTAT
Organism: Lachnospiraceae bacterium YSB2008; assembly: GCA_000687655.1. Classification (GTDB taxonomy): domain Bacteria; phylum Bacillota; class Clostridia; order Lachnospirales; family Lachnospiraceae; genus Eubacterium_Q. Next base: position 18,367 of record JHWR01000011.1, read on the forward strand.
TGATAGCATCACAAACAAGGTCTGTATTAAGTGCTTCAAGAACTGTAAGTCCCGGAAGTATCTCAGCTGCCATAGCTGCAGAATGTGTCATACCTGAGCATCCGATAGTCTCTACAAGAGCTTCCTGGATGATACCATCCTTAACATTGAGGGAAAGCTTGCAGCATCCCTGCTGAGGAGCACACCAGCCGATACCATGTGTATAGCCTGATATATCCTCAACCTTCTTAGCCTGTACCCACTTTGCTTCCTCAGGTATAGGGGCAGCGCCATGATGTACTCCCTGATGTACAGGGCACATGTTCTTAACTTCTGTTGAGTAAATCATACAATCCTCCTTATATAATGTAATATGAAAATTCACAGACAAAATGAAACATGGGACTTATGTTCCACATTATAATCGCCCGCATTTCTTTCAATATAATAACAGAAATACGAGCGAAAAAATAGTATTTTTTGAAGTTTTATAAATAATTATTCATTTTCCTCATCTCTGATGTTCCAGTCATATGGAGTACTCTGATATACGTAATAATTAAGCCAGTTATAGTACAGCATATTTGCATGACATCTCCATGATTTTACAGGCTTTTTGCTCGGATCATCATCAGGATAATAGTTATATGGAATCTTTGGATTGATACCTTTTGCCATATCTCTCTTATATTCCTGATCAAGAGAAAGAATATCATACTCAGGATGATTTGTGACGAATATATTCTTACCGCCATCACCGATGATAAGATAAGGTCCATACTCTTCAGAATCAGAAACAACAAAGAGTCTTTCATTATTTCTTATCATATCACGGTCAGACTCTGTATATCTCGATATAGGTACATAGAACATATCATCAAAACCACGTACAAGCTCAGTACTCTTGTGATAAGTATTCATTGGATATACACCGGAAAGCTTTTCCGGAAGATCATTCTTCTTAATTCCGTAATGATAATAAAGCCCTGCCTGAGCTCCCCAGCAGATATGGAAAGTGGACGTTACATTTTTATCAGCCCATTTCATTATCTCTTTAAGCTCATCCCAGTAGTCTACCTCTTCAAAATCCATCTGCTCTACAGGTGCACCTGTGATAATGAAACCATCCCACTTTCTCTTTCTAACCTCTTTGAAAGTAGAATAGAATCTTTCCAGGTGAGACTTTGATACATGAGTAGATTCATATGACATAGTCCTGACAAATGTAATGTTAACCTGAAGTGGTGTATTTGACAGACTTCTGAGCAGCTGAAGCTCAGTATCCTCTTTTAGAGGCATGAGGTTAAGAATAAGAATATCTATAGGACGAATATCCTGAGACAGAGCCCTGGTTTCATCCATAACAAATATATTCTCTTCCTCAAGAATCTTCTTAACAGGAATATTGTCATCAATCTTAATAGGCATTATGTATCAACTCCTTAGTGTTAGTTTGCTTTAAATCTTTCTAAATAATCAGCTTCCGATATTATCGGAACTCCGAGGCTCTTTGCCTTTTTATTCTTTGAAGATGCCGAATTAATATCATTATTTATGAGATAACTCGTTTTTGCACTTACGCTTCCGGCAACTTTGCCGCCACGCGCTTCTATCTCAGCCTTAAGTTCATCTCTGTTAGTGTAGTTCTCAAGAGAACCGGTTATAACAAATGTAAGGCCTTCCATATCATTCATTACATTTGAAAGATCCGGAAGCATGATATCAACTTCTTCAAGAAGTGTCTTCAGCTCTTCAGCCTTGTCAGTATCATCAAAATAGTCTCTGATACTCTTCGCTATCATAGGACCAACCTGATCTATAGCACTAAGCTCTTCAACATCTGCAGCCATGATTCTTTCAATATCGTAATCAAAGCTCTTTGCTATAAGCTTAGCCGTAGAAAGTCCTACATTAAGAATCCCGAGAGCATAAATGAAATTCGGAAGCTCCACTTTCCTGGATTCCTCGATACTGTTCATCATGTTATCATACGATTTTACACCGAAACCTTCAAGCTGAATGATTTCTTCCCTGTGCTCTGACAGATGATAAATATCCGGCAGCTTATGTATAAGACCAAGATCCACGAATCTTTCCAACGTCGCCTCAGAAATACCGTCAATATTCATGGCATTTCTCTCTACAAAATGAGTAAAAAGCTTAATATGCTTGGCAGGGCAGTCTGGATTCGTACAATATAAGCTTTCTGAAGAATTCTCTTTCCTGATTTCCGTAACACCACCACATACAGGACAGCTGTCCGGTATCGGAGCCGGTCCGCTCTTCGTTACATTTCCGGATATCTGCGGAATTATCATATTTGCTTTATATACTGTAATCTCATCACCTATTCCAAGTGATAATTCTTTAAGTATACTGATATTATGAACGCTTGCCCTGGAAACTGATGTTCCCTCTAGCTCAACAGGATCAAATATTGCTACAGGATTTATAAGCCCTGTTCTGGAAGCGCTCCACTCTATCTCTCTGAGATGAGTAACTGCTTCTTCATCCTGCCACTTAAATGCTATGGAATCTCTTGGGAATTTTGCCGTACGCCCAAGACTTCTTCCGTACTTCGTGTCTTCATATGTAAGTACAAGACCATCTGAAGGGAAATCATTCGTACTGATCTTGTCAGAGAAATACTTAACTGTATCTGCAATGTTTTCAGCATTTACAGGCTTATATTCAACCACATCAAATCCGAGTGATGTAAGATATTCATATCTTTTACTGCAGGAATCCATAAATGTATCGACGAGTGAAGTATCATCCGGGTCAACCATGGAAAATGCAAAGAAATTTACATTTCTCTTTGCAGTAATTTCACTGTTAAGCTGTCTTACTGAGCCACTGCAGAGATTTCTTGGATTCTTGTATTTGGAATCAATATCCGGTATCTCAGCGTTTATCTTCTCAAAATCTGAATACTTTATGACAGCCTCACCTCTGATGGTAAGACTTCCTTTATAGCTTATGCTTCTTGGAATATTTCTGAAGGTTCTGGCATTTGCAGTGATTACTTCGCCAATCTCTCCATTTCCACGTGTCACAGCCTTAAAAAGCTCTCCATTTTCATAAGTGAGTACAACTGTAAGGCCGTCCATTTTCCAGGAAAGAATTCCTTCCTTATCGCCAAGCCAAGACTTAAGTGCATCGACGTCCTTAGTCTTATCAAGAGAAAGCATAGGTGCCGGATGAGCCTCTTTAGGAAGCTCGCTCACTACCTCATAACCGACCTTTATCGTAGGGCTGTTAGCAAGTACAGTTCCTGTTTCCTTCTCTAGAAGAACAAGCTCATCATATAGCTTATCATATTCAAAATTAGACATGATTTCAGCATCATCCATATAGTAGGCCTTGGATGCCGCATTCAAGATATCAGTTAATTCTTTTATCCTTTTAATCTTGTCCATATCCACCCCAAATAATAATCTATGATCGTCCGTTCATTACCAGACGTCTCAGTTCTTTTTCTTCTTTAACTGTAAGTTCCCTGTATTCTCCGGGCTTAAGATCACCGAGGGTAATATTAAGTTCCCTTATTCTCTTAAGATAAGTCACTTTATACCCCAGTGCCTCACACATTCGTCGTATCTGACGATTGAGTCCCTCAGTCAGAACAATATAAAATGTCCTGTCAGATTTCCTTCTGACGGTACATTTCTTAGTTACTGTATCAAGTATGGGAACTCCTGAGGACATAGCCTTAAGAAAATCCGAATCAATATTCTTATCAACTCTGACTATGTATTCTTTCTCATGACCATAACGAGATTTCTGTATCATATTTGAAAGCTCACCATCATTTGTCATAAGAAGCAGGCCCTGTGAATCCTTATCCAGTCTTCCCACGTAATTCAGATGCATAGGATAATCAAACTTATGATATATGCTAGTCTTGTCAGTTTCCTTTGAAGTACAGGTAAGTCCTATCGGTTTATAATAGAGAACTATCACCTTTCTGTCATCAGGCACGATCAGCATATCTTTGAGACGCACCTCTGCAAGCGGTGTTCCATCTTTCGCTACAGGAACCCTGTCACCCGGAACTGCAACTCTTCCATCAATGGTTACAAGCCCTTCCTCAATGGCAGCATCAGCCTTTCTTCTGGAAAGAACGCCCGATTCACTTATATATTTATTAATTCTAACTGTACTCTGCTCTTCCATAGTTTCAAAATTTAAGTAAAATGTATCGTTCGATAAATAATATTCATAAAAATAGATTGAAAATTTAATATTCTTTGCTATAATGTGAACTGTACTTGCTGTCTCATAACAGACAGCCTAATCCATTTGAGAATTAAGGAGAGAGTTCATGGACAAATCAGCCAACCTCGACAAGATTGATAAAAGGATAATCGAGCTTCTTCAGGAAAACGCACGTTATCCTCTTAAATATCTGGCAAGTGAGGTTTTTCTTTCATCACCTGCAGTTTCATCAAGGATAGAAAGATTGGAAAAAAGTGGCATTATCAAAGGATATCATGCCACTATAGATCCTATATCTCTTGGTTATCATATCACTGCTTTCATCAATCTTTCACTTGACCCAAAGCAGAAACCAGAGTTTTATCCATTTATAAGCGCATGTCCGAATGTCCTGGAATGCGACTGTGTAACCGGTAATTTCTCAATGCACATGAAGGTCTGCTTCCCAAGTACTCAGGAGCTCGATACCTTCATCGGTCAGCTTCAGCAGTTCGGTAATACTGAAACTCAGATAGTATTCTCCACTCCTGTTGAAATGAGAGGAATATCTATAGAATCTGATTCATCTGAGAAAGAAACTAATTAGATATCGTGTCATAGAATTCTTTAAATGTCTCGTCTTCGGCGAGGCATTTTTCATTATCTTCTTTTACAATACTGAAAAGTTCCTGAATATCCTTAGATTCATCAGCAGCCTTTATGAAGCCTTTTACTTCATCACTGTAATTATTGTTATTAATAAGATATTTAGTACCATCTTTAGTTATATAAAGAGTCGCGATATCAAGAGGCTTTGACTCAACTCCGTTAATGCTTATATTGAATACAGCATAACAAAGTATATCTCCCTCATTAACACCTTCAAGTGTATAACAGTTGATATTTGAATAACCTGTTATGACCTTTGATTTACTCTCGTATATTGTCATATCATCAAAGTCTGAAGGATTGGTAACAGAAGCCTTCAGAGTATCCTGATCACAAGCGGCAAGAGCTGTATAATAATCTCTTACAAGAGCATTGATCTCCATATTGGAATTAGTTTCGTATGCAAATCTTGAAGAAAGGCCAAGATCTTTTCCGAGGTCTTCTTTATTCTTAAATATGAATATTCCGCCGCCAATAAGAATTGTTAAAAAGAGCACCCAGATAATTGTAAGCATGATCTTGAGTCTGATTTCTTTTTTTCTGTTTCTTCTTCTACGCTTCGCCATAACTTCTCCTTTATTGTTTTATTTACCAGAAATAATTGGCGCCAGGTCTGCTTCGCAGCCCTGTTACGGCTTCGCCGTATATCGCACTTCGTGCGATGCGTCCTCACTTCGTTCGGATATAAGGCATCCCCCCACTTCGTGGGTCCCCCCTTATACCTACTGCACCAAAGAGGAATCGAACCTCCGCACATGGCTCCGGAGGCCATTGCTCTATCCACTGAGCTATTGGTGCGATATATCAATTGATGCTCAAAATATCTGCTTTAATCTGCTCCATAAGCTCCTGAACATCTGAAAACTTCTTCTCAGCCCTTATAAAGTCCTTTAGATATACGTATATTATATCTCCGTATAAATCCTTTTCAAAATCAAGTATATATGTTTCTACGCTGAGTTTTTGTGAATCATCAACCGTAGGCCTGATACCGATATTAGTAATTCCTCTGTACTCACCATACTTCGTGACAACCCTCGACTCGTATACTCCATACAGCGGAACATACTTCTTTTCGTCCGGATACAGATTTACAGTTGGGAATCCTATAGTACGTCCAAGCTGTTTTCCGGGAGTAACCGTTCCGGAGAAAAGGAACTCATGACCCATAAGTCGATTGGCTTCCTTTACATTTCCTTCGTCAAGAAGAGTTCTGATCCTGGATGAACTTATATAATCCTCGTCATCCATAATCCTTTCCTGGACATATACAGTAAAGCCTTTCTCCTGACCAATTTCTTTAAGGGTCTCTGTATCTCCGCTTCTACCGTACCCGAATCTGAAATCATCACCCACAACGATACATTTCGTATCAAGTTTATCAATGAGTATTTCAGATATAAAAGCTTCGGGAGAAAGCTCTCTAACAACGTCAAGTGGAATCTCAGCCAGGTAATCCACTCCGTATGTTTCCAGAACACTCTTCTTCTCATCGACGGTAAGTATTTCCTGGTTACCGAGATCAAGTGCAATGATAACTATCGAATCATTCTCTCCTTTAAGAGATTTTGCAACAGATATCAGTTTATCATGTCCCCTGTGAAGGCCATCAAACTTTCCTATGGTCACTATACTGTTTTTTATACTTAAGCTATCTATATCACGTATGATTTTCATGATCAAAACATTTTATATGGTTTAAGGGAATCACCCTGCTTCATATACAGTGCCTTGAAGCTATCATCCATATAAAGCCTTATATATTTGTTATCTGTACCCTTTTCTCTTGTCTCGTATGAATCAAGAGGAAGTTTATTACCGTTCTGAAGCAGCTTCTTATACTCTTCCTTAATATCCCCGGCTGAATACTCAGACAGTATCCTGTCCATCGGAATCACTATGGATTCTACAGTCCCGTCGTCAGCTCTTTGCTGAACCTCTGAAAGTGTGTATGAGTCTTTCAAAGTGAAATCGCCGGTAACATCTCGTCTGAGGCTTGACATCACACCACCTGTATGAAGTGCCTCACCAATATCTCTGCAAAGACTTCTTACATAAGTACCTTTACTGCAGTAAATATCGAAGCTTACATCAGGATAATCAATCCTCGTATTGTTAAGCTTATAGATGGTCACTTCTCGCGGTGTTCTCTCTACGTAAACACCTTCACGTGCATATTCATAGAGTTTCTTACCGTCCACTTTAATTGCAGCATACATTGGAGGTATCTGCATATAAGTACCTGTAAATGAATCGATAACTCTTCTTATCTCTTCATCTCTTTCACTCTCATCCATCGAAAGAAGATACTCATTTTCTGCTTCTTTCACATCACCTGAAGTATCATCAGTATCACTGACAAATCCAAGCTTCATACCTACCGTATACCTTTTAGTATCGGACATAAGCATTTCAGAAAGCTTCGTTGCATTTCCAAGTAATACTACTAAAACTCCGGTCGCATCAGGATCAAGCGTCCCTGTATGGCCTATCTTCTTCTGATGAAGAATACCTCGGAGTTTTGCAACCACATCAAATGAAGTGAAGCCTTTTTCTTTATTAATTATAAGTATTCCATCAATCATCTTTCTTAGTTTCCAGCTGCTGATTGACTTTGCTGATTATATTTCCAAGAAGGTCATCAAGCTTTCCGGTAAGATTTACACCGGCAGCACGAACATGACCGCCACCGCCAAGTTCTGAAGCTATAGCACTTACATCAACCATAGTTTTAGATCTGAGGCTGAACTTATATGCATTTCTTCCTGTCTGATATGCGAATATAGCAACTTCAACACCATCAGTAAGCCTGAGCTGCTCAACTATACCCTCTGTATCAAGACTTGTAGCCTTAAACTGCTTAAAGGTACTCTTGGAAATATAACCGAATATTACCTTGCCATCCAGGTACTGCATAGACTCAAGTATAGTCTTAGCCATGAGCATGTTCTGCTTATATGTCTTCTTGTAGAAGGTCTCGTCAATGATATAAGCCGGTTTTGCACCAAGTTCTATAAGATGACCTGCAATTTCCATAGTATGTCTGGAGGTTGCTTCATATTTGAAGACACCTGTATCATGAACAATACCAAGATACAGACAGTTAGCTGTCTTCTCGCCAACCTTCTCCATGTCAATAAGGTCACAGAGAACCTCAGCTGAAGAAGATGCATCTGCATCTATATAAGAAAAATCACCAAATCCCTTATTTGATACATGATGATCTATACATACAGTAGTAATTGCACTGTTGAATATCTCATCGAACTTACCAAGCCTGTCAAGTGATGACACATCAACAGATATAGCAAGATCATAACCCTTCTTTGTAACATCATGCTTAACTTTTCTTGATCCGCTAAGGAATCTGAAGCATGAAGGAAAAGCTTCAGCATAAACATCTACAGTCTTATCAGAATAATTATCATTAATATAATTATACAGGCCAAGTATGGAACCCATACAATCGCCATCCGGCTTCTGATGACCAATGATTGCTATAGTCTCTGCTGTAGATATAAGCTTAAATAGCCTTTTGGATTTTTCAAGTACGTCTTTTTGCATATGCTATTCCCCATCAGTATCCTGAACTTCAGTTCCAACTATATCATTGATCTTCTTCGTCATGTTTACACCATATTCGATAGAATCATCTAATATAAAATGTAGTTCAGGAGTGTTTCTTAAATTCAAAGTCTGTGCCAGTCTGTATCTAATGAAACCACCGGCATTCTTTATAGCGCTGATAGTTTCCTGCTTCTTCTCATCATCACCGAACACACTGATATATACCTTGCATTCCTTCAGGTCCTTGGTAGTATCTGTTTTAACAACCGAAGTAATAAGACCTATACGAGGATCCTTAAGATCCTTTCTGATGATCTCTGAAAGAGCTCTCTCTATGTCGCTGTTATTTCTGTTACTTCTATGACTGCTTTTATTCAAGATTCTATATCCCCTCTTATACTCTATCTAGGAACCTCAACCATCTTGTAGGCCTCTATCTGGTCACCTTCACGTATATCGTTGAATCCTTCAAATACAAGACCGCATTCAAATCCGGCTTTAACTTCCTTAACGTCATCCTTGAAACGCTTAACTGAAGCAATCTTTCCTTCAAATATAAGTTCACCGTCTCTTGAAACTCTTGCTGAAGAATTTCTTTCGATAGAACCGTCAAGTACATAACTACCGGCAATATTACCGATACCTGAAGCCTTGAATACCTGTCTGATCTCAGCATGGCCTATTACACTCTCTTCGAATATAGGATCAAGCATACCCTTCATAGCTGATTCAATATCATCTATAGCATTATAGATGACTCTGTACTGACGAAGGTCAACCTTTTCCTGATCGGCAAGAGTTCTTGCCATAGGCTCTACCTTTGTATTAAATGCAATGATTATAGCATCAGATGCAGATGCAAGTGTAACGTCCGATTCATTTACGGCACCAACACCGGCATGGATACATTTAATCATAATCTCTTCATTTGAAAGCTTAAGGAGACTCTGCTTAACTGCTTCAACTGAACCCTGTACATCAGCTTTGATGATGATATCGAGTTCCTTAAGAGTTCCTTCCTGCATCTTAGTAAAGAGATCATCAAGAGACATTCCTCTCTTGGTCTCAGCGATAAGGTTTTCCTTACCTCTTGTGATAAATGCATCTGATATAGCCTTAGCTTCCTTTTCAGTTTCAGTTGATATGAATATATCACCTGAATTAGGAACGCCGTTAAGACCTATGATCTCAACAGGAGTTGAAGGTGTAGCTTCTTTAACACGTCTCTGCTTGTCATCGATCATAGCTCTTACTTTACCATGTACTTCTCCGATTGAAAGGAAATCTCCTACATGGAGTGTACCCTTCTGAACAAGGAGTGATGCAACCGGTCCACGTCCCTTATCAAGACTGGCCTCGATAACAACACCTCTTGCCTTACGATCCTTATTTGCCTTAAGCTCAAGAACATCAGCTGTAAGAAGTATCATGTCAAGAAGGTTATCTATACCTTCCTTTGTATGAGCTGAAACAGGACAGAATATTGTTGTACCGCCCCAGTCTTCAGCTATGAGCTCATGCTCTACAAGTTCCTGCTTAACTCTCTCAATATTTGCAGAAGGCTTATCTATCTTATTAACTGCAACTATTATCTCAATTCCTGCTGCCTTGGCATGATTTATAGCTTCAACAGTCTGTGGCATAACACCATCATCGGCTGCAACAACAAGTATTGCAATATCTGTAGACTTAGCACCACGCATACGCATAGCGGTGAATGCTTCATGTCCCGGAGTATCAAGGAAAGTGATCTTCTGATCATTTACTTTAACTGTGTAAGCACCTATATGCTGTGTAATACCACCGGCCTCGTCTTCAGTAACGTTAGTCTTTCTGATAGCATCAAGAAGTGATGTTTTACCATGATCAACGTGACCCATAACGCAGACAACAGGAGGTCTTGGTGTAAGGCTCTCAGGATCGTCCTCGATATCCTTAAGCATCTCTTCAACTATATCAACCTTCTCTTCCTGCTCACAGATAACATTATATTCAAGCGCTATATCAGCTGCATCGTCAAATGAAAGGTCTGTGTTTACAGTAAGCATCTTACCTTCAAGGAAGAGCTTCTTGATCATAGCATTTACAGGAGTCTTTATCTTATCTGCAAGTTCTTTAAGAGTAAGTGTCTCAGGAATAACTATAGTCTTTATAGTTTCTTCTTCCTTCTTAGGTGGCTGTGGAGCCGGTTTAGCTTCTTTCTTAGCCTTAGCATCGTCCTTCTTCTTCTTTGGTCTCTGCTTTACTTCACCATCATAATCTCTGTCGAACTTTTCACGCCTGTCTTTCTTTGCAGAGCGTTCACTCTTACGTGGCTTATCTTCAGTATTGTCAGCCTTGTCACGTCTGTCATTCCTGTCCTTATCTTTTCTGCCTCTGTCCTTACGGCCGTCAAATACAGGTGCTTCAGCTTTATCAGGAGCAGCATTTCTGTCAGGTCTAGGCCTTCTGTCATCCTTTTTAGGAGCAGCATCTTTCCTTGGTCTGTCTTCCTTCTTAGGTACAGCTTCCTTCTTTGGTGCATCCTGCTTCTTTACCTGAGCCTCTTTCTTTGGTTCTTCCTTCTTTACTGCAGGCTCTTTCTTTGGTTCTTCCTTCTTTACTGCAGCTTCCTGCTTTGGAGCTGTCTCCTGCTTAGGCGCAGCTTCCTTAACCTCAGGAGTAACAGGTGTTGCGGCTGTTTCCTCAGGAACAGTTGTTTTCTCAACAGGAGCGGAAGCTTCTTCAGCTGCTTTATCTGATGGGCGTACTATGGCACCAACAACAGGCCTAACCTTTGGTTTAACAGCAGCCTCTGCAAGTTCTTCCTTCCTTTGCTTATATAATTCTGCCTTTGCACGCAGAGAAAGGCCCTCTGCACTCGGTTTAACCTCTCTCTTTACAGTTTTACCTGTATTACCCGGCTTAGCATCTTTCTTCTGTACAGGTCTTTTAACAGGGCCGGCCTTTCTGACCATAGTATCCTGTGGTTTCTTTCCTGCAGTCTTTTTGTCATCAGCCTTTTTGCCCGCACCTGAAAGGCGCATTCTGGCGTATTCCATGAGTTCATCATCGAGATTACTCATAGTTCTAAGGCCTTCTCTTTTTTTACTGAGAAGCAGGAGAACCTGATTGGTTGTTATAGCCTTGCCTGTTTCCTCTGATAATAGTTTTGCAAATTCATGTACTCTCAAGAGTTACACCTCCGAATTTATCTTTTTTCTAATACTGTCTGCTAGTCCTTGATCAGTGATTGCCAAAACATTTCTTGATTCCTTACCTATGAGTCTGCCAATCGATTCACAATCAATAGGCACTGTCATATAAGGGACTTCATAATACTTACATTTATCACTGAATTTCTTCTTTGTGTTTTCTGAAGCATCTTCCGTTATCATTACGAAAACTGCTTCACCATCTCTTATACTGTTCAGTACTGCGAGAGAACCGGATTTAACTTTCCCGGCCTTTGCTGCAATACTGAGCATGGAAAGGTCTTTATAAGTCACCTTTTATCTCCATTCTCAGAGAATCAAGTATATCATTCTCTATTTCCACTTTGAGTGAACGGTTTAAAGATCTGCGTTTTACAGCATTTTCAAGGCATTCCGGATTATCACAGATGTATGCCCCTCTTCCGTTCATTTTTCCGGTTCTGTCGAGCGATACATTTCCATCTTTATCTCTGATTATTCTTACCAGTTCTTTTTTAGATTTCTCTGTACCACATCCGACGCATGTTCTAAGCGGAGTATTATTCTTCATTTTCCTCGACTTCTTCCTCAGTCACAGCTTCCTCAGCTTCTGCTTCTTCAGCTTCTACTGATTCTGCTTCCTCTTCAAATGCTTCGTCTTCGTATTCTTCTTCATATTCTTCATATTCTTCTTCGTCCATCTCAGCCTGTCTTGCCTGAGTCTCGCTCTTGATGTCGATCTTATATCCTGTAAGTCTGGCTGCAAGACGTGCATTCTGTCCTTCCTTACCTATAGCAAGTGAAAGCTGATAATCAGGAACTACAACCTTAGCTGACTTCTCACCAGGTGTAACATCAACAGATACAACCTTTGATGGGCTGAGAGCATGCTCGATATAGATAGCAGGATCTTCATCCCACTCGATGATGTCGATCTTCTCACCCATAAGGTTTTCAACTATATTGTTTACTCTTGTACCATTAAGACCCACGCATGCACCTACAGCGTCAACATTTGCATCATTTGAGTAAACAGCAATCTTTGTTCTGGAACCTGCTTCTCTTGAAATGCTCTTGATCTCAACAGTTCCATCAGCAACCTCTGCAACTTCTCTCTCGAAGAGTCTCTTTACAAGGTTAGGATGTGTTCTGGATACTATTATTCTGAAGCCCTTCTGGCTTTCCTTTACATCAACAACATATACCTTGATTCTGTCGCCTACTCTGTATACCTCACCAGGTATCATCTCTTTTTCACTGAGTATGGTTTCTGTATGATCATCAAGGCTTATTCTTACACTGTTATCCTGAATTCTCTGGATTACACCTGTAAGTATATCATCCTTTTTATCTGAAAACTTAACGAAAGCAGATATCTTCTCACTTTCCTTAATTGCCTGAACTATGATATTTCTTGCCTTCTGAGCAGCAATTCTACCAAAATTCTGAGTAGTCGTCTCAACTGTTATCTCATCATCTACCTGTACGTCAGGATTAAGCTTTCTGGCGTCATCAAGACTGATTTCATTAGGTGACATAGGTGCATCAGGTACAACAACCTTTGCAGTAAATATCTGAATCTCACCTGTTTCACGATCCATGATTACACTGAAATCTGACTCCTTACCAAAATCCTTTTCACAAGCAGCCTGTACAGACTTCTCAATTGCATCCATTATAAGATCTTTACTAATGTTTCTTTCCTTTTCAAGCTGGTTTAATGCCTCGATTATTTCTGACATTTTTGATTTATCCTCCTCTTTATTAATCCACAAAAGCAAGCCTGAGACTGCTGATGTCTTTTTCGTTTATAGTTATATCTTTATCTTCGAGGGCAAATACAAATACTCCCTCATCGAAAGACTTAAGTTCTGCTTCAAATTCTTTCAGACCATCTAATGCTTTATAAAGCTTAACATCAACTCTTTTGCCGATACTTCTCAGATAATCTCTTTCTTTTTTAAGCTTTCTTGTAAGCCCGGGTGAACTAACCTCAAGAATATATGCATCCTTAATGAAATCCTCTTCATCAAGCTTCGTTTCAAGGCTTCTGCTTATATCAACACAGTCATTGATATTTATTCCGCCTTCTTTGTCAGCATACACTCTGAGATACATGTCCTGTCCTTCTTTTACATACTCTACATCCCATAGCATATAGCCACCGGAATCAAGTATAGGCATAACAAGCTCTTCGGTACGTTTTTCGATATCCTCTCTCTTCACGCCTGTCTCCTTTAGTTTTAGTAATCAGGAAACACTTTATTCAAATCAGTTCCCCAATTATATGAAAGAGTGGGTTCCTTGGAACCCACTCTAGTTATTACTATATAAGTCTACTGTATTGTAACACAAAACGTGCTAAAATCAAGCATTTTATGTAAATTCAGCATCTGTTCATTATTTAATCATATTTCAATGAGATTTTTAGGAGAATTGGCTAGATTTCTGCAGCCATCTTCCGTTACAACAACCATATCCTCTATTCTGACTCCTCCAAATCCCGGTATATAAACTCCGGGTTCTACAGTCTCTATCATATTAGGAACAAGTACTGTCTCATCTCTTGTATTCAGAGAAGGTGATTCATGTATATAAAGTCCCACACTGTGTCCGAGTCCGTGACCGAAATATTCACCATACCCATATGATGAGATCACATCTCTTGCGACCTTATCTACATCACAGCATCTCATACCTGCTTTAACAGCATTGAGTCCGGCCAGTTGAGCTTCAAAAACAATTTCGTATACCTTTCTCTGTTCATCACTTGCTTTACCAAGAACAACCGTTCTGGTCATATCGGAGCAGTAACCCTTATATATACAGCCGAAATCCATGGTTACAAAGTCTCCATTTTCAAGAAGCTTGTCACCTGGTATTGCATGCGGCATGGATGAATTCAGACCGGAAGCACATATTGTATCAAAAGAAAAACCTTCGGCACCATGTTTCTTCATTCGGTACTCGAGCTCTGCCGCAAGTTCCTTTTCAGTCAAGCCCGGACGTATAATACCAAGAATATCATTAAACGCTCTGTCACCAATCGCTTCAGCTTCTGCAAGCATTTCAATTTCATACGAATTCTTAACCTGACGTTTCTTAAGAAGGGCATCGCCCAAAGGAACGAAATTAATACTCTTGTCAAAGAATCCCTTATAGTGCATAAGATCTGCATAAACTATTGATTTATCTTCAAATGCCACTTCCGTTACATTTCTCTTTAAAACAATATCCTTTATTATATCTTTCAAAGGATTCTGTTTATTATACTCTATAACGGTAAAATCTGATTCCTGCTTAGCCGCTTCGGTATATCTTGAATCAACTATCAGATAATTCTCTCCATCAGGAAAGGTGAAGGCAATGCCTTCACCTCCCCTAAATCCAGTATAATATCTGAGATTGTATTCATCAGTTATCATTATCATATTGGATCACCTATTTGTAAGTACGCATGTCTATCTCTTTAACTCCACCATCATTATAAACATATATTGATACATAATTATCATATCCTGAATCTGTATACTCGTATTCATAATACTCTAATGTATCAGAATAATATGGTTCATCCTCAGGCTGGCCATATGCAGAAACGACATCATTTACGTTGCTTCCAAATGTAATGCCCTTCGGAAGAATAACCTCAGGATAACTCTCATCGCCCCAGCTGATATCGAAATTAACCTTTGAAACAGAGCAATCAGTGATAGCACAATTACCATTTCCATAGTTTGTAAAGCCAACATAAAGTCTGAAGCCCGGATAATTTGGATGTGTCATGGAGAATACACACAGAGTATCTGAACCCGGATCAAGGTAGTAATCATCATCCTCTTCCCAGTCAGCTGTATCATATGTCCATCCTGCATCAGTCAGCTCTTTGAAATCAAATGGAATCTGATATACCTTTCCATCCAGTTTGAACTGCATTGCCATTACATCATCTGAAAGGCCTGATGCATCACCTAAACCGCCCTGGCCGCCGGCATTAGTCGGATCATTTGTAGCAGGTTCAGTAGATGTCTCTGTTGTCGGATCTGTAGATGTTTCTGTTGTCGGATCAGTACCATCAGGAGGATTAGTATTCGTTCCGCCACCGGTAGTAGTATTATCTGCTGTTTCAATCTTGATATCTGTATTTGAAATATTAACTATATAGTATTTATCCTTTATACATGCAACGTTTGCATCATAGATATCTGTAACAGTAACTCCTGTACCGTTAACCTTCTGGTCACAAGGAACCTCGATATGTACATTATAGCCTTTTTCAATCTTCTTCATGTTTGAGGTTGTTTTGAAAGTATCAAGCTCAGTAGAAGTCATCTCAACAGCATTATATGTAATCTGATCGATTTTAAATGTATATAATTCTTTCTTTGTCGTTGCAAGAGCTATATTTGTATCTATAAAAGCTTCTGTATTTGAAGCAGCAGGGAAACATGTCTTCATCTTGTCTTTATCAAGAGCATCGTAAGACTCAAAGAAAGCCATGATAACTTCATCAGTATTTGAATATGAGGTTGAAGTACTGCCACCTGATCTTGCAACAACTACACCACCTATTATACCGCCAACAAGAATAAGAGCAGCCACAATAATACCTATAATAAGTCCGACATTACTCTTCTTCTCAGGAGGCTGAGGCGGCATATTCTGAGTATTACCATACCCTGTCATACCTATATTCTGATTCATATCAGGGAATCCTGTCCTCATATTACCCTGATTATTTCCCGGATAACCACCCTGCTGGGTATAACTATATCCCTGATCCATTCCTGGATAACCACCCTGCTGGGTATAGCCTGTATTCGGAATCTGCGGTCCGCCCTGCTGGGTATAGCCCGTGTTCGGAATCTGCGGTCCACCCTGTTGAGTGTAGCCTGTATTCATACCCGGCTGACCACTATTATAGCCATAAGGATCATTGCCATAATTATAATCCATAATAGTTCCCCCTTTACATAAAGAACATCTTTAATTATTTAACTTTACCACATTATGTGAATTGCTTCAATACAGAAAATTCTTTATACAACGCTGTTTTGCAAACAAAAAAGGTCATAACCCGAATCACGGGTCATGACCTTCATAAGTCTTAAATTACTTATTCATCTGAGCTGCAACTTCTTCTGCAAAGTTCTCATTCTTCTTCTCAAGACCTTCGCCTGTTTCAAAACGAACAAACTTCTTGATATCGAACTTGCATCCGTTGTCCTTAGCAACCTTAGCTACATACTGAGCAACATTTTCCTTATCCTCAGCCTTAACATATGTCTGATCAACAAGGCAGATTTCCTTAAGGTGCTTTGAGAAACGTCCTTCAACAAGACCGTTGAAAATCTTATTCTCAAGATATTCAGCCTTATGAGCAGCTGCAACATCTCTGAATGCCTGAACTGTTGCATCTGAAAGGAAGTTGAAGAGATACTTGTCATTCTCCTTCTCCTTAAGAACATCAGCATCATCAGGATTGATAAGGCTCTTCTCAACAGCTTCAGCGATAACAGCCTTAAGAATTGGCTTTGGAAGTGAAGCAGGATCAGCAAGTGAGCTGTCTACTACGATTTCCTTCTCTTTTGCAAGAGTCTCAGCAGAAATCTCTTCTCTCTTAACATATGAAGGATTCATAGCTGCAATCTGCATTGCAATGTTCTTCATAGCCTCTTTAAGTGCATCATTGTTTGAATCAGCCTCAGCCTCAACAAGAACACCGATCTTTCCACCGCTGTGGATGTATGATACAACGATATCACCTGTAACCTTCTCAAAACGTCTGATTGTAAGGTTCTCACCGATCTTTGCGATCATAGCCTTGTGATACTCAGCAACTGTTGTGCTTGCATCATTTGCTGACTGTGCAGCATTGAAAGCATCAACATCAGCATAATCATTCTCATTTATCTGCTTTGCAAGAGACTCAACATAAGTTGTGAATACTTCGTTCTTTGCAACGAAGTCTGTCTCTGAATTTACTTCAAGAATTGTAGCTGTCTTATCATCATCTGAAATGTAAGTAGCAACTACACCTTCAGCAGCGATTCTTCCTGCCTTCTTCTCAGCAGTTGCAAGTCCCTTCTTTCTGAGGAACTCGATAGCAGCATCGAAATCACCATCTGTCTCTGTAAGTGCCTTCTTGCAATCCATCATTCCGGCACCGGTCATCTCTCTTAACTTCTTAACATCAGCAGCTGTAATAGCCATCTTAGTTACCTCCTATATCTTACTCTTCTGCATCTGCAGCAGCTGATTCAGCCTCTGCCTCTGCAACAGACTCAGCGTCTGCACCCTCACTTGCTTCGATAACAGCATCAGCAAGCTTACCTACTATAAGCTTAACTGCACGGATAGCATCATCATTACCAGGTATTACATAATCAAGCTCATCAGGATCACAGTTTGTATCAGCTATACCGATAAGCGGAATACCAAGTGCATGTGCTTCATTTACACAGATTCTCTCCTTGTGAGGATCTACGATAAATATCATATCAGGAACCTTCTTCATCTCCTTGATACCGCCAAGGTTCTTCTGAAGCTTCTCCATTTCCTTCTTAATGTTTACAACTTCCTTCTTTGGAAGACGATCAAATGTACCGTCTGCTTCCATCTTCTCATACTTCTTAAGAGTCTCAATACGGCTCTGGATTGTACGGAAGTTAGTAAGCATACCACCAAGCCATCTCTGATTTACATAGTACATACCACATCTCTCAGCTTCAGACTGAACCGACTCCTGAGCCTGCTTCTTTGTACCAACGAAAAGGATCTTGCCGCCTTCAGCTACGCAATCGAATACAGCCTTGTAAGCTGAATCCATCATTACTACTGACTTCTGAAGATCGATGATGTGAATACCATTACGCTCAGTATAAATATACTCAGCCATCTTAGGATTCCATCTTCTTGTCTGATGTCCGAAATGAACACCTGCCTCGAGTAACTGCTTCATTGAAATAACGCTCATAATATACCTCCTTGGTTATAAATCTTCTGCAGAAGTCCAGCGTTATGGGATTATCAACCTTATCGGCACCTGTCATCCCGACCTCTGCATGTATTTTTAGCGCAAGTGCTATAATATCACAAAAAAATAGCTCCGTAAAGCGAAAAATCTAACTTTTTTCAACTTTTTGGAGCTATTTTTCTGTTTTATTCTTCTATAACTAAATTACTTCTCAATAAGCACCTTAGCAGCATCTTCATATGACATGCCTTTCTTCATCTTGTACTTTCCGACACTGATCATTCTGTCATATCCTTTGCTTACAAGATAGCTGTTAAACTTTTTGTCATCATCTACTACTCCAAGTCTTTCCAGGAGTTCAGAAACTGTCTCAGAATACATACCTTCTTTGATCTCTACTTCTACTGTTCCGCCCTTACCACTCTCAGTAGTTTTCTCTGTAGTAGCTTCAGTTTTCTTTTCAGTAGTAGCCTCGGTCTTTTTCTCGGTTGTTGCTTCTGTCTTCTTTTCAGTAGCGGCCTCGGTCTTCTTCTCGGTTGTTGCTTCCGTCGTAGCTTCAGTTTCTTTTTCAGTAGTAGCTTCTGTAGTAGCCTCGGTTTCTTTCTCAGTAGTAGCTTCGGTCTTCTTTTCCGTAGTTGCTTCTGTCTTTTTCTCGGTCGTAGCCTCGGTCTTCTTCTCCGTCGTAGCTTCAGTCTTCTTTTCAGCTACTTCTTCAGTAGTAGCCTCGGTTTTATTTTTGATTTTATCTTCTTTAAGCTTTGTAATAGTGCCTCTGGTAGCAGTAAACATTATCAGGGCACCGATGAGAATACCTATACCGATACCTCTAAGCATATAATTCTTATTCATCGCATTATCCTCTCTTATTTGTATCAATGCACTTCTTAACTTCACTAACGCCTATATGAAGAACCTTGGATATCTCAAGGATACTGAAACCGGCGTTATACATGCCCATGATATTTTCTTCTTTATTGTTACTGCTTATTTCAATTCCTTCCTGAAGAAGCATTTCGTCGAGATTGTTTCCTGATGAAACTTCTTCTTCATCCTCATCATCGAAATCGTCATCATCGTCATCATCAAGGATTCCATCGAACTCATCCGGCTCGTCATCTACATAATCTTCCTCGTCGTCTTCGTCCTCTTCTTCGTCTTCTTCCTCGTCGTATTCTTCTTCGACTTCCTCTTCCTCAACTGCTTCTTCTTCAGCAGTTTCCTCTTCTTCAGCTATCTCTTCTTCGACTTCCTCTTCCTCAGTCGCCTCTTCTTCAACTGCTTCTTCAGCTTCCTCAGCAGCCTCTTCTTCAACTGCTTCTTCAGCTTCCTCTTCAGCCTCTTCTTCAACTGCTTCTTCAGCTTCCTCAGCAGCCTCTTCTTCAACTGCTTCTTCAGCTTCCTCAGCAGCCTCTTCTTCAACTGCTTCTTCAGCTTCCTCAGCAACCTCCTCTTCAACTGCTTCTTCAGCTTCCTCTACAGCCCCTTCTTCAACTGCTTCTTCAGTTTCCTCAGCAACCTCTTCTTCAACTGCTTTTTCAGATGTCGCTTCTACAGGTACAGCAACAGGAACAGCAGGAATATTTGCGATCTTTTCATCCATTTCCTGAGCTTTTACATCAAACTCCTGAAGCTTTTCGTCTAATCCCTGAAGTTTCTCGTCAAGCCCCTGAAGCTTTTCATCAAGCCCCTGTGACTTTTCATCAAACTGCTGTATTTTTGCATCTATATCTGCGTTAGCCTTCTCAAGGCTCTCTTTATACTCATCTACAAGATTAAGAGAAAGCTTAAGATTCTTCTCTTTATCAAGAATCATGTTATAAACAGAATCAGCAGCTTCCTTATTCTTGTTGAGATCCTCTTTTATAGCTCCATAATTATTATCAAATTCAGCGATCTTTGAATTTGCTGACTCTTCAAGTGCCTGCATCTTGCCATCTATCATCTCAGATGCCTTTTTGTCATTCTCAACCAGGCGCTCATCAAACTTCTTATCACTTTCCTTGATGGCATCATCTATCTTCTTCTCAACTGATTCCGTAACTGAATCTTTCTTAGTCTTTGTATACTCATTGATATATCCGTCTACAAGGCTCTTGATATGATTTCTGTCTTTTCTGGACAATTCTTTAGGAACGCCCGTCGTCAAAGGAACATTTTTATCAATCTCTTCTGCCTTTTCAGCAGCAGCACCCTCTTCATCATCAGCAGTTTCAGGAAAACTGTCTGTAAGCAGATAACTTGCTACAATACAGATGATTGCAAGAATTATTGAAATTATTAAAGCTACTACAGTCATAATATATCTCCTTAAGTATTAAATAATATATGTATTCATTCCAGGGATTTTCACAGTCATATCCTTGGTAGAAGGATCAAATGTAACGGTCCGGCTTTTGCTTCCGCCAACATCGGATGCTATTATCTCTATTCTGTATTTTTCAAGATTCTTCTTAACAGCCTCAATATTTCTGTCGCCTATTGCCATCCTGTCATTTGTTGTTTCAAACATCCTAGCACCGCCACACATTTTTGCCTTAAGCGTTGCACGGCGAACTCCATGTTTTGAAAGTTCATCAATCATGTTTTTTATTCCGGAATCAGCATATTTAAAAATATTCTTATCTTCTCCCGGATTATTCGGCATCATTATATGTATCATACCACAAGTGTTCGAAAAATAACTGTAAAGCACAAGGCCTATACAGGAACCAAGTGCAACGGTCATAATTTTATCCGGAGCCGTGCAGATCCTGAACTCTGAAATCCCCACATTTATGGTTTCAGACATCTCTTCTCTCCTTTATAGCTCCAATGAATTCGAAAACAGCATTTAGATCCAGAATGCTGATAAGATTGTCATCTGTTCTGAGTATTCCCTTGATAAACTTTCTGTTTTCGATAGTATCAGAAACTTCATCAGAATACCTGTCATGTTCTACGCTGACAACATCATTCACTCTGTCTGCCAGAAAAGCTATTTCCTGTTTATCCTCATCCTGAACTATTACTATTCTGGTTTCATCGTCATAAGGCGCATCTTCAAATCCCAGAAATCTTCTGAGACTTACAACCGGAATAATAAGACCTCTGACATTTATAACACCAATGAATATATCATTCGTAAGAGGCACCGGAGTGATATTTGTATATCTTATGATACTTATGATATCGAAAAGATCTATACCATAGTATTCTCTTCCAAGATTAAGAGATATTATACGATAATCCCCTGAATCGCCCATAATATTTCTCCCTAAATCAGAACAATGCATTTGGATCAAGAATAAGCGCTACATTTCCATTTCCGAGTATAGTAGAACCGCTTATAATCTTCGGTGCGTCAATGTAATCTCCTATAGGCTTGATTACAATTTCCTGCTGACCTATATATCCATCAATAACTATACCACATGCCTTTTTGTTCTTTCTGACTATTGCAACAATAATCTCGTCATCGTCATTATATGATATATCACTGAGTCTGAAGTATTCCTTCATGAATATAAGCGGAATAACTTCACCTCTCAGATCTATAAATGGCTTATCCTGAATATAGTTAACATCCTTATACTTAACTATTTCTACAATCGAAATAGTACTTGTTGGAATCGCGTAGGCTTCTCCTGCTATATTGACCATGAGAGCTTTAATGATAGCAAGTGTAAGCGGAAGCCTTATGATAAATGCACTGCCTTTACCAAGTTCGGATTCAACAGTAACGTCTCCTCCAAGGCCTTCTATCTTGTTCTTTACTACATCAAGGCCAACTCCTCTACCTGAAACATCAGAAACCTTCTCTGCAGTTGAGAACGAAGGTCTGAACAGAAGTCCTATAATATCATCCTGTGACATTACCTTGGCTTCTTCAGGTGTAACACTGCCACTCTTAAGTGCTTTTGCAAGAACCTTCTCAGTATCTATACCGCCACCGTCATCAGAAACACGTATTATAACGTTATCTCCAACCTGACTGGCATCTATCCAGATATTTCCAACCGGATCTTTACCAAGTTTAACTCTGGTTTCAGCATCTTCAAGTCCGTGATCTGCAGAATTCCTGATCATATGCATGATAGGATCGCCAATCTCATCTATAACTGTACGATCAAGCTCCGTATCCTCACCAGAGATATGAAGTTCTATCTCTTTATCAAGCTTCTTGGCAAGGTCTCTTACCATTCTGTGGAAACGGCTCAGGACACTGTCAATAGGAACCATCCTTACCCTCATGACAGATTCATGAAGATTGGATGTGATTCTGTCAAGATAATCCATATCCTGCTTATAATTCTTGACACGTGCACTGTCCTTTACATTTTCAGAGATAACTTTTGAACCGGCTATGATAGTATTCTTGGCAATGATAAGCTCACTGACAAGATTCATAAGATTATCAAGTTTTTCAATATCCACCCTTACAGAATGGTTTGCAACTGTCTTCTTTTTAACTTTAGCTGCATTATCATCCACAGGACCGGGCTTAGTAGGTTTTGCTACAGGAGCGTCAGGAGTTTCCTTCTTCTCCTCAGTTTCTTCTTTGTATTCTTTTAATTCTTCACCTTTAAGGACTGTGACTTCAAGCTTTTCCATCTCAGCAATCCTTGAAAGGCGTTTCTCAACATCTTCTTTTGTAAGTGCAGTAAGTATGATCATTGAAAAATCAAAATCAAACTTCTCATCTTCAATATCCTGAGCTGAAGGTGAAAGCTTAATTATCTCAGCTTTTCCTTCGAGCTTCTTGAATACCATAAAAGCTCTTACACTCTTAAGAAGGCATCCACTGTCAATGGTAACAGAAATTAATATACAATTCTGACCTTCTGCTTCTGCTTCCTTTATTGCATCAATCTCAAACTGAGTCATACGCAGAACTATATCTCTGTGAGATTCAGTCCCTGACGATTCATCCTGAGAATTCGATTCACTTTTAGCTGTAGTTGATTCTTTTTTAGATTTACTGTCTTTCTTTGAATCTTCCTTCTTCGTAGCTTTCTTTTTGGGTGCTTCTTTGTCAGAACCGGCGTTACCGCCCAGATATTTACCGAGCTTGTCCAGAAGTTCCTGATTGTCATCTGTACCTTCGTCAGCTGAATTACTGATATTTCCAAGATAATCCTGAATAGCGTCAAGACACTTGAAAAGAAGATCCACAAGATCTGAATCAACTGTAAGTGTACCTTCTCTTACAAGCGAGAACACACTTTCCATATCATGAGTAAGTCTTTGCAGTCTGACAAAGCCCAAGCTCCCTGATGTACCTTTGAGAGAATGCGCTGCACGGAAAATCTCATTTATGGTTTCCTGATCATCAGGAGTCTTTTCAAGCACAAGAACCCTCTCATTCAGATTCTCAAGATGCTCACCGGACTCATCAAGAAACATTTCCAATAATTCTTGTTGATTCATACTGACACCACCTCAGTCACTATTCGGCAACCTTTTCAAGGGTTTCATTAACCAGTGTCTTATTATAGAACTTAACGTAAGTTCCTTTCATACCCAGGGATTTGGAATCAAGCACCCCTGCGCCTTTAAGCTTCTTGATAGCATTTACTATAATGGATCTCGTCAGACCGTGCTGTCCTGATATCTTACTTGCAACTATTATTCCTTCATCATCAGGAAGCTCCGCCATAACGAGTCTTATAGCTTCTTTTTCTGATACAGAAAGCATATCACAGGCAGACAGAGTCGCTGCGCCAAGTATCCTTTCATTTTCCTGTTCTTTATGTATAGCCCTTGTCATCTCAAGGTCTATAACAGTACTCATATACTCAGAAAGGACGATATCATCAACTTCAAACGGCTTGTCACTTCTGTATATGATGGAAGTTCCTGCTCTCATACCGCTTAAATCTATAGGCATGACAATAGAAGAAAATCCTGTTATAACAGCATCAACTGAATTCGATTCTATCTTAAGAAGTTCTTCATTTATACCCTTATCAATAAAATCACCAATGTTAAGCGATGTAAGACCTTCAAAGCATGGAATACTATCATACTTATAGTTACCAAGCACTTTTCCCTTCTGACTTACAACTAAAACATTGGCATGAAGAATATCTCCCACGCATTTACATATATCACTGAATATAAGCAGACGTGAGAGACTGTTATGTATAAGATTATGTATCTTTCTTGTATTTTCCAGCAGTATGTCGCTCAAACCCCATTACCCCATTATCAATTAATACATAATATAGCAGGAAACACAGTTTCCTACTGTAATAATATAGCATAGTTATTTTATTAAAACAATAGAAACGAGTAGGTTTCCCTACTCGTTTTTAGGCTTCTGCCAAGACATATAATCGCATTCCTGCGATATACATCCGTAGAATCTTCTGCCCTTTTTAGTCTTCTTGACTACAATATCCTGACCGCATTTCGGACAATCTACACCGATTTTTTCGAAGTACGGCTTTGTATTCCTGCATTCAGGGAATCCCGGGCACGCAAGGAACTTACCGTGTGGTCCATATTTGATGACCATCATACGTCCGCACTCTTCACATTCAGTATCTGAAACCTCATCGGCTATCTTTACATTTTCAAGAACCTTTCCGGCTTTCTGTACCTGGTTCTCAAGATCCGGATAGAAGTTTCTTATAACTGTCTTCCACTCTATATCCCCGTCACCGATGCTGTCCAGAAGCATTTCCATATTGGCAGTGAATTCAACATCTATGATCTCTGGGAAAGCTTTTTCCATTATACCGTTAACAGCTTCTCCGAGATCTGTTATATAAAGATTCTTATCTTCCTTGATAACATATCTTCTTCCCTGAAGAGTTGATATGGTCGGAGCATAGGTTGAAGGTCTTCCTATTCCATTCTCTTCCATAGTCTTTACGAGAAGTGCCTCGGTAAAGTGTGCCGGCGGAGCTGTGAAGTGCTGCTTCTTATCAAATGAAACGAACTTGAGTTTATCTCCCTTAGCAAGTTTCTCTGCAAGTGCATTCTTCTCTTCATTTTCATTATCATCAGCATTATATACAGAAAGATATCCCTTGAAGACAATCTTTGATGTGGTTGCTTTAAAGTTCTCCTTACCATCAGAAACTGTAACCTGAACATTAAGGAATTTTGCACCCTTCATTCTGCTTGCCAGAAATCTTGTATATATAAGCTGATAAAGTCTGAACTCATCTCTTGAAAGCTTAGCCTTAAGCTTCTCAGGTGTTTCTTCAACATCAGTAGGTCTGATAGCCTCATGTGCATCCTGTATCTTTTTGCCATTTGAAGCTGCTGCTTCCTTTTCAGCAACAAACTCCTCGCCATACTTTTCTTTTATATAAGCCTTTGCAGCCGCATCAGCCTCATCGGAAATACGGGTTGAATCAGTTCTCAGATAGGTTATATATCCGCTTTCATAAAGTGCCTGAGCGATACGCATAACCTTCGCAGTTGTGAAATTGAGCTTTCTTGAAGCGGTCTGCTGCATTGTACTTGTTGTAAATGGAAGCGGAGCCTTTCTGGTCCTGCTGGTCTCCTTTACATCTGAAACCTTAAGACCATCTGTATTCGTTCCATTTATAACTTTATCTGTTGACTCTTCGTCAGGAAGCTCCTCTGAATAATGGAATGTACCTTTCTTCTTTCCACTTTCATCTGTAAGATCTATATCAAGGGTCCAATACTCACGAGGTACAAACCTTGATATTTCTTCTTCTCTGTCAACGATCATCTTAAGAGTAGCTGACTGTACACGTCCTGCTGAAAGTCCCCTCTTAACCTTATCCCAAAGAAGCGGGCTTATCTCATATCCAACAAGCCTGTCCAAAACTCTTCGTGCCTGCTGAGCATTTACAAGATCCATATCTATAGGTCTTGCATTCTTTATAGACTCTTTAACTGCTTTCTTGGTTATCTCATTAAATGTAATTCTCTTAAACTTACCTTCTTCAAGCTTAAGTGCTATGGCAAGATGATATGATATAGCCTCTCCCTCACGGTCAGGGTCGGTTGCAAGATAAACCATATCTGCCTTCTTTGCTGCCTTCTTGAGAGAAGCAACAAGATCTCCCTTTCCTCTGATGGTTATATACTGTGGTTCATAATCATTCTCTATATCTACACCCATCTTACTCTTGGGAAGATCTCTTACATGTCCCTGTGAAGCTATAACTTCATAGTTCTTACCCAGATACTTTTTAATAGTCTTTGCCTTTGCAGGTGACTCAACTATCACAAGATTATTTGACATTTTTCTACACTTCCTGGTAACAAAATTTGTATTTCTTCCAAACACACTGTTTAGGAATATACACCAATTTTTTTACGGATGCAAGCCCACTTGTATATAATATCCTCTTTCAATCTGTTTTATTACCCCCATTTTTTCCAGTTTTATAAGTATACTGAGCAGCTCTCCCATCCTGATTTCAAGAGTCTCTGAAAGGTCCGGAGCAAAGACCGGCTCAGTAGAAATATGTGACAGAATCCTTTTTTCAAGTTCAGTCAGATTTAGAGTTTTAGTTCTGCTTTTCTTTTTCCCTTTTACCTTTCCTAATACATCATAAAGTATTATATCCGGAGACAACGCAAGAGCTGCTCTTCCCTCCGATATAAGCATATTTGTACCTCTCGACATAGGATCACTGAGTCTTCCCGGGATTGCATAAATGTACCGATTCTGTTCCAGTGCCGCATCAGCCGTAATAAGCGTACCGGACTTCTCCCTTGCCTCGATAACCAGAATCCCTTTGGATATTCCACTTATAATTCTATTTCTTAGTGGGAAATTATATATAAAAGGCGGAGTATCAGGTGGCTGCTCCGAAATGATAAGCATCTTTTCGCCCATTTCCTCGTAAAGCTTAAAGTTTCGTTCCGGATAGCATATATTCACCCCACACCCCAGTACAGCGACTGTATTTCCTCCGGACTTCAGAGTCTCTATATGAGCAACCGAATCTATTCCTCTTGCCATCCCGGATGCTATAGTGATTCCTTCCTTAACCAATTCCCGGCAAAAATACTCAGCATATTCTCTCCCGTAGACACTCGGAGTCCTTGAACCTACAACTCCGATTATCGGTCCATTTTTCAGTAAATCAATATTTCCGCGAAAATACAAAACATATGGCGGGTCATGTATCTCCTTCAGAAGTTCAGGATATCTGCTGTCATATATTGTTATAAGATCAATATTCTTTTCAAGAAGTTCGTTCCTATATTCTGAAGCACTGAAATCCTCTATCTCTTTCTCGAATTCTGCTGCAACCCTTTCGCCGAAAAGCTCAGCTTTTTCCTCGTAAGAAAATGAAACGATATCCATCGGGCTTTTAACCAGGCTCATGATCTTACAGATCTTTTCAGGTCCGATAAGGCTGTTCTTTGACATCCAGCACAGTACGTCTTCATCCCTCAAAGGCATCCGTCCTCCTTATAATTGTTTTTATAAAATATAGCTTCATATATATCATCCTCAGTAATGTCATCATGATCATTTACATCCGCAACAGTCCTGGCCAGTCTGATTATCTTAAAATAGCTTCTGACCGAAAGATTATGCTCTTTCATGTAAGAAATAAGCATATTCTCTGTTCCTGTTTTCAAACCCATATACTCTGAGATTTTGTTTTGAGGAACCTCCGAATTAAACTTATACTCAGTGCCCTCATATCTCTTCCTTTGTCTTGCCATAGCATCAGAAATGATATTCCTGGCCTCAAGGGTCGTTATTCCTTTTTTACGTTCAATCAGTTTATCTTTTTCAACAGGCTTTACTTCAATTGAAATATCTATCCTGTCCATGATAGGGTGACTGATCTTATTTCTGTATCTGTCTATTTCAGAAGGTTTACAATGGCAGACCGTAAGATCAGGATACGCTCCGCAGGGACAGTTATTTCGAGCAGCTACCAGCATAAAATTGGCCGGATATGTTATACTTTCGCTCTGTCTGGAAACAGTCACACATCTATCCTCCATAGGCTGGCGCAATGCTTCTATAACAGAACGCTTAAACTCAGGGAATTCGTCCAGAAAGAGTACACCCCTGTTTGCAAGAGTCACTTCTCCCGGCTTAGGATAGTGACCGCCTCCGATAAATGCCGTTTCAGTAACTGATGAATGCGGGCTTCTGAATGGACGTTCCTCTATAATGGAATCATTGTCCCTTAGATAACCTGCTACGCTGTATATCTTTGTGACTTCTATCTTCTCATCGAGGCTGAGTTCAGGCATTATATATGGAATAGACTTTGCTGTCATTGATTTTCCCGCACCGGCGGCTCCTGACAGTAAAAGATGATGCATTCCCGCAACAGCAACTATGAGTCCTCTCTTCATATAATCCTGTCCGATTATATCTGAAAGATCATTTTTTATTACAGAAGGGCGTTCATCCTTCCTGATTTCTACCTCAGACACTTTTCCATCTGATAACTCTATAATTCTGTTCCCTATGGATTTAACATCTGAAATGTATCTGACAGCATCAGCTGCATCATATAGACTTCCAACCCCGATAATCTGTATTTCCGATACAAAAGAAGCTTCCTTCATATTTTCTATAGGGAGAATTACTTTTTGGATACCGTTTGCAGCTGCATAGTGCACTATCGGAAGCACTCCATTTACTGGATGTACTCTTCCGTCCAAAGACAGTTCTCCAAGTATCAACGTATCACTTGGATCAATGTTTACATCCAATGCCCCCATACTGAGCATGATGGAAACTGCTATAGCGAGATCATAATTAGTGCCCTCTTTCCTGATATTCGCCGGATACAGATTGATGGTGACACGTCTTGAAGGAATATCTACACCACAATTCTTTAGAGCCGTCTTTACTCGTTCACCTGCTTCTTTTACTGAGGACGCAAGATATCCTACCATACATATTCCGGGAAGTCCCGGTGATATATCAGTTTCAACAGATATCAGATTCCCACTTATCCCACATACTTTTCCGGAATACACTCTTCCATACAAAATACCATTCTCCTTTACACTAAATCCTTCTCAAAATGATATATAAATCTTAGCAATCGCATTAATTGGATTCAAGTTAACAAACTATGTAAAAAGCTAGCGTTTGTTGCGCCAATTTGTTCACATTTTAAATTGAAACAGATAGTTTAAACGAATAATCAAGTCTTATTGCAGATTATGTAAATATATCTTATAATAAGCACAGGGGTTAAAAATACATTTGGGGGATGTATGAGAAGACTATTTGACAGCATAGAGCATATTGATCTGAACGATCATAAATATGTTGATTTTTTCTTTAAATTCGTAAACATCGTATGTCTGACAATCCATCTGGCGATTGCCGCATTCTCCTTTGTTTCCGGTGCTAAGATCTTAGGATACTTTAATATCGGAAGCATAGTTTTTTATTTGTTCGGCTTCTGGCTTATCAAGTCCAAAAACTACACACTGTTATTCGTATTGACTGAGTTTGAGATAATAGCTCATTCATATATCGTGTCACTGCTTTTCCCTGTTTCGCTTGGATTTTATCTATATTTAATTCCGTTAGTTCCTCTAAGCTTCTTCTGTTTTTATTTCGCCAGGACTAAAAGAATTATTGAAAAAGGTACTCTTGCTTCACTTATAGCAGCCATTGCCTATAACTACTTCTACAACCTAACGGATTCTGAGAAAGCAGTATATACTGACATACTTACAGACGAAGAAGCTGATGTGATTCACGTGATCAATTCATTTCTTATCTTCATTCTTCTGATAATCATGTGCATCATCGTAATCACGATTCTCTATAACTATATCGGCGTAATAAGCAATGAGAATGATCTTCTGAATGACGAAGCAAGTCATGACCCACTTACAGGACTTAACAACAGACGACTTCTTGATATAGAAATGGACAAAAAGCTTCATCTGTATGATATGAACAACACACACTTCTCGATACTGATGTGTGATATAGACGATTTCAAGAAAGTAAATGATACCTACGGACATGACGAAGGTGACAAAGTACTTGTCGATGTATCAAACATCATAAAAGAATGTACAAGGCCGGGTGATTTCCTTTGCAGATGGGGAGGTGAGGAATTCCTTATAATCCTCATGAACGCTTCCACCAAAGAAGCATCACTGGTTGCATACAGAATCAAAAGTGCAGTTGAGGCACATGTCTTCAATCTTGAAGAAGCAGATATTCACTGCACTATTACCATTGGTGTTGCAGCAGCCCAAAAGGGAATGGACAAAGAGTCAATGTATGAGCTGGCTGATTCAAGGATGTATAAAGGAAAGCAGACCGGCAAGAATAAAGTTGTATTTGAATAAAATATCTCATTTAGCATTATCAAGCAAATAAGCATCTGAACCAAACGATTCAGATGCTTATTATTATATTTCTGAGTATTTTAATAAACTGTTTTCTAATAATTGAAATAAACAAGTTCATCTTCTGCAGGACTGGTCTTTACAACCTCGTCAGCAAATATTACCGGTCCTTCACCTTCGAATTCCTTATAGAATTCCTTGTCTATCTTACCTTTAACTATTACCCAGTCTCTGTCTATAAGATTCTTTGTTCCGCCGTAGTAACACTTGAAGCCTACGAAGGCTATATCTGCAGCACAGCAAGTCATGGCAAATCTGCCCGGAACGAATTCATTCTTTCCGTAATTGGATGGCTTATGAACCTGAGCCTTGAATTTGATATGCTTACCAAGATACTTATCAGGAGCATCTGCAGCATCTATATAGAAAAGTCCGAAGTCCTCATCCTCAAGTACTATCTCATCCTGCGTGATATCATATGGAAGCACAAGTTCTTCATCACTTCCGTTATCTACACTGCCGTCAGCATTCTCAAATATTATCTGAGCACGTCTGTTTACAGCCCTGAGACTCTTTCTGTACTCTGATTTCTTTGTATTCTCGTTACATCTGTTGAAGATGATCATATCAGCATTTCTGAGCTGATCCATCATGATTTTCTTCATGTTGTTTACATATACGTCAAATGTTTCGGCATTTACAAAAGAAAGAACCTGAACAACAGTCCATCCCTTAGGAACACGTACATTGAAAATCTTATCAAGCTCCCACATACCGTTGTACTCGATCAGTACAAGTTCAGGCTTATACTTACTTCCAAGCTCCAGAAGATGCTCGTCAGTAAGATTTGTATCATCTATAAGCTCCAGATGAATATTATTCTTTTCAAGTAACGCTGTATCATATTCAACTTCGCCTTCTTCAGCGACCAGAAGAAGTGTTGATTTGCCTTCATTAAACCCTCTGTCTATAAGAGTTTCCTTGGCAAATGTAGTCTTACCGCTTTCAAGGAAGCCCATAAAGACATATACAGGTATCTCTTTATTCATGAGAAATCACCTCGCCTTATATTCCAAAGAGTTCTGCAAGACCGTCTTCTTTAAGCTGACTGCCTATAACGCAGAGTTTTCCGGTATAATCAGGAGAACCTTTTCTCAGCTCATATTCACCCGGTACAAGGTCAAATTCAAGCCATGAACCATTCTTATCAGGTACGATACCTTTTGCTCTGAGAATAATACCGAATTCATTGCTGTCCATATCTGACAGCTTATCAAGTATAGGACGAAGGTCTGCTTCATCATACTTAACAGCAGTTTCCTTACCCCAGCTTGTAAATACTTCATCTGCATCGTGATGATGGTGATGATGTCCACATGAACATACGCCGTTCTCATCATATTCATGATGATGTTCATGTTCATCGTGGTCATGGTGATGATGATCATGCTCGTCATGGTCATGGTGATGATGCTCGTGCTCGTCATGGTCATGGTGATGATGCTCATGTTCATCGTGGTCATGGTGATGATGCTCGTGCTCGTCATGATCGTGATGGTGTTCATGCTCATCATGGTCATGATGGTGTTCATGCTCATCGTGATCGTGATGATGGTGATGATGATGCTCATCATCTACCTCAGGATCATATTTGAAATTCTTCATGATATCTTCAATCTTAGAAGAATGCTCTATAGCATCGAGAATAACATCTCCTGAGATATCATCCCATGGTGTAGTTATGATTCTTACATCAGCATTATGCTCTTTGATAAGAGCAACAGCCTCGAGTATCTTATCTTCTGTAACATCCTGAGTACGGCTGAGAACAACTGTACCTGCAGCTTCAATCTGATTCAGGAAGAATTCACCGAAGTTCTTGATATACATCTTTGCCTTCTTAACATCAACTACTGTAGTTGCACTGTTAAGAGCGATGTCAACATCCTGACCGGCCTTTTCTATGGCTTTGATAACATCAGAAAGCTTACCTACTCCTGATGGCTCAATAATAACTCTGTCAGGCTTATACTGTTCAACAACCTGTTTCAGAGCAACTCCGAAGTCGCCGACAAGTGAGCAGCATATACATCCTGAATTCATTTCAGTAATATTGACTCCTGCCTCCTTAAGGAAGCCTCCGTCTATTCCTATCTCACCAAATTCGTTCTCTATGAGAACAACCTGCTCATCCTTAAATGATTCCTTGATGAGTTTCTTGATAAGTGTTGTCTTTCCTGCTCCAAGGAAGCCGGAAATAATGTCAATCTTAGACACCTTAAGTCACCTCTTTATCTTAATAAATAATAATTATCTCTTTTTGAATACGGAGATTGAA
The DNA here is from genome assembly GCA_000687655.1 of Lachnospiraceae bacterium YSB2008. Classification (GTDB taxonomy): domain Bacteria; phylum Bacillota; class Clostridia; order Lachnospirales; family Lachnospiraceae; genus Eubacterium_Q. The sequence goes on from JHWR01000011.1 coordinate 51,539, forward strand.
AGACCCGGAACTGTGATTGATACATAATTCTTTCTGTCATCAACCTTTCCTGCCTTTGACTGCTTAACAACCTTGTTGTTATTGCCATCACCGCCGTATTTAGGATTGTCACTTGAGAAGATTTCCTTCCATTTTCCTGCTGTAGGAACTGCAAGCTTATAATTCTTATGAACTATAGGTGTGAAATTACATACTATAAGAAGTGTATCTTCTTCTGATTTGCCTCTTCTTTCGAAGCTTATGATACTTTCATTTGCAGAATTCATAGCGATCCATTTAAAACCTGATGGATCCGTATCAAGCTCTGAAAGTGCAGGCTCTGTCATATAAAGCTTATTAAGGTCCTTTACATAGTCAAACAGGAAGCTGTGTGCATCAAATTCAAACAGGGACCAGTCAAGCTCTGATGACTCGTTAAACTCCTTCATAACAGCAAATTCCTGTCCCATGAAAAGGAGCTTCTTGCCCGGATGTGTCATCATGAAACCATAAGCTGTTCTGAGATTGGAAAACTTGTCTTCATATCCTCCAGGCATCTTACCGATCATGGAGCACTTCTCATGAACAACCTCATCATGAGACAGTACAAGAACAAAGTTTTCACTGTATGCATAGACCATACTGAATGTAAGGTCGTTATGATTGTATTTTCTGTATAATGGATCGAGCTTCATGTAGGAAAGGAAATCATTCATCCATCCCATATTCCACTTAAGATCAAATCCAAGTCCGCCATCCTTAACTGAATGTGTGAGCATCGGCCATGCTGTAGATTCCTCAGCTATCATAAGTACGCCAGGGAACTTCTCTTTCATAACTGTGTTGAGTTCCTTGATAAATGCAATTGCTTCAAGGTTCTCGTTTCCACCGAATTCGTTCGGACGCCACTCACCACCCTGACGGCCATAGTCAAGATAAAGCATAGAAGCAACCGCATCCATACGTATACCGTCAACATGGTACATATCAGCCCAGTACAGAGCATTTGCAACAAGGAAGTTACGAACTTCATTCTTGCTGTAATCAAATATTAAAGTGCCCCAGTGAGGATGTTCTCTTCTGAGAGGGTCACTGCTTTCATACAGATCAGTACCATCGAATCTTCCGAGACCATGTTCATCCTTAGGGAAATGCGCAGGAACCCAGTCTATGATAACGCCTATACCCTCGCTGTGCATATGATCAACAAATGCCATAAAGTCTGATGGCTTACCATATCGAGAAGTAGGTGCATAATAACCTGTCACCTGATAACCCCATGAAGGATCATAAGGATGCTCCATGATAGGCATAAGTTCAACATAGTTATAGCCTGCCTCTTTCATATATGCACTGAGTCTTGGAGCTATCTCTTTATAATTATAGAACTCTCTTCCATCTTCAGGTCTCTTCCATGAACCGAGGTGAACCTCATATATGTTCATAGGCTTACTTGCGACAGAAGCTTCACTTTCATCTCTGTTCTTTATCCATGCGCTGTCCTTCCATGTATGATCAAGGCTGACAACACGTGTAGCATTTGCAGGTCTTACTTCGGATGAGAATCCATAAGGATCGCTCTTCATGAATACTTCACCACTTTTTGACCTTATCTCGTATTTATATATCTCTTCGCTTAGATCTCCCGGAATAAAGAGTTCAAATATACCTGAATAATCAAGCTTTCTCATTGGATGAACCCTGCCATCCCATCCGTTGAAATTACCAACAACAGATACTCTGTCAGCATTCGGTGCCCATACAGCAAAAAGTGTACCTTCTACACCGTCAACAGTCATGGTATGAGATCCGAGTTTCTTATATATCTCGTAATGTATACCTTCATTAAATTTGCTTATGTCTATCGGATCGATAACCGGCTCAAATGTATATGGATCGATGAAACGGCGTTCCTTTCCGTCATTCATCTTTGCTCTTACTTCATATTCAAATTCTTTCTTATCCTTTATACATATAGAAAAGAAACCCGGCACCCTGTCAGAAACAAGATTATACAGCTTATTTCCGGTAAGGTCCTTGATCTTGACAACCTTAGCATCAGGAATATAAACATTGACATAAACATCATCAATGCATTCGTGAATTCCGAGTATATGATGTGGATTATCATGTCGTGCCTGGGTAAGCGCCTCAACTTCCATCCAGTTAATGGCAAATACCGCTTTCCTCTCTCTCTTCATATATATTCCTTCTCCTTTAAATTTATAACCTCTTATATTCCGTGAAATCTCTTATATCTCATGTATGAATATTCCCGAACGAAGCTTAGGCTCAAACCATGTTGATTTAGGTGGCATGAGAAGCCCTGCATCAGCAACATCAAAAAGCTCTCCTATGGAAGTAGGATACATTGAGAACGCCAGCTTCATATCTGTATTGCATCTTCTTTCAAGCTCTGAAAGTCCCCTGATACCGCCGACAAAATCTATATCGCTGCTGGTTCTTGGATCATCTATACCAAGAAGCGGCTTAAGTATATAAGTCTGAAGAAGTGATACATCAAGTCCTTCAACAGGATCTTCGTTCCTGTATTTATCAAAAATAGTAAGCTTATACCAGCTGCCTTCTGCAAAGAGACCGAATTCACCCTTATTAACAGGCTGGAATGGCTCATCAACAGGAGTTATCTCACAGATATCTGAAAGAGCATTCATAAAATCAGAAAGTGTCTCAAAGCCGCCATAGTTTCTTACTACTCTGTTGTACGGAAGTATGGCAAGCTCTGACTCAGGGAACAGAACTGAAAGGAAGAAATTAAACTCTTCATCTCCGTTAAATCCCGGATTCTCTTCTCTTTTCTTAAGCCCTACTTTAACAGCTGAAGCAGCTCTGTGATGTCCGTCAGCTATGTAAATATCATTGATTGAATCAAATGCATTCCTTAGATTTTCAATACTGTCTTCATCATCAATAACCCAGACATTATGTGTTATTCCGTCATCAGCAGTAAAGCTGTAGAGAGCATCCTCCTGCTTCTTCTTGTTTACGATATCATTTATAGTTGCTGAATCCCTGTATGCAAGGAATATAGGTCCAGTCTGAGCAGAAAGAGTATAGACATGATTAATCCTGTCCTTCTCCTTCTCAGCACGGGTGTTCTCGTGTTTCTTTATGACTCCGTTTACATAGTCATCTATGGAAGAAGCCGCAACGATACCTGTCTGGTGTCTTCCATCCATGATAAGCTCATAAATGTAATAACAAGGCTTATCTTCTCTTACAAATTCACCCTTATCTATCATACCAAGAAGCATATCACGTCCCTTAGCATATACTTCTTCAGAATACATATCATATTCAGGTGGAAACTGTGTTTCAGGCCTGTCTATACGGAGAAATGAATAGTTATCTCCTTTGACCTTTTCATATGCCTCAGCCCTGCTGTAAACATCATATGGTAAAGCAGCTATCTCATTAACAAGATCAGTTCTTGGTCTTACAGCTGCAAATGTACGTACTTTTGCCAATGCTTTATCTCCATAATAAAAAGTGAAAAAAGGCTGGACTTGTGACAATACAAAAGGTCACCCGTACAGCCTTAAGTTATTTATGATCTTATGTACTTAACAGCATCAAGAAGTGACTTCTTGAAGGATTCCTCGTTAGTATTATCAAATACAAAGAGCTCAGGAATATTACCAGGCTTATTGAAGTTCTGAGTAGCAACATACTCATCCCAATGCTCAAGCTTCCATACATCTCTGTCAGAATTTCTGCTTATCATTCTCTGATGAGCAACCTCAACATCTGCATGAACCCAAACAACACAGAGCTCAGCGCCCTTTTCTCTAAGCTTTTCACGAAGACGATCAAGATAATCATCATCTCTTATTTCATCCGTAAATGGAGCGTTAATAAGTACTGTATCATTATAATCAAGTGCATCAAATGCAAGGTCGAGAATAGCATAATACTCATAATCTCTGATCTCTCTCTGGAAGAAATCAGAAGAACGGTTATACTCTTCGCCTGCTACTTTGAAAATCTGCTTTGATAAAACAATAAGTGTATCTTTATCAAGATAAACGCAATTTGTAAGTGCTTTTGCGAGTTTCTTGGATATGAATGTTTTTCCACAAGCCGGTGGAGAAGTAACTAAAATAAGTTTCTTCATACCACTGTTACCTCCTAAAAAAATTACTTTTATATATTATCAATAATTTATATAAAAATAAACTGTTTTTTTATTTTTTTGTAATATATCCCTTAGCATAAAGGAGTTCTGCTGAAAGAACAGCTCCACCTGCTGCGCCACGGAGTGTATTGTGTGAAAGACCGACGAATTTATAGTCAAAAAGTGTATCTTCACGAAGTCTTCCCATGGAAACACCCATTCCATTTTCAAAGTCTACATCAAGAGAAACCTGTGGACGGTTGTCATCTTCAAGATACTGAATAAACTGCTTAGGAGCATTTGGAAGATTGAGCTCCTGAGGCTCACCCTTGAAGTTAACCCATCTGTCTATAATCTCTTCCTTAGTAGGCTTCTTTTCGAAGTTAACAAATACAGTTGCTGTATGTCCGTTAAGTACCGGAACTCTGATACACTGACTTGTTATCTTAGGACCGTCTTCACATTTCTTTATAACGCCGTCCTCAACCTTGCCCCAGATACGGAGTGGCTCCTGCTCTGACTTTTCTTCCTCACCACCAATGTAAGGAATGATATTGCCGACCATCTCAGGCCAGTCCTTGAAAGTCTTTCCGGCACCGGAAATTGCCTGGTAAGTAGAAACAACTACTTCCTTAGGACCAAATTCCTTAAGTGCGAAAAGTGCAGGTGCATAGCTCTGTATAGAACAGTTAGGCTTAACTGCTATAAATCCACGCTGTGTACCAAGTCTTTCCTTCTGATACTTAATAACTTCGTAATGCTCAGGATTAAGTTCCGGAACTACCATAGGAACATCAGGAGTCCATCTGTGAGCTGAGTTATTTGATACTACAGGAGTTTCTGTCTTTGCATAAGCCTCTTCTATAGCCTTTATCTCATCCTTGGACATATCAACTGCACTGAATACGAAATCTACAGTTGAAGCAACTTTCTCAACATCATTTACATTATAAAGTACAAGATCCTTAACTGCGTCAGGAACAGGAACATCCATCTTCCATCTTCCTTCAACAGCTTCACTGTACTTCTTTCCTTCACTTCTTGGGCTTGCTGCAACAGTTACAACCTCGAACCAAGGATGATCAGCAAGTATTGTTATAAAACGCTGACCTACCATACCCGTTGCGCCAAGAATTCCAACTCTTAATTTATCACTCATGTCTTTTACCTCCGCTATATGATTCTATAACCCGTCCCTGACATCATATGCGAATCATTTTACGAATAAAAGGAAACTTCGCATCCTGATTATTTGATAACTCTTACTTTAATAACTCCTTCAATTGCTGAAAGCTCATCAACCATATTAGCTGCATCAGCCGTATCAACATCAAGAATTGTATAAGCATAATCTCCACGTGACTTACTTACCATATCAGGTACGTTAACACCGTTCTTTGCAAAAAGTCCTGTGAACTGTGTGAGCATGTTAGGAATATTCTTATGGCAAACTGTTATACGTCCTGCAGATGATGGAACACCGGCATCTACTCTTGGATAATTAACTGAGTTGATAACATTACCATTCTCTATGAAATCTCTGATCTCATTTACAGCCATGATTGCACAGTTATCTTCTGACTCTGCTGTAGAAGCACCAAGGTGAGGTGTACAGATAACGCCCTCATGTCCTACAACTGTAGGGTTAGCGAAGTCAGTTACATATCTGTGAACCTTACCAGCATCAATAGCTGCAAGAACTGCTTCCTCGTCTACAAGAATATCTCTTGCATAATTAAGGATAACAACTCCATCCTTCATCTGATCGATGGCTTCCTTGCTTATCATACCCTTTGTAGCATCCATAAGCGGAACATGTATTGTTATGTAATCGCAGTTAGCATATATATCATTTACATTTGTAATATGCTTTACTGACTTTGAAAGATTCCAAGCAGCATCAACTGAAACATATGGATCATATCCCCATACATCCATACCAAGATGTATAGCTGCATTTGCAACTCTGCATCCTATAGCACCAAGGCCGATAACACCGAGCTTCTTGCCCTGAATCTCATTACCTGCATAAAGCTTCTTCTGCTTCTCAGCAGTCTTAGCTATATTCTCGTCATCCTTATCCTCTATAACCCAGTTAGCACCTGCTACAATATCTCTGGATCCAAGAAGAAGTCCTGCTATAACAAGTTCCTTAACACCATTTGCATTTGCGCCCGGTGTATTGAATACTACGATACCCTTCTCAGCATAATCATCAAGAGGAATATTGTTTACACCTGCGCCTGCACGAGCAACTGCGATAAGCTTCTCAGGAGCTTCTATCTCATGCATTGATGCACTTCTTACAAGAACTGCATCAGCCTCATTTATGTTATCTGTTAACTCATAGTCAGCACTGAAAAGGTCAGTACCACATTTTGCTATTGGATTTAAATTATGAATCTTATACATTGTTTTTTCCTTCTATCGTTATATTTAATTATAAAAATGTAATGCTTTATGCATTCTTTTCTTCAAAGTCCTTCATGAACTGTACGAGCTTCTCAACACCTTCAATAGGCATAGCATTGTAGATAGATGCTCTCATACCACCAACTGATCTGTGTCCCTTAAGGTTTACGAAGCCGGCTTCTGTAGCTTCCTTAACGAACTTAGCATCAAGCTCATCATTTCCTGTTACAAATGGAACGTTCATAAGAGATCTGTCTTTCTTTACAACAGTACCCTTGAAAAGCTTTGAAGAATCAAGGAAGTCATAAAGGATCTTAGCCTTCTTCTCATTATGAATCTTCATTGCAGGAAGTCCGCCCATTGACTTAACCCACTTGAATACAAGTCCGCATACATAGATGCCGTAGCATGGAGGTGTATTGTAAAGTGAATCAGCATCAGCCTGTGTCTTATACTTAAGCATTGTAGGAACGAATTCAGGAAGATCATCTCTTATAAGATCTTCTCTGATGATAACAACTACAACACCTGCAGGTCCAACGTTCTTCTGTACGCCGAAGTAGATAAGACCATAATCCTCTACATTTACAGGCTGTGACAGAATATCAGATGACATATCTGCAACAAGTATCTTGCCCTTTGTATTTGGAAGCTCATGATAAGCTGTTCCGTATATAGTATTATTGTGACAGATATACACATAGTCAGCATCTTCGCTTATAGGAAGATCACTTACATCAGGAATGTATGAGAATGTCTTATCCTCTGAAGAAGCTATAGCATTTGCTTTTCCGTACTTCTTAGCTTCCTGATAAGCCTTCTTTGCCCACTGACCTGTGATAATGTAATCAGCAACACCATTCTTCATAAGATTCATAGGGATAGCTGCAAACTGCTGTGAAGCACCACCCTGAAGGAAAAGAACCTTGTAATTGTCAGGGATATTCATGAGATCCCTGAGATCCTGCTCTGCTTCCTTGATGATGTTATCATAAACCTTTGAACGGTGGCTCATCTCCATAACACTCTGTCCTGAGCCCTTGTAATCCATCATCTCTTCTGCTGCCTGACGAAGTACAACCTCCGGCAGTATAGAAGGTCCTGCTGAGAAATTATAAACTCTTGCCATCTTAGTATTCCTCCACTTTGTCTTTTATTAAACCTTTATATTATTTCTTATTTAATTCTTCTTCACTATCGAAACATGTTTCTATAGCTGCACCCGGTGCAACCATCGGCCAAACCTTATCATCTTGATCAATGATGCAGTTGATGAGATAAGGTCCCTTGCCCTTTATTGCTGCCGTAAGAGCTTTGTCGAATTCCTTAACTGTTGTAACAGTATATGCTTTAGCTCCAAGTCCCTCTGCTACCTTAGCAAAATCAACCTTGTCATTAAGCATTGTATTCGAATATCTCTTACCATAGAAAAGTGTCTGCCACTGTCTAACCATTCCGAGAACATGGTTATTGATAACTATCTCAATAACATGTGTTCCCTCTCTGGCAGCTGTTGCAAGCTCATTCATGTTCATACGGAAACATCCGTCACCGGCAATATTGAATACCAGTTTCTCAGGCTGACCAAATGCAGCACCAATAGCTGCGCCAAGACCATAACCCATGGTACCGAGTCCGCCTGAAGTAAGAAGCTGTCTAGGCTCCTTGTAAAGATAATACTGAGCAGCCCACATCTGGTGCTGTCCAACATCAGTTGCGATTATAGCTTCACCCTTTGTCTTCTGATATATTTTACTGATTACAGCCGGTCCTGTAAGATTCTCCATATCGTAAGCAAGTGGATATTCCTTCTTAAGATCAGCTATAGTCTTCATCCAGGCCTTGTTCTGCTTCTTCTCAATCTTTGGAAGCATTTTCTTAAGGATTTCCTTTGCATCACCTATAACAGATGCATCTGCAACTATGTTCTTATTGATCTCAGCTGCATCTATATCTATATGAAGTATCTTTGCAGAATTAGCAAACTTAGCTGCATTTCCTATAACTCTGTCTGAGAATCTGGCACCAATAACTACTATAAGATCTGCCTGATTTACACCAAAGTTTGATGCCTTGGTACCGTGCATACCGATCATACCGGTATAACGCTTGTTTGTACCATCAAATGCACCCTTACCCATAAGAGTATCGCACACTGCGGCATCCATCTTATCAGCAAGCTTCTTAATCTCTGCTGAAGCACCTGAAGCAACTGCGCCACCACCTACAAGGATGAAAGGCTTTTCAGAAATGTTGATCATATCAACAGCCTTTTCAATATCTGAATCCTTAATAGTGTCAGTTACCTTTTCAATAGCTTCAGGCTTCTTATATTCATAGGCAGCCTTTGTAGCAGTAACATCCTTTGTTATATCAACAAGTACAGGTCCCGGTCTTCCGCTCTTTGCTATCTTGAATGCACGTCTTATGGTATCAGCAAGCTCATGAACATTCTTTACTATAAAGCTGTGCTTTGTAACAGGCATAACAACACCTGCTATATCAACTTCCTGGAAGCTGTCCTTACCAAGAAGAGCCACACCTACATTTGCAGTAATAGCTACAAGAGGAATGGAATCCATATATGCAGTAGCAATACCTGTGACAAGATTTGTTGCACCCGGACCACTCGTTGCAAAGCAGACGCCGACCTTACCGGTTGCTCTTGCGTATCCATCTGCTGCATGTGATGCACCCTGCTCATGGGATGTAAGCACGTGCTTAATCTCGTCTGAATGCTTATAAAGTTCATCATAGACATTAAGTATTGTTCCGCCCGGATAACCGAATACGGTGTCTACGCCCTGTTCCTTAAGACATTCAATAACAATCTCTGAACCTGTCAACTGTTTCATGCCTTATATCTCCTTTTACAAATAATGTATAATATGATACTTCAAAAAGAGAAATTTTTGAAGTAAAAATTTTAATAAATTTATAATAAGTATTTTTACAACTTATACAACTATGCTTCAGCCTTAGGAATCTCGAGGATTGCACCTCTGTTTCCGCTGGTAACCATAGATGCATATCTTGCAAGATATCCTGTAGTTACCTTAGGCTCTCTAGGCTTCCACTCAGCCTTTCTCTTAGCAAGCTCTTCATCACTTACCTTAAGTGTGATTGAGTAGTTATTGATATCGATCTCTATCATATCGCCTTCTTCAACAAGAGCGATAGGTCCGCCTACTGCTGCTTCAGGAGAAACATGTCCTATTGAAGCACCACGGCTTGCACCTGAGAAACGTCCGTCTGTGATAAGAGCAACTGTGCTTCCAAGTCCCATACCTGCTATAGCAGATGTAGGATTGAGCATCTCTCTCATTCCAGGGCCGCCCTTAGGTCCTTCATATCTTATAACAACTACATCACCTGCAACTATCTTTCCGCCAAGGATAGCTGCGATTGCATCTTCTTCTGAATCAAATACTCTTGCAGGTCCTTCATGCTTAAGCATCTCAGGAACAACTGCAGATCTCTTTACTACTGATCCGTCAGGTGCAAGGTTACCCTTAAGAACAGCAAGACCGCCTGTCTTTGAATATGGATTATCTGTAGGTCTTATAACCTCAGGATTTCTGTTTACTGAATTCTTAACAGCCTCTCCTATAGTCTTACCTGTAACTGTCATGCAGTCTTCATTTATAAGACCGAGGTCACAGAGCTCCTTAATAACAGCATATACACCGCCTGCTTCATTGAGGTCTTCCATATATGTAGGACCTGCAGGTGCAAGGTGACAAAGGTTAGGAGTCTTCTCACTTATAGGATTTGCAAATGAAATGTCAAAGTCAAAGCCTATCTCATGTGCTATAGCAGGAAGATGAAGCATTGAGTTTGTAGAACAGCCAAGTGCCATATCAACTGTAAGAGCATTGAGAATAGCATCCTTTGTGATGATGTCACGAGGACGTATGTTCTTCTCAAGCATTTCCATAACTGCATAACCTGCTCTCTTAGCAAGTCTGAGTCTCTCGGAGTAAACTGCAGGGATCGTTCCATTTCCGGGAAGGCCCATACCAAGAACCTCTGTAAGACAGTTCATTGAGTTTGCAGTATACATACCTGAGCATGAACCGCAGGTAGGACAAACCTTCTCTTCGAATTCAGTTACATCAGCCTCTGAAATCTTGCCGGCAGTGTACTCTCCAACTGCCTCGAACATTGATGAAAGGCTTCTCTTTCTTCCGTGAATGTGACCTGCGAGCATAGGACCGCCTGAAACAAATACTGTCGGTACATTTACTCTTGCTGCTGCCATAAGAAGTCCGGGAACGTTCTTATCACAGTTAGGGATCATAACAAGTGCATCAAACTGATGTGCTATAGCCATAGCTTCTGTTGAATCAGCTATAAGATCTCTTGTAACAAGACTGTATTTCATACCGATGTGACCCATTGCAATACCGTCACATACTGCTATAGCAGGGAACATAACAGGAGTTCCACCTGCTTCTGCAACTCCGAGCTTAACAGCTTCTGCTATCTTATCAAGATTCATATGACCAGGAACGATCTCGTTATATGAACAAACAATACCGACCATAGGCTTCTTGATCTCTTCAGGTGTGTATCCGAGCGCGTTCAGAAGTGAACGTGCAGGAGCCTGCTGTAAACCGCATTTCATATTATCACTCTTCATAATTCATTCTCCTTATATAATAGATTAATTTGAGGTCTAAACGCTCACCCTCAAACCATTAAACTCTTTCTGCAATAAGTGTTCCCATCTCATCAGTCTTGACCTGTGGCTCGCCCGGCTTAGCAATATCAATCGTGCGGTAGCCTTCTTCAAGAACCTTCTTGACTGCATTTTCTATAGCATCAGCTTCTGCATCAAGATCAAATGTATAGCGGAGCATCATGGCTGCGCTGAGAATAGTTGCTATAGGATTAGCTATATTCTTTCCTGCTATATCAGGTGCAGATCCGCCTGATGGCTCATAAAGACCGAACTTGGTTTCATTCAGTGATGCAGAAGGAAGCATTCCTATGGAACCAGTTATCATGGAAGCTTCATCTGAAAGGATATCACCGAACATATTCTCTGTAAGCATAACGTCGAACTGTGCAGGATCCTTAACGAGCTGCATAGCCGCATTGTCTACAAGCATTGTAAAGAATTCAACATCAGGATATTCAGCTGCTACTTCAGTAACAACCTTTCTCCAGAGACGTGATGAATCAAGTACATTTGCCTTGTCAACAAGAGTAACTCTGCATCTTCTCTTTCTTGCTATATCAAAACCCTTTATAGCAATACGTCTTATCTCTTTCTCTGTATATGTAAGAGTATCAACTGCTGTTACGACTCCGTCTATCTCTTTCGTATATCTCTCACCGAAATAAAGACCGCCTGTAAGCTCTCTCATGATCATCATGTCGAAGCCTGCCGCTGCAACTGATTCCTTAAGAGGACACGCTTCCTTAAGTTCAGGATAAAGATAAGCAGGACGGAGATTTGCGAAAAGTCCGAGCTCCTTTCTTATCTTGAGAAGACCTGCTTCAGGTCTTAAGTTAGGCGGAAGTTTATACCATGGACTTGTCTGTGTATTACCGCCTATGGATCCGAGAAGCACTGCATCCTTAGACTTTGCGATTGCTACTGTCTCATCAGTAAGAGGATCGCCGTAAGCGTCTATGGAACATCCTCCCATAAGAAGCTGCTCATAATTGAATGTATGACCGTACTTCTTTCCGACTGCATCAAGAACCTTCATAGCCTCTGTTACTATCTCAGGTCCTATACCGTCACCCTTAATGACTGCAAGATTACAAATCATGTTCCGTATCCCCCTTATTATTCATTCTTTGCGTTTATCGAATTGATAAGTCCGCCGCTTGTGATTATGTTCTGCATAAATGGAGGGAATGCCTGTCCCTGGTATTTCTTGCCGGTTGTGATATCTGTAATCTCACCTGTATCGAAGTTTACCTCAACCTCATCCTCTGCCTTGATCTCTTCACTGGCTTCCTTGCATTCAAGAATAGGAAGTCCGATATTGATTGAATTCCTGTAGAAGATTCTTGCGAATGATTCAGCTATAACGCATGAGATTCCTGAAGCCTTGATAGCTATAGGAGCATGTTCTCTTGAAGATCCGCATCCGAAGTTCTTTCCGGCAACCATGATATCGCCTGCCTTAACTCTGTTAACGAATTCCTTATCTATATCTTCCATACAGTTCTTTGCAAGCTCTGCGGGATCTGCTGTGTTCAGATATCTTGCAGGTATGATAACATCTGTATCTACGTTATCACCATATCTGTGTACTATTCCATGTGCGTTCATATATCGTACTCCTTTTCTTTATAATCCAAGATCTTCCGGACTGCTGATCTTACCTGTGATAGCGGAGGCCGCTGCAACTGCAGGACTCGCAAGATAGATCTCTGAATCGATGGCACCCATACGTCCGATGAAGTTACGGTTGGTAGTTGATACTGCTTTCTCACCATGTGCGAGGATTCCCATGTGACCGCCGAGGCAAGGTCCGCATGTAGGTGTACTTACGATAGCACCGGCTTCAACGAATATCTGTGTAAGTCCTTCCTTGAGCATCTGGAGATATATCTCCTGAGTTCCCGGAATAACTATTACTCTGAGCCAGTCTGCAACCTTACGTCCGTTCATGACGTCCGCTGCAATCCTCATATCATCGATACGTCCATTTGTACATGAACCTATAACAACCTGATCTATAGCAATGTCGCCTTCAGCATGTATCTCATCTATAGTCTTGGTATTCTCCGGAAGATGAGGGAATGCTATCGTAGGACGAAGTGTTGAAAGGTCAATCTCTATTACCTCATCATAATCAGCATCCGCATCAGCTTCGTAAACTGTATATTCCTTGTTTGCGAATTTCTCCGGAGCATGATCCTTAATGTAATCAAGTGTAAGATCATCTACAGGGAATATTCCGTTCTTTGCTCCTGCCTCTATAGCCATATTTGCTATTGTGAATCTGTCATCCATTGTAAGTGATGCAACACCTTCACCGGCAAATTCCATTGACTTATATCTTGCACCGTCAACTCCAATCATACCTATGATATGAAGTATAAGGTCCTTTCCGCTTACCCATTCAGCTTTCTCGCCCTTAAGTACAAACTTGATAGCTGAAGGAACCTTGAACCATGCCTTACCTGTAACCATTCCTGCTGCCATATCGGTAGAACCTACACCGGTTGAAAATGCACCGAGGGCTCCGTAGGTACATGTATGTGAATCAGCTCCTATACATGTATTACCTGCAACGATGAGGCCTTTCTCAGGAAGGAGGGCATGCTCTATACCCATCTGTCCTACATCGAAATAATTAACTATATTGTTAGCTTTAGAGAAGTCTCTTACCTGCTTAACATGTTCAGCACTCTTGATATCCTTGTTTGGAGTAAAGTGATCCATAACAAGTGCTATCTTTGTATTATCAAAGACTGTCTTCTTATTGAACTTGGAGAGCTCGTTGATAGCTACCGGAGTAGTGACATCGTTTCCGAGTACAAGATCAAGTGAAGCCTCTATAAGGTCACCTGCCTTAACTGATTCGAGTCCGGCATGAGCTGCAAGTATCTTCTGAGTCATTGTCATTCCCATATATATTTATCCTCCTACTAATGAAATAAATCTCTATAATCAGTCATATCTTTCATCTATGACTCTCTTGGTCTTCTTCTCGCTTCTCGGAAGCACTCCTATCTCAACAACCTTGACTATAGGTGTGAAGCCAATCTTACTCTTTACGCTTGCGGCTATCTTCTGCGCAAGTGCTGCGAAGTCTACTGTTCCGTCAGTCTCAACATATATACGAAGTGTATCTTTTCCGTCTACATGTGAAATTCTTATCTGATACTCACTGGAGAGCATCGGGAAGTCACGAAGAATCTCTTCTATCTGAGCAGGGAATACATTTACACCCTTGATCTTCATCATATCATCAGTTCTTCCCATGATAACATCAAGTCTAGGGAACTTGCTTCCGCATTTACATTCTCCCGGAATGATACGTGAAAGGTCATGTGTCCTGTATCTAATGAGCGGAGCACCTTCCTTAACGAGAGTTGTGATTACTATCTCACCGTACTCTCCGTCAGGAAGCACTTCTCCTGTCTTAGGATCGATGATCTCAATATAAATGTAGTCATCCCAGTAATGCATTCCTGTCTCACCCGGACAGTTAATTCCTATACCAGGTCCGTATATCTCTGTAAGACCGTAGATATCATAAAGCTCTATGCCGAGTTCATTTGCGATACGCTCACGCATCTTCTTGCCCCAGCGTTCTGAACCTATGACACCCTTCTTAAGGTGAATCTTATCCTTTATGCCTCTCTTCTCTATCTCCTCTGCAAGAAGAAGTGCATATGAAGATGTTGAACAGAGGACTGTTGTCTTCATGTCCATCATCATCTGAAGCTGCTTATCTGTATTACCGGGACCCATAGGAACCGCCATGGCACCGAGTCTTTCTGCTCCTGCCTGGAATCCTATACCTGCAGTCCAAAGACCGTAGCCCGGTGTAATATGAATTCTGTCTTTTTTTGTTATTCCTGCCATCTCATAGCATCTTGCAAACATGATGGCCCAGTCTTCAACATCCTTCTTTGTATAAGGAATAATTACAGGAAGACCTGTAGTTCCTGACGAAGAATGTATCCTGACTATCTCTTCCTCAGGAGCAGTCATGAGCCCGAGCGGATATGCATCCCTGAGATCATTCTTCTCTGAAAAAGGAAGCTTCTCAAAATCCTCTGCACTTTCAACCTTTGTGATTCCTGCTTCACTGAGCTTCTTTCCATAGAAGCTTCCTGCAGATATCAGTGCCTCAATCCTTCCATTTACAAGTTTTAATTGTTCATCATTTATTCTCATGGCATCCTCCTTAGGTTGTAGCTCTCAGAGCCATTTCATTCATTTTTATAAACTTCTCTTTTACAAGTCCTGACATAATCCTGACTGCATCATCTATAGTTATATCAAGTACACCTGTACTTATAGCTGCACCGAGCAGGACCATGTTGAGAACCTTCTGACTTCCAAGTCTTTCGGATATCTCTTCACCGTCTACTGCTTTTACGTTCTGAACCTTGGATCTGAGATAATCCAGCATTTCATCAGCAGTATAATTCATATCGGAAAGTGTTGCCGTGGTAGGCTTGATAACATGACTGTTGACTATAACAGTTCCTCCCTCCTTAAGATAAGGAAGCATCCTTACAGTCTCGCCCGCTTCAAAGCCGATTATTATATCAGCTTCACCTTTACCTATAAGCGGTGTATATGCATCATCGCCTATCTTGACGTAGCTTGTTACACTTCCGCCCCTCTGAGACATTCCAATGGTCTCGGCACTCATTACTTTGATGCCTCTTTCCATTGAAGATGCAGACAGTATCTTTGAAGCGAGAACAGTTCCCTGTCCGCCTACTCCGCAGAGTATGATATTCTTAGACATTCTCAGCACCTCCATTCTCTATGGCAGATACCGGACATATCCTGCTGCAGAGTCCGCAGCCCGTGCACAGGCTCTTATCTATGCAGACATTTCCATCTTCTGTATATATAGCAGGGCATCCAAGTTCCCTTATGCACTTCTTACATTTAATGCATTTATCGCTAATCACTTCATAAGGCTTGCCGGAAGGAACTATCGCTATACAAGGCGACTTGAAGATTATCGCCCTCACACCTTTTTCCTCGGAAACCTTCTTAACAGTCTCGATAGCATTTTCTATATCAAGAGGATCTACAGTAACAACTGTCTCAAGTCCGATCCCCTTCAGTACATTTTCTATACTAACCTTGCTGACTACCTCTCCCATCATGGTACGTCCCGTGCCCGGATGAGGCTGATGTCCGGTCATCGCCGTTGTTGAATTGTCAAGAACGACCAGAACCATGTCTGCCTGGTTATATACCGCATTGACAACTCCGGTAATACCTGATGCGAAGAAGGTTGAATCACCGACAAATGCAAATGCTGTCGTATCTTCTTCTATATGATAAATGCCCTGTGCTATATTTATGCCTGCACCCATGCAGAGGCATGTATCAACCATATCAAGCGGCATCGCATTACCAAGTGTATAGCATCCTATATCGCCTGCAAATACAGTCTTCTTACCGGCCATTGCTTTTTTTACTGCATAAAATGATGCTCTGTGAGGACAGCCTGCACATAAGACAGGCGGTCTTACAGGAAGTGAAGGCGCATCGCTTATATCATAAGAGCTTTCATTAACGTCACTGCCTGTAAATGTATCGATACATTTTTTAACTATATCAACTGAATTCTCGCCGGAACGCGGTACATTTCCGGTAAGTTTTCCATATATTTTTGTCTTAAGTCCGTACTTTCCGCAGGTAAATATAAGTGCCCTTTCTATAACAGGATCAAGCTCTTCAACACAAAGAACTTCATCAAGTCCTGAAAGGAAATCCTTAGCCATATCTTCTGGGAAAGGAAATGGAGTTCCTACCTTTAAGAGCGGCATCTCACCTCTTGTCTTCATGGCTTCCTTCACATAAGCCACGCTCACTCCGCCGGCTGCGATTCCTCTCTTAGATTCTTTATCATTAAAGAGTATCTCATTCTTATCATATTCAGAGAAAACAGTCTTCAGCTTATCATTTCTTTCTTCAATAAGAATATGATTATTATATGAAAGCTTAGGGAATATAACCCATCTCTTTGAGTCCTTCACAAACCCTTCCGCTTCATTTTCATAATATTCATTTTCATCTTTTACATCTATGGATTCATAACCATGGCTTATCCTTGTCGTTGAACGAAGGAATACCGGTGTGCCGTACTTTTCTGAATACTCATATGCATCCTGAATCATGGAATATGCTTCTGAAACGCTTGAAGGATCAAAGCACGGAAGCTTACTGAACATAGCAAAGGTTCTGGTATCCTGCTCTGTCTGTGAGGATATAGGTCCGGGATCATCTGCCACAAGCACGACCATTCCGCCTTTGATTCCTACATACTCGAGACTCATAAGAGGATCAGATGCAACATTTAATCCTACCTGCTTCATTGTAACAAGAGTTCTCGCACCCGCATATGATGCACCTGCCGCTACTTCCATGGCAGACTTTTCATTTACAGACCACTCAACATATGTCTTTTCAGGTCTTATCTTTGCGACAGTTTCAAGAACCTCGGTAGATGGTGTTCCCGGGTAGCCTGCAACAAGATTTACGCCTGCCGCTATAGCTCCATATGCAATTGCCTGATTACCCATCAAGTATTCTTTATGCATTAATCTCTTCCTTTACTTCGGTTTCATTTTCAGGTTCATCAGAACCTCTGAATTTCTGAACAACCCTGTTATTTGTAATGAGCTCCTTGCCCTTCTCAAGTCCCCTGCCTATTCTTCCGTTCATGACTCTCTCACGGTATTCATCAAATGAACCGCGGAAATCCCTGTCAGAGAAGAGGGAAAAACGTCTTAAGATGAACTTAGGGCTCTCCTTGATCTTAACCTTATATCCGTTGATACTGTCAAGGAAGTCATTGTAACGAACGACTATATCATGCTCATCTGCGAAGGTCTTCACCTTAACAACAAGATTGAAGGAGAAAACCAGATCAAGCGTAAATACTCCGTAGAAAAATCCGACAACAAATGAAAATGCCAGATTTCTTGAAAGCCAGTCAACTGCTTCCATTGTATATGGATGAACAAGGTAGTAATATCCACATCCGAGTATTCCCCACATAAGTGAATACAGAGGACATATTATACCTTTGAAGTTAAGCCATTCATCTGTATAATCCCACAGCTGGACTTTAAGGACATTTATGAAAATCAGACCGGCAGCAAGCTCTATCATTGTGAGAACTATTGCCATTATGAAAAATGTAACGATAAACCCCGGAAGTCCCTTAAGCAGATAATTACTGTAAAAATCACATACGAGATAACATATGACCTGTCCGAAACCGTATACAGGAAGATATGGTCCCATAAGAAATCCCGGATTCTCCCACTTGTGACTGACTGACTTAACAGGTGCATATCTTCTGAAAAACAGCTCACCTATCCAGCCTACAAGACAGCCTACAAAGAATAAAAATGCCAGTTTTATAAAATAATTCATGTCTAATCACCTGAGTTTGCACATAATCTTACATATTATAGTACAAATGGATGAATAAATACACTATTTTTTCTATTTTTATCACACTAAAAATCTCCGTATACCAAAAATGCATAATATTCATAAAAATGCATAAATATACTACAAGTTGTATATTATTAACCATTTTATACATATATGATGTGAAATTTTATTCAAAAATATTATATTTTTGTATGGAAATATGGATGGCTTGGTGTTATAATACCAAAAGTTTAGGTTTAATTATTCTTAGGAGGTAAAATGTATGTCACAAAGAACTGACATTAAGAAGATTCTTATAATCGGATCCGGCCCTATCATCATAGGTCAGGCGTGTGAATTTGACTATTCAGGTACACAGGCTTGTAAAGCTCTCCGCAGTCTTGGTTATGAGATCGTTCTCGTTAATTCCAATCCTGCTACTATTATGACGGATCCTGAGATGGCTGATGTAACTTATATCGAGCCTCTTGATGCTGACCGTCTTGAACAGATTATCGCAAAAGAACGTCCTGATGCATTGCTTCCAAACCTTGGTGGTCAGTCAGGACTTAATTTATGTGCAGAGCTCAATAAACTCGGTATACTCGACAAGTACGGCGTACAGGTTATAGGTGTTCAGGTTGACGCCATTGAACGTGGTGAAGACAGAATCGAATTCAAGCAGACTATGGACAGCCTCGGCATAGAGATGGCTCGTTCAGAGGTTGCTTACAGTGTAGATGAAGCTCTCGCTATCGCTGATAAGCTCGGATATCCTGTTGTACTCCGTCCTGCTTATACCATGGGCGGCGCCGGCGGCGGACTTGTATATAATAAGGAAGAGCTTAAGGTTGTCTGTGCAAGAGGTATACAGGCAAGCCTTGTTGGTCAGGTTCTTGTTGAAGAATCCATACTTGGATGGGAAGAACTTGAGCTTGAAGTTGTCCGTGATAAAGAAGGAAATATGATCACAGTATGCTTCATAGAGAATATCGATCCTATGGGCGTTCATACAGGCGACTCCTTCTGTGCCGCTCCAATGCTTACTATCTCCGAAGATCTTCAGAAGAGACTTCAGGAGCAGGCATATAAGATAGTTGATAAGATCGAAGTTATAGGTGGTACAAACGTTCAGTTTGCACATGATCCTGTATCTGACAGAATCATAGTTATTGAGATCAATCCTCGTACATCACGTTCTTCTGCTCTTGCTTCAAAGGCTACAGGCTTCCCTATCGCGCTTGTATCTGCTAAGCTTGCTGCAGGTCTTACACTTAAGGATATTCCATGTGGTAAGTACGGAACACTTGATAAGTATTATCCTGACGGAGATTATGTTGTAATCAAGTTCGCAAGATGGGCATTCGAGAAGTTCAAGGGCGTTGAAGATAAGCTCGGAACTCAGATGCGTGCTGTCGGCGAAGTTATGAGTATAGGTAAGAACTATAAAGAAGCTTTCCAGAAGGCTATACGTTCACTTGAGAAAGGCCGTTACGGTCTCGGTCATGTTAAGAATTACTATGACATGACTAAGGAAGAACTTCTTAAGCTTCTCATCACTCCTTCAAGTGAGAGACATTTCATTATGTACGAAGCACTCAGAAAGGGAGCTACAATCGATGAAGTATTCGAGCTCACTCATGTAAAGAAATACTTCATTGAGCAGATGAAGGAACTTGTTGATGAGGAAGAAGCACTTGTTACTTCATTTAAGGGTACTCTTCCATCCGATGATGCACTCGTTCAGGCAAAGAAGGATGGTTTCTCAGATAAGTACCTCAGCGAGATACTTGAGGTTTCTGAAGATGATATAAGAAATAAACGTGAAGCACTCGGCTGCACAGAGACCTGGGACTTCGTTCATGTAAGCGGAACTGAAGACAGTTCATACTTCTATTCTACTTACAACGCTGAAGATAAGAACCCTGTTAATTCCGATAAGCCAAAGATCATGATACTCGGCGGCGGTCCTAACCGTATCGGTCAGGGTATCGAGTTCGACTACTGCTGCGTTCATGCTGCTATGTCACTCAAGAAGCTCGGCTTCGAAACAATAATCGTTAACTGTAACCCTGAGACAGTTTCAACTGACTATGATACATCTGATAAGCTCTACTTCGAGCCGCTTACACTTGAAGATGTTCTCAGCATATATAAGAAGGAAAAGCCGGTCGGAGTTATCGCTCAGTTCGGTGGTCAGACACCTCTTAACCTTGCTGCTGACCTTCAGAAGAACGGTGTTAAGATACTCGGTACTTCTCCTGAGGTTATCGACCTTGCAGAGGACAGAGATCAGTTCAGGGCAATGATGGATAAGCTCGGCATTCCTATGCCTGAGTCAGGAATGGCTACTACTGTTCCTGAAGCTATCGAGATTGCTAACAAGATCGGTTATCCTGTTATGGTTCGTCCTTCATACGTTCTCGGCGGACGTGGTATGGAAGTTGTTTACGACGATGATGCAATGACCGGATATATGGAAGCTGCTGTTGGTGTTACACCTGACAGACCGATACTTATCGACAGATTCCTGCATCATGCAATGGAATGTGAAGCTGATGCCATAGCTGACGGAACTCATGCATATGTTCCTGCTGTTATGGAGCATATAGAGCTTGCAGGTATACATTCAGGTGACTCTGCATGTCTCATACCTTCAAAGCACATATCAGAAAAGAATATTGAAACTATCAAGGAATACACAAGAAAGATTGCTGAGGAAATGCATGTAGTTGGTCTTATGAACATGCAGTACGCTATAGAGGATGACAGAGTATTCGTTCTCGAGGCTAATCCAAGAGCATCACGTACTGTTCCGCTTGTATCTAAGGTATGCGGAATCAGAATGGTTCCTCTTGCAACAGAGATCATCACAGGCGAGCTTACCGGTAAGCCATCTCCTGTTCCGACACTTAAGGACAGAAATATACCTTACTTCGGTGTCAAGGAAGCAGTATTCCCATTCAATATGTTCCAGGAAGTTGACCCTATACTCGGACCTGAGATGCGTTCAACCGGAGAAGTACTCGGAATATCAAGATCTCTCGGTGGTGCATTCTTCAAGGCTGAAGAAGCTGCTAAGTCAATGCTTCCACTTGAAGGAACAGTTCTTATATCTGTTAACAGCCAGGATAAGGATGAGGTTGTTGAAGTAGCTAAGGCATTCAACAATGTAAACTTCAAGATCATGGCTACTGAAGGAACAGCAAAGCTTATCGAAGCTGCAGGAATACCTGTAGAAGTTGTTAAGAAGATTTACGAAGGACGTCCTAACATCCTTGACCATATAACAAATGGAGATATCGATATAATCGTTAACTCTCCTATCGGTAAGGCAAGCGTTCATGATGACAGCTACTTACGTAAGGCTGCTATCAAAAATAAGATTCCTTACTTCACAACTATGGCAGCTGCATTTGCTGCAGCGGATGGTATAAGACATCTTAAGAAGCATAAGTTCTCAGATGTTCGCAGCCTTCAGGCTTGGCATTCGGATATTACTGAAAAGTAATACAAAATAAACGAAATAGACAGCTGCCAAAAATGGTAGCTGTCTATTTTTATACTTAAAAAGCATTATTCTTTATTCATATCACGAAATCATCAACAACCGATGGCTTTAACTTCCAGATACGGCATTTTACTGACTCCGGCAATCTGAAATTATGTTCTGCTTCTGTAGGAAATACACGTGATGTAAATACTGCATCACCATCATTTACGAAAATCTCCACACTGCTCTTATCTATGAATATTCTAAGATGCGTAAGCGGATTCTCTATGGTATGTTCACGTACCTCTCCCTGATCAGGATTTATCTTTTTTGTAAGTCCTGATCTGTCAACTGTAAACATCGATTTATCCTTATCAAAATGAATATTGATACCGCCGTGACCTTCTTTGTCCATGAAAAGACGGAAGTTATATTCATCCTTATCCATATCTTCCGGAATATCTATCTCCATCTCACAGACCGGTGGCAGCTCTCCTTCTGTTCGTTCCATTTCTTCTTCACGGAGAATAGACAGCTGTGGAAGCGGCGTCTGTATGAGTCGTCTGTTCCTTATAGTAAGCTCTCTTGCAAGCGTAAGGCAGCCTGACCACTCCTCTTCATCTGTAGGATAAACAGAATCAGGAAGTCCCATCCATGCAACAAGTACTGCCTTTCCATTATCATCCAGCTTGGTCGCACATTCAGCTGCATATGAATCAAATCCGAAATCCAGCACATGGAAACTGCCTTCAGGTGTAAATGTAAGGCTTTCCCAATCCATTTTACCGATGATATATCCGTTATGGTTCGTAGTCTCACCACGTCCCGGAAGCTTCAGGTGCTGCGGGCAGAATATGAATACATCCTTATCTCCGATATGCTCAATCGCAGGGCATTCCCACATACCTCCGAAATCAGAGAATCCGGGAACCTTCAGTTCTCCTTTGTACTGCCAGTTACTGAGCAGTTCATCTGATTCATATACTATGGCTGAGCCTCTACCGTCGTGGGTTCTTGCGCCTATGAGAATAAAGTACTTCTTCAGCTCTTCATTATATATAATCTTAGGATCTCTCTGATCTGAAGAAAAAAGAGGTGAAGGAGCAAATATAGGTTTATCAGGTTTTGAAATAGTTCCATTGTCTTCAAGTTTAGCAATACAGGTATATGAAATTCTGGTCCAGTCAGGATCCCTGTGATTACCTGAATAGAAAAGATATATCTCATCATCCAGTGGATATGCTGAACCTGAATAAGCTCCCTTATTGTCATATTCAGTATCCGGCTTTATAGCAACGCCGAGGTTCTTCCAGTTCACAAGATCCTTTGACACCGTATGATACCAGTGCTTCATTCCATGTATGGCTCCCCAAGGGCACCATTGATAGAAAAGATGCCAGTTACCATCATGATATATGAAACCGTTAGGATCGTTCAGAAGTCCCGTAGGCGGCTGAATATGGAAGGTCTGTCTGTATTTCGAAGCAGCTATACCTTCCCTCATTCCTGCTATCTCATCAGCATCCTTCAGAATCCTGTACTTTTCTTCTTTTGTCCATTCTCTCATATGCTAACCCCGCTTTTCGCATACACCCTAATACATACAAATATCAAAACACATTAAATCTAAAAAGCCTAAATCCATTAGATTATTTGTATCATGCACATTACAAATGTCATACAGACCGTATATACTGTATCATTCCGGGACCCAGATAGTCCGTCGGACGGGCAATGAAGTTATGCCTTTCATAGAAAGCTTCTCTTCCCTTGGCACACATAAGACAGAGCATTATCTCCTCACCTTCCTCAGCATAGGACCTTGCCTTCTTCTTAAGGAGCTCCACAAGCTTTCCGCCTATTCCATGGCATCTGTATTCAGGAAGTACGATAAGGTCCTGAATATAGACAACAACTGCAGCATCTCCTACAAGCCTTCCAATGCCGACAAGCTTATCCCCATCATAAGCAGCAAACATAGTCAGTGCATTTCCTATAGAAAGCTCAGCCTGTCTGTCTGTTAACCTTTTCCATCCTACCTTAGTCCTGATTTCGTTATATTCTTCTATACTTATCTTTTTTTCTTTATATTCTATCATTTGTTCTTACTGCAATTTTAATAAATACTATACGATTCAAACTACATTAAAGTCTTACAGATACACCTCTGGAACGAAGGTATTCCTTGACTTCATTTATCTCCAGCTCTTTGAAATGGAATAAGGAAGCAGCAAGCGCCGCATCTGCTTTTCCATCTGTAAGTGCATCATAGAAATGCTCCTTAGTGCCTGCACCACCGGATGCTATAACAGGTATCGATACATTTTCAGATATGATTCTTGTAAGCTCTATGTCATAACCTTCTTTGGTTCCGTCACAATCCATACTGGTAAGGAGTATCTCACCTGCACCAAGCTTCTCACCCTGTATAGCCCACTCAACGGCATCTATGCCCATATCTAGACGGCCGCCGTTCTTATATATGGTCCAGCCCTCACCATCAGTTCTTCTTCTGGCATCTATGGCAAGAACCACGCACTGGCTTCCGAACTTATCAGCTGCTTCGCTCATAAGAGTCGGATTGTCGATTGCTGCTGAATTAACAGATATCTTGTCAGCGCCTTCTCTGAGTATTGCCCTGAAGTCATCAACAGTCCTTATTCCACCACCGACTGTAAATGGAATGAACACCGTCTCAGCAACCCTTCTTACCATATCGGCAACTATATTCCTTCGGTCAGAGGATGCCGTGATATCAAGAAATACAAGCTCATCAGCACCTGCTTTGTCATAAGCAAGTCCGCATTCAACGGGATCACCTGCATCTATAAGATTTACAAAATTAATTCCTTTAACAACCCTGCCGTCTTTAACATCAAGGCATGGTATGATTCTTTTTGTGTGCATTGTTTTATCCTATTCTTTTATATTTCATAATCAATATGATTTATCTTTCGAAACTATTCATCATTATTAAAGCTGCAGAAAGTTCTTCAGAATCGTAAGTCCTACTTCTCCACTCTTCTCAGGGTGGAACTGGCAGGCGAAAACATTGTCTTTTTCAACAGACGCATGAATCTCAGTTCCATAGAATGTCTTTGCAGCGACTATGGACGGATCATCTGCCTTAAGATAATATGAATGAACGAAATATACATATGGATTACTCTTAAGTCCTTTAAAAAGAGTCGCACCATCAGTTATATCCAATGAATTCCAGCCTATATGAGGAACTTTAAGTCTGTCACCGGTATCGGGATCTGTATCAGGAATCCTGACTATATGACCGTCAAGTATTCCGAGTCCTTCTACCCCGGGACTCTCCTCACTGTCTTTGAAAAGAATCTGAAGTCCGAGACAGATTCCGAGGAAAGGCTTTCCTGAAGCCACGAATTCCAGAATAACCTCCCGAAGTCCATATTCATCAATCTTAGCCATGGCATCACCGAAAGATCCCACTCCCGGAAGTATAGCTCTGTCACTTGCTAAGATTATGTCCCTGTCTCTGGTAATAACAACCTCTTCGCCAAGATACTGAAGAGCCTTCTCAACGCTCTTTATATTTCCTGCATCATAATCAATGATTGAAACCATAGTTAGTCTCCTGTATCCGGAAATCACTAATTAAAAGTAATACATATAGCAATTCCCTAAATGAAAAACTCCGTATCTGTATAGATTCATACCAACAGATACAGAGCTATTATAGCATATAGACAGCAAGAAGCCCACCCTTTTACAAGGGTGGACTCCTCTAAGAGGTTAAAAAGTTTAATAAAAGATCTCTTAATCAACTACGTACTCAGGATCTGGATCCGGATAAATTCTGTAAAGTGGCCTTGCAGCCTTTCTACCAGTTCCCTTGCCCGTATTAGTTCCATGAGCGCCAACCCAAACTTCTACTCTGTTAGTGTTAGCATTCTTTATAACAAACCATCTGTAAACTTCAGTACTGTTTGTTGTTATAGGAGTCAGGTCCATACCTGAATCAGCAAGTGTCTGTTTTGCAGTTGTATCTTTCTGAACATACTCTGTATTCTTATTCTTAACTGCGTCATATGTTCCGAGTTCCTTGTTGAGATTATCTCTGAATGTACCATTTACAGCTGTAAAGTAGCTGATCTCACTCTGATAAGAATATCTTGTGATATCGTTCTTATCATCAACACCGATAGTTCTTGCTAAAACATACATCTTTGTTCCGTCCGGAAGGTAATTCCAAACGCCGTTATCCTTTTTAGGATTTATCTCGATTGAAGTATTATTTGCAACTGAAGGATTATTTTCCAGAACCTTCATTGCTGCATCATATATTCTCTTACCTGTTTCAAGGTCTGTAGCCTTCTTAACTTCTATAGGAAGGTTAGCGATCTCTTCATCACTCATTGCCATGAGCTCTACATATGTATAAGCCTTTGGAGAAGTAACTGTCTTGCCGCCGTTTGCTACTTCAGCATCACCGTCTGCATAGAACTTGTTATCGAAACCTGTAGCTGTAGGTATGCCATCCATATTACCGAGCCATACTGTAACGTTTCTTGTTTCCGGAGCTATATGAACATATATTGCCTCAGCTGCCTTAGCTGCTCTTGACTTAAATATCTTTGCAAGGCTGTGATCGAAATTAACACCTGTGTACATTGAAATCTCTGTTCTGAGAGAATCATCAAGTGCTGCCATATTGAGAGACTGTCCTATCGGAAGCTCTTCGTCATCTTTATCCTGTATAGCTATAAGAGTTCCAAGTCTGATGGATGCAAGCTTCTGCTCATCAACCTTAACTCTTGAGTTTTCTAACTGACGTAACACCAGTGGTGAAATCACTGCCGTTAAGATCATCATAATAGCTATGATAATAACTAACTCAACTAATGTTAAACCTTTGTTTTCCTTTGTAATCCTCGTCATAAGAATCACTCCTTTCTTTTATTAAACCTTTTGTTTTAACCTCTCCGGGTACCTGTCCCCGGTATAAGAAATGCTTTCTCAGCTTAACCCCTCAAAAAGCTAAGGAAGTATGAATTTGAGTATAAAAAAAGCATTGCTAGAATTTTACTTTTAGCAATGCTGATAAATCAGATTATTGGAAATAACTCATTCCGGAGGCAACTGGCTGCCATTTTACAGGCCCTATAGCTTTGCGTCATTGACTTTCATCAACTTTGCTAAATATTAAATTCACTTATACGTTGATTATATCATAAAAACAGACCTTGTCAACAGAAATATTAAGAAAATGTAAACAAATTGTAATAAATTCTGTGAACTATTAATGAACCGGTCTAGAAGTCGTTATGAGTATTTACAACATGGAAGTTTCCGGTGAAATTGTTATTCATAACATAATATACGGCATCTTCCTCAACATTAAGATAAAGCTTTATATCCTTAAGATCAGCAGGCTTGTTTCCTGCATCTGCCCAAATCTTCTTTGCTGTCTCTATAAGCTCCTCCTCCGGAACCTGCTCACCAAAATACTCGATATAGAATTCTTTCTTCATATTAATACCCTCCCCATATCAAACTCTTTTTACATCAAAAACGTAAACCTAAAAATTATAATACTACTCTATTCCTTTTGTATCAAGTTCAAAATAAAATACAACTCCGTCATCCGCATTAAATACTCCATAATCCTGGTGATGATTTTTCATGATAGCTGCAACTATAGAAAGTCCTATACCGGATCCTCCGTACTCTCTGGTTCTAGCTGTATCTACTTTATAGAACTTGATAAAGAGTTTCTCCAGATCCTTATCAGGTATTGGGAGTCCATCATTATAAACATTTATTCTGACTGAATCTTCCTTATACTCATACCATATACGGATTCTTCCACCCTTTATGACGTAATGTATGGCATTCGTAAGATAGTTCCTTATTACCTCTTCTATCATGAACTGATCAGCCCAGACATAACAATCCTCATTGCTGTCAAATTCAAGTTCAGCCCCACATTTATCAATAAGAAGTGAAGATGATTTAAGTACACTCTGAATAAGACCGGTCACATTAAAATGCTCTATAGTCATTTCGGTCGTACCGAACTCAAGTTCATTGAGATCAAGCAGCTTCATAACAAGTTCATTCATCTTACCTGCTTCATCTATGATAACATCACAGTAGAATTCAGAACTCTCAGCATCGCTGATATTATCCTTAAGCCCCTCAGCATATCCCTGGACCAGAGCTATAGGGGTCTTCAGCTCATGAGAAACGTGCGACAGGAATTCCTTACGCATCTCATCAATCTCTTCCTTCTTTTCGATATCCTTCTCAAGTTCAAGATTGGACCTCTTCAATTCGGAAATGGAATGCTCCAGTTTTTCAGACAGTTCATTCATACTATTCCCGAGCTCGCCTATCTCATCATTTGACCTTACATTTACCTTTGCCTCAAAATCCTGCAGCGACATACGTCTGGCTATAAGCGACATATCTTTTATAGGATGAACCAGCCTGTCAGTGAATATGAGCATTACTATCATCTCTATAAGAATGAGTATAAATGTAATGGCCATGAAGAGTCTTGATATGAACTTAAGGCTGCTGTCGATACGTTCGACCGGACATCGTATGATGATATAATTGCCGTTATCCATTGCACCAACAAGTTCAAGATATGATTCAACATAAGAAGTATGGATATTCTCCCTTATCTCATACTTTTCCTTCGTATACTTGAATTTCTTCATGTCTGTGTTCAGCAGTATGTTCTTAAGGTCATGTTTAACAGAATCTGTGAGCACCACCGAAGAATAAACGTGAAGACTGCTTTCATCAATGATATATATTGTAGCTCCGGAAGGATTTTCTATACTGCTTATATATTCTCCAAATTCATCAGCAGTCCTGTCCAGCATGAATTCGTATATTTTAATACCACCGAACAATTCATTACATGATTTATAAGAAGCAATAAGATTACTCCTGGTGTTATAGAGAATTATATCCTTAAGAAAGAAATTTACGAACATTACAACAAGACCCATGGTTACGATAGTAACTATCATAACCATGAGTGTTATCTTAAATCTAATAGATATAAATTGTCCTTTTCTTTCCTCAGTCTTCATTTACGACCTCGAACTTATATCCCAAAGCCCAGATTGTCTTAATATAATTACCCTTGCTGCCAAGCTTTGCACGAAGCTTCTTGACATGTGTATCTATAGTTCTTGCGTCTCCATAATAATCATAGTTCCATACATTATTAAGTATCTTTTCTCTGGAGAGTGCAACCCCCTGATTATTAATGAAGTAAGTAAGAAGTTCAAACTCTTTAAATGAAAGCTCTATGAACTCTCCGTCAACCGAAACCTTATGAGCTACAGTATCAACAAGTATACCACCCGCCTCAAGAGTCTCATCTTCATCCTTCTGACTGCTTCTTCGAAGAACTGCCTCAACTCTTGCTACAAGGATCTTCGGGCTGAACGGTTTAGTTATATATTCATCTACGCCGATTGAAAAGCCTTTAAGCTCATCCTTCTCATCGGACTTGGCTGTGAGCATTATGATAGGAACATCTGAAGTCTTCCTTATCTCAGCACTTGTCTCATAGCCGTCCATTTTCGGCATCATTACATCCATGATGATCAGAGATATATCATTGTCTTTTAAAAACTTATCAAGGGCATCTTCCCCATTTGATGCCTCTACAACAGAATATTCACTCTTGATGAGATAATCCTTAAGGAGTTTTCTTATCCTCGGCTCATCATCAACAATCATTATCTTCTTTCCACCCATAAGTACATACCTCCGATATTATTCTGCATCAGTTGCAGTATTATAATCGACATATATAAATGAACCGCTCAGGTTTATATTATTTGCTTTAGCTATCTCAGCAAGCTTTCTCTCGTACTCACCCATCTCAGCTTTTGAATCTGAAAGTCTGGTTGATGCAGAATCAAAGAGAGAAGTGTCATAATTCTCTATGCCATTTACTATATCATCCATAGCAGCAAGCTGAAGATATGCACTGTTTCTGTAATGCTGCATCAGTTCAGCGCCCTCATCTGTAGTAGTGCCTATAGCATCAAGCTTAGTTATATATTTACTGAAGGTTTCTTTGGCATCCTTAAGCTTAGGAAGCCATTCCTCAGAATCAGCATTCTTACCTTCTTTGAAATAATCATTGAATACCTTGATTGAGGAATTTCTGTCTGCAGCAATGGCAGGAATCTCATTCATGACAAGATTAACTACCTCTTCAGCAACCGGATTTTCCTTTTCACCAACAGCCTCGGTTACATCCTTTACATCATCCTTGGAACATGCAGAAAGAGCCAGCATCATCACAGCAATAACTGCAATCACGAATCTCTTTTTAATAAGTCTTTTTTTCATAATCCTTGCACTCCTTGTCATAAAGGTTATCAGGTGTATGAACCACAGGTTAATTATAAAAAAACTTCAATCCTTAGTCAATCCGGCTTTTTCCGCCAGGTCCGGTCTCCTTTCTACTGTTACAGCTTCACTTTCAGCTCTGCGCCATTTCTCAACCTTGGCATGGTCTCCTGAAAGAAGAATGTCCGGAACCTTAAGCCCTAGATATTCAGCCGGTCTTGTATACTGAGGATATTCAAGAAGCCCTCCGGAGAAAGATTCATCTACATAGCTCATTTCATTTCCGAGCACTCCCGGAACAAGCCTTGACACAGCATCTATCATAGCTATACTTGCTATCTCACCGCCTGTCAGGACGAAGTCGCCGAGAGATACCTCTTCAGGTTCTATAAGGCTCAGTGCTCTTTCGTCTATCCCCTCATAGTGTCCGCACAGGAAAACTACATTCTCTTCTTTGGAAAGTTCAGCAGCATATTCCTGATCAAAGGTACGTCCCTTTGGAGACATATAAAGAACTCTTATTCCCTTTCTTCTTTCCTTTACTTCAGGGATTACAGCTTCCGTAACCTCTTCCTTAGAAGTAGGCAGCGATTCCCTGTCACTGTAGATCTGATTAAGCAGACTTATAAATGAAAGGAATACCGGCTCAACCTGCATGAGCATTCCTGATCCGCCGCCATATATATAATCATCAACGTGACGGGTCTTATTTTGAGCAAAGTCTCTTATATTGATAAGATTAAGGCCAATAAGCTGTTTTTCTATAGCTCTGCCCGTAATACTCTCAGATAATGTATTCCTGACCATATCAGGAAAAAGCGTCATAACATGAAAATTCATCATAGCATACCTTTTATCAGCTTAACTGTCATGATGCCATTCTCGGCATCAACATCTTTTATGAATTCATCTACAGCGGGAATCATAATATCCTTCCCTTCTGTTGTTTCGATTATATAAACATCGTTAGCCGGTGTTTCAAGGTAATCCTTAAATGTACCGATATCATTTCCGTCTGTATCTATAACCTTTGCACCCAGAAGATCTGCAACATAGTATTCACCTTCTTCGAGAGGAACCGCATCCTCTCTCGATACAAAGAGTTCACTCTGAAGAAGTTTTTCCACATCTTCTATGGTGTTATAACCATCAAACTTGAGAATCACCTGATTCTTGAAATACTTTACTCCCGTAACTTTGAGATTAACAGGCTTTCCTGATTTATCCAAAACAAAACAGTCTGAAAGTATGTCGAATCTCCCTTCTTCAGCAGAAGTAGGAATCACCTTGACTTCTCCCTTTATGCCATGTGTTTTTGTTATGATACCGATTCTGAAACTGTCTTCCAAATTCTTTCCTCCAAGTGGTATTCATAATGAATAGTGAATTGATATAACAAATAAAAAAACCATCTTTAATTATAACAGAAAAGCCGTGGAAAAACCACGGCCTAACATCTCAAAAACTTATTTGATATCTACAACAACTCTCTTGTCAAGCTTTGATGAAGCAGCTTTAACAACAGTACGGATGGCCATAGCGATACGGCCCTGCTTACCTATTACCTTTCCCATATCATCAGGGGCAACAGTAAGACAAAGCTTTATCATTTCGTCATCTGTGGTTTCTGTAACTACTACTTCTTCAGGTGAATCTACAAGGGACTTGGCAATGATCTCAACTAATTCCTTCATATACCAGTACCTCCTGTATTATTTCTCGATACCTGCCTGCTTGAAAAGCTTAGATACTGTATCTGTAGGCTGAGCACCATTTCCGAGCCACTTCTTTGCTGCATCTGCATCAATCTTTACTTCAGCCGGTTCCTTGTTAGGATCGTATGAACCGATCTCATCGATAACGCTGCCGTCTCTCTTACCTCTTGAATCAGCAACTACTACTCTGTAGATTGGGTGCTTCTTGTAACCAAGTCTCTTTAATCTGATCTTTACTGCCATTTTTAAATGACCTCCTTAAAAATATAAATTTTATTTGTTTTAGTATTTAAAAGCCGAAAGGCATATTAAATCTTCTCTTCTTTTTACCGCCCATCATACCGGACATCTTCTTCATCATATCCTGCATCTGGTCGAACTGCTTGATGAATCTGTTTACTTCGCTGATATCAAGTCCGCAGCCCTTAGCTATTCTCTGCTTACGGCTGATATTCATGAGCTTAGGGTTTTCTCTCTCTTCAGGAGTCATGGACTGGATTATAGCCTTAGGCTTATCCATCATACTGTCGTCGAGCTCTACGCCCTTCATCTTATTGCCCATGCCCGGAAGCATTCCGACAAGATCTGCAAGGCTTCCCATGCTGCTCATCTGCTCCAGCTGTGCGAGGAAATCATTGTAAGTGAACTTACCCTTCTTGAGATTCTCCTCCATAGCCTTAGCCTGCTCTTCGTCTATCGACTCCTGAGCTTTCTCTATAAGGCTTTCTATATCGCCCATACCAAGTATACGGCTTGCCATACGATCAGGGTAGAAAGGCTCCAGATCAGTAAGCTTCTCGCCCATACCTGCGTATACTATAGGCTTTCCGGTAACAGCTTTGATTGAAAGAGCCGCACCGCCTCTGGTATCACCATCAAGCTTTGTAAGAACAACTCCGTCTATACCTATGCGGTCATTAAACGTTGTCGCTACATTAACGGCATCCTGACCTGTCATTGAATCGACAGTAAGGAGTGTATATGTAACATCGACGTTGTTCTTGATCTCTTCAAGCTCAGCCATCATCTCATCATCTACATGAAGACGACCTGCTGTATCTATGAAAAGCAGATTGATATCATTCTTATCTGCATGCGATATAGCCGCTTTTACTATATCTACAGGCTTATAGCCCGTACCCATGGAGAATACAGGAACTCCGACCTTCTCTCCATTTATCTCTAACTGCTTAATGGCAGCCGGTCTGTAAATATCGCAGGCAACAAGCATAGCCTTCTTGCCTTTGTTCTTAAACTGTCCGGCAAGCTTGGCAGCTGTTGTAGTCTTACCTGCACCCTGAAGACCACACATCATGATGATAGTTATCTCATTTGACGGCTTAAGCTTAAGCTCGAAATTCTCAGAGCCCATAAGAGCAACCAGCTCATCACGAACTATCTTGATAACCATCTGACCCGGATTAAGGCCCTTCATGACCTCTTCACCGACAGCCTTCTCAGTAACAGTATTTATGAAATTCTTAACAACCTTAAAATTAACGTCAGCTTCGAGAAGTGCACGCTTGACCTCTTTCATGGCTTCCTTAACGTCATTCTCCGTAAGGGCGCCCTTGCCGCGAAGCTTCTTCATTACATTTTGAAGTTTATCCGATAAACTGTCGAAAGCCATATTGCCTCCATATTTGAAAATGTACCGCTCAACGATACATTTTATAAATCTTCTATAATATCTTCAGTAATACTTATAATGTCTCTGATACTGCTCTTAACCTTTTCGGGTTCGTCTTCTGACATAGGAGCATCTGTATCCGATATGATTTCATTACAAATCTTAAGTATATCCTTCTGCTTCTCCTTGACTGCCTGGAAACGCTCTATAAGCAGGAGTTTCTTCTCATAATCTTCGAGTATGTTGTCACATCTCTTGACAAGATCATATACTCCCTGACGAGATATGCCATATTCACCGGCAATCTCAGTATATGAAAGATCATTAAGCACAGCATCCTCGTAAACTTCTTTCTGATGATCAGTAAGCAGTTCACCGTAGAAATCATATAAAAGTGTACGTCTAACTATATCTTCCATACATAGTACCCCGTCAAGCTTTTCTACTTTACAACACATCACCAATGCTGTCAAGTATTTTTTCTTGACAAGATTCCATCACGTTTTGACTCATCCATATCAATTTCTTCATACTCATTCTCACCATTGATATCGATATGTTCAGTTTTTCTTCTTTCTACGCGTACTTACAGTATGTTTAGTAAATGTTCTGGGCCGTCTTCTACGCTTAACTCCTGTAGAGGTTTTCTTGAACGATACATTTTCCTCTGTATCAAAAATCGTATAATCTCTCTCAAAAAGCTGATCTGTGAGCTGACGTTTCAGCACTCCTTCATCCAGCTTCTCCATGAGCTTATCTGATATAAACTTCCTGGACTGTGCTTTATAGGCCGGCATATCGTTTCTCTGAAGAATATTGAAAAGCTCTCTCTTCCAAAGAAGCTCCATCTGATTCTTAAGCTTAACTTTGGGAGATTCTGCTGCCTCTCTTTCAATTCTTGGTTCCTCGTCCTGAGAAATAACAATGATTCCCCAGTAATCCGGGATATGTTCTGCTACATGAGTATGACTCTTACCGACTACAACATAACAATAATCACAGAACTTATCGTAGTCTTTAATCTGTGTTTTCAAACGTTCATAAGTATCACTGTCTGATTTAATCTCAAATCCGATTATCGCTCCATCTGTTATTCCAAGAACGTCTGCTCTGGACTTCCTGATTGTCTTCTCTTCAATAGTCCTTATCTTACCGAAGTATTCATCGAGAAAATCAAACAGTGGTTCTCTCATATCTTTATCTAACATATCATGACTACCTCTCGCGCGAGTTTCATCCCCCGGAGGATTATTTTTATAGGAAACATTCCATATTACAAAAACAAAGGAGCCATATTGAATACAATATGACTCCAAAAAAACTTATACATAAGACCTACTCTGACATATCACAGATATAATATCTGCCATCCAGCTGGATAACCTTGAAATAAAGCTCTCCTGATATCTCCTTGCCATCATTTGTGAGTCCGGAATATATAATGGTCAGATAACATCCACCATTTACTCTGAGCTTTCCACCGCTGTATTCCTTGACATCTTTCCTTATCTCTTTAATCTTCTCCGGGAAGAATGAAGCGATCTCGGTATCATAAGTATCTATATTAAAGTTGTAGGAACTAAGAGTGTCAAATAATTCATCTGCGGAATCTACTATCTCACTTGTTTCCATGTCATCAGGAATAAGATCAAGATAATCATCTTCGTCATGGTTATTGATAGCTTCAACCACCTTGGAAGCAAGTTCATCCTCTGAAGGTGCACCGCCTGTCAGGTTTTTATTCGGCTGATTTACAAGTATCAGAACTATTGCTGTAATACCGCCAATAAGAAGAACACATGCAGCTGCTATAGCAATTATAATTCCGGTCTTACTCTTCTTCTGCGGAGCCGGAGCTGCTGCAGCTGACTGCTGCGGAATGTATGTAGGATCCTGCTTCATATACTGATATGGTGGCATACCGTTTGTTGCCTGTGAAGCGGAAGCCTGCATCTGTGCCGGCGATGGTGACTGCTGCATCGGCTGCTGCGGTGGGAACCCCTGCGGCTGTGATACCGGCTGCTGCTGTGGAAATCCCTGCGGCTGTGATACCGGCTGCAGTGTCGTCTGCTGAGGTGCGGCCTGTGGTGTAAACTGAGGAGCTCCTACATGCTGTGTCACATATGACTGACGTGGTGTTTCTGCCACTTGTGGCTGTGCCGGTTGTACCGAAACAGGCTGCTGCGGGGCGGCCTGCGGTGTAAACTGAGGTGTTCCTACATGTTGTGTCACATATGGCTGCTGTGGTGCCGTCTGTGGCTGTGCCGGTTGTACCAAAACAGGCTGCTGCGGG
This sequence comes from Lachnospiraceae bacterium YSB2008, assembly GCA_000687655.1. Classification (GTDB taxonomy): domain Bacteria; phylum Bacillota; class Clostridia; order Lachnospirales; family Lachnospiraceae; genus Eubacterium_Q. The sequence goes on from JHWR01000011.1 coordinate 87,666, forward strand.
GCCACCTGAGGCTGCGGTGCCTCAACCATCTTAGGCTGTTCCTGTATATAATTAGTCTCCTGCACAGCAGATTCCTTCAATATGTTCCCGCAAAAAGGGCATATTGCAACACTGTCATCTACTACTGCATTGCAGACAAAACAATTCATAATCCATTACCTCCGTAACTTATTCAGAAATTCTGATAAGCTACCTTAATCTGCAAGATATGGCTTGATTGTCTCAAGAATCTCATCTATATTATCTTCTGCATAGATATTAAGATCTATAGGCTTGTTGATATCAAGACTGAAGATTCCCATGATTGATTTAGCATCTATAACATATCTTCCTGCAACAAGATCAAACTCAGCATTGAAACCGCTGATGTCATTTACGAATTCCTTAACCTTATCGATAGAATTGAGTGATACTTTAACTGAAGTCATGATGAATTCCTCCTCAAAAATGTATTGATTAATCTCGTCTCAATATATATAAAAACATACATTTCGTTACGTTTTACTTTTTATGAGACTTACGTTATAATTTTAAAAGTTGCATATTAAAAAGTCAACTTAAAACTGGGAGCAAATATTAGAAATGAACGAAATCCTGAAGGATAAAATCGTATATATATACACACTCGGCTGCAAAGTCAATCAGTACGAGTCGGACGCCATGCTTGAAACCCTTATGAATGAGGGCTGTCTTCGTTATAATCCGGGAGATTCATCCGTACTTCCGGACATTATAATCATCAATACATGTTCTGTAACAAACATGGCTGATAAGAAATCAAGGCAGATCATTCACCGCATGAGAAGGCTTAATCCTGATGCCATAGTTGTTGCAACAGGGTGCTATGTCCAGTCCTCTTCTGATGAACTGCTTAAGGATGGTTCAGCCGATATAATAATCGGAAATAACAGAAAGAAGGATCTTATCCGACTTCTGACCGACTATTCCGAGGGACGTGAACTTAAAGATAACCTGATAAATGTAAATGAAGACCCTGAATTCGAGGATCTCCGGATAAAAATACCTGAGAATCATACAAGAGCCTATCTTAAGATTCAGGACGGCTGTAATAACTTCTGCTCCTTCTGCATAATTCCTTACGTCAGAGGCAGAATCAAAAGCAAGCCTGCCAACGAGGTCATAGAAGAATCCAAAGAACTGGCCGAAAATGGAGTCAAAGAGATAATCCTTACCGGCATAGATCTTTCCGCCTACAATGACAGCGGAATGGATTTAGCTAATATCTCATGTGCCGTTGCTGAAATACCTGGAATTGAAAGAGTTCGTATCTCTTCTCTTGAGCCAAGAAAGATCACTCCTCTATTCATGGAAAAGATCAGCTCAAGACCTGAAATCTGTCCGCACTTCCATCTTTCGCTTCAGAGTGCATGTAATTCCACTCTGAAAAGGATGAACCGTAAGTATTCCATAGAGGAATACAAAGAAGCCTGCGAGCTTATCAGACATTACTATGACCGTCCTGCTCTTACTACGGACGTAATAGTAGGCTTCCCGGGAGAAACGGACGAGGAATTTGCTGAAACTGTTAAGAATCTTGAAGATATAAATCTTTATGAAATGCATGTTTTCAAATATTCCAGACGTAAAGGCACTGTTGCTGACAGAATGCCTGATCAGGTAGATGAAAACATCAAGAACGAAAGAAGTGATACTCTTCTTCATATGACCGAAAGACATAAGGCTGCTTACGAGGAATCTTTTAAAGGTTCTGAAGTAAATGTTCTAGTCGAAGAGATAATTATGAAAGATGAGAATCTCTATCTCAGAGGGCACACAGAAAGATATCTTCTTATTGATATCCCTGCTGATACTATGAGCGGGGAGCCAGAAAAATATATCAATACATTTGTCACTGTAACCATGTAATCAGGATAAAATCCGAATCCTGAACATTTATAATATTATCAATAGAAAGAAGCAAACTATGAAGTACAACGTTTTTATAATCAAATATGCCGAAATAGGAACCAAAGGAAAAAACCGATATGTTTTCGAAGACATTCTTTGCAAGAGGATGCGCCAAAGACTGAAGCCTCTCGGTTCATTTGCAGTTAAGAAGGAGTATGGCCGTATCTACGTTATTGCGCATGATGACGAGTATGATTATGACGAAATGATGAGCCGACTTACGAAGATTTTCGGAATCACCGGAGTATGTCCTGTAAAGGTTGTCAAAGACCTTACATATGAAAACATCTCTTCTGCTCTGATCGAGTATGTCGATAATGAATATGACAATAAAGACTTCTCTTTCAAGATGCATGTAAGAAGAAACAATAAGGAATTCCCGATGAATTCCATGGAAATGGACGCATCTCTCGGCGGAGACCTCTTAGATAAATTCGAAGCAGAAGGACTTCATGTAGATGTACATAAACCTGAAGTAAAGATTGAGGTTGAAATCAGAGAAAAAGCATATATCTATTCCAAGATCATACCGGGTCCCGGCGGACTTCCGGTTGGAACAAACGGAAAGGCTATATCTCTGCTCTCCGGTGGTATAGACAGTCCTGTAGCTACTTATATGATCGCCAAAAGAGGCGTTGAAATGGAGGCTGTTTACTTCAATGCTCCTCCTTACACTTCAGAGCGTGCCAAGGACAAGGTTAAGAAGCTCGGGACCATAGTTTCACAATTCGCAGGTCCTATCAAGCTGAACATTATTAACTTCACAGATATCCAGCTTGCCATATATGACAACTGCCCTCATGACGAACTTACAATAATCATGAAGAGATTCATGTTCAGAGTTGCTGAGGATATTGCCAAAAGAGATGACTGCCAGTGTATAGTCACTGGCGAATCCATAGGTCAGGTATCATCACAGACAACTCACTCTCTCGGTGTTATAAATGATGCGATATCAGATATTCCGGTATTCCGTCCACTCATAGGCATGGATAAGCAGGAAATCATTGAAGTATCCAAAGCAATTGATACTTATGAAACCTCTATACTTCCATACGAAGACTGCTGTACTATCTTCGTTGCCAAGCATCCTGTAACAAGGCCTAAGCTTGAACAGATCCTTAAGTCAGAAGAAAAGCTGAAAGGAATCATCGAGCCTCTTTATGAGAAGGCTATGAATGAAATTGAAACTGTATACCTGAAATAAAATATATTTCTAAAATATAACTGAGGCAGTCTTTACAGACTGCCTCTAATCGTCTAAACAACCGATTATGTTTTATTTCTTTTTAGCTGAGGTTGGCTTCTTATTCTCAACACCTTTACCCTTAGCTTTTTTATTTGATTTAGTATTATTCTGAGCTTCCAGATTTCTTGCTTCTGTAAGCTGTCTCTGTTTTTCTATAAGAGTGTGTACAAAGTCAGCAGGAGTTCTTGAACTCAGATTCTGTAAAGCTTCAGCAAAATCATTATCTGTATATCCCCTGAAAGTATTACGGAACTGTCTTTCATTGTCCGGTCCTCTACGCTTCAAAGTTCCAACTTTATCCCAAGGCACATCCTTTACAAGCTTTTCAGGATCAGAATTAATCTCATTGAAGCCTCTGGTCTTTCCATCAAGTAAAAGATATTCTGCGATTACCTTTTTACTCTTTCTGATAGTTTCCGCTGTATCCTCATTTGCTCTGATCTTATTATTAAGAGCTGTACGAAGAGATCTTGCCTTATTCTGGAGTCTTTCCATACGAGCTTCAATTGTATTTCCAAAAACAAGCTTTTTAAGCTGCTCATCGTTAATATGGGCGGCATTGTAGTTTTCTCTGACACTTACAAGCATGTCACCACCATGGCCACTCGTTGCCTGACGAATGACAGCAGGTGTAATGATTGCTTCCAGAACCTGTTTATTCGCAGCATTGTATTCTGCTTCAACAGCTTCACTTATGGACGGATCTGAAACAGGAACCGGCTTCTCAAGACTGGACTTTTCACCTTTTATTGCTCTGGTTACGTTTCTTGTCTTTATAATCTCAAGAACTATTTTTCTCTTTTCATCAATCGTCTTATTTCTATCCTTGAGTTTGGTCTGAAGAGCTTCAATTCTTTCTTTTGCAGATGGCATATATCTTACCATAACTGCACTGTTCTCCAACTTTCCGACTTCTGCCTTTAAAGCATATTCCTTAAGCATGTCATCGAGTCTTCCACCATGACCTTTTCCTATAGCTCTTACAGATTCACGGCGCATATTCTCAGTTTCGGTACAACGAGTTACAAATCTGTTGATTGTATCATTGCCTCTTAACTCATCTGCTTTCCTGTTTACCTGATCTTCTGTAACCATGGTGCTGTCAAGTCTGTCTCTATGGTTTCTTATAGAATCAGCTATATGTCTTGCGGCAAGTATTTTGAATATCTTGTCACCAAGTTGCATATCATTAGTGCTTCTGACACTGGCCTGGATATCTTCAATATACTGTGCAGCAGTTACATGAGCTGCAGGCAATACATTTTGAGCAGGCATTTCATTTATCCTGATGTTATTATCCTGGCTTTCATCTAAATGATTATCATCTATATGGTTGTCATCGTTGTTGTTATCTTCAATTTTAAGACCATTGATATCATTCTTATGATCACCATTCAGGATGTTTTCACCGATACTCTCTCGTTCGCTTTTGTTTTCTATAATGATATTATCATTTGACTCGTCATTGTTTTCTATTTTGATTTCATCAGTCGGGTGAAGCTTATTTATATCAGTTCCTATGTTTAAGTAACCGTTAAGCAAATCAAGTTGAATAGTAAGGCTCTTCGAATAGGCAGGTCCTAAGGCTTCGCAGGTTCTTTGGAAATTTGTTTTGTCATATCCTTCCTCTGTTCGATTGAGAAAAGATCCTAAACTCTGTACATATTCAATACACTTCTTATAGTTATCCTCTATATTTTCGGTGTCTTTAAGCTTATTTCCATAGAATTCCCATGCCTTATAAAGCATGCTGTCAGTTTCTTGTAATTGACTAATAAGATTATTATTAATAAAGAATCCAAAGTTTGAAATATGATTAATCACACTTGCATCTTTTATTCGGTATGCAGCCTTTTTCTTATTATTAGGCATTCCTGATAAGATGTATTCTTCAATTTTAGCCTCAGGATCTACACTTCTGATCATCTGGTTTAATCCCAGATGATAAACAGAATTAAGTCTCTTCAGACTCTCTATAAACTCTTTCTTATCTTTATCAGGGGCAGCCTCATATATTATCTCAAAATTTGTTTTCTGAGATTCATTTTTCTTTTCAAGAAACGCTTTAAATTCATTTATTCTATCATAATCATGTCTTATATCTTCATTAAGTTTATTTCTTGAATTAATCTCGTCCTGAACCAGATTTTTTATGAACTCATCTTTGTCCTTACTGTTTTCAATAAGTCTTGCTTCAGTACGGACCACATGATCTTTTACTTCATCAGTATCTGTACTATATAAATCCGCATTAGCGAAAACAGCATCTCCAAACCTTCTTAAACTATAATGGATTTTCTCGTTGTTTCTCAGACTTTTATAATTGGCAACAGTATTTCTAAAAAATCTACCTATTCTATTCGCTTCGTCATCACTAAGTCCCTTACCTTCTTCCTTCAGTTCTAAATACTCATCAAAAGAAGGTACATTTTCTTCGTCTTTAATACCATCATCTTCATTATCATCAATCAGATCTATATACTCATTTTGAATTTTTTCGCGAGCTTCATCATCAAGGATGGAATCATCACGGTGGATATTATTATAATCTATCACTGAATCTTCTTTGTTTTTTTGATTTTCTTCCCACCTACGATCTTCAAGAATAGCATCTGCTCTTTCCTGTAGCTTTTCAATGTCAACATCAGTTTCGTATACAGAATTAATCTTTGTAACAAGCTCGATGAATCTCTTCATATCATCTTCATCCAAAGTAACTAATATCTTGTATACATTGACATTCATTTTTTCATCCATATTTGATAAAAACCAATCAAAGTCTTCTATAACTTCAAGTGATTCTTCAAGCTCCTGATCAGAGACTTCTTTGCTGATTTTTTCAATATGCTTTAAATAATTATCAAAATCCTTATAAAGATTCGACTTTTTATCATCCGCCTTGGCCTCTGATTTACCTAAAAGCTGTCTTAACTCCTCGATTTCTTCACTTGTAACAAGGTTTCCCTGTGCCTTTTTCTCTTTAAAAACATCAATACTGCAAACCGGCATTTTTTTATCCTCCTTTTATAGCATTTTATATACCGAACTACATGGATTTTTCCATTTGATATTTGCATTATATCAGAATAATGGCAACAAAAGAGCAACTTAAAAAAAAGCACAAAAAAACCGCACAACCATGTGCGGTTTTTAGCAGTCTGTAGGGGAATCGAACCCCTGTTTTCGCCGTGAGAGGGCGACGTCTTAGCCGCTTGACCAACAGACCATATTCATACAACAGATGTGAGTATATCAAAACAGTATGAATAATGCAAGCACTTTTTTATCTTTTTTTTAGTGATTTTATAAAAGAAAAATCCTAAGGTTTATCCTCTGGTATAATGCCTAAGCATAGGAAGAAGCTCGCCGATAGATGTTATAACATAGTCCACTTCTTCTTCAGTATTGTTCTCTGAAAGGCTGAATCTTATTGTAGATTCTATCATCTCCTCAGAAAGTCCTATATCACGAAGCACTTTGCTGCCCTTCTTTGAAGGCTTATTCGTAGAGCATGCAGAACCACTTGATACGTATATTCCTTTATCTTCAAGTGAATGAAGCATTACCTCTGAGCGAACACCTACAAAGCTCAGACTGGCAATATGCGGAGCATCTCCTGAATTATTATATACATTTTCATATGAAGTCAGTCCATTTATAAGTCTTTCCTTAAGCGCTGTCATAGTCGTTACATTTTCAGAAAGCTTCTTATATGCAATTTCAGCAGCAACTCCAAAACCTGCTATACCGGGAACATTTTCAGTTCCGGAACGCATGCCCTTTTCCTGACCACCGCCATAGATGATAGGTCTGATAAGAGTACCTTTCTTTACATATAAAGCAGCAATTCCTTTTGGCCCATGGATTTTATGAGCACTTACTGTCAGAAGATCCACCAGAAGCTTTGATGGAACAACCTCCATCTTACCAAAGCCCTGTGTAGCATCTGTATGAACTATGATATCTTTATTAAAGCTTTTTACAGTCTTAGCTATATCAGCGATAGGATTGATGCTGCCGAGCTCGTTATTTACAAGCATAACAGATACAAGAATAGTGTCATCACGCAGTGCTTCCTTTACCTTCTCAGGAGTGATCATGCCCTTCTGATCCGGTTCAATATATGTTATCTCATACCCTTCCTTTGTAAGAAATTCCGCTGTTGCAAGAATTGACGCATGCTCTATGGAAGAAACAATGATATGCTTTCCCTTTCTTCTTTTTGCAAGAGCCGTACCGATAAGAGCCATATTGTTGGACTCGGTACCACATGATGTGTAGAACAATTCATCTTCTCTGCACTTCAGTATCCCTGACAATATCTTTGTAGTTTTCTCTATATATCTTTCCGCATCCACGCCCTTCATATGAAGTGAGGACGGATTGCCATAATCCTCTGTGAGGACCTTCATCATTACCTCAGCCACTTCAGGATATACCGCTGTAGTAGCTGAATTATCAAAATAAACTTCCATATAACACCTATTTAAAACTAATATTTACAACTGTCACTTCGCTGTCAGTACCAACCCTGATAGGAGGTCCGTAATATCCAACGCCTGCGGTTACTATAGTATCTATTCCGTACAGATTCTTAACGCCGTATGCATTCTCATTGAAAAATGGAACGACAAGATTTCCAGGAAATACCTGTCCGTTATGTGTATGTCCACAGAATACAACGTCAGCACCATTTTCCGCCAGTTCCTTGAATTCAATGGGTTCATGCTGAAGCACAAGCACCGGCTTGGTCTTATCAACTTCACTGAGGAGCTCTTTTGCGCTCATTCTTTTGCTTGTACCGTCTCCGGCCTTCTCTCCGTCCACACGTCCGGACAGAACAATCTCACCATTGGCTATCTCTACATTTTCATCATAAAGAACCGTAAAACCGGAAGCCTTGAAGAACTGTTCCATCTCCTTGGTTCTGAAAGCTTCGGAAACCGGCGATACAGGGAAACCACTGAAAAGGTTCTCATCAACGTCATGATTTCCGCACACAGCATAAACTCCATACTTTGCTTTCATCTGAGACAATGCAGATGAATACTTCTCAGGATTCTTCAGCCCTGCATAATTACTTGTGAATATATCACCGGCGATAACGATAACATCAGGATCTACGGAATTAACTTCTTCAACCATCTTTTCAGTAGCTCTGACATCTGAATTCACACTGAGATGAAGATCCGCAATAAGTACGACCTTCAGTTCTTTAACTGATTCAGTTGTTTTATCTATACTGATATCATAATTAACTATCTTTGGATTCTGTGCATGTATGAGTCCGTATGCAAACACAAGCAAAGCCACAACAAAAGCCACATTGAAGGCCTGACCGAGAGCCCTCTGCTCTTCATCCTTTCTGACCTTGCATATAATATGAGTGATTATCGTAACAAAAATAACCAGCCCCGAATAATACATAAAGAATCCAAGCCATATATTTCCGAATCCCATACAGAAGTATTTGAAGTTACACTTTGGAAGAAATGTACCAAGAACAGGCACAAGTGCCAGGAATGCATAAATGATTATTCTCAGAACTCTTGTTTTTTTGCCGATACCCTTATAGAATCTGTTTTTTTCAATAACATATTCTGTCAGTATCGACATGGCAGTCTGAATGATAACATAAAGAACTAAGAAGGTTTTGCCAAACATTATCCGCTCCTTATCTATCAAGCATAAACATAAGTATTGAAAGGATAGCAAGACCTGCTGTTTCTGTCCTGAGTATCCTGTGTCCCAGAGAAATGATCTTTGCGCCACTCGCTTTCGCAAGCTCTATCTCTGACACTGCAAATCCACCCTCCGGTCCTATGAAGATTCCGATACTCTTTTTATCTCTCTCTATTCCATTATCCCCATCAGGACCTGAATTCGATCCATTCAAAGAGACAATATCCATAACATCATGAATAATATCACGTGAATATTCCATGCCCTCAGCATCCTCATAAGGCACGAGTATTATATCATATGATTTCGAATAGTCCATAGCTTCTTTATAGCTCATATATGACTTAACCTCAGGGATTATGCCTCTTCCGGACTGTTTTGCCGCCGACTCAGCTATAAGCTGATATCTGTTAATCTTCTTATCTTTCTTTTTATCATCGAGCTTTACGACAGTCCTGTCCATCATTACAGGAACTATGTCATGTACACCGAGCTCAACTGCCTTCTGAATGATAAGCTCCATCTTATCACCCTTTGGCACACCCTGAAACAGTGTGATATCAGCAGGAAGCTCTGCAGCAGTATCACATATATCAACTATATCAGCCACGACCTCACCATCGCTTATGGAGCTGAGGGTCGAGATATAATCTCTTCCCCTGCCGTCGCTTATGATCACTTCATCACCAACTGAAAGTCTGAGAACATTCTTGATATGATTCACATCCTCGCCGGTAATGCTGATGCTCTTCTCATATTCATTTATACTGCCTGTAAAAAACCTGTGCATGGCACACTCCTGAAAATTATAATATATAAATTGATATTGAGAGCCGTGACTCTACAGTAACCCTTTGATCAATAATGTCATCGTGCTACAAAACATACCCATTCATTTAAATGAACAGTATCTATTATATCAAAGCCGTTCTTGAGAAGTGCAGCTCTGACTTCATCCTCTTTCGTATCGATGATACCTGAAGTTATAAAGAGCCCGTCTTCCTTCATGAAAGGTCTGACCTTCTCAGAAAGCGGAATGATTACATCTGCGAGAATATTGGCAACTACTATATCATACTTCTTATCTGCCGGTTTTGAATCATCAGCCAGAAGGTTACCGACTTCGAAATCAATCCTGTCTTCTTTAAATCCATTTACAGAAGCATTCTCGTGGCTCGACTTGATAGCCTGAGGATCTATATCAATACCCTTTACATATCCCGCTCCGAGATATACTCCGATCATAGAAAGTATTCCACTTCCGCATCCTATATCGAAAATGGAGTCACCATCCTTAAGATACTTTTTTATCTGACCTATACAGAGATTTGTAGTCTCGTGAGCACCGGTTCCAAATGCCATAACCGATTCTATACGGACAACAGTATCATCTTCTTTAATCTCATCCCAGGTCATCCAGTTCGGAAGAATAACTATATCATCATATAATCTGAAAGGCTTGAAGAATTCCTTCCAGTTATTCTGCCATGTTGAATCATCACTTGTAGGCTCCATACTGATGTTTCCTGTCCCTACATCAATGAATTCAGAAAGTCTCTTCAACTCCTCAGAAACACTTCTGCGAAGTCCGTCTATATCATATCCTTCCGGCAGGAAGCAGGATACTTTGGCTGTACCGTCATCCTCTCCAACAAGCGGAATATCAACAAACATCTCTGATATCTCTTCCTCAGTGAGCGGTACATTGTCCTCTATCATAACACCTTCAGCACCCGATTCATTTAAGAATTCACTGAGAAGATCTTCTGCCTCTACTGTTGTTTCTATCGTGAACTTAGTCCAAATCATATGAAATCTCCTAATTATATATATGTAAAGTACGCCTGATCCTTATAGAAACAGAGTCTGTGAGTTGAAACGTAGTCAGCATTCTCTGTAAATGAACCGTCATTGTTATAAGTAATATTATTATTTACATAGCTGACGGCATAAGCATAAACCGTATCATTCTGGATACTTAGTACTATGATGCCATTGTCTCCGACGTCCTTAGAATTCAGCTTAAGTATACATTCAACCTGACCATCACAATTGAGATCATGGAAATCCCTGCCGATTACATCATAATCATAGAATTTACTTGCATTTCCCTTGGTAAGGTAAGTGGAAAAACTCACATTTCCAACAGTATCACTATAACCATCTCCGGTAACGCCGTAAACGTCTCCGTTATTATTCATCACATCGTCTACTCTCTTCTCAACCTCTTCATCGGAAAGCCCCATGGAAGTTGAAGGAGTATTGACATATTCTATGATAGGCAGATATACATCAGTCCTTACCTCACTCAGATGCTCCGCCCCCGGAACAACATCCTTTACCGGAGTATATTCATCGGCGCCCTGTCCCGGCTCAAGCTCCTGGTCGCATAAATTCTCAGATTCCATCTCTGTTCCGGTGAACCACATCTTGTTCATACTCATATAGCCCATATGACCCCAGTAGCTGATCATGCCCTTCTCAGGCATGGAATAAAATGAAGTATGTCCGCAATAGGTCGTCCATACATCCTCAGCCGTTGTACCATCAGCTTTATACATCTTTATGAAGTAATCAGCCTCACAGGTACCGTACCTTATGAAGAGTTCCGGCGTACCGTCATCATCTATATCATAAATGAAATATCCGGTCGAAGGAACCAGTACATCCTGCTCATCTATAGGCTGATAAGTCTCACCCTGAACTTCGCCAAGCTTATCATAGAAGGCCTTCTGCCAGTCATTTAAATCATCGTAGCTAATAGAGAACTCTTCTGCATCCTTATCAGCATCAAATGTATTGCTGTCTTCTTCAACCTTAGCTTCCGTTGTCGAATCGCTCTCTGTTGCAGCTTCAGTAGTACTGTCATCAGAATTACCGGCTACATCGGGTGTATCGTCAGAAGCAGTTTCAGTTGTATCACTTTCAACTGTATCTATATCGTTCTCCTTACCACCAAGCTTAAAATCGCAGGCAGTCATTGAAAACATCATAGCGGCTGCGATAATCACAGCCATAATTTTCTTATGCATAATAAATCCTTTCACAAGTCAAAAAACTCCGACCAAATATGGCCGGAGTTTTCAAAATCAGAATTTCTTCTTTCTCTTCTTATGGTCACCGAACGAGAAACTGCCTGAAGAATCTGTAGCAGCTCTGGTCTGAACCTGAGTAACCTGCTCATACTGATTAAGGATATTCTTCTGTTCCTCAGTAAGATTCTCAGGAACCTGAACTATAAGTGTTACGTAGTGATCACCACGAACATTCTTGTTCTTAAGTGTAGGAACACCCTTGCCCTTCAGCTTAACCTTGGTATTCGTCTGAGTACCAGGCTGAATCTCATAATTGTAAGGACCATCGATAGTATTGAGTGTGATCTTTCCACCAAGTGCAGCCTGAGTAAACGAAATAGGCTCTGAAGAATAGATATCATACTCTTTTCTTTCGAACTGTGGATGTCTGTCTACAAGGATAGTAACAAGAAGATCTCCTCTTTCACCACCGTTTGTACCAGGCTCACCCATCTCACGAAGCCTTATACTCTGTCCGTTATCTATACCTGCAGGAACCTTGATCTGGATAGTCTTCTTACTCTTAACATATCCTGAACCTGCACAGTTTGAACACTTGAACTTGATAAGCTTACCACTACCCTGACAGTCAGGACATGTAGTAACTGTTCTTGCCATACCGAAGAGTGACTGCTGTGTATAAACAACCTGTCCCTTGCCGCCGCACTTCGTACAATTTTCCGGTGGATGTCCCGGCTGAGCACCTGTTGCTTTACATACAGGACACTCATCTTTAAGCGGAAGTTCCATATCCTTCTGTGTACCGTATACAGCCTCTTCGAAAGATATACGAACTGTAGTCCTTATGTCTGCTCCTCTTACAGGACCATTTGAAGGACCTTTTCTGGCTCCACCGCCAAACATATCACCGAAGATATCACCGAAGATATCGCTCATATCTGCGAAGTCGAAACCGAATCCTGTTCCACCCTGGTTAGGATCGAATGCTGCATGACCGAACTGATCATACTTAGCTCTCTTCTCAGGATCACTGAGGATAGCATATGCCTCAGCAGCTTCCTTAAACTTCTCTTCAGCGACTGTATCGCCCGGATTTGCATCCGGATGATACTTCTTGGCAACTACTCTATATGCTTTCTTTATATCACTATCAGATGCATTCTTGGAAACTCCCAGCACCTCATAGTAATCTCTTTTTTCATCTGCCATTATGGTCACCTTTTCCCTGTGTAAAAGATATTACTAGATTTCCTTGAAATCTCCGTCAACTACATCATCACCATAGTTAGGTGTTCCTGTACCTGTACCTGCATTTGCTCCAGGACCATTCTGCTCATAAAGCTTTGCGAAGAGGTTCTGTGCAGATGTCATAAGAGTCTCTCTACCAGCCTTAAGCTTCTCAATATCGTAATCAGAAAGGTTATCGATATCTGTATCATCGATGATTGACTTAAGTGAAGCAAGATCCTCTTCAACCTTCTTCTTGTCAGCCTCAGGAAGCTTATCTCCAACTTCGTTAAGAGCCTTCTCTGTCTGGAATACTATAGCATCAGCGTCATTTCTTACTTCAACGCCTTCCTTACGCTTCTTATCAGCTTCTTCGTAAGCCTTAGCTTCCTTGATAGCTCTCTCGATATCATCATCTGAAAGTGATGTTCCGGATGTGATAGTGATGTGCTGCTCACGTCCTGTACCAAGATCCTGAGCAGAAACATTAACGATACCATTTGCATCGATATCGAATGTAACTTCAATCTGTGGAACACCTCTTCTTGCAGGAGCGATACCATCAAGACGGAAACGTCCGAGTGACTTATTGTCCTTAGCGAACTCACGCTCACCCTGAACTATATTGATATCAACAGCATCCTGATTATCCTGAGCTGTTGAGAATATCTGGCTCTTCTTTGTAGGAATAGTTGTATTTCTCTCGATAAGGTGAGTAGCGATACCGCCCATTGTCTCGATAGAAAGTGTAAGTGGTGTAACATCGAGAAGAAGGATGTCACCGGCACCTGCATCACCTGCAAGCTTACCACCCTGTACACAAGCACCTATGGCTACGCACTCATCAGGATTGATACCCTTGAATGGATCATGTCCTGTAAGATTCTTAACCTCTGCCTGAACTGCAGGAACACGAGTAGAACCACCAACAAGGAGAACCTTATCAAGATCATCCTTTGTAAGACCAGCATCTGCAAGAGCTGTTCTAACAGGCTCACTTGTTGCAGCTACGAGATCAGCTGTAAGTTCATCAAACTTAGCTCTTGTAAGATCCATATCAAAGTGCTTAGGACCTTCCTGAGTAGCTGTGATGAAAGGAAGATTGATGTTAGTAACTGTCTGTGATGAAAGCTCTTTCTTAGCCTTCTCAGCAGCTTCCTTAAGTCTCTGCATAGCCATCTTATCTGTTGAAAGATCTACGCCTTCCTTCTTCTTGAAATCATCAAGCATATACTGTGTTATAGCATTATCAAAGTCATCACCACCGAGCTTGTTGTTACCAGCTGTAGCAAGAACTTCTATAACGCCGTCACCGATCTCAATGATAGAAACATCGAATGTACCACCACCAAGGTCGTATACCATGATCTTCTGCTCTTTCTCATTATCAAGACCATATGAAAGTGCAGCTGCTGTAGGCTCGTTGATGATACGCTTAACATCAAGACCTGCAATCTTACCTGCATTCTTTGTAGCCTGTCTCTGTGAATCTGTGAAGTAAGCAGGAACTGTGATAACTGCTTCTGTTACAGGCTCACCAAGGTATGCTTCTGCATCAGCCTTAAGCTTCATAAGGATCATAGCTGAAATCTCTTCAGGAGAATACTTCTTGTCATCGATCTCAACCTTATAATCAGAACCCATATGTCTCTTTATAGATGATATTGTCTTGTCTGCATTTGTAACTGCCTGACGCTTAGCTGCATCACCGACTACTCTCTCACCTGACTTTAAGAAACCAACAACTGAAGGTGTAGTTCTCATACCTTCTGCATTTGCGATTACGATAGGCTTTCCACCTTCCATAACAGCAACACATGAGTTTGTAGTACCCAAGTCAATACCTATAATCTTTCCCATTTTTATATTTCCTCCTTAGAAAATGAATCATTTATTCTCTTTAATTAATTAAATGTATTAGTTAGCAACCTTGACCATACTGTGACGAAGCACCTGGTCTTTGTACATATAACCCTTCTGCATCTCTTCAGCTACAACATTCTCGCCGAGTTCTTCATCCTCAACATGAATAACTGCATTGTGATAGTCAGGGTCAAACTGTTTTCCGACAGCATCCATAGGCACAACACCTATATTTGCGAGAGTATCCATAAGCTGCTTATAGATCATCTCTACACCTTCGGAGAAGGAATTCTTCTGATCCTCAGGTATTGAATCAAGAGCTCTCTCAAAATTATCTACAACCGGTAAAAGCTTCTCAAGAGTATCCTTTGCACCGATATCAAACATCTTTGAGTTCTCTTTTTCGTTTCTTGCTCTCGCATTATCAAATTCAGCGAGGAGTCTCTGATATTTCTCTTTGTTGCCTTCAGCAAGCTCTTTTGCAGCATCAAGTTCAGCCTGAAGCTTCTTTGAACCTTTTCTGTTCTGCTTTGGAACAGGCTTTGGTCTTTCTTTTTCTGCTTCCTCCAGAAGAACTTCTTTCTCTTCTGTTACGAAAGCTACTGTTCCTTCAGCCAACTCACCTGATTTGGCTTTCACATCAACTTCTTTGGCTACGCTGCTGCCTTCTTCTTTTTCTTCCTTTAGCTCCCTAAGCATTCTGTCCATGCCTCTTGCAGCCATTAATCTTCACCTCGCTTTTCATTTTTCCTAAATATTGAATCCAGTTCTTCCGTAAGATTCTTCAGGGTTGACACAACCTTCTTGTAATCCATACGTTTGGGACCAATTATACCTATGGTACCCTTTGCTCCTTCGGGCAGTTCATAGGTGGAGGTTATGATCGAATAATTCTTCATATCCTGAACTGGAGATTCATCACCTATATAAATCTTAATCCCGTCTTTTTCATCTGAGCTGAGTGCTTCATCTGCAAGCTGATTGAGTCCTGACTTATCCTCGAAGGTTTCGAGAAGTGCCTGTGCCCTGGACATATCAGACAGCTCGTTGTACTTAAGTATATTCGACGCGCCGCTCGTGTATATCTGCATCTCTTCTGCATCCCTGACCGCATGTACTATGCCTTCAAATATGGATTCAAGTATATCAGCATATTCACCGGCCTGTTGTTTCATGGTCTGCATCATCTCGAGATTGATCTCATCCACAGATATTCCCTGTAGAAATGTATTGAGCAGAATATTGAATTTTAATACTTCTTCATTGCTAAGAGGTCTTGATACATGAATCAGCTGATTTCTGGCGACATTGTTTCCTACAACTATGACAGCCAGCAGCTCTTCATCATCAACCTGAGACAGCTGAATGAACTTAACGGTCTTGTTCAGAAGTCTCGGAGAAGTAACCATGGTAGCATACTGTGTATTGTAAGCCAGAACCTTTGCAACCTGCTTAAGAAGGTTCTCAAGCTTATCAACCCTTTCAAGTAACGCCCCCTGAGCCTTTTCAGTCTCAGTCTTCTCCTCCATCATAATATCTACATAAAAACGATATCCCTTGTCAGTGGGTATACGGCCTGCAGATGTATGTGGCTGGACTATGTATCCAAGTTCCTCAAGATCAGCCATTTCATTTCTTATTGTAGCTGAGCTTAAATTGAGATCAGTATATTTGGATATAGTCCTTGAACCGACCGGTTCACCTGTCTCAAGATAATTAGCAATGATGGATTTCAGAATCTTGGCTTTTCGTTCGTCAAGACCATTTTCTAATTCCAATCGATCACCGCCTTTGTATCTTGTTAGCACTCAACTGAACCGAGTGCTAAACACTAGATTTAATCTAACACTTGCGACCACCCATGTCAAGGGATTTTTCGAAGGTTTTAGCTATATTTTTAGTTGATTTTTGCTATATTCAGTTTATTTTAAAAGGAAATCAGCCAGTATGACATTACTTACGTCAATTCCCCTGTCTGTGAGCCTTACTGTATCACCGAAACTCTCCATAAAGCCCTGATCCGTATAGTAATTTATAACCTCACCATACACTTCATACATATCTTTACCGAAGCGGTTTCTGAAGTCCTTTCTGCTCACACCTTTGGTCATACGCAGTCCAAGGAACATGTATTCCTCCATGCGGCTGTCAATGTACATGGTAGTAACAGATTCACGGAGCTTACGTGTTACTTCCTCATAAATAGACACTTTATCATTTATCTGTGCCAGCTTCATCTGAGCTGCTTCAATGATATTTATATACTCAGCCAGGTCTTTCATATTGGTATATCTCTCACCCTTAAAGAACGAAGCTGCACCTATACCAAAGCCTATATACTCCTTACCGCTCCAGTAAACCATATTATGCCTGCACTCATATCCCGGCTTCGCATAATTTGAAAACTCATATCTTTCATAGCCTCCGGAAGAAAGCACCTTCTTAGTCATGGCATACATACGTCTGTCTGTTTCTTCATCAGGTATCTGAGCGAGAAGTTCTTTATTCTCTGCAAGCGGAGTTCCCTTCTCAACCTGAAGTGAATACGCCGAAATGTGCTCCGGCTCAAGCTCCATAACTCTTGTAAGCGTATCTACATAAGTATGAACATCCTGAGAAGGAATTCCTGACATAATATCTATATTAATATTCTTAAAACCGGCACGTCTTGCTGAAGCATATCCATCTATGAATTCATCATAGTCATGTATTCTTCCAAGTACTGACAGAAGAGCCGGGTCTGCTGTCTGAAGTCCGAGAGAAAGTCTGTTAATTCCATAAGTAAGGTATGAAAGCAGATTCGTATATTTGAGAGTTCCCGGGTTTGCCTCCATGGAAATCTCAGCAAATTCATCAACCTTGAAAACACTTCTGATACCATTCATAATACGCTCTATAAGAGCCTCATCGAGTATACTCGGAGTACCTCCACCAATATACACAGTCCTTACAAGGTATCTGTCTGCAAATGGAGCGTACAGCCTCATCTCCTGGCACAGTGCATCTACATATCTTACCTTATCTGTAAAAGTAGAATCCGAAAAAGACAGAAAGTCACAGTAGACACATTTCTGTACACAGAATGGTATATGAATATATAAACTAAGATCTTTTCTCATTACTATCCTCTTACCGGTTACACTTGCAGTTTCAGGTTCCAATTACTCTTCGTCTAGTTTAAGAACGCTCATGAAGGCCTTCTGAGGTATCTCTACATTTCCGATCTGACGCATCCTCTTCTTGCCTTCCTTCTGCTTCTCAAGAAGCTTCCTCTTTCTGGTTATATCACCGCCGTAGCACTTGGCAAGGACATCCTTACGCATAGCCTTAACAGTTTCTCTGGCTATAACCTTGCCGCCGACAGCTGCCTGTATAGGTATCTCAAAGAGATGCCTTGGAATCTCTTCCTTCAGCTTCTCGCACATCTTCCTTCCTCGTTCGTAAGCAGAATCTGAGAATACGATAAATGACAGCGCATCAACCTCTTCACGGTTAATAAGTATATCAAGCTTAACAAGCTTGGATCTTTCATAGCCCTTAAGCTCATAATCAAATGAAGCGTAGCCTCTTGATCTTGACTTAAGTGCATCAAAGAAATCATATATAATTTCATTAAGAGGAAGGTCGTATTTGAGCAACACTCTTGTCTGCTCTATGTATTCCATACTCTTATATACACCACGTCTCTCCTGACAGAGCTTCATTATGGCACCTGTAAACTCAGATGTAACCATTATCTCTGCAGCAACTATAGGTTCCTCCATGTAATCTATCTCAGATGGATCAGGGAGATTGGTAGGATTTGTGAGTTCTATCATCTCTCCATTTGTTTTATAAACTCTATATACAACGCCAGGAGCCGTCGTAACGAGATCAAGATTATACTCTCTCTCAAGTCTTTCCTGAATTACCTCAAGATGAAGAAGTCCGAGGAATCCGCATCTGAATCCAAAACCAAGAGCTACTGAAGTTTCAGGCTCATAGAAAAGCGACGCATCGTTAAGCTGAAGCTTTTCAAGCGCTTCTCTGAGTTCCGGATACTTAGCACCGTCTGCCGGATACATTCCACAGAATACCATAGGTCTGGCCTTTTTATAGCCCGGAAGTGCCTCTGCACAAGGATTTTCGGCATCGGTTACTGTATCACCGACTTCTGTATCTCTGACATTCTTAAGGCTGGCTGTGATATAACCAACCATACCTGCAGATATTTCATCAGTAGGTATGAACTGTCCTGCGCCGAATATTCCAACTTCAACAACATCAGCCTCAGCACCGGTCTCCATCATCCTTATCCTGCTGCCCTTATGTATGAAGCCATCAAACACACGGCAGAATATGATGACACCCTTATATGAATCATAAAGGCTGTCGAAAATCAGTGCCTTAAATGGAGCGTCATTGTTTCCATTCGGAGCAGGAAGTGTTGTAACAATCCTTTCGAGTACTTCTTCAATATTAATACCGTTCTTAGCTGATATAAGCGGAGCATCCTCTGCTACTATTCCTATAACATCTTCAATCTCAGCCTTAACTCTGTCAGGCTCAGCTGAAGGCAGATCTATCTTATTGATAACAGGAAGAACCTCGAGGTTATGGTCAACGGCCAGATATACATTTGCAAGTGTCTGCGCTTCTATACCCTGTGCTGCATCAACTACAAGTATCGCACCTTCACAGGCTGCGAGGCTTCGGGATACTTCATAATTAAAGTCGACGTGGCCCGGAGTATCTATAAGATTAAAGATGTACTCTTCGCCATCCTTTGCCTTATAAATGATACGTACTGCCTGTGACTTTATGGTTATTCCACGTTCACGCTCAATATCCATATTGTCGAGAACCTGCGCCTGCATCTCACGTTCTGTGAGAGTACCGGTCTTCTCGATGATCCTGTCAGCAAGGGTGGACTTGCCGTGGTCGATATGAGCTATGATGCAGAAGTTTCTGATTTTGTTTTGATCTAAATGCATTTCTATTTCCTTATATAATCTTTGATACTAATTTCGGTTCTTGTTGCAGTTATTATTTTAGATACGATCAGCCGCTGACATATATCTCGAAAACACGCCTCTCGGCTCCGCTTCGTCACGCAGCGGACGCTAAACTCATGAACAAATACTTGTTCATTCGTTAAGCGCCGGCGGTCTCAGAGGGTTTTCTCGTATACATGTCAGCGTCTGACCTGTAAAAAAATTAAAAGCATATCAAAACACTACAATTGATCACTATCTAATACAATTGTGAATGGACCTTGGTTGGTTAGCGATACTGTCATATGCGCCCCGAAGCTTCCTGTTTCAACCTTCGGTATTTCCAAACGGCATTTCTCTACTATATAGTCATATAATTTTTCAGCGTGGTCGGGTGCTCCGGCTTCTATAAACGATGGTCTGTTGCCCTTTTTACAATTTGCATATAGTGTGAACTGTGATATGAGAAGCAGTTCTCCGTTAACATCTTTTATAGAAAGATTCGTCTTTCCGTCCTCATCTGAGAAGATACGAAGTCCTATAAGCTTCTTTATCATCTTATCAGCTACTGTCTCATCATCGCTGTTGCTGACTCCTATAAGAACCATATAGCCCTTGCCTATGGAACCTATAACTTTACCATCTACACTGACATTTGCTTCAGTCACTCTCTGAATTACGAATTTCATAATTAAATCAATTCCGCTCGGACATATAATCGAACGGATTTTATCCCTTTCTACGGATATATTACATTTTACAGCATGAGTAATATACCACAAAGCCCGCATCCTTGTAAAACGTTATATAAAATATCCCCCGACCTTTTACAGTCGGGGGATTGGATCATAATCTTAAGATTATATCTTATTCCTTCTTATTCTTCTTTTTGATGACTATGATTGCTATGATAGCGATCAGACTGAGTGCCAGAAGTGTTATAAGAAGTATGAGCGGTACACTGTCGCCCGTCTTCTTGGTTGTCTTCTTCGTCTTTGTATCCGTAGTTGACTTGGAAATCTTCTCTTCTTCTTACTCATTCCATTTCCTCCAAATCACTGATACAACGTATATTTTTTATGTATACTAAAAATTTATTAATGTGTAGAAATAGTCTATTATATTCTATTATAAAACCATAATAAAGTGAAGCCTCACACGACTAAAGTCGCGTGCTTCCCATAAATGCTTTTAAAGCACGTAGTCTCTTTAGGAGACGGGAACTACATTTCTACAGATACACCCCAAACTCAGATGCTTATGCGACGAATGTCATAAGCTCCGCATTCAGGCTAATTAGTGTAGATAATGTGCAGGTGCTTCTCTTGGATACCTGAGGAACTTTTGCCTCAAGTTCCAACCTTGCCTTCGCAGGTAAGGATTTCAAGATTTCACGTATGAAATATCTGCTTCCTATGTTATAGGACGCTGATAAGTCACAGTTATATATTTTCCCACTATTGAATCTGCATACACTATAACTA
>JHWR01000012.1 GCA_000687655.1 Lachnospiraceae bacterium YSB2008
ATAGGATATATGCCTATTGACCTAGATACAGCAAATATCTTTTTCCAACTTATAGCAAAAAGGTATGAGAAGAATAGCACTATAATCACTACAAACATGTCATTTTCAAAATGGGGCGAATTTTTCGGCTCAGCCACATTGGCAAACGCAGTTCTGGACAGACTGCTTCATCATTCCAGCATTATTTCAATCAAGGGTCCGTCATACCGAACAAAAGATATCCGGTCCTTGTTGGAAGTTCAAACTGCGGAGGAATAAGTGGAAAAACATACATTTTTATATTCCATTTTTCCTACATTTTTATATTGACTTTTACATTACTACTAAACAGTCCAAAAATCTTAAGGAACTGAGTCAGAAGGGTCAGCTGACTGAAGCAGATGTTCAGAAAATTTTGGAAAGTGAAGGGAATAAAGCTGAGAGAAGAAAGATAACTATCAGCCCTGAGAGAATTGATAAATACTTCTCGAATGATTATTCAGAGGAAGAGATTGAACAGATAATTCTATTGCTTCTTGAAAAGTGGAGCAAGGAATCAGAGGAGATAAAGAATTATGGATGCTGAATTATTTGATATACCTGAAGAGTTTTATTTCCATGAGGAAGAACTCAGTCAGTTCATTTATATACAGGTTCCGCTTTTCCTGATTAAGGAAGAAGTGTTCAGAGGGATTTCTGATTCTGCCAAAATTCTGTATGGACTCCTTCTGAATAGGACAGGGTTATCCATGAAGAAAAAATGGTTCGATGAAAATAACAGGGCATACATCAATTACACAATAAAACAGGTCATGGAAGATCTTGGGATAGGTAAGACGAAGGCAAAAGCCCTGTTTGCAGAACTCACAGATATCAACGGAACAGGTATAGGGCTTATCCGGAAAGAAAGGATTATACACAAAGCAAGCAGGATCTATGTGATGAATTTCACTGAAGTTTATGAGTATCTGAAGCTGCTGGAGGTGGAGAAAACTTCTGGACAAATTGTCCAGAAGTTCGAAGAAAATGCCCCGGAAGCCGCAGAAATACAAGTGGGCCGCAAATGCGACCCACAGTCGGCCGCAGATACGGCCCACAGTCGGCCGCAGGTACGGCCCACAGTGAGTCGCAATTACGGCCCACAGTCGGCCGCGGATGCGACCCCTATAAATAAAGATATTATAGATAACGATATTATAAATATTGATAAAGATATAAAGAGTGATACAGATATCATTCCTGTCAATCCTACCAATCATAAAAAGACCTATGACATGACGGATGGGATGGATGCCATCCATGAAATCGATTCTGTAAAAAAACGCATAAAAGGAAATGTCAAATATGAGTCCTTTGCAAAGTGCCCTAAAAGATGGGATATACATGATCTGGATACCATCATAGGCATAATGGCAGATGAATATGTCTGCGGTGGGGATTTTATAATCGGTGAACGGAGTATACCTCATGAACTGATGAAATCGGCCATAGAGGGATGTGATTTCCTTACGATGAAGAAAACCCTTGATTCTCTGGATAATAATACGAATTGGATTAAGGTTCCGAGAAAATACATACTGACGGTGATCTACAATACCCGGCTAGTCAATGGCATGGATACAAAACTCAATCTTCATCACGAGATTATGAGTCAATTAGGATAAACTTCTGGACAATTTGTCCAGAAGTCATGGAGAGGGGGGAGACAAACTGGAAAAACAGAGTATGGAGATGGTCGATATTGATATCCTTCATGATTTTGAGGGACATACCTTCAGGGTGTGTGAAGGGGCAGATATGGATCAGCTGAAAGACTCCATAAGCAGGAACGGGATAATGGAGCCTATCATCATTTTCGTGAACGAAGAGGAGATGTACGAGATCATATCCGGTCATAGAAGGGTATATGCCTGCAGGCAGCTGGGAATCCAAAAGATACCGGCAGTCATTAAGCAGGGTCTTACAAGGGATGAGGCAATCATAATGATGGGTGCAACCAATCTGGAAAGACGTAAAAGTATACTTCCCTCAGAAAGGGCATCAACCTATAAGCTTATGTATGAGGCCATGAAGAGACAGGGAAGAAGGAGTGATGTGGAAGGAAATATTGAAAGCGGCAGGGCAGATGAAGAGATGACTAAGGTCGTAGGAGGTAATAGAAACCAGATACATCAGTTCATAAAGCTCTGTAATCTCATACCGGAAATAATGGAGCTGGTTGATAAGGGGAGGATCAAACAGCACCCGGCATTTGAGATTGCAGACATGCATCCGGAGTCACAGAAACTTATTTATGAGTTTTATAAAGAGACAGGCTCTACACCTACACACGGGCAGGCTCGTATCCTTAGGAAACTTGATAAAGAGGATCTGATGGATGAAGCAGCAATCGATGAGCATATGCGGAGACCGAGAGAAGAGGCAGCTAAGAGTTTCAGGATATCATTCACGATGTGGGAACGATTCTTTTCAGACTGCAGTACTCAGAAGGAAATCGACGAAAAGATGATAAAAGCATTAAAACTGCTGGAAGTGCATGAAAAAATAAGAGAAAGGAAAGTATGAAATGAGAGCAATAGGAATAGGGAGGCTTGTAGCTGATCCCGAGATCAGGTACACGGAACTGAAGGACGGTAAACAGTACTGTATAGCCAATTATAGGCTGGCAGTCGGTAAGAAAAGAAAGGCAAAGGATGACTCCTCTTCGACGGATTTCTTCACATGTGTTTCTTTCGGAAAGACTGCTGAAGTAATAGGGAAGTACCTGAAGAAGGGCAGCCGCATCATGATCAATGGAACCCTCGACAACAATAACTATACTGACAAGAACGGACAGAAGGTATACCAGACAAGGATCATAGTCGAGGAGATCGATTTTGCCGATACAAAGAAGGAGAAGGACATAGCAGAGCACCAGAACGAAATGGAAGCGGAGATACCTGAGCAGGCTGCTTCTGCTGAGGATGTAGAAGAGATCGAATCATTCATGTAATAGGAGGAAGAAAACGATGATTTATATCGATGTTGATTTTAATAATGAGAAGGCAGGGACAGGAGCCGAGAGGCTGAATACTTATCAGGATGCAGTCCGAACCGAGGAAAAAATCAGGACTGAAGACAGGTTTAAGGCATATATAAGAGCAGTTGATAAGAAGTAGGAGGAATAGTGAGATGTTAGGATATGACGAATTTAAGAAGGATCTTGAAGGAACTCTGAATGAGGGATTCAAGAGACACAATGCAGAAAACTATGTATGCGAGATCGGTATCATGGATAAGGTCAATTCATACGGGGAAGAATGCGTGGTCATAAGGGATACTGAAAAGACGGCTGATCTGGCAGCAAGGGTGAGTCTGGGGGATCTTTACAAGGCTTATAAAAACGGAATGAGCATGGAAGAGATAGTCCTCACACTGGTCGAGAGAAGAATCATGTCAGAAAAGGTCGTAAATGTGGAGGATATGACCAGTAAGATATATGACAGGGATTTTATACTGAAGAATGTTGAGGTTCAGGTAATCAATAAAGAAGTAAACGCTGAGATTCTTAAGACGGCACCTTATCGCGAGATAGAGGGGTTCGATGATGTGGTAGCAGTAGCCAGGTGTGATGCGTCATTGTTCTTTGATGAAAGTCTGCGTGAATCATCTTCCATGACCATGCTCGTAAATAACAATATGCTTGCCTTATCCGGGATATCAAAAGAAGAACTCATTGATACCGCAATATCAAACAGTGAAGAAAGATATCCAATCTCCATACGGAATCTGTTGGCAGTGGTACGAGACCTTGGAGCAGACAGGGGGATGGATGATATATTCGGACTTCCTGAAGAATCTCCACTGTATGTCATGATGGCGTCACCGATCGGAAACAATGGAGCGAGAGCTCTTGCTTACAGTGATTTCAAAGAGCAGTTAAGAAATACATTCGGAGGAAACTGCTATATTTTCCCATCATCTATCCATGAGCTGATCATGATGCCGGCTTCAGAGGCGGGTGATGATGAAGGATATCTGCTCAATATGATCAGGATGATCAATCAGGATGTTCTTCTACCTAAGGATTTTCTCTCTGACAACATGTATAAATATGAGTTTGCTTCGAATTCGATAAAAACTATTTCTGAAGCAAAGGAGAATATCATAAGCTTCGATGCAGATAATGATAATGAGGCGGCGATCTGAATCCCTTGACCAAATCAGGGGGGGTGCTACACTAACACCATATTATAGCAATAGATAGATTTTTAATGATTGATTAGCTCCGGCGAAAGGAGAACTGAAATGGAAAAGAAAAAGAAATATATAATAGGCATCGGTCTTATTACTATTGGGATTGGTTCTGCCATAGCCGGAGTCGTTCATTATAAACTATCCGGAAAGGCAGAGACGAGTACCCAAGTAGTGATGACCGAAACCGATGCGGTAGCCGTTAATGATAAAGGTGAGTACGTTGACTCTGAAACAGGGAGAGTACTTACAGAAGACGAAGTAAAGGATATTAAGGGAAAGACCAACGAACAGACCTCAAAAAAGGACTCCGGTAAGGAGGACACGACAGAGGCTAAGAACGGTGGAAATAAGAAAGAGGAAAGCACCACTGAAAAGCCAAAGAAGGAAACCACCACAGAAGCCCCAAAGAAGGATAACGGCGGTAAGAAGGAAGAGGGTACAACTCAGAAGCCTAAACAGGAAAGTACAACGGAAAAGCCGAAGGAAAATAATACGGAGGCTCCTAAAAAGGAGACCACTACTGAGGCAAAGACCGAGACCAAGACTGAGGCTAAGAAAGAGGAAGCTTGCAGTCATGACTGGGTATGGAAGACACATACCGTACATCATGATGCGGTGACACATACAGAAAATCATTACGGTGAAGCGTGGGATGAGGCTGTGTATGTACAGAAAGTAAGATGTGCTGTTTGTGGTGGAATATATGATAGTACACCTGATTATCATGCAAGGGATAATTGTATGGGCGGTTACGGCCATGTAGATGTTGTAGATCACTATATCCATCACGAGCCTGAACTGTTGTGGAGCGAGGAGATAGTTGATAAAGAGGCATATGATGAAGAAGTAAAGGATTACCAGTACTGTTCAAAATGTGGGCAGAAAAAGTAGGCTGGTTGTAATTATGTAATAAATGAATAACTATCAAAAAGGCAGTTATAAGATAACAATCTTATAGCTGCTTTTTTGGTGTATCAATTCCTGAAAGGAGAAAAGTAAAATGCTGAAGAGGAACCCCACCAGAGTTCTTGCCTTTGTACTTGCACTCTTTATGGTACTGTCACTTGCCACAGTAAAATCCTATGCGGACGAAGCTGTGACTGCGGAAGATGTGACGGTAACAGAAGAGAATAGTACAGAAGCAACAGAAGCAGTGACTGAAACGGTCACGGAAGAAACTACGGAAGTTACGACGGAAAGTACAGAAGATGTAAAAGAGACAGAAGAGATAGTCTTTGACCATATGTACTCAGACGTTGACGCTTCCAAGATTACCACGAGTGATCTCTTTGTATCAGCCGATGATGCATCGGTATTTACAAAGAATACTAACGTGGTATCAAACTACGAGGATGTATATATCATATCCTGTGAATCCGTACAGGAAGCAAAGTATGTATATTCTTACTATGTTGACAAGGTTAATTTCATTGTTGACCTTGCAGACACTATGACGGTAGCTGATGAGGATTCGGAGGATGTAGCAGACTTATCCGATATCAATACAGGTGATGATGCCATCGCAATCCTTGCTAATACCGATATAGAAGAGTACGAAGGCTATATAGCCCTTATTGACTCAGGTGTTGACCAGTCAGTAGAGGGATTCTCTTCAAAAGATGAATGTGTATCAGTTATCGGTGAAGATACATCCGATAAGATAGGTCATGGTACAAAGATGTATAAATACATCAAAGAAGAGAACCCCAAAGCTAAGGTGCTTTCAATAAAGGCATTTGATGGTAATAAAGCAAATGTGGCTGATATCTATGCTGCTATTATGTATGCGATAGAGGCAAAGGTTGATGTGATCAACATGTCTTTTGTAGGTTATGACATAGAGCAGAACAGACCTGTAGCTGAAGCAATAGAGAAAGCTATCGAGGAAGGTATCACAGTCATAGGTGCAGCAGGTAATAACGGAAAGAATGCCAAGCTCTTTATCCCTGGCAGAATTGATGATGTTATTACTGTGGGTGCTGTTAATAATGACGGTACTCTTTACAAGACATCAAACTATAATGCTGACCTTTATGTAATAGCAAAGTCTACTTCCGAGGCAACTGCTAAATATGCAGGTATATATACTGCAAAGAAGGAATCTAACATAGTATTTACTTCTTTAACGTCTGATGAACCGGAAACAGATACCTCTGAGGTCACAGATGCTTCTGATACAGACGCAACTCTTATATTTGATGAAGAGGAATATAATGATTTTGAAGAAGATAAGAAAACTGCCGATGATTATAATAGCAAATATGAACCGGCAGAAGGAAAGATGCTCAGTATAGGTATTGCTCATACCTTTAATACAGATGTTAAGACAGAAAGTGATCTGGTGCATAATCATCCGAAGGATATGACGGGATATGACCGTATATCACTTCCGCTTCTTGATTATGACGAAGATTATTATTCAGTAAATATATCAAATCTTGTATCTATAGATAGAATAAAGGATTACTATTTTACACTTAATAATTCTTTCGGAGTAAAGTATAAGAACGCAGAGCTTGATAAGAAAACCGGAACAGTTCTTATATCAAAGAAGGTTTATAACAATATCATCGCAGATGAAGATATATGGCGAGATGAACCGGATACTGATGAACTTACAGAAGCAGATAAAGCAGTAGATAAGGATAATGCTCTTTTCCTTGAAATGCTCTGTGTAGATGAGGAACTTACCAATATTCCTGTCACTATCGAGAATAAGCTTGATAATACTACAGAGACATTTGCTATCGGGAGAGGGGAAAGCAGACTTTCTGTTTATGTACCTTATGATAAGCTTCCGAAGGATATAGAGCTGCCTAATATAAAGGTATATCTTAACGGCAGTTCTGAATATCTTGAACCTTCAGAATACGGCTTTAACGGATATGAGAATCTTGAGATTTCATGTACTCCTTCATCCGTAAGGCATATCCTTATCGTGATAGACGAAGCTGATTTCTCATTGGCATGGAATTATGGTGCTTATTCGAGAAATTATACGATATCAAAGGCTGCCTTTACAATGCCGAGCAATTCCGTGATCGAAGGAATGTCTGTAGGTACATCATGGTCTGTCCTTTCATCGTATTTTGGTAGTGATTTTTCTACAAACGGTAATCTGATAGGCTATGTGAACGCACATAATGGATACATCACCACAAATGGTCCTATGGACTTCGTTATAAGGCTTGATGTTCCTTATAATGATGCTGCAAATAAATATGCAAGTATATTTGAGAAGAATGCGGTAAATAACTTCTATCCATCATTAACAGGCGGCAATAAGATAAAAATAGGAAGTTATCCTACAGAATATCCTCATAATCCAAGAACGGGCGGTCTTAACTATATGCCGAGCTACTATGTTCAGTCGAGACATGCAGCAAGAGCGGTAGGAGACCACGATAAGTTTCTTAAAGCAGATCAATCCACGTATGTATACAGAGCAAACATAATGGGAGCCTGCACGGATCATAGCAAGACTATAGATACAGGCAATTTCTATCAGGCAACTGTAAGAGTGACAGCTAAGACTCTTGATTATGTTGAACTCAGCTTCAACACTCAGGGTTCGGGTCAGCAGGCTACAGGTACTTTCAGAGTTGCGCTTACATATGAACAGCCAAAGGGTATGGTTGAAGTATATAAGTATGAGGAAGGCAGTAAAACAACACCGCTTCGTAATGCAAAGTTCACAGTATATAAGGGAGGCACCTCTGTAGGTACAATCTCTACTAACTCACAGGGTTATGGAAGGCTTACGGGACTTGATGCAGGAACATATACTATAAAGGAAACAGATCCACCTACAGGATATGATGCAAAGGCAACAGCAACCAACGGATATACATTTGAGATAAAACTTACCGAGGGTAAGAACATTACTTATAATGGAATTATCTATAATTATTCATTCGATCCATATGGATATAGGGATATGCATGAAGCAACTATAAAAGCTAAGACAGACAAGGAAGCGTTCGACCATTTTGTTGATTATGGTTCAAGAGATGTAGAACATAGATTAAGCTCTTATGCGTTCGATCCTGATTACTACCTTAGAACATATTCGGATATAGCTAATGCATATACCAACATGAGTGCTGATGACAAGGCTCTTTACAATACACATAAATACCTTTATGCAGCAAGCCACTTTGCGAGATGGGGATATAAAGAAGGAAGAATGGGAAGACCGATAACCTATTATCAGAGTCTTTCTGAAGGTGTAAATCACAATCAGACAGCGACAGTACAGATTTCTGTTGGAAATACGCCAAAAATACAAGAGGCTTATGTTACTCTTGAAAAGAAATCAACTAATCCGGACTGCTCAAAGAACAATCCAAACTATAGTCTTGCGGGAACTGAATACCTTTTATTTAATTCAAGCAATGCCGCAGCTACAAAGGATACTTCAAATGCGGGATATATAGGCAAGTTTACTGTTAAGGCTGACGGTGAATCCAATGTTTTAGAGATTCCTACTGAGAAGATGAATAAGAATTCGGCAGGTGTAATTCAGCCTACAGAGTTCTGGGCTATAGAAACAAAGGTAGGTAAGGGATATCATATTGATCCTGACGCCCATAAGATAATAATTACAAAGGATAATACTGCAAGTAATCCGGCGGTAATTGAGGTAAAAGACAAGCCTGTTGATGACCCGATAGATATAACCATCATTAAGAAGTACGCTGATAATCATGAAGAAGGATTACAGGGCGCAGAATTCACAGTTAAGTTCTATCCAGAAGATATTGACAGTAACTTCACTTATGCTGATTTACAGAGTAAGAGAGCTTCCAGTACAAAGGTTGTTACGTCCGGTGCTGATGGAAAAGTAACAATAGCTACTGATGAGAACCATTATCCTCTCGGATATCTTACCATTGTAGAAACAAAGGCTCCGGATAACTTTAAGCTTGATGGAAGTACAGTAACTGTTAATGGTAAGGCTGCACCTGTTAAAATGTGTTTTGTTCTTTTACCGGAATACGATCCTACAACAGGTGGATATAGAAATGGTAATCCAGTTCTTATAAAGGATGACGGGACCAGAGATGAAAACATTGCCCTTAACGCCACCGTAACCAACCAGATTATTGTCTCTGACGAGGCAAAACGTGCGGATTTCAAGATTGTTAAGAAGCAGGGTGATACAGACGAGCCATTATCAGGTGCCTTCTTTAAGGTTTATAATGAGGATACACATGAAGAGTACACCATTAAAACAGATGAAAATGGTGTTTATACATCCGAAGCTTCTGTAAATCCTCATGATTCAGCTACAGGTATATGGTTCAAAATAGGTGCCCAGAATACGTTTGCAGATACTCCTGATAATACAAAGGGCGCACTTACAACAGGTAAATATACATTTACCGAGGTAGATGCAAACGGCAACCAGAAAGAAGAGCCAATCACATTCATTATAAATGAGGATAATAAGGTATACGATGTATATGATGAGGACAAGACCGGCGAAGATACATACATTTATGATATGCCAAAGCCTAGCCTTGGTACACTTGCCTTAGTAGAAACAGCAGACGGACAGGAAAAGACACTCCCTGCTGCTCCGAACCAGACTATAACCGATATCTGTTCTTATAAGTATCTTAAGTGCGATACAGACTTTACTCTGTACGGAAAGCTTATGATGATAAATAAGGAGACAGGTGCAGTTGAACCATTTAAGGTAAATGGTGAGGAAGTAACATGTATTAAGCACTTTACAACAACAGATACATATGAGAAGTCACTTTATGAAGCATGTGATGATGTTGAGGTTAAGTTTGAGAACCTTGACTTCACCAATATTCAGGGTTACACATTCGTAGTGTATGAGAGACTTTATCTCGGCAATCTTACAGAGGACGATATAAAGGACGGCAATTACGATGAATATTATCCTGGCAATAATGATACAGTGAAGTTCCCTATCATACATGAAGATAAGGATGACGCTAATCAGACCATAAAGACACCTGACGGACATACAAAGGCAACAGACGAAGACGGTACAAAGCTCGTATCTGCACTTGAAGAAGAGGTTGTTATCGAGGATACAGTTGAATACGAAAACCTTGTTGTCGGTAAAGAATATGTGATGGAAGGTAAGCTTTATGTCAGACCAGAGAATGATCCTGATGATAAGGCTTATACAGATGCAGAACTTGAGGCTATGGTACTTAAGGATGAGAATGATAAGCCTATTACAGCATCTGAGACATTCAAGCCTACATCACCTAATGGTTCAGTTGTAGTGACATTCAAATTCCCTGCAACACTTCTTAAGGATGAGCAGATGACTATAGTTGCATTTGAGGACTGCTATCCTTCTAACAGAAGCGTAAAGATGTTTACACATGCAGACATACATGACAAGCCTCAGACTATTTTCAAGCCAAGGATAGGCACGACAGCAAAGGGTACAGAAGGAAGGAATGAGCTTGCATATAATGCGGGTAAATTCATTGATACAATTCACTACTATAACCTTGAGCCAAACGAGACTTACACAGTAAAGGGTATCGCCATGGATAAGAAGACTGGTGAGGCACTTATACTGAACGGTAAGAAGTTAGAGGCTGAGGACCAGTTTACAACAGGTGCTGCCAACAAGCCTAACGGTGCAGTAGACGGCGATTTTGACCTTGTATTCGAGGTTACCACAGACCAGTACTTAGATATTCAGGGCAAGGATATGGTAATCTTTGAGGTTCTCATTAACTCAAAGGGTAAAGCCAAGGCAAAGCATCAGGATATCAATGATAAAGGTCAGGAACTGACCGTACCTGAAATTCACACGACACTTACTGATGATGTAACAAAGACACATGTACTCTATCCAGACGAGATGGTAAGTATTACAGATACAGTTACTTATTCAAATCTCATTCCTGGCAAAGAATACACTCTTGATGGCAAGCTGATGAACAAGAAGACCGGCGAGCCTATGAAGGATGAAAAGGGTAAGGAGATCACAGGTACAAAGACATTCAAGGCATCTGAGACGGGTGCCGGTACCGTTGAAATGACCTTTAAGTTCAATGCCAAGATACTTCACATCGAAGGTGAGTCAATCGTAGCATTTGAATGGGTTAAACCTACAAATGGAACTATTCCTGTAGGTGTACATGCAGACATAAATGATATACCTCAGACTATAGATGTACCTAAGGTAGGAACGAAGGTAGGAAAGGCTGACTGGAGAACAAAAGATAATATTTCTCTCACAGACACTATAAGCTTTGAAAAACTTCAGGTAGGTTACACCTATGTAGCAAAGGGTTGGGTCGTTGATAAGAACGGTACACCTATAAAGATCAACGGTAAGGAGATAACGGCAGAGAAGGAATTCAAGCCTACAGCTCCTAACGGAACAGTTGATATAGTATTCCCGACATTCTCAGCCGAAGGACTTTCAGGCGATTATGTAGTATTTGAGGAAGTTTACATCAAACTTGAAGCCGGTGATAAGATAATAGGAGAGCATAAGGAAGTTAAGGATAACAACCAGACATTCCATGTAACTCCTGATAAGAAGACCGGTGATAATACTCCAATAGCGATTGTGATTGCCATGATGGCACTTGCAGCATTAGGAATTGCTTTTGTAGTAATGAAAAAGGCCAGAAAAGAATAAATGTATACTCAGTGCAGAGCCTGTCAGATAATCTGATGGGCTCTGTTCTTATACGGAAAGGAGTCATTATGAAGGAAGAGAGTGACAGAAATTTGGTCGATACTGAATCAGAAGAATGGAAGACGAAGCTTGAAATATCGAAATTACTGACAAAACTGATTCCATATAATCCGGTGAATATAACATTAACATCAGATGAGGATGGTGATTCCATTGAAGAAACATAGCTTCAGACAGGTAGATGTGAGGCTTTCTGACAGATACCTTAATTGTAAATGGAACGGTTATAATCTGGATGATCCTAAAGTGGTCTCATCTTTTGTAAAGGAATTCTATCCAAATGATGAGGAAGTATATATCGTCTTAGGCACTGACACGGCAGGACATCCAAAGTATATGACATTCTTTCTACCCGAACAGTTCATGGATGAGATAGAGCATCCTGACAGGCTACTTAAGACGGCGATTCTTAATAATACAGTAAATGTATGCGTGGCTCATGTAATGGAGGATGATATGCTGTCTGTCCTTAAATTCGGAGCAAGATGGTATATGAGCGAGAAAGAGGATGGTGTATATGGACCTTTACTAAAGATATACGGTTCTTTTGGAATAAAGCTCAGGGATGTTGTTCAGGTGTATCCGAACAATGTAGGGGCAGAATACAGAAGTTATATCGAGCAGTTTAATACGGAAAGGGAATGTATGATAAATACATCCAATATGCATCCGGTAGAACGGGAAGACGATGGAGAAGTGTTTAAAGATATCGGGGTGGAGTTATTCACTGTGTCTGATACAAAACAGCAGGTAAGAACTCCGGAAGAGGCTATAGTGTTTCTTGGGGAAAAACTATCGCATATGTCAAGAGAGGCTGTCATGGTCATTAATCTTGGGAAAGACTATATTCCGGAGAGTTATATTAATCTCAGTATCGGAGGGATTGGGAGTTCACCCGTGGATCTCAGGACTACATTTCAGACGGCCCTTTTATCAGGGGCAGAAGCTATAATGATACTTCATAATCATCCATCAGCTGAACTGTCTCCATCGGATATAGATCTTGGGATGACTAGGAATGTATCGAAATGTGGAACCATGCTGGGAATCCCACTATATGACTCAGTTATAGTTGGTTCAGGCTTTAAGGATGGCAGCAGGTTCAGAAGTATAAGGGCATATGCACCGACTCTGTTTGATATGGAGATCGATACAGATTATCATAATTGCATTGATGATTATGAGAATGATGAGAGATTTAGCCAGGTTGCTGAAATGTCTTGAAGCATATTCTTGTGTGAATAAATGAGCGGAAATGGTATAATGATTATCGTGTGAGTTCGGTGAGGATGTAGAACAATTAACTTCCAGTTAAATGCAGCAAGGTTTGATTTTTATAGTATAGAAAATAAACAGAAAGGTTAACTATATTATTTATGACCAAGTTTGATGAACTAATAGAAGAGACAAGAAGGGAGATCAGAATTCTTCTCCGGAATCCTGACGTCAGGCCTGCCTTTATGACTTATGACCAGCTAAGAGATGTTCAAAGCGAAATCTGCAGAATGGCCCGCGTTAGAGATCCTGAAAAGTTTTTCCCTTATTACCCGAAAGGGATGGCAGATGCATGCTGGCTTCCGGATCATCCTCTGGTTATTAAATTGAATTTGATCCTGGATTTATATATTAATCGGGAAGATATCTAAGCTTTGGGGTGTTGGTGATAATGACTAATTACAGGATAATGAAATAAGCAAATCGGGATTTATCTTAGAGATAATTGATGGACGAGAATTACTAGAATATATGACAATGAATAAGGGGAAGATATGTGGCTGATCATGGCGGCTTTGTCCGCGCTCTTTGCCGGACTTACGGCGATACTTGCGAAATGCGGGATCAAAAAGACAGATTCAGACGTGGCGACTGCTCTGCGGACGGTCGTTGTCCTCCTTTTTGCCTGGATCATGGTGTTTATCGTTGGCTCTGCTGGAACGATCACGGAAATATCGGCAAAATCTATCCTCTTCTTAATTCTGTCCGGCTTTGCGACAGGAGCCTCGTGGATCTGCTATTTTAAAGCCCTGTCCGTCGGCGATGTGAACAAGGTCGTTCCCGTCGACAAATCCAGCACGGTTCTGACAGTGCTTATCGCAATCATCCTTTTCAGTGAGACAGAACATCTGGCGGTCAAGCTGATCGGTACTGCACTTCTTGCGGCAGGCGTGTTTCTGATGATCGAAAAGAAGAAAACTGAAGCAAAGGACACAAAGCGCACGTGGCTGCCCTACGCGATCGGTTCCGCTGTTTTTGCTGCCCTGACCTCTATTCTGGGAAAGATCGGCATAACGGATGTAGAATCAAATCTCGGGACGGCGATCCGTACTGGTGTTGTTCTTGTTATGGCTTGGCTGATCGTCTTCGTTAAAGGCAAAGGTGCTGAACTGAAAAATACTGATTCCAAAGAACTTGTATTCATAGCTCTGTCTGGGATTGCCACAGGTGCATCATGGCTCTGTTACTATTACTCCATACAGAACGGCGTCGTCAGCGTTGTCGTACCGATCGATAAGCTCAGCATTATCGTTTCTGTCGCTTTTTCCTATTTCGTATTCAAAGAAAAGTTGAGCAGAAAGGCGCTTGCCGGGTTGATTCTGATTGTTGTCGGCACTTTGGCGATGGCGATCTGGGCATAGGAAACAAATAACTGCAAATTCTGATTTGTAGGGATGACGTGATAGTAAGTTATCTTGAGATATAACTGCTAAGGTAAATCAAGATTAACAGAAAGAAGAATATATGAGATTTAGATGTATAAATGTGTATTCTGAATACTTAGGTGACACTGAAAAAACAAGAGAAAGAACCAGGCAATTAAGAGTAGATTCAGATTTCATGGATTATATATTTGCGAAAAATATAAAGTATATCGATAATGAATATATAAAACAATTAAATATAAAATGCTCCGGATCTGCTAAAGAGATAAGCATTTATTCTGAACTTGAACCCGGTTATCCGGAAATAGTAATTCCTTTTGACTTTGATAATTACAGCGATTTGGATGAAAAGGAAAAAACTATATTTTGGATTAAATCAATTGAGAGTGTTTTATTGTTTCTCAAGCCGAAGATGAATTGTAAGGATGAAGATATAAAAAAATATATAGAATTGTTAAACGAAAAGATAAATACAAATTAGTCGGGCTGAAGGCTTAGTCAGTTAAACCGGATAATTAAATAACGAATAAAAAATCGGCAGGGATCGCAATTAGCAGTCTCTGCCTTTTTTTGTGGATAACCAGAATGGAGGTGGTTCCTTGGATGAAATAAAAATGTATAGTTCAGGAAAAGTATGGATTCCTGCAAGCAGGATAGATGAGGCAAAAAGGATAGGTCTTCTTCAGTTCTTCAAGGCTACCAGACCCGGTGATATAAAAAGTGTTGGGAGTGAATACTGTCTCAAAAGCCATGAATCCCTCCGACTTGCACCTAATGGCATGTGGAACTGGTTCAGTCAGGGTGTCGGTGGTAAGAATGCCATGGACTATCTCATGAAAGTAGAGAACTATTCATTTCAGGACGCAGTCCTCACCGTGCTGGGGGAAACACCTTCGCTTGTGACGGATGATAAAAAAGAATCTTTTACTGATACTTCTGGGAAAGTGCTGCAGGTTCCAGAGAGAGATTATAGTAATGATAAGGCTATAGAATATCTCTTGAACAGGGGAATAGACAGAGAGGTCATTTCGTTCTTCATTGACAGAGGAGATATCTATCAGACGAAAGACTATAAGAATGTCTGCTTCATAGGCAGAGATGAATATGGGACACCGAAGCTTGCTAACCTGAGAGGGACAGCCGGAGACTTCAAAGGCATGGCGACGGGTTCTGACAGACGATATGGCTTTGGATATATAACTGAAAAGAACGGTATTCATATATTTGAAGCACCTATAGACCTTCTCAGTTTTGCGACACTTATTAAGTCAAATGGATTTGATTTCAGGAAGTTCAGTTTTCTATCTTTATCAGGTGTTAATGTGGCACAAAAGAATATCAAGGAATCCAAAGTTCCTCCGTGCCTGTCACGGATCCTGGCACTTCATCCTGATATCAAAAAGATATATGTCCATTTTGATAATGACAATACTGGGTTCAGCGCGGCACTGGCACTTAAGACCGTTTTGACGGATAAAGAGGTGAACATACAGCCGCCTCCCAAAGGGTATAAAGATGTAAATGAATACCTCTGCAGCCTTGGGAAGGATGCGGAGAACAGTTTAGACAGATAAGAGGATGAAAATGAGAGCAAGCAGTTATAACGGTCAGAGGAATACCCTCGTTTGCGTAAAGCTTTCGGAACTGGAGGACAACCTTCTTGCAGTAAAGTCAGAATGCTGCGGTATGAATAAGTCTGAATACATACGTGAACTCATATGCGGCAGCCTTCCTTCTGAGGCACCGCCAAAGGAATTCTATATGGCCTGCAATGATCTGAATAAGATAGGAATAAACCTCAATCAGATTGCAAAGAACGGAAACATATATGGAGTGATAGAACGTGATGATATTGAGAAGGTATTGGACTATTCTGAAAAGGTTATAGATATCCTTATGGATATTAAGAGGATAGTCCTGAAGTCCCAGGTATATGCTCCTATGGTTTACGATGAATATGCATACGCAAGGAGAGAAGCGGCAAGACAGGGGAAGGCTATTCCTAAGTTTGGGGATGATATAGAAGAATACAGGGAAATGATAAATCTGAAGATGTATAAAGACCGTCCTGAGGTAATCTACAAAAAACGGACGGATGATATAGATATAACAATGTCAGAAAGTGAATGATATGGCTGTAACAAAACTATGGGCGATAAAGAGCAGGTCTGATGGAAAGAAATCGTCAGTAAAAAAGGCTGTGGCATCCGTAACGATGTATGCTGAGAATCCTGAGAAGACAGATGAAAAAGTGGCAAATGTATCAAATGATGATGACAGCAGATCGGGCATTTCATTTTTCACAGATGAAGAAACTGGAATGGATACCACGATAGACAGTGTGCTCTCCTATGTTGAAAGGGATAGTGCCACGCATGAAAAGAGATATGTCAGTACCATCAATTGCACGGAGAAGTATTCTATCGAAGAAATGGTGATCACAAAGGAACGGTTCCATGAACGTGGTAACAGAGTCCTATGGCATGGATATCAGAGTTTCATGCCCGGAGAGGTAACGCCTGATACTGCTCATAGGATAGGTGTAAGGCTGGCAGAAGAACTGTGGGGAGATAGATATCAGGTGGTGGTGACCACTCACCTTGATAAAGAACATATTCATAACCATATAGTCATCAATTCAGTTTCATTCCTGGATGGGAAGAAGTTCAATTGGGATAAGGAGTTTCCAAGGATGCAGGAAAAGTCAGATGAACTCTGCAGGGAGAAAGGGCTTTCAGTGCCGGAAAAAGATGAATTATCAGGTCATTACCATAGGGGCGCAGTAAGAGCAAAGTCAACCGGAAGATATACCTTGGAAGAAATCACGAGAGAGGATATAGACTGCTGCATCGTTTGTTCATCTTCCTATGACGGATTCCTGGATATGATGAAGGATAAAGGCTATCGGATCAATACAGAAGGTAAGTACGTAAGAGTCTATCCGCCGGGACATGATAAAGCCATAAGGATAGACAGAAGGTGGGGGGAGAACTATACGATTGAGGGGATAAAGAATCGGATAGAAAAGACCTCATCGGCTGACAGAGATGACATTATCAGTGAAGAGGACGGTTCATTTATAAATGATAAAGAAATTCCGAGTGATGGAAATGTCCGGTTCTATGGGAAGAATTTCACGAATGACAGGACTACGGATGAATATCTGAAGATGATATCGAAAGATGTGAATAAAGGAATGGATATATTTAAAATGACGATCCCATACCACATCCTGAAATATATCCTGACCGGTTACAATATCCATATCCACGGGAAATACATAGGGAGGTCACTGACAGGACTTATGGTAGGATTTGCCTTGTATCATATATCATCGGGATTCTTTAAACAGACTCCTAAGCAGGTGGCCAAGACACATTTCCTTATGCGGGAGGATCTGACTAAACTCGACAGATATATTGAAGAGACTAAGTTCCTTATAGAAAATGATATAGTGACAGATGAGGATCTAGAGGTGGTTACCGCCGGAAGGAAGCTTGTCCTGAAGAGATTATGCAATGAAAGAGTAAGTCTCAGGAACAGGATGAAAAAAGCAGGACCGGAGGAAAAGGGAGTGATAAAAGCAAAGATAAAAGAACTCAACAGAGCAATTGAAAGTGAGAGGAAGACAGTGTTTTACTGCGATGATATAAAGAGCCGTATACAGGATATTGGAAGAAAGATTGAAATGATAAATGAAGAGACATATGATAAAATATCTGTGTCGGTAATTGAGAAGGACACTAGAGAGGATACAAATGGCAGTTTGGTATCAGGTTGAAAAAAATGAAAAGAATATGAAAGATTTCATTGAAAGTAATTGGTCCTTTCATGATTTCAGGATCGAGAGCGTGACGTATATCAGATCTAAGGATATAGTGAAGGTATTTCTTAAGTATGATACGGGAAAACAAGATGTCCGTACTGTCATGAAGAGAGTAGAGGAAGAAAAGTAAGAAATATTGAAACAGGTAAAATATATAACAATGCCCAGCTAGCAGCAATAGAAAATGGTTTAAAGACTGGTAACGGAGTGATAGCTTGTTGCAGGGGTAGGAGACAGACTGCGGGTGGATATCATTGGGAATATGTTGACGAATAAAGCATGATTATTACACAAGTGTATAATAATACTTCTATTATTGACAGATTTCGAATGTGGGAATTATAATTTTATCATCTTGAAAATTTATATATTAGCAAAACTATGAGAACCTAGGTAAAACTAAGACATCGTGGACAAATAATTTTGTTTTTCCCATTAATATACATGAGAACGTTATGGAGGTAGATATATGTATGATGATGTTAAAATATATTATGCTTCTGAACCTGCTCCAGAAGGAGTAGTCTGGGGGTGTAATTTGGGGGTTGAAAATATTAGACAGTTACAATTTGATTTTGGGCCGGGCTTTAAATTTCCAGGGATAACTAAAAGAAAAGATTTATATGAAAGCGATTTGCTTGAAACTGAATTACTTGATAAGTTAGATGAACTTGATAAACGGTTAATTAAACTTGAAGCAGAACGAAAGATACTTAAATCAATTGTTTCTAAATATAATACTTACAAAAGTGATTTAGTTGATCTATATGATTATCAGCAGCATATAAATGATGAAACAGATCCGGAATTCCTAGATGATGCGTGTAGAGATTTCAATTCCACCTTGACGCGTATAAAAGGTTCTGAACGAGCTATTATAAAACTGCTAGATGAGATGGAGTTGTTTGATAAAGAATGCAATTCACAAAAATAGTAGGAATATGTAGAAACGAAAGTTTTAGTTAATACTGAAAAGTAATACAGTGTATAAGTGAAATATAAAAACAGGGAAAAATATGAATTGTCCAAGATGTGGAGCTTCTGGATTCACAGGAGTATGTGATGAGTGTGGTTTTCCGATTACAAAAGTAAATAAGATAAGAATCAAAAAAACTTGTGACATAAAGATGTTTGTGAAGAATGAGAATTAAACAGGTTCAGAATAGCAATAGCAAAGGAAAAACTTATACTGCGTTAATCACAAAATATAATTAGGCGATGCAGAGCTGATTGTATATGCTTTTTTTGAAGACATACTTCGTTTCTTTATTATTTCGCAAATACGATGCACTAGAACCAGTGCATCGTTCAACTATGGGATGACAAATGTATCATTGATTTTAGGGATGTTTGCGAAGATTTGATGTAACTGAAAAATAAGTATAAAGCAGCGCGGAGTTCAAAGCTCCGCGCCGTTATTCTTCTTCAGCTTTTAAGACGGCAAATATCTTCTTCATTTTCTGATCAGTCTCCGGTGGCGGATTGCAGTCCTCGGCTATGATTCGGAAGAAGTCTTTCAGGCTGTATTTAGTTTCTGAACAATGTTCATTTCCCATTTGAATTCCTCCTTCTGTAATATGGATTACCAAAGACACTTGAAGGCTACTTTAGTTTTATTGATAAGGAATATGCCTTTCTCGAAAAAAGAAATAAACGTATTAGAGAATATGCAATCACTCATGCACTATGATACATTTATTGGAAAATATGATGTTCAAATAATATAGTATTTATCTGAAAGGAATGGGTAATGGGCAGTATAAAAGATCTTTTATATGATGACGAGTCTTCTGAAATGACATCAGAATCATCAGAATGTGAATATCCTGTAAGACAGAGTATTAATGGGTATGATGTCAATCACTATCATGAAGGAGACATGCCTATATATGAAATATATGATGACAACGGAAAACTAATCGGAATAGCAAATTCTGCATCGGAAATTCGTGAGATTACATCTGATTCAAACTAATCAGACAAGAAGCGTTATCAATTTGTTATATACATCGGCAGGGACTGGAAACAGCCCCTGCTTTTT
Source organism: Lachnospiraceae bacterium YSB2008 (assembly GCA_000687655.1). Taxonomy (GTDB): domain Bacteria; phylum Bacillota; class Clostridia; order Lachnospirales; family Lachnospiraceae; genus Eubacterium_Q. The sequence goes on from JHWR01000012.1 coordinate 20,454, forward strand.
TAGTATGACGGGCATGCCGTTAGTCTGTGGTGAAAGTCCACAAGGGGCGTAGTCGCCGACGAACCCCATAGCGACTCCCAAGGTTTATATCGTGAGATGTGGGCGAGAAGAAGGGATAGCGAAATCGTAGCCTGACGAACAGAAACCTGATAATAAGGCGTTTGCGGCGGATAAGCTGGCTAAAAGCAGCGAAGTCCAAAAGGCGACCGTAACCCGCAGGCGTAAATCAGGCAGGTAGACGAGGAAAGATTGGCAGGCTTATCCCGTGAGGTCTCACAGGCGGTTTCATCAGCCGTAGTAACAACTAACTGTGAGAAGTCAGCAGAAGCCGTAGTAGGCATTACTCTGTAATGGGTTTTGCTAAAGGGCTAAACAATGTAACCGTGTAATCAAATGTATGCTCCATGGAATACCTGACAGCAGAAAATTTCGAAACGTAAATGAGCAAACGCTGCACCACTTAAGGCGAACCCATGGGAACGGAAAGGAGAGAGCACACAAAGCAATGTCAGAACTGTTGGAAAGGATACTATCCAATGACAACATGAACGCCGCCTATAAACGTGTCTGTGCTAATAAAGGTGCAGGTGGCGTTGACGGGGTGACAGTTGAAGAACTCGGAGACTACATCAAAGAGAATTGGAGCAGTATCAGGGAGCAAATCAGGCGGAGGCAGTATAAACCTCAGCCAGTCAGAAGGGTAGAGATACCCAAGCCAAACGGTGGAGTGAGAAACCTCGGAATCCCGACCGTAATGGACAGGGTGATTCAGCAGGGCATCGTGCAGGTACTAAGTCCGATGTGCGAACCGTTATTTTCGGAAAGAAGCTATGGCTTCAGACCGAACCGCAGTTGTGAAATGGCAATCAGACAACTGCTTGTTTATCTGAACGAGGGTTGCGAGTGGATAGTTGATATCGATTTGGAGAAGTTCTTTGACAATGTGCCGCAGGACAGACTCATGAGTCTTGTTCATGACATCATTAATGACGGGGACACCGAATCGCTTATCCGCAAGTATCTCAAAGCAGGAGTTATGACGCCACAAGGCTACGAGGAAACAAAACTCGGCACACCGCAGGGCGGCAACCTGTCGCCGCTGTTGTCGAACATCATGCTGAACGAACTGGACAAGGAACTGGAGAAAAGAGGACTTCGATTCACGAGGTACGCCGATGATTGTGTGATAGCGGTCAAAAGCGAATCAAGTGCGAAACGTGTTATGCGGACGGTGGCGGACTGGATTCAGAGAAAACTGGGGCTTAAGGTCAACATGACCAAGACTCACATCACAAGACCAACGAAGCTGAAATACCTTGGCTTCGGCTTCTACAGGGACAACAAGGCAAAAGAGTGGAAGTGCAGACCGCACCAAGACTCTGTAGCGAAATTCAAGCGTAAGCTGAAAGAACTGACCTGTAGGAAAACGCCTGGAACAGTCACTGGGAGGATAGCGAAAATCAACCAAGTGACAAGAGGATGGATTAACTACTATGCCATCGGTTCCATGAAAACAACAATGATAGAGATAGATGCACATTTAAGAACAAGGCTTCGGGTTATCATCTGGAAACAATGGAAGGTACCGAAGAAAAGGCAGTGGGGATTACAGAAGCTGGGCATAGGAAAAGACCTTGCCCGACTGACTTCATACTATGGCGACCGTTATCAATGGATTGTCACAAAGACTTGTGTAGCCCGAGCAATATCTAAAGAAGTGCTTGCCAAAGCAGGACTTGTCAGTTGCCTTGATTATTATAATGAGCGTCACGCTTTGAAGTTATGTTGAACCGCCGTATGCCGAACGGCATGTACGGTGGTGTGAGAGGGCGGTTAAATCCGCCCTACTCGATTACCCAGAAGGAAGGAGTGGAAAAATGGATCCAGGGATAAGAGAAGCGGAATCCATGCAGCAGACGGTCGTTAGGGCTACCATAGGTGGATCGGTGCTTATCATCCGTGTGGGCGGACCGGCACTTAAGTTCATAGAGGCGGCAGTAAATGGAACGCTCGGGACAAGCGGGATGATGAACCTTAAAGCTATGCTGGAGACAGGTAAGGAACTGAGGGTTCTTCCAATAATAGGAACTGAAAACTATAGGAAGTTTTCGGAAGCCTCAAAGGAATACGGCGTCAAGTATGCCGTGATTAAAAGAAGGGACGAGGACATGACCTCTGACATGTATGAGGTTATGGTATTTGCATCTGACGCATCAAAGGTCGCAAGGATAATCGAGAAGTTTGGAATCAATATGCCTGCCAGAGATGCTGGTACTGCAGCTCTCGTAGAAGGTGATCCGGAGGAAACTGTAAAAACACTGACAAAAAACAGGGATATCGTCTCAAAGATGATGAGTTCTGTTAATGGAGGCTATATAGATATCACAAACCCCCTCATGGCTCCGGAAGGAGAGAATCTGTACGGAGCTTCTTCGAAAAAGATGAATGACCTGAAGAGTGAACTGGAAAACATTGAAAGAAAGCAGGGAATCAGTCCTACAAAGAGAGTATCGGTAAGAAAGGAAATGAACCTTCTGCAGCAGCTGGCTGAAGAAGGACTTATGGATAATGAGAAACGTATCAAAGATATGTTCAATCCTTCCGATGCCACAAATGAAGACAGGATACCAGATGTAAAGGAGGTGTCACAGATTGGATAACAGTGAAACCTATAGAGGATATGATGAGTATGCCCTAAAACTTGCAGGCTGGATCATATCCGAAAAGAGCATATATGATGATTTCATCACTTGGGCCATATCCTGCAGCAGGGTTTACAGCATAACGGATCAGCTTCTCATATATGGCTACATGAATTCATACAACATAAGAGCAGATACAGTACTTACTGAAAATGAATGGAATAGTATGAACGAAGCAGTAATGGATTATGATAAGCCATTTGTGGTCCTGAGGGAAAATGGAGATAATATGGAATACCTCATGGCCTACGACAGTTCCTGTACTACGGCTGCGGGAAAGAAACAGAAGCTCTTCATCGGTGAAGACATGGGCTATAAGGTGGATGCCCTGCTTCTCACAGCTCCTATTGAGATCGAATACAGTGAGAAGATAACCGGAACCTGTGCATCATATTCAGCAAAAGATGAAAGGATATATCTAAGGAACGGATGTGAGACATTCAGTGATGTATTTGCATTTGCTATAAATGAATATCTGATGTGTGACATACATCTTATTATGAAGGATGAAGAACTGCTTAAGAAGAAAGGAATCGTATTACCTAAGGATATGGGATTCAGCAGGACAGAGTTCATGTATGATGCATATGCCATGGCACTTGCACTGTGTGATCTGTTCGAAGTCGATGTGAAGCTTAAAAGAAAGAAGGAAGTACCGCTTCCAAAGAAATGGGCTGATATGAACAGCGCAGAGGCAAAGAACAGGCTGGCACTTACACTTGCCGCAGCAGGTAGGACAAAGGAACGGTACCTAAAAGGAGCAGAGCAACTTAAGGGCGTTATAGATTATTTCAGGTCAAAGCAGGACGAGTACGGAGCATGATACCGACTAAGGAAAGGAGTGATGCAGTTGCTTAGACAGAGAAAGAAGACAGTATGGCTTGTTTCTTATGTGCTCTATCCCATAATGCTGCTTCTTGTGATAAGGCTTACACCTCTTGCCGGTTCAAACATCACTGAACTTATGGATAACAGTTCATATGAGATGATGACAAGACCGTTCCATTTTACTTATTGCTCGAGGACTGTTCCTGTAGCATTCATATTCACGGCACTATATTTCATAGGCTTCTATATCTATGTATCCGGCATGAAGAATGTGAGGCCCGGTGAAGAATATGGTTCAGCATCATGGACGGAACCGAAAACCTTAAGCCGTAAATATAAAACAAGGAAAGGTGAAGAGAAGCTTAGCAAAAAAGAACAGAGGAAACTGAAGAGAGAGTACATTAAGACGCTCATCGGTATAAAACTTGGGATTCCTATCGGGAATCTTTTTTTATTGGGAAATGAAACGTCAGAAGAATATAAGGACAGATGCATATCCGAGATAGATAAGATGATAGGGATGCCTGCATGGCGTCTTGACATGATCCTGAGCAAGAACGTAAAGGCAACCATAAGGACCAAGACGGATAACATCAATACCCTGATACTCGGAGGATCTGGCCGTGGAAAGACAAGGGCATACATCATCCCAAACATAATGCAGCTTAACAGTTCATTTGTATGTACGGATCCTAAGGGTGAGATTTGTAAGAAGACGGGGAAGCTACTGAAACGGTTCGGGTATGATGTCAGGGTGCTCGACCTAAAGAACCATGGCAAGTCCCATGGTTATAATCCGTTTGAATATTTCAGAAATGATAATGACATACTGCTCTTCGCCAATAACATGTGGGGAGCAATGGAAGATAAGACGGCAACCAAAGGTGATCCTACATGGCCGGAACTCGCACGTGCGATGCTGCTTTCATTCATGCTTTACCTTTATCACTATGCACCGCCAGAAGAACAGAACTTCGACATGGTGGTAGAGATGATGCACAAGGTAAGGATAGATGATGATAAGGGCAAGGCGGAAACTGCGTCAGAGCTGGATAAGCTGTTCGAGCGTATACCTCATGATGATACTGCTTATGGATATTATAAGGACTGGAGCAATTCAAGAGGAAGGACACTGGCATCCATATATGTAACGCTGTCAGCGAAGCTTTCAGTGTTCAACCTGGAATCCATGCGAAAGCTCACATTTAAGGATGAGATGGGGATACTGGACCTTGCCACAAAGAAGGTGGCAGTGTTCCTGATAATCCCTGATGACAATGCAGTCTATAACTTCCTTGCCGGAACGCTATATACTCAGATGTTCCAGCAGCTTTATGAATATGCAGACAGCCTTCCGGGTGGCGCACTTCCTGAACATGTCAGGTTCTATATGGACGAGTTTGCCAATATAGCGCTCCCGAATGATTACCAGAAGATACTGTCCACGGCCAGGTCAAGGAACATGAGCTTTGTGATAGTGCTTCAGGATAAGCAGCAGATAGAAGCTATATTCGAGAAGTACTATAAGACACTGTACGGAAACTGCAGTTTCTATCTCTTCTTAGGATCAAATGAATATGATACCTGCGAGTATTACAGCAAACTCCTCGGAAAAGAAACGATAGTAGTCGAGAACTGGACAAGGAACTATGGAAGGGGCGGGGGAATGAGCAAGGCCGAGACAAGGGTCGGCAGGGAACTCATGACACCTAACGAACTGTCACATCTGTCAAAGAGGAAATGTGTCATATATTCGACAGAGGATTCTGCATGTATAGATCAGAAGGCAGACATGACACAACACAGGTATTATAGGTATATAGCCGATGGGGCAAGGACAAAGAAGAATAATTATGACTGGGGAGATGAGACCATGTCAGAAGGGACACTGCAGCTCCTCGGAAATGACTATCTCGGGGATATGACAGTCATTGAAGGAAAGAACAGTAACGGATGGGTCCTTTTGGATCCATCAGAATAAAAAGAAAAGGAATAGGTGTAAAAATGAACAGAGAGTTTATCAGATCAGGTAACAGTAAAGGAAGAGGTAACAGATGGAGGAGTTTCATAGTTGTATGCTCACTGCTGACAAGTATGTTCATGTCAGTAATGGGAACCGGTATCGTATCCCTTGCAGCAGGAATAGACAAAACCTATGGTTCCGTAGACCGGACGGAATCAGTAAGGCCGGTATCAACTCCGGGCATGACCATGCCACTTGGTACGGTCTATGACACGAGCGGTGTTGCTGAACTTGACAGTGCCAAGGAAAGGACGGATTCGCTCATCAAATGGGTATGTGCATGGGTAGGAGGCATCATAGCACTTGTATCACTCATCATAGCCCTCGTCATGGCATCAAGCCATCAGCAGGAACAGAGGAACCAGGCGCTTGTCGGCCTTGCCGTCGGCATCATCATAGCATTCGCGCCGCAGGTGGTTAATTATCTCCTCGGAAATCAGTGACAGGAAGCAGGTGAATAAATGGAATGGGTTGTATTACTTCTAAAGGCTGCACTGACATTCTTCTCGGAGAAGATGGATCTGTTCCTTAGGATGCTGACGACAGACCTTACGACTTATAACGGCGGCGGGATGTGGCAGGGCGTTGAGAACATATATCAGGCACTCCTTATAGTCGGGCTTTCTCTTGCCAATATATTTGTATGGGTGGAGCTTATAGAGTCGACCAGCAAATGGGCGGAGCTCAGGAAGTCATCAGTGCTCATTACATTCGTTGTGGAGATAATAGTCGTGAATGCCGTCATGTATTATGGGAAGGATATACTGATAACGGTATATTCCATAGGCCAGGGCATAACGAGAGGTGTCATGGAGAAGACCGGCATGATAAATGCAAGCGGGCAGAGCCTCTTCAATATCCAGGTATCAGATGATTTCATAGAGGCAGTAGGAAGGATGAATATCAGTTCCGGTATAGCACTCCTTATAGTGATCATAATAGTCTCTGCTTGGATATGTGTATCTACCATAGCAGTCCTGCTTACTGTATATGTGAGGATATTCAATCTTTATATTCTGATAGCAGTGTCCCCACTTGCTTTTGCATGTGCCATGAGTAAAAGAACAAGATTTGTATTCGAAAACTTCTGCAGGACATTCGCATCGGTCACAGTCGAGGCGGTGGTACTCGTACTGGTCATGTACCTCTTTTCACAGTTCTTCAGTTCAGGAATCAATATAGACATGACACAGGGCAGCACACCGTCATCAGATACATTGGGATGGCTGTTTACACTTCTGTCTCCGACACTGGCAATTCCTGCAGGGGGACTTAACCCGGCAAATGTAACCGCTGTATTTGAATATCTCATCACTATGGCATTCCTGTTCGCGGTTATGCTCGGTATGGTGAAAGGATCTGAGAATCTGGTGAAGAGGATTTTCGGACTCTGATTATCAGCATAGCTGGAAACTACTTCGCCAGATAATAAAGAGCCTCTTATTGACGATATATATATATATATATATAATGGTTTTGTGCCATTTTGCACTATTACGGAATAGGGGACAGTGATAAGATGAAGAGAAGAATAGCGGCTGTTTTATTGACTGCAGCAATGGTTTTAACGATATCTGGTTGTGGCGGAAATACAGCACAGAAGGATAACAGAATGACAACGGAAAATCTCTCTACGGAAAGTAAAGTGGATGTCGATATTAAAGAGCCGCGTACTGACGTGGATCCCGGTGTAGACGTTACGGAAACAACTACCGAAGAACCCACGACAGAAGAAGAAACTGAAGAAGAATACACAGGTGAATTTACTCTTACTCCAGATTTGTTTAATGAAGCTTTAGGAAAAGACAGAAAGGCAGTTGAGAAGATTTTTGGGATAAATCCTAAAAATCATGTGTCATCATTAGATGAAAGACAAATTAATAATCTTATGATCCATACATATAATCAGGTTATTGAGTGGAATGGTGTTGAATTTAAAAGTATACAGAATTCTTTCAGGGCACATGAAGATTCAGATGATGAATCTTTCTATCAGATTTATATGACCCTTTCTGAATATACACATGAAAATGTGGGTAAACCATCTCAATCGGAAGTGTATGACGCATATGATAAGGTATATAATTATTTGTGTGGGTTGTATGGTGAACCTTATATAGATGAGAGAGATGACGAAATATTGGGATATTTTTGTAATACAAAATGGGAGAATACTGATTACGGTACTATAATGATGCAAAAAAGTATAAATAAAGATCAAATCGATGGTAATAATGATTTCCTTATTTATTTCTGCTCTGAAGAGTACTATGATATGTATTGAAATAATAAAAGCGATATATCAATACTGTGATATAAGAGTATTGTTATATAATAATATAGAAAAGCTTATTAAGGTTTAAAGCGTTATGAGTAGAAATACTTATAGCGCTTTTTGTTTGGAAAGGAAAAGTAATGAAACCGATAGAAATGAACCAGAGCCTTCTCAGCATTAAAGAGAAGTTCTATGGATTTGAGATAAGGCAGATAGTAGATGCGGTACTGGCGGGAGGTGCATCTCTTGCAGTAAACTTCCTGCTCCCAAGCGAGCTCGGGGTGGTGAGAGGGATAATAGCGTCAATCGTTGCTGTCCCATTTATCATTGTTGCAATAAAGGACTTTTATGGACTTAAGGGACTTAAGCTCATGGTTGCAGTTATCAAGTCATCAGCAAACCGAAAGCCTCTAAGGTTCAAGTCAGAATATATAAATGAGAAAGTGGTGAAGAAAAGGTGATAATGGCAGGTAAGAGAGGATACATAAAAGATAAGTTCAGAATAAAGACCATTCAGCAGGCCATCCCGGGATTCAGGACATATGATTCCGGGATGTTTGAATTTCAGGGCGGGCTTTTTTCTGAAACATATAAACTGAAGGATACGGACTTTACATCGGAGTCCGATGCAGAACAGGAGAGCCTGTTCAAGAAGTATTCGGATATACTCAACTCACTTGATACGAAGAGTACATATAAGATCACGATATTCAACAGGAATATCAATTACAAGAAGACAAGGTTCATAGAACTCCCTACGAATATGAATGATTCATATGACCATATAAGGTCGGAGTATAATTCCATGAGGCGGAAGAACAGGGAAGTGTCCCACGGAATCATCCAGGAGAAGTACTTTACCATCATCACGCCAGCAAAGAAACCGGAACTTGCGGAACAGTTCTTTGACAGGGCAGAACGTGATTTCAGCAGGAGACTGTCATATATCGGCTCAGACCTTACATCCATAGATGTAAATGAAAGGCTTGAGATCTTTTATGATTATTATAGATGCGGTAAGGAACAGTATTACGATTACGACGATAAGACAGCTAAGAAAAGACGGAGCGGATATAAGGACTATATATGTCCTTCAACGCTCCGTTTCGGTAACTTCGAATTTGAGATGGGAAAGAAATACGGCCGTGTACTTTTTGTACGTGACTGGGGAGTAAAGCTTAAGTCAGAAGTTGTGACGAGGATAATGGAACTTCGGGCCAATATGATGTTCACCATCGATATAATCCCTCTTTCTGCTGAAGAGATCAAAAGGTTGCTAGAAGATGCCGAGATGAGCGCAGAATCCAATGTCGACAGATGGAGCCAGCGCCCCGGTGCAGAAAAGAGAAGGTATTCGATAATCCCCCGCAATATGCGTAAGGACAGGGACATCGTAGAAGAGAACAGCGTGGATGTAAGTGAACGTAACCAGAAGATCTTCTATGCAGGGATAACGATAACACTCCTTGCAGACAGCATGGAAGAACTGGACAGCTATACGGAGACTATAATAGACACAGGGAATGAATGTGGCTGTGGGATAGATATAATGGGATTCCGGCAGAGGGAGGGGCTTAATACAGTCCTCCCATACGGACCACGGTATACTGAGCTGTACAGGGACTGCACCACTGAGATGCTGGCTGACTGGATGCCGTTTAATTCTGTCAGCATCAACCATCTTACAGGCATCCCTTATGGCGTCCACGAAGAGACAAGGCAGGAAGTCCTGATAGACAGAAGACTCCTCAATAATGGAAACGAATGGGTGGTCGGAGTATCCGGATGTGGTAAGTCATTCAGGGTAAAACTCACAGCACTCATGGAAGCACTCATAACGAATGGTGACATACTTTTTGTAGATCCACACGGAGAATTCACAGGGCTTACCAAAGCGCTCGGTGGGACAGTGATAAGGCTCGGCGGTGCATCGGAGGACGTGATAAATGCCATGGACATGGCAAAAGGATATTCGGGCGGTGGCAGTGATATAAATGTAAAGCTGTCTCAGATGACATCGCTTTTCCATGCGCTTCTTGACCGTGAGTATACAAGGCCTATGGACAGCATAATGGTACGCTGCGCCAAGTTCCTTCTGGAAAAGTATGCCCATGGCGATTATGTAGGAGCACCGCCTACGATAGCAGAACTGTACCGCCTGATACTGGCACAGGAAGAACCTGAGGCAAAGAAACTCGCACTCCTTATCGAACCGTATGTATTTTCACTCAGATGCTTCTGCGGTCAGACAAACGTGGATATATATAGCAGGATAGTATGCTTTGACCTGACTGGGCTTGATGAGAATCTCTGGGATGCAGGCATGTCAGTCGTAATGGACAGTATCAAGAACAGGCTTATCATAAACAGGGAGGCACAGATACCTACATACATAAAGATCGATGAGGTAGGAAGGTTCCTGGACGATCCATTTCTCACAAGGACGTTTGAAACCTTCTATGCAGAGTGCCGTAAGTACGGGGGCTATATAACAGGAATAGTCCAGAATGCTTCGAAGCTCCTTCGGAATGAAAGAGCCAGGAACATGCTTTCAAATGCAGAGATAGTGGTAATGCTCCGTCAGTCATCCATGGATGCACAGGAACTGAAGTCGATATATAAACTGTCCAAGACACAGGTGGACAGGCTGATAAATGCTGAGGAAGGGTGTGGAATATTTAAATCAGCCAACAATTTCATCAACTTCGACGGTCGTATAGAGAAGGGATATATATATGACCTTGCAAATACAAAGCCCGATCACAGCAGGGCAGTGCTTTCATAGAAGGGAAGTGACAGTGTGGCAGATATAAAGTACAGCAGCTATGTGGACGAGTATAGCTTCAAGGCATCATCCGGTATCAAACATGGCAGTGATGATATAAAGGCAAGTGACGAGGATATAAAAAACGGATATAATAAGAAAACTGATGACGTTGAAGAATACCCGGGTTACCCGTTTAAAGGAAAAGAACGGCAGGATAAAGAAATAAAATGTATAAATGAAAATGATTCATCATCTGCAGTCGGCTCTCTGGCAATGGAACTGTCCTCCAGTGTTACAGAAGGCCTGACGGATACTCTTATATCAGATGCAGATATGGATATATGGGAAGCTGATTCCAGTGAGGAATCGGCTTCCTCTTTTTTTGGTGCCCGAAATTACCATCAGACGGTACCGAAGAGTGAGAAAACTCAGAATGAGTCCAGAAAAGGCAGGTTCGGTACCATAGCAGAAGGTATCCGGTACATTGAGGAAAGGACCGGCCACATTAAGGAGAGGGACAGGGGCGTAGATGCACCGGAACATCCTGCAAAGTCTCGGAAGAGTAAGATTGATATAAGCATAGGGAAAGAACTGAAAGGGCTTAAAACGGCCTCTGTGGCACTGCTTCCGTTTGCGTCGATAGCGGCTGCGATACTTCTGATTATCATAATAGTCATATCCTCTGTCAGCATGCTGATCAGCAACCTGTCCGTAGCAGATTCAAACCTGTCGGAAAGAGAACAGGTCATATGGCAGTACCTTAAGGAAGAAGGCTTCTCGGATTATGCCATAGCAGGAGTTCTCGGATGTTACGGAAGTGAATCGGGTCATAATCCTGACATAGTGGAAGGTGAATATATAAAAGGAGTTCCAGACAGGGCGGTCATCATGGCTGATCTGGACGGATACTGCAGGGAGTATCTGTTTCCATATTATCAGAGGAGGGGTGTAAGGATCTCAAGGAGCGGATATATGTATAATGGGAAGTACTACCCGGGGCTCGGCCTTGCACAGTGGACCGGAGTCAGGGCTTGGAGGCTCCTGCATTATGATATGAGCAGTCACTCAGTATCGGCAGACTACAATAATATGCAATGGAATGACCTGACAGTTCAGCTTGATTTCATGATCCATTATGAGATGTCCGATAGTTTCTGGAACAACTATAAGAATATATCACCGGAAGGAACAGAATCCGATGAGGACTGTGTGAGAAGGACGACGGAAGTATTCTTCAGCAACGTAGAGATGCCTGGGAATCATGAAGCAAGATTTCTGAACAACAGAAAGGCACAGGCAGTTAAGGCATATAATCAGGCAAGGACATTCGGCGGAGATGGTACGTTCATCTGGCCATGCCCTGCAAGTCATAGGATAACCTCTTATTTCGGTGGCAGATCATCACCAGGAGGTATAGGGTCGACAGATCATAAAGGAATAGATATCGGAGCGCCGATAGGAAGTGAAGTGGTAGCTGCTGCAGGTGGAACGGTAGTTTATACCGGATACAATTCAGAGAGAGGAAACTTCATAAAGATAGACCACGGAAATGGATATATGACCATATACCAGCATCTGAACGGGTTCAATTGCAACAAAGGTGACATCGTATATGCAGGAGATGTGATAGGTTATAGTGGAAATACCGGGCACTCAACCGGGCCGCATCTGCACTTTGAGATACTGATGAATAGTACGCCAGTGAATCCGATGGAGTATTACTAAAAAAACGTTTACCCATTTTTTAATTTGTCAAATTCGTTACCTTGATTGACAAAGAAAATGCAATTATTAAGTTTCAAATAACAGAGATTAAAAACTTTTGCATTAGTCCTATTATATATCGTATAATTAACCTGTATATTTGCTATTCCAATGTAAGACATAATGCGTTTCTCATTATGATAACAGATTCTTGTGGGGCAGATATATGTGATTATCATCACTGATTTAATCATGGCCAGAGGTATGAATCTGAAGTAAATCACCGGGCGGAATAAATACAATTAATTCTGCTAACTCTAAGTTAGTCATAACCCACCGTAATATTACAAATATTGCAGATTTACGTTGCTGAAGCGCGTATAAGCCTTCTTTCATAGATTATTTCTAAACAGAAATATTCCAAGAAAGGAGGTTTTTATTATGGCAAAAAAGAGAATTCCTCAGGAAATTGATACGGATTACTTCACAATAATCAGTATCCAAAAAAACCTGTATGAACTCCAATCCAAGAATACTCATCATTGTTGGATTGTTCAGAAATCTTCTGATTCTGAATCCTGTCATATCAAGCACAAATATCGCAAAAAAGTGAAAAAATATCATGACCAGTGCAATGCTGCTTCATTAAAATCAGCCGTAAACAAAATCAAGAAACATGATGCGTATAAAATCAAAGAAGGCAAATACTAATATCTGTTAATAAGACAAAACTATAAAACTCTGCACAGTAGCTATTAATAGCAACCGGTGCAGAGTTTTTCTTAATCCTAGTCCAAGTATATTGGATTGAAGCAAATGAAATATGATGGTCAATATCCCTACTTATTTACAGCATCCTTAAGAGCCTTACCAGCCTTGAACTTTGGCACTTTACAAGCCTCAATCTTCATCGGCTCACCGGTAAGTGGGTTCTTACCCAAATACGATGCACCAGAACCGGTGCATCGTTCAACTAATGCAGTAGGACTTGCTTTGGTAGATTTGAATAGATAACTGGCGGGGCTTGGGGGCTTCCCCAACAAGTTGAAAAGACACATATGCTGCGTTTGCAAAACGCAACGTATGTGTCTTTTCGTTGCTTGCAAAACCATGGTACCCCTGAAAAGTGCCGAGACGATGCGTTTATAACTTCGTCACAACTTGTGACGAAGTTGCAAAAAAAACGAAGTAGAACGCTTCTGATTCCAGAATTCCAGAGGCCGGGATAATAATACTTTTTCAAAAAAGGCTTCCAAATACCTGAGTGGCATGTATCTAACTTCGTCACAAGTTGTGACGAAGTTGCGTAGGGCTTATCTGCTCTCCTGATACAAGGGATGAGGTTGAATCCTTAAAAGTATTCAGACATCATTTCATTGATCTGGTTCAGGGCGATTGTCATTTCTTCATGTACGGACATTTCTTGAGTGATGCATTTTTCTATCGTGTCAACCCCATCAATACGGCAGTAATAATTGAGCTTACCATCCCAGATGTTACAGAGATCCTCGTAGATGTATTTTTCAAGTTCACTATATATATCTAATTTATGCAGGATTATGTATTCTTGCTGGAATACTATTTCAACTTTGTGAAGCTTATTGCTTGCTATTTCCTGCATTTCGCTTTCAATCATATTAATATCGAAGCCCGTGTAGTGGAGCCTGGTCCAATAATCTGTAAAGCCTGATGATGTGTCAAAATCGTCTAAATAAAAAACAACGGCATCATATATTCTCTTAAGTGAATCAAGAATTCTATCATTTGTAGTCATTGGTTGCACCTCAATCTTTTTGTTTAATAATAGTAAATAGTTGTGTATTCCTAATATGGTTTCTAGCGATTTGATGGTCTCGATATCAGAAGGACCACTGTTGCCAAAACGCCATCCATGTACTGTATCAATAGATAAATGGAGTGAGTCAGCTATCTTTCTTTCCGTATCTGAGACCGTCATCTTTTCTCTCATTTGATAGGTTTTGAAAAAACGGTTAAATGCAGCAGGATGAAAATTGTAATCACATCCGTCAATATGAAATGTTCTGGTTTCCTTTGACATGTTTCACCTCCTTGTAGTCTAGCAATATTGTAAATGTCACCTTATGGGAATATATTATCAGCTAGATTTTTGAAAAGACAGTTGAAGTTTTCTCACCTATTTCAAATTAATTGCTCGACATGTGATACTTCTGGACAAATTGTCTGGAAGTTTTTTTGATTTATGATAAAAAGGTTCTTTTATAAGTGACGTATTTACGTGGTTTTTAGGATGAAAAATCCAAAAAATGGCGTAAATACGTGGTTTTTACCTGGTACTTTTATGAAACACCCTTTTTGTTAGAATCACCTTACAAGAACCTTACAAGAACTTTATAAGAACCCTAAAATGCGAGCTTAATTGTTAACTCGAAAGAATAATTTTGAAAAACAGAATATGAAATACGGAGAGTGATTAATTATGTGGGAAAGAATTAAGTTTTGGATGAGAGATCGCAAGGATTGTGCAGGCTGCTGCCTCGGATGTTCCTATTATGAGGAGTGCAGAAAGGATATTATCCTTGAAATTGATGAGCAGGAAGCGTATGAGAGAGATCTCACTCATGAAGAGATTGTTGATGAGATTATTGAAGAGAAAAAACACTGTATCTATGAGAAAACGGCATAATGTATGAAGAAGGGAGCTGAATGAAATGTTAAAGCTTTTTGTTTATATATTCATGTTACCAATATATCTGATGATTTGGTTTTTAAAAGCAATATTCTGGATCCCACTGATCCTGCTCGGACTCATTTTTGATGATGGCGGCCCTGGCCCTGGATGCTGGTAGACAAAGATTGTATGCAGGTAGCAGACAACAAATATATTACAAAATGATAGAATGAAGGGAGGAATGACTATGACTCAACAATCTTCAGATTATGTGATTTATAAAAGAAAACGTTATACACTAATTGACTGCGAATCGAATCTAATAAAAACAGCCGATTTCGGTTTAGGTGTATCTAAAGATAAACATACAGGATGTTATAGAGGGTATATTGCAATCTATGGGATTATTAAGGACACTCTATATGGTGTAAAACTTAATGAAGAGTTTGATTTTGAAAATGGTTTTAAAGTTAATTATATAAAATCCAAAAGAATGAAAATGAATTATACAGGAAGTATTCTTGTTGCATTACCTGGTTCAGATTACTTTAATTCAGACTTTATAGATGGCTATCTTTTTTCTGATGAGGCTTTTGAATTATATTTTATTGATGGAAAGCTTAAAGAAGTGATTTCGCTAAAAGAGGCAATTGATGGATGGATAAATGAAGATAAAAGGATAGATGAAGAAAATAAAATATTGCGAAAAAAGGGCAAATTAGAAGATAAACATGCGGGATATATGCGTAAAGCAGATATTAGGGATAAATACGCAAAAAAGCATCTTAAATACAAATACTGTAATTATAAATGGACAACAACAGGATAAGAATTTTAGAGGGGAGCGTTCTATATATTATGAAAAATGATAAATATAAAGATGTGGTTTTCGGGTATATGGATGTACCTTCGTACGGTTGGTTCGGAGAGGATGATGGTGGTTTCGGAATTTTTATTTATCCTAATGGAAAGCTAGTATACAGAAGATATATTTTTGATTGTAAGATTAAGAAAGAAAAAATATACAAAATATCAAAAGCTTCAGTTGATAAGATAAGTAAGATAATTAGCTCTTATGACGATAAGATAAAGGATTTTGATGATAATCTAGATAATGGTTCTTGTGATGGAGATGGTAATATTTTTATTTATTTTGAAAAGGAATATATTACATGGAATATTGAGAGAAATGATATATCCAAAATAAAGAAGAACAATCCGGAATATTATGAGAAATATCTATCAGTAATGCTGCAGGAGAATCTGATGCTATTAATATTTGATGAAATACGAAAGATTCTTCTGAATCAAGGGGTTGTATTGTCACTGTATAAGATAAAAATATTAAGAAAGGGGCTCGAAAGCTATGAAGCCAGTTAAGATAGGAACAGTGTTATATGAAAATGAAGAAACAACAGCGATTTATGAAAAGTATAGAGCCTATTTTATGGTGGACGAAAAAAATTGGTATGTAAAATATATCATTTCAAAAGAACCTTCAGAGGAGTTGATAAAAGATATTGAAAATTATTATGCTGCCGAAAAAGAAAGAAACAAAAAACATGATGAATTTGTTGACTATGTTGCAAAAGATGTATTTTCAAATTTAAGCCAAGAGGATAAAGAATATATTAATTTTCATCCGGATTCGACAGAACATCATTTTGGGATGGGCTTGGCAATCAGAAATAAATATATACATGGAAAAGATCTCGATTTCTTTATTATTCATCCCGATGATCTTTCTTCGGAAATCACTTCCCGTATAGCGTCTCTTGTGATTGATAATTATGATTATGAAAATCCATATTATAGATATTTATACAACAGTTCTACTTTTACAGATTTAAGAAGATTATATTATGCGGTCAAAGGTGAATTCCCTGATGATATTATTGACCAATTTGCTGATGATCCAGATGAATATGAAGCTTCAAAAAAAGCAGAAGGGATAATTAGAGCAAGTATTCTTGATTTAAAAAGATTCAAGCGGCTTTGCAAGAAATATGGGATATCAGACGATGAGTATAAAGAATGTAAATCATTCGTAGCTGAATATAATAAAAGAAATAGAGCTGTTATTCCCTATGACATATGTTTGTTGACTGGTGATACTTTAGAAATTGAATTTAGAAATCAACTTCTGAGATTAATGAAGGCTGTTTTTGAACAATCGCCGAGAGTAGCGCTGGAAATGCCAGGATGCATTTTTAATAAAAAGGATACAGTTTTACTTGCGGTTGAAGCGATGGGGAAATCTTTAGAAAGGTTTAAACAATTTAATGCTGATGATGACGTTATAAGAACTGCACTTAAGGATAATGGAGAGGCTATTCAGTATGTGAAAAAAAGTTTGAGAGATAATCCGGAATATATTCGTCTTGCAGTATCAAATTATAGTTTTATGAATGGATTATCTACGAGATGTATGGCTAAGTATAGAGATAATGATGATATTGTTAAATTAGCGTTAGAAGCGGATGGCTATAATATGTGTCATGCTTCAAAAAGACTAAAAGATGACTATGATATGGCTATGTTTGCTATTAAAAATCAATCGGGCAATCAGGGACCTGGAGTTGTACATTATCTAAGTCCTAGATTGAGAGATAATATTGATATAGCGATGGCGGATATAAAAGTAGGTCAGGCTGAGATTGATTCATATTCTACAAGGCTAAGAGATAGTAAAGAAGTAGCAGAAGCTCTTTTGGCAACTGATAATGCTTGGAAACTATATCAGATGAGTAAAAGGATTAGACAAAAATATGATGAAGAGGATTAATCAGTCAATTAATGCTAGTTATCGGAGGGGTTTCGTCTATGTCAAATGTGATTAAATATCAAATGTCTCTCGTGAAACATATATCATTGTTTCTAATCAGAAATCCAATTTTTGCTTTGGGAAACAGAATATCAAAGAAGATACGACAGTCGGTATGTAGTATTTACGAGAACGTATGTGAAGAATCGCAGGCAATTATGAAAAAGAATAAGTTGAGGCATGTTTCTGAAGTTGACGAAGATCGCCATTACAATATTACGCTAGGATTAGAACCGATGAAAAATAATACTTTCAAGTACATCGTTGAGGGTATATTGAAGGAAAAATGCTTTGGTGATGCTTATCTCAGTGTGGCATATAATCCTGTTAGAGATGATAAGATCTCGTGTGTTCAGGCTTATCGGATAAATGATTCTATTCTTTATCACACGGAAGTTATCATCAGTGATGACAATGAGAGAGGTTATAAAATTCTTTTCAAGGAAGATATGTCTTTAATGGAAACAATATCGGTTTTCAGAATTATTCTGGTTTATTATCAGACGCCGCCTTTATTAGAATGGGAAGAGTTGACAGATTTTTAGGGTGTATCGTAGCTATTGCAATTCTTTATTAATGCACTCAAATATGATAAAATACAAAAGGTGTTTTGACCGTTATTTTGGGGAAGGGGAATCTATGCTAAATCTTTGATTAACGGTATCATAACTTCAAAGTATTGATACCGTTTTTTCAATATAGTAAAATAGCTGAGAGAGCTTGTCTCAAAATTAATAATCATAAATGAGAGGCGTTTTTATGATATATGGCTATATAAGAGTAAGCACAAAGGGCCAGGCAAAGGATGGTAATTCCCTTGAGTATCAGGAACAGGAATTAAGATCCGCGGGTGCTGAAGTAATATATAAAGATGTTTATACCGGAACTGTGAAGGACAGACCTGAACTGGATAAGCTTATGGGGGTTCTTCATAAAGGTGATACATTAGTAGTTTCTAAACTTGATCGTATCGCTCGTAGCGTTGCTCATGGCGTTGAGCTTATCGAAGAGCTTAACGCAAAGGGAGTCAAGGTTAACATCCTCAACATGGGGGTTATAGATAATACTCCGACCGGAAAGCTGATCAGAAATGTAATGCTGTCATTCGCCGAGTTTGAGAGAGACTTAATCGTTCAGAGAACTCAAGAAGGGAAGAGGATAGCTAGACAGAATCCTGATTATAGAGAGGGACGCCCCAAGAAGTATGGTAAGAAACAAATAGATCATGCGTTGAAATTATTGGAAAGTCATTCTTATAGCCAAGTTGTAGAAATGACAGGGATAAGTAAGGCTACGCTGGCAAGAGCAAAGTCAAAGTCAATGAGTAGCTGATTATACCAACGTTAAATACATGGCATTAATTCATATTACAAAATATAAAGGAGAAGTATAGAAATGAAGGCTTTAAAGGAAATGCTTACACCGAGAAAATCAGTTTTTTTAGATACCACTAGGGATGATGTGCTGAATCTGTCTGATTTTGCGGAAGGGACAATTGACGCTGAAAAGTTCTTTTCCGAGAATTTTAGAACTCAGGGCATGAATATGTTATTCGATACTGCGTTTAAGCGTTTTAAAGGGGAATCAGATACGGGAGTAATTAAGCTTACACAGGCAATGGGCGGTGGTAAAACTCATAATATGCTGGCGCTTGCTTTATTGGCAAATGATAAGGAACTTCGAGAAAGTGTGCTCGGTGAAAAGGCGTCAGGAATTGGTGATATAAGAGTTGTAACATTTTCCGGCAGAGAAAACGCTGATTATGGTATTTGGGGCAATATAGCGGAACAACTAGGTAAAAAGGAGTTGTTTAGAGATTATTATTCTCCATTGAAAGCACCAGGAGAGAAGGCTTGGATTAATCTCCTTAAAGATGACAAGATTCTTATTCTTCTTGATGAGCTCCCTCCATATCTCGAAAATGCTAAAGCAATAACCGTTGGCAACTCTGATCTTTCAAAGGTTACTATTGCTGCTTTAGCAAATTTATTTAGCGCTCTTGGAAAATCACAGTTAGCAAATGTATGCCTGGTTTTCTCAGATTTAAAGGCAACATATGAATCAGGAAGCGAATTGCTTCAATCTAGCTTTAAGGAACTTGAGGCGGAAGCTAATCGTATTGCAATAGAAATTGCTCCTGTTCAATTAAATAGTGATGAGGTTTATTCCATACTTCGAAAGAGATTGTTTGAGGATGGTAGCATAAGCAAACAGTATGGAATTGATAAAAATGATATAGCTATAAAGTATAAAGATGCTGTTTCTATCACAAAGGGATTAGGATTTACAGCATATACAGGTGAGAATGTATATAAAGGAATAATTGACTCTTATCCTTTCCATCCATCTATCAAAGACTTATATGCACGTTTTAAAGAAAATCAAAACTTTCAGCAAACTCGTGGATTAATAAAATTGATGAGACAGGTTGTCAGAGAGTTTTACGACAGCGGAATGGCAGAAAATAATTATTTAATAAATGTTTTTGATGTTAATCTCAATAATCCAAACCTACTTGCTCTTTTCCGCCAAATCAAACCATCGTTGGAGGATGCTATAAGCCACGATATAGCTCAAGAAGGGAAAGCAATAGCTGAGTTACTTGATGAGGAAAGAAATGATGGAAATGACTATGCTCAGCAAATTGTTAAGCTTTTACTGGTGGCTTCCTTATCTACTGCTAGTCATGGAATACTAGGATTAACTGAACCAGAGATATTTGGTTTCTTAAGTGCACCAAAGACAGATATAAATATATTAAAGGCAGCTCTTGAAGAGTTGAAGGCTCAGTGTTGGTATATTAAGACTGATAATATGGGAAGGCTTTATTTCCAAAATACCAAAAATATGGTAGCGGAAATGAATACATTAGTAGAATCATATACAAATGATAATGCAAGAAAAGAACTTAGAAATATACTTAAAACAAATTTTGAACCTAAGTTAAAGACTTGTTATGAGTTGTTGTATGTACTGCCTGCAGTTGATGAAATTGAAGCAGATGAAAAGAAAATTGCGCTTGTAATTTATGAACCATATTCCGGGAATGAATTACATCCTCATTTATTAGAATACTACAATAGAATATCATTAAAAAATCGTGTTATGTTTTTATCTGGAAATCGTAGCGTTATGGAAAAACTATATGCAAATAGTAAAAAACTTAAAGCGATAGAAACTATAGTTAATAATATGAAAGATGAAGGTGTACCTGCTACGGATCAGCAAAGAAAAGAAGCAGAAGCAACTCTTGATAAAACTTTACAAGCCCTGTTTTCGTCAATTAGGGAAACGTTTGTTACGTTGCATTATCCTACAAAGAATGGTTTGGAACATACAGATTTTAGACTTGAGTTTAAAGAGAATAAGTTTGATGGGGAACTTCAAGTTATTAATACTTTGCGATCTGTCATGAAGTATGATGATTATTCAAAAGATGATGCGTTTCTTGAAACTCTACGTAAAAAATGTGAAGCTAGATTATTTACGACAAAAGAGATGCCATATAGTCAGATATGTGAGAGGGCAGCTACAGAAACTTCTTGGCAGTGGTATCATCCCGATCAGCTTGATACCCTTAGAAATGACTGTTTAAAAAAGGATAAATGGCGTGAAATCGGCGGATACCTTGTTAAAGGACCGTTCCCGAAGGATCCTACAAGCGTTAATGTTACTCAGCAATCATACGATGAGAAAACGCAGGAGTTTGTTTATCATATAAAAGGTGTTGGTGGAAGAGTGTATTATGATATTGGATCTGATCCTACTAGTGCATCAACAGAGATAGATGATACTGTTTTTAGAACAAAAGAGCCTAAAGTTCGATTTATTTGTATAGATCCAGATAGAGAACGTGAAACAGGTGATGTTGTTGAGGTGATTGGAAAAGCGCCACTGAAATATCAGCAAAGGGTTACTCCGAATGGAATTGTGTTTGAGTTTGTAACAAATCCAAATTATGAAATCAGATATACAACGGATGGAAGTGAACCTAAAGAAAATGGTGGATTGTACAATGGTGAATTTCCAGTGTCGGACTCTGCAAAATATGTTAGTGTTGCAACGATGTTCGAAGGAAAACCAATTGAAGAAAAGCAAATACTCGTTGATAGATCTGGGAAAACGCCAGAGGAGAAGAAAATAGACTTAAATAAATCTGTAATATATAGATTAAAAGCAAAGAAACAGTTAAGCGATACAGAATCTGCATATAACGAACTAGAACACCTCGAAAAATATGATGGTGTATTTATAAAAGGAGCAAGTGCTTATATTTATGAAAAAAGTAATGAAACTAACTACGTTGAATATAATGCAAATATTCCTTATTTGGCTGGAGATTTAAGAGCTCTTATAGATTTAATTAGAGAAACAAGTTATAAAAATCGTGAAGCAGTAATTACTTTTGAGTATAAAGAATTATTGTTTGTAAAAGGTGCACAGTTTAATGAGTGGATAGAACAGGAAAAACGTGACCTTGTTCAACTCAGAAAAGAGGGAGAAATAATACAGTGAAAAAAGACTACATAGGATTTGGTTATAACCCGGTTGAGTCTGACAACCATTTTTATGTGGTTATTCCGGAAGACAAAGCTAAGGACGTTGAAATATATGAAAGATTTCATTGGGATGATGGTGACCAAATTATTAATAAAAAGGATGTATTAAAACTTAAAGTGCCAAGGTACAAATGGTCTAAAGTTGTCGATAGTCTTACTAAAGAATTCAATGGACGTTTAAAAACAGAAAAAAAAGCACAAGGAAAGTTTAAACCTGGGATATCTGTACCTTTGGAAAAACTCTTCGGTAAGGAAATGATGGTTTTGTTGTGGGGAATTGAGAATAATGATCCTGCTGGTATTCCCACAGCTATAAGAAATTGGCTTGGATTGCAACCGGAAGAGCGTTGGTGGTTATATACCATGACAAATGCAAGCACTGGCGGTATAAATGATAAAAAAGGATGGAGAACGGCACTTAGGTATGCGTTGTGTGAAAATCCCATAGATGAATCTGATCAGATGACGATTGAACAGTTTTTAGGAGGAAGTGGAGATGAGTAATCAGCTTTCGTTTATAGAAAAACAGTTTCCAGTAAGTAAGGTAAGTAAGGAGAGTTTCAAGGAACGTAAAGCCGTGCAAAGCCAGACTCTTACTGGACTTGGTAAGTGGTGGGGAAGGAAACCACTTATATTAGTGCGGGCTGCTATTTTGGGATGCTTATTGCCTTCAACTGATAACCCTAAGAAGGATATGGAAATCTTCCAAAAGTTGCTTATGGTCGATAATGAGGGATTATGGCTTCGTAAGCAGAAAGCCATTCCGGCCTCGGAATTATATGGACTAGTGACGAGTAATAAGAGATTATCCCGTTATACTGATGAATGGTTTGTTAAACAAGATGGAAAAATAAAGATTTCGCCTAATGTGGATAAGAATGAAGTTGAAAAGAGAGTTTTCTCATCACTTGGATATGATGATAAGCTCAAATATTGTCTGCGCCCAGAAGAAGTTTTAAATATTTCTGAAATGGCATGGAAGGATATCAATAATTATTGTGGGACTTCAGCAAACAGTATTGGAGAGTTTGTAACACAACTTTCTGAAAAAAGATATGGTCACAGAATTACTGTTGGTGATTGCTTTTCTGGAGGCGGTAGTATTCCATTTGAGGCAGCAAGGATAGGAGCTAACTCGTTTTCAAGTGATTTAAATCCGATTGCAGCACTACTTTCTTGGGCGGATTTAAATATTTTTCCTGATTTACATGCTGGAAATGAGACGGTTTATAGGTATCAGGAAAAACTACTATCAATGGTTCAAAAAAAGATTGATGAGCTTGGAATAGAAATTAACGAAGAAGGTGATAGGGCATCAGCGTATATTTATTGCACTGAGACGGCATGTCCAGAATGTGGATATAAAATTCCACTTTCTTCAAGTTGGGTTGTTGGCAAAGGATCAAAGACTGTTGCAAAACTCCAGGATAATGATAATGGTACTTTTTCTATAAGTATTAAAATGAATGCTACTGCTGAAGAATTAAAAGAGGCGGCTGATGGAACTTTAAGTTCTAAAGGTATTATGTGTCCTCATTGTGGAAAGACGACTCCTATTTCTTCAATACGTCATGATACGGTTGATAAAGACGGAAATACTATATATGGATTGAGAAAATGGAATAAGGAGGAATTTGCTTTTTCTGAAAACGATAGTTTATCAGATAGATTGTACTGTATTAGATATGAAAAGTCTGACGGTGAACGGTATTATGTTGCACCAACTGCTGACGACCTCGAAAGAGAGAAAAAGGTTATCAGTCTTATTGCTAAAGGTATTAAAGAATGGCAGGACGAGGGATTAATATCCTCTATGAAAATTGAAAATGGTTTTAACACAGATCAGCTTATTAGAGAGCGTGGTTGGCAATACTGGCATCAATTGTTTAATCCAAGGCAACTGTTGACAAATAAATTATTAATTGAGACCATTCTTGAATCTGCTACAAGTGAGCTTGAATACGCGGTTGGAGTTATGGTTTTGAACAAATCGTTAGATTGGAATAGTAAACTATGTAGATGGGGTACTGGGCAAGCAAGAGAGTCAATGGCTCAAACATTTTATAACCAAGCACTGAATACTATTTGGCAATATGGAACAAGAGGGTTTATTCTTTTACGCCCCGCAATTTCAGTATCGGTTGGCACCTTAAACGGAGATTTTTCTGGAAAGCGAAGCGTTCAACTTGAAGATGCGCGGGATGTAAAAGATACATGTGATTATTGGATTACAGACCCTCCTTATGCAGATGCAGTAAATTACCATGAATTATCAGAGTTCTTTTTGGCATGGGATAAAACAATAATCAGTAAGGCTTTTCCGGAATGGTACACAGATAGCAAACGTATTCTCGCAGTGAGGGGAGATTCGGATTTTTCAAATACAATGATAGAGATATATTCAAATCTCGCAAATCATATGTTTGACGATGGAATGCAGGTTGTAATGTTTACACATTCCGATCCTGCGGTATGGGCACAGCTTGCAATTATCATGTGGAAAGCTGGATTAAAGGTTACAGCTGCTTGGAATATAGCTACAGAAACAGAAGCCGTTGGACTAAAGAGTGGAAACTATGTAAAAGGAACTGTGCTTCTTGTTTTACGTAAGCAGACGGGTAGCGACATTGCTTTTCTTGATGAGATTAATGCGGATATTCGTAACGAAGTAAGAAGACAGATAGAGAGTATGCAGCAATTGGATGATAAGGAAGAGCCTAACTTTTCAGATCCCGATTATGTGCTCGCTGCATATGCTGCATCTCTTAAGGTACTTACATCTTATGTATCCATTGAGGATTTAGATCTTGATTATGAATTAAATCAGGCTATCAGTAATCCTGCAAAGAGCAAGGTTGTCGCAATCATTGAAAATGCAAAGAAGATTGCATATGATTGTGTTATTCCTCTTGAATTTGATGATTATCTTTGGAGAGATTTGACCAATGCAGAAAAGTTTTATATTAAAGGACTTGAAGGTGAAAAACATGGTGATTATCAGATAGGAACATATCAGGAATTTGCAAGAGGATTCTCTATTGCGGGATATGCTCAGATGATGGCAAGTGAGAAGGCGAATACCGCACGCTTAAAAACACCTGTTGAAATGGCAGGTAGAACTATAGGTGATGTGCCTGATTTTGAGCATTCTGTGATGCGTACTATTTTTGAGGGAATATATGTAGGTGTAAAGGAAGACAATAATCCTAATAAGGCATTGGGCTTCATTAAGTCTGAGATGCAGAATTATTGGGATAAGCGTGAGATGATCCAGCAGATTCTGAGATTTCTTGTGGACATTAAGGATATATCCAATATGCAGGATCACTGGGGAGAATCATCAGAGATGGCAGATTTGCTACTTACTCTGGTTTCACATGACAGCGTATAAAGACGAGGAGGGTTTCTTGTGGTAAATCGGTATTCCAGTAGGTCGCAAAAGCTGGATGAGGCATTTTTAAATAAAAAACTTGTCAATGCTGCAAGTTATGATCGTATTGCGGGATACTTTTGTTCATCTATTCTTGAAGTTGCAGGTGAAAGCATAGAAGGCGTTTCGGGCAGCGTACGTGTTATCTGCAATTCGGGTCTTTCAAAGGAAGATGTGGATGTAGCCAATTATGCCCAAAGAGTTAAACAGGAGTGGTGTGGTTTCAATCCGGAGGAAAAATACACTACACCAGAAAGTGCACTTCGCCTTAGAAGATTATATAAGTTGATTAAAGACGGGAAACTTAAGATAAGGATTATTCCTGATGAGGTATATGGCCTTATGCATGGCAAAGCGGGCGTGATCCGCTATAATGACGGAACAGCTACAAGTTTTCTCGGAAGTATCAATGAGACAAGGAGTGCATTTCAGCTTAATTACGAGATGATATGGGAAGATGATTCTTCTGATGCTATTGACTGGGTACAGGCTGAATTTGATTTCTTTTGGAATAACAAGTATGCGGTCGATTTATGTGATTTTGTAGTGGAAGACATCAATCGCATTTCAAGGAGAGTTATTATCCCTCTCGAAAAATGGAGACAGGACTTTAAGGATGAGATTCCGGCTGTTGCAGTTGAGGAACCGGTATTCCGTAAAGAATTTGGTCTGTGGGAACATCAGAAATATTTTGTTGAGCTAGCGTTTAAGGAACACCAAAAGGACGGCGGGGCTAGGTTCTTACTTGCTGATCAGGTAGGATTGGGAAAAACGGTACAGCTTGCTATGTCTGCAAAGCTTATGGCTTTATATGGAGATAAGCCGGTGCTTATTATTGTACCGAAGACATTGATCTTCCAGTGGCAGGATGAACTGAATACACTTCTTGATATGCCGTCTGCTGTCTGGACAGGGCATGGATGGCAGGATGAAACAGGTTATTTTTATCAGGCAGAAAGCTCAAGATCTATTCTTAAGTGTCCGAGAAGAGTCGGTATCATTTCTCAGGGATTGGTAAGCAGGCGGACGGATGCATACGACCTTTTGACCCAGAGGGATTACGAATGCGTAATCCTTGACGAAGCTCATAGAGCAAGACGAAGAAATCCTACGAGGGATCCAGATAAGAATAAAGCGGATGCAAATTATCTCTTGCGTTTCATTAACGATATCAGCCTGAAGACAAAGAGCATGCTACTTGCTACGGCAACGCCTGTTCAGGTGAATACAATTGAAGCCTATGATCTGATTCATGCGCTATCCATGCCGACTAAAAAGGTTATGGGTGATATCTATAGTGAATGGATTCAAAAACCGCAAACAATGCTGGATATGGTCTGTGGTAAGATTCCGGTACCTGAGAGCGAGATTAAAATGTGGAACATTATCCGCAATCCGCTTCCACCAAAATCTACACGTTCGTTTAAGATAAATACACTACGAGATCAGCTAGATGTTCCGGATGATGTGTATGTTGTTGATGCGGATATGTATCAGGGGCTTCGGGCATCAAAGAAAGATAAAGTAAGAGCACTTTATACAACGGATGATTTTGTGATGAATTATAATCCGTACATCCGCCATATAGTTAGACGAACAAGAAAATATCTGGAAAACACAATCAATCCAGCTACGGGTGAATCTTATCTTAAGAAGATTGAGGTGGTGCTTCATGGTGAGAATGAAAGCGAATCTCTTGTACTTGAAGGCTATCAGCGCCAGGCATACGAGAAGGCACAGGAGTTTTGTAATATGCTCTCAAAACGAGTTAAGGCAGGCGGGTTTCTTTCTATGCTGATGCTTAAACGTATAGGAAGTACCATATTGGCGGGCAAGAGTACGGCCAGAAAGATGCTTGCATGGACGGAAGAAGGTCGGCAGATTTTATCTGATGAGTTCGATGTGAACTTTGAGGATGATGATTTTGATGAAGATGATAGCGAAGTTAAAGAGCTTACGGCAGATGAGATCGAATGTCTGCATGAGCTTGTAAAATATCTTGATCTCGATAAGAATGATGATCCAAAATACAACGAAGTATTGGAAATCGTAACGAGGGGAACGGAAGACACGAAGCCGTGGAAAGATATGGGATGCATTATCTTTTCACAGTATTATGATAGTGCTCATTTTGTGGCACAGGGACTCTCCAACGATATTGCCGATTGCACTGTTGGATTATATGCAGGTGGTGACAAGTCCGGTCTGTTCTTAAATGGTGTATTTACGAAGTGCACTAAAGAAGATATCAAATCAAAGGTAAAGGGCCACGAAATCAAGCTTCTGGTAGGTACAGATGCAGCAAGTGAAGGCTTGAATTTACAAACGCTTTCAACCTTGATAAATCTCGACCTCCCGTGGAATCCGACAAGGCTTGAACAGCGAAAAGGGCGTATCCAGCGTATCGGTCAGGTAAGCGACAAAATCCATATCTACAACATGAGATACAAAGATTCTGTTGAGGATAAGGTTCATAGCGTACTATCCGAAAGGTTGGAAGATATCTTTGATATGTTCGGTCAGATTCCGGATACGTTGGAAGATGTATGGATTGATATAGCATTAAATAATGAGGCTCAGGCAAAAGAACGTATCAGTGCGATTCCCACTAAGAATCCTTTTACAATAAAGTATGAGACTATACCTTTGAAAACCGAAAACTGGGAGGCCTGCGAAACTGTTTTGGATAAGCACGATAAAATGAAACAGTTAATGAAAGGTTGGTAATAGAGAAAAAGAGGAGTAATACTTATGCTGAAAAAAGCAACATGGCCATTATTTACATTATCTAAGAAAAGAACAAAAATAGATACAAATCCCGACTATCAAAGGCCAGCTGTTTGGACGAAAGCTCAGAAACAATTGCTTATTGATTCTATATTAAGGGACTACGACGTCCCTAAGATTTATTTGCATGAAAAGGGCAAAGATACTTATGATGTAATTGATGGTCAGCAGAGAATAAGAGCAATTTGGTCTTTTTACGATGATGAGTTTTCACTTCCTAAAGATGCTGAACCTGTAAACGGAATAGATATAGCTGGGAAAAAATATAGTGAACTTGATATGGATATATCATCATTGATTGATAGTTATAGTCTGGACTTTGTAATTCTCGATACTCAAAATGATGATGAGATTCGAGAAATGTTTTTGAGACTACAAAATGGTACATCCTTAAAAGCGCAGGAAAAACGTAATGCTATGCCGGGTCGTATGAGGGATTTTATAAGAGAGTTGACAAAGCACGAATTCTTTTCAAAAGTTCATTTTTCAAATACAAGATTTACTCATGATCTAGTTGCTGCTCAGATGACAGCGATTGCATTAAATGGAGATATATGTAATATCAAAGATAAAGATCTGAATGAAATGTATGTTAGGTATAAAGACTTTGATACTTCGTCAACAGATGCTAAAAATATATATAGAATTCTTGATTATTTGAACAGGATGTTCCCCGATCAGGCTCCTGAATTAAAGAGGTATAGTACGATTTCTCTGTTTATTCTTATTTTGGATTTAATGCCCAATTATGTCATAAAAGATAGAGAAACTGATATAGCTAAATGGTTTATTGATTTCGAGGCAAAGAGAGCAGCAGATGAGATGCTGGAACCAGAACAACAGGATCCTAGATTGGTTGTTTATCACGAAAGTGTTTCACATTCGTCTGATGGAGAAGAATCTCTGAAGTATAGGCATAGCTTTTTGAAGGAAAGCTTACTTGCTACTGTCAACAATCTTCCTCAAAAAGATCCGAAGAGAAATTTTGACGCAGCGCAGCGACAAGTAATATACAGACGCGGAAATGGCATTTGCAAAATATGTGGCAAGAAATGTGAATGGAACAACTGGGAAGCAGATCATATCCTTCCTTGGAGTAAGGGCGGACAAACTGAGATTGAGAATGGCCAAGTTTTGTGTCCTACATGCAATCAAAAGAAGAGTGATCAGCTATCGATTTAGTGAATAGCTTTTAAAGAGATTTTGGAGTCTAGTATTATAGTATGATTTTAGGGAGGACTTGTTCCTTGGATGAAAAGAATGTAATACATGTTTCGGAAAAAGAAATAGTTGAAGTAACAACATCATATGATCGTATTGATGATGAGATAGATCAGGATGCTTTTGATAATCGCCATAAGGATATAAATATTTTATTAGGAAACCTTTTTAATTATGCTGAGCTTGGTCGAGAAGTTAAAAATGTAGTTGATCCTGAGTTGGATTATGTTGTTAAGTTTACACCGGAACTCCTTAAAAAAATGAAAGAACATGATATTCAGTTTTTGAAAGACAAGGCAACAGGGGAATTGCTTCCAGACCTATATGATTATACAGACAAGGCTATTGGTGGCAAGGTAAGACTTGAGTTGAAAGGAAAACCTACAGAACAGGATCTTACTAATATTAGTAATTCAATAAATAATATAATTGAGCAACAGCGTTATGATGCTTTGATGGAGGAAGTACAGCAACTGCATGTTGTAGCAAAGCGTATTGAGAGAGGACAGGATAATGATAGGTTCGCTAAAGTTAATGCTGGACGAAAGCATTTAATAGATGCATTGCAATATCATGGGTCAGAAGAAGATCAGAAAAAGATGATAATGGATGCCGTCATGATGCTTAGGGAGGGACGTGAATTAATAGAGAAAACGCTTCTGGATAAAATGGATGCCCTAGAGCCAGTGCCTGAAAAAACTCTTAAACGTTTGTGGTATTGTTTTAAGGATTCTAAGTATTTTCCCGAGCAAATATCTAGATATGATGATGTTCAGGAGTATTTTCAGTATTACTATATGTCAATTCAGCCAATGGCGTATGCCTATACTAAACTAAATCAACCACAGCTGGTAGAAAGCTTACTTGAGGACAGTAAAAAGGTTTTTGAACACAGAAATATTGACCGGCTTGAGTCAGTGGAATTGTTATTACCAAATAGGGAGTTTGATAGTATGTGGTATAAGAATTCCATCGAACATGAAAACAGACTTATTGAAGCGTTTAAGGGTCCTAATGAAGATGATGATGTTAAGATAATTATAAGGGGAAGTGAATTATTGGAGGTAATTGATAATGAACGAGGAGAAGAAAAAGAAAGCGATTAATGTTTATGAGGTTGCAGGAAAGGTTGGAGGCGCTGTAAAGACAGTTGGTGGATTTGTGATTGGTGTAGCTGCAGCAATTCTTGTTACAAAAGGGCCGGATATTGTTAAGAATATAAAAAAATGATGACAAACTAAACTGTACATGACTATAGGTTATAGAAATATATTTTAGGAGGGACAACCGTGGCAAGAGTACTAGTGGTATATTTCTCGGCTACCGGAACTACTAAAACGGTAGCTGGAAGACTTGCAGAAGTGATAAATGCGGACGTATTTGAAATAATACCGGCGGAGCCATACACAAAAGAAGATCTTGACTGGAGGGAAGATGATTCCAGAAGTTCTGTGGAAATGAAGGATCCTGCCAGCAGACCTGCTATAAGTGGAACTGTAGACAATATGGATCAGTATGACACCATCTTTGTCGGAGCTCCGATATGGTGGTATGTGATGCCGCGTATAATCAATACATTCCTTGAAGCACATGACCTATCCGGGAAGAAGATTATCCTGTTTGCTACTTCCGGTGGTTCAGGGCTGGGCAGATCTGTTGAGAAGCTTGAGGAAAGTGCTCCTCATTCGCATATCATTGCAGGCGAAGTGCTTAATAATGATATGTCAGATGATGATCTGAAGGCATTTGCTGAGAAATATAATAAAGATGAATGATAGTATTGAGATAATAACTATCAAAACATTATTGTTTTGAACTGAATACTATAGCTTCTGGACAAATTGTCCAGAAGTTAGCATACTGAAGTGCTTAAGCAGATGTTAAGTAGAGGTGGTCTTTAAATGGACCGCCTCTTTTTGGTGTGTCAAAAAAAGGACAGACTATATGATATTCTGAGGGTAGCAAGAGGTTAAAAAGCTTAAAAAAAGGTTAAAGAGGTTAAAAATTTAATAAAAGATTGGTAACCGTAGATTATGTATTAGCTGAGGCGGATGAGATTGTTTCGGATAACTCATTACTTGTTGATACAATATATTTACGAGTGATGCAGTAAGTCAGGCAATCATAATCTGATTGCTTGGCTTTTTTGCGTTCGTTCCTGCAGAAAAGAAGTGATGCCTATGAAATGATTTGAAAAAATTTTTTAAGGTCACTCATGAGATGCGATACCTGTGTGTTATACATGGGTTGCTAGCAGGAATTGGAGGAACACTATGCCGGAAATTGATCTCAAATCATTAAGCCAGGCTGAAAGGCTTCTTGACATGGCGGCATATCTTTCAAGGGTAAGGAGTGCATCTGCAAAAGACCTCTCAGAAAGATATGGCGTAAGTATTGCGACAGTTTTCAGGGATAAGAATGCCCTTTATGACATCCTCGGAATCTTTTTTGTGAATTCAAGAGGGCAGCACATCGAAGTGGCGGAGGAATGGCACTTCAAATACATTCCTCTTTTAGTAGAACAGAGAAGGGCCGTTATCCGTGCGATTGAGGAGACGGATGATGAGACACAGAAGAAGCTGTTAAGATCGATTTTATAAGCGCGATGTCTTGTCGCTTATGGTTCAACATCGGCGGCAAGACTCCTTCATTAAGTGAGCAAGCAGATGATAACTGAATACTGTAGATAATAATACTGGACGTTCGTGGACAGAAGAGCCGCAAGAAACAGATGCGCTATGACTACATATTATAAGTATGAGCGAGGAAACATCGTACGTAAGGCAGGTACTGTGGCGGTACCGGGGCGAAGACGCTGTTCATTGATAATGATACTTCCATGTGTACATGACTGACATGTGGTCCGACGGGGGACGGTGCGAATCCGATGTGGGCTGAGCCAACAGCCACCAGTATATATTAAAAAGATTATTTGAAGAGGTGAACGATTATGCCGAAGCAAAAGGAAAAGAAGCTGGACAGAAGGATGAAGTACAGTATGTTCCTACATTTTCTGAATCAGTTGAGAAAAGAGGACCTTATAAATGATGATGAGTATCAGAGAATCCTTGTAAAAATCAGAAAGGATTTTGGCGTATTATCGGAATTAACATATTGATATTATAAATGTATTCTGCTAAAATTATATATAGGAATTAACAAATGAATACAAAAGGGGTTTCATATGGAAGTTCAGACTATTAAGGCAACTCATCCAGTAGATAAATTATCTGAGGGAAATATAAGAGACAAGCTTCGTGTTGCAGCATATTGTCGGGTAAGCACAGATGAGGAAGAACAGCATAAAAGCTATACTTCAATGGTAAAGTACTATACGGATTATATAAAGAGCAAAGATGAGTGGATCTTTGCCGGAGTATATGCTGATGAAGCAACTACTGGGACAAGCGTTACTAAACGTGTCCATTTTCAGGAATTGATAGACGCCTGCATGAACGGTGAGATTGATCTAGTACTGGCCAAAAGCCTTTCAAGATTCGCAAGAAATACATATGATACGTTGAAGTATGTAAGGATGCTGAAGGAAAAAGGGGTGGCTATCTATTTCGAAGTTGAAAAGATAAACACCATGAAGGATGGAGAGTTCCTCATGACTATATTGAGTTCTGTGGCACAGCAGGAAGTTGAGAATACCTCTGCTAATGTGAAAAAAGGTCTCAAGATGAGGATGAAGCGAGGGGAATTGATAGGTTTTAACAATTGCCTAGGATATGATTATGATAAGGTAGAACATAAGCTGATAATTAACGAGGAAGGAGCACGGATTGTAAGATATATCTTTGAAAGATATGTTACTGGTGTTGGAAGCAGAACGATAGCCAGAGAATTAAATGAACAAGGATACGTAACGCTAAGAGGTAATCCGTGGAATGGCTCTGGAGTTTTAGGAATATTGAAGAATGAAAAGTACAAAGGTGATTTATTATTAGGTAAGACTATTACTGTAAGCCCGCTCACTAAAAGAAGGGTAAAGAATAAAGGTGAGGAGGATCAGTACTATGTAGAAGATCATCATGAACCTATAATATCAGAGGAGCTTTTTGAACAGGCTAAAAGAATAAGAGAAGGAAGAAATGTCAACAGAGACACTGTTATTCCGGGAAAGAGAATTTGTTATAGCAGAAAATATGCATTCAGTGGAATGATTGACTGTGGCTTTTGTGGCGAAGTTTATACCAGGCGAAGCTGGCACGGAGGCAGCGCTTATAAAAAAGTAATATGGACATGTTCAGCGTTAGTGAAAGGGTGTAAACAATTATGTCCGAATAGCAAAGCTATTCATGAAGAGATTATAGAGCAAGCTTTTCTTGAATCATATAAGTTGCTATATAGTAGTAACAAAGGCGTGGTGGATGAATTCCTAGATAAGGTTGAGGAATCACTTGGTGATAAAGCTATTAAGAATAAACTGAAAAAAAACAAAAGTAAAATAAACGAGAACAAGAAAAAGAGAAAAGCATTATTAGAAAAGTATATAGATGGAAATGTAGACGAAGAATTATACAAAGAAACAGATAATGAATATATTGAAACGATAAATGATTTAGAGGAGGAGAGAAAAACACTGGCTGGCCAGCTGGATAATGAAGAGTCACTAAAAGAACGATTGGTTTCATTCAGAAAGGCTCTATCAAGTAATATGGTTCCAACAGAGTTTGATAGAGCGATTTTTGAAAGTGTAGTTGAAAGAATCATTATAGGTGGCTATGATGAACAAGGAAATAAAGATCCCTATAAAATAACATTTATATATAAGACCGGATTTCCTGACAGCATAGATAATGCAAAGGACCGGTTTGGAAAGAGAAGACGTAGGAAAAAATCATTAGATTTATTAAGAGCTAATGAATTGAAAAAGAAGTCCTATGATGCCCGAGGAGGACTCGATGATGGCAATGAAGAAATGCATTCAAATATCATTGACGACGATAAGAAAATGCATTCTAATCTTAATGACGACACATGTCGAGACCATCGCGCTGATCGAACGGATCAAAAATGCTAAAGACCATATACAAATCTCCTGATGAGTGGTTTATGGAAGCGGTACGGATGACTGAAAAGCCTGTATTTGCGAGCATGACACGAATCGTATCATGGATGTTACGATACGTTTCTTTTCTTATTCATGGTTCTTTGATACTTTTTATGTTGCCGACAGGCAATATCGTATGAAAGGACAAAGAGAACATGAGGGAAAAAAGAAATCTGCTGACAGGGATTGTCCTGATCGGTGCTTTTGCACTGTGGACTGTTTTGATTCAGTATGTCGATGTGCAGACTGTGGGACAGAATGAGACGAAAATCGGGTTTGCTGCTTTTAATGTATGGTTCCATCAGCTGACGGGTGTGCACATGACGCTCTATACGATTACAGACTGGTTGGGGCTTGTTCCCATATTTATATGTCTGTGTTTTGGCGTGATGGGGTTGGTGCAGCTGATAAAAAGGCGTAGCCTGTTAAGGGTTGATGCGGATATCCTGTTATTGGGTGTTTATTATGTGCTGGTTATAGCCTGCTACCTGATCTTTGAGATGATCCCGATCAATTACAGACCGATTCTGATAGAGGGAAGGCTGGAAGCATCCTATCCGTCATCAACGACTTTGCTGGTACTGAGTGTGATGCCGACATTGATGTTTCAAGCATATAGGAGAGTAGAAAAGCCTTTGATCAGAAAAGCGACTGCAGTGTTTGTAATTGCCTTTTCGATGTTTATGGTGATCGGAAGGCTGATTTCAGGGGTACATTGGGTGACTGATATAATTGGCTCCGTATTATTAAGTTCGGGTGTGTTTATGTTGTATTGGTCAGCTGTTTTGTATACGGACAAGGCTAAGAGAACTGACAGGAGTAAAGATGGAATTTAATGAAAAACTACAGGAATTAAGAAAATCCAGATCAATGACGCAGGAAGAACTGGCAGAGGCTCTGTTTGTTTCAAGAACTGCAATCTCAAAATGGGAACAGGGTCGTGGTTATCCAAGCCTGGATTCGCTAAAAGAAATATCGAAGTTCTTTTCTGTGTCGATTGATGATCTGATCTGCTCGGAGGAAATCATTTCTGCGGCGGCAGATGAGAAGAAAGAGTGCGTGGATAAGTACATATCCCTGATCTGTAATATGCTGGATATATTTTTGGTATTGCTGCTGTTTCTGCCCGTATTCGGAAACGGAACAGATAGTCAGGCTTCGGTATCGCTGTATGCGATCACTGCTATAAGTGCATGGATCAAAATAATTTTTGCTGCCTTGATTGGCGTGACTGTTCTGAACGGTATCTGCGGAGTTATCATCAGCCATTTTGGAAAGCCGGTCTGGAATCGTCATCGGCTTGTGACGGGAATGGTGCTCTCCATAGCATGTGCAGCGGTATTTATTCTGACAAGACAGCCTTATGCAGGCATCATCTGTCTGGATATTCTGGTAGTGAAGAGATTGCTGATCGGAAAAGGGAAGAGCTTATAATAATCTAAAATGTCTAAAATGAATAGTTTACGGGGAAAACGAGATGAATACAAACGATTATAGGATACGATTAGAGACGGAAGAAGATTACAGGGCTGTTGAGAACCTTGTAAGAGAATCGTTCTGGAATGTTTACCGTCCGGGATGCAGTGAGCATTATGTAATTCATGTACTAAGGGATGATCCTGCATTTGTGAAGGAACTGGATTTTGTCATGGAGCAGGATGGGAAACTGATTGGACAGAACATGTTCATGAGGACAATCATCGATGCTGATGACGGAAGAGAAATCCCGGTTCTTACAATGGGTCCAATAGGAATCGCTCCGGAATTGAAGCGCAAGGGTTACGGTAAGGCTATACTGGATTACTCTTTGGAGAAAGCAACTGAAATGGGCTTCGGAGCTGTCCTTTTTGAGGGCAACATCGGATTCTATGGCAAGAGTGGTTTCGATTATGCCGGCAAGTTTGGCATACGTTATCACGATCTGCCGGAGGATGCAGATTCGTCATTCTTTCTCTGTAAGGAACTGATCCCGGGATATCTTGATGAAATCACCGGCGTGTATCAGACTCCGCAGGGTTATTATGTGAAAGATGAAGATGTGGATGAATTCGACAAGGGGTTTCCGCCGAAAGAAAAACTGAAACTGCCGGGGCAAATATTTGGCTAAACGAAAACGATGTCGAGACGGTCTGTCTGCTGACACATTCTTGAAGCCAGATGGAACTGTAGTTACCAGATTCACACCAATTGCGCCGTTGTTAATATGCGTTGCTTGCGGCAACGGACCAGCCCATTGTAACATGACTGCGAAAGGAGGCGTTTGCCATGTTAAGCGAAAACATCAAGACATTAAGAAAAGCAAAGGGTCTTTCTCAAGAGGAACTCGCAGTCAAACTGAATGTGGTCAGACAAACGATTTCCAAATGGGAGCAAGGCCGGTCGGTTCCGGATTCCGAGTTGTTGCTTGCGTTATCTGAAGCATTGGAAACACCCGTCAGCACTTTGCTGGGAGAGGCTGTTACAGAGCCGGAAGCGGATGATCTGAAATCCATTTCTCAAAAGTTGGAGGTGATCAACCTTCAGCTTTCCAAAAGACAACAGTTATGGAGAAAAATAGCACATTGGCTTTTTATTTTCCTTGCGGTCATCATCGTGCTGATTACAGTAGTATTGTTTTCCCTGAGCAGCCCGTACCTGGGATGGAATTATAACGATCCGGAAACGGCAGTGCTGGGAACGATTTTCCACTCCTTTGAGTGGGCATTTGTTCGTATTGCTCCGTTCGTCCTGATTGGATCAATTATCGGAATCGTCATGACAAGAAGGAAAGACAGATGAATGAAGTGAATAAAACACTGTATATTCCGCTGTATGGAAAATCAAAGGTGAGCCAACAGGGAATTATTCTGAACGATCCCTCGGCGGAGAGAATATGGAAAGAAGAAGCCTTCCCAATTCGAGGCAAGTCCAGATCAAAATGGCTTGCTTACAATATGGCTATGAGAGCCCGTGTGTTCGACGACTGGACAGATAGTATGCTGCAACGGAGCCGCGATGCGTTGGTACTTCATATTGGGTGCGGACTTGACAGTAGGCATATGAGGGTAAAAACTTCCTGTTCTGAATGGGTGGATTGCGATTTTCCAGATGTCATAGAGATTCGAAAGAAGTATTTTCGGGAAAATGAAACGTATCATATGATGGCGTTGGATGCGTCCAGACCTGAACAGATTGAATTGCTCCCGGATTGTAATACAGCCATCGTTGTCCTTGAGGGACTGAGCATGTATCTGACTAACAGCAAGGTACGAGGGTTGTTGCAAGCACTAGATAAAAAGTATCGGGAACTTCATATTCTGATGGATGTTTATACCGAATTCGGTGCCAGGGCATCGAAATATAAAAATCCTGTCAATGAAGTTGGCGTTTCTAAACTGTATGGGATAGATGATATCGAGAGCATCACTGATGGACTTCGGGTCAGATTTGTAAAGGAACACAGCTTTACGCCTGTTAGGCTGATCAAAGAGCTTACGTTAGTTGATAGGTTGTTTTTTTATCTGTTGTTTACGGGCAAGCTGTACCGAAAGATATACCGCCTGTACGAACTTAAGGCATAAATTCCAGCTTGTAGAAGTGCTCTGCTAAAGGAAACACAGTAGATTTCTTCGGTTGGGGGCGCTCTGGTTGGTAATTTCGCTTGTACTGTGGACATTCATTCTGATTATTCAAATGTATCGGTACAAGAATTAAGGAAGGAAATAAAAATGGATATAAAAATACGGGAAGCAAAAAAAGAAGATTTAGACGCGTTACTTAAGCTTTACCTGTTTTTGCATGAAGACAGTATTCCGGAGCTGAATGCGCATCTTGAAAAAACATGGAATCAGATTATCGATGATCCGAATCATCATCTCATCGTGAATGAAATTGATGGTCATATTGTTTCTTCCTGTGTATGCGTTATTATACTGAACCTGACAAGGAATGTGAGGCCATATGCTTTTGTTGAAAATGTTGTAACACACGCTGATTACAGAGGCAATGGATATGCCGGAGAGTGTCTTGACTTTGCAAGAAAAATAGCTGAACAGGAGAACTGTTATAAGATGATGCTACTTACCGGTTCAAAGAAGCCGGAGACACTTCACTTTTATGAGAAGGCTGGTTATAACAGCAGTGATAAGACAGCTTTCATACAGTGGATAGGGATGGATGAGAAAATAACATCAGAACGGTAAAGGAGCATGAAATGAACGATTATTTACGTGAAAGCCTAAGTTACTTCGGACTATACAGAAAGATGTTCCAGGTAAAGAAAATATATAAGCCGGTAGAGATTTCCTATGGTAGTGATAAGGACCAGTATTTCCTATACTATGAACCTAAGAAGGTTAAGAGTGACAAGATTATTGTCTGGGTTCATGGTGGAGGTTGGAATGCAGGAAATCCAAAATTCTTTGATTATGTTGGTCAGTGCGTCTGCAATCAGGGGTACCGATTTGTTTCGTTGGGCTACAGATTGTCTCCAAAGTATAAATACCCCTGTCAGATCAGGGATGTCTGTGAGGCATATAATACTGCAATCAGTTACTTGAAAGATAAAGGGGTTAATACATCAAAGATTATTATAGCTGGACCATCTGCCGGAGCACACCTGACATCAATTATGTGTTACTGCCGGAAGGTTCAGAAAAAGTATGGAGTTGATGTTTCAAACATAATTGGTTTTATCGGCTCCGGCGGACCATACAGTTTTAGAGATGATCAAGGCCTGACTCTCAAACTGCTGCTGGACCAGCTGTTCAGGAAAGGTTATAACCGGAGAAACGGGGAACCCGTGGCATTGATGTCAAAGAACAACATCCCTATGCTTCTTATCCAGAGTAAACATGATGGACTGCTTGAATATGCCTGCGCTGAAGATTTCGCCCAAAAGGCAAAAGAATTGGGCAATTCGTGTGAGCTTTATAGCGTAGTGGATAAGAAGAATACGCATTCATGGTATACTGCTGGAATGTTTATGGAGACCAGAGAAGAGAATAAGGGCTTGGATAAATTCTTTTCATGGATAGAGGAACGATAAGTACTAATTAAGATATGATTATTAATTTGCGGTAACCTGTCCCTTGCGATAACGTCCAAAGAAGATACCGTCGTCAACATATTTGTCAGTTTCCGAAACCCACATTGGGAATTTACCGGTTGCGACTGCAGTCTGTCCATTCAACATTCCTGTATGGAATGACAGATGTCTGTATTGGCGGAGAACAAGCTCCATACGTGTGTAGATGCATTTCTCCGGCTTTTCGTACAACATATCATCAGTAAGTGAATCGAGATATTCCATAGTTTTCTTCTCTATTTGATCCAGGTAAGACAAGAGATCTTCGTCTGATAAAACAACACTTGTCGGATTATCGGGATTATCCATTCCATCCTCGTGAAATGAAGGCTCTTCATAAACAAATGGATTGATAAACCATTTATCGGCTGAGTGAAGTGCATGATATGCCCATCTCCAGCAAGGGGATCCACAACAGAGTGCATCCCTGTCGTAGGTCTGTATGGAAGTGCGGATATTCAGGAAATTTGGTTTTACAGTGTCTTTAATTATCATACATAATTCATTCATAAGAAATCCCCCTTGTTTTTGTTTGATTCTAATTGTAAAATAACACTAAATGATACATCAGTAAAATTGAAATAAATGAAAATATAGTTCAATATTATTGAACATAAAGAAACAGAGGTTTTCTTTGAACGGAGCATCGATATGACAATCACGCAGTTAAGTACATTTTTAAAGATTACGGAATTGAATAGTTTTTCTGCTGCTGCCGATAGTCTGGGGTATGCACAGTCCACGGTTACAACGCAGATCAAACAGCTTGAGGATGAACTGGGCTGTGTGTTGTTTGAGCGCCTGGGGAAAACAATCTCACTAACCTCGTCAGGGGAAAAGCTGATAACATATGCTGAAAAAATGCTTCAGCTTGAGCGGGAGATACACCTTGATGTGACTGATGAAGAAAATCCTGCGGGGGTTTTGAAACTTGGTGTATCGGAGTCACTCTGTATAAGCCGGTTTCCGCAGATTCTGATGGAATTTAATAAGAATAATCCGAGAACTGAGATCAGAATACAGTTCGTTACGCACGAAAGTA
The DNA here is from genome assembly GCA_000687655.1 of Lachnospiraceae bacterium YSB2008. Classification (GTDB taxonomy): domain Bacteria; phylum Bacillota; class Clostridia; order Lachnospirales; family Lachnospiraceae; genus Eubacterium_Q. The sequence goes on from JHWR01000012.1 coordinate 61,387, forward strand.
TTCCGGAACTTCTGCAAAAGGGCGAGCTGGACATGGTTTATACACTTAACCCGATCATTGAGGATGAGAGGATTAAGTGTCTGCACAAAAAACGGGAACAACTGGGTTTCTATGTTTCATCCGATCATCCTATGTCCGGTAAAACTATTAGGGAAAAAGATTTGAAGGATGTGCCGCTTCTGCTGACCGGACATAACTGTAATTTCCGACATATGCTGGTTTCTGATCTTGAGGGAAATGGCATCTCACCGAATATTGTGCTTGAAACGAGCAGTAAAGAAGTTCTGAAACAATTTGCAAAGGGTGGATTCGGAGTAGCGTTCATACCGGAAATGGCGGCTGAAAAAGAAATAAAGGATGGAAAACTTAAGCCTCTAAACTGGAAAGGGACCGATTTTCCTATTTTTTCACAGATATTGATCCATAAGGATAAACATCAGAACAAAGCAATCGTTCGTTTGGTTGATTATATCAAGCAGTTGGGATAAAGCAGATTATAGTTGTTCTCACGAAAAAATGCCGAGGGTGAAATGTTATGTATAATGAATATTTAGAAAAATCAGAATATATGGATTATGATGATCCGAACGTCAAAAGTGTGGCGGAAAGATTAAAAACTGAGTCATCTGATGAAATAACACTTATCAGGAATACATATCATTTTGTAAGAGATGAGATTATGCATTCATGGGATGCCCAGGACAATCGTGTTACAATTTCTGCGAGTGACACACTTAGTAAAGGTGTTGGTATATGCTGGGCCAAGGCAAATCTTCTGGCAGCACTGCTTCGTGCAAATGGTATTCCTGCCGGATTTTCCTATCAGCGATTGACCCTTGGGGATACACCGGATACAGGGTTCTGTATTCATGCTATGAATACTGTTTTTGTGGCATGTCTTAACAAGTGGATCAGGCTGGATGCAAGAGGTAATAAGGAAGGTGTAAACGCTGAGTTTTCAACGGATGAAGAGAAACTTGCCTTTAAGATTAGCTGCGAAGGGGAGATAGATTATCATGATAATCATTCCTATCCGGATAAAGGGCTGATGAAGGTTTTATGGGAAAACACTGATGCTATAGAAATGTATCTTCATCATTTGCCGGATCAATTGTCTTATAGTGTTGATTATAAGATAGCAACATCCGAGGACATTGAACAAATGATGAACAGCCGTCTTGAAATGCTTAAGGTGGTAAATAATCTTGATTTTACTTATGAATACAGTAATGAGATTATAGAAAGCAGCATAGAATACTTTAAAAAAGGTGACCATACCACTGTCCTTGCCCTGGACGGAAAAAGAGTAATCGGTTGTGCATCAATGTGCTACATGTATATCATGCCGACTTTTGACCATCCTACGGGAAAACGCGCTCATCTGATGAATGTATATACTATGAAAGAATGGCAGAGACACGGCATCGCTTTGAAAATGGTATCAATGTTGATTGACGAGGCATGGAAACGCGGAGTTACAGAAATCAGTCTTGATGCTACTGAGGAAGGACGTCATTTGTATAAAAAACTGGGATTTGCTGATTCGACAGAAGGTATGGTTCTTACTAAATGACATTACTTTAAGAGGCATTATGAAAACAAGAGAAGATGCAATTAAATACGGCCTTTCTTTCCCGGACACTTATCAGGATGCTCCGTTCCATGATACGAACTGGCAGCTGGTCAGATACAAGGGAAATAAGAAAGCATTTCTATGGACCTATGAAAAGGATGGGTATATCAATCTGAATGTGAAAGTAAATCCTGAGAAGGCTTTTTTCTGGCGGAGAATCTATAATTCAGTTATTCCGGGATATCATCAGAACAAGGACCACTGGAATACGATTATTCTGGATGGCAGCATTCCTGATAAAGATATTAAGCTCATGATAGCTGAGAGCTATGATCTGATAAGCGATTGTACTTCAAAGAGGATATATGAAGCAGTGAAAAAGATACCATATGGTCACGTGGCCACATATGCACAGGTTGCGGAAATTGCCGGGGATAAGAAAATGGCCAGGGCAGTGGGCAATGCACTTCACAGGAACCCTGACCCGGACAATATTCCCTGTTTTCGTGTCGTGAATGCGAAGGGAGAGCTGGCAGGTGAATTTGCTTTCGGCGGTCCGGGAGCTCAGGCGAAACTGTTGGAATCTGAAGGAATCACGGTTATTGACGGTAAGGTTGATCTTGAGAAATATCAGTGGAAAAGATGAAATTGGTAAAAATATTGAGTAAAAATGAACTTTGGGAGAAGAATTGAGATGGGAAACTTATCATTAATAGAGCTGGATGATTCTTACCTGCCGCAGATGGCGGAGCTTTATAGGGAGGCGTTTTCCGGAGAACCATGGAATGATGACTGGAGTGATACAGAACAGTTAAGTGAATATATGAAGGATATATCAAAGGCATATAATGCACTGAATTATGGCCTGGTTGTTGATGGAAAGCTGGCAGCTATGTCCATAGGAAAGATCAATCATTGGTGGGAAGGGACCAACTATAATGTTGAAGAACTCTGTGTATCTCCTTCATATCAGGGGCAGGGTGTTGGTTCAGAATTCCTCGAGCTTATCGAACAAAGTGTACGTGAGAAAGGACTGGATGGCATATTCCTGCAAACAGATAATGATAAACCTTCCTATCATTTTTATCATAAAAATGGATTCATGGATTTAGATGCACATATCAGTTTGTATAAAAGTGTGAGGAGCATAGAGAAAACTGTCGGAGAGGTGGACTCTGATAACCGTTCCGGTTCTGAACATGATGATGTCGAATATGATATCGCAAATCTGAATGATATACAGGAGCTTGTGCGTCTTAGGATTCTTTATATGATTGATGATTTCGGTTCCATAACTGATGAAGAGAAAGAGGGGATGGAAAAACAGCTTCCGGTATATTTTGAGAGAGAACTCGGAAAGAAGCTGATCGCATTCGTAGCAAGAGCGGAAGGAAGACTTGTTGCAGCGGCGTATCTTCTTATCATTGAGAAGCCTGCAAATCCATTTTTCCTTAACGGGCTTGATGCAGAGGTCTTAAGTGTATATACGGAAGAAGGATATCGCGGAAGAGGAATATGCACAAAGCTCATGCAGAATATGATTGATTATGCGGAAGAGCTTGGATTGAGCAGGATTGATCTCGTGGCCACGGATGAGGGTTATCCAATATATAAGAAATTAGGATATGAAGATAGAGTTCAGAAATACAAGGATATGAGATTATTATTGAAAAAGAGTTGAATAGGAAAGTAAAATTATGGTAAAAGATAACAAAAGTATCAGTATAAATGATATAGATGACGGAAAAGAATTTGATTGGGGAAAGACCTCGGAAGACTATGCTCGCTTCAGAGATATATATCCGAAGGAATTCTATGAATACATTTTAGGGCTTGGTTTATGCAAGGATGGTCAGAGGGTGCTTGATATCGGAACCGGAACAGGGGTTCTTCCTCTGAATATGTATAAGTACGGAGCTGTTTGGACAGGCACGGACATATCGGAAAATCAGATTGAAGAGGCCAAAAGGATGGCCCTTGAATTAAAGATGGATATCGATTTTTATACCTGCGATGCAAAGGATCTTGATCAACCGGATGAGTCGTTTGATGTGATTACAGCATGTCAGTGTATCTGGTATCTGGATCATCATATTACCGCTCCGAAATTTGCAAAAATGCTCAAAGAAGACGGTAGTTTTCTGGTCCTGTATATGGGGTGGCTTCCTTTTGAGGATGAGATTGCAGGAAAAAGTGAGGAACTGATTTTAAAATATAATCCGAAATGGACCGGTTGCGGAGATACTGTTCATCCTGTATGGGTACCGGAAGAATATCTTGAGTATTTCAATCTGGAAAAGCAGGAGGAATTTCGGGTCAGCGTTCCATTTTCCAGAGAAAGCTGGCATGGAAGAATGCGTGCATGCAGAGGGACAAGTGCTTCCATGACACCGGAAGAGTTTGCATTATGGAATGCAGAACATGAAAAGATGCTGGAAGCATATCCGGAAGCGTTTGAAATCAAACACTATGTATCGATTGCGTGGTTAAAGAAGAAGGGTTAAAAGATCCGAGGGGTAAAGTGGTTATGGAAAGTATCGAAGGCAATATGATAGAAAGAATCATCCAGGACATGGATGAGGGGGTTATGCTGATTGACGGAAAGGGAGTAGTTCGCATCATGAATCCGGCTGCTTCTGAGATTCTTGATAAGCCTATGGAAGAGGTTGTTGAAAGAAGTCTTGCAGAGGTCTTTCTGGATGAGGATGAGAATGATCAGTTCTTCCAGACGGTTATGGATGCAATCTATGATCCGGATAATCGCCAGGACAGCCTTGTTCCATATATAAGTCAATCAGGGATGAGAACGCTTCATATGTCAAGTGCTGTACTTAACGGCTTTTACGAGAATAAGGGATTGATCATTACATTTTCAGACCTTACAGAGATTACAGAGCTTAAGATCAAACATACTGAGCAGATTATGGAAATGATGAATTCCATGGTGCGCGCATTCGTAACGGCTGTTGATGCAAGATCGCCGTATAATGTTAATCATACGAGGAATATGATTTCAATGGGATATGATTTTCTTTTGTGGCTTAAAGAAACTGATAACCCATTGCAATTCGATAAAGAAAAAAGAGATGCCTTTTTGATGAGTATTGCACTGCACGATATAGGCAAGCTCTCTGTACCGCTTTCTGTTATGGATAAGCCGACCAGACTTGCATGGCATCTGGATTATATCAAACAGCGATTCATGAAGGTAAACCTTTTGGAACGAATCAGTTGTCTTGAGGGTAAAATGACTGCCGAAGAATATGAGGAGGGCTGTGCCTTCCGTAAGGAAACTCTCGATTATATTGAAAAGCTGAATACATGCGGTTATTGCTCACCTGAGGATATCGAGCGTGTAAGAGAATTGGGTTCTGTGAAGTATCTGGATGAAAAAGGAGACCGTGAACCGCTTCTTACAGAAAAAGAAGTAGAGATGCTTTCCATAGTTAAGGGGACTCTGACAGATAAAGAACGTGAACAGATGCAGAATCATGTAGTGGTAACATCTAATATTCTGAATGAGATCAGTTTTCCTGAGTGCTTTAATATGGTTCCTAAATGGGCGGGTCAGCATCATGAATATCTGAACGGAAAAGGATATCCGGCCGGACTCAGCGGTGACCAGATATGTACAGAGGTCCGTATTATAACAATTCTGGATATCTTTGAAGCTATCACATCAAGAGACAGACCTTATAAGAAGTTTGTTTCTCCTGAACAGGCACTCTCGATTCTTGATAAGATGGCAGATGAGGGCAGCGTAGACAGAGAGCTTCTGGAACTCTTTAAAGAAAGCAGGGTATGGGAAAATGAGTAAACGTCACATAATCTATATAGGATTTGTGCTAATAATAATCTGCGCGATAAGTATGTTTATAACCGGAAGAAAGAATACTATCATGGTATTTATTTCTGGCGAGGATGAATCAATTAATCTTGAAGATCTGGAAATCTATGTAGAGAATGCAACGGTTGCGATCATAAAGGATATCCGAATGATTGACAACTCTGTATTTGTAGATATATCTGCCAATAATCCCGGGACTACGTTTTTAACAGTAAAGAAAAAGGGAGAAGAAGATGCATGGACAAGTATTCCGATCTATGTACATGAGACAGGCGTTATGACATACGGAACACTATATGGCAACTGCAGGGGTGATATAGTAGTTCCCATCGCCATTACCCTGTATCTGATCCTGATTTTTTCTCGGCTTTTGACGACCTTCAGAAAAAGTATGAAAGAGAATATGTATCAGTACAGAAATATACTGCTGCTCGGAGTTATGCTCTTCCTTTCATTTGCATTATGTTACAGTGCAATAGGTGTATTCAGTTATAGAGGCCTTATTCAGACGCTGCATATGTTGATGGGTATAGTTACGTTCTTTGCACAATCTATGCTCCCGGTTACGATTATAATAACGCTCTTTGTGGCTGTTAGTAATGCAAAGCTGATAAAACATGAAGGCAGGAATTTAAGAAATGTAATGGGTACAGTCATGGGACTGCTTCTGTGTATATTATCTGTTGCACCCGAACTCGTATCCAATTATCTGTTTTTTCATACTACAACTATAGATATTCATAATGAGCAGGGGATTCCAATGTACGTGTTTATGTTTATTGAAGCTCTTGTTTATGTGATTGTAGTTTATCTTGAGTGCATTCTGATAGCCACCGTAATAATAGCAATTAAGGCGGCCAGACATGTGCCTGCCTTTGATAAGGATTATATTCTTATTCTCGGATGTAAGATTAAGAAGGATGGAACTCTGACCAAGCTTCTTCAGGGAAGGGCTGACAGAGCGGTTGAGTTTGCAAAGCTCCAGAAGGATAAGACAGGCAAGGATATCATATTCGTTCCTTCCGGTGGAAAGGGAAATGATGAGGTGATGTCTGAAGGAGAAGCTATAAAGAATTATCTTATATCAGTCGGGATCGATGAGAAACATATCATGGCTGAGACAGAATCGGAAAATACGTTCCAGAATTTTGGTAAGTCAAAGGCGTTGATAGACAAAGCTGAAAATGAAGATCCAAAGATTGCTTTCTCGACGACGAATTATCACGTATTCCGTTCGGGGATGTATGCAACTAAGCAGGATATAAAGGTGGAAGGAATCGGAAGTAAAACAAAGAGTTATTTCTGGATTAATGCATTTGCCAGAGAATTCATAGCCACTCTCGAATCAGAGAAGCTGATTCATTTTCTGTTGGTTATGGGTATAAGTCTTGTAGTGCTCATAATGGTAGCACTGATATATCTCTCAAATGTCAGTTAAATGAAAGGAACAATATGCCAAGAGTCATAGTTGGAATGTCGGGCGGCGTGGACAGCGCCGTGGCAGCTTACCTTCTGAAGGCGTCAGGTTATGATGTGATAGGGGTAACGCTTAAAATATGGGAAAGCAACAACGGTGTGAGCAGCAGATGCTGTGAGATTGACGATGCTGCTGCTGCGGCTGCAGCTATAGGAATACCATATTATGCTGTAAATGCAATGTCGGAATTCAGGAAAAATGTAACGGAGCCTTTTGTTAATGATTATATAAAAGGCATAACACCGAATCCGTGTGTTGAATGCAACAGATATGTGAAATGGGACTGCATGCTGAAGGCTGCTGAGGTTTATGGCGCAGAATATATAGCTACCGGTCATTATGCATCCATAGTGAAACTGCCAAATGGAAGGTATACCGTTACACAGGCTGAAGCTAAAAACAAAGATCAGACTTACATGGTTTATAAACTGACACAGGAACAGCTCAAAAGGACACTCATGCCTCTTGGAAAGCTGACCAAAGAAGAAGTAAGAAAGATAGCAAGAGCAGTAGGAATAGAGGTTGCTGACAAACCGGATTCACAGGAGATATGCTTTGTAACAGATGGGCATTATTCTGAATATATAGAGGATAATTACGAGGGCGAAGTGCCGGGAGAGGGCAATTTTGTTGACGAAGAGGGAAACGTACTCGGAAAGCATAAAGGCATAACTCATTACACGGTCGGCCAGCGTAAAGGCTTGGGGATAGCTATGGGCCATCCGGTATATGTTAAATGTATCGATGTGGAGAAAAATGAGGTTGTACTTTCGGATGAAGCGTCCATCATGAGTGATGTAATATATACAAGAGACAACAATTTTATGAGTATCCCGGGAATAGATGATGGCCAAAAAGTCAGAGCCAGAGTTAAGATAAGATATCATCATCCTGGTGCTCCTGCCACGCTGGAAAGAGCCGATGATGAAAGAATACGTATAGTTTTTGATGAGCCTGTTAAGGCGGCTACGCCGGGACAGTCAGCTGTATTCTACGATGAAGAAGCCAGAGTCATCGGGGGCGGACGGATAATATAATATTGTTAAATAAAAGCGGCAGGAATTCCTGCCGCTTTGCTATGTTTTATAGTTTATCGATTATCGTCCGGTTGATCCTTCTGTAGAAGAAGGTGGATATTATAAGTGACATGCATTCGGATATCGGGAATGCCCACCATACATTTGTTACGGCTCCGGTCAGAGACAACAGCCATGCAACGGGAATCAGAACTACAAGCTGACGGCCTACGGAAACAGTGAGTGAGTAGGTCGCTTTTGCAAATGCCTGGAAGGTCGATCCCATAACTATACAGAGACCGGCAACAGGGAATGAGATGCTTATGATTCTGAGTGCTGTACGTCCGATTCTGAGCATCTCGCCTTCGGCTTTGAATATTCCCAGAAGAGCGTCCGGGAAAATCTGGAAGACGAGAGTTCCAATCAGCATTATGGACATTGCAAGGATCATGGCGAAGCGTATAGCTTCCTTAATTCTGTCTTTATTTCTGGCACCGTAATTATATGCAAGAACCGGAATGAGGCCGTTGTTAAGTCCGAATACAGGCATAAAGATGAAACTCTGGAGCTTGAAATATGCACCAAATACAGCAACTGCAGTTGATGAGAAAACTCCGAGAATCTTATTCATGGAATATGACATTACTGATCCTATAGCCATCATGAGTATACTAGGTACACCTACATGGTAAATGCGACCTATGATATTCAAAGATGGATGCAGCATATAACTAAGCTTGATGTTTATCTCTTTGTTGAACAGTACATTTAATATCAGACTGAGAACAGCAGCTACACACTGTCCGAGAACGGTGGCATAAGCGGCACCTGCTACTCCGAGCTTAGGAAAACCACAGAGTCCGAATATGAGCAGAGGGTCGAATATGATATTGAATACCGCGCCGGTAATCTGAGATATCATACTTAGCAGAGTTCTTCCTGTTGATTGAAGCAGTCTCTCAGACATCATCTGTAAAAATGCACCGATGGATACGATGCAGCATATGGAAAGGTATGTTGTTCCATATGTTGTTATAACTTCCGAATCAGATTGTGAAGCTATGAATGGACCCGCGAGAAATAGACCTATAAATATAAAGACTATATAGCTTAGTATTGCAAGGAACAGTCCATTTGCAGCTGCCTTATCGGCACGCTCCTGATTCTTCTCACCGAGCGCTCTTGAAAGTATTGCATTTACACCGACACTGGTACCACTTCCCACGGATACTATCATCATCTGAAGTGGGAATGCCAGTGTTACCGCAGTAAGAGCATCCTCGCTTATACGTGATACAAACATACTGTCTACTATATTGTACAGAGCCTGAACCAACATCGATATCATCATCGGGAGGGACATGCTCACTATGAGTCTTTTTACGGGCAGAACGCCCATCTTGTTTTCTGTTTCCATATTATCTACCTTGATTATTTAATCGTGAATATGACTTATCTCAGAGTCGAAAGAGTCGAATGGTAATTCTACAACAAAGCTTGTGATTATTCAAGTTTTATAGTAAAATTATTGTGGTATGGTGTTTTATCATAAAACACACAAAAATTGACTATGTATGAAGGGTTAAAGCTGTATGGAAAGATACATGTACAGCAAAACTGAATTTGATCTTATGGAGAGGGCTGCTATGCCATTCGCAATCTATCAGATGATAGATATGCGTGTGGTTCCTGTTGTGCTGTCTCAGGGCTTTCTTGATGTTTTCGGGTATGAAGACAGAGATGAAGCATATCTTTTGATGGAAAACGATATGTACCGAGATACTCATCATGATGATGTAGCCAGAATTTCAGAGGCGGCTCTTCGTTTTTCCAAAGGTGAATCCGGTTATAATGTCGTCTACCGTACTAAGGCAGGAGATGGATATAAGATAATTCACGCATATGGCCAGCATGTTTATCCTGAAGAAGACGTACAGCTTGCCATTATATGGTACGTAGACGAGGGTGCATATGTTGGTAATGATATGGTTCATGATGATTCATTGACCAAGAATTACAGTATTTCTCTCTATGAATCAACCCTTGAAAGAAAAACAAATTTTGATTATCTTACCGGACTTCCGAATATGACATATTTCTTTGAACTGGCAAGAGCAGCACGTAACAGTGTCATAGAAGAGGGAGGCCACTGCGCGCTTGGTTTCATAAATATAAATGGAATGAAGCATTTCAATAAGAAGTATGGATTTTCAGAGGGTGACAGATTACTTCAGGAGTTTTCCTCATTGCTTGCGAAACATTTCGGAAGCGAGAATTCATGTCGTTTAGCGCAGGATAATTTTGCATTTTTCTCTGTTCTTGACGGACTTGCTGATAATCTTGAGGAGCTTTTTGATGAACTTGAAGTATTAGATGTGAACAAAAAGATTACGATCAGGGTCGGCATATATACTGACGATGTAGAAGTTGTTGAGTCGAGCCTGGCTTGCGACAGAGCTAAGTTTGCATGCAATACCATAAAGGATACAAGCGTATCCACGTATGTTTTCTTTGACAGAAAGATGCTGTCAGAAGAATCACATCGTCAATACATTATAGATAATATTGATACCGCTATTGAACAGGGATGGGTCAAGGCATATTTCCAGCCTATTGTCCGTGCGGCTAATGGAAGAGTATGCGATGAAGAGACTCTTGCAAGGTGGATAGATCCTGTCAAGGGCTTCATGTCACCTGCAGAATTCATTCCTATCCTTGAAGATGAAAAGCTTATATATAAACTGGATCTTTGCATGCTGGATTTTACCATAAAGAAGATGAAGGCACAGGAAGCCAGAGGGCTTTATGTTGTCCCTGCGTCCATAAATCTTTCCAGGACTGATTTTGACTCCTGCGATATAGTAAAGGAAATATGCAATAGAGTTGATGCATCGGGATTTGACAGGGGACTCTTCACTATAGAACTTACTGAGAGTGTAGTCGGAAGTGATTTTGAATTCATCAAAACACAGGTTGAAAGATTCCAGAAGCTGGGCTTCAAAGTTTGGATGGATGACTTCGGAAGTGGATATTCTTCGCTTGATGTACTTCAGGAGATACACTTTGACCTTATCAAATTCGATATGCGTTTTATGAAGCAGTTCAGTAACGGCGAGAAGAGCAGGATTATTCTTACTGAGCTTATGAAGATGGCAACCGGTCTTAATATCGAGACTGTAGCTGAGGGCGTTGAAACTCCGGAACAGGTTGATTTCCTGAGAGAGATAGGATGTACCAAGCTCCAGGGATTTCATTATTGCAAGCCTGTTTCTTTTGAAGAGATTCTTGACAGATACGATACCGGTCGTCAGATAGGCTTTGAGAATCCGGATGAATCCGGTTATTATGAATCAATCGGCCGTATAAATCTTTATGATATAGCCATTGTTACAAGTGAAGACAGTGATAAGATGAATCATTACTTCAACACTCTTCCAATGGCAATATTTGAGCTGGATAGCGAAGGCATGAAGCTTACAAGATGTAATCAGTCATACAGAAGCTTCATGACCATGGTTTTCGGCGATGTCAGGATTGATGCACCTACACCTTTTGCGGCGCTTGAGACAGGACCGGGGTCTGTATTTGCACGTGCAATTAAAAAATGTGCAGAAGAAGGTACAAGAACCTTTATAAATGAAAGAGTTAGTAAAGATTCAACTATGCATGCATTTATCAGTCGTATAGCGAAGAATCCTGTTACAGGAGTTATCGCCTGTTCAACGGTTGTGCTTGGACTTATCAAGGATACAGGTCAGGGTATAACATATGCGGATATAGCAAACAGTCTTTCTGCAGACTATATGCATCTCTACTATGTAAATATGGAGAGTGAAGCGTTTACGGAATATACGCCTGATTCGTCGAGTGAGAATCTCAGTACGGAACGTCACGGAACGAATTTCTTCACTGAAAGCCGAAGAGATGCTGAGAGTTTCATATATAAGGATGATGTTGAATGGTTTGTAAAGGCATTCCGAAAGGAAGTTGTTGAGGAGGCTATAAAGAGACACGGTACATTTACACTTACCTACAGACTTATGGTAAATGGTGAACCTACATATGTCAGCATGAAGGCTATACCTATGAGCAATGACCCTGGACATGTTATCATCGGTATCAGCAATATCGATGCACAGATGAAACAGCAGGAAGCCATAGAACGTATGCAGGAGGAGCAGATAACATATGCTCGAATCTCAGCGCTTGCCGGTGATTACATCTGTATATACACCGTTGATCCGGAGAATGATACTTATTCTGAATATAGTTCAAATAATGATTATCAGAGGCTTGGCCTTGCTAAGATTGGTGTGAACTTCTTTAATCAGGCTATATCAGACAGTCAGAATGCCATACATCCTGATGATAAAGAGATGTTCAGAAAGATGTTCACTAAAGAGAATGTACTTAGGGTTATTAAAGAGAGCGGATTGTTCATTCTCTATTATCGACTTATTATGGATGGTAAGCCAACATATGTATCTCTGAGAGCAGCATTGATAGACGATAAGGATGGACCACAGCTCTTAGTTGGAATAAACAATATAGATTCACAGATTCTTCGCGATCGTGAATACAATAAATACATAAAAGAAAATGTGCGAGGGGAGTAGGAAATGTATTTTTGTCCAAATTGTGGTGGTGAATTGCAATTTGATATAGCCAGCGGAATGATGAAATGCGGCAACTGTATGTCTACCTTTAATCCGGCAGAGATGGGGGCAGTTACAGGGGCTCAGGAATCACATGAGCAGATGTCACAGGGCATGGCTCAGGACGTTACGGGGGCTATGGGAAGCAATACTGCATTCGACATGCAGCAGGTTCAGCAACAGCCACAGCAGCAGGCAGATCAGCAGGCACAGCCACAGTACGAAGACTCAGAGAGTATGATGAACGTTACTATATATCGTTGTTCACAGTGTGGTGGCGAGATATACAGTACGGAAAACTCAGCTACAGGTTTCTGCAGCTTCTGCGGAACTTCACAGCTTCTCGAAAGCAGGCTGGCCAGTGTTAAGAAACCGGAGATGGTCATTCCATTTTCGATTACAAAAGAAATGTGTAAGGACAGTTACCTGAAGAGGGTAAAGAAATCGTTCCTTATTCCTAAAGAATTCAAGGATCCACAGAAGCTCGAGCGTTTCCGTGGAATATATATGCCGTACTGGTTCTATGATTATGAGTTCGAAGGACCTATAAGTATAAGAGGAACCAAGTCTCACAGAAGCGGCGACTACATAATTACAGATTATTACAGACTGAATGCACAGGTCAGTGGTTCATACAAAGGAAATTCCTTTGATGCATCATCAGAATTTGATGACAGGATCAGTCAGTCCATAGCTCCTTTTAAACCAATGGGAGCACAGTACTTCAGCCCTGCATATCTGACAGGTTACTATGCCGATCTTGCAGATGTACCTGTAACTGTTTATCAGAAGGATGCTGAAGATTTCGTTATAAATGATATAACCGGAAAGGTTTCTGCAGGATTCCCGGGATTTTCAATAGCAGATACAGATAAGCATGCAGCAGGCACCGGACTCATGCAGAGAGCTCATAAGAAAGCGCGAAGCGCAATGTGTCCGGTATGGTTCCTTTCATACAGGAACAAGGATCGTATCGCTTATGCGGTTGTAAATGGACAGACAGGTAAGATAGCTTCAGATATGCCGGTAGACAAGGCCAAGTTCCTCTTAACGGCAGTTGCTGCGGCCATACCGATATTCCTGCTTCTGGAGTTATTCCTTACTCTTATTCCAAGGACGACTCTTGGTATATCAAGTATATTTGCACTTATTGCAATCATCATATATGCGGCAAACCTTTCGACAATCAAAAAGCAGGATAACCGTGAGGATGATAAGGGTCTCAAGGCAATGCGATGGGTAAATGGACAGCAGGACCCACAGGCGAATGGCAAGGCCAAGAATCCAAATCAGAAGAATAAGAAAAAGAATGAAGTCGGCAAAGGTGCGACAGTAGTTACAGTAATTGCTGTTATTGCTGTAATAATATTTGGATTCAGCTTTATAAGTGAGCTTTCGGAAGGGAACTTCTCTTTCTTCCTTCTGGGAGCACTTGTGGCACTTGTTGGTATGATAGTTTCCGGTTATACAATGTTCAGCAAGAGTCAATATAAGAATGTTATCTGCTGCATAATACCTCTTTTGGCAGGGGCATTCACGGTAGGGCTTGTAGTATTTAAACCGGTATCGGATCTTTATTACTACAGTGGAATAATACTTAATTATATAGGAATGCTGGTGGTTCTCCTTGGTATACTCAATCAGTATAATATACTGGCCACAAGACCACTTCCACAGCTTGCAAGAAAGGGAGGTGATGACCGTGCGCCGGGTAGATAAGAGATTATTCAGAGTTCTTCTGTTCATCATTCCATTTGCTGTCATATTCGGATTTGGTTTAGGTTCATATGCGGCAGATTACGATGATGCAGAGGAAAGACAGTATACCAACGAAAGTACAGGCTATGATGCAGTCCTCATAGATGGAGCTGATCTCCTTACAGATGAAGAAGAGAATCAGCTTATGGAGAAGCTTGCAGATGTGACAGAATATGGAAACGCCATGTATGTCACGACGAATACACCATCTCGCAGTACAGATAAAGAAGCTGCATATATATATGCATCCAGGTACGGCGGCATGAGCGGTGTTATATATCTGGTAGATATGGGTCACAGAGAGCTTTATATCTATACAGATAACAACGGTTATGTTGGAAAGGTACTTACAGTAGCATATTGTAATACCATAGCTGATAACACTTACAGTTCTGCTTCAAAGGGAAATTTCTACCTGAATGCAGATCAGACGTTCTCACAGATACTTACGCTTCTGGATGGCGGTAAGATATCACAGCCGATGAAGCATATAAGTAATGTGCTTATGGCACTGGTACTTTCACTGCTTATAGTTTATATAATTGCCAGAAATATTTCGAAGATGCGTTCGGCATCATCTAACGAGATTCTTTCGGCGATACAGGCAAATGTAAATATTACGGGTGCAAATTCGGTATTTACGAATCAGACAAGGACATACAGTCCGCAGAGCAGCGGCTCCTCCGGTGGTGGCGGAGGCGGCGGCGGTGGCGGCGGTGGCGGTGGCCACGGCGGCGGTCACAGTTTCTAGCATGATGAATCATGCCAGAACCCTCCGGGTGGATACACACGGAACACTTTATTCTCAAACAATATGGGGTTAGAGAAAAGATCTGAAAGGAGAAGAGAAGATGGAAACTAGGAACGAAAGCGTAATCGAGAGATTAACTGAGGCATGTGAAAGTGAACAGGGAATGCTTATGCTCATTAATCTGGATAATTTCCAGATATTCAAATATGTTTACGGAGATGAGATAAGTGCTGAACTCATCAAAAATGTTTCAAGAGCTTTGGACGATAGTACTACTGATTATGATATAAAGGGCTACGTTGGAGAGGATGAATTCGTTATATTCTCAACAAGCGTAACTGATAAGGTTGCATTCAAGAGACTTTATGCAAACATGAGAAACAAGCTTGCTGAATTCGTTAAGAAGCTTGTTGGTGAGGATATGCGTATAGCTCTCGGAGTTTCCGTTGGTGTTGTAATGGTTCCTGATGAAGGAACGGATTATCGTGAACTCTTCAAGAAGGCTGATATGGCTCTTGAACATGTAAAGCAGACAGGTAATCAGGGATGTGCTTTCTATGGAAGTCAGGACAGTCTTCCGGATGAAGTGGTAGATAAGGTTGAGACTGTCAGCCGCGGACTTGATGAGACAAGTCTTGATAAGGGTGCTCTCTGGCTGGAGTATGATCATTTCAGTATAGTATACAGATATGTTAAGAGATATATCCAGACTTACAAGACCAAAGCTGTTAAGATGCTGCTTACTATAACACCTATGAGTGGAGATATAGGTGAAGACAGAATGATAGATATCGTTCGTGAGTTCGGCATGACAGTTAATGGTGCACTTCGTAAGAGTGATGTTATGATGCAGAGCCGTTCAAATCAGTTATTCCTTCTTCTCCCTGAAATGGATGAACAGTATATAGATAAGGCTTATAACAGAATCATGAACCGCTGGGTTAAGAATCCGTACAGTCAGGAAGTAAAGATCAAGCGTGAATATGATACTATTAAGCCTGTAGAAGAATAAAATATAGAAAATGATTAAGAAACTAATTCTGCTATTTAAGAAATAGATAAGAATTAGAGAAGATTCATATTAAGACTTCCGTGTTTTGTTGTTGTATATTAACGTCAACAACGAAACACGGAAGTTTTTTACGTAACAAAGAAATGACTCATAAAAATAAAAGGAAACCGTCTCCAAGGTTGATGGGGAGAAAGGAAG
Source organism: Lachnospiraceae bacterium YSB2008 (assembly GCA_000687655.1). Classification (GTDB taxonomy): domain Bacteria; phylum Bacillota; class Clostridia; order Lachnospirales; family Lachnospiraceae; genus Eubacterium_Q. The sequence goes on from JHWR01000012.1 coordinate 77,674, forward strand.
ATAAGATGAGCAGAACAGAGAATAAAAAAACAGTACTTAGAGCTAAGGACCTTTCAAAGACATTTTCAAATGAATCGGTTCAGCAGCACGTTTTAAAAAATCTGAATCTTAGCGTATATAAAGGGGATTTCACAGTCGTTATGGGAAATTCCGGATCAGGAAAGAGTACACTTCTTTACGCACTGTCCGGTATGGACAGGCCGACGCTGGGATCGATAACCTACTTTGTAGATGACGATGATAAGAGGATCAGGAAGGCTGCCAAAAGATCCGGAGAAGGAGTAAATGGCGGAATAGAAATATCCAAGTTCAGCAACGATATGCTGGCGCTTTTCAGAAGATATCATGCAGGCTTTGTATTTCAGCAGAATTATCTGAATGACAGTATGAGCGCTCTTGACAATGTAATGGTAAGTGGACTTCTCAAATCAAAGGACAGGAAAGCGCTTGCAGGTAAAGCAAAGAGCCTTCTGGAAAAAGTTGAGATAAGTGAAAATGACTGGAGAAAATTCCCGACTCAGCTTTCAGGTGGTCAGCAGCAGAGAGTTGCAGTGGTAAGAGGCGTGATCAATAATCCTGAAGTGCTTTTCGCAGACGAGCCAACAGGAGCTTTGAATTCACAGAACACGGAAAATGTGCTGGATATACTCTCTGATCTTAATTACATGGGTCAGAGTATAGTGATGGTAACACATACAGTTAAGGCAGCAGAAAGAGGAAACAGGATCATATATCTTGCAGATGGAGTGATATCCAGTGAATGTGATCTGGGACCATATCTCGGAGACTATAAGGATGAATCAAATCCAAATCGGGAAAAGGCACTCGAAAGACACCGCAAGCTTAAAGAGTTCTTACAGGAAATGGGCTGGTAAACGGATATAATTGCCACGCAATTATATCCACCAGCCGCGGCGCCGCGCATGCACGCATGTGCATGTGCGGGCAGGCGGCGTACGGTGCGATTGGGATTTAAAGAGGAGAACAACCATGTATAAATTATTCAAGATTGCAAAAGATAATATGAAGAAGCAGAAGGGAGATATGATAACATTCCTTCTTCTTACACTTATCGCTTCGTTTCTGATATTCGATGGTGTATCTGCAATTACCGGACTTGGAAAGATTATGGATTCCAAATTCGAGGAGATACATGGAGCACATCTGTTACTCTTCAGTTTTGATACAGAAGCTGAAGTGAACTCAGCGAAGAAGGCGTTCAAAGAGAATAAACATGTAAAGGAATATGAGGCGACTCCTTCAGCACAGTTTATCTGTGAGTACAAGAATAAGAAGGACAAAGACTACCTTCAGTATAGATTCTTTGCTGAAAGCTTCACTGAAGATAAGTCTATAATGAATATTCCAAGACCGGATGTTTCTTTGGGAAAGAATGACATACTTCTTCCATTGAATATGAAGGGGAAATTTCCTGTAGGAGATACTATCCAGCTTAAGATGGGCGATGATGTTTATGATCTCAATGTGGCAGGTTACCTGGAGGATCCTTATTTCTGCTCGACACTGAACCTGACAATATACAGCGTGAATATGTCTGAAGAGCTTATAAATGAAATGACAGAGGATCACCCGGCCCAGGCTAGGGCAGGATACATGCATAAAGCACGTATAGATGAGCCTGAAGGCAGTACATTTACAACCATGGATCTTGAAAAAGAAATATCAGATTCATATAAGGATGAGATAGCAGAATATTCAAAACAGAATCCGGAAGAGAGCTATACAAGTTATCTTCTCGCAAACTGGCAGATGATGAGGGGCGGTTCACAGTTCCTTCCTCAGATAGTAATGTCAGTAATACTGATATTTGCAGTTATGACCATGATCATTGCATTTATCATAATCTCCTTCAGTATTAAGAATTTTATTCAGAAGAATATGAAGAATACGGGAATCCTCGAAGCAAGTGGATATACCGTTAAGGAACTCAGATGGGCACTTGTTCTGCAGATAGTCCTGGTTGCGCTTCTTGGCAGCGTACTGGGAATAGTTATAGGAGTGGTTACATTTACAGGCTTCAGTGAGATAGTCAGCTCAGTACTCGGACTTTCATGGAATCAGCCGGTTAACTGGCCGGTAGCAATAGCTACAGTTCTTGGAATGGTCTTACTGGTTGGTGTTGTTGCAAGAGCGATCAGCAGAGCATATAAAAAGATATCAGTTCTTGATGCACTCAGGGGAGGCATCAATACTCACAATTTCAAGAAGAACCTTTTCTCATTTGAGAAGACTCCTCTTCCTATATCATTAACACTTGCACTTAAGGATACATTTGGAGGAATAGGAAGAAATGTAATCATGGTTATAATTGCAGCAATTCTTGCCATATCAACACTTGTTGGATTTGGAATGTATGAGAATTTCGGGACTGATCCTGAAAAGCTTGTAAGACTTATGGGATTTGAAATGTCATCAGCACTTGTTACTGACGATGATGGCTCGGCTGATTATAAGAGCATTGTTAAAGATCTTAAGACTGTTGAGGGTGCTGACAAGGTATTTGCACAGGTATCCTTCGAACCTACAGTGGTTTACGGTGACAAAGAACAGACTGTTTTCACATATGCAGTTGATGATATGACACAGCCTCAGAATACAGTGATTCTCGAAGGAAGAACGCAGGAAAAAGAAAATGAGATCATGGTTACTGCAGGTGTGGCTGATGATCTTGGACTTAAGGTGGGTGATGTTCTGACAGTTAAGTTCGCAGATGAAGAGGCAGATTATCTGGTAGTAGGAATCAACCAGAGACTTGAGCGTATGGGACGTACCTTATATATGACTATAGAAGGTGCAGACAGGATTATACCGGGCGATGTTTCCTGTGAGTACTACGTATATGGAAAAGAGAACGTTTCATTTGACAGCCTTAAGTCTGAAATAAACAAGATGGCAAAGGATAAGAATCTGAATCTTACACTTACCGACATGAAAAAAATGATGGAAGGAACAGTGAATGCCCTTGTAGCAGCTATGAAGCTGCTGTGCCTCATAGTAGTAGTGATAACCATTCTTATAGTAATATTTGTTGAGTCACTTGTAATAAGAGCTAAGGTTAGCCATGAGTGGCGAGGCATGGGAATCAGCAAGGCTATAGGACAGACCAGTGGAGGCCTCATCTCACAGATAATGCTTTCCAATATGCCGGCAATTCTTATAGGTACAATAATAGGGGCGCTTCTGTCCGGAGCAGCAGGCGGCGGAATATGTAAGACAGCGTTTTCACTCTTTGCGATGAAGCAGGTTGATTTTAATATACCGGCCTTTTATATGATCATTACTGTAATCGGTATAGTTACCATTGCAATTATTACTTCAGGTATGGCAGGGATTAAGGTCCGCGGCCTTAAGCCTGTAGAGATGATCACCGAGGATTAAAAGTATAATCAGGAGAATGACAGGATTACTGTCATTCTTTTGCGTTCTAATCTAAATTGATGTATTATTAGCACTATGTTAGGATTGTTAAGTATACTTTGTATTTTAAAAGAAAGACAATGAAAATGCGATATAACTGTTTGATAATCGATGATGAAACTGATCTCGCCAAGATGACGGCAGAATACTTTAATATGTTTGATATTAAAACGGAGTATGTCAATTCTGCTGCAGATGCATACGGTTTTCTGGAGGAAAATGAAGCCGATCTGATACTGCTTGATATTAATCTCGGAGACGGATCGGGTTTTGATGTGTGCAAGAAGCTGAGAGAGGATTACCAGCTTCCTATACTCTTTATAAGTGCAAGGCAGAGTGACGATGATGTCCTGATAGCGCTGAGTATAGGCGGTGATGATTATATCAAGAAGCCTTACAGCCTGTCAGTTCTTTTGGCTAAGGTTAAGGTTAATCTGAACCGGGTGGAGCAGCTGAATGCGCTGAAGGAAGTAAACAGTAATGCTGAGAATGAAAATGGAAAGCCGGAAAAGGACGGGGGTTCTGATCTGAAGAAAGATGAAGGAACATTAATCCTGGATGAACCGACCATGTCAGTAATCCTTGAGGGAAAAAGAATCAGTCTCAAGGCCAAAGAGTTCGCACTTCTAAAATGTCTCTATGACCATAAGAATACCATAGTTACGAAAGAGACTCTTTTTGATGAGGTATGGGGAGACAGTTTCTATGGGGACGGAACCCTGAATGTACATATAAGAAAGCTTCGTGAAAAGATGGAAGAAGACCCGAATGAACCGAAGATGATTAAAACCATCTGGGGTACGGGTTATATGCTTGAGATATAGAAGCCGCAGGGTAAGTCTTATATATTGGGGATGGAATTAAGTGAAGAGTATAAGAAAAATCTTAATTATATATACATTCATCATATTGATATGCCTGGTTGTTCTTATCATAATCTTTCACAGAAATGAAATGAACTCGGTGATTCTCGGCTCGTATTCGGACGACGAACTGGTAGTATATAAGAAGGTCTGGGGTGATATTAATCAGACTTATGAGACCGGCAGAAAAGCTATGTTTATGGGCACTCTGATTTACTGGGGGATAACTGCACTGCTGGGATATCTTTTCATTTTCCTGTTTTATATTATAGAGATAAAGCCTATAAAGGAACTTGAAAAACACGCTGCAATAATAGCCAAGGGAGACCTTGATGCCGAAATACCGATCAGACGTGGATCCATGTTTGGAGGCTTCACGGAAAGCTTTGATATCATGAGGGAAGAACTCAGGGAATCGAAGGCTCGAGAGATAGAAGCAGGCAAGGCTAAGAAAGAGCTTGTTGCCGAACTTAGCCACGACATAAAGACACCTATCGCTACCATTCAGGCGACCTGTGAAGTAATGGACATGAAGTACAGACGCAAGAAGGATAAACTGACGACTGATGGCAGAAATGAGTTTTCGGCGGATGCAGTAAATGACGATTTGGTGAAAACTGAGATATCAGAGATTGATGATAATCTTGAGAAGATAAGCAGCATATCCGCAAAAGCAGGAACAATAAGTGAGATCATGAACAATGTCTTTCAGGCTACTATGGAGGAACTGGACAGAATAGAGATGAACCCGACTGAAGGAAGCAGTGAGATTATTGAAAAGTACCTGCACAATCTGCATGATTACGGAAATATCATTTTTGAAAATGAAATGCCATCCTGTCTTCTGATATTCGACAGGCTCAGGATGGAACAGGTTATAGATAACATCGTTGGCAATTCGCATAAGTATGCCGGTACAGACATATATGTGAGCTTTGCTGAAACAGAGGAGCAAAATAACAGATTCGTCAGGATAACGATAAGGGATAAGGGACCGGGAGTTGCAGAGGATGAACTGCCGCTTCTGACTGAAAAGTATTATCGAGGCAAAGGCTCTGAAGGTAAAAATGGTTACGGGCTTGGAATGTATCTTGTTAAGAGTTATATGGAGAGACAGGGTGGCGGAATAGAGTACTACAATGATGATGGATTTGTGGTACAACTGAATATTCGTAAGGTATAGTACAGCTTTGATATATTTAAAGACACATACGGCGTTTAAGAGGATAGTTTGATGAAGAAAAAATACTATGCAGTTAAAGTCGGGAAGACTCCGGGCATATATGAAACCTGGGAGGAATGCAGTGCTAATGTTACAGGATTCCCGGGAGCTATATATAAGAGTTTCGGAACTATAGAGGAAGCTGAAGCTTTTGCGGGAATCAGTACTAAAGATTGGGAACAGGCTGACCAGGGTAGTGAACTGAAGGGTCCGAATATTGAATCCAAGCTGATTGAATATCTGAAAGGAAAACAATCAGGATGCGAGGCAGTAAGCTTCGTGGATGGAAGCTATGACAGCGAGACGGGAGAGTTTGCATACGGAATGCTCATATATTCAGCGTCAGGTTATGAAGAATTCTGTGACAAGGATTTTGACGAGGAACTGAGTACCATGCATAATGTTGCAGGCGAGATAGAAGGTTCTATGAAAGCCATGGATTACTGCCTGGCTCATGGGATAAAGAGCCTGGCACTATATTATGACTATGAGGGAATAGAAAAGTGGTGCACAGGTGCATGGAAAGCAAATAAAGAGGGAACAAAGCATTATCGGGATTTCTATCTTGCGCTTAAGGATAGATTGGATGTAAAATTCATAAAAGTAAAAGGACACTCCGGGGAACCGGGAAATGAGAAGGCGGATAGTCTTGCAAGACAGGCCCTGGGAAAGTAACGAGGTAAACATGGAATCACAGAACTATAATAATAACATGGGACAGAACATGATGCCGAATCAGGGGATGATGCCAAACCAGGCTATGATGCCGAACCAGGCAATGATGCCGAACCAGGCTATGGCAAGTCCGCTTCCGGTAATTATGGAGGATACGACGGGAGTTAAACATTCATATAATATCATGGGTATAGGACTCACGGCATGGACACTTGTATCAGTTGGACTGGTATATGCATGCGCTTTTCTGGCTAAATATTTAAAGCCGGAATTGCTTCAGAGCAAGACATTTACCATGGTAGTCGGTACATTTCCTATGTACCTGGCGGTTCTTCTGCTTTGGCTTATCATAGGTCGTCTTCCTAAGACTATAAAGCCCGAAGGACATATAAAGCCGGGTTGGCATATATGCCTCTTTATTATTTGCATAACCATGATGATTGCCGGAAATATTATAGGAAATGTATTGGGTATCATCGTCAAACTCATAACGGGTTATCAGACCCAGAATTCTACTATAGAACTTATTGCCGAGCTTAATCCAATAGCTATACTTGCTATAGCGGTAATAATCGGACCGTTCTTTGAAGAATTGGTATTCAGAAAGATGCTCCTCGACAGACTTAGTGGATATAATGAGAGAATTGCTATACTTACTTCAGGTATTCTGTTTGGATTCTTCCATACTAATTTCTACCAGTTCTTCTATGCTATGGGTCTGGGAATAATATTCGCTTATGTATATACAAAGACCGGAAAATTATGGACAACATATATTATGCATGCAGGAATCAATCTTTTCTCAGGGTTCTTTCCGATTATATTTCTCCAGCATATGGACTTAAATGATTTTACTGCAAAGGTTAATGCCATGCAGAATGTGGCTACTGATCAGGAGGCAACGCAGGCTCTTTCGGAATTTATGTCCAATCCTTACTTCCTGATATATATGGCATTTATAATGCTTGAATTTGGGATTGCTGTTGCAGGACTTGTTCTTCTTATCGTGAATATCAAGAAGTTCTTCGTTCCTCTCACCGGACCGGTAATACCAAAGAACAAGAAACTCATAGTAACTTTATTTACAATCGGAATGATAATATACATGGTCGTTACATTTATAATCACTATTATTACCGCGGTTCAGGGAGCTACCAAGGTTTGACCTTAAGAATTGCGAAGCATGAATGATTGTGATAAAATGAACAGCTGAGGACTATTATTAATTAGTTGCATAACAATAAAGAAGGAGGTCATAACATGGATATCAAGGAATTAAAGGATAAGGCTGAAGACCTTGCAGGAAAGGCAACAGAAGTTAAAGATAAGGTTGATGATGTTCTTGATAAGACAGATATCGATGACAAGATCCTTGCAAATTCAGGAAATATCAAGGATAAGGTTGATGATATCAAGGATATGCTGAAGAAATAATCAGATATAGATCACTTATTGGTTTATATAAATTCATATGATATATGGTGCCGGCGGGGGATTCTTTGAATAGCCAGGAGGCTTTTCGAATATGACCGGGCGTCGGAGAATAGGGAAGCAGGTGTGAGTCCTGCACGATCTCGTCACTGTAAGAGTGTAGTATGTATAACAGGTCTTTTATCAGAATAACTGATGAGGACATCCACTGAGTGTATGGCTTGGGAAGGCGTTATATATATGATGATACTTAAGTCAGGAGACCTGCCATATATCGGATAGAACTATGATCACGAGGGCTTGATCCTAGAAGATAATATCGAAGTCTGCTTCGGTTTTGTTTTGTTGTGTATCGCCGTGACATATTCTGTCGCGGCGTATTTTATAGTAAAGGAGATATAATAATGAAGAAGAAACTATTTAAGAAGGCAGCTATTGTTATGGCAGTGTGCATGGCTATGTCTATGATGACAGGCTGCGGCGCTAAGAAGGAAGAGGACACTACTGCTGCAGTAGAAGACACTGAAGAAGGTAAAGAAGCTGACGCAGAAGATGATGAAGAGAACTATGATACTGGTGATCCGGTTCTTGATGATCCAAGAAATGCAGATGAGATAGGTGACAATGAGCTTCTTGTAGCAAGCTTCGGAACAAGCTTCAATGATTCAAGAAGACTTACAATAGGTGGTATAGAGGCAGCTATAGATAAAGAGTTCGGTAAGGATTACAGTATCCGCCGTGCATTTACAAGTCAGATTATTATTGACCATGTAAATAAGAGAGATGGCGTGCTTATAGATAATGTTGACACAGCACTTTCAAGAGCTATCAACAATGGTGTAAAAACTCTTGTTGTTCAGCCTACTACACTTATGAACGGTTTTGAGTATCAGGAGCTTACTGATACAATAGCTAAGCATGGTGATGCATTTGAAAAGGTATCTATAGGTGAGCCTCTTCTTACAAGTGATGATGACTTCAGCAGAGTTGCTGATATAATTAAGGATATCACAGCTGAGTATGATGATGGTGAGACAGCTATAGTATACATGGGTCATGGTACAGAAGCTGACAGCAATGGTGTTTACTCTAAGCTCCAGGGCATAATGGATGACAAGGGTTACTCAAACTACTTCATAGGTACTGTTGAGGCTACACCTAGTCTTGATGATGTTCTTGCAAAGGTTAAGGAAGGTAATTATAAGAAGGTTGTTCTCAGACCGCTTATGGTTGTTGCAGGTGATCATGCAAACAACGATATGGCAGGTGATGAGGATGATTCATGGAAGACAACCTTTGAGAAGGAAGGCTTTGAGGTTACATGCGTGATCGAAGGACTTGGACAGGTACCGGAGATACAGCAGATTTATGTTGAGCATGCGCAGGCTGCTATTGATAATCTTAAGTAAGTGATTTTTAATGACGATTGATATATAATAACATACATTCGAAACACGCCTCTCGGCTCCGTTCCGCATCGTAACGGACGCTAGACTCACAGACATGGAATGTCTGTTCGTTAAGCGCCGACGTGCTCCAAGGGTTTCTCATGCATGTTTTATATATCAATCTGTAATTTAAATTCAGTCAAGGAATTATAATAATTAATCAGTACTATAAAGGAAATTTATTTTTTATGAAATGTATTAAGAAGTTGTTAGCAGCTGCGATGCTCACCACCATGGCTTTTTCGGTTGTGGGGTGTGGGAAGGAAGCTGCTACTACAGAAGCAACGACAATTGCAAATGATAAGGTGGCTACTGCCGGTGATATGGTAGAGGCGGAAGCTGTCGGATATGAGGGAATGCAGGCTGTTACTGCAGATGAGCTGAAGGATGGCGAATATGATATAGAGGTGGACAGCAGTTCATCTATGTTCAGAATCGTTTCCTGCAAGCTCACTGTCAAGGATGGTGCAATGACTGCCCTTATGACTATGGGCGGAACCGGATACAAATATCTTTATATGGGAACCGGTGAAGAAGCTGCTGCTGCAAGCAAGTCGGACTACATTCCATTTATTGAAAATGAAGATGGAAGTCACAGCTTCGAGGTACCTGTAGAGGCGCTTGACAGTGTTGTTAAATGTACCGCCTTCAGTAAGAAGAAGGAGAAATGGTACGACCGTGATCTCTGCTTCAGAGCGGATTCTCTTCCGGAAGATGCTTTCAAAGAGGCAAGATATAAGACGGTAGAAGACCTTGGGCTGAGTGATGGTGAATACACAGTTGATGTTAAGCTTGCCGGTGGTTCAGGCAAGGCGAGTGTGACTTCTCCTGCGAAGCTGGTCATCAAGGATGGCAAGGCTGTTGCAACGATCGAGTGGAGCAGCCCAAATTATGATTATATGATTGTTGATGGTGAGAAGTATCTCCCGATAAACGACGAAGGAAATTCAGTGTTTGAGATTCCTGTGAAGGGATTTGATACAAACCTTCAGGTATCCGCAGATACAACTGCCATGAGCAAACCTTATGAGATAGAGTATACACTTTATTTCGATTCTTCCAGCCTGATCGGTGGAGAAGCGAAGGGTTCTATAGAAGACTGGAGTGAGGCTGACCTCATCTCCGGTCTTTCTCTTTCTTACGCAGAGGAGTTCTCGGTTGATTATTACGGAACGGGTGATTCGGCAGAGTATCCGCTTATAAGCATAACCGGGGAGGATAAGCTGCTTGTTGTGCCTAAGGGATGCAAGACTCCATCAAATCTGGATAAGGATATTCAGGTAATAGAAGAAGGGATAGGAAATATATATGCTGCATCTTCGGCTTCGCTTGATCTTTTCAGAGCGGCAGGTGCTCTTGGGAACATTTCATTTGTCAGTACTAAGGAAGAGGACTGGAGTATTGACGAGGTGAAGGACCTTATGAAGGACGGGACTATAGAGTATGTTGGAAAATACAGCTCTCCTGATTATGAGGCTATACTTGACGGAGGGGCATCTCTTGCAGTTGAAAATATGATGATATATCACAAACCCGAAGTAAAGGAAGAACTGGAGAAGCTCGGAATAACTGTTCTTGTGGATCATTCAAGCTATGAGAAGCACCCTCTCGGGCGACTGGAATGGGTCAAGCTGTACGGGATAATAACAGGTAAGTATGATAAGGCGGTTGATTTCTTTGATGACAGTATGGAGGAGATAAGCAGTTTCTTTGATGTGAATCCAGACGATGATAAGAGCGAAAAAGATGAGAACAGAAAGACGGTAGCTTATTTTTACATTGCAACCAAAGGTTACGCTGTTGTCAGAAAGACAGGGGATTACATACCTAAGATGATAGATATGGCCGGTGGGAAATATGTTTTTGACAAGATAGCCGGCGAGGATGAGGATGCGACCTCGACCATGAATATGGATCTGGAAACATTCTACTCATATGCCAAAGATGCTGATATAATAATATACGATACGACTATAGATGCGGATGTTGAAACACTTTCAGATCTTACGATCAAGCACCCGATATTGTATGATTTCAAAGCGGTGGAGAGTGGAAATGTATGGTACACCGGGGCGGATATGTATCAGCAGACTTCCCGTCTGGCGGACATGATCAAGGACATGAATGTGATTGTTTCAGGCGGAGATGAAAACCTGGAATTACTTCATCATATGGATTAACATTTAGATGTTATATGAAACCTTGACTAAGTTATCAACTCATTATTACGGACGTAGTAAAAATGTATAAGGATAAAAGGACAACCAGATATATATGCATATTTGTGATACTCTCAGTGCTCCTTATCGCACTTATGATCCTCAATGTGTGTCTCGGAAGTGTGAAAGTGCCGGTCGGTGACATCTTCAGAATTATCACGGGCACTTATTCCAAAACACTCGATTTTAGACCAAGAGTAGAAGAAAGTATAATCATGGATATAAGACTTCCGAGAGTGTTGGCTGCACTTCTTCTCGGAGGTGCTCTTGCTGTGTCCGGATATCTGCTCCAGACCTTCTTTGCAAATCCGATAGCGGGCCCTTTCATACTTGGAATATCATCCGGAGCCAAGCTGATGGTTGCCGTGACTATGGTATTCTTCATAAGCAGGGGCGTAAATGTAGGTTCATGGAATCTTATCAGCGCTGCATTTGTTGGCGCTCTTATATCTACATTTTTCATACTTCTTGTGTCCGGGAAAACCGGGAATTCAGCGACACTGATAATATGCGGTGTAATGATAGGATATATCTGCTCGGCTGTGACTGAGCTGATCGTTACATTTGCGGACGATTCAAATATAGTCAATCTCCATAACTGGTCCATGGGCAGCTTCTCGGGTATGACATGGGAAAATGTAAAGATAATGGCGATCATTGTCTTTGTAACGATAATTCTTTTGGCTTTTTTGGTAAAACCGATAAGCGCCTATCTCCTGGGTGAAAGCTACGCGGCATCTCTTGGTATAAGAGTGAAGCTGTTCAGAACATGTCTTATACTTCTGTCAAGCGTTCTTTCTGCATGTGTTACTGCCTTTGCCGGACCGATATCATTTGTCGGGGTTGCTGTTCCGCATGTGGTAAGGAAGATGATGGGAACCAACAATCCACGCATCGTTATCCCGGCGAGCTTTCTCGGGGGTGCAGTGTTCTGCCTTATTTCAGATCTTCTTGCAAGGCTGCTCCTGTCACCGACCGAGCTCAGTATAAGCACAGTAACGGCGGTGTTCGGGGCTCCGATAGTTATTTGGATCATGCTCGGGAAACAGAGGAAACAATCATAAAAATCATTCAACAGGTTTGTGAGATTCATGGATAAAAAGACTGGATTCAAAACGGAAAAACTGACAGTGGGATATTCCGGAAGGGCGATAGTAGAAGGCATCGACCTTGATTTTTCGCGTGGTGAAGTGACTTGTGTGATAGGACCAAATGGATCGGGCAAGTCAACACTTATCAAGACACTCGCCGGATATATAGAACCTCTGGGTGGATCAGTTTATATAGGAGAACGTGAATACAGGGATATGAGTTCACATGAGATGTCGACTATTCTTACTGCACTTCTCACTGAGAGACCTCATGGGGAACTGATGACGGTCAGAGAGGTTATATCACTTGGAAGGTATCCATATACCGGATTATCGGGAAGACTTGGAAAAGAGGACTCAGAGAAGGTTGATGAAGTAATGGAGCTTTTCAGCCTCACAGAGTTATCTGATAAGTACTTCACAAGACTCAGCGATGGCCAGAAACAGCGTGTGCTTCTTGCCAAAACAGTGTGTCAGGATACGGGAGTCATACTGCTGGATGAGCCGACGTCTTTCCTTGACATCAAGTATAAGCTTGAATTATTATCACTTATATGCAGACTGGCTAAAGAGAAGGAAATAACCATAGTTATGACTATGCATGAACTCGAGCTGGTCAGAAAATTTGCGGATCAAATAATAGCTGTTAAGGATGGAAAGGTAGACAGGACCGGGACTGTACAGGAGGTATTCAATGAAGAGTACATTTCAGGGCTTTTTGATATCCCGGTTGCTGATTTCCGAAATATTTATCCTTCAGTTCCCGAATGATTGAGATGCTTTTCTAATGAATATAGGCAGGATATAGAGTATGGCAGATAAGAAATACAAAACCAAACAAAGAGAAGAACTCGAGAATTATCTCAGAACCATTCCCGAGAAGCATTTTACAGTACAGGATATATGTGCCCACTTCAGAGAAGAGGGCAAGAATATTGGAACAACCACTGTATACAGACAGCTTGAACGACTTATGGAAGAGGGGCGTGTCAATAAGTATATTCTTGATGAATCAAGTTCAGCATGCTTCGAATATATAGAGTCAGATGGTAAATGTCATCATCCGAGCTGTTATCATATGAAATGTGAGAAATGCGGGAAGCTTTACCATTTGGACTGCCATGAGATAGAAGATCTTACCAGACATCTCGAAGAGCATCATGGTTTCAAGGTCGATCCATTTCGCACTGTCTTCTATGGCGTTTGTGCAGAATGCAGCGGTGAAGCAGATCATTGTGGGGATGACTGTGAATGCCATCATCATTGAATAATATGATTACTGGGGGAGCAAGATTCAAATGGATGATAATATCAGAAAACAGATAAATGATATCAAGAATGGAAAGGACCCAAATGAAGTGAAATCAGGAAAACTGAAATTCACATTCAATGCGCCGGTGGTCCTTTCATTTGCGATAATCTCTCTTATAGCTCTTATACTAAACTATGTTACTCTTGGCGCAAGTAATCATCTTCTTTTTTCAGTCTACAGATCAAGGATCAGTTTGTTCTGGTTCCTGAGACTCTTCGGGCATGTCATCGGGCATGCTGATGTATCCCATTACGTTAATAATATGATGCTGTTCCTTCTGCTTGGTCCTATACTTGAAGAAAAGTATGGCAGTAAGGATCTTCTTATAATGATAGGTACGACGGCAGTCGTATCGGGACTTATCAATCTGATAATCTTTCCGAACGGACTTCTTGGCGCGAGTGGAGTCGTATTCATGTTCATAGTTCTTGTGTCGGCGACAGATATAAAAAAGGGTGAGATTCCTATAACCATGATACTTGTCATGATGATCTATCTTGGTCGTGAAATATGGAGTATGGTTACGGTTAGGGACAATATTTCTCAGTTTACACATATTATAGGTGGCTTGTGCGGTGCAGTTTTCGGGCTTTTTGCAGCGGGGGATAGTAAAAAAGACAAAATTTCCATTTAGCTGTTGCGCTTTTGTTACTATGGGGATGCTATACTTTGGTTGTTTTCAAAGTAAAAACGCAAAAATGCTTTTAGATAAGGATGGAGGATTACTAAAATGCCTAAGTTTAATAACGTTGAAGAGATTAATGAAATACTCAATACCAATGTCGAAGAACTCCCGCCTGAGACTCAACAGATTATTGGCGAAAAAATGGGAATGATGGAGCCGACACCTGAGGAACAGCAGCAGTACAATGACCTTCTGAAGGCGGTTAATCCTTCTAAGGAGATAAATACTGCATTTAAGAATGCCGGATTCCATGAGCATGCCCATAACAGACAGAATGTCGGTTTCATGGTATATCTCATGGGCGTAAAGAAGATATCTTTCTCAGAAGCTATTAAGATGGTTCCCGGCGCACCGGGATTTGAAGCTGCAATGAGTGAATTCCATAAATTCCTTGTAGAACATCCGGTTATGGGAGAAGGTGTAGATGTTGAAAAGAATGTTGGTGTATGGACACAGGCGTTCATGGATGCATCTGATAAGCTGGATGAATATACATTGCCTGATATTGATTATGGCGATCCTGAGCAGATAAAGCCGTATATGAATGAATTAATGAGACTCAGTGCTCTTCAGATAGATTTCTCACAGGAATTTGACAGAGTTGTAACAGGTGAGAGAAGAAGCTATGCTATAAAGAAGGCCGGAGATTCTGCGCTTCTTGCAGATAAGATAGATAAGGTAAATAAGATACAGGATGTTCTTATTGGAATTACTAATTTTTACAATAATCCTCAGAAATCCGGTAAGCTCAAATATGCACATCGTAATAATGATAGATTCTTTGAAGAATTTGCTCGTCACAGACTTGACCTTTCCAGCAGACTTTCTCATGAAATAAGGGGTAAAAAAGTTGGTGATATCACAGGAAAACCTACTGTTGAAGATCTTTACAAGATGCAGAGACAGATTGTCCAGCCTGATTTCAAATTCCAGCCGGGAGAGGCAAAGGAGTTCTTTGTAAATGGAAAACTTTCTCCGGAAAGACAGAAGGAATATGATAAAGCTTTAAAGAAAGCAGATGACGCTGCAAGACAGGATTATAATGATTCCTTCCAGTATGCAGAGATCAAATCATTTACATCAGGATTCGAAGTTCAGTATAAAAAAGGAATAGACGTTTGGAACAACGTATTTGATGTCTCAGATAACCCTGCAGAGCTTATTGAGAGACTTGGCAAGGAAGAGAATAAGCAGCTTAAGTCAGCTTTAAAGTCTGTTTTTAATGATTACCTTAACGGAAATACCAAGAATACACTTTACAGGCTGATGGGAATAAATGGTTTAGATACTATTCGTATAGATGGCAAGACTCCGGAACAGCTTTGGGGCGAACAGGCAAAGGTATTAAACAGCCAGGCTGACAAAGAGTTATACTATCAGACTATGATTCTGAAAGAGGCATGGAAAGGTGACGGAGATATCAGCTGTGACGCCTACATGATAGATAAGAATCATAAGGTAAAGAAGGCTGCCTCTGTGAAGGTAATAAAGAGCAAAAAATCTCTGGAGAAGGAAGCTGCTGTATTTAAGCAGATTGCGAAACTTCATAATGACCTTCAGACACAGTATGATGAACTCACAGCAACGGGTGAAGAAGGCCATGATGAATACAATGCAATGATGGCTGCGTACAAAGACGCTTTAAAGGCATCCGATCTTTCATCTCCAAGAGTAGGAACTATGCAGGATCTGGAAGACAGCCTGAAAAAACTTGAGACTACATCAAAAGAATACCATAGGACACATACAGGATTCAGAGGTATGTTTAAGGCGCATTTTGATGAAGGAAAGCTCCGTCTCAATAAGGCTACACATAACATGAATAATATTTCCTATGAAATAGAAAAGCTTAGGGATCTTTATGTAGGACAGGATTTTGTTCCTTATTCCGGAATCAGCAGAAATGGAACAAAAGCCTGCTTCATGCTTGATAGAAAATGGGATGTGTTTAAGGGTGTTGCAAAGCAGAGAGGAATTAATGTAAGCAATGCAAGTCTTTTAGAGCCATGGCCTGGAGTTGATGAAATAGTCAGTCAGGCTGACAAAAAGGATGCAATGAGAAGAGAGGTTATGAAGGCTTATAAGATGCAGGGAAGCACCAAGACTCAGAACTTAGAGTCAAGCTTCGGAGAAGCCGGTGGAAGTATTACTGACTGCGCAAAGAAGGCAACTCTTGATAACTATCTCAGACAGATAAGATATGCAGATAAAGGACAGAATCAGCTTAAAGTATCAGAGTTAGAGACAGAGATTATGGACCCTGGCTTTGCAAAGAAGTTTAATTCTGAAGTTGATGACCTTATAAGCAATGATACCTTCCGCGAAACAGTTACTGAGAGCAAGAGGGATCCGCTTAAAAAATGGGTAAATAAGGAAATGGCCCAGAGAAAGGAAAAACACAGACTCCTTTCAGGGAACAATAAGACATATAAGATGCTTAAGGCTCAGTATCCGAATAACTTTGACATCAGATGGGAGACTGCTGAGATTCGTCTGGCTATATGGAAGCAGCAGTGGGAGCGTACCGATCTTAAGCAGGAACTTGCATCAATGAAAGAAAATGCACCACTTCTTAATGATCATGTACAGCATGGTGGAAAGGATGATTTCTACGACAAAGAGGCTGAGAACGTCAAGGAAGGTATGTATGACAAGTTCAGTAAGCTTCTTACAGATGCTATTCTGAAGGATAATTATCAAAGACACGGTCATGACTATGTTATGGAAGTGGCTATAGCTCCGGATAATTATGATATAATGCAGCAGTACATAAAGGAAGGACTTCAGAAAGACGGATGTTTCGCTTCAAAGGGAATGGCAGCAAAGACACTTAATGACTTCACCAATATGAAGAGAAATGCTATTGAATATGTCCGCGAAGGCCAGCACAGAAAGCTCAACGCTCAGAATCAGCCTGAAGCAGAACTTCAGGCAAACGGCAATAAAGTTCAGTTCAAGATTCAGCCTAAGAAGGTGCCTTCAAATATGGCTCATAAATAAAAATCGGAGAAGGATTTTTATATAAATTACATATTGTTATATGACTAAAAGTCACCTTGGTAGAAATGCCAAGGTGACTTTTTTTAATTTACATAAGGTAATGTTGCATAAATGCAATGTGAATATTATGTGAACTTCCCAATATCTTGTGCTGACGCCTTTGTCAGACAACTAGTCATTTTGTTAAATGTGACAAAATTATGAAAACGTTAATGTACAACTTGCCTAAAAGCCACGTATTTGTTAGACTTTCCATAAGTATTACTATGCCCAAACGGGCGTACTATGCCCATTTTGGGGCGGTAAAATAATAATTATTGTAAACTAAATTCACGTAATGTGATCACCCATATGAGGATATTTGGTTACGTAAGGTGTGCGGGGATTACGGAAAGGGAAATCTATGAAAAAAGTCTTTAAAAGAGTCACATCAGTAGTAGTAGCAGTAGCTATGGCAGCGGGACTTGCAGTGACCGGAGGAGGAATAGGCGGACCGAAAGAGGTTAGGGCTGAAGGAGAGGCTGTTCAGATTACTGCGCCAACCAAGTTCGATTCAGCTAGTGACATCAACTATGCCACGATTCTTGGAGGTGCAGTTGATTATGGTATTGTTGCAGAGACAATTGTACAGAACAATCATATGGAAACTACATTTGCGACGAATAAATTCATAAATAATTCGGCTAACAATGATGTGGATTTTATACATGATAAAGCGGTTCATTTTATCATAGGTTCTTTGGGAAATAATAATTCTGGCAATCTTTCGGAAATTAATTTTGGAAAGACGTCTGCTTCGTCTGTTCATGTTGAAGCCCCTTCAGCAGTAATAGGTAATTATGATGGTAAGCCACATAATATAAGTGGTGGAAAAAATGGCAACTTCAAGTTTTCAGATGGATATCCAATATATAAAAGTGAAGACGAGCCGGGAATACCACTAATTACTAATATTAATGAGAATGCTACTTCTAATGTTGAGAGACTTATAGATAAGATTAAAGGAGAGGGAGAATGGTCAGATAATCTTTCTCTGAAAGCAAATGATAATGCATATAACCTCGATGTTGATAATTATATTAGTTATACTAATAAGGGTACAGACAACGCTGAAGCAACAATCAACCTTGAGGGTAAAGGGTTTGAAAATAAGGTCGTATATATAAATGTCGATAGTGATCTTGCTAAGGCTATAAGTTCCACACAGCCTTTGACAATAAAAAAAGATTCATCCACAGTTATAGTATTCAATATTGAAGAAGGTGTTCTGGATAGTACTGCAGATAAATTTACTTTAGGGAAAGTTCTTGTCCATACGGGCAATAAATCTGCTTCTTCAAGTACTGATACTAATGGTGGGTCAGCTCCACAGGATAATACTACTGAAAGTTATACAGGTGTAGATAGTGAATTGTGTCAAAAGATAATTTGGAATGTTAGGACCAACAAAAAAGTTGACCTTAATACAACTGGTGGCACAATACTTTTGCCATATGCCCCTGAAGTAAAACTTAGTTCAGGTAACTGTTGTGGTTGGATAATTTCAGGTGGAACAGTAGATGTCAGTAATGAGTTTCACTACATGTATCAAGGTGGAAGTAGAGATGGATACGGAGAAATGCATTTTTACCTCCGTAAGGGCTTTGTCAATAAATATGGAAGCAAAACTCAAATAGACGACAAAAATAATACAGAATATGTACCATATACATCAATAGATATTAACGATGGCGATTTTGCGTTCCTTTGGCAGGAGTATACTAATAATGAATTTAATGTTACAAAAGGTTCAGCGATACCTTGTGAAATAACAAGTGCAGGTGTAGTAAGATTCCCTGTTCTTAATTTTACAAGCGATTTGCCGAATAATGCAACAAGTGACTCATATGATGAAACTGAACAAGTAACTTTATATGATGGTGATGATGATGAATCTAATGACCAAACAGTGACTAAGTATTACAAAACAAAAGAATACTATTACAAGATTACTGAAGATCCGTCAAAGCAGGTTTCTGGTATTGAAAATTCAGCTGGTTACATCAGCATTACTTTAAAGGCTAGAAGGGATGAGGGCGGAAACTTTACATATATTGTAAATGCCGATATGAAAAGTGGTGAAGATGCTGATAACTTAGTTGACTATAATACGCATTCTGTTTCTATGTCGGGTGTGCAGTTTGACCTCGGAGCATTTTATAATAAATCCATAACATCTTTAAAGATAAAGAAGACAGTTAAAGGTGATTATGAACCAACATCTACCGATGAATATAAGTTTGTTATAAAAGGTGAAGATGATCTTTATTATAATGAGAATGGTACATCTTCAGAAACAGAGATAACTGTTTCGGTTAAGGCTAATAAAGAGCTTAACGTTTCTAATTTACCAGATCAGAAATATACTGTTACTGAAGTAAAGGCATCAGCTGAAAGAGAAGGATATAAACTTACGGCGACTCCTGTTTTATCCGGCGAAGAAATTGGAAAGACAGTTGAAGTGTCAGCTTCATATATTCCTTCAATCATTTTTACAAATACTTATGAAGAGAATTGTGTGCTCTCGGTTTCAAAGGAAGTTACGGGCGATAATGACGATGCTAAGACTCAGGAATTTGAGTTTGTAGTAAAGCAGTTAAAGGATAAAGACGGTGCTGATTCAAATGTATTTATAAGAAAGACCGTGAGCGGTACATTTGAATGCGTTAATGCACAGGCAGATGCAACAAGATTCAAAGTTGTTGACGGTACACCAAAGGTTATCAAGGGCCTTCCGGAAGGAACTTATCAGGTTATAGAAATCACTACATACGAAGGCGATGAGTATGAATTTACTGCTTCTTATGACAAAGAAAGCGTTGAAGTAGGAACAGATAATACAGCTAACAATCCTTCAACTGTAAAGATTACAAATAACTACAAGGCTCCTAAGGGAACTATAGTTGTAAATAAGACGATTACGATTGATGGTAAGGATATAGGTTATAATTCTGGCCAGATTAATCCGGGAAATATTACCGACTGGTATAACGGCGTACAAAATGGTTTCTTGTTCTTGATAGACGGAAAAACTGAGGCCGGCTTTAATTATTCAGTTATGCAGGGCTCTGAAAGTAATAAGACCAGATCGACTGAAGTATTATTGGGTGATTATACTGTTTCAGAGGCCGGTTGTCCTACAATTACTTATAATGGCGAGACTTATGTAGCAAAAACAACTATAGACGGTGATGAAGTAGTATCAAAGGATATAAGTATTACTGCAGATGGACAGACTGAAACAGTCAATATAGTTAATGCTTATACTAAGGCTTCTGATGAAAAAGGAAAACTTGTAATAAAGAAAACTCTCAGTGGTGAGACTGATCTCAGCAAGCTTGGAGATATCGAGTTTT
Source organism: Lachnospiraceae bacterium YSB2008 (assembly GCA_000687655.1). Classification (GTDB taxonomy): domain Bacteria; phylum Bacillota; class Clostridia; order Lachnospirales; family Lachnospiraceae; genus Eubacterium_Q. The sequence goes on from JHWR01000012.1 coordinate 98,453, forward strand.
GCTTTTCTCCGGCTATAGGTAATAAGGGCACCATCACTCTTAATTCTGACTATGCTTCAAATGGTTGGGAGAAAGAAGGTAATACCTATACCTATACATTTGAGGATCTTACAGTCGGAGCAAAGTACACCGTAGAGGAATCATCCAATGGTGCGGGAACTAACTATACATGTGAGGTTGCTCCTGACAAAGGAATGATTAAGGGGCTCAAGATAAAAGCAGATGAAGATGCTTTGGCTGAATTCACAAATACTTATACTGCAATCGGAAACTTTAAGTTGACTAAGGAAGTAACCAGTGACGAAACTCTTCCGGATACACTTCCTTCATTCACAGTTTCATTGAAAGCAAAGGATTCAGAGGATAAGGCTGTTTCTGGAAGTTTCCCTGCAACAGGATTAGCAAACGGAACTGCTGTTCAGTTTAATGCAGGTGTTGCTGTCGTACAGATTTCGGACGATGGAAGCATTACTATATCCGGACTTCCTGCAGGTACTGTTATAACAGCAAGTGAGCCTGATGTAAGCATGCCGGAAGGATTCACTTGTGAAACAACAGGAGATAACCTTAAGGCTACTATAGCAAAAGGAACTACATCGACAGTTGCACTTGTAAATAAATATGAAAGTACAGCACCTGAAACCGGAAAACTTTCCATAAAGAAGGTTGTTACCGGAACAGGATTCAGCGAAACACTTACATTCCCTATAAAGGTTAAGCTTCTTAACACAAATCAGACTGTTGATCTGGATAAGACCTATGCGGTAACAGGCTATGGTTCGGTAAACGAAGTAAAATTTGCAGATGGAACGTATACATTTGAACTTAAGCATAATCAAGAAGTAACTATAGAAGGTATTCCGGTTAATACAACATATACAGTTACAGAGACTATGCCTACCACGGCTGCTTATGCTGATTATGAGAATAAGGCAAATACAGGTGACACTGCGGCAATTGCCAAGGACGTGACAAGAGCTGTAGTAGTTAATAATGAGTATACGGAATTGACTCCGGCAACGGTAGATCTTAAAGCAACAAAGACCTATAAGATAAATGGTGAA
>JHWR01000013.1 GCA_000687655.1 Lachnospiraceae bacterium YSB2008
AAGGTAGCGAAATTCCTTGTCGGGTAAGTTCCGACCCGCACGAAAGGCGTAATGATTTGGGCACTGTCTCAACAACACACCCGGTGAAATTGAAATACCAGTGAAGATGCTGGTTACCTGCGCCAGGACGGAAAGACCCCATGGAGCTTTACTCCAGCTTGATACTGGGATTCGGTACTGTCTGTACAGGATAGGTGGGAGACTATGAAGCAAGTTCGTCAGGATATGTGGAGTCATCGTTGGGATACCACCCTTACAGTATTGGATTTCTAACCCGTAGCCGTGAAACCGGCGCGGGGACAATGTCTGGCGGGGAGTTTGACTGGGGCGGTCGCCTCCGAAAGCGTATCGGAGGCGCTCAAAGGTTCCCTCAGAATGGTTGGAAACCATTCGCAGAGTGCAAAGGCAGAAGGGAGCTTGACTGTGACACCGACGGGTGGAGCAGGTGCGAAAGCAGGACTTAGTGATCCGGTGGTATAAAGTGGGATTGCCATCGCTCAACGGATAAAAGCTACCCTGGGGATAACAGGCTGATCACTCCCAAGAGTTCACATCGACGGAGTGGTTTGGCACCTCGATGTCGGCTCATCGCATCCTGGAGCTGTAGCAGGTTCCAAGGGTTGGGCTGTTCGCCCATTAAAGCGGTACGCGAGCTGGGTTCAGAACGTCGTGAGACAGTTCGGTCCCTATCCGGCGCGGGCGGAGGATATTTGAGAGGAGCTGTCCTTAGTACGAGAGGACCGGGATGGACGGACCGCTGGTGTATCTGTTGGCGACCAACGCCATGGCAGAGTAGCCAAGTCTGGAACGGATAAACGCTGAAGGCATCTAAGCGTGAAGCCAACCTCAAGATAAGATATCCCATTCCTATAAGGAAGTAAGACCCCTTGAAGACTACGAGGTTGATAGGCACTGAGTGTAAGTGTGGTGACACATTCAGCTGAGGTGTACTAATAGGTCGAGGGCTTATTCAAGTAAGATAGAAGGTTCTTCTGAATCTGAGTAATGATTAGATGTATTCTGAGTTTTGTGTGAGGTTTTGAAGGTTCATATGGAACTATTAATCCTCGATAGCTCAATGGTAGAGCACGCGGCTGTTAACCGCGGGGTTGTAGGTTCGAGCCCTACTCGGGGAGCTTTTCCGGCCCGGTGGTCAAGAGGTTAAGACATCGCCCTTTCACGGCGGTAACACGGGTTCAATTCCCGTCCGGGTCACTACAGGCAGGATCAATTTTGCGAAGCAAAATTGGTGCACCACAGAGAATAAAAGGACGCTTAGCTCAGTTGGTTAGAGCATCCGGCTCATAACCGGACGGTCCTGGGTTCGAGTCCCCGAGCGTCCACTTTCCCCAGCATGAATTGCTGGGTTTTTTTCATTTTAAGATTATGATAAGGCTTAGTTAAGTAAAATCGGTTGATGAAAACCATAATCCTGAAGTATAATTGAGTCCACGAACCATTTTATTCTATAGCAGGTACGACTATGCTTAATTATTCATTCAGCATGGGCATTGCTGTTTCGTCTTTGCTCATCTGCATTGTCAACTTAATATATACATTTATTCAGGGGCGTACAGATAAAGCACAGAATAAGTTTTTTATCATCATAGTATGTATTCTGGCTACTAACTCTATTACAGGAATTGTTTCAGCTATTGTAACTTCCGGCTATTTGCCTCTTGAACAGTCGATTCCACTCCATAAGATTTCCAGGAGTGTATATTTTGCCACGCATACGGCTTTGTGCCCTATGTTTTATTACTATGTCTCGAAGGTAAGTTTTGTTTCTACCCGAATCAGGAATACAAGAACTCTTCTGAAATCTCTTCCTTTTATCGTGACAGAGATTCTTGCTCTGACTAATTTATTTACAAATTTTGTATGGTATATAGATGAAACCGGGGACTTCCATCGTGCATGGGGCGAAATGCTCATTTATGTTGCAGCATTGTTTTATTTCATAATGGCATCGATAGTTCTTGCTACATCCTGGTCTGTTATTTCAAGCAAAAGAAAATCAGCTATTCTGTTCTTCCTTATACTTGCTGCTGCAGGTGTTATCCTTCAGCTCGTGAACAAGGATCTGAAGGTTGAAGTACTTGCTGAATCTGTTGGTTTTACAGGCGTTCTTATGGCGGTTGAAAATGAGGATGATCGTATAGATTTCGGTATGGATTTCTATAATCGTGCTGCACTTAATCTGGATATTGGTGGATGCCTTAAGCATAATCGCCGCTTGAGTCTGATCATTATTCATGTGACCAACTATGATATTATTAACCGTCTTGCGGGAAATGGTGATTCGAATGTACTCTCTGATATAGTTGGTGATTATCTTCGTTCACTGGTAAAGAGATATTATATATATGCTCCTAGTGTCGATACGTTTGTTATTACTATTTACAAAAAGATGAACGTTAATGTGGATGAATTGGCTGAGAGCATAGCGGAAAGATTTAGTAAGCCTTGGGATTATAATGATTTCAGGCTTCAGCTGAGTTCAACTGTTATGGTTGCAGATATTCCGGGAAGTATCAAGTCAACCAAGGATCTTTTCTATATGGTAGATAATCCGGTTGTCGGTTCGAATAATGAAGGCGTTGTAAAGGGTGAGGATCTTAAGGTTTTCATGCGTCGTCAGGAGGTCGAGGATGCGGTTTCTCATGGATTCGCTGAGAACAGTTATGAGGTTTATTATCAGCCTACATTCCATTTGGATGGAAGACTTCATGGAGCTGAAGCGCTTATTCGAATGCATGACAGGAAGCTTGGCAATCTGTATCCGGACGAATTCATTCCTATTGCGGAGGAAAATGGACTGGTTGATGATATAGATAGTTTTGTTTTGGATGAAGTATGCAGATTCCTTGAATCAGGCACACCTAAACAATATGGAATTGATAATATAAATGTGAATCTCTCGGTTACTGAATGCATGAAGCCGGGATTCATTGAGGAGATAAATGAAATTGTAAGCAAATATAAGATAAATAAAAATGATATTAATTTTGAAATAACTGAATCTATTGCCGCAAGCGACTATGCTTCTTTGGGAAATATCATTCAAAAGCTTAAAGATCAGGGCTTCCTGTTCTCGATGGATGATTATGGAACAGGGTATTCAAATGTCAGTGCGGTATTCTCTCTGAATCTTGATGTTGTTAAGATAGATAAGAGCCTTCTCTGGGGGGCATTTGATGACGAGCTGGGAATGATCATACTTGAGAATACTATTCGTATGATCAAGCAGATGGGAAAGAAGATATTGGTTGAAGGCGTAGAAACTGCTGAGCATATTGCACTTCTGAACAGACTGGGAGTCGATTATCTTCAGGGCTTCTTCTTCTCAAAACCTATACCTAAGGACGAGTTTGTTAAGTATATAACTGATTACCAAAAACTGGTTGCAGAAACATTGGAATGATTATATAATAAACAAGCTGGTTTTAAACCAAGGCCCAGTGGCTCAGTTGGTTAGAGCGCCGCCCTGTCACGGCGGAGGTCGACGGTTCAAGTCCGTTCTGGGTCGATAAGAAGTAGGAACCATGATGCACAGCTATGGTGCCCAAATTCCGCTATGCGGAATTTATTCTGCTACGCAGAATGATTGCGCTTCGCGCATCGCATCCTCACTTCGTTCGGACATGATTGCTTCGCAATCCTGCCTAGGCCGGCATGGCGGAACTGGCAGACGCACGGGACTTAAAATCCCGCGAGGCTAACCCCTCGTACCGGTTCGATTCCGGTTGCCGGCACTTATCTGAAAACTCAAGCAGGGAGATGCTTGAGTTTTTTTCTATATTTGATAACAAGGTCATTATATAAATGAGGATATATTAGTATGAATTTCTGTAAGAAATATATAGGCGATGGAGCCTTTTACAAAAAGCTGCTAATAGTTGCCCTCCCGATAATGATTCAGAATGGACTTACTAATTTTGTAAGTTTTCTTGATAATATTATGGTAGGACAGCTGGGAACACCGGAAATGTCAGGTGTTGCTATAGTTAATCAGCTCATATTTGTATTTTATCTTTTCATGTTCGGAGGAATCTCCGGAGTTGGTATATTTACAGCTCAGTATTTTGGAAGCAAGGATGATGAAGGAATAAGACATACATTTCGATTTAAAATCCTGATGGGCTTTGTCATTGCCCTGGGTATTTTTCTTGTACTGTTTTTTGAAGGGGAAAAACTAATAGGGCTTTACCTTAAAAGCTCGAGTGATCCGGGTCAATTAAAAGCAACTCTTGGATATGGAATGGAATATCTGTCGATAATTCTGTTCATGCTTCCGGCTGTTTATATAGGAATGGTTTATTCAAGTACGCTCAGGGAATGTGGTGAAACAGTTGTTCCGATGATTTCCGGAGTGATAGCTGTACTTACGAATCTTGTTCTGGATTACGTGCTTATATTTGGAAAGCTCGGGCTGCCTGTTCTTGGTGTTTCGGGAGCAGCTGTGGCAACAGTTATTTCCAGGTATATAGAGATGTCCATCGTTCTGATATGGGCGAACAAAAATAAGGATACCCATACATATCTGAAGGGACTGTTCAGGACGCTTCATGTTCCGGGAAATCTGGCAGGGAAGTATTTCATAACGGCACTTCCACTTCTCATAAATGAAGGGCTTTGGTCCATAGGTGTTGCCATGCTGAATCAGGCATATTCTCTCAGAGGACTTGAGACTGTAGCAGGGCAGAATATATCAAGCACTATAAACAATCTCTTCAACATTGCATTCATAGCAATGGGTGATGCGGTTGCAATAATCATAGGACAGCATCTTGGCGCCGGTGAGATGGAGAAAGCAAAGGATGAGGATAGGAAGATCATTGCTTTTGCTGTGTTCATATCAGTTGTTATAGGTGTTGTGATGTTTGGCTGTTCCGGCCTTTTTCCAAGGTTATATAAGGTTGAACCGGCCGTCCGCCTTATAGCGACACATTTCATTATGGTACAGGCATTTGCTCTTCCGAAGGATGCTTTTCTGCATACGTCATATTTTACGATAAGGGCGGGCGGAAGGACTATCATTACATTTCTCTTCGACAGTGTTTTCATGATACTGGTAAGTGTACCGTTTGCTAATATCCTGGTGCGTTATACTTCGCTGGGTTCAGCAACAGTATTCGCGCTGGTTCATGCTGCTGATCTGATAAAATGTATCGTGGGCTTTGTTCTCATAAAGAAAGGCGTCTGGATGCAGAATATAGTTCATGATGATCGGGAATAACTGTTTCTTCTGTACTAAGAAGGAAGCTTTTGTTAATATATAGGTGTGAACAAATAAAGACACAAATAATACTGATTAATGATTTGCTTGAATAGGGAGGGCTACAGATGTTTATAAAAGATGACGTTATCTACGTAGGAGTGAATGATCACGAGATAGACCTTTTTGAAGGACAGTACGACGTTCCGGAAGGAATGGCTTACAATTCATATGTCATAATGGACGAGAAGATTGCAGTTATGGATTCTGTGGATCAGAATTTCGGTGAAAAATGGATTGCTAACATAAAGGAAGCACTTGGAGACAGAACGCCTGATTACCTTGTAGTTCAGCATATGGAGCCGGATCATTCTGCCAATATTGACAGATTTGTCAGTGAATTCCCTGATGCAAAGATAGTTGGAAATGCCATGACATTTACAATGATGAAGAAGTATTTCGGAACAAATTATCCGGAAAAGCAGGTCATGGTTAAAGAAGGGGATACACTTGAACTTGGCAAGCACACCCTTCAGTTTGTATTTGCACCTATGGTTCATTGGCCGGAAGTCATGATGACATATGACAGAACGTCGAAGGTATTCTTCTCAGCAGATGCATTTGGAAAGTTTGGTGCTCTTGATATAGAAGCTGACTGGGCATGTGAAGCAAGAAGATACTATTTCGGAATAGTCGGAAAGTTCGGAATGCAGGTTCAGGCTTTGCTTAAGAAGGCAGCCGGACTTGATATAGAAGTGATCTGTCCGCTTCATGGACCTGTACTTACAGAAAATCTTGGATATTATCTTGATCTTTACAACACATGGTCATCATACGGAGTTGAGAGTGAAGGAGTTTTCATAGCCTATACATCGGTTTATGGAAATACAAAGAAGGCAGCAGAGCTGCTTAAAGAAAAACTTGAAGAGAAGGGATGCCCAAAGGTAGCAATCGCAGATCTTGCACGCGAGGATATGGCAGAGTCAGTTGAGGATGCTTTCCGTTACGGTAAGCTTGTACTTGCAACAACTACCTACAATGCCGATATATTCCCATTCATGAGGGAATTCATTGCTGACCTTCTGGAGCGAGGCTATCAGAACCGTACTATAGGAATAATAGAAAATGGAACGTGGGCACCTATGGCTGCCAAAGTGATAAAAGCAAAATTCGAAGGCAGCAAGAACATTTCATTTACGGATACTGTTGTAACTGTACATGCTGCATTGAATGAAGCATCAGAAGCGCAGATTGCAGCACTTGCTGATGAACTCGCATAAATAGCTTTATTCTGAATAGTCAGGATATATAGCTTCATTATAAGCCTGAATGGCACTTTCCTGCCGGGGATCAAGGAACCTTGTTTCATGATTTCCCGGCATTTCATATGAACTGAAGAATTCCTCGGCAGCTCTTTTTACTGTATCTTCTTCAGTTTCTCCGGGTTCAGGTTCGATATTTTTATAGCTTTCCCAGAATTCCTCTTTTCTGTCATAGTGAAGCATGAAGTCCAGCTGGAGCTCAATGGAATTCCAGTCTTTGTTATGAATATGCGGATCAACAGTTTTGTTTTTTCTGTCGTAATGTATCAGGTTATATGCACGGGGACCCGTGAGCTGCATGACACCGATTCCGGGATAGTATTTTCCGTGTGACATATATGCATCTCTGTTGATGCTGAGGTTATTTTTCTTATAGTATGGGAAGAGATAGGAAATGCAGTAGTTATTCAAGTCCTTCATTATCATTTCCCGTGATGGGAAATCAGGTAAGTAATCACCCTCAATAGTTCCCGGGTCACAGTGGGATTCTATAGTCCAGCAACCTATCATGCCGGCTATGGAATAGTCGGAAAAACCTTCCTCCCTGAGATAATCCCATATGATATCCTTCGGTTCCGGGGTGACAGTATTTCCGAAGTTGTTTTTAACTCCGGAAATGATCATTCCAACAACACATGATATGAGCAGGATTGCATATATCAGGTTTACTGCTTTTATTATACGCTTACGAGATTTTTTCTTAGCTGCCATATGCTTTCCTAAAGTTAGAAATTATGATTTGATATGAAATGAACACCAAGAGATATAATAGCATATTATTCTGTAATTATTAAGAAATGATTATATTTTCGGGAAATATTGACAGCCGATTTTCCTTATGATAATATACGTCTCAATACAAATATAGGGAGTAGCTGCAGGGGATATTTCCACTGTACACACTTTCGTCATCACGACCTTTTTGGTCCGGAATGTGCATAATCAGCAAGACTGTATTGTAGTTTTAAAACTGCATTACGTCTTGCTTTTTTATTTGTCTGATTTTCGTTAGTTTGTAGCTGCAATGGTTGCGGCTCACGGTAATCAGGATCATGGTACTCTTTAGGAGGTGATGGGACGGGTACTTAAGAAAGGCGTAGCAGTAGACCCGTGAACGATTCATTTTCCAAAAAGGAGGAAAAAACCATGATTAAATACATTATTTTAGGAGCAGTTGTAGTTTTCGCTATAGTTATAATCGTTACAAGTTATGTGAAATCACCACCTGATAAGGCATTCATTATCTCCGGACTCAGAAAGAATCCGAAGATCCTGATAGGTAGAGCAGGACTTAAGCTTCCATTTATTGAAAGAAAAGATGAACTTCTTATCAAGCAGATAAGCATAGATATCAAGACAGGTGACTATGTACCTACACTTGATTTCATCGGTGTAAATATCGATGCTGTTGCAAAGGTTAAGATCCGTACCGATCCGGAAGGAATTCAGCTTGCTATGAAGAACTTCCTTAATATGAAAGAGCATCAGATTATGGAAGCACTCGTTGATTCCCTTCAGGGTAATATGCGTGAGATCATTGGTACCATAAGCCTTAAAGATCTTTGTAATGACAGAAAGTCATTCGGTGACCAGGTGCAGGAGAAAGCACAGGTTGATATGAACAGACTTGGTATTGAGATTATTTCATGTAATATTCAGCATGTTGAAGATCAGAATGACCTTATCATTGCTCTTGGTCAGGACAACATGGCAGCTATTCAGAAGAATGCCAGCATTGCAAAAGCAAATGCAGACAGAGACGTAGCTATCGCACAGGCACAAGCTCAGAAGGAAGCAAATGATGCGAGAGTGCTTGCAGAAACCGAAATTGCGATCAAGCAGAATGACCTTTCAATCAAGAAGGCCGAGCTTAAGACAGTTGAAGATACGAAGAAAGCTGAAGCAGATGCTGCATATCAGATTCAGCAGGAAGCACAGCGTAAGACTATCGAGGTAACAAAAGCTCAGGCTGATATCGCAAAGCAGGAGCAGGAGATTACCAGAAAGCAGAAGGAAGCTTCCGTAAAGGAGCAGGAGCTCGATGCTCAGATCCGTAAGCAGGCTGATGCTGATAAATATCGTCAGCAGCAGATGGCAGAGGTAGAACTCTTTAAGAGACAGAAGGATGCTGAAGCTCAGAAATATGAGTTTGAGAAAGATGCTGAAGCTAAGAGAATCAAGGCAGAAGCTGACAGATATGCTATGGAGCAGGAAGCACTTGCAATAAAGGCAAAGGCTGAAGCAGAAGCAGCAGCAATCCAGGCCAAAGGTGAAGCAGAAGCAGCAGCAATCCAGGCAAAGGCTGAAGCAGAAGCTGCAGGTATTGATAAGAAAGCTGAAGCTATGAAGAAATACGGCGAGGCTGCTATCGTTGAAATGCTCTGCAAGATGTATCCGGAAGTTGCTCGTGCAATCGCAGAGCCTCTCGGAAAGATCGACAAGATCACGATGTACGGCGATGGTAATACCGCAAGGCTTACCGAAGACGTTACAAAGTCATTTAAGCAGACAATCGACGGACTTTCAGATTCGATGGGAATCGATCTTAATACAGTAGTTTCAAACTTCCTCGGAAGTAAAGGAGAAGCAGAGCTGCCGAGTGATTTCAAAGAAGTAACTGAAAGCTAATCATTAGCGGATTTTTAAACGGCCCATCCCGGGTTACCGGGGTGGGCTTTTTCCTTGCTTGATGTCTTGTAATTTAAAATACTATGATTTACTATGTAGTTGAGTTGATGTTTTTCTGAGAACGATTCATTTATGGAGGTAAATATGGGGATTTTAGCAGGTTTTATGGTGCCTCATCCACCTATGATAGTGCCTGACGTGGGCCGTGGAAGTGAGCGACAGGTTCAGGAGACAATAGATGCATATGACAAAGTTGCAAAAGAAATTGCGGAATTAAAACCGGAGACTATCATTATTACAAGCCCGCATACCACTATGTATTCGGATTATTTTCATATATCTCCGGGTGCCGGTGCAAAGGGTGATTTCGGGGATTTCAGAGCGTCTAAGGTTACATTTGATGAAAAATATGATTATGAATTGGTAAATGAATTGATTGACGTTCTTCAGGAGGATGACTTTCCTGCCGGTATTGAAGGAGAGAGAAGGAAACAGCTTGATCATGGAACGATGGTTCCACTGTATTTTATAAGGAAGTACTATGATGGCGGAAAGATTGTCAGAATAGGACTTTCAGGTTATCCGCTTCCTGATCATTACAGGCTTGGAATGTATATTAAGGAAATTGTCGAAAAGCTTGGAAGAAAGGCGGTCTTTGTTGCGAGCGGTGATCTTTCACACAAGCTGCAGGACTACGGGCCTTACGGGTTTGCACCGGAAGGACCTGTTTATGATGACAGGATCATGGATGTGATGGGCAGAGGTGCTTTCGGCGAACTCTTTGATTTTGATGAGGACTTCTGTGATAAGGCGGCTGAGTGTGGCCATCGCTCGTTTGTCATAATGGCAGGAGCCTTTGACGGTATGGCAGTTAAGGTAAATAAATATTCCCATCAGGATGTGACAGGTGTAGGATATGGAATCTGCAGCTTCTATCCTGAAGGAGAGGATTCGGGAAGATATTTCCTTGATAATAAAAAGATTGAGGTCCTTAGAATGAAAGAAGGTTCAGATGGGTATGTAAAGCTTGCATGGGCATCCCTGGAAAGCTATATCAGAAGCAGAAAAAGACTGAAGGTACCGAAGGATATTCCGACGGAACTGAAAGATAGTCTTCCTGATGAAATATTCAGTAAGAGAGCCGGTGCATTTGTATCCATTCATAAAAATGGACGGCTCCGTGGCTGTATCGGGACTATAGCTCCTACCAGGGACAGTATAGCTGAGGAGATAATTCAGAATGCCATCAGCGCATCCACCAGAGATCCTCGTTTCGAGCCTATTACAGTGGATGAACTGGATATGCTGGAGGTAAATGTAGATATTCTTGGCGAGCCTGAGGATATTGAATCCATCGAACAGTTAGATGTAAAAAAATATGGAGTTATAGTCACTTCCGGATATAAGAGGGGACTTCTCCTTCCGGATATCGAAGGAATAGATGATCCGGAAACTCAGGTTTCCATTGCTATGAATAAGGGTGGGATACGTCCATCTGAAAAGTATTCCCTGCAGAGATTTGAAGTTGTAAGGCACAAGTAGTTGAAAACCGGTACGAAGGGAGATACAGATACATGAAATGTAATGTATGCTTCAGACATTGTGATATAAAAGAAGGCGGACTTGGATTCTGTGGTGCGAGAACCTGTCAGAATGGGGAAGTCATTCCGTCAAATTATGGCAAGATAACAGGGTTTATGCTTGATCCGATAGAGAAGAAGCCGCTTGCCAGGTTTTATCCCGGAAGTTATATTCTTTCCGTGGGAAGCTATGGCTGTAATTTGAGGTGCCCATTCTGTCAGAATTATGACATTTCCTGGTCGGTACAGGCTATGCAGCTTTCAGAAAAGTGTGAGGAAATCTCGCCGGAAGAACTCGCATTTACAGCACTTTCAGTTAAGGATAAAGGAAACATAGGCGTTGCATTTACTTATAATGAGCCGCTTATCGGATATGAATTCGTAAGAGATACTGCAAAGCTGGTTCATGAAAATGGAATGAAAAATGTTCTTGTCTCAAACGGTACTGCTGAGCTGTCTGTTCTTGAAGAAATCCTGCCGTATATCGATGCCATGAATATAGATCTCAAAGGTTTTACGGACAGATATTATAATGATGTGCTTGGGGGCAGCAGGAAGATGGTGATGGATTTTATCGAGCGGGCAGTGAAGGACTGTCACGTCGAACTGACCACGCTTGTAATCCCCGGAGAGAATGATTCTGAAGAAGAAATAAGAGAAATGACCGGCTGGATAGCGTCGCTGAGGGATGCTTCAGGTAGCTTCATTGGTACAGAAATACCACTTCATATTTCCAGATTCTTCCCAAGGTTCAAGATGACGGACAGGGATGCAACACCGGTTAAGAAGGTATATCGGCTGGCGGAGGTTGCACGTGAGAGACTAAAGTATGTTTATACAGGAAATTGTTAAAAAAGTTCTTATTTTTTAATCTCCTTTTAAGCTTTGCTGTTTATTATAACAGCATAAAGAAGAAAGGAGTTGATCTATATGAGGAAAAGATTAGGTAGATATAAGAATAGATTAATGGCAATATCAATCGCTGCAGTGATGATGATATCCATAGCCGGATGTGGAAATGCAGAGAACCAGAACGCTGATACAACATCAGATACTGAGGTGGTAACTGAAGCTTCTTCGGATGATGAAACGACCGAGGATATTGATGAAGTGGCGGAAAGCAATTCATTTATCAAAAAAACAGATATAACGATTGATGAAGAAATAACGAATGATGCAGATGGTGAGCATGCTATAGAGGCTGACGGTGAGGATGCAGAATACAGCAATGTTAAGGTTACTAAGACCGGAGAAGCTGATGGAGACGAGGCTGATTTCTATGGTGAAAATGCAGCAATCTTTGCTACGAACGGTGCAACCTTAAACCTTGAAGGAATACTGGTTGAGACAAATGGTACTCACGCAAATGGAGTTTTTTCATACGGTGAAGGAACCACTGTGAATATCAAAGATTCGTATATAGAAACTACGGGTAACTGTTCCGGTGGACTTATGACCACGGGTGGTGGAACCACGAATGCTGAGAATCTTACTATACATACGACAGGAAATTCATCAGCTGCCATTAGATCAGACCGAGGCGGCGGTACAGTGACCGTATCCAAGGGCAGTTATACAACGGAAGGAACCGGCTCTCCTGTAATATATTCCACCGCAGATATAACTGTAAATGATGCGACACTGACTTCAACTGCATCAGAGGGTGTAGTCGTGGAAGGTAAGAATTCTGTTACTCTCAACAATGTTACACTTACCGCAGACAACAACAAGAAGAACAGCGATAAATCTGATTGCTACAATGCAGTGATGATATATCAATCAATGTCCGGTGACGCTGCAAACGGCGAGGCTTCATTTACAATGAAGGGCGGAAGTCTCACTAACAAGAACGGAGACATATTCTTCGTGAATAACACCGTTGCAACTATCTCTCTTGAAGATGCTGATATTGTAAATGAAGACAGTGACGGAGTTTTTCTCAGAGCTGCAGCAGCAGGATGGGGAAATGAAGGCAGTAACGGTGGTCAGGTAACACTGAACGCTTCTGATCAGACTATAAATGGAGATATGATTGTCGATAGTGTTTCAAACCTGAATCTATATCTTAAAGACAGTAGTTCATTTGAAGGTGCAATCAATACAGATGGACAGGAAGGCGAAGTATATGTAGAGCTGGATAGTGATTCAACATGGAAGCTTACAGGTGATTCATACATTATATCCCTTACATGCGATGCAGACAGTATAGATCTGAATGGATATAAACTTTACGTAAATGGAAAGGAATATGAAGAAGGAACTGAAAGTAAGGGTGAAGCCATAGAAGTGACTGTCACTGAAGGAGGCGGCGACATGGGCGACATGCCGGGAGAACCTCCTGAGGGAATGGATAACCCTTCGGGTGGAGATGGTAACACTCCTCCAGAACCACCGGAAGGAAAGGACGGAAACCGTCCTGAGAAACCTGGCGAAAAATCAGATGGAAATAGTGACGCTCCACCGGAAAAGCCGGATGAAAGTAATTAAAAATTGAAAGACGAAATGCCCGCTGGATTGCGGGCATTTCTTTATCTGATCATATTAATCATAGTAATCATCATCTTCGAAGGTACTCATATATATAGGAACCTCCTCCAGATCTCCATCCAAAGAACTGGCTGTGAAATCTCTGGTGATATACTTTCTGGTTGCATATTCCTGAGTGACGAACCATTCGCCTTCGTAGTAATTCAGGAACATACAGAAGTTGTTTCCACCTGGTGTTTTGAAGTCATATTGTGAGAAGTTTCCGGCAGGATCTGCAAGACCTGTGTCAGGGGTTCCGCCGAAGTTAATGACTGTCCTGGCCATTCCGTCGTCAAGTGTGTCTGCGACATTGTCACAACGTAATGCTACAAGCTTATTGTTCTTAAAATAAAAAGCTATTACTTCCGAATGTCCATTTATAGTTTGTAAGCTGTCACAATATTCAAGAGTTTCCAGGCTGTAATCCCAGTCAACAAGAGCAGGAAGATCGTACATGACTTTAAGATCATCGTAACTCATGCCCAGAAGTGATTCGTCAATCTGAAGCCAGTCATCCACATCATATATTGAAATAGCAGCATCTGCGTCATTACCGTTTGGAGTTTTTATATCTCTATTTTCGGTTGTGGCTTCAGTAGTCTTTTTCTCAGTTGTAGCCTTTGTAGTGGCCTCAGTAGTTTTCTTCTCAGTAGTCTTCTTTTCAGTCGTGGCTTTGGTAGTAGATTCCTTCTTGGTGGTAGCCTCAGTTTTCTGATTTCCGGAATATGCATAATTATCTTTTTTCTTTGAGTTACCTGATTTAACAGCGGCTGCTATTCCTATTATCAGTAACAGAACACCGGCTATTCCTATTATGAGCTTAACCCGGTTCTTTTTATCAAATATTCCACCATTGCCACCGTATGAATTATTATTTGAGGTTGGTGATGAAGGTGCTTCCTCAATCACTTCGCCAAATCGGTTTTTCTTTGGTTCGACCGGCTTTGGAGTATCACTAGGTGCAGGCTGAGTTGGTTTAGCGGCAGCAGTAAGATTGTCTGTCGCACCCGGTCGATCTGAACGGGTCAGATATCCGGTTGCAGCCTTCGCCTCCATGACATCATATTCAACTGAAGAGGTCATGGCATTCTTGAATTCCGTCATGGTCTGGAATCTGTCCTTTGGCTGTACATTCATGGCATGAAGTATAGCCTGCTCGGCAATCCTGCCCATCTTTACTCCTCGGGCTGAAGGTGGTATAAGTTCATCCTCTTCGAGACGATCTATGGAATCAGGAGGCCTTTTGCCGGTAACTGCATAGTAAAATGTTGCACCCAATGAATAAACATCCGTATACGGACCCTGCTTACCGCGCCTTGTGTACTGTTCCTTTGGTGCAAAACCATGCTTAAGTACGACGTCAAGGCTCTGGCTTCTGTCACCTATGCTGTATCTGGCAGCACCGAAATCAAGAAGCTTAATCTTCCCGTCATTTGTTATATAGATATTGTCAGGAGTAACATCTCTATGGACTATTCCTTTGCTGTGAACTACAGCGAGTGCATCTATAACAGGACCCAGTATGTCATAAGCCTCATCAAAGGTTACTTTGCCGCCCTTTTCTTTGATGTATTCGTCGAAGCTTTTTCCTTCGATGTATTCCATAACAAAGTAGGCCGTTCCATTTTCTTCAAAGTATGAAAAAATACGGACGATGTTTTCATTTCCAATGAACTTGCCGAGAGTTTCAGCTTCCTGGAGGAAGCACTCTTTGCCGTAGCCGTAGATTTCACCGCGTTCGCCTGTATATGGAACAACCGTGATACCCTCACGGGTTACCATGGTATCAGGGAAGAATTCTTTAACTGCAACGTAGCCCTTTGTTTTATGGTCAAGGGCTTTGTAGGTTATTCCGAATCCTCCCTGACCGAGAACTTTTTCTATAACATATTGTCCTGCGAGGACAGTGCCCTTAGGAAGGGCAACCGGATATTCTTTTCCCATTTAATTCGCCTCCTGAAGCTTAAAGTACTCCTTGCCATGTTTACACCATGGGCAGGTCCAGTCATCAGGAAGCTCCTCAAATGGAACGCCCTCAGCGGCTTCATCATATGTATATCCACAGATTTCACATACCCATACTTTGCTTCCACCTTCTGCTTTGGCCGGTGCATCTTTCTTTGGCTTTACATTTGCGTGATAGAAGGAGTAGCTCATAGGTGAATTCTCAGACAGAACTTCACCGTCATCCACTGAAGCTATGAAGAGTGTATGGGAGCCCAGATCTATAGACTGTTCAACTGTCATAGATATATAGCCGCAGGTGCCTTTATTGATATATGGCAGTCCATTTGCGGATAAAGCATAATCAGAAAAGCCTGCAAATTTATCTACGTCCTTGCCGCTCTGGAATCCGAAGTGCTTGAACAGTGAGAAGTCGGCGCTTTCATCAATGAGAGATGCATTAATCTTTCCGGTTCTCCGAATCATTCCTTCAGTATAATTCTGTTTATTTACAGTAACAGAAACTCTGTTCGGTTCAGAAGTCTGCTGCATCACGGTGTTTACGATACAGCCATTCAGCTTGTCATCCTCTTTTGCTGTGAGGACGAACAGACCATATGTTATCTTAAACATTACATTTTTATCCATAACAAAACCCTCCATATTTACAACCCCAATGAGACAGGCATGATTGCCGGCCTCAGTACTTCTAATATGAGATTATTTTAGCATAGAGTGGAATGAAATTGTATAAATAAATTGGTTATTGTATAATGGTCACGAGTTTTAAAATGAAAGAAAAGAGATTTATCATGAGTTACGAAAAAGGAACAAAGAGTGTAGAGGATTCAAAGACTGAAACTATTCACTGCCCTCAGTATGAAGATATAAATGGATTTGGAAGACTTTTCGGCGGAAGGCTGATGGAATGGATTGATACTGCAGCAGGAGTCTGTGCCATAAGGCATTCGGGCCTTGTTGTTACAACTGCAGCGGTTGATCATCTTGAATTTAAGAGTGGAGCATACCTCGGAGACATAGTTGTCATAGTTGCCAAGGTCGTGTATGTCGGCCGTTCATCCATGGATATCCGAGTTGATACATATGTAGAAGATAAGGAAACCGGCATGCGTCGTCCTATAAACCGCGCATATCTTACAGAGGTCTGCATCGATAAGGATGGCAAACCTGTTCCGGTCCCTTATGGCATTCAGCTTTCAAATGAATCAGAAAGAGCTGAGTTTGAGATAGCAAAGAAGAGACGAGAAAATAAGAGGAATCAGATATAGAGAATATCTTTTGAAATGTTTTCAATCATAAAACCTATCCATACCAGACCCGGCCTCGAGCCATTTGACATATTTTTCAGGCTCCTTCTTCATGAAAGCCATAGTCATAAATGTATCGAGTGCCAGGGCTTCTTTGTTACAGTCTCCATAATTCTTACCTATGTCCTGTTTGATCTCAACATTTCTCATGTTGAAAAAGTATAGATCAGTGAGTCCGTATCCGCTTATTTTATATGTATCCCGGAATGTATGATTATCCACGTAATACATGAATTCGTTCATGAGTTCTTCGTCTGAAACGAGTTCGTTCCAGAGTAAATCAACGAAGGCGTCATCCTTGTTTGCGAAGTTGGCAAGATATTTCAAACATTCGAGGGCTTTTACTTTTCTTGAATCAAAGATTATATTTGGCATAGTTTTTGTTTTCCTATCATTGATATCAACAGTATATCCTTATGGGATTGCTCTATCAAGGTGGAAGTTAAAGATATAATAGACAGATTTTTTAAATAATAATATAATTGAAAAGTCATCAGAATGCCGCATGGCGTCTGCGATGGGGCGAAGCATACAGCGATTTTTCACTTTGCAGGCAGTGGCTGTATGTTCAGTCTTGTGCAATATACTATTGCTTCAAATAGTTTCTGATGGATATTGTTGTAGAGCATGTCAGATCAGACATGCTCTATTGTATATGTAAGTAAGGAAAGTATGGAAATCATTGAAAGACTGTCAACTAAAGAAGCGTGGGAAGCCTTTCTTGCCAGAAAGATTGAACAGGATACCATGACAAGAAAAGAACTTGCTGACCTCACGGCCTTTGTTACAGCAGAAGAGTATCTTCCTGTTACTTCAGAGATGGCGGAGCGATACGTCTTTCCGCTTCCGACTCTGAAGGAAATCAACCGCCTCAGTAACGGGAAGAAAAGGGTGGTCTATACATTTCCGAGAACCGAGAATTATATACTTAAACTGATCACATTTCTTCTGCATGAATTCGATAGTGAATTCTCACAGAACCTTTATTCTTTCAAGGAACGCACGGGTGTGAAGCAGGCGGTGCAGAGGATTTCCTCCCGTGTCGATATTCGGAATTGTTATTCTTATAAAGTAGATATCCATGATTATTTTAATTCAATAGACGTTGGTCTTTTGATGCCGATGTTGAAAAAACAGCTTACAAATGAACCGAAAACCGTAGACTTTTTCGACCGGCTTCTGAATGAACCGCGTGTTATATGTGGGGATCATACAGAAGAACGCAAGAAGGGTGTTATGGCGGGATTGCCAACATCAGGATTCATGGCAAATCTGTATCTCTCAGATATGGATTTCTGGTTTGAAGAACGTAACATTCCTTATATCAGATACTCCGACGATATTATAGTTTTTGCAGAGACAGCAGAAGAGATAAGGGAGTACGAATCTCGTATCAAGGATTATCTTAATAAGAAGAATCTTACTGTAAATGAATCGAAAGAGGTTAGGACACTCCCGGGCGAACCTATGGAATTTCTTGGATTCAGGTTCGAAGATGGAAATATAGATGTTTCGCATATTTCACTTCTTAAGATCAAGGGTAAGCTCCGACGTAAGGCAAGAGCCATATACAGGTGGAAGAATCGAAAAGGGGTAAGTGATGAAAAGGCAATAAAGGTATATATAGATTTTCTGAACAAGAAATTCTATAACAATCCGGTGCATGAGGAGATTACCTGGTGCAGGTGGTATTTCCCTGTGCTGACTACTGACCGGAGCCTTAAGCTTATAGATGAATATGCAGTGAGCTGCATAAGGTATCTGAAGACCGGCAGGTATGGTAAGACGAACTATCATCTGCGTTATGAGACGATTAAGGAATATGGCTACCGAAGCCTTGTATATAGTTTCTGGGAAATGAAACGAGGTTTGAAACATTCGAAAAACCAAACTCGATAGTTATAACAACGAGGAATTATTATGAATAAAAATAAAAAAGAAGATATGCGTCCGTTTGATATGACGAGACCGCCAAAGAGGATTCCGTGGTATATACTGCCGCTTATGTGGGGCGGTTCATTTGTTATGACCAGGGCTTCACATCTGAAGATAAAGAAAGTCGGAGTGAGTGAGATAAAGCCTCCATACCTAGTGATATCTACACATCAGGGCTTTTCAGATTATTATATTGCGCCACTGGCACTGTATCCTTACAGAGCGAATTATGTATCTGATATGGAAGGCTTTGCAGCGTTTGGGTATTGGCTTTATCGGAGTATCGGGTGCATAGGCAAGAGACGTTATGTGTCTGATGTTACTGTGCTCCAGAATATGTATAAATGTATTGAGGCCGGAGATTCTGTAGTATTATTCCCGGAATCGAGACACGCAAATGTGGGAACTACTTCGAAGCTTCCGAAGAATCTTGGACAGCTGGCGAAGCATTTTGCAAAGAAATATGGCATTCCACTCGTCATACTTTCTGCTCATGGAAGCTATCTTACCAATCCGTTCTGGGATGAAGAGCATACAAGAAAAGGCAGGATGGAAGCGACTCTGGAGAAACTCTATACTGCAGACGAATTGCTTAATATGGATGCTGAAGAAGTGCAGTCCGCAATCGAGAAGAAGCTTCAATATGACGAATATGCATGGCAGCAGGAGAATGGCATAGAGTTTATCGGAAAGAATCTCGCAAAGGGTCTGGAGGGACCTCTCTATCAGTGCATTTCCTGCGGAAAGAAATATGCGATGATTTCAAAGGATGACCGTATTGGGTGTACTTCCTGCAGGAAGGTATGGAAACTGAGTCCGAGGGGATTTCTTTATGATACCGACGGAAGGAAGTATCAGATTCCTGAATGGTATGAATGGGAAAGGGATAATGCTACGTCGAAGATAGAACCGAAGAGATTTAAAGTCAGAATAGAGGCACTTCCAAATGAACATGGTTTTGTAAATCTGGGAGAAGGTCGTCTTGTTATGAATGATATTTCATTTACATTACATTTCAAAGCGAAGAAAAAGTATAACTATATTCCTAAAGACTGGAAGATAGCAAAGACTGAGGACGGGGATGAGGTCCGTATTGAATTTCCACATGAGTACAGAGAGTCACTCCAGACAGAATATAACTATAAGGGAAATGGAATGGCGATAGTTCTTTCAAATCAGGATGCAACGTATTACATTTATTCAGATGATAAGCACTTTAATCCTACAGAGCTTCAGTTTATCGCTGAAGCATTAACCAGGTGCTGAATAACAGACGGTTAGGATGATTTTCCAGTGAACTGTGGCATAATGGACAGATAACACTACGGATGATATAATTCCTTATAACATTCAAAAATATGAGGTTCAAATATGAGCGAAAGAAAGAAACTCGGAATTCTGGGTGGAATGGGCCCCGAAGCTACAGAGGTTTTTTATAAGAAAATAATTGATGGAACGGTTGTGTCAAATGACAGGGATCATCTGGATATTCTCATATATTCGCATGCGTCCATTCCGGACAGAACTGAATGCATTATGTGCGGAAAGAGCGATGAACTCTGGGCGATTCTTGAAGAAGATGTCAGAATGCTGAAATCATGCGGATGCGATTATCTCGCAATTCCATGTAATACCTGCCATTATTTTGCTGAGAAGTTTGACAGTCTTATGGACGGGCATTTCATTAACATGATCGAAGAAACTGCAGATTATGTGGCAAAGCGAAATTATAAAAAAGTCGGAATCATGGCCACTGACGGAACTGTCAGAAATAATATGTATGGTGATGCTCTGGAGAAGCATGGAATAGAAGCTGTTTATCCGAGCGAAGAGAATCAGAAAAAGGTTATGTCTATAATCTATGATGAGATAAAAGCCGGAGAAAAGGGCGATAAGCATAAGTTCATGGAGGTAGCATCGGCACTCCGTGAAGAAGGGTGCGAGGCAGTTGTACTTGCCTGCACTGAGCTTTCGGTATTCAACAATAATTATGACTTAAACAGTGATTTCTACATAGACGCACTTGAAGTTGTTACGACTGCCTGCATAGAGAAGTGCGGAGGACAGGCGTATTAATATGTTCTCTTGAAATTCTTTACATCATTTTCAAAATCAGAAAGTATGCTTCGGTATGCTGCAAGGTCTTTTTCCTTCAGCTTGCCGGAGTTTTCTTTTTCAAGAAGAGTTTCTCTGAGTTTCTTGATTCCGAGAACAGCGTTGTCTTTATAATTATTGGAGAGATCGACTTTGATTTCCTCTATGATCTTTTCAAGTTCTTTATCTTTCTTATTCCAGAACATAATCTACTTCTCCTTCTTTTCAAGATTATCCTCGATTCTGTCCAGTATAGCTTCTCCGAGAACTCTGTATCCGGTGCTGTTGAAATGGAGTCCGTCCGACAGAAGACTTGGTGGGGTCATTCCATTTTCCATATATGACTTGTCCTCATCGGTTGGTTCTATGCCTGCCTTTTTCAGGCCCTCGGTTGACATGTATTCTCTCAGGTTGAGGAATCTGTCACCATATTCTTTTTCGAGAGCTTCTTCGACGTCTTTTCTATCTTCACGGGTTCCGGTATGGAGACCGACTATGAGATAGTCAGTTCCGTTTCCATACTTTGACAGAATCTGCTTCTGAAGATATATAAGATCTTCCGGTGAATCCCATCCGCCGTTCTGGCCTATGAAAATGACCGGATAATAAGTCTCATAATTTTTATATGTATCATATAGTTTTAAATGAATTGCTGTTCCTGCAGCAACAGTGCCGGACGTTCCGGGTTCATTTCGCCTGAATGTATAGTGAAATTCAGCTGCCTCCGGGGCTTCCTGTTCGACACGCAGTATACCCGGAATGGTTGTTCCGCTTTTATCTGTGATAGTTACTTCCCATTCATTTCCAGGATATCTTCTGAGAGGGTTTACCGGATGACCGTCTTCGGCAGATATAGAAATATCGACAGGCTCAGTACCTTCAGGGATCGTGACATCTTCGGTAATCACAAATTTCATTCCGCCGCTTCTGCATACTATAGTTGGAGCGTTTTCGGCGCCGACCCCGCAGTTGGCAACGACGAATTTTCTGCCCCTTATCATTCCCTGGATTGTTTTCGGGTAGGTCACACCATCACCCTTTGTGCCTTCTGTCAGACTGTCACCCCAGCAGACTATTCCGTCAAATTCTTTTGCAACCTGTCTGTTAGGGCTCTGCAGAGCTATTATTACAAAGACTGAGAGCAGTATTATTATGATGGGTGCAAGCAATGCTATAATTTTTTTAGATTTATCTTTCATTAATTCCTCGATTGTCCTATTAAGATTACTGTTGCATAGTATTATAATATCCCGCATTGGAAAATGCTACCATATAGTGTTATAATCACTCCGTATGAGAGGAAGTTTAAAATGGGGAAAGAAATAACTGAAACAAAAAAAGGTTTGTCTGCCTGTACACTTAAAATAATCGCATGTATAACCATGTTTATAGATCATTTCGGTTCCGCTGTATTGGAGAAGGGATATCTGAATCCATCCATAAGCGGAATACCTGAATCAAGCAGTCTCTACAACAGTCTTCTGATCCTCAATACAGTCTGCAGATCTGTCGGACGACTTGCTATGCCGATATTCTATTTCCTGATGGTTGAAGGTTTCATTCATACAAGGAACAGATGGAAGTATCTCATAAACATGCTGATATTCGGTGTTATATCAGAAGTACCTTTTGATATTGCCTTCTTCCATGAATCGTTCCATCCGATGTACCAGAACATTTATTTTAATCTTGCCTTCAGTCTTCTTATGCTGATCGCATGGGATAAGTTCGTTGGCGAAAGCTATAGCTCTGCATCGGCCGCACAGAAGACGAAAGCAATATTGTCGGTGATAGGCATATGCATTGCCGCATCTTTAACCTTTACGGATTACTATATGATCGGCCCTGTGATAGCACTGATTTTCTATCTGAATCATGATAAAGAGAAGGACAGAAACATAGAATCAGGAATCGTATTTTTCGCAGTAAGTGCATTTGGTATGGGAGAATTCCTGGCATGTTTCGACTTCATTCTTTTCCATTTCTATAATGGCAAGAGGGGACGCCAGCTGAAATACTTATTCTACGCTTTTTACCCCGGTCATATACTGATATTGATTTTAATCAGATATTTATTGTTCAAAACGATATAATGTAAAAATGTAACGAGCTGACAAAAGCTACTGGTTTTATTCATTTGGAGGAACCGAGATTGATAACAATCAGGGACATTAAAAAAAGCTTCGGTGCAAATAATGTTCTTCGCGGACTGAACTGCACCATAGATGAAGGAAGCATATATGGACTTATAGGCAAGAATGGCGCAGGTAAGACTACGCTCATGAACATCATGGCGGGTCTTTCAAAAGCTGACAGTGGAGAGGTTGAATATAACAAGGGTTCGAAAGTGGGTTACCTTCCTGACCTTCCGAATTTCTTTGATTATCTCACGACAGATGAGTACCTGGACTTTCTGCTTATGGATAAGAATCCGGCAAGAAGAGATGAGCTTCTTAAAACAGTTGGACTTCCAAAAGGCGCCAAGGTTAAGACTATGTCAAGAGGTATGAAGCAGAGACTCGGAATTGCAGCAGTGCTTGTAAATGATCCGGATGTCATACTTCTTGATGAGCCTACATCTGCGCTTGATCCATCAGGACGAAATGATGTTAAGGATATACTTCTGGGACTTAAGGCCAAGGGAAAGACAGTTATTCTTTCTACACATATATTGGCAGACATGGACAGTATATGTGACAAAGCAGGCTTCTTAAGTCAGGGAGTCATCGCAAGAGAAGTGAACGTCAAGGAAGAGAGTCAGATCAAAAAAGAGATGGTCATTTCATTTACGACTGAGCCTGATTTAAAGACTCTTTATAACTATACCCAGAAGATTATAGTTGTTGATCCAAAAACGATAAGGATAGTTCTCGATGAGGAAGACAAAGCTGCCAGCCAGAAGAAGGTATTCGAAGGACTGACGAAGCTTCCTCAGGAGGTAAGTTATATAAGTACAGTAACACTTTCACTGGACAACATTTTCAGGGAGGTGTGCATATGATGACAGGACTTAAATGCTGTATAAAAAAAGATATAAAAGAAGTGCTCCGAACAGGTAAAGTTATACTCTTTGCTGCGATGGTACTTGGAATAGCCGTTATGATAATGGGATTCACCATGATCTTTACAGATATTCCGGATGCATTGACCGAACAGCTTCCGGGTTTTGATATTTCAGCTCTCGAGAGTATGATGGTAACCCTGTATCCGAAACGTGTTGCAGGCAGTGTGGGTGTGTATTCTTATTACATTGGAGTGTTTTTATCACTTGTTGCTATACTTGTTATACATTCCCTTCTTCCGAAAGAAATCAGGAACGGCAAGTGGGTTCTTCCTCTGGAACAGGGCTATTCAAAGAGGGTACTTATTACTTCAAAATGTATCGTTTACGGACTTCTTGCATTCGTATTTGTATTTATCGGATACATGCTTTATTTCTCGGTGGCAAAGACATTCATGCTTAATGACTTAAGTGCAGGAAATGCTGTATTCCTCGCGATGATCCACGGGCTCAATCTGTTCTTTATCATTACATTTACATTGTTACTCTCAGTATGTTTCAAAAGCAGTGTGTGGGCGGCTATATCCATGATAGGAACTATTCTTGTGGCTCCGGATATATTTGGAATGCTTCCTTTTGGAAAGTATCTTCCGACATACATGCTGACTATAGTTTATGATACGATAACAGACCACAGCAGGGTTGTTGGGCCGCTTATGCTGAATATACTCCTGCTTGCATTTACATATATCATTGCAGTGAACAGGGTAGAGAAACTCTCTGTATCACGATGATATTATTCAGGATTAAACAGACATCATGTTAGAGACTTTTTTTAAAAATATAAATTCAGTTGATTTCTGGTGGGAACTCCTTCAGAAATTCAGGCTTCTTGGCCCGATAGCACCGATGATTATGGCTTTTATAGAGTCTATCATTCCGCCTCTCCCCATGGTTGCGATTGTAACCATAAATGTAGCAGCGCACGGTCCATTTCTCGGATTCCTTTACAGCTGGGTAGGAAGCTGCCTTGGATGTACAGTGGTATTTCTTTTCTTCAGGCACGTTTTTCAACGCCTTTTTGCCAAGAGTGCTGAGAATCATCCGAAAATGAAAAGGGCCAGAGAATGGGTCAGCAATATAAATGTACCGACCCTTTTTCTTATAATCCTGCTTCCGTTTACACCGTCAGCTTTTATGAATTTTGCATTTGGAGTTTCAAACTATTCGAGACGTAAATACCTTCTAACGTTATACACAAGTAAGCTGATTATGATAGCCCTTCTGGCTGTAATAGGGCAGAGTGCTGTTTCTGCACTCAATAAACCTCAGTATATTATTATTTCAATAGCTGTTCTGGTCATCACCTACGTGCTTTCGAAATGGGTTACCAATAAGGTTAAGCTTGGATCAAAGGCTAAGGATAATACAGATGAAAAATCAGATGAAGTATCGGCCGAAGAATCTGATAATGGAGTGAAAGATGTATAAATATATATACTTTGATCTTGATGGAACCCTGACTCAGTCGCATTTCGGGATTTTTGCCTCGGCTGAATATGCCTTATCAAAGTTCGGTATAGTTGAAAATGATAAGGAGAGACAGAGACTCTTCATGGGACCGCCGCTTACGGTTTCGTTCAGAGATCTGTATGGCCTTAAGGGCGATGATATCGGGGCTGCAATAAAGTATTACAGAGAGTATTATCAGGGCGGGGCATATAAGGATGCACCACTTTATGATGGGATAGAAGAAATGCTTAAGTCTCTTAAGGACGCAGGATACACTCTTATGGTAGTGACATCTAAACCCAGATATCTTGCAATAAAAGTAGTCGAGCATTTTGGGATAGATAAGTACTTTTATAAGATTGTCGGACCGGATGAGGAGAAGACTTCAGCGGGGAAGGAAGAACTCATCGAAGAGGCTTCAAGAGAAATACTGGAGCTTGTAAAGAATCAGAGCAGACTCCCGGGAAAAGACATTTCTGAAATGAAATTGGAAGATATATATTCTGAAGCAGTAATGGTAGGCGACAGAAAGTTTGATATGGAAGCTGCCGGAAAACTTGGGGTAAAATCCATAGGTGCTCTATATGGATACGGTACGATGGAGGAACTCACGGAAACAGGTGCTGATTATATAGCTGAGACACCTTTAGACGTTGTCCGAATATTATCAGAAATACAAAACTACAATTAATATATTTTCATAGTTGAGATAAAAAAGAGATGACAGGCGGTTGACTGTCATCTCTTTATATTTAACATTCCGGAATGCTTTTACCTTTAATTCTTGTTATTCTTTTTATCGTCTTTTTTCTCTTCAGGCTTAACCTCATCCTTTTTTGCATCTTCAGCCTTAGCTTCTGCTTTGTCATCAGCTTTAGTTTCTTCAGTCTTATCTGCAGCTGGTTTAGCATTAGCAGGATTTGCAGCAGCCGGCTGAGCATTAGCAGGAGCAGCAGGTGCGTTTGCTACAGGAGCCTGAACAGGATATGCAGGATATGGATATCCCGGACGGTATGGGTTAGCAGCACGTTTTTCTTCTCTTGCCTTCTTGTTTGCCTTTGCCTTCTTGATGATTCTCTTTATGATGAGCTTCCATGCTCCGAAGCCTATAAGGAAGAGAATTATAAGTGTAGGAAGGGATGATACGAACCAGATTGCGAAGTTCTGAAGTCCGTAGAAGAATTTCTTCCAAGCTGACTTAACTTCTCTTGTGAATCTTGTTCCAAATGTATCTTCCGGTTCAGGATCAGTTACGTATTCCTTTACTTCTTTGATTGATACATCAACATAGCTGTATGCTACATCATTATCTATTCCATTAAGTCTTGTCTTGATCTGAGCAACCTGAATATCTATGTCTGTGATCTTGTCTGTGATGATGAGGATATTGTCCATGTCATCAAGATCCTTAGCCTGCTTAAGCATCTCTACGTAACTTGCTCTTTCTGCTGCAAGAACATCGAGCTGAACTGAGAGGTCTGAATATTCCTGAGACATATTGGTGACATTCTGAGTTTTGCTTATGATCTCGCCAAGTCCGTCGGATTTGCTTACGAACTCTTCGTATTTGTCTGAAGGGATTCGAACGGTAGCTGTGTATGTATGAAGTTTCTCTTCATTGTAATATGACTTGTTGTTGATATATGAATTCTCAGCTTCAAGGAATCCGTTGCAATCCTTTAAAAATGTTTTGAAATCAGAAACTGTCTTGTCATATTCAAGTGTCTGTATCTGGAGATTGCAGCGATATACAAGCTTCTCGGTATCAATCTTGTTGGTAGACTGTTCCTTATCAGTTCCTGTTGAACCGCCCTTATCGCCCGGCTCATCATAGTTTTCTTCATAATCAGCAGCTTCGTCGTACGCAGGCTCATAATCTACATCATCTGAACCATAAGCTGCTTCATACGCAGCATCATAATCTCCGTCATATGTGAGACCGTTTTTATAATCTGCAGCGGTTGTGGATTCATAATACATCTCGGAGTATTCGTCCCTCTTGTTAGTGGAAGCAGCCTTATCTCCGCATCCGGCAAGAAGAGTCATACCGAGGAGTGCTGAAACTATCAATATGCTGACTTTTTTTGTTCTTATCTTTCTCATATTGTTTTCTCCTTTTTCTTATCCTATGGCGCTGTGAACGCTGCCATATTTTTTCTTGTTTATATGCATAATACCGGCATACAATAAAAAAGGTTTCAAAAAAATTTTAACATTTTATTATGCGGATGCCAACAGTTAAAAATTGTGTTATAATAGGCGGGATTTACGGAGTTTATTTCCAGATAAAGAGGCGATAGTTTATGACATTTAAAGAAGCTGAATTCGTGCCAATGCTTTTTGGCGGAGACATTAATACCTACAGTGTGGCACGTGCATTTTATGAACAGTATCAGGTACAGTCACATGTTTTTGGTAAATATGCAAATGGACCGAGCTGCGGAAGCAAGATAACCATATACCATGCAAATGAAAAGATAGATACTGATGAAATATTCATGAAGGCAGTAAGAACCTTCTGTAAGAGAAACAGTGACAAGAAAGTTCTGACTATAGGCTGCGGTGATTCTTATGTAGCACTTATCAGTAAGCATAAGGATGAATTTCCTGAGAATGCCATTGCACCATATATAGATTTTGAGCTTATGGACAGTCTCCAGCAGAAGGAACTTTTCTATTCGCTTTGTGATAAGCATGGGATAGATTATCCTGATACATACATTTACCATAAAGAAGATTATCCTGCAGACGGAAATGTAACGGCGCCGGTTCTTGAATTCTCTTATCCTGTAATCCTTAAGCCTTCAAACGGCATAAATTATTGGGAACATGAATTTCCTACACAGGAAAAGGTTTATCTGATTCCTGATGAAAAGAAGATGAGAGAAGTCATAAAAGATATATATGAAGCAGGCTACGAAGACAGTCTCATCATTCAGGATACAATCCCAGGAAATGATGAGTACATGAGAGTGCTTACTTCCTATTCAGACAGAAATGGAAAGGTTAAGATGATGTGCCTCGGACATGTTCTTCTTGAGGAGCATACTCCTCACGGAAAGGGCAATCATGCGGTTATCATTACCGAGCCACAGGAAGAGCTTATGGAAAAGGTGAAGGCACTCCTTGAAGATCTTCATTATATAGGATTTTCTAATTTTGATATCAAATATGACAGCCGTGATGGCAAATATAAATTCTTTGAAATAAATACCAGACAGGGCAGATCAAATTACTATGTTACCGGATCAGGTTTCAATGTTGCCAAGTACTTCGTTGAGGAGTATATTCATGGTGTTGACCTTCCATATGAAACAGCGAAGGAAGAACATCTCTGGCTGGTAGTTCCGAAAGCGGTTGCTTTAAAGTATGTGCATGATCCGCTTAATAAGGAAAAACTAGAAAGACTTCTTAAGGAAGGCAAGTACGTGAACCCGCTCTTCATGAAGGGTGAGGACAGTCCGGTAAGAAATCTCAGAATGCTTAAGCAGCATTACAGCCATTACAATAAATATAAGAAGTATTACGAATAGAGTGATATTTTCTGTTACACATGGAGAAAGATGTGAATATCAGTATAAAAAGATTATGTGATTACAAGAAGCTACTTCAGGATGCAGGGCTTCTTACAGAATCAAATATAGAAGACGGGGATGAGACTTCGGTTAAAGGACTTACTTATAATTCCAAAGAGGCAGCGGATGGTACCCTGTTTGTTTGTAAGGGTGCGCATTTCAAGTCACAGTATCTTGCTGACTCAGCGGAAAGCGGCGCTGTAGCATACGTTGCTGAAAAGAGATTCGATATTTCTGAAACAGGCGAAAATGTAGTCAGCATTCCTTATATAATAGTAAGTGATATAAGAAAGGCTATGCCTTATCTGTCGGATTTCTTTTACGATTCTCCTTCTGAGAAGCTTCGCCTTACAGGAATAACCGGTACAAAGGGAAAGTCGACAACTGCTTATTACGTAAAGAATATACTTGATCTTTATGAAGAGAGTAAAGGCGGCAAAGTAACAGCCATTACCTCATCCATAGACTTATATGACGGAGTGGAGGAGTTTGAATCTCATATAACTACTCCTGAGAATATGGAGCTTCAGTATCATTTCAGAAATGCTGTTGATTCCGGAATAGATTACTTTACCATGGAGGTTTCCTCACAGGCTCTGAAGTATGACAGAGTTGATAAGATAAGATTCGATGTCGGAATCTTCATGAATATATCAGAGGATCATATCAGTGATATAGAACATCCGACCTTCGAGGATTATTTTGAGTCGAAGCTCAGGATTTTTGCTCAGTCAGAGACATCAGTGATCAATCTTGGAGCAGACGAAGCAGACAGGATAATGGATGCAGCGAAAAAAGCATATGATTCCGGGCTGACAAAAAAGATCGTTACATTTAAGATATATGACGGAAAAGATGCTTCATTAGCGGATGCCGAATCCGGTTCGGGCATAATTCCGGATATTATAGGTTATGACATAGAGAAGAAAACGGATGGAATTCATTTCAAAGTAAAATGCGATAGGTTCGACAGAGAATTCATGCTGACCATGCCGGGACTTTTCAATGTTGAAAATGCACTTGCGGCCATTGCAACTGCAAATGAATATAATATCCCTGAAGAGTTCATATATGAAGGGCTTAAGACTGCAAGATCAAAGGGACGTATGGAGCTTTTTTCATCCAAGGATGGAAAGGTTGTTGCCATAGTAGATTACGCCCACAATAAGCTGTCTTTTGAGAAACTGTATGAGTCGACGCTTTCCGAATATCCGGGATTTAAAATTGAAACCATATTCGGCTGTCCGGGGTATAAAGCATATCAGAGAAGAGAACATCTCGGTACGCTGTCAGGCAGATATTCAGATAAGGTTTATCTGGTTGCAGAGGATCCGGGTGAAGAACCTGTGGAACAGATTTCCAGGGATATAGCACAGTACGTCGAACGCGAGGGCTGTCCTTACGAGATGATAGAGGACAGGGGAGAAGCTATTCATAAAGCTATTATGGAAGTGACAGAACCAACAGTCATACTCATCACCGGAAAAGGTGATGAGACCCGTCAGAAATACGGCCGTGAATACCTTGACTGCCCATCCGACGCCGACTACACCCGCCGCTACATCGCCGAATACGATACACTTCACTGATAAGGTAATTCGCCGTGCATGTCACGATTCATGGACATTTGAATAAACATATATTATTTTAGTTGACAGATTATGCCGTATTATTGCCCGAGAAAACCCTTGACGACAGCCGCGTTTTCGAGGGGATATAATACGGAATAATCGTCTGAATCATAACTATGGAGGATCACATGGAACAGAAGAGTAACATAACACAAGAAGAATTTGATTACGCACAGGACGTAGTCACCAAACTTTCCAAATACTATGACAGCAAGGTCGTAGGTCAGCAGGGGCTTAAGCTCAGTCTTATAGCAGGTGTTCTTGCAGATGGACATATACTTGTTGAGTCCGTTCCGGGACTTGCTAAAACAACTGCAGCAAAGGCAATATCTGATGCTGTAAACGGAAAGTTCTCCCGTATTCAGTGTACACCGGACCTTCTTCCGAGTGATATCATAGGAACTCAGGTTTACAATCAGGTAACAGGTCAGTTCGAAACTCAGAAGGGCCCTGTTTTTGCAAACTTCGTACTTCTTGATGAGATAAACCGTTCAAGTGCAAAAACACAGAGTGCCATGCTTGAGGCCATGCAGGAAAGACAGGTTACTATAGGTGGTGTTACTTACAACATGCCAGATGACGTATTCATCGTTATAGCTACTCAGAACCCTATAGAGCAGGAAGGTACATACCTTCTTTCAGAGGCACAGACAGACCGTTTCATTATCAAAGAGAAGATTACATATCCTACTCCTGAAGAGGAAACTGAAATCCTCAACCGTATAGAGCAGGGTGCATTCGTAAGAACAGAACCTACTCTTCTTGTTAAGGACATTGATAATGTTCAGCAGATAACCAGAAAGGTATATGTAGATAATTCCGTAAAGCAGTACATTTCATTTATTGTAAATGCAACACGAAACACAGAGAAGGTTCTGTCAGAGGATTACAGCAGATATGTAAGAATGGGTGCCAGCCCACGTGCTTCCATAGCATTCCTTAATATCGCAAAGGCAGTAGCTCTTATATACGGAAGAACATATGTTACTCCGGATGATGTAAAGCTTATGCGTCACCAGATACTCCGTCACAGAATAGAGCTCAATTACGCTGCAATAGCTGACAGCATTGAGGTTGAGACTATTATAGATAAGATTGTAGGAGCTATACCTACTCCGTAATGAGGACATCGTATGAATTATGATTATCTTACAAAAATAAGATCTCAGGTTGCGCTTTATTCAAGCAAGAAGTCTTCCAACCTCCTGTCGGGCGAGTTTCGTTCCATTTACAGGGGAAGAAGTCTTGATTTTGATGACCTCAGAGAATATGCATATGGCGACAATGTCAAGGACATAGACTGGAAGGCATCCTCTAAAACCGGAAAGATGCTTATAAGACGTTATATAGCTGAGAAGAAGCATAACATTCTTTTTGTCTGTGATGGAGGAAGCAGGATGCTGGCCGATACGTCAGTCGGTGCTTCGAAGATGGATATCGCGATAACTACTCTGGGTACCATCGCTTTCCTGATCGACCGTCATGGTGATGACTTTGCGCTGATACACAGTATCGATAAGGGATATGATTATACATATTTCCGTTCGGGAAATGTTCATTTTGAAAATGTAATGAACCGATATGCAGAGACCATCAAGAAGGAACCAAAGTACAGTATTGCGCAGGTTCTTGATTACGTGACTGAGAATATAAGAAGAAATATGGTGGTCTTCGTTATTACGGACATGGCCGGAGTCAGGGGACTTGATGAGAAGCTCCTGAAGAAGCTTACGTATAATAACGATGTAATGATCATCAATATCGACGATGCATATCTTCATGGTGAAAATGTATTTGATGTCGAGGCAGGACGATATGCGGATTCCATGTTCCTTCACAGCAATCTTCTTTTTAAAGCAGAGAAGAGAAACAGGGACCGCCATAATGCTGAGATGGAAGAGATTTTCAAGAGATATAAAGTTGGCATGACGACTATTAAAAATGAAGATGAGATAATTGACAATATTGTCGAGCTTTTTGAAAGGCATAGATATGAAAACATCGGTTAGTCTTCAGGATCCATATGCATTTATGTTCTGGTGGCTGATAGTTGCGGCTGTTGCAGTAGTCGCAGCTGTAATAATTCATATTCTTGTAAAGAGGAAGCTGAAACCGCTTTTCAACAAGAAGGATGAGAAGAAGCCTAAGATCATGAAGCCGAAGGGTGCGGATCTTGTAACTATTAAAAGAAAATATATGGCTCAGCTGGACAAGGTTGAGTATGATGTCGTAAACAGCAGGACTACTGTGCGACATGGTTATCAGAAGATGAGCCGTATCATCAGGATGTTCGTATATGAGGTAACGAAACTTAAGGTTCAGGATTATACGCTTTCTGAGATATCCGAGCTCGGCCTTCCATCACTTACCCTGCTTGTTACTGAATATTATGAACCTGAGTTTGCAAAATATACACAGGCAGACATCATGGCGTCTATGAGAAGAACCAGAGAGGTGATCAGTACATGGTATTAAGATATCCTCTGTTCCTTTCTATAGGTATTCCGATAGTTGTTCTGGGTGTCGCAGCATTACACATTATAAGAAGTAAGAAGGCTTATAAGGGCGGCATAAAGGCAGCGAATACCAGTATAGTCAAGGAACTTCCTGAATACAAAAAAATAAAGATCATAAGACTTGTTATTACGGTAATTATGGAGCTGGCTCTCGGGATGTCACTTCTGTCATCCCTCTATCTTATGGCCAGACCTTCAAAGATTGAGACCATGAATAACGGTGTAAAGAAGAGGGACATCTTCCTCTGCATGGATGTGTCTTATTCTATCTTTGCGTTAAATGAATCGCTCGTTGACAATCTTGAAGACGTTGTCAGAGGACTGGACGGAGACAGGTTCGGAATAGCAATCTTCAATACTTCAACGGTTCTTTATGTTCCGATGACTGATGATTATGATTTCGTTATTCAGAAGCTTGAAGACATCAAAGAATATTTCGAACTTCAGAAGGAATTCATGTCTTACTTCGGAGACTACCAGTATGTAAGTGAGATTCCGGATGATCAGTATGACAGATATCTTGAGCTGAGTGAAGAGCTTGAGTATTATGACGCGGGAACTGTTGTAAATAATATTACAAAGGGAAGCAGTCTTATAGGTGAGGGACTTGCATCCTGTCTTTACAGCTTTCCTCATATTGATGATGCTGAGAGGACCAGAATCATAATCATGTCTACTGATAATGACCAGCAGGAAAGGGCAAAACCTCTCCTGGAGGTTGATGAGGCTGCAGATCTCTGCAAGAAGAATCATGTAGTTGTATTTGGAATCTTTCCGAATAAAGAGTCCTTCGACAGCGGCTCAAACATAGGTGATTACGAGACAGAGCTGAACGAATTCAAGAAGGCTGTTGAGAGTACAAATGGCAAGTTCTATAAAGAAAGCGAGACTCTTACAGTCAAGGATATCGTACAGGATATTCAGCAGGAAGAGGCTATGGAGGTTGATGAGATAATTGTCCGTAAACCTATAGATCAGCCGAAGACTCCGGCTATAGTACTATTCATTTCACTTGTAATATTCTTTACATTGGGAGTTGCACTTGTAATATGATAACTAATCCTATACTTCCTGAGATTCTTGTGGGAACAGTGCTTTTCATAATATATGCGCTGCTTGCTTTCGGAGTTATCAGGAGAAAAACCAAATTCATATATAAAGTGTCTATGATGCTCAGGATACTGGCTATATTTGTGCTTGTATTTATTATCAATGCCAGACCTATGCGTAAGGATTACAATGCAGATGTCGAGATGAAGAATCTTGATGTTCTGTTTGTTGTTGACACAACTATAAGTATGTGGGCTGATGATGTGAACAGTAAGCCGAGAATGGATGCTGTCATGAGAGATACTCAGCATATAATCGATCAGCTTGACGGAAGTAATTTTGCACTTATCAGATTTGATAACCGTTCACAGGTACTGGCTCCATTTACGCAGGACAGTTCAAATGTACTCGATGCATTTTCAACTATATCCTCGCCGAGCAGATACTACGCTAAAGGAAGTAATCTGAACGTCATGGAGAAAGACATGATGGATCTTCTTGTTTCTTCATCCAAAAAGGACGGAAGAATGACGGTTGTTTTCTTCATAAGTGACGGCGAGATTACTGATGATTCGCAGCTTATGTCATTTGCAGATTATGAGAAGTATGTCGATGGTGGTGCTGTCATGGGATACGGCACTGAAAAAGGCGGCAGGATGAAGGATAGCTATAGTTATATCAAGGATCCTACTACCTATCAGGATGCTTATTCTAAGATAGACGAGAAAAACCTTCAGTCCATAGCGGATGACATGCAGATAGACTATGTTCATATGGAGAGAATGAATAATATAGATTATGTTCTCAGCAGTATTTTGGCTTCAACCAAGTCCATAGTGGATGAGGGAAAGGGCGTAACCTATGAGGATACATACTATTTTTATGTTTTTCCACTTATACTGCTTTTGATGTTTGAGTTCGTATTATATATCCGTAAGGGAAGACTGTAATCATACGGACATTTAAGGAAATGGATTATGGCAGATAAAGATACAAAGAAAAAAGTGAATAAGAAAGAAGAAGATGAGGACAGAGTATTTGGGTTTATAGATACCCGCAGCGAAGCAAGGAATGCTATGCTTGTTACTGATATAGCATGTCTTGTTATAATTGTTCTCGCTGTTATGATAGTTGCCAGATTCTTCATGAATGCTGTATTCCTCTCGGAATATAATAAGGGTATTTTTAATGGCGGCATTCCGGATATTCTTAAGGTCGGAAATATAAACGAAGGATATCTTCCTTACTACAACTCAGGAAACGTTCATTACCAGAAGGGTGAGTACGATGAGGCGATAGTAGATTATAATAAGGCGCTCAATCACTACATACCTGAGGGTAAAGAATGTGATATCAGGGTTAATCTTGCGTTGGCCATGCTTCAGAAGATAGATTTTGATCATATTGATCATGAGAATCAGAAGGAAGTCAAGAAGGTTATAAGCCAGCTGCTTGCAGCAAGAGAAGTTCTGACTGAACAGGGATGTGCTGATCCTAAGGGCACTGACGGACATGACCCGGAAGCTGAACAGCTGAAGCAGGATATAGACAAGATGATTCAGGAACTCATGCAGGATCTGGATGATGAAGATCAGGATGACCAGGATCAGAATCAGGATGATCAGAATGATCAGGACCAGGATCAGGATCAGAATCAGGACGGCAACAGTGGCGGATCTAACAGTCGCGAGAAGGAAATTCAGGAACAGCTGAATGATCAGAAACGCGAAAATATGCAGGAAAGAAATGATACTCAGAATGAGATGAACGAACAGAGAGGCAACAACGACGATGGCGGCGGTGGCGAAGATCAGGGCGGCAGCGGCGGCAATCAGTGGAACGGAAAGACTTGGTAGTTTTCGATACATTTTCTTGCAAATGATGTGATATATATATTATAATGTTCATGGCTGTTTCGAAAGAAACAATCAAATATGGAAAGAGGTTAAGAGGAGGTATTTCATGAACAGAGCTTACCTTAAAGACAGGGCAAAAGCCGCATTTAAGAATAATTACTGGATGTGCGTGCTTGTTGCTTTCATTACAGGAATTGTAGCAGGAGGATCATCAGGCGGTACTTCGGGATTTTCCAGCAATACTCAACAGTATCAGAACGGAGACATTGATTCTTCAGTCCTTATAGCTATTCTTATAGCAGTGCTTATTGCGATGCTTATAGGTATTGCATTATCAATCTTTGTATTTAATCCACTCCTTGTTGGATGTAGAAGATTCTTCGCACTTAATTCACTCACAAAAGCTGAGATTAAAGAAGTAGGTTTCGTATTTAAGAGCGGATCATATGGTAATGTAGTTAAGACTATGTTCCTTAAGAATCTTTTCATATTCCTGTGGTCACTCCTTTTCATAATTCCTGGTATCATCAAGAGTTATGAGTATTACATGATAGATTATCTTCTTACAGAGAATCCGGGTATGGATTATAAAGAGGCATTTGAGCGCAGTAAGCAGATGATGGATGGTAACAAGTTCGATACATTTATACTTGAGCTTTCATTCATAGGATGGGCACTTCTTTCGGCACTTACCTGCGGAATCCTTGCATTGTTCTATGTAAATCCATATATATATCAGACATACGCTGAGCTGTTCCACAGCTTAAGAGGTCCTGGATACGGCGGTGGCAATGTTATCATGAACGGACCTTCCGGTTTCAACAATGATCCTAGATATGGATTCAATCCTGATCAGCCGGTTCAGCCTGCACAGCCAGCTGGATATTATGATCCTGCAACAGGCGAAAGAGTTTCAGTTACACCTCAGCAGCCTCAGAATCAGGGCTATTATGATCCAAATGCCGGCGGACAGGGATATTATGACCCTAACCAGCAGATGAATCAGGGCTACTATGATCCTAATCAGCAGAATATGAATCAGGGATATTATGACCCTAATCAGGGTGGCGGATATAATCCAAATAACCCTTATTAAAATAATAGGAAACTGCGTTTCCTATTAAGCCCTCCGGGGGATGCGCACTCGCGCGGATAGGAACGTTGCTGCGCAACTCGCGCTCGGCGCGTCGCATGTCGCTCGCGACATGCTTGATATTATAATCATTGGCGGCAGGTATTAAAACCTGCCGCTTTTCTTAGAAAATAGGAGGCTCATATGAATATATGGCATGATATTGATGATAAAAGAATATTTCCTACGGACTTTGTATCGGTTATTGAGATAAGCAGGGGCAGTAATATGAAGTATGAGTTGGACAAAGAAACAGGAATGCTCATGCTGGACAGAGTGCTTTACACAGCTACTCATTATCCTGCGAATTATGGATTTATACCTAAAACTCTTGGCGATGACCATGACCCACTGGATGTGCTTGTTCTCTGTACCGAAAATATACAGCCTCTTACTCTGGTAAGGACTTATCCGATCGGAGTTATGAAGATGCTTGACAGCGGACTTGGTGATGAGAAGATCATAGCAGTCCCTTATGGCGATCCTACATACAACTGTTATACAGATATCAAGGAACTGCCAAGGCATGTATTTGATGAAATACAGCATTTCTTCACTGTTTATAAGAATCTTGAAGGTAAAGAGACAAGAGTTGATGAAGTTCAGGATGCTGTTGAAGCTATTCGTATAATAGAACACTGTATCGATAATTATAAAAAGAAGTACGGTGGAAATGTAGTCAATCCTGACGCTGAATAATACTTGGAGGTTTTTAAAATATGAAACATCTTATAGATCCCATGGATCTTTCCGTTGAAGAGCTGGATGAGATACTTACTCTTGCTCAGGACATAATCAAGGACAGAGATGCGTATGCAGAAAAATGTAAGCGCAAAAAGATAGCGACTCTTTTCTATGAGCCGAGCACAAGAACAAGGCTCAGTTTTGAATCGGCTATGCTGGAGCTCGGCGGCTCAGTTGTAGGTTTTTCAGAAGCCTCTTCTTCTTCAGTGAGTAAGGGCGAAAGTATTGAAGATACAGTAAGAGTGGTTGGCTGTTTTGCAGATATAATAGCAATGCGTCATCCGAATGAAGGTGCACCGCTTCTTGCATCAATGTATTCGCCGGTTCCCATCATAAATGCAGGAGATGGTGGACACAATCATCCTACTCAGACACTTACGGATCTTCTGACTATTCAGAGAGAAAAAGGAAGACTTTCCGATATGACGGTAGGTCTCTGCGGAGATCTTAAGTTCGGAAGAACGGTACATTCACTTGTAAAAGCAATGTCACGTTATAAGGGAATCAAGTTTGTGTTTATCTCACCAAAGGAGCTTAAGATTCCTGACTACATTATATCAGAGGTTGTTGAACCTGCAGGTATTCCGTATGAGGAAGTGACGAGCCTTGAAGATGCAATGCCAAATCTTGATATGCTCTATATGACCAGAGTTCAGAGAGAGAGATTCTTCAACGAGGCTGATTATGTAAGACTCAAGGATACTTACATACTCGATGAGAAGAAGCTTGTACCTGCTAAAAAGGACATGGTCATACTTCATCCGCTTCCTCGTGTAA
Source organism: Lachnospiraceae bacterium YSB2008 (assembly GCA_000687655.1). Lineage (GTDB taxonomy): Bacteria > Bacillota > Clostridia > Lachnospirales > Lachnospiraceae > Eubacterium_Q. Next base: position 38,370 of record JHWR01000013.1, read on the forward strand.
ATGAGATAAGTGTAAATGTGGATAAGGACCCGAGAGCAGCATACTTCCGACAGGTCATGAACGGAAAGTTCGTCCGCATGGCACTGATACTGAAACTGTTGCAGATACAGTAACCACTGGGTTGGTTCTCCTGGTTGCAGATTATAGTTTATTGAACAGATGGCTAAATGCAGTTTACATTGTGTAAGCATAATAATAGAGAAGAGAGATAAAATATGAAGATAGATAGCATACAGAACGGTATAGTGCTGGACCATATAACAGCGGGAAAGGCAATGCAGATTTATAAGGATCTGGGCCTTGGCGAACTTGACTGCAGCGTTGCATTAATCCAGAACGTAAAATCACAGAAGATGGGCAAGAAGGATATCATAAAGATAGATATGTCATATGATATCAATCTTGATGTTATAGGATATATTGATCCTGATGTAACGGTCAGCATAATCAAGGATGGAGAGACTATTGAAAAGAAGAAGGTCGATCTTCCGAGAGAGCTTGTAAATATCAAGAAATGCAGAAATCCGAGATGCATCACGGCCATCGAACCTGGAATACCTCATATATTCAAACTGACTGATGAGAAAAACAGAGTCTACAGATGCATTTACTGTGAAGCTGATAAATAGTCAGGTGCATAGACATTTTTTCAAGTCAATGAGGAGGCGTATTTTTATGAATAAATGTGGTTTACTCTGGAATTTTTTTGTGTTATAATTCAACGGATTACGTAGGTTTGAAAAACAGATAGGGGTTTTCAGACCGAGATTAGGAGCATTTGTTTAGATGGAACAGTATGTGATTAAGGGCGGTAAGCCACTTGAGGGAGAAGTGGTCATCGCCGGCGCTAAGAATGCCGCACTTGGCATACTTGCTGCTACAGTCATGACAGATGATGTATGTATCATCGAAAATGTACCTTTCGTAAGCGATACTAGGACACTTCTTAAAGCAATCGAGAATATCGGTGCTACTGTTGAGTATATTGACAGGCATACAGTCAGAATATGTGCCAAGGGTATACTTTCAGATGAGAATCTTTCTGTTGATGACGAATATATAAGAAGAATAAGAGCATCATACTATCTTATTGGTGCGCTGCTCGGTAAATATAGATACGCTGATGTTGCCCTTCCGGGTGGTTGTGATATAGGTGCAAGACCTATAGATCTCCATATCAAGGGATTTGAGAAGCTTGGTGCTGACGTAAGCATCATAAGCGGCGGTAAGATCGTTGCAAGAGCTGAGAAGCTCATAGGTTCTCATATATACCTTGATACCGTTTCCGTAGGAGCAACTATCAATATCATGCTTGCGGCTGTTCTTGCTGAAGGCAAGACAACTATCGAGAATGCTGCGAAGGAACCGCACATAGTTGATGTGGCTAACTTCCTTAACTCGATGGGTGCGAACATCAAGGGCGCAGGTACAGATGTCATTCGTATCAGAGGAGTCCAGAGACTTCATGGTTCTGAATACTCCATAATACCGGATCAGATCGAGGCCGGTACATTTATGGCTATGTCTGTTGCTACACGAGGCAACATACTTATTAAGAACGTAATTCCGAAGCACCTTGAATCCATTTCATCCAAGTTCACTGAAATGGGAGCAAAGGTTATAGAATATGATGACAGTGTAAGAGTCATGGCGGACGGTGACCTTAAGTCCACTCATATCAAGACTCTTCCTTATCCGGGATTCCCGACAGATATGCAGGCTCAGATGGCAGTGACGCTTTCACTTGCAACAGGAACCAGCATAGTTACTGAAAGCATATTTGAGAATCGTTTCAGATATGTTTCCGAGCTCAATAAGATGGGAGCTAACATAAGGGTTGAAGGAAATACTGCCATCATAAGCGGTGTTCCAAGATTCACGGGAGCCATGCTTACTGCATCCGACCTCAGGGCAGGAGCGGCACTTGTTATAGCAGGACTTGCAGCCGACGGATATTCATACATAGATGAGATAAAGTATGTACTCCGTGGTTATGAGGATTTCGATGAGAAGATACGAAATCTCGGCGGTGAGATTGAGATTGCTGAATCAGAAGAAGATATAACACGTTTCAAACTTAAAGTAGTATAGTAATACTGACATTGAAGCGTATTAATTAATGAAGATAAAACCCACCTGCATATCGGGTGGGTTTAATCAATAAAGGGGTTAAAAGAAAGGGGACAGAAGTATGGCAAAGAGACCTTACTACATTACAACTGCGATCGCGTATGCATCCGGTAAGCCTCATATAGGCAATACCTACGAGATCGTTCTTGCGGACAGTATAGCAAGATATAAGAGATTCACGGGCTTTGATGTACGTTTCATGACAGGTACAGATGAGCACGGTCAGAAGATTGAAACAAAGGCTTTCGAGAATCTTTCTACTCCTAAGGAGTATGTTGATGAAATAGCCGGCGAAATAAAGAGAATATGGGATCTCATGAATACTTCTTATGATCGTTTTATCAGAACTACTGATGCAGATCACGAAAAACAGGTTCAGAAGATATTCAGAAAGCTCTATGAAAAGGGCGATATATATAAGGGAAAGTATTCAGGACTTTATTGCACTCCTTGTGAGTCATTCTGGACTGAAAGTCAGCTTGTTGATGGAAAGTGCCCTGACTGTGGTCGTGAAGTAAAACCGGCCGAGGAGGAAGCTTATTTCTTCAAGATGAGCAAGTATGCTCCAAGACTTATCAAGTACATCGAAGATCATCCTGAATTCATACAGCCAGAGGCAAGAAAAAATGAAATGATCAATACATTTCTTAAGCCGGGTCTTCAGGATCTCTGCGTTTCAAGAACATCATTTAAGTGGGGTATACCTGTAGACTTTGATCCTAAGCACGTTGTATATGTTTGGATAGATGCGCTTTCAAACTATATCACAGGTCTTGGATATGACGTTGACGGAGCAAGCGATGAGCTCTTCAAGAAGTACTGGCCTGCAGATCTTCACCTTATAGGTAAGGACATACTTCGTTTCCATACTATTTACTGGCCGATTATGCTCATGGCACTCGACCTTCCGCTCCCAAAGCAGGTGTTCGGTCATCCATGGCTCATTCAGAGTGATGGAAAGATGAGTAAGTCCAGAGGAAATGTACTCTATGCTGATGATATGGTAGCTGAGTTCGGAGTGGATGCTGTACGTTACTTCGTGCTTCATGAGATGCCTTTCGAAAATGATGGCGTTGTATCATGGGAGCTCCTCATAGAGAGAATCAATTCTGATCTTGCAAATACACTTGGAAATCTTGTAAACAGAACAGTTTCAATGGTTAATAAGTATTTCGACGGTGTTGTAATGAACAAGGGCGTAAATGCTGATGTTGATGAAGACCTGAAGAAGACTGTAATGGATGCACGTATCAAGGTTAATCAGTGCATGGATAAACTCAGAGTTGCTGATGCTATAACAGAGGTATTCAATCTCTTTAAGAGATGCAATAAATATATAGATGAGACTATGCCTTGGGCTCTTGCAAAGGAAGAGGGCGAGCAGGACAGACTTGCAACTGTTCTCTACAATCTTGTTGAGAGTATAACCATAGGCGCTTCACTTCTTGAGCCGTTCATGCCTGAGACATCAGACAGAATAGTTAAGCAGCTTTCAACAGAGAAGAGAAAGGTTACAGAGCTCGGTACATTTGGACTTTATCCTTCAGGTAACAGAGTAACTGATGCTCCTGAGATTCTTTTCGCAAGAATAGACGTAGAGAAGAAGCTTGAAGAACTTGCTATAAAGTTCCCTGCACCGGAACCTGAACCTGAAGTAGAGAAGAAGCCTAAGAAGGAAGAAGAGAAACCGGCAGTAATCCCTTCACTTGATAACATCAAGAAGCAGGAGATTACTATAGAGGAATTCGATAAGATGCAGCTTCAGATAGGTGAAATCATTTCATGTGAAGAGGTTGCAAACTCAAACAAGCTTATCTGTTCACAGGTTCAGATAGCCGGAAGAGTTCTTCAGATAGTATCCGGAATCAAAAAATACTATCCGCCTGAGGTTATGAAGGGCAAGAAGGTAGTTGTTATAACAAACCTTAAGCCTGTCAAGCTTGCAGGAGTTCTTTCAGAAGGAATGCTTCTCTGCGCAGAAGACAGTAACGGTGGGCTTTCACTTCTTACTGTTGAGGATCAGAGCATTGAAGCCGGTTCGATGATCAGTTAAATGATCAGTTATATGATAAGTTAAGAATCCTGAAAAATAATTAACGGCTGTATTATAGACTATATACACTCGAAACACGCCTCTCGGCTCCGCTTCGTCACGCAGCGGTACTAAATTCGTAGACACTATGTGCCTACTCATTAAGTACCGGCGGCCTCAGAGGGTTTCTCGTGTACATGTCTGTAATACAGCCGTTTTTTGTATTACAGTATCATAGAAAGCGATATACGCTTCTTCTTTTCATCTACTGAAAGTATCTTTACTTCTACGATATCTCCAACGCTGACAACATCGAGTGGGTGCTTTACGAATTTCTTCTTCGTGAGCTGAGATATATGTACGAGGCCGTCCTGGTGAACGCCTATATCTACGAAAGCTCCGAAATCTATAACATTGCGGACGGTTCCCTTGAGTATCATACCTTCCTGAAGGTCTTTCATCTCAAGGACGTCGCTTCTGAGAACTACAGGTGGGAGGTCTTCTCTTGGGTCACGGCCCGGTGAGGAGATCTCTTTTACTATGTCACGGAGTGTAGGCTCACCTACTCCAAGCTTTTCAGCCATCTTCTTATAATCCTGTACGAATACTACAGCGCCTTCCTTAACAGAATTCATATCTACATTACATTCTTTCAGGAGGCTCATTGCTGCCGTATAACTCTCCGGATGAACTCCTGTATTATCAAGAGGATTCTTTCCACCGGAGATTCTCATGAATCCCGCGCACTGCTCGTAAGCTTTCGGTCCAAGCTTAGGTACTTTCAGAAGATCCTTTCTTTCCTTGAAGCTTCCGTTCTCTTCACGATAGGTAACTATATTCTTTGCTATAGTTTTGTTTATTCCTGATATGTACTCCATTAGTGGTGCGGAAGCTGTATTAAGGTCTACACCTACACTGTTAACGCAGTCTTCAACTACACCTGAAAGTGCATCTCCGAGTTTCTTCTGATTCATGTCATGCTGATACTGGCCTACACCTATGGACTTAGGATCAATCTTTACAAGTTCTGCAAGTGGGTCCTGTACTCGTCTTGCTATGGAAGCGGCACTACGCTGACCTACGTCGAAATTAGGGAATTCCTCTGTTGCCAGCTTGCTGGCTGAGTAAACAGAAGCACCTGCTTCATTTGTTATGACATAGCTTACCTTTTCAGGAATTTCTTTCAGGAGTTCGGCTACGATAAGCTCGGATTCACGGCTGGCCGTTCCATTTCCTATGGATATAAGTGTTATGCCATATTTCTTTATAAGCTGCTTTACCTTTTCCTTTGCAGCTTTTATCTTCATTTCATTTGTAGGAGCAGTAGGGAAGACAACTGCTGTATCAAGCACCTTGCCTGTAGGATCAACTACGGCAAGCTTACATCCTGTTCTGAAGGCAGGATCCCAGCCAAGTACCGTATGACCGGCAACCGGCGATTGCATAAGAAGCTGGTGAAGATTCTTGCCGAATACCGTTATAGCACTGTCCTCAGCTCTTTCAGTAAGCGCGGAACGTATCTCACGCTCTATGGACGGGGCTATGAGTCTGGAATATGAGTCTTCAATCGCTTCCATGAGATATGGAGTTGTGAATTCATTATCACTTGTTATTGTGTTGTTCTTAAGATATCTGATTATATCTTCTTCAGGTGCTTCCAGCTTAACTGTCAGGAATTTCTCCTTTTCACCACGATTGAGAGCGAGGATCTGATAATCTGTCAGCTTGTCTACAGGCTGCTTGAAATCATAATAATTCTCGTAAACCGATTCAGCCTCTGCATCCTTTGCTTTGGATGATATGAAACCGTTCTTCTCGGTAATCTTTCTTATTATGGTTCTGTAATCTGCCTCATCGGAAATTCCTTCGGCAATGATGTCTTTAGCTCCGGCTATAGCAGCATCGACATCAGCAACACCTTTTTCTTCATCTATAAAGCTTTCTGCATCCTTCCTTATGTCGTGATCTGTCATCTGAAGAAGGATGATATTTGAAAGACCCTCGAGCCCCTTTTCACGTGCTATGTCAGCTCTGGTCTTTTTTCTCTGCTTATATGGTCTGTAGAGGTCTTCAACAGTAACAAGAGCTTCAGCCTTCAGGATTTTATCCTTCAGTTCGTCCGTCAGCTTGCCCTGCTCCTCTATAGAAGCTATAACCTGCTCTTTTCTTTCCTCAAGATTTCTTAAATAAGTAAGCCTTTCATTTAAGGTACGGAGCTGCTCGTCGTTAAGTACACCTGTTTTTTCTTTACGGTAACGAGCGATAAACGGAATGGTATTTCCCTCGTCTATAAGCTGAACTGCAGCCTCAACCTGCCATACCTCAACCTTAAGTTCACTTGCTATCTTTGCTTCAATATTCATATGTGCCTCCGAATGTATCTCGCTGGGCAAAAACCCGCCTCGGATACGGTATCACAAAAAGGTGAAGTAGTCAAATTCGTTGATGCTTTATTTACAAACTGCGGAGACATTGTGTTATAATTGCCGTATGAAAGTAATACTTGACTATATTTTTACTAATTACATAACGCTGATTATCCTTGCGACGATTATTCTAATGACATGTGTCAGCAAGAAAAATGATATCAAGGGCACATGGTACATTCATTTGCTTGTCTTGGTAGTATTCATTCTGTCTGTTGTGGAATATGTCGAGATCTGGGCAGATATGTATAACAAGAGTTATAGAATACTCTATTACAAAACGACTCTGGTTTACTGGCTTTATCCATTGCTGGCTTTGCTTCTTCTATATATTACAGGTGAAGTAAAGCGCAAAGGTCTTGTTACAATTCCATTGATCATTAATATGGTCATTACTGCTATTGATCTGGCAGAAACCGGAATCGTTTATCGGTTTACCGAGGATCACCACTACAGAGGAGGACCGCTGTCTTATCTCCCTATTTATGTTGAGATTTTTTACGTTGTTCTTCTGGCAATATATTCAGTCCGTTGTCTCAGCGAAAAGCAGAAACAGAAGGGTATCGTAGTGCTTTTTATGGCAGTGATAGTTTTCATTACACAGACTATGGGTGCGCTTGGCATGGAGAGTAAATACATGCCTACAATCGCTGCCATAGAAGTCCTGACTTACTATTACTACCTTTCAGCAGTTGAACATGGGGAGACTCTGGAGGCACTGGCTGAGAACCGGATAAAGCTGGAGCAGAACAAGAATAATCTTCTGCTTGCACAGATAAGACCACATTTCATTAACAGTAATCTCGCTGTTATAAGAAGTCTCTGCTACGAGGAACCGGAAAAGGCTGTTGAAATGATAGACCATTTTTCTGAATATCTCAGGGAGAATATTAAGCAGATTGATGACAGCAGGCTGGTGCCTTTTAAAGATGAAATGGAGTCAGTGGAGAATTATCTTTATCTGGAAATGCAACGCTTCCAGGACAGGGTAAGCATAGAAGAAGATCTGCAGGTTACAGATTTTTATGTTCCGCCGCTTTCGATACAGACTATAGTGGAAAATGCTGTAAGACACGGTATAAGCATGACCGGCGTTAAAGGTACGATATGGATAAGTACCAGAAAAGAAGAAAATGAAACTCTGGTTATTGTAAAGGATAATGGAAAAGGCTTTGATCCGGAGCAGATTGATTTCGATGGAGCGAACCATGTCGGAGTCAAAAATGTAAAGGACAGATATCAGAGACTGCTTGGAGGTCATGTAGATATAGAGAGTAAAGTTGGAGAGGGGACTGTCGTTACATTTCATATCCCTGATGAAAACAATGAATCAGCCTTAGAGGAGTGGTAAATTATGAAGTGTCTGATAGCGGATGATGAAATACTCATACTTCGAGATATAAAAAGAACGGCAATAAAAGTACTTGGCGAGAATACGGAGATTTTTGAAGCTTCAAACTCAGATGAGGCTCTTGAGATAATCAAAAGTAATGATATACCGATTGCATTTCTTGATATTGACATGCCATTTATCAGTGGACTTGAAGTGGCTAAGAAGATACAGGAAATGAAGCCAAAGACTAATATCATATTTGTTACCGGATATGAACAATATGCTCTTGAAGCGCTTGAATTGTATGTAAGTGGGTTCATCATGAAGCCTGTAAATGAAAATAACATGCGTAAAGCTATTGATAATCTCAGATTTCCGATTGCTGAGCTTACGGTAAAGTGTTTCGGTAAATTTGAAGTTTTCTATGATGGAAGACCTGTTAATTTTAAGAGATCGAAATGCAAGGAAGTATTTGCGTATCTGATAGATAAAAGGGGAGCTTTCGTTTCCGAGGATGAACTTAGATTCCTTCTTTGGTCAGAGGATGAGGACACGGACAAAAAAAGACGTTATGTCAGAAATATTATAAGCGATATCAGAGTTACACTAAAAGAATGTGGAAAAGATGATGTGATCATCAATGACAACAAATCCTCTTATGCGGTAAAAATGGACAGTATAAGTTGTGATCTGTATGATTATCTCGATAGAAAGTCAGATAAAGGTAAGGCTGATAAGGACAGATATATGGCCCAATATGAATGGGCAATATTGTAATTGAATTCTCAGTGGCAGATTTGTGGCACCCATGTGATATACTCTTAAGGTGAAATGTAAATGTGTCTTTTAAAGAGGTTAAGAGTATGAAACATAATCTGAGAGAAAGAAAGAATTTACTTAATGCGTTATTAATGACAGCTCTTGCTGGAATCTAGTATTTGGTACATGGATAGATTCATATGCTATGCAGAACGCCGTGCAGACAGAAAGTGGTAAGTCAACTCATGTAGTCGTTGTTGCACTTATTGTACTTTTAACTGCGACAGGAGTCGGGCTTTTGATCAGAAAAATAAGGAATAAATCCAGATAAACAAATATATATATCTAATGGGGGACGGGATCCTTTGGCTAAAAACCAAAGGAACCTGTCCCTCATTAGTTTGTAAATTAATCAACTGTTAAACAACCCTTAATTTGCTTAAAACCTATCTTTATGGTACAATTTACGCGGTTATGTAAGAAAGGAGACATGGCTTTCGAAAGGTTAAGAACCTTAGCGCCAGACTGAAATGATAATAATAAAAAAGCATTTCAGTTGACGAGGTGAAGGGTTATCGAAATATTCGGCGGGTGCCCTTCCGTACCACACATGCGTTAGTGCTGTTACAAACCTATCGGGTGACCGGGAGACAAAGGACAGTACAGTGTAAATATAATAAAAAAGGAGAAATAATATGTGTGGTATTATTGGTTTTACGGGAAATGAACCTGTAAAGGATATTCTTATTGATGGACTTGCGCAGCTTGAGTACAGAGGCTATGACAGCGCAGGTATAGCGATGATGGACAAGAAGGACGGTATCGTCCTTATGAAGAAGACCGGTAAAGTAGCTGAGCTTAAAGAAGCAGCAGGAGATCTTAAATGTGATGCGACCTGCGGTATAGGTCATACAAGATGGGCTACTCACGGTGGAGTAACAGATACAAATGCTCATCCTCACCAGGTTGGCAAGGTTGTTATTATACATAACGGTATCATCGAGAATTATCGTGAACTCATATCAGAGTATGGTCTTAAGAACAGTCTTAAGTCTGAGACAGATACTGAAGTAGTCGCAGCACTTCTTGACAAATTCTATGAAGGAAATCCTAAGAAGACAATTAAAGAAGTAGTAAGCAAGCTTGCCGGCTCATTTGCTCTCTGCATTATGTTTGAGGATGTACCGGAGAAGATATATGCAATCAGAAATGTAAGTCCTATGGTTGCTGCAGAAAGTGAGCAGGGTTCGGTTATAGCATCAGACCTTACAGCGCTCATTCCATTTTCAAGAAGGTACTTTGTAGTTCCTGAGTATCATATCCTTACTATGTACAAGGATTCGATAAAGGTTGAGGATCTCAAAGGCAATCGTGTTGAGCCTGAATTCCTGGAGGTTAACTGGGATATTAACTCAGCACAGAAGGGCGGATATCCATACTTTATGCTGAAGGAGATTCATGAACAGCCTGAAGCACTTGAGAGAACGGTTGCTCCGAGAGTAAAGGACGGTCTTCCTTATCTTCTTGATGACGGAATCGATGACGAGGTATTTAAGAATATAACAGGAATTACTGTAGTTGCCTGTGGAACGGCTATGCACGCAGGACTTGTAGGAAAGTACGCTATAGAGAGTAAGCTTCGCATACCTGTAAATGTAGAGATAGCTTCTGAATTCAGATACAAGGATCCGATAATAGATGAGAAGACACTGACTATCGTGCTTTCACAGTCAGGTGAGACCATAGATACACTTGAGGCTCTGAAGCTTGCAAAGAGGAAGGGTTCAAAGGTTCTCTCAATCGTAAATGTAAAGGGATCAACCATTGCCCGTGAGAGTGACTATGTTCTGTATACTCATGCAGGTCCTGAGATTGCGGTTGCAAGTACAAAAGCATATACGGTTCAGATTTCTGCAATGTATCTCCTGCTCTGCAAGATAGGTCTTGTTAAGGGAATCATGGCAGAGGATGAAGCTAAGGCATTCATAAGTAATCTTGAAGGTGCAGGCGAGATAATACAGCAGACTCTGGATATGGGAAATAATATCGAGAAGATTGCAAATCATATCAAGAATTCACCTGATCTCTTCTATATCGGACGTGGCATAGATTACACCATGAGTCTTGAAGCTTCACTCAAGCTTAAGGAAATTTCATATATTCACGCTGAGGCTTATGCGGCAGGTGAGCTTAAACATGGTACTATAGCACTTATATCTGAAAATGTACCGGTCATTGCTATTGCAACCGAGAAGGATGTGTACGGCAAGGTCATTTCCAATGTTAAAGAGGTTAAGTCAAGAGGGGCTTATGTAATACTTGTAAGCACGGATGATCAGATTGATGACAAATCCATCTGTGACAGACAGATAAGAATTCCTGAGACAGAGAAGTATTTCTCAGTATTTGCTACAGCGGTTGTTCTTCAGCTCATAGCTTATTACACATCTGATGCCAAGGGACTTGATGTGGATAAGCCAAGAAATCTTGCAAAGTCTGTTACTGTTGAATAAGCACCGGGTTTGCATGCTTGACGTAACGAATAATAAAAACTATAATACACCGTGGTTTCGGATGAATCCGGAGCCACATTTTGGAGACGTATCGAAGTGGTCATAACGGGGCGCACTCGAAATGCGTTAGCCCTCCGGGGCACGAGGGTTCGAATCCCTCCGTCTCCGCTCACAGTAAAAGGATGCCGAAGTGCATCCTTTTTTTGTCTTTGCATTTTTAGAAAAAAGTTTGCTAAAAACAGGTCTGTGAAGTAAAATGAATCTGTTAGCAGTTTATCCGTGATTATTGGGTAAAATCAATATATAGAAGAAACGAGGAGGGTTACATATGGCTTGTTTTCTGGTATCGGCTGCTGAAGCAGTAGTTACAGAAGTTGCAGTTAAGGCTGTAGAGAAGAAAGAACAGAAGGACGGTGTTTCGAAAGAAACTACAGGACACATAACTTTTTCCAAAAAGCTTTCATGGCTCAGGAATATGCTTCTTGGTGGCTCGGCACTTCTTATGTTTGAACACATCTGGCATGGAGAGGTTGTTCCTTGGTTCCCATTCCTGACGGCGGCAGAGAATCCGGAGGATCTCCTGGAGATGTTCCATGAGATGGCAACGGTTGGTGTTACAATGGCACTTCTGGTTACAGCTGTATGGGCTGTCATAGTCACAGTTGTTTCCATTATTGAAAAAAGATCAGAAGCTGCGGCTCCGGCAGAAAAATAGGAGGTGCGGTCATGACTTTGATATGTTCTACTTTTGCGGCTATAGTTTGTACGATCATCTGGTATAAATCATTGCCTAAGAATGAACTCAGAATTGATATTCTCTGCTGGATGTACTGGGGTGCATCTATTATGTGGTTTGTTGATGCTATATTTGAGTATGTTGAGTTGAAAGATGCTTATTTCACACCTGCACCGGCTGATATGCTGAATGATTTCTTCCTTGGCATTTCGGTTGTGGCACTTGGGCTTATCATATGGCTCATAATACTTCTTATAAAGGATCCAAGAGGAGTGCTCAAAAAAGCGTTATTAAAAAAAGAACAGTAAGAAAAATGCGGCGGCTCTGTTAATTAGGCAGAGCCGTTTTTGAAAAAAGAAATTTGAAAAACAGAACGGGAGTAGATATGAATACAGAAATTAAAAACCTTCTCCAGGATGTAAAAGAAGGAAAAGTATCCGTAGATGACGCACTTCTCAGTCTCAAAGAAAAACCTTACGAGGACATTGGGTTTGCCAAAGTGGATCTCCATAGAAAGATAAGACAGGGGATGGCTGAGGTAATATATGGAGAAGGTAAAACTGTAAATCAGATAGTCCGTATAATGGGAACTATGCTCGAAAATGGACAGAGCCGTATTTTGGTAACACGTCTCAATGAAGATGCATCAAAGGAACTGTCTGAGAGACTTCCTGAAGTCTATAAGCCGGTCGGAGGCAACAGGGAAGCACTTATATACAGATATTTTCCGGATGCCAGGATGGGATTTGTGGGGGATGTTCCCAAAGCTGACGGTATAGGACGTATAGTGGTTGTAACCGGTGGTACAAGCGATATTCCTGTAGCTGAAGAAGCTGCACTTACGGCGGAGCTGTACGGAAATGAAGTTATAAAGATATTTGATGTCGGAGTTGCCGGAATTCACAGACTTCTTGCACATAAGGAAGAGATAATGAGTGCAACAGTCATCATTGCCATTGCTGGCATGGAAGGCGCTCTTGCAAGTGTTGTAGGTGGACTTGCTGACTGCCCTGTCATAGCAGTTCCGACAAGTGTAGGCTACGGAGCTTCTTTCGATGGACTTTCAGCTCTGCTTTCTATGCTGAATTCATGTGCAAGCGGAGTTTCCGTGGTTAATATTGATAACGGATTCGGCGCAGGATATCTGGCAAGTATGATCAATCATGTGCAATAGTATCATAACCTGTTTTTGACTCTTGCATCATTAATATGGAGGCGTATATGAAAACACTGTATTTGGATTGTGGTATGGGTGCTGCGGGGGATATGCTTACAGCGGCACTGCTTGAGCTTATTCCTGATCAGGATGCATTTATCGCTAAACTGAATTCACTCGGGATACCGGGTGTTGAATATAAGAAAGATGTATCGGAAAAATGTGGCGTTGTCGGAACACGTGTGACGGTAACTGTTGACGGGATTGAGGAATCATCTGAGATGTTCAATCATCATGACCACGATCACGACCACCATCATGACCATGAGCATCACGACCACGAGCATGTCCATGAACATGAACACACTCATCATCATGGAACTATGCATGAAATAGAACACCTGGTGCGTGATCACATGAATGTTCCTGTAAACGTGGCAGATAATATACTTGCTGTATATGACATCATCGCAAAAGCAGAGAGCGAGGTTCATGGAGTTCCTGTGACAGACATACATTTCCACGAGGTAGGAACGAAGGATGCGCTGGCAGATGTATCAGCGGTATGCCTCCTTATGGATGAAATAGCTCCGGATGAGGTCGTAGTGTCTCCTGTACATGTCGGATGCGGAAAGGTGCAATGCGCTCATGGAATACTTCCTGTTCCTGCACCTGCAACTGCCAATATCCTGAAGGGTGTTCCTATATATGGCGGAAAGGTCGAGGGTGAGCTGTGTACGCCTACAGGTGCGGCACTTCTCAAATTCTTTGCCACACGGTTTGGAAACATGCCTGTCATGACTGTATCAGGTATAGGCTATGGTATGGGAAAGAGAGACTTTCCTGTAGCTAACACGGTAAGGGCACTTCTCGGAGAAAATGAGTACGCATCCACTGCTGAAACGGATGAGATTATAGAACTTTCATGTAATGTTGACGATATGACCGGAGAGGATATCGGGTTTGCAATCGATATGCTTCTTGAAGATGGAGCAAGGGAAGCCTTTACCGTTCCGGTATATATGAAGAAGGGGCGTCCGGGTGTTCTTATAAAAGTTCTTTGTCTTGCAGAGGACGAGGACAGGATGGTGCGTCTTTTGTTTAAACACACCTCAACAATCGGTATCAGAAAAACAGTTGCTTCCAGGTATGTGCTCAGCAGAAATCAGGAAATCTTCAATACTGAGCTGGGAAGCGTACGAATTAAAACATCTGAGGGATACGGCGTTACAAGGACAAAATATGAATCAGATGACATATGCCGTATAGCAAGGGAACAGGACATGAGTCCGGCAGAAGTGAGAGCAGTTCTGGATACCCTGCAGTAAGTGATATTTCGCTTGAAAATGAAACGTTCATGTAATAAAATTATAAGCTGAACGCGTGTATAGTTTTACTGAAAATATCGGTACTGTATAGAAAGGATAAGCAATGTATAAGATTGTAAAAAAGAAGGAACTTAACCCTACGGTTACCCTTATGACGATTGAGGCTCCACTGGTTGCCAGAAAGGCTGAACCCGGACAGTTCATAATCGTTCGTCCGTTTAGTGACAGTGAGAGAATTCCACTCACAATAGCAGGGTATGACAGAGAACAGGGAACTATAGATATAATCTTTCAGATAGTTGGTGGAACAACACAGAGTCTGAATACTCTTAATGAAGGAGATTTCGTTCAGGATTTTGTGGGCCCGCTCGGAAAGGCTACAGAGACCGAAGGATTAAAGAAGGTTGCAGTAGTCGGCGGTGGTGTTGGCTGTGCCATAGCTTATCCTGTTGCAAAGAAGCTTCATGAAGTAGGCGTTGAGGTTCACTCAATAGTCGGATTCAGAAGCGAAGATCTGATAATACTTGAAGATGAGTTCAAGGCTTGCAGCGACAAGTATGTGCTCATGACAGATGATGGTTCCAAGGGAACCAAGGGTCTTGTTACAAATGCTCTTGAGGAGCTTATCAAGGCCGGCGAGGAATATGATGAAGTTATCACCATAGGACCGCTCATTATGATGAAGTTCGTTGTACAGCTTACAAAGAAGTACGACGTTAAGACCATAGTCAGCATGAATCCTGTCATGGTTGACGGAACAGGAATGTGCGGTGGATGCAGACTTACCGTTGGTGGCAAGACTATGTTCGCATGCGTAGACGGACCTGACTTCGATGGTTTCTTAGTTGATTTCGATGAGGCTATGGCAAGGTCTGCTACATACAGACCGTTCGAGCAGGAAAAGAGAGAGAAGAACTGCAGACTTATGAATCAGGAGGTAAAGTAATATGCCGAATATGAGAATGGACAAGAATCCTATGCCGGTGCAGGATCCTGATGTAAGAAATAAGAACTTCTCGGAAGTTGCACTCGGATATACAGAGGAGCAGGCTATAGATGAGGCAGGTCGCTGCCTTAACTGTAAGAACAGACCTTGTGTCGGCGGCTGCCCAGTAAGTATAGATATTCCGGAATTCATCGCAAAGGTTGCAGCA
The DNA here is from genome assembly GCA_000687655.1 of Lachnospiraceae bacterium YSB2008. Lineage (GTDB taxonomy): Bacteria > Bacillota > Clostridia > Lachnospirales > Lachnospiraceae > Eubacterium_Q. Next base: position 53,937 of record JHWR01000013.1, read on the forward strand.
GGTGAATTCGAGGAAGCATATAAGATAATAACAAAGAACAGCTCACTTCCTGCTGTCTGCGGACGTGTATGTCCACAGGAAACACAGTGTGAGTCAAAGTGTGTAAGAGGTATCAAGGGTGAGCCTGTTGCTATAGGACGTCTCGAGAGATTCGTGGCTGACTGGCATATGGCTAACGTTAAGGAAGATCCTGAGAAGCCAGCTTCAAACGGACATAAGGTTGCAGTTATAGGTTCAGGTCCTTCAGGACTTGCATGTGCGGGAGACCTTGCTAAGAAAGGCTATGATGTTACTATCTATGAAGCTCTTCACCTTGCAGGTGGTGTTCTGGTATATGGTATTCCTGAGTTCCGTCTTCCTAAGGCTATAGTTCAGAAGGAGATTGAAGGTCTTAAAGCCCTTGGCGTTAAGGTTGAGACCAATGTCGTTGTTGGTAAGACCATATCTATAGATGAGCTTAAGGAAGAGTTTGGATATGAAGCAGTATTCATAGGTTCAGGTGCAGGACTTCCTAGATTCATGAATATACCGGGTGAGAACCTCAACGGCGTTTATTCTGCAAATGAATTCCTCACACGAATCAACCTCATGAAGGCATATAATGATGAGTCAGAGACACCTATCATGCATCCTAAGAAGGCTGTAATAGTAGGTGGCGGAAATGTAGCAATGGATGCAGCAAGATGTGCAAAGCGTCTCGGTGCAGATGTTACGATAGTATATAGAAGAACCAAGGCTGAGCTTCCTGCAAGAGCAGAAGAAGTTGAGCATGCAGAGGAAGAAGGAATCAAATTCGCATTCCTTAACAACCCTGTTGAAGTTGTAGGAGAAAATGGCTGGGTTAAGTCAGTTAAATGTCAGGTTATGGAGCTTTCAGATCCTGATGAGTCAGGAAGAAGGAAGCCGGTTCCTGTAGAAGGAAAGTTCAATGATATTGAAGCTGACTGTATGATAATGTCCATAGGTACATCACCTAATCCTCTCATCAAGTCAACAACTGCAGGACTTGATACAGAGAAGTGGGGCGGAATCATTGCCGATGAATCCGGACTTACCTCAAGAGAGGGAGTTTATGCCGGTGGTGATGCAGTTACAGGAGCAGCAACCGTTATACTTGCGATGGGCGCAGGACGTGCAGCAGCCGCAGGTATTGATGAATATATTTCTAATAAATAACTTGAATAAGGCGGTACATTTTAACTGTAAATGTAACGCACGGAAAGAAGTATAATGTCTATAAAAGAAAAGAAGACCGCCGACTCAGTAATGAAGTCGGCGGGCATTTTAGTTTTTACAACTCTTATATCGAGCCTTCTCGGCTATGCAAGAAATATCATCATTCCGGCTCTTTTTGGAAAGGGTATAGAGAGTGATGCTTATTTTGCTGCATTTACTATTCCTGATTATGTTTATACTCTGCTTGTAGGAGGGGCGCTCAGCGCTGCATTTATACCTGTATTCAGTAGTTATCTGGCTAAGAATGAGGATAAAGAAGGACATAGGATGGCAAGCACTATTATAACGCTTGTGTCCCTGATTGCAGCGGCTCTCTGTGCTGCAGGAATTATATTTACGCCTGAGCTTGTACGACTTCTTGTTAAGTTCGAGGAGGAGGCATTTGATCTTACTGTAATGCTTACCCGTATCATGTTTGGACAGTGCTTCTTTATGTGCCTTACCGGTCTTTCTCAGGGTATACTCCAGTCATACAAGAGATTCACTCCACCGGCCATAGGTGGAATATGCTATAACCTCTGCATTATCTTCGGAGGTGTTCTGATATCACAGGTTCTGGGGCTTGGAATAGCCGGATTCTCACTGGCAGTAGTTCTCGGTGCGGTTGTAAATCTTTTTATTCAGGTTCCGTTTGTTATCAGGCAGGGATTCAAATTCAAACCTGTTCTGGACATGAAGCATGAGGGTGTAAAGAAATTTTTCCGACTCCTGGTTCCGGTTCTCATCGGTCAGTCGGTTATGGAGATAAATCTTATAGTAAATCAGCGTTTTGCTTCCGGACTTGAGGAAGGAACCGTAACTCTTATGAAGCAGGCGCAGACAGTTATCCAGCTTCCGATAAGAATATTTGCTATGCAGATTGCTCTTTCAGTATTTCCGACTCTTACAGGGTTTTTTGCAAATGAAAAGAAAAAAGAGTTTGTCGATACATTTTCAGGTTGTCTGAGAACAGTGCTCTTTATCATAATTCCTATTGCGGCAGGTATGATATCACTTCGTGTTCCGCTTATAAGAGTTATGTATAAGACCGGAAAGTTTGGTGAAGAGGATGTGCAGGCGCTGGCATATCTCCTTATGATCTACACTATAGGAATCACGGCATATTCTGTCCGTGAGGTAATGATCAGAGGTTTCTATGCAACAAAGAATACTGACACGCCTGTTGCCATTAATATATTTATTATGCTTCTGAATTCACTGCTTTCGTTCCTGCTTGTTAAACCACTGGGAGTTACCGGGCTTGCACTGGCTTACGTTATAGCCGGCTTCACGAGTATGACGCTGCTTACAGTTTTCTTCAGAAGAAGCGTGGGAAGCATACAGGGAAGGAGAATACTTCAGTCTCTTTTCAAGACAGGAATATCAGCGGCGGTAATGTCCCTGGTGCTTATGGCGTTGACACCGCTCTTTGAAGGTATATTCAGAGATGGAAGTAAGGTTGCTCAGCTCATAGAGCTTATGATTCTCTTTATTGCCGGTGTTTCAGTTTATTTTGTTATGGCGTATCTTCTGAAGACGCCTGAACTTACGGATTTCGTTGCATTTATTAAAAAGAAATTCTTAAAAAGGAGTTAGGAAATGTATAGACTTCTTTCACAACTGGTAATGTACAGGATAGATGATCCTGACAGTATAATAGTAAAAATATCAGATATCATAAGAGATTTTGATGAGATGAGGGGCGAGTTCGGTGACAGGGAAGTGCTGAAGGATCGGATTTACACCGAGATAAGGAGGCTTCTGGAGCTGGCGACTTCATATGCTTTTGATAAGAATCTCTGGCAGGATTATCTGGCGTTCATTATTATGATGCAGGAGAATCCTTATGCTCTTACCTGTGAAAGAAAGCAACGTGCATTTGGCAGCGCTGAGAGATTCGCGCTTTCGGACATGAAAGTTTTTCATGAACTGTTTCACTACGATTTCAGCAGGATAGAAAAGGAACTCGGCATCGATTCATTTTCTATTATTACTGACTACAAAGCTATATCCAAGAGAGAACAGCTTTTCAACAGAAATGTAAGTGAAAAGGTAAGACTTCTTTCAAAGGAGCTTTCAGAAGCTGAAGATGCTGAGACTATGCTGAATGCAGTTACTGAATTCTATGAGAACTATGGCGTTGGTATGTTCGGCATGAACAGAGCTTTCCGCATCAGACATGACGAGGGAAAGGATATAGAGTTTATCCCTATAAGAAATACAGATCATGTATATTTGGATGATCTTGTAGGTTATGAGATTCAGAAGCAGAAGCTTCGTGATAATACAGAAGCCTTTGTTTCAGGAAGGCCTGCGAATAACTGCCTTCTTTTCGGTGACAGCGGTACGGGTAAATCAACCAGTATCAAAGCTATCATCAACGAATATTACCCTAAGGGACTTCGTATGATAGAGCTTTATAAGCATGAGATGAGAGACCTTGCATCAGTCATTTCACTTGTAAAGAACAGGAATTACAGGTTCATCATTTACATGGATGATCTTTCCTTTGAAGATTTTGAGGTAGAATATAAATACCTCAAGGCCGTCATAGAAGGCGGACTTGAGGCTAAACCTGACAATGTTCTTATATATGCGACCAGCAACCGCCGTCATCTGATCCGTGAGACCTGGACAGATAACAATGATGTTGATCTTGATAAACATAGTTCTGACACTCTTCAGGAGAAGATGTCACTAGTGAACCGTTTCGGTATAACTATAGGTTACATGAATCCTAACAAGAAGGAATATGAACGAATAGTTTCTGTGCTGGCTGAAAAGCATCCTGAGATAAAAATGGACAGAGATGAGCTTCTTCTGGAAGCAAACAAATGGGAAGTATCCCATGGTGGTTTCTCAGGAAGAACAGCTAAGCAGTTTATAGATTATATACTTGGACAGGCTCTATAATTCTTTCAAAGTAGTCTTGTTCCTTCCATTTGCCTCCGAGATATTCTCTTCGGGGGCTTTTGTTATTAATCCGTTTGAGTTTGTCATATCAATATTAACATCTGTATTGTTGATACTGATTCTTGTATTATTATTACCGCCATACACAAGGGCATTCATTCCCCTTCCGACATAGCTCAGTGCTGCGGTATTGATGGAAAAGGTTGTTGTACCATATAGACTGCCGACAGCTACAGAGTAGTCAGACTGGACATTTATGTGGCAGGACATATCATGCAGCATAACATTGGCATGGCTTCCGGTAAGACTTCCAAGTACACAGATTCTGCCGCCGCCTCCTTCGCTTCGAAGGAGTGCACGCCATACCTCTATATCTGTATCACCGCGGAGACTGCCTGCTCCTACGCCTTCATAGACATTATTGATGAGAAGTATGTCAGTATCATGTATTTTGAGTGGGAGACTTCCTTCATGGGATCCTATGCAGACACCGGTATCTCCGCTCAGACGTATTATGTATTTACCTTTATTGATGGCTATCTGGCCGCCCAGACCTGAACCTATGCCGGTCAGGGTCTGCCCATTTGCTTCTATGACTATCTCGCCATCCTGATAGAATCCTATAGAACCATGAGCCTCTTTCTTTGAATTGCCTATTCCATATGCATCGGATCCGGAAGTGTTTATTTTAAGATTTCCGTCACCCTTCAGAGTAAGAGAAGATGACTCGGGCACTCGGATTCCATTTCCTTTTAATATATTCTCGCCTTCGAAATCTATGAGAACATTGGAATTCTCGCCTATACTTATACAAGGTCTCTGCTTCTTGTTTGAAAGACAAACACTGTCCAGAACCAGATGGCCTTCGAAATCATCGAGTATCTCTATGTGCATTCCGGTATCCAGATTCGGAGTGCCGGTTATAGTGAGATCACGGAAGGTTGCTTTACTGTCGCCTATAACTATTGTTGTTATTTTGTCTTTAACAAGACTGTTCAGAGATATTCTGTTTGTTTTGCCTGCTACGAAAACTTCATCAGCAGTTCCGTCTTCACGTTCCTGATGGAAATGATTGATTTCCATTTTAACGCCGGAATCTATGGAAGTGATGATCTTTTCAGCCGGTCGGGCGATATAATAACCTTGTATGAGATCGGCACCGAGCCTTATAACTTCATGAAGCTCGTCTCTGGTCTCAACGCCTTCTGCAAGAGCCTTGATACCGTTTGTGTGACAGAAGTCGATTATTTCACGAACGAAATGCTGTTTTTGTGAACTGTCCTGAATATCAGTCAGAAGTGCCCTGTCTATCTTGACATAGTTAGGCATATATCTGAGCAGATTGCTGACATTTGAATAGCCTGTTCCGTAATCATCTATGGCGAGATCTATCCCCATGCTTCTGTATTCGGTCTTGATGCTCTCTAGCTGATCGTCAGACAGTTCTGATTCTTCGGTCAGTTCAACGACTGCAGAGCCGGATTTGCTAAGGAGAGATTCCTTTATGGCTGCCATGTCAGAATCTTTAAGCTTCGTGCCAGGTATACTGTTTATGAAAACCTTTCGTGTTTCAAATATATCAGGTCTTTCATCAACTATCTTAAGTACATTTTTAAAAGTGGCATTTTCTACATCATCAAGTCTGTTCAGCATATCTGCATACTTAATGATGAGAAGAGGAGGTATCTTCATATCTGTATTTGAACGCATAAGGGCTTCGTAAGAGAAGATTTCTCCGTCTTCGGCTTTGACTATAGGCTGGAAGAAGTATTTGAGGAGGTTTTTGTCCAGGATTCTGGCGACCTCTTTCATTTCCTTCTTCTCTTCGGGACTGAGCTTAGTTCTTGTGTTCTGAGCGGAATCTATGGCATCACGCATATTTGAATGAATCTGATCTATTCTGTCTTTATAAAGCTCAAGAACCAGATTCCTTCTGAAGGCTTCCAGACCTCTTGCAACGGCGTAGAGCCACAGTCTGGCAACGCTTTCGTAGGAAACAGCCTTATTTCCGAAGTTCAGCATGACATAACCAAAATTCTTGTCTTCAAAAAAGAGCGGCAGGAAGAAAGCTCCCTTGTTTACTCCGGTCTTGGAGTAAGGAAGGATTTCATTTGTATTAAAGGCCTTCTCCAGACTGATTCTTGACTCGGCAGGTCTTTCTGCGTCATATGTCAGTACATTTATCATTGTATCCGGATAACCCTTGGTATAGAAAGGATTTCCTATGAGACTTTCCGGATCAAGCCAGCTTCTGTCCAGGCAGATTTCTATCCTCTTTATTCCACGTATATAGAAAATGGAATCGTATACTATACGGAAGAAGTCTTCCAGATTGCCGGCAAGCAGCATATTCTCCATCATATAGTTATGTATGGACTCAAAGCCTTCTTCGGAATTCTTGGTCATCCAGGTATCCCGAATTTGTCTTTCTTCAGTATGATCAACAGTACACCCGCAGCTTTCTCCTATGAAGAGTGAAGCGTCCGGTTCCGGGTCTTTTGGAGGTTCTCCGTTCATCTGTCTCATAAGAGCTTCAACGGCAAATGAACCGTAGTATTCTCCGGGTATGTTTGTGGATGTAAGTGCCTTTGGACTGGTCTGACCTTCATGAGAGGTGCCGTATCCTGCTATAGCGATATCTTCAGGTACTTTTATGCCGTGCTTATCCATTCCGATAGCAAAGCCTATAGCCATGGGATCATTAGCACATATCATTGCTTCAGGAATATCGCCGCGTCTTATTATATCTTCAGCGCAGTTTGTTCCACTGTAGTACCAGAAATCACCGTAGAAGATTCTGTCTTCACGTACAGGAAGACCATGATCTTTCATAGCGTCTTTATATGCTTCAAGTCGTCGCTGTGAATGAACGTGGCTCTTTCTTCCGGTAAGATATGCAATATCCTTATATCCATGTACTTCTATGAAATGGGAAACGGTAGCATAGACTGCCGGGTATCCGTCGGTCCAGAAGCTGTAGAAATATTTGCTTTCTGCATCCACACAAACAACAGGCCCATCAAATTCTTCATGAACCCTTTCTTCGATTTGATCAACTACGCCGGGAGTCTGAATGATATCAGAATGAATTATGACTGCATCAAAAAGATCATAATTGATAAGATTATAGATGTTGGATTCGCCCTTCTCACGGTCTTTGTTATTCTGGTACTTTATGTACATGGAAAAAACAGAGACATCATAACCATAGGAGAAGGCTGTCTTCATGACACCTTCTATGAATTCGGTCTGATATGCCTCGTCCGCCTGTGCTGTAAGTAAGGCTATTCGTTTATTACGAATTATATCTTTAGTACTGCGCCCCATGTGTACCCCTCCAACATAATTACTATACCACAATAACAGAATAAGATACAGTATCTTTGACATTATTTCTCAAAGAATGTAAACTGACAAAGATGAATGAAAAACATGGATTAAGTATGGATAATAAGTAAATGAATTGGGGAATAATATGACTAAAAAAGAACGTGCATTGGAAGTGGTCAAAAGACTGGGAGAAGAATACGGAACAGAACTTCACTGTTACCTGGAATATGAATATCCGTGGCAGCTTCTTTTTGCGACTATACTCTCTGCGCAGTGTACAGATGCAAGAGTAAATATGGTGACGAAGGATCTATTCAGGAAGTACAAAACTGTCGAAGATTTTGCCAACGCAGAGCTTTCTGAAATGGAACAGGATATAAGAAGCACAGGTTTCTATCATAATAAGGCAAAGAATATCATAGGCTGTGCAAATGCACTTATTGATCGCTTTGGTGGTGAAGTCCCGGACAACATAGATGATCTCATAACGCTTCCGGGCGTAGGCAGAAAAACTGCAAACGTACTGCTCGGTGATTATTACGGAAAACCGTGTATAGTTGTGGATACTCATGTGAAGAGAGTCTCTAAATTGCTCGGTCTTACAAAAGAGACTGATCCTGTTAAGGTTGAATTCGATCTGATGAGGATCCTGCCAAAAGAAGCGTGGATACTGTACAATTTTCAGGTTATTGCTCATGGCAGAAGTACCTGCATATCAGGAAGACCGAAGTGCGGAAATTGTATACTTCGTGACTGCTGTAAATCTGCCAAATAGTTCAAAACCTACGAAATAAGTATGAATTTGCCGTGATGACTTAAGTAAATCATTGACTCATAGGATTATTGTGGTAGAATACTTACGTCAACCATTAGGTGTTATATATTTATCAGGAGGAATCCCAGATGATAGATTTCAGTAAAAGAAATAAGAAACTCAGAATTGTTGCAGGAATTATATGCATTCTTATTGTAGCAGGTATGGTAATCGGACTTCTTGTTTCTGCTATATAGATTTAGTATTTCACCAGGCAGGAGATATGAAATGAAAAGGATTTTAAGCCTTATTCTTGCATTTGTCATGGCTCTTGTGCTTATTAACGTGCCGAACATGAAAGCGATTGCAGATGAAGCAACGCCGGACGACGCAAGCGCAGCTGATTATTATGACAGCAGGGATATTAAAATTAAGAATAATATTTCAATAGACGGGGTAGATGTTTCCGGTCTCAGTTTCGGTGAAGCTGTTGAGAAGATCAATTCTGTTTCTGACGGTTACAAGTCTGCAAATGTAACACTGAACTGTGATCTCGGTAATATATCTACAAACCTCGATAATCTTGGATTTTTCAGTGATACCGACGGAGCTGTAAAAGAAGCCATAGCCTGTGGTAACAGCGGAAATATCCTCAAGAGATATAAGGAAACCAAGCAGGTTGAGGCAGAAGGCAAGGATGTTTCACTTGTTTCTTCAGTGAATGAGAATAAGCTTTCTGAGATCATAGAAGGTGAACTCGGAAGTAAGATACATGTCGGAAATGAATATGAGCTGTCAAAAGCAGAAGATGGCACAGTTTCGGTAAAGATTCTGGGTGCTACTCAGTCAGTGGATGTTGAAGCTACACTGGCAGGAATCAATTCACATCTTTCTGATAACTGGCATGGTGATGCTTTCAGTTCCGATATAATCATAAATGACGGTACAGGAAAGAAACAGCAGGAACTTGATTCAATCAAGGATCTGCTTGGAGAATTCTCAACAAATTACAGCAGCGCTTCGGGAAGAATGAAGAATGTTGAGAGAGCAACCTCGTTCCTCAACGGTAAGGTTCTCTTCCCTGGACAGGGCCTTTCCGTATATGACACGATAAGCCCTATAACAGCCGCAAACGGATACTATGATGCACCTGTTTTTTCAGGTAATACTACAAAGCCGGGTATAGGCGGCGGAGTATGTCAGGTTTCAACAACCTTATACAATGCACTGCTTCTGGCTGAGGTTTCTATAACAAGACGTGACAATCACGGTATGACAGTTCACTATGTGGACCTTGCAAGAGATGCAGCCATATCAGGTCACGTACAGAATCTTGAATTCGTAAATAACTTTGATACGCCTATATACATCGAAGGGTTCTGCTATGGCGGATATGTTACATTCAGGATATACGGTAAGGAAACAAGGCCGGCCAACAGAAAGATAGAACTTGTGTCAAAGACCATAAAAGTAATCTCACCACCTGACGGAGAGGAGATTACAGAGGATCCGGAACTTCCTCCGGGAACTAAGGTAACTACCCATTCTGCAAGAACAGGATATGTTGCAGAGCTTTGGAAGAATGTTTATGTTGATGGTGTCCTGACTGATTCTATCAAGATCAATTCAAGTACCTACGTAGCTACCCCTAAACAGGTTTCTGTAAGCCCTGGTTATCAGGAAGGGGACGAGGACGAAGATACTGATACTGAGCAGACGACTACGGAAGCTACAGAAGCACCTACCGAGGCACCGACAGAAGCACCAACGGAAGCTACAGAAGCACCAACGGAAGCTACAGAGGCACCATCAGAGCCGACTGTTGATCCGGATACCGGTGACTATGATAATTAATAAATGATAATAAGGAGTCAAAGGGAGATATACTCCTTTTGACTCCATTTTGTATGATACAAGAGATAAGAAATGGATCATTTCAAAGAAAATGTATTGAAAAGAACTATAGTCAAGCATGCCAGAAAAAATGCAGGGGATGTGCTTCTCGGTGCAGGTCCGGGTATTGATGCTGCAGTCATGAAAGACGGCATGGTAATGGCCATAGGGACTGCGGAGAGTAAAGAACCCACAGCCGGAATGTCGGTATGTGAGCTGGCACTACTCAGGGCGGCAAATAATCTCTTTACGAAGTGTGATACTCTGGAATATGTAACAATGACACTGCTTGCCGGTAATGAAGTTGATGAAGAAAGCATACGTCTTTCTATGATCAGCCTCGAAGAGGCACTGACCGGTATGGGGGCGAGCCTTGTACATGGTGACAGCAGGATATCGAAAGCTCTCAGTCCGGATGGGATTGTTGCAACCATATCTGCATTTGGTTTTGGAAAGAACGCAGCTCCTGAACCTGAAAAGATATCCACTGGTGACAGAATAGTATTAACAGGTTATCCCGGAAGATACAGAGCATATAATATCTCTGTCTCAGAAAAGGATTATCTTCATAAGCAGTTTCCGGAACCGATCACTGATGCACTCACTGCTGTTTCTCCGGATGAATTATCCACTCAGTCAGCCTGTAGGATTGCAAGACTGAATAATGCCGGGTTTATACATGATATTTCGTTCGGAGGCCTATACAGAGCGTTATTTAATATCTCTGAATACGCGGGGCTGGGGGTTAGCATTCAACATGAAGCAGTTCCGGTCATGCAGGAGATTATAGAACTTTCAGAATTCTGTAATGAGGATCCCTATACATGGGACAGTCAGGGAAGTGTATTGATAGCGGTAGGCCCTGACAATGCAGAGGAACTGATCAAAAACCTTAAGGCAGAAGGAATAGTCGCAGCAGATATCGGTTGTTTTACTTCTGAAAAGAAAAAAGTGATAAAATATAACCATTCAGAAATGGAAAGATACATCAATCTATAGAGAAAGGGAAAAAGATGAGAGACGAAATCTTAAAGATACTTGAGAAAAACAGCAGGCTTTCTGCAAAAGATATTGCGGCCATGATAGGTGCTGATGAAGCAACTGTCGCGTCAGAGATTCAGGCTATGGAAAGAGAAAAGATCATATGCGGTTATCACACAATGATCAATTGGGATAATTCTGACAGAGATAAAGTAACTGCTCTTATTGGTGTTAAGATTTCACCTGTCAGGGGTGAAGGCTTCGACAGAATAGCTGAAAGACTTTCAAGGTTTGATGAAGTTGATTCTGTTTATCTTATGTCAGGGTCAACCTCTGATCTGTATCTCATTATCGAAGGAAACACACTTAAAGAAATCTCACATTTCGTGTATGACAAGATTGCTCCTATGGAGACAGTAGTTTCTACTGCAACCTATTTTGTTCTGAAGAAGTATAAGGAGCATAACGTTTCATTTGTAACAGATAAGGACGTTGACGAAAGGAATAAGGTGATGCCATGAAAGACATGCTTTGTAAAAGGGTAGTGGACCTTAAGCCTTCAGGAATCAGGAAGTTCTTTGACATAGTAAATGAAATGCCGGATGCAATATCACTCGGCGTTGGCGAACCGGATTTTGACACACCATGGCATATATGCGATGAAGGAATATATTCTCTTGAGAAAGGGAAGACCTTTTATACATCGAATTCAGGACTGATGACTCTGAGACAGGAAATATGTGCCTGGTACGAGAGAAAGTACGGAGTCGTGCACAATCCTAAGACAGAATGCCTCATAACTGTTGGAGGCAGTGAAGGAATTGACCTGGCTCTCAGGGCACTTATTAATCCGGGAGATGAAGTAATAGTTCCTGAACCATGCTACGTATCTTATGTTCCATGTGCAGTGCTCGCAGGGGCAACACCTGTAACCATAAGCCTTAAGAATGAGAACAGCTTTAAGCTCACTGAAGAAGAGCTAAAGGCGGCTATTACAGATAAAACAAAGGTTCTTATCCTTTCATTTCCAAATAATCCTACAGGAGCGATTATGACAAAGGAAGATCTTCTTCCTATAGCAAAGCTCTGTATAGAAAAGGATATCATTGTAATCTCTGACGAGATTTATTCAGAGCTGACATATGGTGATGAACCTCATTTCAGTATAGCCAGTCTTCCGGGAATGAGTGAGAGAACTATAGTTGTAAATGGATTCTCCAAGGCATACGCCATGACAGGATGGAGACTTGGATATGCACTTGCTCCGGAAATCATTGCAAAAGAGATGACAAAGATACATCAGTTCGCCATAATGTGTGCACCGACTACAAGCCAGTACGCAGCAGTCAGTGCAATAAGAGAGGGCGATAAAGATATAGCAAGAATGAGGGAATCCTACGATAAAAGAAGGAAGTATCTGCTTTCGAAATTTGAGGAGCTGGGACTTCCGTGCTTTGAACCGTACGGTGCTTTCTATGTATTTCCTTGTATAGAGAGATTCGGGATGACAAGTGATGAATTTGCGACGAAGCTCCTGATGGAACAGAAGCTTGCGGTAGTTCCCGGAAATGCTTTCGGAGACTGCGGAGAGGGATTCATACGTATATCGTATGCATATTCGATAGAAGAACTCATGGAAGCAATGGGAAGGATAGAAAACTTCATAAACAGCTTATAAAAGACATAAAAAATGGACGGTAATCCGTCCATTTTTTATGTGCTGCGAAACTATAAGAATTATTCTCCTTCGGCATCAGTTTCAGTTGCCGGTTTCTCATCAGGCATAGATACTTCGGTAGTATTGAGTATCGCTGCATCTATGGCTCTGAAATCGTCATCGCTTATGTAGAAAGATTTGTCATTTTCGAGAATTCGGAGCTTTATTGTGACAGGATCTTTGTAAGTCATATTCTGAGACTCGTCTGTAAGGATATCCATGATGCCACGGGCAAATTCCTTTTCATAGGTCTCGCGTTCATAATCGTTGTATAATCCTTCTGCAACCTTTTTGTTGAACTCATCGACATAAGCTCTTACTGCAGCATCGGACTGGTTAAGTATATCGATCGGATATATGGTTGCATCTACGAAGTATACATTGTTTTCAACGTAAGCATCACCAACTGAGAATTTGCATTTGGAATATATGGTTTTTGCCAGATCGAACATTTCAGGGGCAAGTTCCTGGTCGCCGGAAATGTCAAGATCGTAATATGTAGCAAGGTTGTTTGCGAGACGTGATGCATTCTGAAGATACAGAGCATCTGCATCATCTTCGTCAGCACCTGTTGCCTTGATGTAGTCCTTGGAAATACCGACGTAGTTAGCGGTTATAAGACTTTCAACATAAGCTTTGTATTTTGATTTTTTCTGGTTTTCACATCCTGAGAGCAGCATGGAGAACATGAGCAGACAGGCAATGAAAGCACTGAATTTTTTTGATGTTTTAAACATTTATGTGACCTCTGATCATATGTAGTTTGTCTCGGGAATATCATTCCCCGAACAGTTACTATGATAATTAAAAGTTTTAAAAAAGTAAAGGAAAAAGTAAGTGCATAATAAATGTACTTGTGATATACTGTCTCTAAGTTTGTGGTTTAGTGATAATAAACTTTTTGGGAGGATTGATTATATGTTAGATGCGCAGTTTAAATCAGTTTCTTTTGGCGGATATGACAAGAAGCAGGTTGATGAGTACAAGAGAAACGTAGATACATATATAAGAGAGTCACAGGCTAAGGAAGCTAAGCTTGAGGACGAAGTTTCTTCACTTAAGGAGAAGGCTGCGAAGCTCAGCGAGACAGTTAAGAATCTCCATACAATGAGAGAAGTAAACATGAATGAATCCAAGGGTACCATAGATGATCTTAAGGGTGTAAATGAATCCCTTCAGTATGAGATCGATCGTCTTAAGGGTGAACTTGAAACATATAAGCAGAGAGATATAGAGTCTGCAAATCGTTATGAGTCCATTTCCAAGACACTTCTTTCAGCAAGAGAGTCAGCTGACAGTCTTACACAGAAGACAAATGAAGAGTGTGAGAAGAAGATAGCTGAAGTTAATGCTCACTGCCAGCAGATGATAGATGAGACAACAGCTCAGTGTGAAGCACTTAAGGTTAATACACAGAATGACTGTTCAAGACTTAAGTCAGAGACAGAATCTCAGTGTCAGGAGAAGAAGGAAACGACTTACGCTAACTGTGAAGAGCTTAGTAAGAGAACCAGAGAAGAGGTTAATGCTCTCATAGCAAAGACAGAGTCTGAATGTAATGAGAAGATTGCTCTTACAAATGCACAGTGCGAAGAGCAGAAGGCTTCTACAAGAGATGAGGTTACAAGAACCAGAGCTACAATAAGAAAAGAATGCGAGAGCATCAGTGCTTTTGTTGCACAGCTTATGACTTCAGTTGATAATGTCAGTGAGGCGTGTGCAAGAACCAAGGAGCTTACAGACAGCGCTTTCGGTGAAGTAGCAGCTTCTGAGGAATAAGAGCCAAAGGCTTTAAAGTAAATCTGGAACTAAGGACATCCCTCCGGCATAAACAGTTGGAGGGATGTTTAAACTGTATTATGGGGAGGAACCGGTATGAAATCTGAAATAGAATATCTGCTTGCAGGACTTGAAGAGTCCCGTTGTGTCGTGCTGGTTGTCGGCTTCGAAAGAGAGGGATCACTCAGAAGAAGAATGACATATATCTCTCCGAATGCAAAGAGCATGGGTATTAATCCTAAGGCGCTTACAAGTGGATTTAAGCTTCCTGAAGATTATATTCATATAGAGGACAGGCAGGCATTTGTTGAAGCTGTAGCGATTGCCAGACGCGAGAACCAGAACATAGGTTATCAGGTAAGGATCATAGGTGATGACGGGGTAGTAAGATCGGTCGACCTCAGTATCAAGATTGTAAACGCAAGTGAAGAGGATGCAGAGATAATTTTCTTTGTAAGAGAGAGGGATGCGATGCCTCTCGAAGAGGTGCTTAAGGCAATGGAGCTTGAGTATCCGCTTACAAAGGAGTATTTTGAGAAGAGCGAGGCAAAGAGCCTTTTTACGGCACTTTCGCGAGAACTCGGAATATATTCTGCTATAGTTGATATGGATGGGCATCCTGTTGCGCCGCCATGTGGCCCGGATGCGTATATAGGCATGTTCTATGATATGTTCGAGAGACCGGAGTATCATGAACTCTTTAATAATATGCTTGAATCTACCAATCGCGGAGTTTTTGAAGGGGCAAGGCTTGTCCCTATGGATGACAGACATCCAAATGGAAGGATAACAGCATACCCTATAGCTATTAAAGATAAAATAATCGGAATATGGTTACTGGCTGCATACACTGATGAGGAAGTTGAAATCCTTATTGATTCAGATGCTTCCATGCAGCATGCCATAAATGTTCTCACGGATTATACAAAGAGATATTATCTTTCAGAAGATAAGATCGATGGCAGGAATGCCGCAAGGAAGCGTATAGAATTTGAAATCAGCCGCCACAGAATCCTTGAAGGCTGCCTGTACAGACTTAATGATGACAGGACCAAAGCTTTTAACAGGTGTTTTGAGGATGTAGGCAAGCTTTTCGAGACAAGCTTTGTCGGAAGCTTCAGGTACAGGCACGGACAACTTGTTTTAACAGCTTACTGGGCTGAAAGACCAGACGATCAGGAGGAAATTGATAAGTATACAGATATAGGAACTGTAACTACGACCTTCGAGAAGGAAGAAAAAGAAAAATTCGAGAAGGAAGGACTTATCATAGATAATTCCAATGCAACAAACAGGATGAGAGTAACTATGCTGAAGGGCATGGCACGTGCCATGATACTCATTCCTGTCTTCGTCAGAGATAACTGTGTAGGTCATATAGCGGTTATAGAGAAGAAAAGAGAGAGAGTCTGGAAGGAAGAGGAGATAGATTTCGTTCGTGGAGTTGCTTATGTGTTTGGAACTACTCAGGAACTCACTGATGTTGAGATAAAGATGGCAAAGAGCAACAATTCCATGCTCGAGGTTCTCAATTATATAGGGGCATCTGTATTTATTAAGGATTATTCCAGCAACAAAATTCTTTTCGCTACAAATTCTCTGAATGAGATGGTAGGTAAAGATCTTACAGGAATGGACAGCCGTATGCTGGTTCCCGATGATTATGATAAGCTCAGTTTGATGGGTATGAAAGGCAAGATTCATAAATCGGGAAGTAAGAAGCAGTGGCAGAGATATATGGATATCTTTAACGATACCGTGAATATCACGGAGGTGGATATTAACTGGCATGGTGGAGCACCGGCAGTTCTGTATATACTTAAGAAAAATGGTGAAATGGAGATTGTATAATGTCAAATGATATCGGAATAGATCTTGGTACATGTACAACGCTTATATATGTAAAAGGTAAGGGCGTTGTACTGAAGGAACCTTCCGTCGTTGCATATGACAAGGATCTTGACAAGATAGTTGAGATAGGTGAAGAAGCAAGGGTTATGCTCGGAAGAACCCCGGGTAATATACTTGCAGTTAAGCCTATCATGAGAGGCGTAATATCTGACTATACTACAACAGAGCAGATGCTGAAGTATTTCATACGAAAAGCAGTAGGAAGAAATTTCTTCGGCAGGAGACCGAGAATCAGCATATGTGTACCTTCAGGCATAACTGAAGTTGAGAAGAGAGCAGTAGAAGAAGTTACATACAATGCCGGAGCAAGAGATGTTACTATCATAGAGGAACCGGTTGCTGCAGCTCTCGGAGCAGGAGTTGATATCGACCGTCCAAATGGAAATATGATAGTAGATATAGGCGGAGGAACAACAGATATAGCTGTTGTATCCATGGGAGGAACCGTTATCAGTATGTCATGTAAAGTGGCAGGCGGTGACTTTGATGAAGCTATAGGAAGATATATCAGAAAGAAATACAATCTTCTTATCGGCGAGAGAACCGAAGAAGAGATTAAGATCAATATAGGAACCTGTTACAAGAGGCCGGAAAACATTTCCATGGATGTACGAGGAAGAGACATGGTTACGGGTCTTCCAAAGACTATAACCATTACATCCGATGAGACAGAAGAGGCGCTCAGAGAACAGACGGGACAGGTTATAGATGCCATACATTCAGTACTTGAAAGAACTCCTCCGGAGCTTTCAGCAGATATTTCAGACAGAGGTATCGTTCTTACGGGCGGTGGAGCACTGCTGCATGGTATTGAACAGCTTATAGAAGAGAAAACAGGTATAACTACACTTACTGCGGAGGAGGCTCTTTCTGCAGTAGTTATTGGAACAGGAAAGTATGTATTATAGACCGTGTATGGGAAGTTTTATATTTTAAAACTTCCCATATTGGTATTATGCCGCTGATAGGTGCGATATATGAGAGTTGAAGGAGTAATAGAAAAAATCATATATGCAAATTCCGAAAATGGATATTCCGTGTTCTCGGTTTCTGCGGCTGATGGCGAGGAGATACTTGTAGGAAACGGATATGGGTTTTCTGAGGGACTGTTCATTTCTGCTGAGGGTGATTATGTTTTTCATCCACAGTATGATATGCAGTTCAAATTTACGTCATATGAACTTGCTCCTCCTTCTGATAAAGAGGGAATAGAAAGATATCTGGCTTCAGGAATAGTAAAAGGCATAGGGGCTGTTACCGCTAAGAGAATAGTCGATACATTTGGTGAAGATACTCTCAAGATAATGGAAAAAGAGCCTGAACGTCTTGCTGAGATAAAAGGTATTTCGCTTCCTAAGGCAAAGAAGATAGCTGCCTCATATAATGAGAATCATGAGTACCGTGATGCGGTTATATTTCTGTCCGGATATGATATTTCTGTCAGTCTTGCAATGAAGATTTACAGAGAATACGGAGATGCCATCTATAGCATAATTGTAAGTAATCCATACAGGATAGCTGAGGATGTTCCCGGAGTCGGATTCAAGATTGCAGATGATATAGCAATGAAGACGGGCTATACTGCAGATTCTGAATACAGGATACGTGCGGCGGCCATTTATATTTTGAATCAGATAGGGCTCGAAGGACATATTTATCTTCCGAAGGATATGCTCAGTCGGGAAGTCGCCTCACTTATCGGAATGAATTATAATGATGAGAATTATCAGGAAGAATTCGAGAATATACTCCTTGATCTTTCCATAAAGGGAAGCGTTGTTGTTGAAACGGGATTGGATGGGACCAAGGAGGTTTACAGTGCGTGGAATAACTATGTAGAAAGAAGCACAGCTGAACTGCTGCTTTCCCTGAGACTCAGATATGATATTCCAAAAGAAGAGATAGACAATACAATACTGGAGGTCGAGAAAGAGACGGATATTACTCTGGATGATATTCAGAGAGAAGCAGTTATGAATGCCATCAGAAGTGGTGTGGCAGTAATCACCGGAGGACCGGGTACAGGAAAGACCACCATAATCAATACGATCATCAGATACTTTAAGCTTAAAGGCATGGAGGTTAAGCTTGCAGCTCCTACAGGCCGTGCAGCAAAAAGAATAACGGAGTCGACCGGGCAGCCGGCAGAGACCATTCACAGACTTTTGGAATTTGCAGGAAATCCGGAGGATCAGGATGACAGAAAAAAACTTCGTTTCCTTCGTAATTCGGATAATCCGCTGGAATGTGATGCAGTCATTATAGATGAGGCATCCATGATAGACAGCCCGCTCATGTTCTCGCTTCTTCAGGCCATTTCTTACGGAACAAGACTCATTATGGTTGGCGATATAGATCAGCTTCCTTCGGTAGGAGCCGGAAATGTATTGAAGGATATCATAGGCAGTGGTTGTTTTCCTGTTACAAGACTGGCTATAGTTCACAGGCAGCAGGAAGAAAGCGATATAGTAAGGAATGCTCACTTAATACGTGAAGGTCAGCACCTTGTGCCTCATAACAAGAGTAAGGATTTCTTCTATATCCCGAAGAAAAGTATAAGGGATGTTGTTACCGAAATAGAGGAACTGATGACAGTAAATCTCCCTAAGTTTCTTGGCATTACTTCCCAGGAGATTCAGCTTATTTCGCCTACGAAGAAACAGGAGCTGGGTGTTGAGGCTATGAACAGGAGGCTTCAGGAGAAGCTTAATCCTCCGGGGGTTCGAAAGAATGAGAAGGAGAAGGGTGAAGTTCTGTTCCGCGAGGGCGATAAGGTCATGCAGACCAAGAACAATTATAAGCTCGAGTGGAAGATATATCGTGATGAGAAGCATAATTCCATAGTCGAAGAAGGAATAGGAATATTCAATGGCGATATGGGAGTCATAAGCAGTATTGATAATACATTCGAAGAGGTAGAGGTTCTCTTCGATGACGGTCGTGTTGCAGTTTATGACTATGCAACTCTGGATGAACTGATGCATGCATTTGCCATAACAATTCATAAAAGCCAGGGCAGTGAGTATGAAGCTGTAATTATACCTGTTTATGCAGGAAACAGCAGACTCTTTAACAGAAACCTTATATACACCGCCGTTACAAGAGCGAAGAGAATGGTCGTTATGGTCGGAACTGAAAATATGATGCATATCATAAATGGAATGATAGATAATACGGAGGAACAGAAACGTTACACAGGGCTGGAAGAGAAACTGAGAAAGTACGATGGGTAGATTATATATATCCTAAAAGATGTGTTATATGTGATTCTGTCGTCAAGTCCGGGAACGCCGGAATCTGCGAAGAATGTGAAAGATACCTGGGTTTTATAGAGGAACCGAGGTGTTATCTTTGCGGGAGAGAAGTAGAATCAGTCCTTGAAGAGTATTGTGATGACTGTTTAAAAACCAGGCGTGATTTCGACGGTGGGTTTCCGCTTCTCAGATATATTCCGCCTGTATCAGATTCGGTTGCAGCCATAAAGTATCTGGGAAGACAGGAGTACGTTACATTTTACGCAGAAAAAATGGTACAAAAGTTTGGAGACTCGTTTCTTACTCTGGGCATAGAAGGACTTGTGCCGATACCTATTCACAAGAAAAGAATGAAGAAGCGTGGATTCAACCAGGCAACGCTGCTGGCTGAAGAAATTTCAAAGAGAACGGGTATTCCGCTTCTTGACATTATGGAGAGAACGGTAGATACTCTACCACAGAAGAATCTGTCAGTAGACAAAAGACGAGATAACCTTGAAATGGTTTTTCGTATCAGGAAAGGAGCTTCGGTCCCTTCGGTAATTATGATCGTTGATGATATATTCACAACAGGAGCTACTGTCTCGGCAGCAGCCCGTATATTGAAAGAATCAGGTGCAAGTGAAGTATATTTCACCAGTATCTGTCGAGCATAGATTGGGCAGGCAGTATCAGCTGCCGGCTCGGAAAAAGGAGATAAGTATAAATGAAGAAGAAAGTTTGCGTTATATTCGGAGGAAGATCATCTGAGCATGATGTGTCATGCATTTCCGGAACAACAGTAGCAGAAGCTATGAATAAGGAATTGTATGAGGTTATCCTTGTCGGAATAACAAAAGATGGTCATTGGCTCAAGGTTGATTCCGTAGCAGATATAAAGGATGGAAGCTGGAGAAAGAGCAACAGTAAAGCAACGCTCTCACCTGACTCGGAAGGCGTTCTATTTATAGAAACAGCCGAAGGAATAAGTAAAGAGAAAATAGATGTTCTGTTCCCTGTCCTTCATGGACTTTACGGTGAGGATGGAACAATACAGGGATTATTCGAAATGTCGGGAGTTCCATATGTGGGATGCGGGCATCTTTCATCTGCAATAACGATGGACAAATTCTTCACCAAAGTTGTGGCTGACGATATAAATGTTGTTCAGGCAGCTTATGTTCCTGTAAGGGATTATGAACTTGATGATATGGACAGCGTTGTTGCCAGGATAGAGGCTGAGCGAGAGTACCCTATGTTTATCAAGCCTTCTAATGCAGGTTCTTCCATGGGAGTCAGTAAGGCAACAAACAGGGATGAGCTTATTGCAGGGCTCAGGCTTGCGGCGGAACATGACAGTAAGATCCTTGTTGAGGAGACGATAAAGGGACGTGAGGTTGAATGCGCAGTATTCGGAACTACCAGAGATCCTAAGGCATATGGAGTAGGTGAGATAGTAGCTGCAGCAGAGTTCTATGACTTTGATGCAAAATACAATAATGCAGAATCCAAAACTATCATCGATCCTGAACTGCCTGAAGGAAAGAAAGAGGAGATTCTTGAAATTGCAGTCAGGATTTACAGAGCCTGTGACTGCTTTGGATTTGCGAGAGTAGATTTCTTCCTTGAAGATGAAACGAACAGAGTCGTATTCAATGAGATTAATTCAATACCGGGACATACCTCTATAAGTATGTATCCTATGATCATGGCACATGCAGGGAAGCCGCTCGATAAATACATCGATGAACTGATTGATATGGCGTACACCAGATAATTAAGACGAAAGACAGCGTTATATGTAAAACAGGATATTCATAGCTGTGTGGATAAGGATGGGGACTATCAGGTTCCCGTCCTTTTTTTGCGCAACGAAGCCAAGATAGATTCCGAGTGGTATTGCACAGAGGCTCTGAATTGGGTTAAGGAGGAAGATGCCATAGAGTACGGCTTGGATTATTATGGCAGTCTTTGGTGAGAAAACCTTTTTTGAATTATTCAAAATAAGGCCGCGGAAGAGGATCTCTTCTGCAAAAGGTGCCATGATAATCATTACGAGCTTAAGGAAGAGGGTGGTTTCCTCGGCTCCTGTGTATAGGTGTCTGTTGACAATGCCTACTACGACTCCGATAGCGATGAGAATCACTGCTCCTGCTATGCGGGTAGCTCTGTCATGTTTGCTTTTATCTTCTTTGTCATCATTCTTTGAACTGGGTTTGCTTGCCTTGGATGATTTGTTTTCATCATTAACATTCTTGGAGATGAGATACCACCATGTGAAAACTATGGCGAAGAGCAGATATTTAACTAAGAATAAAGGACCTGCATCCACTAAGTCCTTAGTGGATGCGGCCCTGTAGATCGCACTTATTGATATATATGCAAAGAAAGATATTATCTCCAGTATAAAGGCGATAAATGAAGGGAGTACTATAAGCAATATATCTTTAAACTGTAATTTTCTTTGCTCTTTCTTCATTCTTCTTCTTCTTTTCTTTCTCAGCTTTGATTTCTTCTTTTGATTTCTTATTAGCAACTTCTGCCGAGAGTTCTTTCTGATACTGTGCCTGCTTACGCATAAGCCTCTGGCGCCAGCCGCCTTTCTTCTTCTTGCCGAGTTCTTCTTCTTTGACAACCTTCTTGCCACGTATGGACTTAACACTTACGAGGTATATTCCGCTTACCATTGCCTTTACCTCGCCACGTGATGGTACATCCTCATATATGGCGTCATCACATATAAGAGATACTATCTGAGGACCGACCTTTGCTTTTACAATCGGAACCTTTGCTTTGGTATATCTCTTGCCTTTTTCTTCAAGTTGTTCCATAACTACCTTAGGAAGCTTTGCATCCTTCAGCGGCATGATCTTCTTATCTATGATCAGCATAGTTACAGGCTGTGCTGCCTCTAACATCTGTTCCTTCTGTGCTATCTGTTTCTCCTGCATCTTATTTCCAAAGATAGTTATTACAACTATAGCAGCTATAAGTACGAGGAGTACTATGAGCACCCATCCCCAAATCGGCATATTACTTACCATCCTTTCCTACATTTGCAAGCATTTCCTCGATTCGTCCAGGGATGCTTACATAGAATTCTTTTCGTTCAGCCTTTTCCATCTTTGATGGATAGAAAGGTTCTGAATATTCGATTACTACATTTTTCTTTTTGAGCATGTGATGATTATTCTCAAATATATCATCTATTCCTGTAAGAGCCATGAGAACTATAGGACGTCCTGACTTCTCAGCCATTCTGTATCCGCCTTCCTTAAACGGAAGGAGCTCTTTGCCATGGTTCCTGGTTCCTTCAGGGAAGAGACCCAGTGAAAGACCTTCTTCAAGTCTTCTGGTTCCTTCTGCTATGGTCTTCATAGCCTGTCTTGGATTATCTCTGTCAAGATACAGGCATCCGATATCTGTCATATAGTGATGAAGCAGAGGATACTTAAGGAATTCCTTCTTGGCTACAAATGCCATAGGATTCTTTGAGAGGGTCTGTGTGATAATAATATCAAAATAACTTCTGTGGTTGCCCACGAAGAGCACTGCTTCATCATCCGGGATGTTCTCTTTACCGCGAACCTCAATCTTTGTGCCTGCGAAGAAGATAAGTCCTTTGAAGAAGCCGCGGACATACTTCCACGATTTGGTCCAGGACTCCATTTCCTTTCCCTTCTTGAAAAGTCCTCTCCAGTAGGCATGGACCGGAAGCGAGAATATCATCGAAAGTATTGTGTAGAGCAGTGCAAAAATAAATCTTATCATATTTCAGCTCCTGATTAACGACCGAACATTTTAGCAGTCTCAAACAGACGTTTCTTAAGATGCTCTGTAAGAACCTCTTCCTTGTAACGCCATGACCAGTTACCTTCACCTACACCCGGCTTGTTGAATCTGGCCCATGAGTCAAGCTCCAGTATATCCTGCATAGGAACTATAGCCATATTTGCAACTGAGCCGAAGCATGCGCGGATGAATACCCAGCAGACATCGCTTGCATCAGTACTGTAGTAACGTCTGAGCTTGTCGCGTGATGCTTCAAAAGCATTTCTGTACCATCCAAGTGTGGTGTCATTATCGTGTGTACCAGTATAGCATACACAGTTTCTTATATGATTGTGAGGCAGGAAATTGTTTTCGTTTGGATTTTCAAATGCAAACTGAAGAATCTTCATGCCCGGGAATCCGAATTTATCTCTGAGCTCGATAACACTGTGATCTATCTCACCGAGGTCCTCAGCTATGATAGGCATATGATATCCGAGAGTTGCTTCGAGGTTGGTGAAGAAATTCTCGCCCGGAGCCTCTCTCCATTCACCGTTAATCGCTGTCTTTTCGCCTGCAGGTACTGCCCAGTATTTATCAAATCCACGGAAGTGATCTATACGCAGGAAGTCAGTCAGTGAAAGCTGATGACGTATACGTGCGAACCACCAGTCATAACCTGTCTTTGTATGCTCAGGCCAGTTATAGAGAGGATTTCCCCAAAGCTGTCCTGTTGCTGAGAAGTAATCTGGCGGAACACCGGCCACTTCTGTTGGATATCCTTTGCTGTCCAGCATGAAGAGCTTCTGATGGCTCCATACGTCAGCACTGTCCCATGCAACGAATATCGGAATATCACCTATTATGGATATATCTTTGTCATTTGCATATTTCTTGAGCTTCGTCCACTCAATATGGAAGAGAAACTGTATGAAATCATAGAAGCCTATATCTTCAGCGAGTTTCTCGCGCCATTTCTTCTTTTCAGTCTTGTTTGGATTTTTGAGGCTGTCCTCCCACATATACCAAGGAGCGCCTTCGTGATGATCCTTTCCTGCCATGAAGAGTGAATAGTCGGCAAGCCAGTCGGCAGTTTTCTTAAACTCTTCGAATTCCTCGACCAGCTTGTGGTTATTTGAAAAACCATCTACTATGTCAGGATCCATGTATCTTTTGTATGCCTTACGAAGTAGACCCATTTTAAATGGAATGACATCGCCATAACTTATGTCTTCCGGGTTCCACTGAGGCATATCATTAAAATCTTCATTCCAGAGAAGATTGAGCTCCCTCAGATGATCAATGCTGATTATGAGCGGCTGGCCCGCAAATGCCGAAAACGGCTGATAAGGCGAATCGCCGAAACCTGTATGTCCGAGCGGAAGAACCTGCCAAGCAGTCATGCCTGAATCTTTAAGAAAATCTATAAAACTATATGCTCCTTTCCCGAGATCTCCTATGCCATATGGGCTGGGGAATGAGGTGGGATGCAGAAGTATGCCCGCATATCTCTTTGGTCTTACCTCAGCTTCTGCTGTTAAATCCATGAAAAACTATCCTCCGGTTTCTTTTGATTGTGTATCCGGAAAAAGTACTATCAGGTCATCTCTGTTCCGGTTGAACATACACTCCACGATTATACAAAAAACAGAAGCAAAAAACAAGGAAATAATCTGTTGCGGATTTGTTGTCAGACCTATAATATAATTGCAGGTGATGGTCGATTGTAGGATGCTGTTTTTATACAGTTTTATGAATATAACAATGATGAAAACCCAGGAGGTTACAACATGCCAAAGGATAAGAAACAATTATCAGAATTTCAGCAGAAATATCTTGAATTATCCAGAAAAATGAATGCATCTGAACTATCGGAAGAAGACAGCGAAAGATATGAGAAATTCATTCTTTATGCAGATACAGTGAACAGTCTTGTAAATGCGTGTTATGTGAAGGATGACAATGGCGAATACCCACTTATTGATGGTGAGATGCTCTTTGTCCTGAGAGACGCATATCATAAAGCTTTAGTAGAATGTGACAGGATTATAGAGGAAAATGCCAATGAAGGAATAGCTCTGACCATGAAAGAAGTTGCAAGGGATATGAGGAATATCCTTGCCAGAGATAATGCCAGCCTTAACATGGTTGATGTAGAGCTTCAGGGCTCCATGACCTTTGAAGAGATTCTTGAAAAAGGCAGAACAGCCACAGTAAATGTACAGGGACCTTTCCCGGATATTACAGGGAAAGTACCTATAAAGGCTGAAGGTATGCCCGGCGGTGAATGGGATGGTTATTTTAAAAAATCGAACAATTCGGTCATGAAGTCGGAAGCGGCAGTTTCTGCTGTAGCTACACTTATCGGCAATGATCATATAGTTGAAAAGGCAGTACCTATGACGGTTCTGGCCGATGGCAAGCCTGTTACCGGTACATTTATGTCAAAATCATTCGGATATACTATAGATGATAATCAGCCGGATAATCCGATAAAGAATCTTTATCTGAATAAATTTGATAATCCTGAAATATTCGGGCAGATTGCAGATCTTCAGGTTGTGGATTTCATCATAGGCGTAAAAAGAAGAGATCCTAATAAGATAATGTTTAATTTCGATGCCAATAAGAATGCGATAGGCATTAAAGGTGTTGAAAATGACAATGTTTTTCCTGAGGGTGACAGAAAATTTGACCCGGATTCTCTTGGCGTAATCCGTAAAGAAACAGCAGATAAAATACGCGCTCTGGAAAGGGAACCTTTTATGCTTGCCATGAGAGGGTACGGCCTCAGCGAAACTCAGTTAGATGAGGCGTGGAACAGGGTTTCACGACTTAAGCAAAGTATTGCCAGGGGTGAGGCTTACTATGAAGATATACCTCAGGGGAGTATTTCACAGGGATACCTGAGAACTGTTCCTGAGCAGGATTGGGATAAGTACAGCATGAGACTGCTTGCAAATGGTAATAATCAATTCCAGACAGTCATGCAGATAAGGCAGGAAGCAAATCATGTAAGCAGACTGGTTGGTAACGAGAATCTGAATATTCCGAAGGTGAACGCTACATTTGCAGGAAATGGAATCAAATACGCCGTAAGCAATGCTGACAGGATGGGTGTTGATAATCCGGAGACAATAAAGATTGTTCTGGATGAAAATGCTGCGATCAAGACTGTAGGAGATAACAGCAGTACGAGAATTCCGGTATCATTTGAAGGACAAAGAGGCTTCTTTACGAAGGCTAACTATGTCGGAATGAAAGATCAGTACAGATATATGATATCCAAGTTCGAGAATGATTACCTTATCAACAAACAGCCGCCTCATCCTGAATGGCTGGATGTTTTTGAAGGTATATATGAATACCTGGCTCAGGGTGGTGAGGTAAATCCGGACGAGCAGGATCTGACGAAATTTGGTATATCACCTGAAAGAGCTGATGAGCTTCTTGAGAATGAAGAATTTACAAATAATCTTTCCCTTTGCATTACAGGCACTCGGTTTGTTCCTATTGTTATGAGAAATGGATACGGCGCCATAGGTGCAACTCAGGGAGGACGTGTAGATAAGAGAAATGTAGTTATGTCCAAGCTTGGACAGATGCTGGGTACAGATGCAATAGCATATGCTACTGATATGCAGGTAAAGCAGGGAGACACAATCATCGAAGGTACCTACATGGCAGAGGCAGAAGGTAAGGACTACAGAAATATCGATAAGGATTCCGAGACTGCCAAACTTGGAACAGCTGTCTTTGATGGCTCCATGGCGCTCAGAGATATAGCCGATATCCAGATCATCGATTATCTGTCTATGAATTTTGACAGGAATTACGGAAATCTTATATATAAACTCAGTGAAGATGGCACTAAGTGTGAAAAGGTAACAGCAATAGATAATGAAACGTGCTTCGGAACTGTAAAAGTCAACCATTCGAGTTTTGCAGGGCGTCTTTCAATAAGGCTTGACAATATCAAAGTTATTTCAGAAACCATGGCAGATTCTATATTATCTGTCAGTGAAGAAGCACTTAGAAAGACCTACGGCGGACAGGGACTGTCTAAGGAAGAAATCGACGCTGCCATAGACAGAGTTGTAGATGTCAGAAATGCCATAAGGGATGGCAAAATCCAGATAATAAAGGATGATGAATGGAAGGATAAGAAACTTACTGATTTTGCAGAAGACTTTGAATCGAATCTTTTCGGAAGAGTAAGACAGACGTTCCATGTAGAAATCAAGAAGGATCGACAGAATGATGCTGACGAAGATGAAGTGGATGCTGAGGATAAGCCTGTCGAAATAGAATACACTCCTGTTCAAAAGGTAGATGAATTCAGTAAGGAAGTAATAGAGAAGACGGCTGAAGAAAAAGAGATAAAAGAAACTGAGGCTGCCATGGCAGAATCCATGATAGAGAGGTACGAAAGGGTAGAAGCAGGAAAATCATATGATGATGCAAAACTCATCGAACATATGACAAAATTCACTAAAATGTTCAAGGATAAGATGAGTTCGGCAAATTATGCTCTTCATGGATGCTCTCAGTATTTCACTGATCTCAAAAACGTTATAAATCAAATGGATACCATAGCCAAGGCTAATCAGGAAAAAGTTAAACGTGGCGAAAGATTAACTGATGCTGATACCAGAGGATTTCTTTTTCAATTGTCAGGTGCTAAAGATTTCTGTAATTATTACATATCCCATGTTGATGATGTTATGCGGGATAATGGCAGAATAAGCAGAGTGCAGCGAAACAGAAAGGCCATGGTAGTTGATCTGAAGAATACAATTAAAATGGCAACGACTATTATGCAGGTCAATCAGGACAGGAGAGAAGTAGAAAGCAGACCTGAGGGAGTAATGTACAGAAAGCTCCGCGGCAGACAGAGGGCACTTAATCCTGAAATGCCGGATGCGGATTTCAAGAAGACTGTAGCCGGAATCATATATCTTTCAGGCCTCAGTAAGAACGTCGTTAAATTGAAGAAGGATAAGAAAATGTTAAATGCTCTTACCGAAACAGAAGCAAGCAGGAGCATAAATGAGATTATGAATACTGATGCATTTAAGGAAATGATCACTCCAAATAATAAAGAGAATATCATTAACCTTGCACAGGAAGGAACAGGTCAGAAGCTCTTCACAGAATACGTTAAGCATACTGTGAAGAAAAATGAAGCCGACAAAAAGAAGGCTAAGACTGAACCTGCCAGAAATAATCAGGCCGGAATACATGTATAAGACCGAAGTCTTATACAAGTTCAAGGGCTTTCCTGAATAAAGGAATTGCTTTCTCTATTGTTTCGGTCTGAACACAATAAGATATTCTGAAATGTCCCGGGCACTCGAAAGAGTCGCCCGGTACTATTATGAGTCCGAGTTCTTTTGCTGCTGTCCAGCAGAATTCGTTTGCATCTTCTATAGGACTCTTAGGGAACATATAGAAGGTTCCGCCCGGCTTAACACATGAGTATCCCATATCTGTAAGAGCTTCATAAAGAAGGTTGGCATTAGTCTCGTAAACTGACAGGTCGCTGGTTTCATCTATCACTTTTGCAACTGCCTGCATAATGATAGAAGGAGGGCAGTTATGACCTGTAAAACGTGATATCTGACCACACATGGGAACTATGTATTCGGCATCCTTAGCCTTTGGATTCACAGCTACGTAACCGAGTCGTTCGCCAGGGATAGAGAGCGACTTACTGTAAGAATAGCAGCTGATAGAATTATCATAGTACTTCGTAATATAAGGGGAATCAGTCCCCTCAAATACAATTTCTCTGTACGGTTCATCTGAGATAAGAAAAATCTCATGGCCGTACTCTTTTTCTTTTTCTGAAAGAATGCCTGCAAGCTTCTTGATCGTTTCGGTAGTGTATACGATTCCGGAAGGATTGTTAGGTGAGTTGAGAAGAACTGCAGCAACCTTCTCGTTCATCATTTCTTCGAATTTCTCAAAATTAATCTGGAAAGAAGATGTATCTGCCGGAACTACCTTGAGCGCAGGACCGCATCCCGTAACGTATGGAATATACTCAGGGAAATAAGGCGCAAATGTAATGATTT
Organism: Lachnospiraceae bacterium YSB2008; assembly: GCA_000687655.1. Lineage (GTDB taxonomy): Bacteria > Bacillota > Clostridia > Lachnospirales > Lachnospiraceae > Eubacterium_Q. Next base: position 83,511 of record JHWR01000013.1, read on the forward strand.
CGTCATTCTCATCCGCAACGCATCTTATGGCATGTGCCAGAGCACCTGCTGCACCTGTTGTAGGGAATATATGAGCGGCTGTATAGTTCATGCCGAATCTTCTGTTAAGAGAATCAGCAACAGTCTCTCTGAAACTCATAAGTCCGAGGGTCGGGCTGTAACCATGAAGCTTCACAGGATCACCGTCTCGAAGAAGTTCTTCCATGGCTTTTGTGAAATTCTCCGGTGCCGGAACAGAAGGATTTCCTATTGAAAAGTTATATACGCTGTCGGGACCGAGTTCAGTCACACGCTTCATGCTGTAATCAAAAAAATCTCTTATGACAGATGTTTTTCCTGTCATGTCTTTGTAGAATTCTGAAATCATATGTTTTCTCCTTGGTATTAATTAACATGAGTCACGTGCACAGTTTACAACATAAAAGGAATTAGTGCAAATGGTAGTGAATTGTGGTAAAGTAACTATATGTATGTTGAGTGATGGGAAACGAGTCTTCCTAACACCTGAAATAATGGAGAACTGAATGAAAAAGGAAGAAATGCTTAGTAATCCAAGGGTTACTATAGATGCGATAAAAAAGTATGATTTTACATTTCAGAAGAAGTTCGGACAGAATTTTCTGATAGATGATCATGTTATAGATAAGATTATAGCGGCAGCAGAAATAACTAAGGACGATACTGTGCTTGAGATCGGACCCGGAATGGGAAATCTGACTCAGCATCTGGCTGAGAACGCCGGAAAGGTATATGCGGTTGAAATAGATAAGAAACTGATTCCTATTCTCAGTGAAACCCTTTCGTCTTTTGATAATGTTGAGATTGTGAATGGTGATATCCTTAAGACTGATATAGCAGAACTTACCGGAGGAGCAAGACTTAAGATAGTTGCAAATCTTCCGTATTATATTACTACTCCTATAATAATGAGTCTGCTGGAGAATCATGTGCCGGCAGAATCTATAACGGTTATGGTTCAGAAAGAGGTTGCAGACAGGATGGCTGCATCACCGGGAACCAAAGATTATGGCGCGCTTTCATTGGCAGTTCAGTATTATACCGAACCATATCTGGCTGCAAATGTACCGCCAAATTGTTTCATTCCAAGACCGAATGTCGGTTCGGCAGTCATACGCATGAAGATTCATGACAAACCTCCTGTGGAAGTAAAAGATGAGAAACTGATGTTCAGTCTTATTAAGGCGTCCTTTGGAGAACGTCGTAAGACTCTTCAGAACGGAATTAACAACTTCCCTGATCTGGACATAAGTAAGGAAGAGGTTGCAGAGGCTCTCCGTACTATGGGGCTCGACGAACTGATCCGTGGCGAGAAGCTTTCACTTGCACAGTTTGCTGAACTCGCAGATGTGCTTTATGATAATTCGAAGTGAGGGTAAAAGATTTTACTCTTCACATCAGAGAGTGATATGAAAACAACAGATGAAAAATATATGAGTGAGGCACTGCGCCTTGCTCGAAAAGCATATGCAAATGATGACGTGCCCATAGGCTGTGTAATAGTTTATGAGGACCGAATCATAGCTCGGGGTTATAACAGAAGAAATAAAGACAGAACAACTCTTGCACATGCAGAAATCATGGCGATAAAGAAAGCTTCCAAAGTGATAGGTGACTGGAGGCTTGAGGACTGTACCATGTACGTTACTCTTGAACCATGTCAGATGTGCGCAGGAGCCATAATCCAGGCAAGGATTCCAAAAGTAGTCATAGGCTGCATGAATCCGAAGGCAGGATGCGCGGGCTCTGTTCTGAATCTGCTTCAGATGGATGGTTTCAATCATAAGGCTGAGGTAGAAAGAGGAGTCCTTGAAGAGGAGTGTTCTGAATTGCTGAAAAGATTTTTCTTAGAACTCAGAGAGAGAAGGAGAGGGGATACATGACAGAAAGAATCTATCTGAATGATGGCTGGGGTTTTACAAAAGAATACACAGAAGAGCTTCTGAGCGGTACATTTTCAGGTGAGCTTGAGAAAGTAAGGCTTCCGCATACTGTGGTCGAAACACCATACAACTATTTTGATGAAAGTATATATCAGATGGTCAGTGGTTACAGAAGGATTATCGAGGCTCCTGAGGAGTGGAAGGGCAAAGCGGTTCTTCTCACTATTGAAGCAGCGGGTCATTATGCAGAAGTATATCTGAATGGTGAAATGGTCATAAGCCATAGTAATGGATATACGGCATTTACAGTTGATCTTGCGGATAAGCTTCAGTACGGAAAAGAAAACTGCCTGGTTGTCAAAGTAGACAGCCGTGAATCTCTGAATATACCTCCATTTGGATATGTTATAGATTACATGACATATGGCGGACTGTACAGAGAAGTATATATAGATATTAAAGAGAAGACTTATATCAAAGATATCTTTGTTAAGCCGATGATACCGGATGAGGAGATTCTTCCGGGTGAAGAGGTATCGGGCGGAAAGATGAAGGAAAGACTGAGGAGCTTTACATTTACAGGTAAAGTGGATTACAGCCTGACCTTATCTGATGTTTCTGAAGAAGATCTTGAGAATTCCATTTACAAGGTAAAGCAGATTATATATGCAGTTACCATAGATGGAAGTCTTGGAAATGAAATAATAACAAAGGAAGCAGAATTTAATCCATATGAAGACGGAAGTACTGTTATGAAGGGCAGTATTGATGTTCAGGATGTGAGCCTCTGGGATGTTACATCTCCTAAGCTTTATATGGTTAAGACTCTCCTTACAAAGGGAGAAACAGTTGTTGATGAGAAAAAAGTCAAATTCGGATGGAGAAAGGCTGAGTTCAGAAGAGACGGATTTTTCCTTAACGGACGTAAGCTTAAGATAAGAGGTCTTAACCGTCATCAGAGTTATCCGTATGTCGGATATGCAATGCCTGAAAGCATGCAGAGACTGGATGCGGATATCATGAAATTTGAGCTTGGACTTAATGCGGCAAGAACCTCGCACTATCCACAGTCTCATTATTTCCTTGATGAATGCGACCGTATCGGACTTATGGTATTCACAGAGATTCCCGGATGGCAGCATATCGGTGACGATTCCTGGAAGGAACAGGCTGTCAGAAATACCGAAGAAATGATACTGGAATACAGGAATCATACGTCCATCATTCTCTGGGGAGTACGTATAAATGAATCGCAGGACGATGATGAGCTTTACGCAAGAACGAATGATGTTGCACATAAGCTTGACCCTACACGTCCTACCGGCGGCGTGAGATTCATAAAGAAGAGTCATCTTCTTGAAGATGTTTATACTTATAACGATTTTGTTCACTCGGGTAAGAATCAGGGTGTAGATAAAAAGAGTGTAGTAACACCGGATGTTACCAAACCGTATCTTATCAGTGAATACAATGGGCATATGTTCCCTACAAAAGCATTTGACGATGAGGAACACAGACAGGAGCATGCACTTCGTCATGCTAATGTTCTGGATTCTGTTAATGAAAACAGAGACATATGCGGTTCATTTGGATGGTGTATGTTTGACTATAATACTCACAAGGACTTTGGAAGCGGAGACAGAATATGTTACCATGGAGTTATGGATATGTTCCGTAATCCTAAGCTGGCAGCGGCTGTGTATTCCATGCATCAGACCAAGACGCCGGTTCTTGAAGTCAGTTCTTCGTTTGATATAGGTGAGCATCCGGCAGGAAACAAAGGCAATCTATACATTTTCACAAATGCTGACAGTGTGAAAATGTATAAGAATGATAAATTTATAAAGGAATATACACATAAGGATTCGCCATATAAGAATCTCAGGTATGCACCGATACTGATAGATGATTACATCGGTGATGCTATAGAAGAAAATGAAGACTTCTCTCCGAATCAGGCTAAGACTATTAAGGAACTTCTGAATTATACGGCAAGGTATGGTCAGGATTATCCGGTTAATATGAAAGCCAAGATGGTGAAGGCGCTTACGGTTTATCGAATGACATTTGCAGATGCCGTAGATCTGTACGGCAAGTATGTAGGTGACTGGGGCGGAGCGGCAACAACCTTCAAATTTGAAGCCATCAGAAATGGTGAGGTAGTTAAGACGGTTACGAGATCTGCGGTGACTAAGCTCTGCATTACGGCGAAGATCAGCAGACAGGAACTTGTTGAAGGAAATACTTATGATGCTGCACTGGTTCGTATAATGGTGTGTGATCAGTTTGGAAATGTAGCGCCATTTTACAGTGAACCTGTTCAGATAGTAACAGAGGGACCTATAGAAGTGATCGGACCGTCGTACGCACTGATGCGTGGAGGAATGGGCGGTACAATGATCAGGACAACAGGCCAAAAGGGAACTGCTAAAATTATTCTCAAGGCGGCTCAGACAGAAGATATAACTATAAACTTAGAGGTAAAGTAAATGCAAGTATTACTAGGGCTTTCAATATTGCCTACAATTCTCATAATGTTGTACATAAGAAAGAAGGAATACCATGACAAGGAGCCGGGTGGGCTTCTGGCACTTCTTTTCATTCTCGGAGCTGTTCCGAGTGTTATCGCGGCTATGATCCTGGAATTTCTTGGGGAAGCAATAATTAAATGGATTGGTATATTTCCACAAGGAACCTTCCTGTATTATTTCTTTGATGCATTTCTTGTTGTTGCTCTGGCCGAGGAAGGGTGCAAGTTCCTGTCTATGTATATAGCGAGCTGGAACAATAAGAATTTCGATTATAAATACGATGGAATAGTTTATGCCGTATTTACATCTCTTGGATTTGCAACCATAGAGAATATTATGTATGTATTCATGAGCGGAGGAGGCGGCCTCAAGGTAGCTCTCCTCAGAGCTGTGCTTTCGGTTCCGGGACATGCTGAGTTCGGAATATTCATGGGATACTTCTATGGTATGGCCAAGATGCATTTTGTAAAAGGTAATACCAAAGAGTGTAACAGATATAAGATTCTTGCACTTCTGGTTCCTATAGGGATACATGGATTCTATGATTTCTGTCTTTTCCTTGAGAATTGGCTGGCAACTGCGCTTTTCGTAGTATTTGTTATTACGATAGATGTACTTGCGATAATAAGAGTAAACCGTTCAGCAAAAGAAGACGACTACTTCTTCACGCAGTTTATACTTCAGGCAAACGGACGCCCTATGAAGGTAGAGAAAGGTTATCAGCTTGCATACCTTGGTGGTCAGTATACACAGGTTAAGAATCCTAACATGGGACAGAGTGCAATGGATGGAATCGCTGCTCTTAACAGATCGGGCTACAGTGTGAGTGGAACAGTTCCGCAGGGAAGTATGGCCGATCCTATGCAGCAGGCATATATGCAGCAGCAATATATGAGACAGCTTTCTCAGAATGGCTATGCAGTTTATCAGACGAACAATTATGGTGGTTACAGAATAAACGGAAATGGAATGCCATATGGTATGCCTCAGCAACAGTACGGCCGACCTGCTCAGCCACAATACGGCAGACCGGCACAGCCTATGCAGGGCCAATATGGACGTCAGGCATACCCGGGACAGCCTCAGCAGCAGTACGGCAGACCGGCACAGCCTATGCAGGGTCAGTATGGCAGACCGGCACAACCTATGCAGGGCCAGTATGGCAGACCGGCGCAGCAGTATGGCCAGCAGCCTATGCAGGGCCAGTACGGAAGAGCGCAGGCGGGATATGGTCAGCCACAGGGTCAGTACGGAAGACCACAGGCAGGCTACGGTCAGCAAGGCAGGCCTCAGGGTTATGGCCAGCCGACCGGCAGAGCCCAGATGTCGGATGTTATCCCAAGAACTATGGCTATGATAGCTCCGACACCACCGAAATTCATATATTGTCCGAGCTGCGGTGGAATCACACCTATCAATTCATTTTCATGCCGTAATTGCGGCAAACCCCTTAATGCAAGATAAGTATTATTCTTAAGAAACACTGAAATGATTAAATGTAAGATTGAAAGGAGTTAGTATGAATCCTTTGGCAATCGTTATTATATCTGCCGCTATACTTATAGGTGTAGTGGCAGGTCTTATTATTGCTAATAATAATAAAAAGATATTTGCTTCAGGTGCAGCAAGACAGAATAGAAATTATGATTTTTATATGCAGGAGCATACATTTAAAACAAATGTAACTGATATAAAGGCATTATTAAACGCGCTTGACAAAGATACTCTGACCAGAAATGGTGTAAGTATCAGTATTGATCAGCCGGGGACAAAACTTATATTCAGTGGCAGCGGATTTGCTGCTTCTCTGAAGACGGCGGGTGCGTCGGATATTTCCGGCATATATATGTACAGATTCAGAGTTGGTAAATGGAAGGAATATAGAGGTACTATGGATAATTCCACGAGGATGGGGCTCAATGTGCTTCTTACATCTATAGAAAAGGCGTTTCTTACTCTCGATTATAATGCAGTTGTCGAAAGAACGTACGTAACTGATATAAGTACAAAATCATCTTTCTTTTAAAGGAGTTTTTTATGTTTTGCAGGAAATGTGGCAAGGAGCTTCCTCCGGACAGTGAATTCTGTTTCGCGTGCGGTGCACGAATAATGCATCCTTCTGAGAACAAGACGGAACAGACGTATAGTACGGAACAGACGTATAATACGGAGCAGACGTATAATACGGAGCAGACGTACAATACGGAGCAGACGTATAGTACAGAACAGACGTACAATACAGAACAGACGTATAATACAGACCAGTCATATAATACGAATCAGACATATTATACTGATTCTGTATATGGCGCGGCAGGTAATAATTATTCATATGACCCGGTGGCTGCTGTAAATAAAGGCGGAAGTGAAGTAAATAAATCTCTGTTATGGATCATATTCGGAATAACTGTTGTATCGGCGATTCTGATGGCACTTATCGTCATACTCCCAATTGTACATCATCGTAGAGGGGCAGATAATCAAGATGTTACAGAAGCTGTCACTACGACTGAGGCTTACTACAGTACCACTGAATCATATACGGAAGCTGATACTCAGAATGATAATTATGTATCTGATGATGACTATTTTTATATATATGTCGGAGATAGTTACTTGAATAGTTTGAATCAGTATCTGGAACTCTTCTTTGAAGATTATCCCGAATACAGGGATAAGGTGAAAGTGGAGAATGTCGGTGATAGTATATCTGATTTCTTATATAAGGTTGATGATGGCTCAAGCTTTGACAAATGTCCGTCCATGGTGTTTATAGACACTGATTATTCAGGCTTTCTGTCGAATAAAGATAAGTATTATACGATGGATGAAGTGGGTATTACAGCGGCAGATACTGAGGCAATGTATGCTATTGCCGATGAATTCACTGTCTTAGACGGAAGTCGTATGGGACTCTCTCCTTCTGTATGCCCGGGTGCATATATGTATAACGCTGATATAGCAAAAGAAGTCTTCGGTGATTCATATAGAGAGACTTTGGATAGATATTTCAGAACCTGGGATGGAGTACTTGAGGCAGCAGAATTACTTAAAGAAAGAGGGTATTACCTTGTTCCCGGATCGGAATGTGTATCCAGGTGCATGGGTGATAGTTATGACGATCATGTATTCTATGAAATAAAGAATAATTATTCAAAGGAATATTCTGAATGGAGTGTAGAATGGTCTGAGAGCTTCAGAGAAGATGTGTTCGGCATATTTGGAACCACCTGGATGAATTATACATATGGAGGTATGGCTCCGGATAATGGGTATATAGGAGATTGTCCTATAATGAATATTGATGCATGTGTTACACCGATAGCATATCACTGGGGTGGAACTATCTTTGGAGTTCCGAAGAACTGTACAGATACCGAGTTAGCACGAAAGATTTTGATTTCATGCTGTGTAGACTCTGATAATCAGCATAAAGTTGCAAAAGATATAGGTGACTTTCCAAATAATAAGGACCTTGTCGGGACAATGATAGCTGCGGGAGAAAGTATAGATAACTGGACATCGCTGAAAGATGGTAACAGAGTAGCTGTTTCTGTGAAGTCTATGGCTGCATTTCATGAGATGGCCCAGATGCATTGCGGAGAGTACAATAAGGGCGTTGCTGATAACAATGAAGGTGATAAAACTGCAGCAGGCGTGGATAATGGTTCTCTGTTTGGGTTCTCGGATGGAATTCTGATTGTAGATAATAGTCTCTTTGGAAAAAGCTATGATGAACTGAATAGTTTCCTTGTTAATCCTCTGACTGATCTTACCCCTTGGGAGTGGGCGGATAAACCATTAGAATATCTGAACTATCAATATACAGACGGTAATAATTATGTGCTGTATTTTGAAAACAATAAGCTTATTGGTATAAGAAGTGAAGTGACTATCGATCAATATGCAATTCCAAACGATCTTTTCGAAAAGGCAAAGAACAGATTCGGTGAGGATTACATTTATTGGTATAAAGAAGATACGGGCGAAACATTTGAATATGATTGGAAAACTGATATTCAAGGAAGTACGGGTGAGTATGCAATATTCCTGAATTATTATGATGACATCACTCATCTGGATCAGCAGTACACGTCTCCTGACTATTCGGGAGAATCAATCCAGTCTCATTAGGAGTAATAAAATGAATCCAACTATAATTCTGATCATTATCACAATTGTATTAGTGTTGATCATATATGCTATAAGATATGTGCTCAACAACCTGATCAATAAGGGAACAGATGCAATAGGTAATGCATATAGAAAAAGTAAGAATGTAAATAAAGGCCCATCTGTTGAAAGACTCGCGGATATATATCCGGATATTGCAGCCATGCATAGAAGAAATGGATCGGCAACTGAAGCAAACCCTGCACTTATGCAGGCAGTTAAAGCTGCAGGGGCGGAGCATTCAGTGGCGGCAGGAAGTGTCCAGTCGCCGGTATATGCTCAGCAGGCGAATGTTCAGTCGAACAAAAGTTATGGTCAACAGGCAAATGAACAGCCGAGCATGGGTTATGGCCAGCAGGCAAATGAACAGCCGAATGCAGGATATACGCAGTATCAGAATATGCAGTATGGCTCGGCATATAATAAAGGGACCGGTGCTACTTTGGCATATATATTTATCATTGCAGGTCTGGTTATAAATGGTATCCTGCTACTTTGTTTTGCTGTAAATCTGATCAGATTTTCCCATACATCTTCGTACAGTATCGGTCTTGAATATACGAATTTATTTCGTCGAGGCACAGTAGAAATATTGTTATTTATATCACTTATAGCTATCGCGGCAAATGTAGTTTTGCTGGTTACCAAGAAAGTGATATATACATTTTTCTTTCCTGCCCTTATGACAGTTTTAAATTCCTTGTATATGTATGTATTAAATCGACAAACACATATTCTTTCAACGCGTGGCCTGTTGATGCTTATTAGAAGCAAGATGCCGCCAAGGGCTTTATTGGTAAGATTATGCGGTCCGACATTTGTGGTTATAGCGATATTATTTGCGGTTTTTGCGGCGATTTATCTTTTGAAAAAGTACAAATGGTCACTCTATATTCTTATAGGAGTCGGAGCATTGCTCTCGATTATGGGATTCTTTCTTCTTCGAGTGACTTTTATGAGTTCGATATATTATAGAGTTGCATTTTTTAATGCATTAGGTTACCCGCTTGTATGTCTTTTCGCTGATAAGGCATTTGGAACAGAGAATGAATCGATATTATAGATGGACCATAGTATAAAACGTTCATTTGTTGGTAAGTGCTTGAAAAAGTAATTGCATTATAATATAATGTGGGTTGCGCAGCCGGGGAGATAGCGGTGCCCTGTACCTGCAATCCGCTATAGCAGGGGTGATGGTCAGCCTAGAAAGAATCTTTTGTGATGCTGGCTTCGGTAAGTGATGTTGACGTTTTGGTCTTACGCGACGGGAACCTGTGAACCGTGTCAGGTTGGGAACAAAGCAGCACTAAGCAGGACCTTCCGTGTGCCGTGAGGGTGCCGGGACTGAGTTAACTGCCGGAGTAACGGTCATGATTGTCTGGCGAAGCTGGCCGCGCTTTTTTCAATGGATATAAACTTTGTTTACGATTATATATCATTGCTTTTTATGTGATTTAGTGTTATCATAGGCTAGTATAGGTATTGTAGTTACTAAAATTCAGGTAAGGGGCAGAGTTACATGAATTATTCAGAAGTTATGGACTTCGTCAAACAGAAAACTGCCGACAGCAGCCGACCTTCGAATTATCCATTCAGAAGCAGGTATGAGCACACTATGAGGGTGTATAGATGGGCTATAAGACTGCAGGCAAAGCTTGGCGGAAATCTAGATGTTATAGTTCTTGCAGCACTACTTCATGATGTCGGATGGGAGGAAGGAAGAGACCATGCAGAGGTTAGCGCTGAGATAGCGGTTGATTATCTTGACAGCATAGGTATTGATCCTGATACCATCACCAGAGTTGGTGAGATCATCATGATACACGAGGACAAAGACACAGATAAGGAGCTTTCACTCGAGGCAAAGATAGTTATGGATGCGGACCTTCTTGATGAGGTCGGTGCTATCGAAGTGCTTTGGGATGCTATGGCTGCGGCAAGTATGGAAGAACCGAGCTACAAGAAAGCTTATTACAGAATAAAAGAGTATTACAGAACCAATAAACCTAAGATCAAGAGATGTAAGACTGATCCGGCAAGGACAGAGTACTCGAAGAGAATGCAGCTCTTGGAAGGTTATATATATCAGCTGGAACGTGAATTGTTCTAAGGAGGTTTAAAAAAATGGGTAACAAAATAGTAAAAGGTATTCTTGCAGTAATTATAGTAGCCGCAATTCTTGTTGGTATTTATTTTGCACTTCCGGGCTCTATAAAGTATTCAATTAATGAATTCTATCAGACTAACTTCGATGAGGATGCGGAGAAACTTATAAAAGAGTACAAGGCTATGAAGGCTCCCGGAACAGAGAAGACTTTTGAGCAGATTATGGCAGCAAAGTGCAAGAGTCACAACTGGTATGTTGAGACAATAGTTAAGGATAGTACATATAAGGTACATCTTAATGGTTACAAAGTTGACGTTGTATATCCAAAGGAAGACGGAAGCAACAATCAGCATTTCACAAATACACATATTGAATATACATTTGATGTTACTGTTCAGCCTGATGGAACTCATAAGAATACAGGATGGCATTTCCTTGTAGATGGAAATGAGAAGCCTGAGTATGACAAGAAGACATCAATCAAAGCACTCGGACAGTAAGACGATTCAATAATCAGTATATGTATATAACAAATAAGCGGACAGGTTTAAACCTGTCCGCTTATTTGCTATACGATTATAAATAAAAAGTACTATTGATAATTCTGATTATATAAGTCCTCGATTATCGAGCATATCATGCTGACAGCATCTTCTTCAGAATCGCCGCTCATTGCATTTATATAAGAGTCTTTATTTGCAGTTACCTCTTCTATGGCTGAAATGATGATATCGTCTGAAAGTTCTTCATCATTCAGAACTTTGCTGTATCCGCTTTTTTCAAATGACTGGGCATTCAGTATCTGATCGCCTCGGCTTGCAGAAAGCGGAAGAGGAATGAGTATGTTTGGTTTCTTGAGAGCTTTAAGCTCGCATATTGCATTTGCACCGGCACGTGATATGACGATGTCGGCAAGAGCAAACATATCAGCAAGTTCAGCTTTTACATATTCATATTGAGCATATCCTGAAAGCCCATCTTTGCCGGGATCCTTTTTACCTTCACCGCAGATATGAATAACATTATAGCTTTTAAGAATTGTATCAAGTGCATGATGAATGGCATTGTTTACGGAAACGCTGCCTGTGCTTCCACCGACTACGAGTATGGTCGGCTTTTTCTCGGCGAAACCACAAAAAGAGAATGCTTTATCAGCATCACCGCTGAAGAGCTCTTTTCTGATAGGGGTTCCTGTTACAACAGCCTTTCCCTCGGGGAAAGAAGCGGCAGTTTCAGGGAAGTTGCAGCATACCCTGTTTGCCTTAGGCAGTACCAGTCTGTTTGCAAGACCGGGTGTCATATCTGATTCATGTATAACTACAGGAATGCGGAGCATTTCTGCAGCAAAAACAACAGGAACACTTACAAAACCGCCCTTTGAGAAAATAACGTCAGGTTTGATCCTTTTGAGAAGCTTTACTGCCTGGTGCCAGCCCTTCTGAACCCGGAAAGGATCGGAGATATTCTTAAGGTCGAAATACCTTCTGAGTTTTCCGGATGATATACCATGGTATGGTATACCGGTTTCCTTAATCAGATTCTTCTCTATACCTTCATAGCTGCCAATGTATTCTATATCGTAGCCGAGCTCTTTGAGCTTCGGGATCAAAGCTATATTGGGTGTTACATGTCCGGCAGTACCGCCGCCGGTAAGAACTATCTTTTTCACTGCTCAACCTCCGTGAAAATATATGTTTTGATGTTTTTTGTTAATATGAACTGATGCTAATTCTAACATATTTTTCGTTGAGTGTATATATTCTCGACCTTTTTTCGTTGTTATTGTAAAGAGATAGTATTATAATGTTGTAGATTATAGGTTCAAACAGACTACTATCCGATTGATCAAGGAGGATATTCAAATGGATGATATAGAAAGAACTACGGTAATACAGAATCCTGTACCACCGACAGCGTCACAGCAGCCACAGCAGCAGGGATGGCAGCAGGCACCACAGGCGCCTCAGCAGAC
>JHWR01000014.1 GCA_000687655.1 Lachnospiraceae bacterium YSB2008
GACGCGGGTCCATCTCACACCGCCGGAGCTTTTCACACTGTACCATGCGATACTGTGCGCTTATGCGGTATTAACAGTCGTTTCCAACTGTTATCCCCCTGTGTGAGGCAGGTTACCCACGCGTTACTCACCCGTCCGCCACTAAGTATTCCAAATGATTCTTCAGAAAGCAAGCTTTCGTCAGTCTCGGGAGGAATACTCCGTTCGACTTGCATGTGTTAAGCACGCCGCCAGCGTTTATCCTGAGCCAGGATCGAACTCTCAAAAAAAATGTTGGTTCATCCAAATACTCACATAAACTATCTAGCTTATTCGAGTACCAAATCTACTGTTGTTTTGGTTTCGTTCTGAACCGAAAAAACTTTTATAATTTTAAAAGAATTTTCGGGGTTGTCATGTTATTAAATTTTCAAGCTGTTTGCTCTCAAAAGAGCTTTTTAAAAGCTGCCGTTTTCCGCGACAGCTTGTTTATATTACCACTATGATTTGATGTTGTCAACAACATTTTTAACTTTTTTTCAACTTTTTTTTGACACCCTCTAAAGCCGCTTATTTTCAGCATATTTTATGCTTTCCTTCAGGAAGTGATATGCAAATTCCGGATTAGATGCATAAAAGAAATGCGGAAATCCTACGAAGCTTCCCGGACCACTCATCACGCCCTCCCAGCTTTCATCTGATCCTTCCTTCTGAATGATACATGCAGTGTCATTTGCAGTACTGTTATAATGGTGGAATTCATGCGCTCTCATAACTGTCTCCTTAGGGAGGAATCTCGGTTCCTTCTCCATGACAGTAACATATCCGAAGTGAGACAGCTTTCCTGTATCCCTGCATGACCCCTTCACGACTCCACACATTTCATATCCTCTGTCATGCTGATCATATACCTTCTCATGAAGATACATGTATCCTCCGCACTCAGCCAAAGTCGGCATTCCATCGAATATGGCATTCCTGATACTTTCGAGCATCGATCCATTTGACGAGAGTTCCTGAAGATAGAGTTCCGGATATCCGCCATACAGGACTATGCCCGATGTTCCTTCCGGAAGTGAGTAATCTCTGAGTGGTGAGAAGAACCTTATATCTGCTCCGGCCTCACGGAGTATCTTGAGATTATCTTCATATATAAATGAAAACGCTTTATCCCTGGCTACCGCTATAACAGGTTTCTTCATTCCCTGCTTTACCATGCTTTCGATCATAAGATGATGATCCGGAAGTCTCTCTGCAGTATTTGCTATTCTTATGATGTTATCTATATCAACCGTCTTCTCCAGAGATGCCGACGCCTGACTTATCTTCTGTCGCAGATTCTCCACCTCATTCGGAAGAATAAGTCCAAGATGTCTGCTTTTTATAGTAAGCTCTTTATTCTGTTTAAAGTATCCAAGAGCATATATATTCAGTTCGGATTCAATGATAGGCTTAACAAGGTTAAAGACTTTCTCCGAAGTTCTGTTGAGTATAACTCCCTTTATAAGCCCTTCCTTATCATAACGAAGGAAGCCTGCTATCTCCGCTACAACAGACCTGCTCATTCCCTTTGCATCTATAACCAGTATAACAGGAATCCTGAGAGCCTTCGCCACTTCATAGGTTGAAGCTTCGTCCGTTATCCCTATACCGTCATAAAGTCCCATAACTCCCTCAACAACTGCTATGGGCTTATCGCTGGTTGTACCTCTTTCAGGCGCACCTCTCCATGCATTTACTGTTCCACCGCCGTAGCTGCTGCTGAGCTTACTTGTCATGAGTGTTTCGCCGATTGTATCTGTATACAGTGAACGGAGCATTTTCTCGTCCACGAAAAATGTATCCAGATTCTTCGACGGTATTCTGAGTATCTCCCTGTGAAACATCGGATCTATATAATCCGGTCCGCACTTAAATCCCCGCACAAAGAAATCCCTCTGTTTAAGAGCTTTCATCAGTGCCATAGTTATAAGTGTTTTTCCGCTGCCCGACGAAGGTGCCGCTATAACTATACCAGGTATCCTCATGTTCTTCCCCTTCTATAATGTAAATGAAACGATAGCGACAGGATTCTCCGCTGCCATCATTTCCATTCTGCCTATGGGTTTCATCCTTGATACATTTACTTCTATATAATCAAAATCACTTACATATTTCTTACTCTTAAATGAAAGGAGTTCCGTCCTGGTTTCAAGAGTGATGGCAGTCGCTACGACTCTTATCGGACATTTCTTTTCTTTAAGCTTCTTTATTATATCACTTAGATTGCCATCCGAACCACCGATAAATACATGCGTAGGTACTGCCTTAACCCTGGAAAGAACCTCCGGTGCTTTTCCCAGAGTGACCTTGACATTCGTAAGTCCGGCTTTCGATACATTTTTCTGTATGAGTTCTGTTCTTCTTTTATCCATTTCAAATGAATAGACTTTCGCAGTCGGAGCCAGGAGTCCCGCATCAACTGTTATGCTGCCTGTTCCTGCACCTATATCATAGAGTACAGAATCTCTGCAGAGCCCGAGTTTCCCGAGTACGATCTTTCGAACCTCATCCTTGGTAACAGGCACGCCTTTTTCCAGACAGAGATCCTTATTATCGATTCCGGTCTTTGTCTTTACAGCTGTCTTGTCTTCGGACTGAGTTTTTACAGAATTATTCTTTATGAATACTGTGTATAGTCCGTCACGCAGTTTTTCATCTGTATCATAATATATCTTTTCATCGTCAGCAGAGAGATTGCAGCCTGCGGCAAATGCCAGACTTCCATCATCCATTTCATTTACAAGTTTGCAGATACTTTCTACGTCCTTCTTACCGGACACGAGAATATATGTCCTGCCATGATTCATGACAGCATCTTTTATCTTTGCTTCGGACTCTTTATAATCCTTTCCATGGATGCTCATGATATGCGCATCCTCCCAACTTTCCGAAAGTCTGGATGCGAGATATGAAACCGAAGATATACCGGCAATATTTGTAACGGTTATGGATTCACCTCTCTTCTCCTGCCATGTGAGAAGAGCATCCCTCATACCTGCCGCGCCACTGTATATTCCTATATCTCCTGAATAAAGAACAGCCGCCTTGATTACATCTTTGTCTGAGTCATCTATATAATCCCCAAGATGTGCAAGAATTTCATCCGACTTATAATAAGGTAAACCTTTTCTTCCGCCTGCAAGTTTTCCTACAAGTCTTTCTGATCCAAAAACTATATCTGCCGAATCTATCGCTTCTTTGGCAGCTAGAGTCATGGACGATTCATTTCCCATTCCTGTTCCTATCAGAGATATGAAGACTTCTTTCCTGCCCCTTAATTTCTTTCCGGATATCTTTGTCAGTTCGTCAAGAACTTCACTGAAGGAAAGTCCGGTCTCTATTTCATTTGATATGATAAATACTTGTATGCCAAGACTTCTGGCAGCCGAAAGCTTCTCAGCGAGTCCGCCGCTTCTGCCTGTCTCCTTTGTGACAAGAGTCTTAATATCATATTCCCGCATGACTGCACGATTCATTTCCGCAGTAAAAGGTCCCTGCATCGCTATGATATTCCTGCCCTTAATGCCTGCTTCTTCAGCCAGCTCCAGACTTTTGACATCTGGCAGCACCCGCGCATAAAGGCGCGACAGCACAGGACTGTCTTTATAAATGGAAAGCTCTTTACTTCCGGTTGTAAGAAGTATATTGCCTTTGGTCAGTGCAAGTGCCTCTTTAACGCTTTCCTGACTGCTGAAATAATACACTCCATCCGTATCATCGGAAATATCTACAGAAGTATTCCGAACAAGTCGAAGATACCTGATACCTGTGTCAGCTGCTGCCTTCTTAATATTTTTTGTCACGATTCTGGCGTATGGATGCGTGGCATCGACTACTGTATCGTAACCACCCGAGCGGATGAATTCGCACATTCCATTTTCATCCAGCCTTCCCTTATGAATATTTATTCCCGGAAGTTCCGGCATCACAAGCTCGCCATAATCCGTTGCCACGGCAATAGTTGCCTTAACATGATTCTCCGACAGAATCTCTGCCAGTCTCCGTCCTTCACTTGTGCCTGCAAATATAAGTAACTTCAATCTCTTTTCCTCTTTGTTAGTTTTTGTCCTGTCTGGACGTATACCCTCGCTTAGTAACTATGTGATCATCAATCCTTACAGTATTGGAATTAGGAATAAATACTGTAGTAAACATATCTGCTGTATACTCGGCGAGTTCAGAAAACTTCATTATCTTCGAACTTTCATCTTCCCTGCCGATATTTCTTGCAACTCCGCATGGCCTGTCAGCGTCTATAAATGGAGCGATTATCTCACAGGCTTTCTTTAGATATCCGCTTCGTCCTTTACTTTCAGGATTATAGATGACTATCCCAAAGTCAGCCTCTGCTGCTGCCCTGAGTCTCTTTTCTATCTGTTCAAATGGAGTCATCCTGTCTGACATACTGATGACAGCAAAGTCATTTGCAATAGGGGACCCAAGAAGAGCTGCACCGGAAATCGCCGCAGTAACTCCGGGAATCACCCTGACGGAAACATCCGGATATTCTGTACCTATCTCATACATAATGGAAGCCATTCCGTATATTCCGGCATCTCCGCTGGATACCATCACAACCTTCTTTGAAGGATCCTTGAGTGCTTCCTCATATGCCATGCGGCATCTGTCTACTTCCTTCGTCATCGGAGTTTCAAGATAGTATTTGTCCGGAAAGCTCTTCTTCACCAGCTCCACATATGTTCCGTATCCTATTATAATATCCGCCGACTCAAGCGCCTCGTATGCCTCGACTGTCATCTTCCTGGCATCACCCGGTCCTATGCCGACTACGTCTATAATCAACTTGTCCATCCTATTCCTCTCTCAATTAAGATAGCAGCCTCAGAGTTGCATCAATACTCTCGATACTATTCATGTTTCAAGTTATTCATGCGCACCAGTGCAAATGTCATACCGCTTTCAGAAACCTTGCGGGTCACAAATTCATAATCTTCACTTCTTCCCGAAGCAAAAAGTGCCGCCGATCTTTCGCATACACTTCCGACTCCTACAGTTTCTTCAACAAAGACTGATTCAGTGAACTCACCCGGAACTCCGAGAAGTTCATCCTTAGTATAAGTAATAAAAGGAATCATATTCTGTTCTGCCCAGAGGTTGATGGCCAGTTCTTCCCTCTTTATATCTATAGAAGTAATGGCTGCAACTCCCTTTATCAGATCCGCATCAATATTCTCTCTGATAAATCTGTCCAGTCTTGAAGCCTTTATATCTTTCCTGCATCCTACTCCGATGATGTATGGCTTTTCATAAAGAAGCAGTTTTTCTTCCGGTCCATACACCCGTGGGGTTTTATAATCCTCAAATGGAATGATATCGTAATCTTCTCCTTTTACAACAGGTTCATCCTTTAGCATTTTCATGGAAACAGTCTTGATAGCATCCTTGTTTGCAATCCCAAGGTAATTCTCCTTGGCATATACATCTATAGACTTTTTCTTCTGAACATCGGTAGCCGTAGTTATTACAGCCTGCCCTCCGAGCATATCAGCTATTTTCTGCGAGATTTCATTTGCACCCCCGACATGGCCCGAAAGAAGTGAGATTACATATTCTCCTTTTTCATCTATAACTATTACGGGACTGTCCACAAGCTTTCCTATTATATGTGGAGCTATCTGTCTTACGGCTATCGCAGCCGCCCCTATGAATATCATGCCTATATGATTTGCGAAGCATTCACGGACCCACTCTCCGAGAGGTGACGCTACATTTCTCCCGTGATCGGATTCTGTTTTGTTTTCTTCTATTATAAGCGGAAGTTTTCTTACCTTCTCGCCATGCTTAAAGATATCGCAGAATATGAGCCCATCGACTCCTTCCTCGATTATCCTGTCCCGAAGCTTAATTCCTTCGGGAGTAAATGCTTTTATTGATATCAGTCTTGTACTTCCGTACATATTTATGTCCTCTTTTACTTTATCCTAAAATGCGTGCCATAAAAGACGCGCAGCATCTTAATAATAACGATCAATCATCACTACCGCGACGGTATTCAGTCGTAAAATCCGGCGAATACAGCTTCGACCTCTCTACATCACCGACAGGACTTACAGCGCCACCAACAAGTATCACTGCAGTCTTATTAACGCCCAGTTCCTTTGCCGCCTCCACAAGTGAACCGACTGTAGCAACAATTCTCTTCTCATCTTCCCATGTAGCTTTGTAAACTATCGCCGCCGGAGTTTCTTCAGCGTATCCGCCGGCCAGCAGATTTTCCTGCAGCTTCTCTATGAGTCCGGTCGAGAGGTATACCGCCATCGAACAGCTATGTGCCGCAAAGCTCTGTATGGTCTCCTTCTCAGGAACCTTTGTTCTGCCCTCTTCTCGGGTTATAACAAAAGACTGTGATACCCCAGGCAAGGTATATTCTATTCCAAGGCTTGCCGCTGCACCAAATGCAGCTGTAACACCCGGAGTCACGTCATAAGTTATCCCGAGCTTCTCAAGCTCATCCATCTGTTCCCTGATGGCACCATATATACTCGGGTCCCCGGTATGCAGTCTTACGATACTGACCTCGCCCGGCTTACTGTTTTCAAATTCTTTGATTATCGTTATGACCTGTTCAAGAGTGAGGAGGGAACTGTCATATGTCATTATGCCTTCTTTACAATATGAAAGAAGGGCGGGATTCACAAGTGAACCTGCATATATAACAAGGTCAGCTTCCTTCAGAAGTTCCATCCCTCTCACTGTTATAAGGTCGACCGCTCCCGGCCCGGCACCTACGAAATGTACCATTATACTATCTCCAAATACTGTATATTATGTAAATCACATCAATAATGTCATCAACTATCAATTTACTTCATTTAAATCCGCACTGTCCGCAAGCAGTCCAAACTGATTCGAATACATTATACACCTTATCGTGAGTTTACTATCCGCCCTCTTATTAAGGTAATGCATTATTCTTTCCATGATTGCATCCATAACTCTCTTAAGAACTGCTTTCCTATCGCTTCCGGCATAATCCAGAAGCTTCTCTATAGCTTCTTCAGTTGTCAGTGAATCCAAAATATCATTCAGGATATCTCCCGTTATTCCGCATCTGACCATAGCCGTCGCAAAAAGAGGCATCCTACAATCCCCTTCTCTGGAATGTGTATTCATCATGCCACCGGAAACCTTGATAAGCTTTCCTATATGCCCTGCCAGAGTTACCGACTGAACTCCTTCTTCTATACACATATCTATGGAATCACCGATGAAATTACTGCATTTAACGGCATCCTCAAGGTTAATGCCATAATGCTCCTTCATGAATTCCATACCATAATTTCCCGGAGTCATGATGATATCAGTCTCTCCAAGTGCAACCTTCTGCCTGATACTGATCCTTATAGTCTCTTTAATAGCTGACATACTCATAGGTTCAACTATTCCGCTGGTTCCGATTACGGATATTCCGCCTTCTATGCCAAGCGCCGGATTGAAGGTCTTTTCTGCCAGCTTCTCGCCGTCAGGGATCGAAATCTCTACCATTACATTTCCTTCATAATCAAATGTATCGAGCACTTCAGTCACTTCTTTTGTAATCATTTCTCTCGGCACGTGATTGATGGCGTATTCTCCGACAGGCTGGTCAAGTCCCGGACGTGTTACTTTTCCAACGCCCTTTCCGCCTGTGATGATGACTCTGCTTTGTGCGGACGCGTCACCATTATCACCCTCATTATCGCCAACATTACCACCAACATTATTACCGACATTGTTGCTTTCATTCCTCAACAAAGAAACTTTGGCATAAACCAGAGCACCCGTAGTCACATCAGGATCATCTCCGCCGTCCTTCATCACTGCACAGGAAACCTCATCCGTTCCGCGACTTATATCCAGAATCTCCGCAGTATAACGAACGCCCTTAGGAGTATCTATCTCTATACTGTTTTTTTTATTACCGGACAGAAGCATTATCGCTGCAGCCTTAGATGCCGCTGCCGCACAGCTTCCTGTCGTAAATCCATGTCTCATTCTAATCCTACTCCATGCCTTTCGATAGAACGTCCCTTTGGTAACCTGTGATTTGGAAGAACTCTTCCTTTACCTTTCTGTTTGGAATGCCACTTCCTTAAGCTGAACCTTCTCTGTTCCATGGTATATAAGATAAAGAGCATACACTCCATTTGGAACATTAACTTCAGCTGATATATCTTCCCATCTCATAGGATCATCACCGGCTTTGATATCCATGCGACATATAGATTGTCCGTCTATCTCAGTCTTAATCTCAAAATATGAAGCATCCTCCTTGATTCCCGTCTGCGTTTCCTTATTTCCTGATATTTCTCCATTTCCGGATGCTGCACCCTCTCCGCCTGATGCCCCATCACTGTCACTTCTTACATCGACTCTTGCCGGTCCATCAAAGCGCGGAACATTCTCATCACATTCAATTCGAGCTTTAATCCCTATAGAAGCTACATCCTTAAAGTCAAAGTATTTATAACCTATCAGAGTTCCGTCTGAAATCTCGGCTATGAACCTGTCATCTCCGATATTCGATACATTTGGAAATGATGTCTTGTAGATACTGTTACAGCCATGTGGCATGTAACCGTTCGTTATATTGCAGGCGATCACTGCCGGGTAGCTTCCTTCAGCCTGAAGCGGCCCCCTGTTCAGTCCGCAGCTTGTTATCTCAACCTGCTTTATGCTTCCGTCTGCTTCTATCCTTATCTTCTCAGCACAGGCCTGCCTGCTGTAATCAGACTTATGTGTAAGCCTATGGTAAAAGACATACCAGTCACCCGCTATCTCTATGATGCTGCCGTGAGTAGTTCCTGTCATATTCAGTTTATCCTTAGTCTCGCGGCCATTATATCCTATATCACCATTGGAAACTATTGTTCCGCCAAAAACGAAATCTCTGTCAGGATAGTCACTTACTGCATAGCAGAGCTCGTGATTCTGCATTGATGAATATATGAAATAATACTTCTCTCCAACCTTTCTCATTGAAGAGCCCTCGAAGAAAGGATGCTCTTCAAATGAAGTTCCCTTTACCTTATAAGGAATTATATGATGCGGTTCTTCTTTAACTGTCAGCATATCGTCTCCGAGTGTCAGCATTACCGGTCCCATTATACTATCCTTATAAGAAAGGATTTCTTCCTTCGTTCTTCCGAACATATCCATTTCCTGTTTTATGTACGATTCATTTTCCGTAAAATCAGGTTCTTCTTCGAAGCCGTACTGCGTGCCGTAAAAGAGTCTTATCACCCCATTGTCATTCATAACTGCGGGGTCAAAGCATACATATCTTTCCATAGGCGTCCCGTCTTTCTCACGGACAAAGCCCAGGAACTCATAAGGGCCTGCCGGCGCATCAGAAACCGCAACGCTTATCGGACCTACATAACCAGCATATCCATATTCTCCACTCATCGAATAATAAAGATAATACTTCCCGTCATTTCCCTGTACAACATCAGGTGCGTACATATATAAATATTCATTCTCCCCAGTTCCCTGAACATCAGCACCATTCATCAGGGCAGCAATTCTTTCCTTCTCGGAGAGCAGTGGCTTCCTGCCGTACTGCGGATCCTGCGCAGCCCTGTAGATCACACCTTCATATCTCCAATCCGTGAGATCATCAACCGAAGCTGAATATGTCACATAATCCAGCATGCAGAAGGTATGACCACCCTCCTTATCATGAGAGCCGAATATATAAACTCTGTCGCCGAACACATGTGGTTCACCGTCCGGCACATATTCATTCATGGGTAAAAATGGATTGAACGCCTGTTTCTTCATATTCCTTCTCCGAATCCTCACCGAATGCCCATTCAAGCTCGGTGATCTGTTTTGTATTTGGATGTACTTCTCTGTCTTCAGATTTAATAACCTTGTATGGTTTTTCTATTCCCGAGGCTTTGAGTGCATATGCTATCCGAAGCCTTACCGCTCCATTCTGGATAAGCTCTTTTGCTCCGAAATTCTTGAGCTCCGTATTCACCCTGCTGACATGACCCGCAAGGTAAAAGTCTATTCCCTTTTCTTTATACTTTCTATAAAGGAGAAGCAGTCTCTGAGCCGCAGTCACATCTACATTTCCTATTCCTGCAGCATCTACAACTATCACCTTTGTATCATCTTTTACTGCCTCCGAAAGTTCCTCCTGGAACTGGCCTATAGTCGCGTAGAAGAGAGCTCCCGTGAATCTGTATATGACCACTCCTTCTATAGGGTCATATGCTCCGCCCTCTTTGATCGTATGAAATCCGTCATCTGCTTCTGAAACACCAAGAAAGGCTGTGGCCGGTTTGGTCTGCCTTACTATAAAGGTCGCAGCCGAAAGAATGATTCCGACCAGAACTCCGTATATGGTTCCAAGCAGCAGAACCGAAAAGAATGCCGCATAGAATATAAGGAATTCCGCCTTATCTGCCTTTCGAAGCTTCATAGAGAGTTCGAATTCAAATGTACCGATAAGTGCTGAAATAACTATCGCAGTCAGTACCGGAATCGGAAGATATCCTATGAATCCTGTTCCGAAAAGCAGTATGAAAAACATCGCAACTCCCGCGACGATCGACATCACCTGTGATTTAACTTTATACTGATCCGCAATCCCCGTCCTTGAAACACTTCCATTTACCGGGCAGCAGCCTGTCAGACATGCAGCCATGTTACATATGGAATATGTCAGAACTTCCCTGGAAGGCTTTATCTTATCATCATATTTCAGCCCGATATTACTTGTAGCAAGCAAGGTTTCCGACATTATCACAAGAGCTATGGTAAGGCTTGGAAGCAGGATTGCTTCATAGTTTTCCGGAAGCACAGTTATATCAGGAAAAGAGAACTTCGGAAGTCCTCTTGCAACCTTTGGGAGCATTTTTATGCCATAATTCTCAAGATGAAATGCATATGAGATTATCGCCGAAAGCACCATTATGATAGCCTGCATAGGAATCTTCGGTGCCAGTTTTTTCATGATAAGTATAACTGCTACAGTGAGGACTCCGATGACGAAGCTTAGCACATGGAAGCCCTCCACCATTTCCTTCACTATATGTACCACGAGTTCTATAAGTTCACCTCTTCCGGCATTACCGCCGAAAAGCTTCGGAATCTGCATGGTGATTATCGTAACACCTATTCCCGTTATGAAGCCTCCCATAACCGGTTCAGATATGAATTTTAAAATCTTATCAGCTTTAAGGAAATAGAATAAAAGAAGCCATAACGACACAAGGAGAGTTATGACAGGTACGATGCGGACAGCCTCTTCGGATGATGACGCTATGGAAAGCGTTCCGAGTATTCCGCCCACAAGAGCCGCAGGAGCCGCATCTACGCCGAACACAAATCTCGGAGAAGTGGTCATGAACCCGAATATGATTATCGGAAGAAGTGACCCATAAAGTCCGTATATTGCAGGGAGTCCGGCTACAAGAGCATATCCCATAGATATAGGAATGGACACGAGTGCGATTATGATTCCGGTCAGGACATCCTGCCCGAAGTATTTGACATTATAATCCTTTGTGAACTTGTTCACCCCAAAAAACACCCCATATCAGTAGTAGTTACAGCTTGCGCCCCGTCACTTCGTAGAGCAGTGCATTTACAGCTGCCGCCGCGATATTGCTTCCGCCCTTTCTTCCCGCATTGATTATAAATGGAATGCTCGTTTCCATTATAAGCTCTTTGGCATACACAACATTTACGAAGCCTACAGGAACCCCAATAACGAATGCCGGAACGTACATTCCGGTATCATACATTTCCCTGAGCTTTATAAGTGCCGTCGGAGCATTTCCTACAGCAAATATCACAGGCTTATCCATACGGGCCGCCCTCTCCATACTGACCTCTGCACGGGTCACGTTCCTTTGTTTTGCTTCTTCCGCAACATCCGGATCAGCCATGAAGCAGTGAACTGATATGCCCAGCTTGGACAGAGCAACTTTATTAATACCGGTCTTAGCCATATTGGTATCAGTAACGATATCTGCGCCGGATTTAAGAAGAGCGGTACATTTATCCCATGCATTTTCAGAAAAACGAAGAGTCTCTGCATATTCAAAATCAGCACTGGTATGAATCAGCCTTTTGATAAGCGGAGCCTCCTTTTCAGGAAGAGTCACACCCATCTCATGCAGTTCATTTTCTATGATCTCAAAACTCTTTTTCTCTATATCTTCAGGTTTTTCAATAATAATCCTTTTTTCCATGAGTGTCTTTCCGTAAGTCTGATCAGAATATTAAACGAAGAAGTGCGTCCGACTGTTCTCTTCTGCTGACAGCAATTCTGAAATACCTGTATCCAAGTCCGGTATAGTTACTGCAATCTCTTATCAGCATTCCATCCTCCAGAAGCTTATTGGCAAGCTCCGGATCATCATAATAAATCAGCACATAATTTGAATCACTTGGATATACCTTGATTTTCTTTTTATCCAACTCAGTCTGAAGATACTCTCTCTCTTCTCGGATAAGTTCTCTTGATATCTTGAAATAGGCTGCCACCTCGTTAGGATGATCTGCAATAACTGATATGATCTTCGAAGCCATTCCCGAAATATTCCATTCAGGAAGCGCTCTCCTGATACGAAGGTTATAGCTCGGATTCTTTACAACTGCATAACCTACTCTGGCACCCGGAATCGCAAAGCACTTGGTAAATGCTCTGAGAATTATAAGATTAGGATAAGTATCCTGAAAATGTACCGCTGACTCGCCGTCAGTCATCTCAATAAAGCATTCATCCAGAAGAACCGGTACACCTCTTGACTTCTTCAGTATCCCCTCCAGAATCTCCGGATCATAAAGCAGTCCCGTAGGATTATTCGGATTTGACAGTATTATCATTTCCGCATCTTTTGGAATGTTGTCCAGTATATCCTCTGTGACCGCGAAATCTTTTTTCTCATCAAGCACATAATATGAAACACGTTTTCCGTCAAGAGCCCTCTCATATCCGCGAAATACCGGAATCGGCATGAATACCTTATCCGGTGAAAGTGCATGTAAGCATGCCATGATAAGCTCTGACGCTCCATTTCCGGGTATTATGTCAGAAGCTGACACAGTAGTATCTCCGGAAAGTGTATTATTCAGATAAGATGCTATACCCTCTCGTTCTTTTTCATATTCATAGTCAGGATATAAACTGAGAAAATCCGTCGTTGAAATGAAAAAAGCACGCAGTTCATCCTTAAGGAATCCCGGCATGCCAAGAGGGTTCAAATTCACTGAGAAATCATAGTCAACTATATTTCTATATACATCTCCTCCGTGAACCATATTCCCCCTCCTACATCATTTATTATCTTCATATTAATTAAAAATCTTCTTACTGATTAAAACAGAGTTGCTATTATGAATACCAATGTGAGCACCAGAAGACCTGCCGTGATAAATGTCCATGAGGCATATCCGGATATATCATTTGCTCTCTCGATATCTTTTATTCCGGGCTGTCTTATAGGATCACCTATAGTAGGTTTCTCAACCAACACTCCGCCATAATATGCATCACCCAGGAGCTCAAGTCCAAGTGCTCCTGCCATAACGCTTTCAGGATGTCCTGCATTCGGACTGGAACTTCTCTTAGCATCTCTCTTATAGATCAGCTTAGCGTTACGTGTATCAAATACATCCTCATCTTCTCTGAACTTTTCAAGAAGACTTGTTGCAAATATCATGAAATATGCAGTCAGTCTTGCCGGAACGAAATTAAGGATATCATCCAGCTTAGCAGCAGTCCTGCCAAAATCTATATAATCTTCATTCTTATAACCTATCATCGAATCCATGGTATTCACAGCCTTGTAAGCCATACCAAGAACCGGTCCGCCTATAATAAGATAAAGGAGCGGTGCGATAACTCCGTCAGAAGTACTTTCAGCTACAGTCTCGATAGTTGCTTTCATAATAGCTTTACCTGAAAGCCTTTCTGTATCTCTTCCCACTATCATTGAAAGTGCTTTTCTTGCATCTCTTATATTCTGCTTAGCTTCAGCAGCAGCACCTCTTTTTTTGTTACGTGAATACTTCTTGAGCTCACGTGAAACCTTCATGCTTTCTACACGAAGATCCTTCTTTGCAATACAGAAAAATCCGAGGATTCCCTCGATAACGACTCCGAGTATCGGATGAATGATATACCCCAGAACTATAAGAACCAGTGAAGCCAATATGGTTACAGCAAGGACAATAAGTGCTGTCGTCAGTCCACCCTTCCTTCTGCTGTTTCCGCTTCCGGTATTGTACTTAGCGTCAAAATGCTCTATCAGTTTCCCTATGAGCTGTACCGGATGCGGTATGCTTCTTGGATCCCCGAACACTGTATCCAGACCGACCGCGATGATAAGCCCGAGAATATGATAAAAAACTAATGCGTAAAAACTCATCTCTTCACACCATAATGCTTTCACTTATTATTTTGCTTGTCAGCAGCTGATAGCTGCCATCTCTATATGATAACGAAAGTCTGATACCTTCACCATTTTCTAACATAA
Organism: Lachnospiraceae bacterium YSB2008; assembly: GCA_000687655.1. GTDB lineage: Bacteria > Bacillota > Clostridia > Lachnospirales > Lachnospiraceae > Eubacterium_Q. The sequence continues at coordinate 14,520 of JHWR01000014.1, forward strand.
AATCATACATATCCCTGCCTGTAAGCATTGATACTATGACCATGATATTGCCGCCATGGAGCACTGCTGCTCCGGGCACCGATCTCTGACCTGAGCCCCCTGCCTGTGAGGCAATGATCGTGAGGCATTTTCTGAACCCTTCCAAAGTCCTCCTTCTGAACTGACTCAGACTTTCTCCATTTGGAAAATCAAGAGTTCCTCCGGAATCGATCCATTTCTGATAATCAGGATTACTGCTAAGTTCTGCAGCAGTCTTCATTTCAAAATCACCGAAATCGATCTCTGTCCATTCATCTATAATATACGGTCTCGTATTGGGGAACATTCTCTCAGATGTCTCGAGACATCTCTTCATCGGCCCCGAGAATACTATAGTATCTGCCGGCACCTTTGCCCTGTGAAGCATCACTCTTCCGTCATGCGACAGACTGACATCTGTACGTCCCAGATACCTCTTCTCTTCATTTGCCGAAGTTTTCCCATGTCGAAAAAGATAAAGATCTATGATTATCTCCGAACAATACTCCATGTCAACACCTGTTCTGTCTCCGCAATGATACTTAAAATCTTACTTGATCCTAAGCGGAACACCACACTCAATAATATATACTTCTTCAGCCTTATCGGCAAGTCTATTCATGCATCTTCCGTTTATCTCACGCCATGAATCCAGGAATCTGTCTATGGGAACCACTCCGGATCCCAATTCACAGCCTATGATTATAAGACGGTCCATAAGTTCTTCTCTCTGCAGAGTTTCCAGGAGCTTTTTAGCTTCGTCACTGTAATCGCCCAGTTCACATACACTCTGCATCATGTCCCTGATCACAAGCTGAAAATCATCTATGAGTATATATCCTGATCCACAGACCCCGGGCAGTTCAGAAATCAATCCGAAATAGTTTCCTCCCGAGAAGGCCCTGACTATATCATATTTATTTGTCACATACTCTGTCTTTCCGGAAGAACGTCCGCCTGTATATATGATCATTTCATTTCATCCTTTGTGCGATAATACCTCTTCACTGAAATCAGAAGTACGTTCCGATCGTCTCTGCCAGAGTAATCCCGATAATCATCAGGAGTTCAGATATACATACGAAATATCCTGCCAGATCGCCGGTTATACCGCCAAATTCTTTGTAACTCATATGTCTGTAATAATATATAGCTATAAATGCACCGACAGCCATTCCTGCAGCCGCAAAGCTGTCTATAAGTAATGCCGCCACCAGTCCGATAACAGCTATAATACTGAGAGTGACCGTGACTGCCTTCTTCGAAGAAGCCTGTCTCACCATATCAAGACTGCCTGTTTCTTTCGCCATCCTGAAGTAGAGAAGTGAAAGTCCGCTGAGCGCTCTCGAAATAACGAAACAGATTCCCATGACTATGATGCTTCCCGTCTCTCTGATAGTAGAAACTGCCGCTATATATATCATGTAATAAAGTGCGAGCATTATAACTGAAAATGCACCGATGTGAGGATCGGAAAGTATCCTCAGCCTTTCTTCACGATTACCGTAGGATTTGACCGCATCCATGGTATCCATGAAGCCATCGACATGGTACCCTCCTGTTATGATGATCGGGATTGCCGCTGTAACAAGAGAATATGCCAATACATTTATCCCCATGACCCCGGCAAAAATGCACCATAATGATGTACATACACCTATAATCACTCCTATAACAGGAAAGAAGCAGAGTGAATACTTGATATCACTCTTCTTCCATTCAAAATAAGGTACCGGCACCCTTGAATATGTTGAAAATGCTACCGCCATAGCACGCAGTATAGTCAATGCTTCAGTCCTCTTCTATGTTTCTTTATATGTCACAAATGGAGTTCCATCGTTCAATGATCCTTTGATACATATAGGAATTCCAACTACTGTTTTTACAACAATATCAGCCATCTCAGCAAGTTTTCGGTTCAGATAACCAAGTCTTTCTATATAGTCCAAAGTACTCTCGCCATAATCCATGCCGTCTCTGGATATATCACCTGTGACTATAACAAGGTTACCTGAGCTGTCTCTGAGTCTCGAAATGTCAGTTATTATCCTTTCGATAATATCGTTCGGACTTTTATTAATTTCATCTGTCTGAGTATTATTTGCTGAATCAGATACAGTAAACATGTGATTTGCCAGAAGATTCGGTATGTCTTCTATGAGGTATGTTGCATGGCTTTCAACAGTAATCCTGCCAAGTTCCATATCCTCTTCAATGGTAATGAAACCTTTACCTTCACGTGAGGCGCGATGCTTTCTGATCCTTGCCATGTTGTAAGGTTCCTGCATCATGGTCGCGATATAATATTTAGGAGCATCCCCCGCAAGTCTTATGGCACTTTCTTCGGCATATTCCGACTTACCGCTTGCGCTGCCTCCTGTAACTAATATCATCATGTCCTATATCCTAACAACTTGTCTTCATCCACACAAATACACCATATATAATAAAACAAAACCAGGTGTTACGCAATGAAATACACTCTATAATTCCTTATATGGTTCAATATCCGTATCTAAGAATTTCGTGCCGTCGTAAAGGGATTTTGCCATATCCAGAAGAGGAAACAGCATCACTGCTCCGGTACCTTCTCCAAGATGGAGTCCGGCGCATATAACCGGCCTCTGCGTAAGATTCATTTCATCATAAATATGCTGCATCGCAGGTTCACTTCCCAAATGAGAAGGAAGCATGTACTCCTTCGTTCCCGGAAGTATCTGTTCCGCTATATAAGCAGCAGTCGCGCTTATCACTCCGTCAATAACTATCGGTATATGATACATGGATCCGCCTATGAATACTCCCGCAAGTCCTGAGATATCATATCCCCCGAAAGTTGAAAGTGCGAGGAAAGCATGCAGCCTCTTCATAAGTCCTATATCCGGAACAGAACCCGTGAAAGTATCAGGCATTTCTTTCGCAAGATCACTGTAGAGTGAAAGGATCATACCGTTCATGTCATATTTTGAGAGAGCCCTCTCGATGACATTACATTTATAAGCATAACCTTCATCTGAAAGTCCGGCGCCTTTTCCGGTCAGTTCCGGAACAGGAAGACGGAGCATCTCAGCAAGAATAGTGCTGCTCGTGGTAGTATTGCCTATTCCCATTTCACCTGTAGCTACAATGTCGTAACCTTCTTCACTCAGTCTCTTTATGAGATTTATACCGACTTCTATGGCTCTGAGAGTTTCTTCCTGAGTCTGCGCCGGTTCTTTCATAAAATTTCTGGAACCTTCACGAATCTTCTCGTGAATGACCTTTCCTCCCGGAGTGCCATCCTTAATTCCTATATCAATCGGAAATGTATCGACATCCTTGATCATCTTTCCGACGGAACTCAGGTCGTCTGCCATTAGATTGGCAACCGCCAGTGTCACATCACTCTTGCTCTGGCTTACTCCTTCTTCAACGATTCCGTTATCAGAAATCATTATACCAAGAGCCCTCTTGCTAAGCTGGAAATCTGTCGTACCTCTTATCATGGCGATTCGCGTAATTAAATGCTCCAGTTCGCCAAGTCCGTTCAGAGGTTTTGCGACAGCGTTCCATTTACGTGTAGACTCTGCTTCAATATCTTTTGAAGGCATATCTATATTCAGATTTAGTAATTCTGATAATTGCATATTTTTACCAACACTCACCGGTCCAAGTGTTTCTTTTATAATCCAAGTATTTCTTTTATCGCATCCATATCCATATGGTCACGTATTATTTCTGCAAGTCTGTCATACTCTTTCTCTTTATATGACTCGAAGTCGATATCCTTCGGAGAATACTCCACGCCTTTCTTAAGGGATAGAGCTTTGATGATTGAAGACGCTATTCCTGCATGATCAAATATGCCATGAACATAGGTTCCATATACATTTCCCGAATTAAGGATTACAGGAATCTCGGGAGTCTGCGTAATCCTTTCATTTTTGGCATCTTCAGAAAGTTTTGAATATTCCTTCGTGTCAGCATATACCACACTGGAACGGCCCATATGAATCTCATATCCCGAGTACTCAAGTCCGGACAATTCTGAAAGAGTTCCTCTTAATTCTTCTATTACTCCTGCTACCTGTTTTCTGACTTTCTCTTTCTTGACAACTGTCTTTATCGGAAGAAGCTTAAGCCCCTGTTCTTCCCCACCTTCTTCGAGGTAGTCAGGATCCGTTATGATATTGCCAAGCATCTGGTAACCGCCACAGATTCCGAAGATTACAGGTTTGGAATTCTCATCATTTGATTTCTCCGGAGCGTCATTTTGCGAATTTGATATGGCATCTGCGATGCCGCTTCTCTTAAGCCATCTGAGATCACCCATTGTATTCTTGCTGCCGGGAAGAATTATCATATCCGGAGTTCCGAGTTCAGATACTTTTGATACATATCTGAGATTTACAGCTGGATTCGCTCTTAATACATCAAAATCCGTAAAGTTAGAAACGCGAGGGTATTTGATCACTGCTATATCTATTTTGGTTTCGTCAGATATCTGAACATCTTTTTCATTTATTGATTCCGCCAAACTGTCCTCATCCGATACATTTATGTCTGCATATGGGATCACACCTAAAACGGGAACGTTACATTTTTCCTCAATCATCTTAATTCCGGAATCAAGAAGGGATGCGTCACCACGGAACTTATTTATAACAAAGCCTTTTACTCTTTTCTGCTCTGCTTCGGTCAGAAGAGCATAGGTTCCGTAAAGCTGTGCAAAAACGCCGCCCCTGTCGATATCACCGACAATGATTACGGGAGAATCCACCAGCTCAGCCAGTCCCATATTTACTATATCATTCTCTTTGAGATTTATCTCGGCAGGACTGCCTGCGCCTTCGATGACTATGACGTCATATTCTTCGGCCAGCTTATCGTACGCCTTCTGAATTTCAGGCACGAGACTTTTCTTATATTCAAAGTACTCACGGGCAGGCATATTTCCAATTACCTCACCGTTTACTATAACCTGGGAACCTATATTGCTGGTCGGTTTAAGAAGAACCGGATTCATGTAGACGGAAGGCTTTGTACCTGCCGCCTCGGCCTGCATAACCTGGGCTCTGCCCATCTCCAGACCATCTTCCGTTACATAGGAATTAAGCGCCATATTCTGTGATTTGAATGGCGCTACCTTGTATCCTTCCTGCATAAGAATGCGGCAGAGGCCTGCCGCAATCAAACTTTTTCCTGCATTTGACATAGTCCCCTGGACCATGATGTTTTTAGACATATCACGTTCCCCTTTCAGGAAAATATCCTTTAGATCCCTAACTCAAATTTAAGCTGTGGTTTTACGGGTTCGTAGTTTTCCATCGTGAAATCATCGAGAACGAATTCTTCAAACGGAGTACCTGTAAGTCGGTTAAGAACAAGTTCAGGCACCGGTGTTCCCTCTGTCTCTTCTTTCTCTTTCTCTTCGAATCTTCTTAGGAGCTCGTGAGCATTGTCGATGTGTCTGTCGTAAATCTGTTCATTTGCAACAAAATGTGTAAATACACCCGGATCGTACCCTGCTGTTTTTGAAATCATCATAAGCAGAGCTGCATACTGTATCTCGTTGATACCGCCTGCGCCCGATGCTGTCAGCATATCTCCGCTTCGCTGAACAAGACACATATCAAGATGTTTGCCGCGAACATTCCATATAGTAAGGAATGCACATGGTGCAAGTCCCGGAGTTTCATGAAGGTCCTGTTCCTGCCAGAGGGACATGATCTTTCTTCTTCCATACGGATCCTTCTTTATATCAGCGAGAAGATTTTCTACAAGGTCATATCTTTTTACGGTTGCGCCGTATCTCTGACCTATGGTTCCGTCACCTATATCCCAAGGTCCCCACCAAGTTACTCCAAGTTCCTCCATCTCACTTATTACATTTGTAGGATGCTGGTAGATGGTAAATATCTCCTTGATACCGGTCTTCCATGCCTGATATCTAAGTGTTGATATCGGAAATTCACCCTTTGAAAGGTCATACTTTCTCGTCACATGATTCACGCTTATGGTATGTGCCGGAGTACCGTCCTCATACTTCGGACGAGGGTTCTCATCGAGATATCCATTTTCAAGAATATTCTTAATATCTTCTACTAAATATTTGTCCGCTTTAGTCATAATCCCCACCTTACTTTTCAGTATTTATACACCTCTTACAGTATACTCAACATTTACTGTTCTTTCAACCGTTATCCCCTGTGATTTGCTTTTTACTAATGGCATATCCCTTTTACAGGTTCGATTGAAAAAAGTCCATCACGATTACAACAGAAAAAGATTCTCTTCACTCCAGATATTTTAAAACGCGCCTCTGCATTTCCTTCCGGGTAAAGCTTCACCATCTGTATACTATCAGATGAAGCTGCTGCAACAAATGAAATATAATGTTCCTTCGTCATACTATGATCAATCCGCACATAATACTCATCTTCCACCCGTTCGATAAAGATCATATGTCGTTCATCTGTCGGTTCTGCTTCCAATGGTGTGAGCGATATGCCGTGACAATGGATTGCCGCTTCACCCATACTGTGGATTACATTTCCGCAAATCGGACAGACATAGAATTTTGAGCGGAGCATATTTGCAGATACATTTGCGTTAATAATTGTATTGCCTGAAATTAATTCTGTAACCGAAATTCTGAATGCCTCTGCGATAGGTTCCAGAAGGGTTATGTCAGGATACCCTTTCCCAGTTTCCCATTTAGAAACTGTCTTGTCACTCACGCCCAGCTTTTCCGCCAGCTCTCGCTGCGTCATCCTGTTCTTTTCCCGCAGGTTCTTAATAGATAATCCCGTTACATATTGATTCATTTCCCTTACCTCCTGTACTTAATCTGTACAGATTGTAATTTAAACCCCATCTTTTTCACAATCTACGCAGAGTAGAGAAAGCCTCAGGCTATCTTCCAGCTTACAGCCTGTTTTCTTCCCGAAACGAAGGTCTTATAAATACCTTCCTCTTTCGTGAAGCCTCACACGACTAAAGTCACGAGCGTGCGGCGGCTAATCATCAAAATAATAACCCTATCCTATCAGCTGCATTATACCTGACATTATAGCCGCCAGTAACGGGTATCCGATGCAGGAACCAACCCACTTTACAATCTTTGTTTTCGCAGGGATGTAAGGTTTCATATCCTCAGTTCCAGGAATAACCCACGCTTTGGTATGTCCAACCCACCACTCATCTATAAAGAGTCTGTCGAAAAGATTGGCAATCATGTATATTCCCAACAACATCACACCTGTTTTGTACCTCTTACCTTTTTCCGTACGACAGACGACACTATTTTATCATATAATAGTTTCAAAACGAGCGGTCCGAATAGGCCAAAGACAACGTAAATCGATTTTACATTGCTGTTAATCTCCCAATAATACCATTCGGATCCCATAAAGTATTCAGAATCAAAGTACGGTATAGTAATAAGGTTCTCATTGATTGCCATAAGAATGCAGTTCAGCACATTGAAGAATGCAATATGAAATCCCATTATCCAGAACGTATTACAGGAAATATAGTTAACGAGCCTGCTCTCCCGCAAAGGTTTGCCGAAAAAGTCTACAATCGTCAGCCAGAATGCTATTCCGATAACGGAAGATATCAGTGGAGTGATAATATAAGGACTCGTAAATCCTGACAGATCATCAATTCTGTCGAAAGCGATATCGTAAGCCTGCGGCATATAGTTGGAACGCACTACATTAATCATTAGAAGTGCGAACAGCAGTCCAACCTTCCAGCCTCCCGAGAGTTTCTCGTGCTTTTCTTCAAGATACTCCCTATAGAGTATACCAAGTTCTATAAACGGAAGCAGGAACAGCACCTTTAATGGAAGCAATAAGTTCTCCAGAGTGACCGGATCCATATTCTTCACCAGATATACTACCAGCAGGTTAAGACAGGCAAATATCGGGAACATGATGTAGCTGCGCCATATCTTGAATAACAATCTCTTTAAGACCGCATATACCATAAGAACAGAGAATAACGATATCACGAACCACATAGGCGTTACAAGAGCATAAGGAACGCCTGTTGTCACTATTCTCTGTAGCATATACAAAAGATAACCCGGCGGATAGGAAGGCACTTCTCCAAGCTTATATAGATTGATCAGCCATTGTATCCCGAATACAACCACGGATATCCCCATATACGGTAGGAGCAGTGTTTTTATCTTCTTCCACAGATAAGCCGGAAGCTTGGTAGAAGAGTCTACCTTGTTGAAGTATCCTGATATGAATACAAACATCGGCATAAAGAACGAGTTGTACGGGATATAACTGCCGAACAAATTCAAAGCCGTAAAAGTGTGTGAGTCAACCACCATAAAGATGCCTATAGCTGACAACAACATAAATTTCTTATTAGACTTGGTTCGCATATTATTTCACTCCAAATTGTATATTCTGAAAAAAATATTTTGCTAATCTTTGTAATTATATACGTATTCTCTATCCTGTTTTCCATACAGTTCAGCGATGTCAATTATCTGGACGAATTTTACTTTATAGTTATCATCCCCATCGCTAAAATTATCAGAATACACATGCACCTTTTTATCACTATCAGCTAGGTTATATAGTCTGCAGTGTGTGTCACCCTCAGAGGTTGCATATGGTTCCATGTTGTTAAATACCTTGCGTACCGCAGCTTCATCTGTATAATCGATCTTTTTCAGATCCTCCAATCTGATAGAGTCAGTAGTTCCCGTAAGTTTCCAAACATCATTATCAGACCAGACTGTACCTGTGTTTAAAACCTGATACCCATCGCTGTTTCCATACTCTGACAGAATACTGCAGCAATTAACTCCAACTATCTTCGTGTTAACATCTTTAGTAACGCCATCTCCAAACGTATATTTATCTATATACTCTGTAGAACCACCCTCTTCGAAACCGGATTCCACCTCCATACCATATCTCTTATCAAGTGTTGTCACATGAAGTCTTGTAACACCAACAGAATCCTTACCTTCAGCTTCTCTATCATTCACTGAACACATATCAAGCTTCACATAGTATATTTCCTTATCAGTATAAACATAGAACTCCGATTCATAGCAAGCTACCGCTTCAGTTTTGGACCACTGTGCAGTCTTTCTTGCTCCCAGATCTCCGCTGATATATGTCGTATCAGTAATATCACCTTTAAAGCCGTCTAACAAAGCATCTATTTCAGCATCTGTATCCTTCATATCAAGCAGGCCTTTGCAAAGCATTTTCTTAAGTCCTGCTTTATCTCCATCATCAATATACTTTAATGTACCAGCCACGGTTCTTTTATATATATTCTCACTATTATTATCAATTTCAGCCTTATCTGTATATGGTTTCTCTATCATACTATAAGGCTGACTTTCCGGTTCAGGTACTACATCCGAAAGTGAGCAGCCTGTGAACTGGAATAAACCGATGCATATTGTAATTATAAATAGTATTGTTTGTTTTCTATATTGAATCATAATTATTCCTCTGCTTCCGTCTATACCGTAAGCTCTATCTGGTTTCCCTCAATCCCAACAATACAGCTCTCATAATACCCGTCGCCGGTAGTTCTGGGACCGCTTACAACCTCGTAGCCATCCTGTTTTAGCTTTTCTGTAAGCGCATCAACTTTTTCTTTGCTTCCGACAGAAAAAGCCAAATGAATATAACCTGTACGATAACTGCTTTTTTCAATATCTTCCATATTAGGTCTGTTCATAACCTCAAGTCTTGCCCCGTCCTCAAAAGATATAAAGTACGAACGGAAATCTGTAGTTTTATTATGATATCCGTCATTTGATATACCTCCCAGATATTTCACAAAGAAATCTCTGGCAGTCTCAAGATCCTTAACATACATTGCAACATGTTCAATTCTCATACTTCAATACCTCTTATACATATCATCAGGTTCATTCACCGGCTATGATCATCTCCATATCGATACATTTCCAGGTCCCTATAGGCATCTCGCATTCCCTCCTGGAATACTCGCTGAAGCCTACCGATTCATAACAACGCTCAGCACTTTCATTATTCTCAAATACTCCCAGATCAATCCTTGATGCATGTAAACGTTCTTTTACATACTTTATTCCCAGCCTGAGCATTTCTTTTCCGTAACCTTTTCCTCTGACCGAAGGATCCAGTATAACAAACCCAAAACGAACTGAGCTGTCATCATCTTCTTTCGGATATCGTATTATAAAATGTCCAACAACATTGCCCTCATCGTCCTCTGCCGTAAGCGGAACGAAACGTCCTGTTTCAATCTGCGGTGCATAATTCTCATTTATATCATCTCCTGAAAGAGGATACTTATTGAACCTGTCAGCAGACCATCTGTATAATTCATCTTCCGATTGAATCCAACCTGCAATTATAGGTGCATCCTCTTTTTTATAATCTCTCAGTATCATTATTCTGCTCCTCTTTTTCAAATCACGCTTCGACTCACTCGGTCATATCCGGTTCTTTTACCGTTACCGTAACAACGTCGTTATTTTTAATTATTGGTTTATCCTTAAGCCCTTTCAGATATGCATCAAAAAACTCCAGATGACATTTACACAGATTCTCATGAAACGCATCCGCATCAAGTTTTCCAACCATAGACTTTAAAGGAATCATATACTTCGTATCCGCAAATCCTATATGCTTCATATCCCTGAAGAATACTTTGTAAATCGGCTTTGTATGTCTGGTGTAAACCCTGGTCACCACATACTCATTATCTGCGCAGCTTATCTGCATAAATGGTTTTCTCTGAACATCATTTGTATAATCACCAAAACATGCACCATCCAGGTTAATACCGCAGACAAAATCATCATTTCTTGCACAGAGCGCATACGCAGCATCCCCTCCCATAGAATGGCCGGAAACTCCGACGCCCTTATCAAAATCAATCATATCAGAAAAATTCTTTTTTGCATATTCAAGAGAAGCTTCATTATCCTTTACCCATTCCGGAAGCCTGCTCATAAGAAATTTGCAATACTTGTTCTGAACCTCATCAAATTTCTCAGCCAACTCCTCATCAGTGCCTCTTGCCTTCATAAGCTTAAGCATAGCAACGACCCCTCCGAGCATCGGCTGATACTGTTTCTTTGTGATACTCTTATCAAAGAAGATTGCGGAGCCATCATCAAATTCTGTACAAACACCTTCCATGGAATGAGCTACTGAAATAACCACATATCCATGAGATGCAAGGTCTATACAAAGAAACGAATTGCCCTCCCTGTATGAATTAAAACCGTGATTGAACATTATAAGCGGGAACTTCTCTCCCGGAATTCGCGGTGCATCAGTATAACATTCAGAACGATTCATTTCCGGATTCTTCTTAAAGTTTGGAGCTACCTTATATGCATTCTTAAAACCTTTTATCATATTTTCGGAAAGAGCGGCTGCTCTTTGAAGTCCTTCAACACTCTTCTTCGACACCGGATAATAAACTCTGGAAGCCACACTCCTCATCGTCCCCGGAGCCATCACCTCTTCCCTGTCATCCTTAACTGTATATGTAAATGTACCGACCGCATATTCACCTGTCGGTTTAGGCATATTAATCTCTTTCATTTTACATTTCCTCCGAACAAAAGAATAATAGTCTTGGCCAGAACCTTAAAAAGTTCCCTAGGCTTACAGTCCACATTTGCCATTCCATTTCCATAACACGCAGACAGAATACAGTTCATCTCAATACCTGTATACGAGGCAGAAATGTATTTCAATATATCCTTAGGTTTTGCTACAGGCTTCAGTTTATCCCTCTTGCACGCTTCAACCAGAATCGGCATCATTACCGTTGCCAGATACTCGAAGTTTCCTCTTCCCTCTGCACCTTTTATTATTGCGGCAGCCCTCTCAGGTTCGTTTATGGCAAGAACCGTCAGATCGAAGTTAATCTTCTGTATATCCAGCAAATGATCCTCCATAATTTCAGCCAGAATATCGCAGATTTTATATGTCACCTCTTCAAATGAAGCATCAAGATTTTTTAATACTCCCTCCATCGAATCGATGAAATTATAATCAACTCGCATCCTCGTGATCATGTCACTGAGAATCTCATCCAGATTCTTGTAAAACCTGTAAATACCTCCCTGTGAGAGGCCGGTTTCTTCGATAACATCCATCATCGTTACCATCCCTACAGGTTTTTTCAGGCATACATTATATGTTGCATCAATAATAAGTTTCTTCTTGTTTTCAAAGTATTCTTCACTGACTTTGGGCATAATAAAACCTCACTAAAATAAATGAATGCAGTTTCATTTTATTTCAGTGAGGTCTAAATGTCAATATAAAAATGAATGTAGTTTCATTTTAATTATCAAAGTAATTCATACCCGCCTGCATATATTTGTCGACCTTTTGTGGGATAGCAAAGCATGTTTAAGCCGGTCAGGTCTGTCTGTGATAAGACCTGCAACCTTAGTAAACTTTATAAAATACTTCATGATAAAACCATTGTTGACTGTCCACACATAAACCGGATATCCATAATGATTCATTCTTCTTGTAAATGAAAAGAGCATGAGCAGAGGATACGGACACACAAAATCAGCCTTGCATGCCTTAAGTCTTCTCATAGGAAAAATCTCGTTATATCTCATTCTGAAATCAGCATCATCCCTGCCGAGAAGAAGACCTACAGTAATCCTGCTGTCCAGCATCTTGATCCTGTACGGAGTCACATCATAAAATGACTTTACAGAATACTCATCGTAATCAAGATACTTATGAAGTATATTGACTACTCTTTTCTCATAACCGGTTTCCTTTATCTCAATGTCCATGAAGACTTTGCCATGACAGAGTTTTATAACTTCGACAAATGTAGGGACAGCATAACCTTTCTTACCGGCCACTTCCTGAATCTCATCAAAAGTCATATCAGAAAGCTTCCTGCCGTCAATCTCCGAATCATGTATGACTATCAGAGCATTATCTTTAGTTCTTCTGACATCAAATTCTACCATGTCTACGCCAAGGTTTATGGCATTGACAAATGCATCCATCGTATTTTCAACTCCACCGAGTCCTGCTCCACCACGATGTGCTATTACCTTCATATTCGTATTCATTTCAGCATCCCCACGATCCACTCAGCATCCGGCACTGCCATATCCTTGTCCATGGACATCTCTTCCATGATTCCCTGAACCGCTGCCCAGAAGCATCTCGACATCAGCTTTGCATCGCCTTTATGGAATACACCTGCCTTCTGCCCTTTTCGGATCAGTCCGGCAGTCGAGCTGATAGAGTCGACCGAAAGTGCTATCTTCCTTGCCTCTTCGGGCATTCCATTTCTCCTTGCCTGACTCATAAGAACAAACATATTGAAAACCCATGGCTGATCCTTGGCAAACGAGAAAAGCTGTTTCAGGAATCCTGAAAGAAACATATCTGCCGGAACTCCTTCGGGGCATTCTGCTGACTTTGTTGATGCAGCTCCCATCTTCACAAGCTCCACCAACAGTTCTTCCTTGGATTCGAAATAATGGAACATAAGTCCCGTACTCATCGGTACAGCCGCAGCTATATCTGCGATCTTGGTATCATAATACCCACGCTCAACAAAAAGCGTAAGTGCCGTCATAAGTATCGCTTTTCTTCTTTCTTCTTTCTGTTCTTTTCTGGTCATAGTATTCCTTCTTTTTATCATTCATTATATAAAACTATTTCTTTGTTATCAGATACTAATGCTACGCTTCTCACTCTTCAGTATTCTCTGGATTGCAAACTTACCGCTTGCAACTGCAACAGGAAGTCCTCCCGGTGAGTTAACCCACTGACCCGCAAGGTATAGATTGTTAAGTCCCTTAAGTTTTCCCTTTGACTTAATCTGCTTTCCGATCGGAGTTGTTACAAAACTCATATAACTACCATGATATGCATTGCAGTAACGTTCATATGTAAGAGGAGTCCATGCATCAAGGAATTCAATATTACCATCAAGTTCAGGGAAAGCCTTTACTATCCTTTCCTCAACTTCTTTTACAAGTCTTTCCTTCTCTGCCTTGTATTCCTCAGGACTCATCTTTTTCCATACATGATAATCAGAATCAGTCTGTGTAATGCAGGTCTGAATTACCTGCTTTCCGTCCTTTACAAATATCGGATCATAGCCGTAAGCTTTCACGTACATTCTGTCAAAATCACTGCTTCCAACATGGAGATTATCCATATCTATAAAGACTGTCTCAAGATGACTGAAGCTTTCCGGAACTGCAAACGCAACCTGGAATCCGCTTGTTGCAGGATAATCTTCAGGAGTATCATATGCTACCCTGAAATCCTTTGGCATATACTTTTCAGGAAGGAACTTACGGAAGAGGACATCTGCATCCACTGCCGGAATAACATAATCAGCAGATTTAAATGTACCGTCAGCAAGCCTGATTCCCGTTACATTTTTCTTTTCTATGCAAATTTCATCAACACTTGCATTATAACAGATTTCCCCACCGAGTTCCTTAAACTTTTTCTCCATACGAAGTGACATCTGAAGCGATGCGCCGATAGGTATATTTCCATTTCCGTCTGCCATGGTTGCATATGATACCAGGAATGAGTATGCAGCATAGCTCTTTGGAAGATAATCACACATCATCTTCTGAAGCAGAGGAGACTTGAAACGTTTCGAATACTCCTCAAGAGATATCTTTCCGTACTCCTTCATAACCTTTGGGAAATCCGCCATATTCTTTCCCATTTCGATATAGTCCTTTATTCCCCACATTTCCATAGGCTTTCCAGCAGGAAATACACACTGCTTTGAATACTCAACCGCCTGAATGAACTTCTCTATCTCTTCCTTGTCCTCAGGAGCAACTTCGATCAGTTCTCTCTTTGTACGCTCAAGATCATTCCAGAGTGTCGCGCTCTTTCCGTCATGAGTTGATGTATAAAATGAATCGACCTTTGCATATTCAGTATCATCTGAAAGAGCACCTACTGTCTTCCATACATCATAAAGCTCCGTTCCCTTCTTTGTTCCTGTAAGCCAGTGAATGCAGTTGTCGATGTGATAACCTTTCCTGTTCCATCCTATACATTCGCCACCCGGAATACTGTTCTTCTCATATATCACTGCTTCAAAACCTGAAAGAAGCGCATATATACCTGCTGAAAGTCCTGCAACACCGCCACCGATTACTATTACTTTTTCTTTATTCATGATCATTTCTCCTTTTATTGAATTTGTATTCATTGATTGTGTATTCAATATAGCAAGAGAATAATCACTTGTCAATAGAAAGTTGAATTTAAATTCAACGAAATTATTATTTGTAAAAAACACTATCCCCACATATAAAAAAACAGGATTCACAAGGAATCAATCCTCATAAATCCTGTTTTCTGATTACCAATTCAGTTTTACTATATATTACGAACTTCTTCGAGCCGGTTATGAAGTCTCCTGAAATGCTCCAACGTAGGAATATCATTAACCTGAACTCCCGAAGCAAAATATCTGGTATTGCCGCAGAGCGCCATTTCTTCTACATCGTTAAAATGTATCGTTCGATCATATCCCTCCGCAACGTTTAGTCCAAGCACGTCTGCAACATGTGATACTGTTCCGTGATTGCCATCTATAAATGCAGTACCCTCTTTAAAATACTTTCCATACAATGGTTTGAAATAATTGAAATGGGTACAGCCAAGCACTACAGCTGAATATGAATCCACGTCTACAGTTCCAAACTGCTTTGTCAGATATGCTTCAACCTTCTCAGATTCAAATTCTTCTGACTCCGCGAATGAAACGAGTTCCGGCATCGGAAGGAGATCAACTATGTGACCCTTATCAACCTTCAGAAGCAGGTTACGAAGCTTCTCTTCGCTGATAGTAACTGGGGTTGCCATTACCAGTACGCGCGATCCTTTATCTTCTGCATCCTTTATAGAATGAACTCCTTCATTGGATACGTTTCTTATATCCGTACCACGATTGAACGCCCCGTCCAAAATACGTCTTGTCACGTACTCCACCGCAGGCTTTACAGCCGGTTCCATACCAATGATAGGCAGTGAATAGCGATGCCTCAGTTCCTTTATCGCCACACTGGTCGCAGTATTACATGCGACAACTATTGCATCTGCTCCCATGTCGATAAGAAACTTAGTTATCTCTTCCGCATAGCTTTCAATCTCAACAGGAGACTTGAGGCCATACGGAACATGCGCCGTATCTGCATAGAATATGTAATTTTCCGACGGCAGCATATGATACGCCTCATGCAATACCGAAAGACCGCCGATTCCTGAATCAAATATTCCTATGTTCATCCCAAAACCTACATTGGTTACATACATTTACGAAAAAACATCACTTACATTAGATTGCATTAAGTGCGTTTGCAAGATCCTCAATGATATCATCTACATTTTCTATACCAACTGAAAGTCTGATAAGATCTGGTCCTACTCCACCAGCGATGAGCTCTTCATCTGTAAGCTGTCTGTGAGTTGAAGAAGCCGGATGAAGTACACATGTATGTGCATCTGCAACATGAGTAGCGATCATAGCAACCTTAAGGTTCTTCATGAACTCCTCTGCTGCCTTTCTTCCGCCCTTAACACCGAATGATATAACGCCGCAGGTTCCGTCCGGAAGATACTTCTGAGCTCTCTCATAATACTTATCACCAGGAAGGCCCGGATATGTGATCCATGCAACCTTCTCATGCTTTGAAAGATATTCAGCAACCTTCTCTGCATTTCTGCAGTGTCTCTCCATACGAACTGCAAGAGACTCAATTCCAAGGTTCAGGAAGTATGCGTTCATAGGTGCCTGGATAGAACCGAGGTCACGCATAAGCTGAGCGGTACATTTTGTAATAAATGCACCCTCTTTTCCGAATCTCTCTGCATAAGTAATTCCATGATATGACTCATCCGGAGTAGTAAGTCCAGGGAACTTGTCCTTATGTGCCATCCAGTCGAAGTTACCACCGTCAACTATACATCCGCCGACTGTAGAATCATGTCCATCGAGATACTTTGTAGTTGAATGTATAACTATATCTGCGCCCCACTCTATAGGTCTGCAGTTAATAGGTGTTGCAAATGTATTGTCAATGATAAGCGGAACGCCATGAGCGTGTGCTACATTTGCAAATCTTTCTATATCGAAAACTTTGAGTGCAGGATTGGCGATAGTCTCACCGAATACTGCCTTGGTGTTTGGCTTGAATGCTGCCTCGAGTTCCTCATCACTGCAATCAGGATCAACGAATGTAAAATCAACACCCATCTTTCTCATGGTTACATTGAAAAGGTTAAATGTACCGCCATATATAGTTGCTGAAGCAACAACATGATCACCGGCAGTTGCTACATTGAATACTGAAAAGAATGAAGCTGCCTGTCCTGATGATGTAAGCATAGCTGCTGTACCACCTTCAAGTGCACAGATCTTTGCAGCTACCATATCATTTGTAGGATTCTGCAGTCTTGTGTAGAAGTAGCCTGACGCTTCAAGGTCAAAAAGCTTACCCATATCTTCACTTGTATCATACTTAAATGTAGTGCTCTGAATAATAGGAATCATTCTTGATTCACCATTCTTCGGAGTATAACCTGCCTGGATACATTTTGTTTCTTTCTTCATCTTTTTAATCTCCTCATATAGTATCTATTGGATCTGTTTCACAAATCCTTGCCTGTTCTGCACCAGCACTGCTGCACAGACCATTTTGTATTATATCACACAGGTATGAACTCGCCAAGCGTAAGGGAGCAGATGTATCTTTCCTTTACTTTGACTCCCAGAAGGCTTTCAATTGCATCGGTATAATAATCAAACTGAGCCTTATGTCTTTTGACAAGCTCCTTCGCCAGTCCCTCTGTGTCTTCCAGAGTCATGCCATCTGTCTTGTAATCAATGATAACTGCCCTGTCATCATCTTCAACGAAGAAGGCATCTATTACTCCCTGAACTAAGGTAGTATGTTTGTCATCCGAACCATCAGCGATCGAACCACCCTCACCCTTCAATCTGAATTCATCAGGAATAATGCCATTCGGAAGCTCCTTGGAAAGGTATTCCTTCATGAACGGCTGTTCACGCCAAAGTCTGCCTGTCTGATCTGCATAAGTCATACGAAGGATGATATCATCGTTTGATATCGATGCCACGAATTCTGCCGTCCTTCTGCCGTCCATGGCTTTTCTCACTTTCTCAGGAATGAATCCTCTTTCACAGAGTTCATCCATATATGCGTCAGCCTTATCAGGTGTCATGTATTCCCAGATTTTGCTGAAATTCATCTTCTGCATGACAGTATGATATGCAGTTCCAAGATCAGCCGCGGATACAGCTTCATCTTTTACTCTGCGTTTCTTCTTTGGCAGAGCTGTCACTTCTTCTTCGCATTCCTTAAGACGTGAAACGCTGACCTTGGAAGGATAACCCATAGGATTTGAATATGGATAAATGTATTGCTCTTCTTCCAAAGGCTTATCACCAACTATATCCATATCAGCCAGTGCTTCTTCATCCATGCGTTTGGAGAGTTCTGCCTTCTTATCTATGATATGTTCATATGACATGAATGTCATATCAATACCGAGTGGTTTATCATCTACAACATGGACATATGGAGCCATGTATTCTCTCTCTTCACAGAGTGCCAGTCCTTTATCATGATACTGTTCAGCAAATTCTGTTATAGCTTTATGGAAGCTCGACCTTCGGGAGACAGCAGTAAGAACCCAGTTCTGATGTGTGCTTCCCCTTTTATCAGGGATTCCTATGTCTCTCAGAAGTCCGAACTTTTTCTCTAAATCAAGAATCTTATCTCTGTAAAGCACTCTTACAGCAGCTTCCGGATCTTTATTCTTCTCCTTGGTCGGTTCTGAGATTTCAAACTTAACACATCCGACCATAAAGAGTTTTTCCCTTGCTCTGGTCAGAGCAACATAGAGTATTCTCTGCTCTTCCTCTTTGATGTCCATTACCATTTTAGACTTCATGTAGTATTCATACAGCCAGCCCGCCTTGGTTTTGGTCAGTGTATCAAAGAGTGAAATACCTATTCCCACTTCCCCGTCAACCGCTATGGTTCCGGTAGTATCCTGATAATTGAATTCTTTATCCAGATGGCATACAAACACAACCGGGAATTCAAGTCCTTTACTCTTATGAATGGTCATGATCTTCACTGCATCTTCATTATGCATAGAAGCTTCACCCATCTCCACGTTCTGCTCTTCCACATTTTCTATATAATGTATAAAGTCGAGCGGGCTGCTGTTACCCTTCTCCGCAAAACTTCTGGCTTTCGTAAGCAGAAGATCCAGATTAGCTTTTCTGGCCTCCCCGTCAGATGACGTGGCAGCAAGGTCGTAGTAATCATATTCCGTGTACAATGAGAACAAAAGATCATAAAGATTCTTATAAAGTACCTCTTCCCTGAGACACACGATATCATCTATGAAATGACGTGCCTTCTCACGGAGCTCGTCATTACCTTCATCTGATGCATAAGCTTCTACTCTTTCATAGAAGCTGTCATACTGACCGTTCATTATTCGGAAGCATGCCAGTTCATTTTCATTGAAATCAAAGAACTTGGAATGCATCACGCTTACAAGAGGTATGTCCTGCTTAGGATTATCAATTATTCTGAGGAAGTTAAGTACAGTCGCGATTTCTGTTCTGCCCAGAAATCCGGTCTTTGTCTCGGATACTGTTGGTATCCCCATCTCTTCCAGAACCTTGCAAACTGAATCCGCCAGATTTTTACGTGAAAGAACAGCTATATCACCGAGCTTCAGTTTTCTTTTTACAGGGTTCTTATTTTCATCTTCATCACTGATCAGAAATGGATTGTTTTCATCCATAAGTTCATGGATTCTTTCACCTATAGCCCTTGCCTCAAGCTCAATCTTGCTGAACCTTTCCTCCTGCATCTTCTTCTTTGCAGCCTTGCCTCTTGCATCAGAAGGAAGCAAGGTAAAGTTCCTGCTGCTGTCGATAAGAATCAGTTCTGTATTATAAATCTTATCGATTTCCTCTGTTGAAATGCCTGTTGGATTTCCATCTCCGTCAAGTATTCCATCAACTTTATCGTATACGCCGCCATATTTCAGACTGGCTTTTTCATCATATTCTATCTTTCCGAAATCTCTGGTCATAAGGCCTGTGAACAGTTCATTTACGGATTCGAGAACGTTCCTGCGGCTTCTGTAATTTCGGTCAAGGACTACACAGATATCCTTATCTTTCCTGTCTTCTTCAGGTTTATCGATATAGATTTCCTCAGGATCATAAGCATCCTGCTTATCCATAAAGAGCTTTGGAACAGCACTTCGGAAGCTGTATATACTCTGCTTCACATCACCCACCATGAAGACATCCTTTTTATCGCCGGCTACAGCCATAAGGATATCCTCCTGAAGGTTATTACTGTCCTGATATTCATCTATCATTATGCCTTCATAATAATTCTCGAGACTTCTGGCGATATCTGATCTTACAGAGTTTCCATTCTGATCAGTGTCATAGAGTATATCAAGAGCCATGTACTCAAGATCACTGAAATCCACAACTCCCATCTCTTTCTTAGCCGCACTGAAGTCTTCTCCCAGTTCCTTCGCAAGCGAAACAAGAACATCCACATATGGTGAAAGCATAGTTATGCAGTCAACCATATAAGCTTCAATATCTTCAGGGTCATCATATTCCATTCCCTTGCCTGAATAATACAGTTTCAGCATTCTGCTGACCTTGTCAGTAGACAGAAAATTATCCCATATACCCTTTATACGGCCTTTATATCCGGCATACATATCCCTTGCCGATTTTGCCGTATCCTTTAAACTTTTCAGTTCTTCGTCTTTTAACTTTGGTCCGCCTCTCCAGTCAGAGAAGCCTCCAAGAGCATTATGCCGAGTAAAATTTTCATATACTTCCTTAAGAGTCGGAATATAATCCGGATCCTCTTTATCGTCAAAAGTCAGGAGATTCTTAAGCATGACGATATCCGATTCAATGATATCACTCCAATGAAGCAGCTCCTCGTATCCCGCCAAAACCTTTCTCGCGTATACAGCCGCCTTCAGAAGATCCTCAACTTCTCCACAGATATCTAATGCAGCATTTCTCATCCAATCAGTGTACTCAATCGACTTATATACATTTGCCACACTGTCAAGCCAGCCTATAGGGTTTGTCGTGGTCCGGCTCTTTTTATAAAGACGTATTACGGTATCGAGCACCGCATCATCATTTTTCCATGATGAAATGAATTCAGTCAGCTCGCCGAATACAGCATTCTCCTTATCCTCAGGATTCTCCTTGAAACGGGTATATCTTTTCTCCAGAACCTCATTCATCGTGTCTTTGAGAAGTATCGCACCCTCTTCATCCTCAATGATTCTGAAGCCCGGATCAAGTCCCGGAACAGCATAGAAGTAGTTCTTGATTATATACTGACAGAAGCTGTCTATGGTCGTGATCTGTGCAGTATTAAGTAACGTGAGCTGCCTTTCAATTCTCTCGATCAGATTCTGGTCAGGATCATCTTCCTTGTTCAGATTGCTGATAACATCATAGAATCCCTGTCTCAGCCTGTCCTTCATCTCGCCTGCGGCCGCTCTTGTAAATGTAACGACGATAAGCTTATTTACATCTACCTTATCATCTACGACCATCCTGATTATACGCTCAACAAGTGCTGCAGTCTTACCACTTCCGGCAGCTGCAGAAACAAGCATATTGGAGTTTCTCCAATCTATGACTCTTCGTTGTTTATCGTTCCATTTTCTTGACACTTCTCTTCAAGCTCCTTAACCATCATGGAATAAATCTCGTCATCAGTCTTAAAATACTCTATCCTTGTATTCTTGGTCTCGCCTCTGTTGATGCCACAGATATTTGCATAAGCGCAATATAAACAAGCATCACTCACGCATGTAGCGGAATCTGAGTAGCGAACAAAAGGTGAGATACTGATATCTCCCGAATCCCTCTCTGCAGCAAGCTGCCCAATCTTATGATCACTGTACTTTAGGATATTTGCCATCTCTTCTTCAGTCTTTGCATCATCCATGCAAGTTGACTTTATGACTCCATCCTTGTCAGTTGCAAAGTTTATTGCTTTGGACTTTACACTCGGGAGATAGTCTTTAGGCATACCGCCATCAGTCTCGATTACACTCTCATCGTACTCCTTTACGGAGGCCGGAGCTGCGTCATATATACCATCAGGAATATCTATCTCGAAACCATCCTCTGTCAGCTTGTCTATATCACGAAATGAATCGTTAATGTTGTAATAGAAGACTCCCGCAGGTATGACCAGAGTATCCTTCTTCGTCAGATCTTCAACGATTTCTTTTGCGGCTCTCAGATATACGACCGTCTGTATTTGAATACCGTAATAGAGATCCGGAATCGAAACTCTGTGAAGTCCTGTTTTATAATCAACGACCTTTACATATCTTGCATTCTGAACAGATGGAGCACCATCCTCATCAAATACAACCTTCATGCCATCAGCTATATCAACTCTGTCGATGAAGCCCCTGAGCGAAACCGGTTCTGTCAGGTTGTAACTTATCTCTCCATCCAAAGTGTCATAATTTCCAACCTTCATCTCGCGGAGTATGGTCTCTGCCGTCCTCATAAAGGTCTTTCTGTATCTGCTGAAAAGATATTCATTTCTGTCTGTTGAATAGACTCTGCTGTTTTTATAATTTGATATAGCAAAGTCAAAAGCCTTTTCAGCTATTTCATTAAACTCTTTCGAGTCCTTATCGTAATCTCTCCAGTTCTTTCCTCTCTCCTTCATGCCTTTGACAAGCATATCCAGAGAAGCATGGAGTACATCACCGATATCAGCGAAGCTTACCTTATGTTCTTCTCTCTCCTTAAGTCGAAGTCCATACATTATGAAATATTTATATGGACAGGAAGCAAGCTTCTCAAGCTGAGATATACTGAGTCTTGACTTCTTTCTCTCTCCGTTATCATCTATGTATGTATAAAGAAGTTCCAGCAGTTCCGGATCAAGTCTGTCGACCGGGTCTGCAAAAAGAGTCTCAATAGGTGCATCAGCTGCCACACTGTTCAGACTGTGTTCATATACAGTCTTCAGATTAGGGAAGATAGCCCTTATCCTCGTTATAGGATAAGCAGGATTCATACTCTTATCATCGAAACCAAGCTCAGGGTACGATATATATACCTCCCTGTCGGCCTTTGTGATATTCATGTACAGATGAAATTCATCCTCATCAATCCTGTCGAGACTTGTCCCTGCCAGTCCTACCTTTCTTCCATCAGCGAGCCTTATGTCAGTCAGTTTCTCCCTCTCTTCATCATTTATTATTCCGCCGCCGCCATAGCTTCTTGGAATAAATGCATCGGAAATGCCTATCATGAAAATGTACTTTTCATTTCCGATTCTCGTTCTGGAAGTATCACCGAATATTACAGCATCCTCCGGAGGTATTACGCTCACTGACATAGCTGATATACCACTCCTCAGTATGCATATGTATTCCTTCAGATCAACCTCACTGTCACCTAATATGTTATTCATATCATCAAATATGGAATTCATATCGTCCCACACCTGACGCAGTTCACTTGCATACCGGTCTTCTTTTTTCAGTAAGAATTCTTCTTCCTTCCTGTCAATAGCTTCCTCTATGCCGAGCTTATCTTTGTCACTCATAAGGAAGTTCATGAGAATTTCATTAAACTCCCTGACAGTTTTCTTTCCTTTGAATGACATATAAAGTGGCTCAATGATCTCATACACTCTCTGCCTCAGAACATTAAGCATATCTCCTACTTCCTGCTCTTTAGAAAATCTGCCCATGTTCCAGTTTCTTTTCCACATGGAGATTCCACGGATACCTGTAGCAAGAATGAAGTTATCCAGTGTATCTATATTTCCACTTATCCCGGAGATATCAATAAAGAATCCTGACTTAAGAAGCTTGATGACAGATCTATGTTCAAAGTCACTGCTTATCACATCAAGAAGTGCATTGATATACATAACCGCGGGACTCTGATCCAGTTCCCTGCTCATATCCACAAACAGAGGAATCCCTGCTTTCTCGAAAGCACTCTTGGCAACTATTCCGTAATTCTCATGATCACCTGAAATTACAGCTATATCCGAATAGCGAAGCTTTTTATCAGACCTCAGAAGTTCCTTTATCTTACTTATGATCATATCGATTTCATCAGTCGGTCTTCTGAGTATAGAAAGATGAAGATGCTCCGGCTCGTCCATGAATTTCTTAAACTTTGACCTGAATAGTCCCGCTTCCAGAGCAGCCAGATCCGGCGCGTTCTTAAATCTGACAGGAATGCCGTCCGGTCCCTCCTGACATGGAATCACATTAAGCTGCAGTTTCATCTCTTCAGCCATATCCCTAAGAGAGTCTTCAGTATTCCTGCTGAGTGTAAAGAGCCTTCTTGTAGAACGACCGGTCACATCAGTAAGATCCATAGTTATAGAAACATATATATCATCAGATCTTCTCAGAAGTTCTCTCAGGAATTTATACTGAAGCGGTTCAAAGCCTGTGAAACCGTCAAAGAATACTACAGCATTATCCAGAACAGTCTTTTCATACGAATAACGTTCCAGGCTGTCAGTCGCCAGATCTATGAGTCCATCCTTCGTTATGAGCTTATGCGTTGAGAGATAATCTTCATATTTCTTATATATAACAAGAATATCAGTAAGCCTTGCTATAAGACTTCCATTTGCCTTTGGATCAGCCTTAAGCTTCTCAATTATCTCCTCAAGCCTTTCCGGACTCTGGTCATACTGCATGAGTTCAGAGATAAATGATTTGATCTCTTCTATGTACCCCTGCATATTGGCATTAGCACCAAAGAACTTAAGCTCCTTACCATCTGTATCTACGATATGACGGACCAGCATGCTTCTGCCGATCTCAGAAAGCACAGTCTCTGTCCTGCCCCCGAGCTCGCCTATGATTCTGTGTGAAAGGCGCGAAAATGAAAGGACCTCCGTAAACACAGTTCCCTTCTTGTTCTGATCGTCACTACTTCCATCTACAAGCAGCCTCTCCATGTTATGGCTGTACTGTTCCGGAACCACCACGATTATCCTTTTAAATGGATCGCTCTTCCGTATTTCTTTTATCTTATCCAGAATATAAGTCGTCTTACCGCTGCCCGACTTACCCTTAATGATGTTAATGCTTTTCATCACATCTGCCCCTAATACATTTTTATGTCCGAATATCAGACTGTTTATGAATTACAGATATTTCTTCAGGTACTTACCTGTATATGATTTCCTGCATTTTGCTATTTCCTCAGGCGTACCATATGCTATAACTGTTCCGCCTGCATCTCCGCCCTCAGGCCCGAGATCTATGATGTAATCTGCCTGCTTGATAACATCCATGTTATGCTCTATGACAACCACCGTATTTCCGCCGTCAGTAAGCTTCTGAAGTATATCAAGAAGTCTCTGAACATCGTCAAAATGGAGTCCTGTCGTAGGCTCATCAAGTATATATATAGTCCTTCCCGTACTTCTCTTCGAAAGCTCTGTCGCAAGCTTGATACGCTGTGCCTCACCACCTGACAGAGTAGTCGATGGCTGGCCAAGTTTGATATATCCGAGACCGACCTCTTTAAGAGTTGTTATCTTCCTCTTTACTGAAGGAACAGCATCGAAGAACTCACAAGCCTCATCAACTGTCATATCAAGAACTTCATATATATTCTTTCCTCTGTACTTCACATCCAGAGTCTCACGATTATATCTTTTGCCTTTACAGACTTCACACGGAACGTATACATCAGGAAGGAAATTCATCTCTATCTTGATGATACCGTCACCCTTACATGCTTCACATCGTCCGCCTGATACATTGAATGAGAACCTGCCCTTACTGTACCCCATAGTCTTGGCATCTCTCGTGCTTGCAAAAAGATCTCGTATATTATCAAAAACTCCCGTATACGTTGCAGGGTTGGATCTTGGTGTCCTTCCTATAGGTGACTGGTCTATATCGATAACCTTATCCAGATCGTCGAAGCCCTCTACTGAAGTATATTTACCCGGTTTAACTCTTGCTCTGTTGAGATCGCGAAGCAGCTTCTTCTTCAGTATTTCATTTATAAGAGAACTCTTACCTGAGCCGGACACACCGGTAACACAGGTGAAGATACCCTTAGGAATATCAACATCTATTCCTTTCAGATTGTTCTCTCTTGCTCCCTTGATCTCTATAAATCCATTCGGCCTTCTTCTTACAAGTGGAACGCTTATCTCCATTTCATGAGAAAGATACTTTCCTGTAATAGAATTCTCGCTCTTTATGATGTCGTCTATCTTACCCTGGGCTACTACCTCACCGCCGTGAATACCTGCCCTCGGTCCTATATCAACTATGTAATCTGCCGCACGCATGGTATCTTCGTCATGTTCAACTACTATAAGTGTATTTCCCAGGTCACGAAGATTTTTCAGTGCAGATATCAGTTTATCATTATCTCTCTGATGAAGACCTATACTCGGTTCATCCAGAATATACGTTACTCCGACGAGTCCCGAACCTATCTGTGTTGCAAGCCTGATACGCTGTGCCTCACCACCCGAAAGAGATGCTGTTGCACGTGCAAGATTCAGATAATCAAGTCCGACCTCGACCATGAAGTTAGTTCTCTTTGTGATCTCTCTTATGATCTGATCACCTATAAGTCTCTGTCTCTCAGTAATATCCAGTCCTGAGATAAAACTGTAAAGCTCGCCTATCGGCATCTGGGTAATATCATAAATATTCTTATCACAGATCGTAACTGCCAGGCTTTCCTTCTTGAGCCTCATACCGCCGCACTCTGCACATGGCGTATATGTCATGAAGCTTTCATATTCAGCCTTCATGGTATCGGAATTTGTTTCCTTATATCTCTGCGTTACATTTTTAATTACACCTTCAAATGCAAGGCTGTATCTTCCGCTTCCCCTCTGTCCGGTGTAATATACCATGACTTTCTTACCCTTGGTTCCATAGAGTATTACATTCTTTGCATCCTCAGAGAGATCACGCCATGGTGTATCAAGCGAGAATCCATATTCTCTTGCAAGTGCCTCAAGAACAGCATGCGAAAAGCTCTTATCATCACCGCTTGAAACCCATCCCAGCACAGCAAAAACACCTTCATTTATGCTTCTCTTCTTATCAGGTATTATGAGATCGACATCCAGCTCCTGTCTGAATCCAAGACCTGTACATACAGGACATGCGCCAAATGGATTGTTAAACGAGAAGCTTCTCGGTTCAATCTCTTCTATGGATATACCGCAGTCAGGGCATGAAAAGCTGTCTGAGAAATGAAGCTCTTCCCCGTCAATGACATCAACCTTAAGGAGTCCGTCCGAGAGTTTGAGTGCTGTTTCTATGGAGTCAGCAAGTCTCTTCTCTATGCCTTCCTTTATGGCAAGTCTGTCTACGATTATATCTATGTTATGCTTATTATTTTTCTTGAGCTTGATCTCTTCATCGAGCGAATACTGTATTCCGTCTATGATTGCTCTTGAGAAGCCGCTCTTTGTCGCACGTTCAAGAACCTTCTCGTGCTCACCCTTACGTCCTCTGACTACAGGTGAGAGAAGCTGAAACTTGGTCTTCTCCGGAAGCTCCATGATCTTGTCGACCATCTGATCAACAGTCTGTCTCTCAATTACTTTTCCACAATTCGGACAGTGAGGTATACCTATCCTCGCATAAAGAAGTCGCAGGTAATCGTATATCTCAGTTACTGTTCCGACTGTAGATCTTGGATTTCTGTTTGTTGATTTCTGATCTATGGATATAGCAGGTGAGAGCCCGGATATCTTATCCACGTCAGGTTTATCTGCCTGTCCGAGGAACATCCTTGCATATGAAGACAGTGACTCCATATATCTTCTCTGTCCCTCTGCATAGATGGTATCAAATGCAAGGCTGGACTTTCCGGAACCCGAAAGGCCCGTGAATACTATCATCTTATTTCTTGGGATCTTCAGACTCACATTCTTCAGATTGTGCTCTCTGGCTCCCTCTATAGTTATATGCTTATGTTCTGCCATGATAAAAATCCTAACTATTTTTTCTTTTTATTATATCAAACATTTGTTCGATAATCAAGATTTGCTTACAGCTCACCCATATCTCTGAGTGTTTCTTTTATCTGTTTCAATTCGTCTCGGAGATCGGCAGCAAGTTCAAAGTTAAGGTCTCTTGCAGCCGCACGCATCTTCTTGTCCAGGCGTTCTGCTTCCTTCTTAAGCTCCTTAGGAGACATTGCATCCGTATTCCTGCCGTATTTTTCTTTACGGCCACGTGTACTTCCACCGCCTGTTCCAAGAGATATGACATCTCTTACAGCTTTCTCTATGGTCTTAGGTGTTATGCCATTTTCATCATTATACTTCTGCTGTATCTCCCTACGTCTGTTGGTTTCACGTATGGCCTTATCCATCGAATCAGTGATGGTATCAGCATACATTATAACGTGACCGCCTACATTTCTTGCCGCACGTCCGATAGTCTGAATAAGTGAAGTCTCAGAACGAAGGAAGCCTTCCTTATCTGCATCAAGAATGGCAACAAGGGTAATCTCAGGAATATCAAGTCCCTCTCTCAGGAGATTGATACCCACAAGCACATCAAATACTCCCATACGAAGATCCCTTACAATCTCCATACGTTCTATGGTATCTATATCTGAATGAAGATACTTGACCTTGACTCCCAGCTTACGAAGATATTCTGTCAGTTCCTCAGCCATCCTCTTGGTAAGCGTTGTAACAAGAACCTTATTACCTTTCTCGGTTTCCCTGGTTATCTCTTTGTAGAGATCATCTACCTGACCTTCAACAGGTCTTACAACCACTTCCGGATCTAGAAGACCTGTAGGTCTTATAACCTGCTCGGTTCTCTGTTCCTCATGCTCCGCCTCATAGTCACCCGGAGTCGCGGATACATACATTATCCTGTCTATTCTTTCTTCGAACTCCTCGAAATTAAGAGGTCTGTTATCCATGGCAGATGGAAGTCTGAATCCGAAATCTATAAGAGTTTCTTTCCTCTTCTTATTTCCGCCGAACATACCTCTTACCTGAGGGAGTGTTATGTGTGACTCATCAACTATAAGGAGATAATCATCTCCAAAGAAATCCATAAGTGTATCAGGAGGGTCTCCCGGTTTACCACCGGCGAGAATTCTGGTATAGTTCTCTATTCCCGAGCAGCTTCCTGTCTCACGGAGCATCTCTATATCGAACTCTGTTCTCTCCTTGATACGCTGTGCTTCAAGAAGCTTATCATGAGCCTTGAAGTAAGCAACTCTCTCCTCGAGTTCTTCTTCTATTTCCTTTATGGCGTTATGCATCTTATCAGGTGCGATAACGTAATACGAAGCAGGGAATATTCCTGAGAAATTGATATCTCTTTTGATCTCTCCGGTAAGCGGATCAAACTCTGCAAGGCGGTCAATCTCATCTCCGAAGAACTCCACTCTTATGGCATCTTCATTCGTATTTGCCGGTATTATGTCAACTCGGTCGCCCTGCACTCTGAAAGTGCTTCTCTTGAAGTCCATTTCATTTCTGGCATACTGCATATCCACAAGCCGGCCTATAAGCTCGTCCCTGTCCATAGTCATTCCCGGACGGAGTGACAGCATCATACCCTTATAATCTTCCGGATTTCCTATACCATAAATGCATGAAACAGACGCAACAACTATGACATCCTTGCGTTCTATAAGAGCTGCTGTAGCAGAATGCCTCAGCTTATCTATCTCATCGTTTATGTCAGAGTCCTTTGCTATGTATGTATCTGTAGAAGGCACATATGCTTCAGGCTGATAATAGTCGTAATATGACACGAAATATTCCACAGCATTCTCAGGGAAGAATTCTTTCATTTCCCCGTAAAGCTGTGCGGCGAGTGTCTTGTTATGTGAAATGATGAGGGTCGGTTTCTGAACTGCCGCTATTACATTTGCCATTGTAAATGTCTTTCCGGAGCCTGTTACTCCAAGAAGCGTCTGCTGCTTCTTTCCCTCATTAAATCCATTTACAAGATCAGCTATTGCAGAAGGCTGATCACCTGTCGGCTTATAATCTGAATGAAGTATAAAATCCATAATAAACCTTTCGGAACGTAATCCGTTCTAAGTTATGAAAAGGAGTCCGATGGACAGATCCATAGACTCCTGAATTCAGTTCTTTATTACTTTGGTATTATTTGAGTTTTCCGACATAAACAGCTGCAGACTGTGCAGGAACAACTACCGTCATAAGATTGTTCTGAGTCATGCATATCTGGTCATCCATCGTGTATCCATGTTCATCACAGAGCATAACTCTTTTCATGGTACGATTGTTTCTGACACCGAGATGTCTTACATGAATCTTAAGCATCTTGTCGGTGTAGTCGGAATTCAATATAACGACCGCTGCCTCGTCTTCGGTAAATCTTCCGTAGGCGATACATTTATTTTCACCATGAAGGAATATAAGTGAGCCCTTCATGAAAGCTTCATAGCCCTTATGTATGGCTATCATATCCTTGTGGAACTGTATGAGTTCATGATTCTCATGTCCCCACGGATAAGTACGTCTGGAATCCGGATCAGTCCATCCGACAACTCCGGCTTCATCTCCGTAATATATAGTCGGAGCACCCGGCCATGTCATCTGGAAGGCAACTGCCATCCTCATGAGCCCATAGTCGACATCCTCTCCTGCAGCCTCAGGCCCCAGTGTATGAAGTCTTCCGACCTTCTTATTCGTCCTTGTCAGGAATCTTGAATGGTCGTGATTTGAAAGCTCATTCATAGCTATTTCGACAGAGCTGTGATTCATGCTCGCCATATAGTACTTCATTGAATTGAAGAAAATATCCGGATTTCCGAGGAAATCACCACGGAACTCATCACTGTGTTTTTCAACACCGGTAAGGAACCATGTTATAGGCTCCATGAAAGCTCCGTAATTCATGATGGTATCCCACTCATCACCGCGAAGCCAGCTTTTGGCATTCTCATAATGCTCCGCAAGTATTATGGCATCCGGGTTTGCAGCCTTGACTGCTGTACGGAAATCTCTCCAGAATCTGTGATTATATTCCTGTGAATATCCAAGATCGGCAGCCACGTCAAGTCGCCATCCGTCAGCATTGAAAGGCGGTGATACCCACTTCTGACCTATATACATTATATAGTCATGAAGCTTCTGTGATTCCTCATAATTAAGCTTCGGAAGAGTATCATGCCCCCACCATCCGTCATATGTCGGATTGTATGGCCATGCATCTTGATCCATAAATTTGTAGAAATTTCTGTATGGACTGTCTTTGGATACATAAGCTCCCGGTTCATATCCGGGACGTCCTTCATATATCCTCTCTCTGTCCATCCATTTATTAAATGAACCGCTGTGGTTAAAGACACCATCAAGAATGATCTTCATACCACGCTTATGAACCTCTTCAACAAGTTCTATGAAAACTTCGTTTGAAGCTTCAAGATTTCTCTTATCGGTTACTCTGTTTATATATCTGCTGGAATTCTTATTCTCAACATCGTCATCTGCAAGTACATTTCCCTCATCATAAACTATACGTCCGAAATGCGGATCGACATAGTCATAATCCTGAATATCATATTTATGATTTGAAGGTGAAACGAATATAGGATTCAGGTAAATAACATCAACTCCAAGATCCTTCAGATAATCAAGCTTATCTATAACACCCTGAAGGTCGCCACCGTAGAAGTTTCCTACATCCATAGGATCCGGTGTCTTATTCCAGTCCTTAACAGCATGAACCATCTTGCCAATGTAGCAGTACTCATTATCTACAACGTCATTCGACATATCTCCGTTGCAGAATCTGTCTACGTAAATCTGATAGAACACTGCGCCCTTTGCCCAGTCAGGAACATCAAATCCGGGAACAATTTCGAAGTTGTATTCCGGCTCAGGGTCCTTTCTGATAAAAAGCTTATTGTAATAGCAGGTCAGATTGCCCACATGTATCTCGAAGTAATAAGTACATCTCTGAGTAATGGAGTGAAGTGTAGTCTCGTAGTAATCGAAAATTCTCTCACGTCTGACACGCTCCATGGAATGTCTCACACCATCCACTACACAGATCACTTCATCTACATTATCAGATGCCGTTCTGAATCTGAGTGTTACATCATCTCCCGGAAGCGGTTCCGCAGGAATCATGTAATTCTCAGAAGCATCCGAAAACATAGCGCCGAAATTAACTATCGGTTTGAGATTATATATGTAATTGAATAATTCAAGTGAACCTCGTTTCATATATTACTCTCCTTATTGATGCCATTATCATTATATGCCATCAATTATTCCTCAACCGGCAGATTCAGTGCGATATGTACATCATCAAGCTGCTTCTGATCAACAGCAGCCGGTGCTCCCATCATTACATCCTGTGCAGTCTTATTCATAGGGAATGGAATGATCTCCCTTATACTCTCTTCACCTGCGATAAGCATGATCATACGATCAACACCCGGTGCGATACCTGCATGTGGAGGTGCACCATAGCAGAATGCATTGTACATTGCAGGGAACTTAGCCTTAACATCATCCTCGCCAAGTCCGACCTTCTTGAATGCTTCAACCATAATCTCAGGATCATGATTTCTTACTGCTCCTGATGAAAGCTCAACGCCGTTAACAACAAGGTCGTACTGGTATGCAAGAATTGAAAGAGGGTCTTCATTCTTAAGAGCATCCATACCGCCCTGTGGCATTGAAAATGGATTGTGGCAGAACTCAAGTTCGCCGCTCTCCTCACCTATCTCATACATAGGGAAGTCAACTATCCAGCAGAACTCATAGCATTCCTTGTTCATATGGCCCGGAGCAGCTGCACCGAGAAGCTTTCTCAGAACGCCTGCTGTCTTAAGGGCATCACCCTTCTTGCCGGCAGTAAGTCCTACGAAATCACCTGCCTTAAGTCCGAGTTTTTCTACTATTTCATCCTTACGCTCCTGAAGGAATTTACTGATTCCTCCTACAAGAGCTCCTGTCTCATCTAACTTGAACCAGAATGCCTTATTTGCAGTAGCAACCTCGACATCTGCACATATCTTGTCTATAACCTTACGTGATGCTGCAAAGTCTGTGACAACAACTGCCTCGATGCTGTTTCCTTCTTCAAAAGGTCCGAAGCCACATCCGGCCATCATATCAGTAACATCTGTAAGCTTAAGATCTATACGAAGGTCAGGCTTATCTGTTCCGTATGTCTCCATGGCATCACGGAAGGATATTCTTCTGAAAGGAGCCTGACTTGCTGTCTTATATATTCCATACTTAGCGAATACAGGCGGAAGCACATCTTCTATTACTCTGAATACATCTTCCTGAGAAGCAAATGCCATCTCCATATCAAGCTGATAGAATTCTCCCGGGCTTCTGTCTGCTCTTGCATCCTCATCTCTGAAGCAAGGTGCAACCTGGAAATATCTGTCGAAGCCTGATGCCATGAGTATCTGCTTGAACTGCTGAGGTGCCTGTGGAAGTGCATAGAACTTTCCCGGATGATTACGTGAAGGAACGAGGTAATCTCTTGCGCCTTCAGGTGATGAACATGTAAGTATAGGAGTTGTTATCTCAAGGAAGTCATGTGCTATCATGGCCTGTCTAAGCTCTGCCACGATCTTGCTCCTAAGAACTATACGGCTCTTAACCTCCGGATTACGAAGGTCCAGATATCTGTACTTAAGTCTTGTAGCCTCATCAGCTTCCTTTGAACGACTTACCTCAAAAGGAAGTTCGTTATAACGGCACTTTCCGAGAACCTGAATGTCTTCAGGAACAACCTCTATCTCACCTGTGGCAATGTTAGGATTCTTATTGGATCTTTCACGAACCACACCTGTTATGCAAAGTGTAGACTCATTATTAACTCCATTAAGCTTCTCCATCATCTCTTCTGTTTCTACGACTATCTGTGTAGTTCCATAGAAATCTCTGAGTATAAGAAATCCGAGATTCTTACTCACCTTACGCATATTATCATAGAACCCTGCAAGCGTTACTTTCTTTCCTGCATCAGCGAGACGCAGGTCATTGCAGGTATGTGTTCTTGACTGTACTAATTCTTCCATTATTTTCGTCCTTTCCTAATGGGTATTTATATAGAAGCAGCCTGAGGGCTACTCTTTTTCATACATCATATTGTCAGCAATATCGCTGAGTGAGGAACCGAACATCTCTGCCAGGTCCGTCTTACCATTCCATTTACTGTCAAGCATCTTTGAAAGTGCTGTCAGCATCTCTGTGTCGACTATGGCCGTAGCTTCCTTGCCGGCACCGATATAATAATTATCCTCGAGAACTATACCATGTCTGTCTATAGGCTTAACCACATACAGGATCACGAGGCAGCTCTCGTTGTCATCAAAAAGCTCTCTGTACTTTATCGAAAGATCATAAGCCGGATACTCACTCGACTCAATGATATAGAGATAAGGATAAACTCCGGTCTTTTTGTAGAAGTTCTTGAAACCTGTTATGAGCTTCTTTTCATTTGACTTATTTATAAATGGATCGTTCCCCGTACTTGCATCTTCATAGAATCCAATCTTCTTCGGCACAGAATCACCGGTTATCGGAGTCTTCTTACTGAGATTCAATGATACCGCCTTCTTGGTGTCTTTTGAGCTATCACTCGTAAACTTGTTCATGATGTCATCTTCTTCACCCTCATTGCCATTCTCCGAAGCAGCCTTAGGGAATTCAGCTTCATATTCCTTCACATATTTTCTTCCTGTCAGCGCAGTAAGAAGGCTCAGAACAAGGATACCAATACCAACGTATTTGAGGCATTTAGTTATGTCTTTTGCAGGCGCTTTTCTTTTTGCCACCTCATTTTCCTCCGACAATAAATAGCTTATAGAACAGGAAACACAGTTTCCTATTATACAAAAAGATGTTATAATAACAAAATCTTGGGATTATCATACCAAAACTAATGATACATTATACCATAAGGAGAACAAAAATGCGAATAGGAATGGGATATGATGTACATAAACTTGTACCTGACCGTCCACTTATCCTGGGTGGAGTGAAAATTCCGTATGAATACGGGCTTCTAGGGCATTCTGATGCCGACTGTCTCACCCACGCAATCATGGATTCTTTACTCGGTGCAGCCGCAAAAGGTGATATAGGAAAGCATTTTCCTGACACAGATGAGAAATATAAAGGTGCTGACAGCATAGAGCTTCTCAAGGTTGTAAAGGAAATAATCGATAAAGAGAATTATATAATAGGCAATATCGACGCTACCATCATAGCACAGAAGCCTAAAATGGCACCTCATATCGAAGCAATGAGACAGAACATAGCTGACGCACTTATGATCGATATAAACAGAGTTAATATCAAAGCAACTACAGAAGAAGGTCTCGGCTTCACCGGCGAGGGACTCGGCATAAGCTGCCAGTCCATATGCCTTCTCGAGACAGTTGATAATTATGCTTATCAGGATGTCTGCGCTGATATGTATGGTAACAGATCAAAATGTGATACCTGCGGCGGATGCCCTATGGCGAAATAATCTGAAAGGATACTGACACAAATGGCAATACAGAACAGATACAATGAGAAACTCGTAAAGGGCAAGCCGGGTTCATCCGAAATACTGTTCCTTGCAGGAGCAATATTCGTTATACTCAGCGGAGTAGCTATCATGCTCTTCAATATCATGGGATTTCTTTTCATATTCTTCGGGATCTACATGCTGGTCATGGCTATCAAAAATATGAAGGTCGAATTCGAATACACTCTTACCGACGGAGAGATTGATATAGCAAAGATAAATGATAAGAGCAGAAGAAAAGATATAAAGAACATCCGTAAGGATGATGTGACTCTCATCAAGAAGGCTGATTCAGATAAGGTTAAGAACGACCTGTCACTGAAGAAAGAGAAGATTGTTTACTTCGTAAAGGAAGTTACAGATACATGTTATGCCATCTATACTTCGATCAATGACAAAAAGGAAATAATAGTACTTGATCTTGATGAAGGCTGCGTTGAACATCTGAAAGCTATGTACAAGAGAACTTTTGAAGAGTAAGTAAAAAGAATAACTAAAAGAATAAGTTTCCTGAGAATACAAAAAAGGATAGGTCAAAACCTATCCTTTAAATATACCATACTAAAACCCGGCATCACGGATCGAGCGGTATCATCTGAAGACCCTTGTACATCTTGGTGTACATACTCTTCTCATCTTTATAAAGCATAGTGCCTCTCGCACCGTCGCGGATAATATATGCATACTTATTCTTCTGGACATTCATGTATAATACTTCTTCAACGTTAAGCTCCTGGGCTTTTACCTTTGCTGTATATACATTGAGTGGTTCCATCTTATATTTCTTTACTGCCTGCTCAACTGTCATGTCCAAACCCCCCTTTGACTTTTGATCAGCTTTCGTCTATCAATAGTATATTGTAAGAAAATCACAAAGTCAACCATAAAATGAGGCAAACCTATGGATAATTTGAATAATACAAACTACTATATTGAATTCGAAAAACAGCTCGAATCCATCAAAAATCATGGAAGCCGACCTTCTCTTCTGCTCCACGCCTGTTGTGCTCCATGCAGCTCCTACTGTATCGAGCTTCTGGCTGAAATATTCGATATAACCATATACTTCTACAACCCAAATATCGACATGGAGGAGGAATACAGAAAGCGTTACGGAGAACTCTGCAGACTGGTAAAAGAAGCTCCGTTCGCCGCCGGAACAAAGACCGTCGAAGGTGAATATGAACCTGAGCTTTTCTTCGAGATGGCTAAAGGGCGGGAGAAGCTTCCGGAGAAAGGTGAACGCTGCTATGACTGTTATAAACTCCGCATGGAGAAATCAGCACGCTATGCTGCTGAGAACGGTTTCGACTACTTCTCCACCACCCTCTCAATCAGTCCTTACAAGATATCAAGATGGATAAACGAGATCGGCGTCGAGCTTGAAAGCCTTCTCAAAGAAGAATACCCTGACCGTTCTCCTGTGTTCTTATACAGCGATTTCAAAAAGAAGAATGGTTATAAAAGATCCATCGAACTTTCCGAGGAATACAGCCTCTACAGGCAGAACTACTGTGGATGCAGATTTTCAAAAAAAGAAGAGTAGCAGATTTCGCTACTCTTCTTTTGCATTTCATTTCTTTCTGTGATCCAGTATGTACTGGATTTCAGGTATCGTAAAGGTATAATGTGATTCGCAGAATTCACAGTTAAGTGTTATATCCTTACCGTCGTCAACCATGGACTGAAGCTCCTTCTCACCTATACTGATAAGAGCCTTCGTCACTCTCTCCCTGCTGCAGTTACATTTATACTGAGCCGGTATATCCTCCTCAACCGTTATATCATCGCCGAGGATTGACTTCATCATATCCTCCACGCTTTCTCCACGGTTCAGATGCTCCGTAACCGATCCGAATCCTGCAAGGCCGTCTTCTATATGTCTTATTGTCTCTTCGCTTGCGAAAGGCATGAGCTGTATGATGAATCCGCCCGCTGCTTCCACAACATTATCTCTTGATATGAGCACTCCCAGTCCGACAGACGTAGGTATCTGCTCACTCTCCGCGAAATAATATGTCAGGTCCTCAGCAATCTCACTGGTAACAAGTATGGTCTGACCTACATACGGTTCTCCGACTCCGTTATCTCTTATTACTGAAAGGACTCCCTGTCCGAGAGCGCCGCCTACATTCAGATGACCATCCTTATTCGGAGGAAGATCAACCAGCGGATTATAGATGATTCCCTTTACATTTCCAACTCTGTCCGCTGTTACCGTGAGTCCCTTTGCAGGTCCTTCGCAGTTAATTCGAAGAGTCATCATATCGTCATCATTCTTCTGCATTGAGCCCATAAGTGCTCCTGCCGTAAGAAGTCTTCCAAGCGCCGCCGTACATATAGGGCTTGTGTTGTGTATCTTTCTTGAATGCTCTGCTATATCTCTTGATGACATGGCGAAGTAACGGACTTCATTTCCAAGTGCCATGCCTTTAATAATATGATCTGTCATTATTCTATCCTTTTACCGTGTTCCCTTGCTATTATATAAACTCTTTCAGAATCCTCCATAGGCGGATTCTCCGTAAATGCATCGAACGCCGTCACAAACTCCATACCGGCTTCTTCCAGCGCTTTCTTTACTTCATCTATCTCATATGCTCTCTGCTCATGAAGCTCATCAAAACGTCTGTAGGTACCGTCGCCGGATTCCTTATCCTCCTGGAAAAGAGTCAGATAGAGATAGTTCATATTCTCTTCTTCATCGAAGGAATTGTCCCAGATAAAGGCCATATCATCTCTCACCTCAGATATGGTATTCTCTCCGACTGTGTCCCTGAAATAATGCTTCGTATTCATGTCGAATATGAAGACTCCCTCAGGGTCGAGGTAATTATTCACAAGCTTAAAGCAGGTGACAAGGTTCTCATACTCTGTAAGATAATTCATGGAATCGCATATGCTTACTGCTGCTGCGACTGTTCCATACAGCTCGAAATCAGTCATATCCTGAAGAAGATACAAAGATGAAGATGAGTTCTCCCTCTTCTTCTCCTCTGCAATCATCAGCATATCTTCGGAATTATCGACGCCTATCATGTCATAACCGAAAGCTGCCAGGCGTTCCGTTACATTTCCGGTTCCGCAGCCCAGTTCAAGAAGAAGTCTTCCCTCTTTGGGTTCTGCTCCGTATTTAGTGAGCAGTCCCTTGATGTATTCCACCCATTCATCATACGGAATATTATCCATAAGACTGTCATAGCTTCTCGCAAAGCTCTGATACATGCCCAAAACTTATTCCTCCCAGACTACGTCAGTTCCGTCGTCCACAAATCTTCCGTTTCTATAGACATTTATAACCTCGATAAGGTTAGTGACACCAAATATAAGAATTACGATTCCAAGCACTCTTATAACACCCTTTGCAGCACTGAACGGATTGATGACCATTATCACACCTATTACAGCAGTGATGATATCATTAATCAGAAATGGAAGGATTTTCTTCTCACCCTTACGCACCTGCATGGTTGTATAAAGTCTAAGTACTGCATTGAAAAGAATGATGAATCCCACAAGGCTTATGGTGAAGCTTGCAACAAAGCCCGGTGTGAGTGCACATATCAGACCTACTATACCGCCCGCTATGGCAATGCCCATGAAAATGTATGTCTTGTTATAATAGCTGACAGCACCAACTATAGCCGCTGCAATAAGCAGGAAGATTCCGAAGAATCTTACCATAGTTGCCATTGAAGTTCCCGGAACTATCGTGAAGATCAGTCCGAAGAGAATCATGGCAAAAGGCACTATCAGGTCTTTTGTATTCTTCTTAAAGAAGTCTTTGATCCCTTTGTTCATTTACTTTTCTTTCTCCTAAAACTATTAATAACTACGCGCCGATACAAACCGCACCGACTACGCTTCAATGCCGGCCGCACTGAGTATCCTGTCGACTGCATGGCCGTCGCATTTTTCCATATAAATCTGTCGGCACTTCTCTATCTCAGCCGGATCTCTCTTCCAGCTGCCTCCCTTAAGAAGCTTCTTCAGATCTTCGGTATTCTTTACAACCGGAGCCGGAAGCATGCTTATCTCTATATAGAAACCTCTCTCCTTCATATATCTCTTTATATCAGGAGCATATAAAATGAAAGGCTTATTATATATCATAAAATCAAATACAAGCGATGAATAATCCGTTATCAGCAGATCACAAGGCGCATAAAGCTCCTCAGTACTCAGCTTGCAGCTCACCTCAGGATGTTTTTTCTCCATATTTGGATGAAGCTTTGTAATGAAGAACCATTCATCTGACAGTTCATCGAAAGCCTTCATCAGTTCAGGAGTATAACTGGCACATACGGGATGCGCTGCATTTCCTGAAAATGACGGTGCAAAAAGACATATCTTCTTACCCATGGCATTCGGATACATGTTATAGAATCTGTCTATACATTTCTTATTATATTCATCATCATAATAAAGATCGGTTCTTGCTATGCCCGTAGATCTGGCAACTCCCGGTTCAAGCTTAAACGCCGATTCATAAGCAGATATACAGAAATCTGCACTTACGGTAACAAGATCAAAATTCTTGGTCGGATTACCTTTGAAATAAGGAGGTATATCATCCTTGGCATCATATCCCATCTTCTTAAGCATTCCGCCTGCATGCCAGAGTTCGATGACCTTAGTCTCCTTCCTCTTATTACAGGATGCCACAGGGAGAAAATAACTCGAGATAAAAACATATCTTGCAGATGCATACTCTTTCATGAAGGTCTTCATATAACGAAGCGCCTGCATAGGGGACAGTCTGTCCATGTCTATGCACATATTCTTTATCTCATAACCTGCTTCGGAAAGCCTTTTATATATAGGGAGCATATTGGAGCTCATCCTGTCAGAATGTGCATCAGCAAATATGACCTTGTTATAATTTACATCATGTATCTTACAGTACTTCTCATAGATGCTCGGCAGATAAGATGTATTCATATATGCTTTTATATATTGTTTTGCTATAAATCCTACATTGTCTGCCATAGAATTTCTTCCTTACTCGTTCGTTATCAGAGTGTTGATCTCACCGGGAGTTATTCCGGTAATATTCTGATTATTATTGGATGCCACTTCTTCTTTGACACCGTCAGCTACATTGCCATCGTCTGTAGCATCACCTACATTTTCACCGGTATCCTCTCCGGTATCTTCTCCTGTATCCGTCTGATCGGTATTTCCGTCAGGATTATCTGTACCATCTTCCGGATTATCAGTTGTATCAGTCTTATCCTTTCCTATATCACCCATATCAACAGTTCCTGTAGGGTCATATGCCGAAAGTCTTGTATTCAGAGTCTCGATAGTTTCCTCAAGGTCCTGAATCTTCTCTTCAAGCGCATCCGTTTCGGAAGCATAATCCTTGATTTTCTTGGAAAGTATATCATTCTCGGAATTGAGATTGTCTATCTCTGTATTCCTTGCGGAAATATCCTTGCTGTAATTGGTCCTGAGTTCATTTATCTCTATATTCTTTTCCCTGTTTGTAACAGGAACTATAAGGAGATAAAGAACTGCCACACCGACAATTATACCGAGTATTACGTATAGATTGGAATATCTTGCGAGATTCTTCTCTCTGTATCTCTTCAGCATCTGCCTTCTTGTAGCACCGTCGCTGCTTACAGGGACTATCTTCTTTGGAGTTCTTTCCGTCGATACCTCTGCTTCATTCTCAAGTCCGTAGTAATCAGATATCTCATCACTCTTCGTATTTGCATCCAGGAAACGGTTAAGACTTCCGGTTGCCACGCCGAGTTCACGAAGATATCTTCCGGCAGTCTCATTCTGTCTGTCTATGGACAGAACTCGTGAAAGAGCCTTCTTTGCAAGTCCCTTTCTGTTCTTTTCCATATATATAAGAGCAAGCAGAAGATATGCCTGAACGAACTTCTTATTTGCAGAAAGGCTCTTACGAAGATGCAGAACCGCGAGATCCAGATCCTTGCTCTTGGCATGTTCCAGTGCCTGATTGTAAGCAATATAAGACTGACCCATATCGTCAAGGAATTTCTTATCATCCTTGATCTGCTTCAGATACTGGGTTGCCAGATTATTCTTCGGCTTATAGTTCATGCTCATGACCCAGTGGTTCATTGCAAGCACAAGCTCACCCATCTCGTAGTATATGAGTCCGAGAAGATTTCTCGAATTGATATTCTGCTTATTATAGCGGAGCGAACATTCGAGTGCTTCCTTTGCACCTGAAAGATCCCTCTGCTTTGCTCTTTCCAGAGCAATATTGTAATGATAAATGGACGTATTGAAAGCCTTCTTCAGATGATCCTGCTTCAGCTTACAGCTGGTACAGTAACCGGTTATGCTCACAGGTTCACCACAGAAAAGGCACTTATCCCTAACTGCCATTAATTCCTACCTCTCAGATCCTGTGTCATCTCAAGTACTATATCAGTTATATCCTTAAGATCATTATTATATATAGCTTCCTCTGTATCATCCAATGGAATGCTCGGTTTATAATTCTTTATCTCTTCATCAAAATTGATCATTTTTCTCTACCTCTAAAATATCAGCTATCAGATACAGCGAACCCATGCATATAAGGAGTTCATCCTTATCCAGCTCGGCTTTCGCAGTATGATATGCAGTTTCTATACTTGGAATCTTATTAATTGTAACCTCGTCGGTCTTTTTAATATATTGTTCGTCACCTGCATCATGATCGTAATTAGTATCATACAGGTATTTACGGAATATATCCTCGACGGTACTGAGCTCTGTCTTTCTGTCTCCTTCTATTCCGGTCACATATATCGTGTCTATATTAAGTCTCTTCATCATAAGTCTTATGATACTGTCATAATCCTTATCCTTAGCCACTGCAAAAAGCAGTTTTACCTTGGTCGGATCAATGAGCGGCAGAAGCTTATCCAGAGAATCAAGCAGCCTTTCCACCGCAGGCACATTGTGAGCTCCATCCAGAAGAACATTCGGGCGTACGAACTCCATACGGCCTGTCCACTCAAAGTCTGATGCAGCCTTTTTAAACGAAGCCTTTAACCTGTCAAATCGATTCTTCTTTATAGTCTGATCCTGCTCCGAGTCAATGAACGATCTGGATTCCTGATCACAGTTCGACAGGGCATATAATGCGGTCAGAGCCGTCACTGCATTCTCTACCTCATACATGGCAAGAGACTTAAGCTCCAGATTATCCACACTATAATAACCGCAATCAAGAGAAAAATCAATCTTACCGCTGTCAGCTTTAAGATTTTTTAAGGTTACAGTTACATTACCGGCATTATACATAGTAGAACCAAGCTCTCCGGCTCTGTTCTCTATGACCTCCCTGGCTGCAGGATTGGGAATATTATAAACGACAGGTTTCCTGTCTTTAATAATACCTGCCTTCTCATATGCTATCTCTTCTATAGTATTTCCCAGATACTGCATATGGTCCATGCCTATAGAGGTTATAACGGAAATATCCGATTCCAGTATATTCGTGGCATCCAGTCTTCCGCCAAGCCCGGTCTCCATTACTGCATATTCAACCTTCTGCTCTGCAAAATACATTACCGACATCAGAAAAACAAACTCAAAGAAGGAGGGGTGAACATTACCCTCCTCCACGAATTCTTCTATTCTTTCCATCAGTTCATTTGAGAGTCTGCAGAAATCCCCGTCGCTTATATC
The DNA here is from genome assembly GCA_000687655.1 of Lachnospiraceae bacterium YSB2008. Lineage (GTDB taxonomy): Bacteria > Bacillota > Clostridia > Lachnospirales > Lachnospiraceae > Eubacterium_Q. The sequence continues at coordinate 57,860 of JHWR01000014.1, forward strand.
TGTACGGTCAACAGATATCCTTTCATTTATCCGAAGCATGTGCGGAGAGGTGAAAAGGCCTGTAATATGCCCTGCATTTATAAGTGACTCTGATATAAGCCTGGCAACTGAACCCTTTCCGTTGGTTCCCGCTATATGTATGACACGGAAGCTTCTGTCCGGACTTCCGAGTTTTTCCAAAAGCTTCTTAAGATTATCAGGGCCTGTCTTCGCAGCGAACTTAGGAATACCCAGTATGTACTTTTCTGCTTCCTGTTTATCACTGAATCTAAGCATTTCTATCGCTCCATATATCACACAGTCTTAAGCCTTACTGACATCTAGCGATTATCTACTGTCTCAGGATTCATATCATGATGTGACAGTCTGTCCCATGCAACCTCTTCCCACTTGGTTCCCGGCTTGCCGTAATTTGCATAAGGATCTATGGATATGCCGCCTCGCGGTGTGAATTTGCCCCAGACCTCTATATACTTCGGATCCATAAGCTCTATGAGATCCTTCATTATCTTATTTACACAGTCCTCATGAAAGTCACCATGATTACGGAAGCTGAAGAGATACAGCTTAAGAGACTTACTCTCTACCATCTTCACATTAGGAACATATGATATATAAATGGTAGCAAAATCCGGCTGTCCCGTTATAGGGCACAGTGAAGTGAACTCAGGACAGTTGAATTTAACAAAATAATCATTCCCCTGATGCTTATTCTCGAAGGTCTCAAGAACCTCAGGAGCATAGTCGCTTTTATAGTTATTAACCTTATTTCCAAGAAGTGTAAGCCCGTCTTTTTCTCTTTCGTTACTCATATCGTTCTCCCAATTCCATGTTTTAACAGTTTTTTTATATAATAAGAAACTGCATTATTCTGTGTTATGGTCTTATATTATATAAGTGAAACCATGATTTGTAAAAGTTTTTTGGAAATTGTTGCGATTTTGTTATATACTAGTGTGTATAATGGGGTTCGAAAGTAAAAACTACGCGTAATTGCGGGATTAATGTATAGAGAAGGAGAGCAAAAATATGGCCAGGCCTATTATTTATGAAGGAAAAGAATTAACCACTCAGGAATTTGCTACAAAGCTCCAAGAACTTAAAGAACAGAAGAATTATACAGCGATAGCAGATCTCACTTATCAGGTAAATTTCAACAAATTCGATGCTCAGGATGGAGATATGTCATATGTTGAAGTTCTTGATAATTTCTTCACAGAAATTACTACTACTATTCCGGATGACCAGCTGTCACCGGAGGATCTGGAAAAGAAGAAGCAGCTTGAGGCAGATTATGAGAATGAAACCGGAAATAAAATACATTATCAAGAAATTGATCGTGCAAATAATGAAGTTGTACTCGGTCTTCTTGATGCGTTCAACAAAAAGTATCATGACACAGTAGTAGACGCTGGCAAAAGAAGAGATGCCTATCAGCAACAGATACGAGAAGGCAAGGTTCCCGGCACAGAGCTTTTCAAGGACGACCCTCGCTCAGTCAAAGGAATTGCTCATGATTTTGTAATGCTTGATGACGGTGTAGGCAGTGATGCCATGGTTGATACTTTCAGACATTTTTCCAACCATCTTTATAATAAAACCATCAACATTAAAGAAACCGGTGTGCTTATTAAAGAAGCGCAGGATAACTATGTAGCTAATGCTGCAAGAGAGAATAATGTTAATGAAGCATTCATAAAAGAATATATTGATAATTACGAGGAACGTGCCTTTAAGATGAATAATTCTGATGGCTATAAATATAAGGAAGGTCCGTTCGCTCCTAATGAATCACGTTTTGAAAAATACCCTGATCACGTCAAGGCAGTTATGGATTGCAAATCCGAAGCTGAACTCGATGCGCTCGAAGAAAAGTATCAGAAACAGATAGATGCATATTATAACTATGAGCGTCAGATCAAATCCGCAGCCAAGATAAGTCAGACTCTTTATGATGAATTCAAGAGTATAGACTGGCCTGATAAGGATTCTACAAACTACAAAGATATAGATTTCGGATTTGAGCATTTCACTCATCTCGGAACGGATTATAAATTTGCATCCCCCGAGGTACTCTCTCCTGAAAGCAGACGTGTCGAATCGCTAACAAACAAGCCTGTCAAGGATGCCCCTCCAAACATCGTAGAAAATGCCGTTGCTAACGCAAACAAGAGTTTGGAAGACTTCTTTGATTCTGTGGCTGCTAGAATTGAGGACCTTGAAGAAAAAGGAGAGACTGATTCTCCGGAGTATGAGAATGCACAGAAGATGGCAGCTGTTCTCCAGAAATTCAATTCAGTGAAAATAACTGCCGAGACTCTTGCTGCAGGACATAAGGAAGAATTCCATACAGTCAATAACAGATTAAACGAATCCAAAGCCGGCCTTGAATTTATCAATAGGAAGCGAGCTCAGATGAAGCTTCCTGTTCTTGCAGAGGCTGATGATCAGTATACGAGTGAAATAGATAATGCTCTTGATGAACTCTCTGATTCAATCGTAGACTGCAACATTCGTCCGGAAGGTTCCGGTAACCGCTATGAAAATGTTGCCAGAGCACTTATGGAGCATAAGAGACTCTATAAAAAATACCTTGCCGCAGATCAGGCCGATGACGATAAGCTTGCTGAAAAGTATGCTAAACAACTTGAAAAGCAGGCTGCCGCAACTAAGAAGCTTATCAAGAATTGCATCTCATATGATAAATCAACTGCCAATGAAGATGGTCATACCATGGGCAAGGCTGAAAGACGTCCTCTTCTCACTGCTCTTTCAGATAATATGATCAACAAGACAAAAGAAATCACAACCCGTACATTCGACAAGAGCTATGACAAATATATAAGACTCCATACAGGAAAGAATGCAGGAAAAACTGTTGGTGAAAGAAAGCAGAATCTTCTCAAGGCTATCGCTGCTTCATATCTTAAGCAGGCCGGTCAGAAGTTCAGTGTTGATGCGATACACAATTTTGCAAAGTCATATGACGCAAAGTATTGTGTTACAGATAATTACGCATATAAAACTGATCGTGGCGGCCATGACCTTCTTATGAACGCTACGAGGAACGCTTCTTCAGTTATCCGCGAAGGCAACAGACTCCGTAAAGATATGTATGGCATCAAGAATGACCAGTATGATCAGTATATAGCTGACATGAACACACTTGCGATCTCCATGCGATCAGATGAGGGCAGAAGCACCGAGTATCAGAATCTCGTTAAGGCCATCAAAGCAGCCGCTGCTCTTGACGAAACGACAGCAGGTATGACACCGGATGAAAAGCAGGAAGCCTTTATCAATGCTAATTTTGCTGTAGTTAAAGCAGTTAAGAATTATGTAAAGGGTAAAGAGAAGATACGTATACAGGACAAGGGTAATGAAGCTTTCAATAACTCCATGGATGCTCTTGCAATTGTATCAAAGTACACAAAGCAGGAAGGTCTTAAGGTAAACCATGCAATATCAAAGGTTTATGGTGACATCCTCAATAAGAGCGACAGAGAATACCTTGAAGTAGGTAAGCTTGAGAAGCAATTCGGTGCAAAGAGAGCTGCCGAAGCTCTTGAGAAAAGAGAGCAGAAAGAAGCTGCCAAGAACAAGAATAAGAAAACAGAAACAAAGAAAACAAATACAATGAAGAAATAACAGGGAGGTTTTTACCATGCAGGATTCATTCAAGATCAATTCTCCGTATAACAATCTTATCAAGCTCAATGTCACACCGGGGCATTTTGCAACATCATCCTCGCACATCAATTACCTTATAGATCTTACGACTCTTAAGGCAAGAAGCAGTGAGGCAAAGGTGGCAGCAAAGTCACTGTCCCAGGAGTATATGTCAAACACAGTAGTTGATACCATCATATGTATGGATGGTACAGATGTTATAGGTGCTTATCTTGCAGATGAGCTTACCAATTCCGGTATCATGTGTATGAACGCACACGGTTCCATATATGTTATCACACCGGATCAGAATTCACAGGGACAGCTCACATTTAAGGACAATGTAATCCCGATGGTAAAGAATAAGCATATACTGCTCCTTCTTGCAACAGCTACTACAGGACGTACTGTTCAGAAGGCTCTCGAATGTATAGAGTACTACGGCGGATCAATAGCCGGTATCTCAGCCATATTCAGTGGTGCCGAGAGTATTATGGGTCATGAGATTCACAGTATATTCCATGCAAAGGATATAGAAAGCTATACATCTTACGATTCAGGAAACTGTCCGCTCTGTCAGGCAGGAGTTAAGCTGGATGGTCTTATATCCACCACTGGATTCACTAAATTCTAAAAATTCATACATTTTAACCTATAAGAAGCGCCGGGCAATCTCGATTGTCCGGCGTTTCGTTATTTCGGTTTTCATTTTTCGAGTTCCCGTTATTCATCCACAGCTTATCTCTTCTTCCATGTATCAGGCATGAAAAGCACTAACATAGGGAATATCTCAAGTCTTCCTGCTATCATATCAAATATCATTACCCACTTGGAGAAATGACTGAAATCATGGAAGTTTCCCGTCGGTCCGACTATACCAAGGCCCGGACCTATATTATTGAAGGTTGCAACGACCGCCGTTATGGTGGAAGTAACATCAAATCCGTCTATACTTACAAGAAGTATCGACAGCGCCATGATTATTACATAGGCCATAAGATATACATTCATGGCTCTTATGGTACCTTCACTTACAGCCGAGCCATCCATGGTAATCTTCTTGACAGATCTTGGATGAACCAGTGACTGTATCTCTCTCTTTATCTGCTTAACATAGAGTACGACTCTCGAAACCTTCATACCACCACCGGTACTGCCGGCACAGGCTCCTATCATCATAAGCATGACCATGGACAGCTTTGCTACAGTACTCCAGGTGTTGAAATCCGCAGTCGCAAAACCTGTAGTTGTCATGACAGATGCTGCCTGGAATGAAGCAAGGTTTAGGCTCTGCCAGAAGGATCCAACATCCTTTATCAGGCTTATGGTTATTATCGCAACAACAACAGCATATATGATGAAATACCAAACAACCTCCTGCTGCTTAAGCGCTTCCTTCCATTTCTTTGTAACGAGAAGAAAATACACCTTAAAATTGGTTCCGAAGAGCATCATGAATACCGTTATCACAACCTGACAGTAGGCATTATACCCACCTATACTGTCAGCCTTGATTCCGAAACCACCGGTACCTGCTGTACCGAAGGAATGACATATGGTATCAAAGAGTGGCATTCCGCCACAGAGCAGAAGAACCATCTCCAATACAGTAAGTCCAAGGTATATGGCATACAGAATAATTGCTGTCTGCTTAACCTTAGGAACCAGCTTGTCTACAGAATATCCCGGGCTTTCCGCCTTCATGATGTGCATATTGTCAGCATCTGAAGGTGCAAAAATCAGGATGAATACGAGTACTCCCATACCGCCTATCCAGTGAGTAAGGCTTCGCCACATAAGTATGCATCTTGGAAGACTTTCAATCTCAGTCAGTATACTTGCACCGGTTGTCGTGAAACCTGATGCTGTCTCAAATACTGCGTCAGTAAAGCACGGAATGGCACCACTCAGAAAGAATGGCAATGCCCCTATGATACTGAGCACTATCCAGTTTAAAGCAGCTATCGCAAAACCTTCTCTGGATCTGAGCTTCTTATTTGTTTTTACAAATGTCCTGAGAAGGAACCCGACTGTACCTGAAGCCGCCGCTATCATAAGAAACCAGAGTGCTTCCTTCTCTCCGTAAATATTACCTGTAATCTCAGGGATAAGCATAAGAACTGCTTCAACTATAAGAAGCGATCCCCAGGATTTGGCAATTACAGAATAATTCATAATATATGCCTCTATAATCCGTCTAACTAAGTATTTCCTTAAGATCCGTAATTCCGACCTTAGTCGTAACAACTACTACGCTGTCTCCAGGCTTTATCTCGTCATTTCCGCCCGGTCTTATAGCCTTTCCATTTCTGAATATAGCTGATATAAGCGTGTTCGGAATTATCGAAAGGTCCTTAAGCTTCTTACCTGCAAAATCTTCCACACCCATAACCTTGAACTCAAGTGCTTCTACCTTATCATCCATGATCCTGTAGAGAGCCTCAACATTATTCTCAAATGCATTCTGCATGGAACGAACATAACGGGTTATATATTCAGCCGTAATCTTCTTGGTCGATATCGTAGTACCTACCTGAACATCCTTAATGATGTTCTCATAAGAATTCCTGTGAATCTTTGTCATGACCTTTGCATTGGTATTCTTACCTGCATAAAGTGAAAGAAGTATATTCTCTTCATCCCTGTTCATAAGTGAACATACAGCATCCATATTCTCTATGGATTCCTCAGTGAGAATCGAAGTATCTGTTGCATCTCCATTTATGATCATAGCATTTGGAAGTATCTCTGAAAGCTCTTCACATCTTGCAGGATCCTTCTCGATGATCTTAACTGAAATCCTCTGCTTAAGGAGAAGTGATGCCAGATAATAAGCAATGGTTCCTCCTCCGGCTATCAATACATTTTTAATCTTCTTTGTCTTAATTCCGAAAGCCTCGAATACTGTCGAAGTATCCTTAAGTGAAATGGAAACAGATATCTTATCTCCTGCCTCCAGCACAAAATCACCACCCGGAATAGTTATGTCCTCGCCCCTCTGAACCACGCAAATAAGTGTGTCAGTACCGAGCTTCTGTCTTATGCTCATGATGGCATGACCTGCCAACGGCGAATCCTCAGGAATGATGAAAGTTATAAGATTTACATTTCCTTTTGCAAATGTATCGACCTCGAAAGCGGACGGTACCTGTATGAGCCTTACCATCTCGGATGCAGCCGCATACTCAGGATTTACGGACATGGAAAGTCCGAGTTCCTCTTTGAGATATCCTATCTCTTCCGAGTACTGAGGATTTCTTACCCTCGCAATGGTCCTGCAACGTCCTACTTTTCTTGCAATAAGGCATGCGAGCATATTCTTCTCGTCCTGATCAGTAGATGCTATAAGAAGATCTGCCATGTCTGCTCCGACCTTCTTCAGAACTCTGAAGCTGGTGCAGTCTCCTTCATAACCTATGACATCGCACTCACTTGTTACACTCTCAAGTGCCTTCAGGTCTGTATCTATAACTGTTATCTCATGTCCTTCTCTGTTAAGCTGATCTGCAAGCGCATAACCTACTCTGCCTGCTCCTGCAACTATAATATTCATACCTGATTTCCTTTCAGTATTATTAGATTGTCATCTGAATGTTCAACTTCTCTGGAATATAGATGAGCGAGATCTATCATCATTCTTATGTCATCATCGGTTGTCGGTACAGCTCCCTCAGCCAGAAGCTGCGCATACTTGTTTATGAACATAACATAGATATACATTACCGACTTTTCTATAAGTCCTATCTCAAAATTGGCATTACCGTCAAAATATGTTTCGATTGTATATCTAAATACAAAATATGTCATCAGCTTTTTGAATAAAAAGTTAGACTTACGACTGAAATTCTCCAGAAAGAGCTTCTCCCTCTCATCCCAGTCTTTAATTGTTTTTCCGGAATCGGAAAGAACTGCGTTCCATCTGTCATCAAGAATCTCAAGCGATGACATAAGCTGATTGAGTTCTGATACAGCGCTCTTTTTCAGAACACCGTTATCATAAACCCATGTGTATTCATCAATACTCTTATAGGTATTAAGCCTCATGGAATGAGCCTTGTTCTTCATAAAATCAGAAACATCACTGAAGAATTCCGTAAGACTTCTTCCATCTATATCATATTCATTTATATATTTTATGGTCTCATCTCTGAGCAGTATCGCTTTATCCAGTCTCTTCTGCTTACGGACACTAAGTCCGTCCCCTCCGAACCCGTCATCATTTTTAATATAGTGTACAGGATCTCTGTCATCGAAATACAGTCGTCCGTATTCCATGCAGGAAAGGCTCATATCTATCTGCTCATAGTTACCTACCACTTCATAATACCTGGGGTATTCTGTACAGACCGTGCATAGCCTGTCCTCACCGAGAGCCGTATAGATATCACACAGATTCTTATCATTCAGAAATGGACAGCGCCCGTTCTCTCTGAGCGGGAAGAATCTTTCCCCATCTTCTTCCTTCATGGTGCTGCGGAGCCTTTCTCCGAACTCGCCCTGAACTGTCAGATAGTAGTAATATGATTCTTCATCTATATCCACTTCCCAGCCAAGGCAGCAGCTGTCCTCACAGCTTCCGCCTATACATTTAAACTTCTCATAATAATCCGGATATTCATGTATCATTTATTCATCTCCTTAAGGAGTTGCATTATCTTATCATAATTATCTTTTGCATGAGGAAATGTACAGCCCGTACAGTTCTTGATCCTGCTTCCCCCATCCTTCTCTATATATGAAGGATTCCCGGGACATTTCTCATATGTATAAAAAGGACAAAAGCAAAAAAGACAGTTAAGCTCATCCATGCCTTTATGGCATGGATAGAACTCACAGTCTCTGTTTTCAAAATATCTGTATGTAAATTGATTAGGTTCCGTATCCATCCTGATTCCCCGTTTCAGTCTGTCTTATTCGCCTGAGCTGCTTTTGGTTATATTAGTTATCAGATGCTGTATGAAGTTCTTGTCATTCAGGAATCCAAGATACTTACTCCCCTCAGTAAGTGCCTCGATCTTATCCGGCATGATATAACCCATAATGGTATATACTATCCATACAACTATCAGCCCTATACCGAGCCCTGCTATAAGTCCGCCTATCTTGTTCAATCCATTTACCATAGGAAGTTCATCAGTCATCTTGTAAATGAAATGCTCAATGACACCGAATATGAGACGGATTATGATGAACAGAAGTCCGGCGGTAATGGCATTTACCATCATATAAGTAAATGACTTTGCCACATATTCAAATACGTTGTTTACTCCAAGAAGCTCATATACATCTTTATTGTTATTATCCTGAAGAGCCTTCTTTACCGACTCAGGAATCTGCATGTCGTCTATCATCTTGATCTCGTCAGCCCTTGTCATATTGTCAAGAGCCTCCTGCCTTTTGATAGTGTCAGTAGTCTCAGGCATAACCTTCTCATCTATATAGCTTTCAACCTTCTGCATAGTCTTCTCATAGACCTTATCGCTGATATTAGTGTTGTCTATGATAGCCTTGGAAACTATGGGCGTAAGGAAGATGACAAGAATGATTGTTATGACAGACAGAACAAGACCGAGCACTCCTTTGACGAGTCCCCTGAAAAGTCCGATCACTCCGAAAACCAGAATTATGACAAGAAATACAATCTCAAGATAATTCAAGCTCATACTACTCTTCCTTTGTTGTTAGCTTTATGGTTTCTGTCCTGTCATCGAAGGTCACAATGTATCTGTTCGCACCTGATGTCGGAATTATGTTTCTGACAGGAGAATCAAAAGTATATCTGAACTTAAGTCTTCCCTTCATGTTAACGATCTCAACTGTATTTCCTCCGGAGATTATTATCTCCTTTTCACCTGCTATGATTCTGTCATATTCAGTATTAAAATTATATGAAAACTTAAGTGAACCTGACACATCATACACTTTCATGCAATATGTCTTCGAGGATGTTTTTTCCTTACTGTCAGTTGCTGTTCCTGTTTTAACAACTGCCGCATTCTTCTCTATGATACCTACATATTCTTCATCATAAAAAACACTCAGTATATTGGTATCATAAGGAATCTTGACTCTTTCGTTCGGTTTTTCCTTCATCGCATATATAACTATCTGCTTATCACTGAAGGCAGCAACCGTATCATTTGCTATGAACTCTATCTTCGGTATCATCTCATCATCAAATGTATAGCCGCCGACCATACGGTCCGCATTCTCATTCTGGCCTACATCACCGAAGTTATATGCTGTAAGATTCACCTTTGGTGTAATATCCGAAAGATAAAGATAACTTGTGAAAAGCTTCTTGCCGTCATCCGAAAGAGCCACATCAACAGGATATCCACTGTTTCTTATAGAAGTCTTTATCTCGTAGATTTTATCTCCCACGCTGCTGTACATGCTTATATAGTTAGCAGATTCACTTTCAAGGACAACTACGAAAGCGCCCGTCCTTGAAACATCCACGTCACATATCTTATACGGCATGGTCTGGTTGGAAACTTCTCCGTCAACGTTATAAACAGCAACAGCATTTCCGCCTTTATCTGCAACAACGGCGTATCCACCACTTGTCTCAGCTATAGGAACATTCATATTAACGCCTGCAGTCCAAACTGCTTCACCGCTCTGGTTGATATATGATACTCCCGCAGGGCTGTACTTGAGAAGGTTTCCACCGAATTCAAGGTACTCGGAATCAGAGTCGAAAGAGGTTTCCATGCTTGATACAACCTTATAGCTCTTGAAAACTCTGCGGCTCATTACATTTATGATGATCACGGCCGCTATGACCAGTATCAGAAGAATTCCAAGGAAAATAATCCTCTTGTTTCCCCTTGATCCTTTGGCCTGCTGCTCACGATTGTACTCACGCATCTCATCGCTTCCGCCGCCGTCGATCACGTTGTCCGCTTTTCTCTCACGCCTATTCAGTTCCTTAACCTTATCTTCCTGCACCGGTCTTTTCCTTTAAAACATCGACTGCTTCGGAAACTGTGGCAGCACTTCCGCTCTCGATGATATCTATAAGATCTGTAAGCTTATCAACGGTAAGCATATCCTCACCTACATGAGTTGCCCCCTGTGAAACGATTTCCATTGAAAGTTCTTCGAGCTTCTTTTCGGACTCAGCTATTTTTTCATTCAGTTCCTTTTCTTCAGCATGAAGCTTATCAAGTTCAGGAGTTCTTTTCTCTTTTATCTGATCTGTTATCTCCTGAATGGTATTATCCTCAAACTCCTTCAGTGCATTATTCCTGTCGAAATTAATAGCTTCCTGTTTTTCATCTGCAAGGGATAGTTCTTTGTTAAAGCCCTCAAGATTATATCTTGATTCGTCCTTATCCCTGTGCACGTCTTTCTTTATTTCATTTATCTTCTTTTCATTTGACAGAATATTTTTTCTGAGCTCTTTTATCTGCCTGAAAACATCTATATACTTCATCTTTACATTTGCGTATATGATGAAGTATACAGCGAGCACAAGTATTACCCAGATGGCTATGATTATGATGAGAAATGCTTTCTGATTAGCTTCTCTAAGCTCATTATAGAATCCTGTCGACTGTCCTATAAGTACGATGATTATCGGACAGAGAAGGAAGAGGATAAGTACTCCTGCAAAAGCCTCAAGCCACTCAACAAGTCCTACCGGCATGTACATGATATTGAAGAACTGATTTCTGCAAGCCTTCGGAACACGGTTCTCACGAAGATATCTTCTGATATCCTTCCTTATCTCCTTGTTCTCCTTTACCAGGAACTCGGTTTCGTCACCGACCCTGGCAGCTACTTCCTTGTTCTTCTGTTTTGTACGACGGTTTTCTATATCCTTCTTTTCACTTTTAACAGCGTTAGTCTTCTTGTCGAATTCAGATATAAGCTCATGTTTCCTTTTCTTAACAGTACCGGTAATCTCATCCTCTATGGACTTCTCAGTACTGCTTATATCCTTCGAAAGCTTCTTTGCCTGCTTACGATTTTCTTCTATATTCTTGGTCAGAGTTTCCTTCTCTAAGACCTTATCCATAAGATCCCTGAGGAAGGATACACTGTCCATTGCTGTGCTGTCTCCCATAATCACACCCCGTTACATTTTCGTAAACTCTATATCGCCTACTATGAAATAGCCCTGTTTACTGCGCTGATAAGAGCATATACTGATGAAACTATGATATCGTCATCAATACCTGCTCCCCAGTATTCCTTGTTCTGATCTTCCATCTGAATGGAAACATATGAACATGCTTTGGAATTTGAACCTCTGTTAAGAGCATGCTCCTCATAACTGTTTATATTGAAGGTTATCTTGAAATGTCTCATAAGGGCATTACTTACTGCATCAAGACGTCCATTACCCTGACCATGATATACCTTCTTGATTCCGTCTCTCTCTATAGTGAGCTCACACTTGATGCCTTCTTCCTGCTTGAAGTGGCACTCGATATACTTGATTGGTCCTTCGACATTTATATATTCCTGCTTGAATACTTCAAGAACCTCATCGCTTTCAAGCTCTTTATGCTGACGATCGGATATTCCCTTTACTGTATATCCGACATCTTCCTTCATTGACTTAGGAAGATCGAAGCCATACTTAGTCTCAAGTATGAAGCCTATACCGCCCTTACCTGACTGGCTGTTGATACGTATAACATCGCCGTCATATGTACGTCCGATATCTTCAGGATTAAGAGGAAGATAAGGTACTGTCCACATTCCATTCGGATCATCTTCTCTGCACTTCATACCCTTTGCTATTGCATCCTGATGTGAACCTGAGAATGCTGCAAATACGAGCTTACCACAGTAAGGCTGTCTCATATGAACCTGCATTCCTGTAAGTGTCTCATATACCTCCTGAATATGAGGCATGTCTGAGAAATCAAGACAAGGATCTACACCATGAGTATACATATTCATGGCAAGTGTAATGATGTCTACATTTCCGGTTCTCTCTCCATTTCCGAAGAGTGTTCCTTCTATCCTGTCTGCACCTGCAAGAAGTCCGAGCTCTGCATCTGCCACGCCACATCCACGATCATTATGAGGATGAAGTGAAAGCACTACATTTTCTCTGTACTTCATGTTCTTGCTGAGATATTCTATCTGGCTTGCATATACATGAGGAAGTGACATCTCTACTGTTGCAGGAAGGTTGATGATAGCTGTTCTGTCAGCTGTTGGCTGCCATACATCAAGCACTGCATTACATACCTCAAGTGCATATTCAGGTTCTGTACCTGTAAAGCTTTCAGGTGAGTATTCAAATCTGTATGGTGCACCTGCATCATCAGCGAGCTTCTTAAGAAGCTCTGCACCGTCTATAGCCAGCTGCTTGATCTCTTCTTTTGACTTTTTAAATACCTGCTCACGCTGAGCAACGCTGGTTGAGTTATAGAGATGAACTATAACATTCTTTGGGTTTGCTCCCTTTACGGCATCAAATGTCTTCTTGATGATATGCTCTCTTGCCTGAGTGAGAACCTGAATTGTCACATCATCAGGAATGAGGTCATCTTCAATAAGTCTTCTGCAGAACTCAAACTCTGTATCGCTTGCTGCAGGGAATCCTACCTCTATCTCCTTGAAACCTACTCTGATAAGTTCCTTATAGAACTCGATCTTCTCATCGAGACTCATAGGAACTATAAGTGCCTGGTTACCGTCTCTAAGATCAACACTGCACCATACAGGAGCTTTATCTACATACTCCTTATGTACCCAATCCACCGACTCAACCGGCGGCATATAATACCCACGCTTGTAATGTTCAAAATTCTTCATAATCTCGTCCTCCAAAGTTATATTTTACTATGAATGCCTGCTTTTTTCAACCGACACAAGACCTAGGTAAATACATTTAAGATAATGTAAAAAAAGCGTCTCTACGGTCGAAAACTACCATAGAGACGCATATTGCGCGGTACCACTCTATTTCATATCTTAAAGATATGCACTCTGCGGATACGGGTTCTTTCGAATCTTATATCCTCCCACTGTAACGGTTGGGCTCCGTCCTAAACTACTACGAGTCTTATGACTCATTCATCCGGCTGCTCCAAGGTGAGTTCAGATACGCTTTGCAGCTGCCTCGCACCACCCGGCAGATCTCTCCGTAGCTCCCTGTATCCTACTGGTCCTCTTCAATGCATTTAATAGAAATGTATGAAATTATATTGAGAAGTTATCACATCACTTCTGTTCTGTCAAGGGCAATTTCAACATTTGGCATACGTTCTTCACTTCCGAAAGAATATCTTTACATCTGGTCACTTTAATCCCAGCTTTTTTCCCGACAGCTATAAAGTCTTCATCCGTTATGCCTGCACCTTTACCGTTTACCGAGGTTGTATGTTCTCCATAATATGTATTACTGTAGGTAAGATCGTAAGCAGGCGCAAGTTCCCATCTGGTATCATTTCTGACAAATGAAAAGTTCTTTGTATGATCGTCAAGGTTATGTGTGAACACATTGAAACACATAACTCTGAACAACTGTTCAATCTGCGCCTTGTTTTCGTGCGTCAATACATTTACCAGCTTCATATACGTATTATAATCACATGACGGAGCCAAGAAATCCACTTCCAAAAGGCCTGCGAAGGTTATCGTCATGATCTTCTCATCGTCTTTTCTGTCAAATCTTTCAGTTTTAAAATATCCCTTACAGATTTTGGAAGGAACAAGCTCTGTTTCAGTCATTATAATGCCACATTTCTTTGCTGCCAGCGAATATTCATATTCCAATGCCCCGCTGTCAGCATTATCCTTACCGGAGGCCGGAAATTTAACTATCCACTCTCTATTCCCTTCCCTAATAAATACCTTTGGCCTTGTACCACCACTCGAACCACCGAGCCTGTACAACGTATCAAGGTTATCAGATGCTTGTGAAGAAAGGACCTTATTACATTCTTCCGCTATCATATCATAGTCCAGACCAGAAAATGCATAGTCGGAGTTATGATTTGGTCGGTACTCAAGAGCACCCATCCCGGAAGTTCCTACATAAGCAAGTCTGTCCAGTATGGTAAGTTCATCAACCTGTATACCCTGTTTTGCCAGGGTTCGATCAAGAAGCAACTCTCCCCAGCTGTCAGGGAGACTATCGGCAAATACACCGAATAACCCTCTGAAACATCTCCTGTTATCCGAATCAGGAACAAAAATATCATTCTTCAGTGGCAAGGAAAATGGACTGATAGAAAACCCTTCTTTCACCCAACTGTCACTGTACTGAAACGCTACCAGCCTGTCACTTGTAAGGGCCAGCGTGCCTACAATGCGATTCTTGTAATATACATCAAGAGTTTTGCTGTTTTTCATTTACGACCTCTTCCAGACTACTATACACAGTGCGATTGAATAATCCTTTTATCTCATCTATGACACCAAGCTCTAACGCTATCTTTGTTAAAGCTTTCAAAGATATATCACCGGTCTGTTCAAATTTCTTCAGCGTTCCATAACTTACATTGGCACGCATAGCAAGCTCCTTTTGAGTAATCTTCTTCCGCTTTCTGATTCTCTTAACTCTTAATGCCAGTTCCTTATCGATTTCTGTCGGTGTTTCCCAGATATAGTTTTCCATAGCAGCCTCTCATATTTTTGCCACTATTATAGCAATAGGTCGCATTTTTGTAAATGATTGATATTATAATAGCATCTTCTCATTATCATATTGTCTCATATATTCTCGCCTCCTTTACAGCATAATAAACCATATCATCGAACCTAAAACACCTATATATCTCTCAACAAAAAAAACAGTAAGACATAAAATCTTACTGTTTTTTCTACATATACCCGCTGAGCAGATGAACTTTTATTCTGTTATGCAGTTGCACCCTGCATGCGTGTCTCGTAATCTGACATAGGCATAGGCTTTGCGAAGTAGTAGCCCTGTATCATGTCACAGCCCTGAGCTGCAAGGAAATCAACCTGATCCTTCTCTTCGACACCCTCAGCGACTGTCTTCATGTGAAGTGACTTGGCAAGCTTGATGGCCTCACTTACAACTATCTCTCCTCTTTCTCCGGCGTTCTCGCCTCTGAAGAAATCTGCATCCAGCTTAAGAACATCAAGTGGCATATCCTTAAGTGAATTAAGTGAAGAATATCCTGCTCCGAAGTCATCCATGGATACCATGAAGCCATAGTCTTTGAGTTTCTTTATTGTTTCTATCATAGCCCTCTTGTCATCAAAGAAAGCACTTTCTGTAAGTTCTATCTCGATAAGGTTTCGAGGAGCTCCTTCCCTGTCTACCAGGTCTCTTATGTGCTCTGCCAGATTATTGTCAGCAAAATGAGCTCTCGATACATTTACGGATACAGGTACACATTTAAGTCCTTTATCAAGCCACATTTTCTGGTGTCTTGCAACGTGTGTGATCATGTAATCGTCTATAGCCGTGATGAATCCGTTCTTCTCAAATATCGGAATGATTCGGTATGGCGTAACGAAGCCATACTCCGGTGACGCCCATCTGATAAGCGCTTCCGCACCCTTAAGCTCATTGGTTCTAGGATCATACTTAGGCTGATAATATACCTGGAATTCTTCGTTCATCAGCGCCTGCTGCTGTTTCTCATGAACTATATCAACCCATTTCTCCTCGTCTACCAGACGGTCATCAAAGAATGCAACTCCTGAACCATCTGTATCTGAAAGCTTCGCTCTCGCACTGCAGGCATTATTATACTCGGTCTCAAGATTAAGAGCATTTCTTCTTACAGTTCTTCCGGCCGCATCCGTATTCGGTCTGAGGACATTTACTCCGGCCTGGAAAGTCAGTGTGTGCGGCTGGTTGATAGTTGAAAGACCCTGTATAAGTGAATCCAGCCTCTGCTTTATCTCTTCATCGCTTCCGCCTCTCAGGACAAGGGCAAAGTTTGACGAACTTGCTCTTGCACATATTTCATTTGGATTAATGGTGTGTACGGTACGTCTGTATATAGCCGTGAGCAATTTTTCTCCATCCTGAACAGAATGACACAGACAATAGTTCCTGTAATTTACAAAACAGAGATTGACTATTGCAAAAGGAACTCTGGCATTTCTTCTCTTCTTGATAAGGTCCTCGCCCTTAATAATGTAATACATCCAGTTCTTCGCACCGGTTGCTGCATCTGTTGTAAACAGAGATGTTATCCTGCGCTTCTGTATCAGAGCTTTTATAGCATTTGCAATCAGACTCACGATAAGGATAAATATAATCAGACCAACAGCAATGTAAAGCTCCACAAATATGGTCAGGTCCTTCATGTTTACATATATAGCTGACCTTCTGGCAAGCTTCTCGCTGCCGCCATTGGCATCAGCACATACCCAGATTGGCATAGCTACCAGCTGATCCTCATCATAAAGCTGTGCTATTTTTTCATAATCTTCTGAGGTGGGTTCATTTATGACTATACCGTAGTCTTCATCCTCATCATCGTCATCATCATCGCGGTCTTTTTTATCTGTAGTTATATCAAAACCCAGCTGGAATTTTCCCGCATTCTGCTTTTCCATCTCTTTGAAGAAAGCCGGCCAGTTTATCTTCAGTGATCTCTTCCCGAAATTTATGGTATCCGTCTTTGTATCCTGATATACAACAACCGGTCTCAGATAATTATCGACAGCATATGAATTTTTGCCACAGGTGTCTTCGCCTGATACATATTTCCTTTCCCCGCTGCCGTCCATGATTATATAATCAGTCCCGGCGTACTCAGTGTCATTGAAAAGCTCTGCATCAGTATCACTGGCTTTATCATATATCTCAGCCATTCCGACCGCCTTTTCATATTCAGTGGAAAGCTTTGAAAGCAGAATATATGAAACAAATTCTGCATAAACAAAATAAAGGATTAATCCGGCCAGTGAAGAAAACAGTACAACACGAATTATTGTGCCGACAATCCCCGATCTGTTTATCTTCTTATATACCTTCCGATTCTTATCCATAACATCAATCCCCCAGATTCTCAATCTGCCAATCGATAGGTTCTATCCCATTTTGTTCTAAAAATTCATTTGCCTTTTTAAAATGTCCACATCCGAAGAATCCTCTGTAGGAGGACAGCGGTGATGGATGCGGTGCCTCAAGTACCAGGTGCTTAGGATTTGTCAGCATAGCCTTCTTGCTTCTTGCGAAGCTTCCCCAAAGAAGGAATACTATAGGTCTGTCCTCTTCATTTACAATCCTGATCGCAGCATCCGTAAACTCCTCCCAGCCTTTACCTCTGTGGGAAGCTGCTGCATGTGCTCTTACTGTAAGAACAGCATTCAGAAGAAGCACGCCCTGCTCGGCCCACTTTACGAGATATCCGTTGTCAGGAATATAACAGCCCATTTCATCATGGAGCTCTTTATATATATTCTGAAGAGACGGCGGTATATCAATTCCCGGTTTTACTGAAAAGGACAGTCCGTGAGCCTGTCCCGGCTCGTGATACGGATCCTGTCCTATTATGACCACCTTCACCTTCTCGAGTGGTGTAAGATGAAAAGCATTGAAGATATCATCACCCGGGGGATATATGGTTCTCGAACCATACTCCTCCCCGATGAATTTGAATAATCTTTTGTAATACTCTTTACTGTATTCAGGTTTAAGTTTGATTGCCCAGTCGTTTGTTATCGGAGGCATCTGTACTAATTCTCCTAGTATTATTACTAATTGACGATTGTCATATCCATATTTATACACTCGAAACACGCCTCTCGGCTCCGCTGCGAGCACGTAACGGATGCTAAACTCACATCCGCTGTAAACAGCGTATGTTCATTAAGCACCGACGGTCGCAGAGGGTTTCTCATGCATAATATGGATATGACAATCTGTATATTAAAGTGTACTTATAACCTCGTCGAATTTGTCTGTGATTTCTTTTTCAGGGGCTGGGGTGATGAGGCTCACTACTACGATTACGATGAGTGCTACGAGGAATGCAGGTGCAAGCTCATAAAGATCCCATACACCGCCCATAGGACGTACTAAGTACTTCCAGATGAATACCATAGCCATACCGGATATCATACCTGCTGCTATTCCGTATTTATTTGATCTCTTCCAGAAGAGTGACATGATCATAGCCGGTCCGAATACTGCTCCGAATCCTGCCCATGCAAATGAAACGATATTAAATACAGAGCTGGTTGAATCCCATGCTATAACAACACCGAGTACAGCTACAACTACAAGTGTAATACGAGCTGTAAGCATAGCAGTTACTTCGCTGAGCTTAACGCCGAATACATCCTGAACGATGTTTTCTGAAACTGCAGATGATGCAGCTATGAGCTGTGAGTCAGCTGTTGACATTGTAGATGCAAGTATACCTGCTATGATAAGTCCGGCTATAAGCGCATAACCGAATCCGTTCTTTGATATATGATCTGCAAGAACTACTATAAGTGTTTCTGCCTTTGATGAAGATGTTGGATCCTCGATAAGTGAATCAAGTGCTCCAACCTCTGTCATGGCACGTCCTACAACTCCAAGGAATGTAGCTATTCCAAGAGAGATAACAACCCATACAGAAGCTACTCTTCTTGAAAGCTTAAGCTTGTTAGGATCCTCGATAGCCATGAAACGAAGAAGTATATGAGGCATACCGAAGTATCCGAGTCCCCAGCAGAACATTGTAATCTTATTAAATATTCCATAAGGAAGTGCTTCACCTGTTACATTGCTATGTGTTGCACTTATCTCAAAGAAGCCCTTAAGATTCTGAGCATTTTCAATAACCGCGCCCATACCGCCGGCATTCATTACACCGTAAACAAGAACTACGATAAGTGCAAAGGTCATAACTATTGACTGAATGAAGTCAGTCTGTGAAGCAGCAAGGAAACCACCTGTTGTGGTATATCCTACTATGATAATAGCTGAAACTATCATGGCAAGCTGATAATTAACTCCGAAGAGCTGTCCGAAAAGCTTACCACAGGCAGCGAAGCCTGATGCTGTATATGGTATAAAGAATACTATAATGGTTATAGCACCAAGAAGAAGTGTTACATTGTGCTTATCACCAAATCTCTTCTTGAAATACTCCGGAAGTGTAATAGCCTCTATACCTGCTGTGTACTTACGAAGCCTCTTGGCTACGAACAGCCAGTTGAGATATGTTCCGACAGCAAGTCCGAACGCCGTCCATCCCGCATCAGCTATACCTGAAAAGTATGCAAGTCCCGGAACACCCATCAAAAGATATGAACTCATATCCGATGCTTCTGCGCTCATGGCAGTTACAAATGGTCCCAGTTTTCTTCCTCCGAGGTAAAAGTCTCCTACATCCTTAGTCTTTCTTGAGGCAGCAAATCCTACAAAGAGCATGCCTGCAAGATAGATGACTATGGAGACAACGATACCTATCTGTGCTACAGTCATTTTTAGTTCCTCCTGACATCTGTTACTGAATTCAGCGAGAAGAGTCTCGCTGTTTCCCTTAATAAAAGGGGTTATGGAATATCCCATAACCCCTTAATCTTAGTTTATTTCATTGTAAAAATCAATCTTTTACTTGGATTCCTTGTAATCATATTTGAATACTGTCACTGAAAGCGGCGGCACATTCATGGTGATATTGTATTTCATTCTGTCACATTCACCATCTTCTGCGGTAACCGTCTTGCCCTTAAGGTTACGTCCGAGTCCTCCGAACTTCTCATCATCAGACGAAAGAATCTCAGTATACTTAGTCTTGCAAGGAACACCGATCTTGTAATTCTCTCTCTCAACCGGTACGAAGTTAAGAACGAAAAGAAGCTGTTCCTTAGCTGTCTTACCTCTTCTGACAAATGCTATGATTCCTGAATCTGCATCATCAACCTTGGTCCACTCGAAGCCCATTGGATCAACATCATTATAGTAGCATGCATCATACTTGGTGTAGAGGTGATTAAGTTCCTTAACATAGTTCTGCATCTTCTTGTTGAGAGGATTCTCATCAAGCAGCCACCAGTCAAGGCTTCTTGCCTCACTCCATTCACGGAGCTGTGCAAATTCCTGACCCATGAAGAGAAGCTTCTTACCCGGATGTCCGAGCATGAAACCATACGCTGTACGAAGGTTTGCATATTTATCAAATTCAAGTCCAGGCATCTTGTTCAGCATTGCACACTTAAGATGAACAACCTCGTCATGAGATATAACGAGTATATAATTCTCTGCGTATGCATAAGAAAGGCTGAATGTGAGTCTGTTATGATTGAACTTCCTGAAATATGGATCAAGCTTCATGTACTCGAGGAAGTCGTTCATCCATCCCATGTTCCACTTGAAGAGGAAACCAAGTCCCTTCATGGATGCAGGTGCTGT
Source organism: Lachnospiraceae bacterium YSB2008 (assembly GCA_000687655.1). Lineage (GTDB taxonomy): Bacteria > Bacillota > Clostridia > Lachnospirales > Lachnospiraceae > Eubacterium_Q. The sequence goes on from JHWR01000014.1 coordinate 78,840, forward strand.
AACGCCCGGCCAAGCCGTGGATTCTTCAGCTATAAGGTAAGCACCAGGATTTCTCTCCTCCATAATAGTATTGATATTCTGAAGAAGTGCTATAGCTTCAAGGTTCTCCTTGCCGCCGTCCTTGTTTGCAACCCACTGACCGTCCTGCTTACCGTAATCCAGATAAAGCATAGATGCTACTGCATCAACACGGAGTGCATCGATATGGAACTTCTCAACCCAGAAAAGAGCGTTTGAAGTAAGGAAGTTAGCAACTTCATTTCTTCCGTAATCGAAAATGTATGTTCCCCAGTCAGGATGCTCGCCCTTTCTCGGATCTGCATGCTCGTAAAGAGGCATTCCATCGAAACGTCCGAGACCATGTGCATCTCTAGGGAAATGTGCAGGTACCCAGTCAAGGATTACTCCTATGCCCTGGCTGTGCATATAATCAACGAAGTACATAAAATCACTCGGCTCACCGTAACGTGAAGTAGGAGCGAAATAATTAGTTACCTGATATCCCCATGAACCATCGAAAGGATACTCAGCTATACCGAGAAGCTCAATATGGGTATAACCCATCTCCTTCACATAGTCACCGAGCATCTTCGCAAGCTCTCTATAGTTATAGAAGCCGAAATCAGAATCTTCTATCTTCTTCTTCCATGAACCAAGATGGCACTCGTAAATGGACATAGGCTGTTTCATCCTGTCCACTCTCTTTGACTTGGAGCGCTCATCCATCCATGTCTTATCGGTCCATTTATAATTACTTATATCTGCTACGATATTCGCATTGTCCGGACGCATCTGGTTATAGTTTCCATATGGATCAGCCTTATAAAGGATGTCACCGTATCTGGTGAGAATCTGGAACTTATAAACTGCTCCCGGATATACATCAGGAATGAAGAGCTCGTAAACTCCCGATGCAGGATGGATATGCATAGGATTCAGTGCACCGTCCCACATGTTGAAGTCGCCGACAACTGAAACACGTCTTGCATCCGGTGCCCATACTGCAAAATAGGTTCCCTTTACGCCGTCAATGGTCATAGGGTGAGCACCCATCTTTTCATATATATCGTAGTTCTTTCCCTCTGCAAAAAGGTACGCATCATAATCAGTGAAGAGTCCTTCAAATGCATAGCAGTCTGCACTCTCCACGGTTGTACCATCATAATAATTCGTTACGAATCTATAAGCAGAGCCTTTAATCTTCTTCTTTGGGAAGTAAATGCCATAGAATCCGGCATCATTGATCTTCTCCATAGGAGTAAGAGTCTTACCCTTAGGAGTTTTAATAGAAACTGACTCAGAATGAGGCTTATAGCATGTTATAACCTGTCCATCACCATAATCATGATTGCCGAGAAGATGCCTTGGAGCATTTATCTTCCCGTCTACAAGTTCATCATACAGCACCCAGTTGATCCAGTTATATAACTTGTCATTCATTATTATGTAAACCTCCATTGTATATAGTTTGTATCCCCATAGCTGATTTCATTTTAACATGATATCAATTATATGTAAATGAAATGTGGACGCAGTGAATCTTCCTATTGGTTGTTACAGAGCTTTAATATAAATATCTCCAGCGTCCTGTCTTTATTTACATTTACTGAGCGAAGTATCCGTCCTGTTTCCTGACATTTTTCAAGAATCTCAAGCAGTTCTTTATAGGTATAGTTTCTTGTCTGGGACTGGTACTTTCCAAGAAGGAACGGCGGAACCTTTGCATACTTTGCTATCTCACTTCTTCCTGCCCCGTCCTTCTCCATCATTTTGATAGTTGCAAGTCTCATGTAATTCATATTTATGAGTGCAAGTATCTTCACCGGAGCTTCTTTCAGGCTCAGAAGATCTGTGTATAGCTTCAAAGCCTTATCCGTATTGTGTGCCGAGATGGCATCTATCATATCAAATACTTTATCTTCAGCATCACTGACGCATAAAGTATTTACATCCTCAATGGTTACTGCACCCTTGTCATGGCAGTAGCTTATGAGTTTCTCAACTTCATTTGAGATAGCCATCATGTCTTCACCCGACACCTCGACTATTCTTCCTGCCGCTGCTTTGTCGACCTTGATTTCCGCATCGCCGAAAAGCTTCGCGATCCATTTGACAAGAGAATCTGCATCCGGCGTTTCAAAATTCAGGACAGTTCCTGCCTTATCTACAGCTTTATATAACTTAAATTTCTTATCGACATTTTTCTCAGAAAATACGAGAACTGTTGAATCAGGGAGATTCGGGATATATTCAGCAAGCTCATCCTGAGCGGATTTGAAAAGCTCACTGTCTGTCACCACGATAACGCGATGTTCCGAAAAGAATGGCATGGTATCACATTCTGATATCAAACTTTTCACATCCACGCCTTTATTGCCGAAGCGGACAAGATTCATATCATCCCCTTCGGTTGCAGCGGAAATAAGCTTATCCCTGAACTGATTCAGAAGATACGCCTCCGGTCCCATGAAAAGATAAACCCTGCTGTATTCATTTTTACTTACGTGGTCATTAACCACCGTCATCGGGTCAGGTCCCGCCGCTTTCTTTCCTGCCATAACACTTCCTATCGCGCGAGTGCGCAATCCCCGGAGGGTTTTATATAAGCCGGGGTTATCCCCCGGCTTTATATGAGTCTATTATATACTCTGAATCTATATATCAGTTTCTTTCCTTCTTCTTCATGCTTATGACTGTAATAAATCCGGCAATCGAAAGAAGCATAAGAATAAAGAACAATTCCGAATATCCTAAATCTCCCGTCTGCTTAGGTGTTGTTTCTTTTACATTCGGCTTATCTGTCTTCTCAGCCGGTGCCTTAACTGTAAGAACTCCGGTAGCAGTACCATTATCAAACTCTATGGTAATGTCGTACTTGCCTGCCTTGTACTTCTCTAGACAATCTGACTTGAAATTAAGGATAAGGCTTCCTTCACGGGCAGTGTAATCCGTATCCCTGACAAGAACTGTATCTCCAATCTTTACGCTGTCAAAATGATCCAGATACGTACCATCAGCTATATTGCCTTTGACAACAAGTTCTTTATCCTCTTTGCTTCCGAGAAGATATTCTATACTGCCGGCAGTGTAAGTAATTTCTTTTGCAATCTCTTTATATACTGCCGTATATGTTGCATCTGCCGTAACATCCTGGAGTTCAGGGCTCCATCCTGCGAACTCATATGTACAGGTTTCTGTCTCCTGCTTTGAAGGAGTTGCAGGCTGTACTATGTCAGCTGCTTTCGTACCATACTCATAAGCAGTTGCTGCCTTAAGAACTGTTGAATCCTCATCAACAAATGTAACCTTATAGCTCTTCTTTACTTTATTATATTTTGCTGTATAAACAGCATCGGCTTTTACATATTCTGATACTTCAGGCTCCCAGCCGGCAAATACATAATCATATTCAGCATCTGACGCCTTGGTAGGAGTTTCTCCGGTGTATTCAGATGTTTTTTCATAAACCTGCAAATCTGAGAATTCCTGAAGAGATGTTCCGTCCTGATCTACATATTTTACAGTATATCGATTTGGGTCAGTAACAGGGATAAGATTAACAATCAAAGGTTGCCACGCTGAGCCAGAAATATCCTCTATTCTCCACTGTTTTACTCCCGCTTTAATCGGGCAGGAATTTCCGGTAATTCGAATGTAGAAAGTTCCATCATATACACATAACTCCACATCCTGATTTGTGGCACTCGAATCCCTTTTGAAAGAATCTCCCGGCTCCACATAAATTTCACTTCCGCCGGAAATCTGTGTTTGAAGTTCATCCGCATTATAAACTGCCGCATATACCGGAACAGTATATAAAAGCATCATCATTGCCAGAAGTAAGGCTGCAAAGCTTTTTCTTCTCTTTCTTAACTTTTGTTTTCTTTCTTGATTCATACCTTTCATCCCCTAATATTAATCATCTAAACCAAACTATATAAACAATATGCCTAAGCCCGTCTCTGACAGTTCGAAGCTTTGACTTTCTGTCATATTTGCATCTCTTCAGTTTGATCGGCACATTCATGATACGAAGCCTGCGTCTTCCGGCTTCGGCTATCATCTCTGTCGCAAACTCCATTCCTGTCGTTCTGAAATGTAATGTCTCCGCCGCACTCTTTGTTAGCCCTCTGAGTCCGGAATGGAAATCTGCCACCTTGACATTATAACGCTTTCGCCCCAATAATGAAAGACCTTTTACACCTATCTTATGTATAAGAGACATAGCCCCAGGTTCTATTCCACCCGAGAACCTGTCTCCTATTACCACATCACATTTACCGTCAGCCATAAGGCGATACATTTCATATATCCCTCTGAAATCATAGGTTGTATCACAGTCACCCATGATGATTATCCTGCCGCGGGCGGCTTTGATTCCCGCGCGGAGAGTCCTGCCGTATCCCGGCTTTCTGACCCTTATCAGCCTTGCGCCCGCTCCCCTTGCAATCTGGTATGAATTATCCGTCGAGGCATTATCTGCAACAAGAACTTCACCCGGTATATGATGTTCCATAAGAAACTTTTTCGCGTCTCTTACGCAGACACCGACAGTATTCTCTTCATTTCTGCATGGCATTAATATGGAAAGCTCTTTTTTATTTTTTCTTTGCATTCGGCTTTCTCCTTCCCTGCAGCATACTAACCTTTAGTTCAAAAAGTATCAGTGCCATGGCGAGTATCGTTCCCAGCTGTGCACGGTAAGTAAAGAAACAGTGCAGATATGAATGGTTATGAAGAACCAGATATCTTACATAAGGAACAAGTCCTATGACGGCAATGAGCATAACCTTCTTATAATCTATGCCCTCGCCCCTGTATACATAAGCAATATAAAAATAAACAATAACCAGAATCACTCCTGCAAAAAGACCTATCGTTCCGAAGTCAAACGGTAGCAGACATTTGATATTTCTTGTAATGGATCCGGTAAGATAATCAGTGAAAGTAACATTATTCAGCTCTCCTCCGAGCCTCTCTTCTACATGCCCTGTGATATATGGCATTACATTTTCATGAAGAACAAGTGCTGCAATCCCCCATTTGGCAAGCCATGCGCCTGCATAACCTATGCCCCATGAAACAGTATTTTTAACCACCTTAATTATGCTTTCCTTAGAAGTATTCTTCTCATCCTCCGCCCAGATAAACAGTAAAAGCGGAACTGTAAGTGTGAGCGTCTCCGTTGTGAGGAAATCAAAGAAATTCGTGATCATTCCAAAAAGAAGGAAGGCCGTCAGATACCATTTTGTTTTGCCGTTCCATACCAGCCAGAGAGTCAGCGCTGAGAAAATAAGCATCAATCCGAAAACCCATGTGTATTCAAGTGAAAATGGAACGAACCACGCTGAGACCAGTATAAGTCCTGCCAGCAGTCCTAGAGCCGGAACAAATCCCTTCCTTCTGATAAGCATAAACATGAGAAGGGCTGTAAGCATTGTAAGGAAGACAGCGTTGAATATGTAGATTCCCTTTAGTGACATTATAAGATGCAGCGGTCTAACGACTGAGATAGAACCGTGCCAGTAACGCATATATTCCTGGTTTGCCGGAAGATCATCTTTAACAGAATCCTGAAGATTCTCATTTTCATTCTTAAACTTATAATAGTAATATGATGAACTCATAACTGAAGAAAGAGGCTTATTACTATCATATTGATATGCAATGGAAAGCAGTATCGAATCAGCATAACGATCAATCCTGCTGCTGTTCAGGTCTTTAATCTCACTAAAAAATACATTCTTTTCGCACAGAAAATCTGCTGACTTCTGCATATTCTGTCTTATTGATGCTCTGGGTATCATTGCCACTGCCACGAGCAGTAGCACAAACAGAGCCAGCCCTGCGAAGAATGCGCATATTTCTCTTATAGGAAGCTTTTTCAAAAAGCCTGACATAATCCTACTCCTGTATCATTTCATTTACGCCTGTATCATATTAACACAAGATTCCATTTTGCGATATTCTTTTCTTGAAACTGCCTCCTTCTTTTGGTAGAGTATTTTACTGTTGGCAATGATTATTTGCGCAGCTTACGGATCAGCGGGCTGCATATAGGAATATAGATGAGCAGAAGATACAGAAAAAGAAGAAAGAATAACGCCCCGGTTCAGAACGAACCGACCATGACGCTTAAGCAGATTTCCGATACCTACGGTCTTCCGACGAGTATGATCAGAAAATGCTTCCCGGCTCCGCAGACCATTTATTATATGGATACAAACGGAAACCGCAGAAGTTCCCAGGTCTGGCCAATGAGGAAAATAGAGAAAGCTCTTAAGTATCAGGCTATAACGCACTACCTCGAGAAGAAACAGCGTGAGGAGGAAGAAGCCGTACTTATAGACGAGATATCTGTTCTGTATGAACAGTATTCCCCGGAAATGTATGTCGAGCGGGCGAAGAAGCTGAAGAGAACCTTCATACTTCATGTCGGCCCTACTAACAGCGGAAAAACCTATGACGCCATTGAGGATATGAAGAAAAATACCCCGGGCACTTACCTTGGACCGCTCAGGCTTCTGGCTCTGGAAATGTATGACAAGCTGAATGCCGCGGGCGTTCCCTGTAGCATGGTAACCGGCGAGGAATCTCTTATAACCGAAGGTGCAGATGTCATCTCATCTACTATAGAACTCTGTAATTTCAGAACACATTATAAAACTGCTGTCATAGACGAGGCGCAGCTTATAGCCGACCCATTCAGAGGTTCAGCATGGCTTAAGGCTATCTGTCTTGTTGACGCAGATATAGTTCATATATGTATGGCACCGGAAGCCCTCTCTTATATAAAGAAGCTTATAGCTTCCTTCGGTTCACCTTGCTATACAGTCAATCATGAAAGGCTGTCGCCGCTCTATTTTGGTGGAATCATAAATGGATATGAAGACCTACGTGCAGGTGACGCACTGATATGCTTTTCAAGAAAGAGTGTACTTTCAACTGCTGCCCTGCTTGAAAAGAACGGTTTCAAAGCGAGCGTTATCTACGGTGCGCTTCCACCCGAAGCCAGAAGAAATGAAGTGAAGAAATTCCTGGATGGTGATACGAACATAGTTGTAGCTACTGACGCTATAGGCATGGGTATATCCCTTCCGATAAAACGAATCATTTTTACTGAGATAGAAAAATATGACGGAAGACAGTTCCGAACACTGACAACTGCTGAAGTAAATCAGATAGGCGGTCGTGCAGGAAGATATGGACTGAACGAATACGGCGAAGTTCTTTCCATGGTAGATGCGCCTCTCATAGACGCAAAGCTTGGAAGACCTGTCCGAAGTATACAGGCATCTTGCATTGCATTTCCAAGAGAAGTACTTGATACATCCTATCCGCTCATGCTGCTCTTAAAGGCATGGCAGAAGGCTCGCAGAAACGATGGCTTTGTTCGTGAAAATGTTCAGGATGCTGAATTTCTTCTCAGAAGTCTCAGAAATGTTCCGGGCATAGAAGAAAACAGGAATCTGGTATATGATCTCATTACCTGTCCTGTTGACACGAAATCAAGCGAGCTTGTTGATTATTTCGTTAAGTGTGCCAAAGCAATAATGGAAGAAAAGATGGTTCCTTTCCCGAACTTCGGAACTGAGACTCTTAAGGATTGTGAGCTCGAATATAAAGCTTATGACATAAGACATCAGCTTCTCCGCCGCATAGGAATTCCTGATGACAGCCTTAAGAGAAGGCGCGCAATATGCGACAGGATAAGCGAACTCATGCTCGAGAACAAAGAAGAATACATTCTCCATTGTAAACTGTGCGGCAAAGAGCTTCCTATCGGAAGCATGTTCAACTATTGTGAAGAATGCTACTTCGGAGAGTGATAAATACTCTTCTTTCTATAGAAAAATATAATAAAATCCACTTGACGTGGGGTTATGACTTTGCTAATATATACGTTGCTTTGTTGGATTCAGTATGTAATGGCTGCTACATAGAGTTTCCGCATTGCGCAACTGATAATGAAAATACTACAATAGTGTCTGTTCTGCCCGGCGAAAGCTGAACGTGTCTTGGCAATCAAAGGAACAGCATTAAAAATGTATGAAGATAACATCTTAAAATTTGGAGGTAAGAGCTGTGGCTAATATCAAATCAGCAAAGAAGAGAATCCTTGTTTCTAAGAAGAAGGAATTCAGAAACAAGAGCATTAAGTCAAAGGTTAAGACACTTGTAAAGAAGGTTGAGGCTGCTGCACAGGCAGGAAATAAGGCTGAAGCTGAAGTAGCACTTAAGGCTGCAATCAGTGAGATCAGCAAAGCTGCTTCTAAGGGTGTTTACCACAAGAATACAGCTGCAAGAAAAGTATCTCGTCTTACTCTTCTTGTAAACAAGATCGACTAATCACAGTCAACTAAATTAAACATTTAAAAAGACAAGGGACGTCTCCCTTGTCTTTTTTTATCATATAACTCAAGCTACCGGGAAGTGCTTTTCGTTATATGTGAAGGACTGTTTCAATTTAATCCATTTTCGGCTTAAACAGCCTGTGTGAAATCTCAAATGATATCAGATATGATATAACTGTAACTATTTTTAGCACCAGAAGCTCCGCTACATACTCCGAGAAGCTGTCTGCCTGTATAGTTGGTGACCCTCTGTACTGCGGGTCTATTCCACCCATTACAGAATCTATTATCTCCTGAGGGTATCCTGAATGAACGAATATATTCAGATTATCACTTAGATTAGGATCAACACTGAAAGCCTGTTCTTTAAGGAGCGCTATCGTTGATGCATCATCCTCATCAAGACGTATTCCTGTTTTATACTGATATGTACTTATTACATTGCTTTCCATATCGGCATCTACTACTGCTGCAATTCTTTTTACAAGAAGATCCTTATGTCCGAATCTGTTAAGTAAAAATGTATTTACCTTAGGTGCAAGAATGAAGACAAACGCCAGAGTTAGAATGCCTGTCAAAATCCTTACACTGAATGTAATAAGCCTTTTTACTATTAAGAATCCTGTACCCGATACAACTATGATACCACCGATTATATATAATAACTCTTTACTCATGATGTTCGCCCCTTTCTTTAGATTTCTATATATATATTTCCTTTATTTTATCTTTTGTGGCTTCATTCTAGCATACGGCAGGCAACAAAATCGCAACATCAAAAAAAGATTTTTTAAAAAATTTCTTGCATATTTATTGATGCCCCTTTTATAATTGCAAAAATATTAATAGAATTGCAAATGGATTGAGAATTATAAATTCTCGATTTTCGTTGCAAGCTTTTCTCTGAAACGTATATCGTGCTCGACAACAATCATGGTCGGCATATAAGTTTCTATCAGCTTTTCAATCTGCATACGGGAGAAAACATCTATATAATTGAGTGGTTCGTCCCAAATGTATAGATGAGCCGGAGTGAGAAGACTGGCAGCAATCAGAACCTTTTTCTTCTGACCTTCGGAATAATCCTCGATTTTGCTCTCGAACTGTTCTCTACTGAAATCAAGTTTCCTGAGCAGAGTTAGAAAGAGGCTGTAATCAAGATCTCGCTTTTTTGTGAATTCCGCGAGGGTTCCTTTCAGATCTGAAGTATTCTGATCTATATATGATATTATAAGACCGCTTGCTGTTTCCAGCTTTCCGTCAGTTATCATATTTTCGGTACCTGGTAATGCACTGGTATCCTGGAGCTTACTGGTATCCGCAATGTCCCCGGTATCATGAAGGTAGCCGGCATTTTTCAGAATGGCCTTGATAAGGCTGGATTTTCCACAGCCGTTTTCACCGTTCAGAAAGAGTATATCGCCCTGCTCAAGCTGAAAGGTTATTCCTGAAAGCACTCGGCTTTCTTCTGAATAACCCAGCGAAAAATCTCTGCACTCAACTATACATTTCTTATGATGCTTAAGTGGATTGAGCCTGAGGTCATCAACCTTTTCGATATCGTTCAGAAGCCCTTCTTTTTCTTCAATCTCACGTTCTATACGTTTCTCGAAATTCTTTACTCTTGACTGCATCTTCTTGGTTTTGGCTCCGATAAAGGACCTTGTAGAGATGCTTCGGTCATTTTCTTTTATTGGATCAAAACCTATCTTTGTGCTTTCACTTTTCTTGGCCCAGCTGTCGGTACGACGCATTGATGCTGTCAGCTTGCCTATTTCTTTCTTATGCTTTTCATTTTCTGCCATGGCAAATGCATCGGCCCGTTCTTTGTTTTCCCACCATGTGCTGAAATTACCGTTCATAACCTCTATTGAGCTTCTGTTAAGAATCAGCATATGGTCGGAAACCGCATCCAGCAGGTCCCTGTCGTGTGAAACAAGTATGAAACCATTCTTTTGGGCAAGATAATTCTTTATGATTTCCCTGCCGTCCTTGTCCAAGTGATTCGTTGGTTCGTCTATAAGAAGAAACTCGTTATCGCCTGAAAAGAGTATAGCAAGCATGGCCTTGGTACGTTCCCCGTGACTGAGAGTCTTTATCGGTCTGTACAGAAGCTCGGGGTCGACACCCATATTGTTAAGCTCACAGATTATCTTCCAGCCCTCAGCGTTCGATTTCCATTCCATGCTCATTTCGTCCATGGTTTTATCGAGGTCCTTTTCCTCTGTCTTATAAGGAAAATAATCGAAGAATTTATTTGTTGTGATGCTTCCGGAGTATTCATATTTCCCGAGAAGAAGATTCAGAAATGTAGTCTTTCCCTTTCCGTTTCTTCCTATGAATCCGGTTTTCCAGTCTGTATCGATTGAAAATGAAACGTTCTCGAAAACATTATCAAAGCTCCCGGGATATCCGAAGGTTAAATCTGAAACCTGTAATAATGACATAAATATCGCCTCCTTATGCGGTGATGATAAAAGCCGCAGGAGCAGTCCTGCGGCTTTTATCACATCACGTAGGTATAAAGACAGAATACCTTATAACTATATCATGATTAGAGAACCACTATGAACTATTTCCTGCAAACCTACAGCTTTGGGCAGACATATCCCATCCTCAAAACTGTATTCCATAAAACTATCTGCAAGAAATATTCTTCATCGGTCTCCTCCTTTTTTTCTTAATCTTTTCGTAGGATAACAATTAGTGAAGCCTCACACGACTAAAGTCGCGTGCTTCCCATAAATGCTTTTAAAGCACGTAGTCTCTTTAGGAGACGGGAACTACATTTCTACAGATACACCCCAAACTCAGATGCTTATGCGACGAATGTCATAAGTTCCGCATTCAGGCTAATTAGTGTAGATAATGTGCAGGTGCTTCTCTTGGATACCTGAGGAACTTTTGCCTCAAGTTCCAACCTTGCCTTCGCAGGTAAGGATTTCAAGATTTCACGTATGAAATATCTGCTTCCTATGTTATAGGACGCTGATAAGTCACAGTTATATATTTTCCCACTATTGAATCTGCATACACTATAACTA
>JHWR01000015.1 GCA_000687655.1 Lachnospiraceae bacterium YSB2008
AAGTATAGATAGAACCGTCGGACAGACGGAGATAGCTCGTGTATGCTGTGATCGTTAGATTGCTCGAACGAGAAGCCCCCACTTCTTAGCAAAGCAAAAGTGGTGGGAGTATGTCACATTCTGTAGCAAGTCAGGTAAGACAATACATGCTCCGATTCAAGACGAATCAAAATACTGAAAGGTTCTTATCGGTTATGTTTGATGAGTTGCTTTCTCCACTGTTCCTTGAATTTTTGGCAAAAAACAATGCACTCATTAGAAATGGAAGAAAGGTCATCAGTGATGGTGCACTTGTAGCAATAACGCTTATGATAGCAGAATCAAGGCCGGAAGAAAAAGATATAATGGTTGCGTTGGTTATGAATTTTCTGACTTTGTAGTAGAGGGAAAGCTAATATGAATGCAAGAGAATTTTTGGAAATATTACATGTGGCTGAGAAACTTAAAGATACTCCGCGTCACTGTACCACGAGAAAAAGAAGGATAGAGAGTGTTGCCGAGCATAGTTGGAGAGTATCACTTATGGCATTTCTTCTTAAGGATGAATTCCCTGAGGTCGATACAGACAAGGTGGTTTGTATGTGTCTGATTCATGATCTTGGAGAATGCTTTACGGGAGATATTCCAACATTCATTAAAACAGATGGTGACAGAAAGACAGAAGATGAGCTTCTTGGTGAGTGGGTGAAGAGCCTTCCTGAAGAAGTAGCAAAGTCTATGACACAGCTATATGATGAAATGGAGAAACAGGAAACTCTTGAGGCGAAGCTGTATAAAGCTCTGGATAAACTCGAGGCTCTTATTCAACATAATGAATCACCTATAGACACCTGGTCTGAGAATGAATATGAATTAAATAAGACTTATGCATTTAATGTGGTTGAACATTCTGAATGGTTGCAGGAACTTAGGCAGGAAATTCTTAAAGATACACTTGAAAAAATAGAGATGGAAAAGCCTGATAGTAGTAAATGCTAAGAGTTATACGATAATCACGGCTCATAGAGGTAAGTAATTATGATAAAAGTACTGTTTGTATGCTGGGGCAACATTTGCCGAAAGTCATAGAAGCCGCATAAATAGTACATTTATGAAAATTAAACAGGGTATTTTATACCTTGCGTATACCTTTTGCGAGAGGTCCATTCGTGTTAAATATTTATACCATGAGTACAATGACAACAGGAGTAAATCATTGTACAATTTCAGTATCATTAAAGCTTAGGAGGCTATGCTGATGAATAATGAAATAGTATTGTTTGAGACAAAAGATAAAGAAATAAGCCTATCTGTTCCTGTGGATGGAGAAACGGTATGGTTGAATCAATCACAGATGACAGATCTTTTTAATGTAGATAGATCTGTTATAACAAGACATGTTAACAATATTTTTAAGGAAGAGGAATTAATTAAAAAAAGCAATGTGCAAAAAATGCACATTGCAAATTCAGATCGTCCGGTTCAGTTTTACAGTTTAGATGTAATTATTTCTGTTGGATATAGAGTGAAATCTAAACGTGGAACAGAATTTAGACAGTGGGCTAATAGCGTATTGAAACAGTATATTATTGAGGGATATGCTATAAACGAAAAGCGTTTAAAAGCTCTTGAGAGAACTGTTGATATTCAAACTAAAATGCTTGCAGATGCTTTGGATGTTGAAGAGGCAGATATCCTGAAAGCAGTAAATCAATACACAGATGCATTATTATTACTTGACCAATATGATCATCAGGTAGTTCCAAAACCGGATGGTTCAGAACCGATTTATCGAATAACATATGAAGAATGTTGCAAGATGGTTGATGCTATGAGAGATTCTTTCCAGACAGATGTTTTTGGTTTAGAGAAAGAAAAAGGTAAAGTTGAAGGCATTATTGCTGCAGTTTATCAAAGTGCATTTGGAGAGGATGCTTATCCTACATTGGAGGAGAAAGCTGCAAATCTTCTTTATTTCATGATAAAGGATCATCCATATGCAGATGGATGTAAGCGAATAGCAGCTTCTCTATTTCTTGAATTCCTTGGAAAAAACAATGCACTTATCAGGGATGGTAAAAAAGTAATCAGTGATGGTGCTCTAGTAGCTATAACATTAATGATTGCAGAATCAAGACCGGAAGAAAAAGATATAATGGTTGCATTGGTTATGAATTTTCTAACTTTAGAGTAAAGGAACGATATATTTAACTAAGATGTATATTATTGATATAATTGTCGGTTTAATGTCGGTTTGAAATTATTTGAAGAATTAGGAATAAAAGATATATTGGCAGTAAAGTTATATTATTGCCAATATATCATACTGAAGGTGGAAGAGAAATTGAAAGTTCTTATACAGGTGATTACTTGTATTATGAGATTGTATTTGAGTAAAAAAGAATTATGTATCGGAGGTTCTTCCCGCGCAGGGAAGAGTACTATGGCTGATGGGTAAGAAAAAGGTTGAACATGTGGTGTTTGATGGAATGAGAAAGATAAAAAAGAAAGTCAATATCAACCAATATAACACGCAAACAAAAATGAAAATAATGGGACAGACGGATAAGCAGAGTGTCCAGCAACATCCGTTTCCCCCACTTTATGATAAGGATTCCAAGGTGTTGATACTAGGGAGTTTTCCATCTGTTAAATCCAGAGAAATAAAGTTTTTCTATGGCCATCCGCAAAACAGATTCTGGAAGGTAATCGCAAGTATTTTTGATCAGGAGAATCCGACTTCAATTGAAGAAAAGAAGAAATTGATTCTCGATAATAATCTTGCGCTTTGGGATGTGATTGCTGAATGTGAAATATCGGGTTCATCTGATGCAAGCATTAAAAATGCAAAAGCTAATGATTTAAGTGAAATCTTAAATAATTCAAAGATTCAGAAGATAATCGTAAATGGGAAAACAGCTGAACGACTGTATATCAAGTATATTGAACCGGCGACGGGGATAAAAGCAGTGGTGCTTCCATCCACCAGTCCGGCAAATGCAGCGTGGAGTTTGGAAAGACTTATAGATGTATGGGAATCTGAAATAAAGGATTAAAAAATGTGAGAGGAAATAGCTAATGATAAATGTACTATTTGTATGCTGGGGCAACATCTGCCGGTCGCCGATGGCGGAGTTTGTCCTTAAGGATATGGTTAAGAAAAGACATATGGAAGACAGATTTCATATTGAATCCCGTGCGACTCATACAGATGAAATATGGAATGGTCAGGGTAACCCGGTTTACCCTCCTGCAAAGGAAAAGCTTGCAGAGCATGGTATATCATGTAAAGGCAAGAGGGCACAGCTTCTGACTAAGTCGGATTTCGATACATTTGACTATATTATTGGTATGGACGATCTGAATCTGAGATGGATTCCACGAATACTCGGGAAGTCTGCCGGAAGTACGCCTGAGGAGAGGCGTGGTCAGAAGATTTCTCTTCTTATGGACTATACAGATAGGCCCCGAATGGTAGCGGATCCATGGTATACGAGGGATTTTGAGTCTACTTACAGAGATGTAGTCGAAGGCTGTGAAGGGCTTCTCGAATATTTACTGTAAAATGTAATGATTAATGTGGTAAAATCATAGCATGTATGAAAACAAAGAAGAAATTGAATATGTCATACTTGTAGCTGTTGAGACTGATGACATGGACAGTGCAGGAAGCAGACTAAATAATACAGAGGTTTCTCTGGATGAGCTGGAGGAACTTGCTGAGACTGCAGGAGCAGAAGTTGTTGGCAGGATGGTTCAGAAGCTTCCTCATTTCAATTCTGCCACTTACATTGGAAGTGGAAAGATTGAAGAACTGGCGAGCCTGATAAAGTCGACAGGGGCGACAGGAGTTATCACTGATGATGAGCTCAGTCCCGCCCAGATGTATAATCTCAGTGAGGCACTTGATATTAAGGTTATGGACAGAACTATGGTAATCCTTGATATCTTTGCGGCACACGCAAGAACTGCTGAAGGCAAGCTTCAGGTTGAACTGGCTCAGCTGCAGTACAGACTTTCCAGGTTGACCGGTAAAGGTATCTCGATGTCAAGGCTCGGCGGCGGTATAGGAACAAGAGGCCCCGGTGAAAAGAAGCTCGAGCAGGACAGACGTGTGATAAGAAACAGAGTTGCTGAGCTTAGGAGAGAACTTCAGGATGTTGTGACTCACAGGGAGCTCACAAGAAAAAGCAGGGAATCGGGAACTACTCCGGTTTTTGCGATAGTTGGATATACCAACGTAGGTAAGTCGACTCTTTTAAATGCACTGACCGGATCCGAGATACTCGCCGAAGATAAACTCTTTGCTACACTTGATACAACAACAAGACTCTATGAATATACAAAAAAGAGAGAAGACCATCAGGGTGAAAGTGTAGAGACATCGGGACGTCAGAAGGTATTACTTACGGACACGGTAGGTTTTATACGTAAGCTTCCTCATAATCTTATAGACGCTTTCAGGAGTACGCTCGAGGAAACCTGTTATGCTGACTATATAATTCATGTTGTCGATGCATCCAGCCCGACACGTGAAAATGAAATGAAGGTCGTGTATGAAACCATAGATATGCTCCTCAGTAAAAGCAAAAATACAGGGCATAAGAAGATTATTACACTCTTCAATAAGATAGATAAACTGCCTGATCCGGATGACAGAACCGGGCTTATAGATGACAGGGCCAGCTATGTGCTTCAGATATCTGCTAAAAAAGGAGATGGACTTGAGCAGATAGGTGAAGTAATAGGAAACCTTATCAGAGAAGACAGGGTATATATAGAGAAGACATTGTCGTATAAGGATATGAACGAGCTTTCAAGGATTAAGAGCCTTGGGGAAGTAATCGAGGAAAAGTACACAGAAGATGGTGTATTTATAAAAGCTTATTTACCTTACACATTTTAGGAGGTGAAAAAATGTTTTGTTCAACATGTGGAAGTAATATAGGTAATGAAACAAATTATTGCCCGGTCTGCGGAGCAAAGATAGCAGCGCCATTACCGATGGAGGACTCTGCATTTGCAGAGCAGAAAAATACTGAGATACCGGAGGGGGATTCTGCATTCGGACCTGATGCTGACAGAATAATCGCCGAGCAGCAGGCTGCACAGGAATTGCAGCAACCGCAGCCGGTCCAGACGGAATACACACAACCGCAGCAGCCACAGCCTACCCAGGTATATCAGCAGCCGGAACCACAGTCGACGCAGAGTTATACACAGCCGACACAGCAGGGCTATGTGCAGCAACCGCAGCAACAGCCACAGGCTCATTCACAATATAACCAGGTGCAGCAGCCGCGACCACAGCAATCATATGGGCCACAGAATCCTCAGCATAATCATGAGGAAAATAAGAAACCATCTGAAAAGAAGGACAGCAATGGCTCAAAGATTGCAATAATCGTAGGTATTGCAGCGGCAGTTCTGGTAGCACTTATAGTGGGCGCTGTTGTAATTAAGAAGTTCAGAGGCAGGACGACTGACGTTGAAAACGGCAAAGACATAGAAGCAAGTACAAATGAGAACGGCGACTATGTTGATGAGGATGGAAATGTGATTCCTGAGCCAGATACCACTGAGGACAAAACGGATGAGGCAAAGGCAGATGACAAGGACTTTACTCCTGAGGATGTCGAATACATGGCGCGTCCATCTATCATAGATGATTACATGGTCGTTACATTTGAACCTATAACTCCGAAAGTTCCGGAGCAGACACTTTCGGCAAATTTCAGCGATGTTGATAATGCTGATTTTGTTGAGTATTATCCGCAGGAGGCGAAAGATCTTCTTGCTGCAAATCAGTTCGTAGTCATGAGCTCCTACAGCAACGAGTTCTGGCCTGATTATGAAGACTACAGATATGAATACATTCCAAGTTTTATTACAGTTGATTCCATAATGCATACATATCATCTGTATTTTGCTCATGTCATGAAGAATACAGAAAAGACTTATCTTATCAAGGATGTAAATGAACTGAGCAGACTTATGAAAGAGAAGTCACAGGATCAGTACAATACTCTTAAAGGCACTGAATGGGAGAAAGCTGCCTGGACGAACCTTGCATTTTTCACAGTTGGAAATGTACTCTGTGATCCAAATGCTGAGATACCTGCTGAGGTAGCTGACGTTGTTAAGCAGGAACTCGACCTTATTGAAAGTGCAGATAAGATTGTGGCATCACCTATCTTCAATGACCCTGAAAATATGGAAGACTATACTCAGTACATACCAAGAGGGTATTACGATACAGAGGAAGAACTCCAGAAGTACTTCAAGGCCATGATGTGGTATGGAAGACGTAACTTCGCACGTAAGAATGAGGATCAGGACAGATCAGCGCTCCTTATGACTCTGGCAATGGACAAGGATACACTCCCTCTTTGGGAAGAGATATATACTATTACTGCTTTCTTTGCAGGGGCTTCAGATGACAGTGGATATTATGAATACAGACCTATTATAGATAAGGTTTATGGAGCAGATGTTACTGCAGATAAGCTTCCGGGTGATACTGAAAACTGGGCAGCATTCCATGAGCTTACAGGTCAGCTTCCTGCACCGAAGATCAACTCCGTAGTAGTTTTGGACGAAGACACTGCAGAGGAGAAGGAAGCAAAGATTAACGGCTTTAGATTTATGGGACAGAGATTTTCTATAGATGAGGCTATATTCCAGAATCTCTGCTATGATAAGACAGGTGAAAAGAGCGATGGCAGCACGAGGATGCTTCCAAATGCACTGGATGTACCGGCAGCACTTGGCTCCGATGTAGCACTTGATATACTTAAGTCGAAGGGTGAGACTGATTACGCAGGTTACAATGACAATATGTCTGATCTCAGAGCTATGGTTGAGAAGGCTCCTGATTCAACATGGAATTCAAGCCTCTATTCACAGTGGCTTCATACACTCAGACCTACTCTTGAAGAGAGGGGAGAAGGATATCCTTCATTCATGCAGACAGTTGAGTGGAGAAAGAAGAACCTCACTTCATTCCTCGGAAGCTACACAGAGCTTAAGCATGATACGATACTTTATTCGAAGCAGATGATGGCTGAGATGGGTGGCGGTGAGATTCCTGTAAGAGATGACAGGGGTTATGTTGAACCTGAAGTAGAAGTATATGCAAGACTTCTCGGACTTGTAAATGCAACGTCCAAGGGACTTGCTCATTACAATGCCCTCACTGATGCGGATAAAGAGAATCTCGATAAGCTTGCAAGCATAGTAACTAATCTTCAGAAGATATCTGAGAAAGAACTTACCGGAGTAGTTCCTACAGATGAAGAATTTGAGTTCATCAGAAGCTACGGTGGTCAGATAGAGCATTTCTGGCAGGAAGTTAATAAAGACAGCGCAGATTCAGAATACTTCACAGTAGATGAATTCCCTGCAGCTATAGTTGCAGATGTGGCAACTGATCCTAACGGCTCATGCCTTGAACTCGGAACAGGTCATGTTAACACCATAATAGTTCTCGTTGAGGTTGATGGTGTGAAGAAGTTTGCATGGGGCAAGGTATATTCATTCTATCAGTTTGAACAGCCTATATCTGAAAGACTTACTGACAAGAAATGGAGACAGATGCTTGGAATAGAGATGCAGGACGACGGATCATATTCACCGGATCCTGACAAGGTTCCTAAGGAAGAAGACTGGACCAAGAGTTACAGATATGACCAAAACGAATAAACATAAGAAAAGTATAATTCATATAGTAATCTGGCTACTGTGTATAACAGTAGCCACTTTGCTATGTTTATGCATAGTCTATCTTCTGTGGAAGGATGGAAGATTTCTTCCTAAATGGATTGACTGGGAGAGCAGAAGCGAAAGCCATACATTTACAGATATTCCCGGAGAGTATGAAGATCCGGATAGAGAAGTGTATGTTGAGACGGCTGATCTTTCACTTAACGGAAGACGCTTCAGTATGTCTGTTGAGGGGAAGGATATCATATGGAAGAGCGGTGAAGAATGGCGGGTATCCGACTATATAGTCGGTGACATAGATCATGACGGCGAGGACGAGGTGGTTCTTCTTATGTGGAAGATAGGAAGCTTTGGAATCTACAAACCTATATGGATCAAGGAAGATGAGAAGACCTGGTCGCAGCATATAGGAATCTACGATTTTGATGTAAATGACGAGGACAGGCTTGCTCCTGAATGGGTATCATCCCGTATGGGCATTGAAGCGGCAGAGATAAGACTTGATGATGAAGAGAAGCTTCACATTGTCACGCCTGAGGGTAAGGAAACTATATGGTGCTGGAATGAGTGGGGGCTTCAGCTTCTGGAATAAATAAGATTAAATACAGTATTAAAGATTTTTTAATGTCAGTTTTCTGACTTTCTGTTATAATATGAAGCTGCGAATCAGATAATAATTAAGGAGTATGATCAGCGATATGGGTTATAAAGACCAGAGTGATGAAGAAAGACTGAAGAAAATTCAGGAAGAGACAAGACGAAAGAAGGAAGAACTCGAGAGACTTCAGCTTGAGGAACTCCACCAGATAAGAGAGATGGAGAGAAAGAAGAATGAAGTCCGCAGCAAGAGCATAAAGAAGGTTCCTGATGTAGATGGCGATCTGTATGATGATTATGATGACAGAGGACATCGCGGCTATGATGGACGTGGAGAGTATGATTCTCCATACAACAGAAGCGTAGATGATGTCCGCAGAGATTCATCATATGATGAGCGTCAGAGACACAGAGATTCAGAAAGATCAGGAAGAAGCGAAAGAGAAAGGGCTGAACGTAAGGAAGCAATGAGAGCTGAGCGTGAGGCAGAGCGTAAAGCGGAAGCCCGCAGAGAACGTGAAGCAGAGCGCAGGGAACGTGAGGAAGCAAGAAGAGCTGACCGTGAGGCTGAGAGAGAAGAGAAGAGGATAAGAAGAAAGGCCGGAAGAGGCCGCAAGAAACATCCGGTAAGGAACTTCTTTGTAGCGATTCTTGTTATCATACTTATTCTCGGGTTGGTCGGCGGCCTTATGATCCACAGCGTGGTGAGCAAGTTCGATACTCTTGAAACAGAAGTTTCCAAGAGGCCTGATTCCATGACCGGAAATATAGTGAATATTCTTCTGGTTGGACAGGACGCCAGAGAAGGTCAGGGCGGACAGCGTTCTGACAGTATGATAGTTTGCTCTATCAATAAGACAAAGCGTACAGTGACTCTTATTTCAATCATGAGAGATACATATGTTCAGATACCGGGATACGGCGGAAACCGTATCAATGCTGCGTTTGCATTTGGTGGATATGATCTTCTGGACAAGACTATAGAAGAGAATTTCGGTATCACAATAGATGGAAATGCTGAGGTTGATTTCGAAGGCTTCCTTGAGGCTATGACAGCCATTGGTGATCTGGATATAGAACTGACACAGGAAGAGGCTGACTATATGAATACAAACCAGGGCCTCGGTTATGCAGATGACGGGGCTTCAGGAGTTGATGAGTGGCATCTTACAGCAGGTATGAATCGACTTAATCCACATCAGGTTCTTGCATACTCTCGTATGAGATATGTAGGTCACTCCGACTGGGACAGAACAGCAAGACAGAGAAATGTTATATCTGCAGCTATGAGCAAGGTTAAGCACGGACATCTTATAGGTGGATATAGGATGGCTAATGCAGCGGCTCCGAGCATAGCTACTGATGTAAAAACAAGCGGCATGATGGGCTGCGCTCTTCCGGTACTTCTCAGCAGTGATACAAAGAGTTATATAATTCCTGCTGACGGTGCATACAGTGCACAGACTGTAAATGGAATGGCAGTGCTTGTTCCTGATCTCGAGAAGAACAAGGAACTTATACAGCAGTACATAAATGGAACGTACGAGGAAGACGCTGAGTAGGGGTATGTGATATAATCCCGATATAGGTAATGTGAAATAGGGGAGTGCGTATGAATTACAGAGAAGATAGAAAAGGCGAAAAACTATCACTTCTTGGTTATGGCTGCATGAGATTTACTAAAAAAGGTAACTCTATAGACATCGATAAGGCTGAGAAAGAGCTGATGCGTGCTATAGAACTCGGAGTGAATTATTTTGATACCGCATATATATATCCGGGCAGTGAGGTTGCTGTCGGGGAGATATTCGAGCGTAATAACGTGAGAGAGAAAGTGAATATCGCAACCAAGCTTCCTCAGTACATGATAAGAAACAGAGCGGGAATAGATAAGTATTACAATGAAGAGCTGGAGAGGCTCAGGACTAACTATATAGATTATTACCTCATGCATATGCTTACAGATACGGTTGCGTGGGAGAATCTTGTAAAGCTTGGCATCAAAGAATGGATTGCAGAGAAGAAGGCTTCCGGTGAGATAAGAAATATCGGTTTCTCATATCATGGTGATACAGAAATGTTCAAGCAGATTATAGATGCCTATGACTGGGATTTCTGCCAGATACAGTATAACTATGTGGATGAGACGACTCAGGCAGGTGTTGAAGGACTTAAGTACGCAGCATCTAAAGGCATTCCTGTTGTTATAATGGAACCACTTCGTGGAGGTAAGCTTGTAAATCTTCCGGGTGATGCCATGGATAAGCTGGAGAAGAGCGGAAGGGGCTGGAGTTCTGCAGAGCTCGGACTTCGCTGGCTCTGGAATCAGCCTGAAGTAACGGTTGTTCTTTCAGGTATGAACACCATAGAAATGATAGAAGAGAACTGCCGTATAGCTAGTGAAGTTAAGGAAAATGAATTCACGGAGGATGATCATAAGCTTGTAGCTGAGATAAAGAAGATACTTCTGGAAAAGACGAAGGTCGGATGTACGGGCTGTCGATATTGTATGCCATGTCCTAAGGGAGTTGACATTCCGGCAATATTTGCGTGCTATAACAATATGTTCTCGGATGGAAAGACTGAAGCCAGGTTTGAATTTGCAAGACTTGTCGGCGTCAGAAAGGAACCTGCATTCGCATCTCAGTGCATAGAATGCGGCGCCTGCGAGAAGCATTGTCCTCAGCATATCGAGATAAGGAAGAAGCTGAAGGAGGCTGATAAGGCGCTCCGTCCATTTCCTTATAAGATCGGAATCAACATCGCTAGAAAGTTCATGCTCGAGGGCAGAAAAGAACATAAAAATAAAGCAGATTAACGCTTGGCGTAATCTGCTTCATAATACGGGATGTAGTTCAGGTGGTAGAACGCTAGACTGGGGGTCTAGAGGTCGCAAGTTCAAGTCTTGTCATTCCGATGGAAGAGGCAGCCAAAAGGCTGCCTCGATTTGTTCCTATTGGTTGACTTTTTTGCTTTACAAGTGCTAAAATATGTGCAGATGCATATTTTAAGTGGGTTAAAATATGTAAGTATGCATATTTTCGGAGGTTTTGCCATGGGAAGTGAAAATCTGAGACGTGATATCACTGAAGAATTCAAAAAATGGAAGGATAATCCAAAACATAAATGTCTGCTGGTCAGAGGGGCCAGACAGGTTGGAAAAACTTTTGCAATAGAGAGATTCTGTGAAAAAGAGTACGATTCATTCATTGAGATTAATTTTCTTGAAAGCCCTTCAATGAAAAAGATATTCTCTGGAAATCTTGATGCTAAAACGATAAAGACAAATATATCTTTATACATTCCCGGCAGCAGATTCATTTCCGGAAAAACATGTCTTTTTTTAGATGAGATACAGGAATGTCCTGAAGCAATCACTGCCCTGAAGTTTCTTGAAAAAGAAAAAGACTTCGATGTAATTACGTCAGGTTCAATGCTCGGTATTGACTATAAAAGACCTACCTCTTACCCGGTAGGATCCATTCAGTATCTTGATATGTTTTCTCTTAACTTTAGGGAGTTTTTATCCGCGGCAGGAATAGCTGATGACATTATCGATGAGCTGAAGGGATATTATGACAGCAGAAGCACTGTTCCATGGGCAATACATGATAAAATGATGGAGTATCTAAGACTCTATATGATCATAGGGGGGATGCCGGAAGTAGTAAGTCTTTATTTTGAAACTGATTCTTTGGCGGAGGCTGATAAGAAGGTAAGGGATATCCTGAATGATTATCGATATGATATAGCGCATTACGCATCTGCTGATGTAAAGATAAAGGCCGAGTCATGTTACTTCTCTTTATCAAGACAGCTGTCAAAAGAGAATCATAAGTTTATGTATTCAAATGTAGAGAAAGGCGGAACGGCCAGAAAATATGGTTCAAGTATAGATTGGCTGGAGGGGGCATATTTAATTAAAAAAATATATAATTTATCCGGATATGATATCCCGCTGAGCAGCAAAAGAATAGATGATAATTTTCGTGTTTATCCAACCGATATCGGACTCTTGATGGGAATGTATGATCGTTCAATCAAGGAACTGATACTGCATCCCGATGGTGAGAAACTAAACTCTATGATAAAGGGTGGGCTTTACGAGGCTGCAGTAGCAGACATGCTTATCAAAAATGGACATGATGATATTTATTTTAGAAAAGATGAGGCATCTTCTTTTGAGATTGAGTTCTTTATAGAAAATGAAGGAAGTGCTGTTCCTATCGAGGTAAAATCCGGCAGGAGCAGATCAAAGTCCCTGGATAATATTTTGAAAAGAGATGAAATATCTTATGGATATAAGCTCATAGATGGAAATATAGGGACGTCAGAAAAGAAGATAACACTTCCGCTTTATATGGCTATGTTCATATAAAACTTTTTGTCATTCCGATGGAAGAGGCAGCCAAAAGGCTGCCTCGATTTGTATTCATATTGTTTTTATATTGTATCAATAAATCTCATAAATGCCTCGCGGCCTTCGTCGGTGCATTTGTAAACTCCGGCACATTCAAGAACCTTGGCAAAGGTAGAACCGACCTCCTGCCTCAGGATATCATGTATATTTGAACTGTTTATACCGTCTTTCATGACTGACTCCATTACCCAGTCAGCGTGTGAGGCGGTTTTCTCGTTCTCGGAAAGAGTCTTGCGAAGTGTAGAATAGAAATCTGCACTCTGATTCGAAGGGAGTGTATCGCAGGATTCGAGAGCGCCTGCGACTATACTTTCAATCTCTGCAAGTTCTGTCTTAAGTCTTGCAGGAAGTATGGCAAGTCCCATAACCTCTATAAGTCCAATATTTTCTTTCTTGATATGGTGATATTCCTGATGAGGATGATAAACTCCCATAGGATGTTCATCGGTTGTGATATTGTTACGAAGAACAAGGTCAATCTCATACTGCCCATCGCGCATTCTGGCTATCGGAGTTATGGTATTGTGAGGCACGCCGTCAGTCTCACTGAATATAAAGGCAGCTTCATCTGTATAGCCTCGCCAGAGACCGAGTATTCTGTCGGACAGATCTGCAATTCTCTCCATATCATCACCGCGAAGTCGTATGGTCGACAGCGGCCATTTGATGATTCCGGCAGTGATATCCTCATATCCTTTTATAACGAAATTCTTTTCATAAGGAGCTCTTACCATAGGGAATTCATAGCATCCGCCCTGGAAGTGGTCATGCGAAAGTATGGAACCTCCTACTATAGGAAGATCGGCATTTGAACCTGCTGTGTAGTGCGGGAACTGTCCTACGAAGGAAAGGAGCTTACGGAAGACTGCCTTATCAATCTTCATAGGAATGTGTTCCTTGTTGAAGATTATGCAGTGCTCATTGTAGTAGACATATGGTGAGTACTGAAGGTAGTAATCCTCACCGCAGAGCTGTATCGGTATGATACGATGATTCTGTCTTGCCGGATGAGTCATGGTTCCTGCGTAGCCTTCATTCTCTCGACAGAGAAGACATGCCGGATATCCTGACTTCTTAGCCTGTCCTGCCTTTGCTATATCACGTGGGTCCTTCTCCGGCTTGGAAAGGTTGATGCTTATATCTATTGAGCCGAACTCGGTTTCAGCTGACCATCTTTCATCCTTTTTGATGCGGTCAGTACGTATATAATTCGTTGCTTTGCTGAAACTGTAATAGAAATCAGTTGCTTCCTTGCACGAGGAAGAAAGGAGAGCGTTCCATTTTCTCTGAACCACTGATGGTGGGGGAGTTATAAGTCCCATCACCTTAGTATCAAAAAGGTCTTTTTCATTGGTTGTTGCATCGGCAGAAAGAAGTCCGGTCTTTGCTGCCTCGTCCATGATATCTTCGAGTATGAGATGAAGCTCACGTCCGCTCTGCACATCATAAGAATCCTCAGAGGCTATGTCGCTTATTCCGAAGAATTCCATAAGTTTGTTTACAGTATATGTTTTATCGGCCTCATCAATGAGACCGTTTGCCAGGCCGTAATTAACCAGCTCATAGATTAGTTTTTCCATATATAGTTATTCCCCTTTTATTCAGCTGTATTCATTGAAGTATATGTGAATGCTTAGAATACACGGATGCCGCCGTATTTACGGATATTCAGAACCTTGCAGCTGCCTTCTCCGAATACGTTGTCCATGGCTGCTTTGTAGTCAGCTACAGCAGAATTTCTGACAAATGCCTGAATCGTTCCTGCAAAACCGCCGCCGTGAACTCTTGCTACACCATTCTCCGAGAGAGCAACATCGCTTACACAGAGTGCAACGGAAACGTTCTGGTTACGTATGTCATGATTCGGATAAACATTCTGAAGATATTTGAAGGAGGAATCGCCCGATGCCTTTATAACATCGAGGAAACCTGCCATATCATTCTGCTTAATGGCTTCACATATCTCGCGTACCCTCGAACATTCTTCAAAGAAATGTATCGCTCTCAGAACTGACCTGTCACTGGTGGCACTTCTGAGCTCCTTTATGTTGGAGAGGATATCCTGCAGAGTCAGCTCATTCAGATATTCCTTTCCGAAATATGAGCAGATATCCTTCATCTCAAGAGGAATAGCGGCGTAGTCAGGAGTAAGATCAGCATGTGACCCCTTGGTATCAGTTATGCAGAGGCTGTATCCATGAGATGCTAGGTCGAAGAGAAGCCTTTCGACAACAGGATTCTCAGGATCAGCGAAATCTATATGACAGAGACTTCCGACTGAGCAGGCCATCTGATCCATAAGACCGCATGGTTTACCGAAGTAAACATTTTCAGCGTACTGGCCGATGATGGCTATCTCTATAGGGTCGATGGTCATATCGTTGTAGAGTCCGGATATTATAGAACCAATGATGGTTTCAAATGCAGCTGAGGATGAAAGACCTGAGCCGCCGAGAACATTACTGGTGATAAATGCATCGAAGCCGCCTATT
Source organism: Lachnospiraceae bacterium YSB2008 (assembly GCA_000687655.1). Taxonomy (GTDB): domain Bacteria; phylum Bacillota; class Clostridia; order Lachnospirales; family Lachnospiraceae; genus Eubacterium_Q. The sequence goes on from JHWR01000015.1 coordinate 15,211, forward strand.
TTGTGACCTCTTTCGGACATGCTGTAGAGTACGCCGCGGATAAGGGCTGCGGTCGTTCCTTCTTCATCATCCTTTTTTGAAAGATCGGAAAGAGATACTTCGATCATATCATAGCCTTCAGAAAGAACTCTGACCGATCCTTCAGCTTTGCCTGCGACAGCAATGGCGTCATCACTTATTGATGCTGCCAGAACCTCACCGTGCTGGTGATCTGTATGATTACCGCATATCTCGCTTCTTCCCGGAGCACTGTAAAGCTCGACAGGATTGTCGCCGAATATCTCCCTGAAGGAGTCCAGTGCTTTTATATATCTGTCTTTCTCGTATGAAACTTCATCGTCAGAGAAATAAATATCGGCGAGTCTTTCATCTAAAGTGCCCGCCGATATATCATTTTTATATTCATCTATTTTTCTCATGCCGCCCTCCTCAAGTGTCTGATTTATGTAAACCAAATGTAACGGCTCGTAAAGCCGAATTTTACTGTGCAATATATATAATTGATAATATGTATATTTTACATAAAAATCAATAGCAATTTAAAGGAAAATCTAGTAAAATCAGCATAGAAGGTTTTACGGAGGTTAAAATGGCAAGAAGAAGACTTGCGCTCTTACTCGGGCAGGGTGACGAAGAGTATCAGAGTGAATTTGTCAGGGGTTTTCTTAAGGAAGCATACGCCAACGATTTTGACGTATGTCTCTTTTCTATGTTCATTAAATACCAGAATTCCAGAGAAAGAGAACTTGGTGATTCAAATATATATAATCTTATTAACTACGACAAATTTGATGCCGTAGTTATTCTCAGTGATTCAATTCAGACTCCGGGTGTTGCAGAAGAATTAGAGAATACTATCAAAAAGAACTTCAGTGGGCCTGTTCTGGTTATAGACAGGGAAAGCAAGAACTTCCCGGTCATCTGGACCGATGGTTATGATCTTATATATAAAACTGTTTCCCATCTTATCGAAGTTCACGGGTACAAGGATATAGCATTTCTTACAGGTAAGAAATGGCATATGCATTCCATCCGGCGTATGGAAGCATATAAGCAGGCGATGAAGGATCATGGGCTTCCGTTAAGGGAAGACAGGATGTTTGATGGTGACTTCTGGTATACCAGCGGTTCTTTCTGTGCTGACAAGCTGCTCCGTAACAGGGATGATCTGCCGGAGGCTGTTGCGTGCGCAAATGACTGTATGGCCATAGGACTTTGCGAGACTTTTGTTAAAAATGGAATCAGGATCCCTGAGGATGTAGCTGTTACAGGTTACAATGGAAGTCTTGAAGCACAGACAAGTCCTGAACCGCTTACATCGGCATTTATTCCTTCAGAGGAATTCGGAAGGCACGCAGTTGTTTCTGTAATGAACCTTTTTGAGGATAAGCCTGTAGAGGATGCACATCCAAAGCCTGCTTTCTTCATGGGTACCAGTTGTGGATGTGAGTCAGCGGATCTTCCGCTTTCACTTTCGGATGTCAGAAGAAAGACCTGGACAACAGATATCTCAGATGAGACATTCTATTCAATACATAACTGTATCCAGGATGATTTCATGGAAGCAACAGATCTTCATGGATTGCTTGATACTATCTATTCATATATTTATCAGATTAAGGATGTCGATTCATTTCACCTTTGTCTGAACGGAGATATTCTCTCTGATGGTGGATTGAAGAAACCTAATTCTTTCCGCCCGGGCTTCAGCAAGATTATGCTCCATGCTATAGAGTATTATAAGGATAAAAAGAAGACCAGCAGGGTTGGGGAGGATGTATTCTTCCCTTCAGTTGATATGCTTCCGGTTCCTTTTGATTCGGACAGACCTGCCGGATATATCTTCCTTCCTGTTAACTTTGGCAGCCGTTCCTATGGCTATGCAGTTATCAGCTTCGGAGATGAACCAAGGAGTTATTCTGATGCAGACAGACTTTGGCTTCAAGCGGTATCCAGAGGACTGGAATGCCTTACCCGGACAACTGTTGAGCAGGAGACTTCTGAGACAGAGCTTGTGATAACTGACAAAGGTGATGCAAAGACTCCTGAGGGAGTTGCTGTATCAGGGGCTTTGTCAGGTCAGGATAAAGAAAATATGGATCTGGTCAGAGATATACTTGATAATAATAAGATCAAGTATTACTTCCAGCCTATCATAAGCGCTACAGATGGTTCGATATTCTCGTATGAAGCGCTCATGCGTTCAGATACTGAGAAGTCTATATCTCCATTGAATATCATAAAATATGCATATCTGATGGGAAGGATTGATGAGGTTGAGAAGCTCACATTCCTGAATGTTTTAGGGCTTATAGAAACAAAAAAGGAACTTGCGGGCAAAAAGGTTTTCATTAACAGTATTCCGGGAAGCAGGCTCAGTGAAGAGGACAGCCAAAAGATAAATGAACTCCTACAGAGGATCGGTGACAGAGCTGTTATAGAACTTACTGAGCAGGCTGAGATTGAAGATGACGAGCTCGCGATAATGAAAGAAAAATTCACCAAGCTCGGTGTCGGAATAGCGGTAGATGACTATGGAACAGGCTATTCGAATGTAAGCAATCTTCTGAGGTATATGCCTAACTATGTTAAGATAGACAGGTCGCTTCTTTCTGATATCCAGAACAGTGTTCCTAAGCAGCACTTCGTTAAGTCAGTTATAGAATTCTGTCATAACAATAATATCCTTGCTCTTGCCGAAGGCATAGAAACAACGGAAGAGCTTCATGAAGTCATAGGGCTTGGAGCAGATCTTATACAGGGTTACTACACAGCAAGACCGATGGCTGAGATAAAGAAGACTATCGATGCCAAGATAGCTTCTGAAATCAGGAGTTATTACGAAGAATTTGCAGGAAATGAAGAGCATCAGGTATATGTTGCAGGACGAACCAACCGTATTCTTCTCAGTAACCTCGAACGTGAGGGCTGCAACACTATTCTTATAACAAGTGCAGAGGTTGCATACAGAGATATTAATATCATCGGTAATCCGGGACTTAAAACGGATATTCATATTGAGATACAGAACGGTTATGAGGGATCGATCACTCTTGAAAATGTATCGTTCTCCAATAAAGATAATCAGCCTGTAATACAGATGGCCGAAGATTCAAACATAATACTCACATTAGTCGGTGACAACTATCTGCATGGCGGTGGTATAAGAGTTCCGGAAGGCTCAAAACTATCCGTTGAGGGTGATGGAAATCTGACCATAGAACTCAGAGATAATGATTATTTCGGCATTGGTGGAAATATAAGATCTCATCATGGAAGACTGGAATTCTATCAGGATGGAAAGATAGAAATCGTATCTACGGGAAAGAGTGGTATAGGAATAGGCTCCGGACTTGGCGGAGAGGTAAGAATACACAGAGGACTCTTCAATATCAATCTGAACGGTGATGATGGAGTAGGAATAGGCTCATTTGAAGGAAGAGCTGATATTCTTGTTGAGAGCTGCGAGATGAATATAGATGTATCCCTTCTGAACGGAGTATGTATAGGTGCTCTATCAAATGAAGCGCGAATCCGCATATCCAAGTCTCACCTTAATTGTTATGCGGGCGGCAATAATACTACCATAGTAGGAAATCAGGGAAAAGCTACTGCAGACATAATCATAGATAACTGCGGTACAGTATTCAATATCGATTCGGATTCTACAACTTCACTCGGAAGCTTCAGAGGAAGAACCAAGCTGAAGCTCATGAAGTCTTCGCTCAAGGTGACTGTGAACAGCGATGAGACATATATATTCGGTGGACAGTCTGAAAGCACCGGAGTATATATTCACAGTTGTGACCTGAATCTACGTATCGTTTCGAAGAATGGTATCGATACCAAGACATCTGACGATCATGTGAAGATATATAATAGTCGTTACAGAGCTATCATCAATGATGAGACTTTCGAAAGAGAGATATTAACTGTATAGGGCGGGTTTCACTCACAGTGAAACTTTGCGGCCCGGAAAGCTATGCTTTGCTTAGAGTGCAACAAAGCATAGCTTTTTTTGTGTGGAAAATGGAACAACTTTGGTGTTAGTATTTCCATACGGCCGAATAAACAAAAGGAGGAAATGAATGGATTATGAAGACTTTATCGAACTCCTCAGAGGAAAGATAAGCGAGTCTTTAAGAATATCGGGGATTACCGGATCATCGGTAAAACTATACAGAAACGGTTATAAACCGGATGATGAAGCAGAACGGCTTATGGTAAGAGGAGCAAATGAAAGGTACCACAGTGTAGAATCAGATATTCTGATCGGAGACTATCTGGTAGCAGGAAGCGGAAGAGGTATATGCAGATTTGAGCTGGCGAGCCTCTACAGCACATACAGGTATGATGGATGGGAAGCGGTTTCGGACATTATAGAGGAAAATATAGGACTTATCGCAGACATCAGAAAGCAGAGTGCTCTGGACAGGCTTCCTGAATATGAGTTCATGAAGGAGAGGCTGCTGGTTCGCATAATCAGCCCTGATGAAGGGTTATCCATCAGGAATAAAGGGATAGTAAGACGGCTTGGAGATATATACCAGGTAATATATGCAGTGATCTACGAAGAGGAAGAGGACAGAGAAAGGCGGGTCGGACTTGCGGTAATCCCGCGGAAGCTGATAGATGTATGGGGAAAATCAGAGGAGCTCATATGGGAGCAGGCATATGAAAATACAAGGAAAAGATTTCCACCGGTTCTTTTCCCAGGCAGCCTGAACAGAGTTTCAAAGACCATGCTGATAGATTCAGACTTTATGAGAAAGGAAGATAATCCGCTTCGTCTGGAAAACTATGATGTTCCTACTATGACTACGGGAGCGTACAGTGATGGTGCAGTTGCCATATTCTATCCGGGAGTAGGGGAAAGGATGGCGGAGCTGTTCGGTGGAAATTACTATCTGGTATTCTTAAGTGAAAATGAAGTGCGTCTTCATGCAAAAGGTTCAATATCAGTTGAAGCAATAAGGAAGTGTCTGAGCGGAATCAGAGATGTACTCTCCGAAAGGATATATATGTATAATGCTGAGAATAAAGCATTCTCAGTCGTAGGATAAAAGAAAACAGTAAACCTCAACAAAGTCAACAGTCAACCCAAATATATATTTTGGTTGACTGTTGTTTCCGCGTGTGATATTCTTTCGGATGTTGGGTAAACGGGGCTCGGTGATCGGGATTCCGTTGCCCGATATACTGTCAGAATGACTGGAGGAGAGCAAGACATGATATTTCGAGACTTCATAGCCGCAGGAAAGAAGCAGGGGATTCTCATGACGGTGGGAACTCTTCTGGCTACCATGATAGGGGCCTCATCGACCATAGGAATCGTAGACACCACATACAGTATTGGGTTTCCCGGATTCTGGTGGCTGGCTTTCGGCGGCATAGGGCTTCTCCTTCAGTCATTTTTAATTTCAGAAAAAGTCAGAGAGATAGACGCTGACACACTTCCGGATATGGCGGGACGGATAGTTGGCGGTTCGGCAGAGATGATACTGTCACTCATCATAGTCATTTCCTGGATCGGTGTTATTGCCGGTCAGCTGGTGGCAATGAGCGGTTTCCTTACATTTGTTACAGGAAATAGTGGAACAGCCTTGTTCATCATCGCTTCATTTGCAGTTCTTCTATACGTGATAATCGGTGGGCAGATGTCAGTTGTAAAGACGGATTTCATCCAGATGATACTTGTTCTGATCGGAATAATAGCGGCATTTATCTATCTTTTCTTTGTGAAGAAGGATGCTTCCGGAAATGTGATGAATAATATAGAACTCCTGAATCAGAGCTACACTCCTAAGACTCTTTTCACACAGTTCTTCACTATAGGAGGAGTATTCTTCCTGGGACCGGACATAATATCAAGGAATTTCATATCAAAGGATAAGAAAGTGGCAAAGAGGGCTGCTCTTATATGCGGTATAGTTCTTATAATATTTGGGTTTGTCGTAGCCCTTATAGGACTTTGGGCAAAAGAAAATGTACCGCCCGATGAACTTGGCAATATGAAGGTTCTGTTCTTCATACTGAAGATGTTGCCACTCCCGGTAGAGATTCTTCTGGCGGTCGGACTTCTTTCGGCTATCCTTTCATCCTTTGATACCTGTATAGTCAATGCGGCTTCGATATTTGTTAAGGATATACTGAAGAAGGAGAGCGTGGCACTTACAAGAATCGCTGTTGCAGTTATAGGGGTGCTGGCCATGGCATTCGCGATATCGGGAAGTGGAGATATAATATCGCTTCTCAGTGGTGCATACTCTGTATATACATCGGGGATCATATTTCCACTTTTCATTGCTATAATGTGTTATGGAAAAAGAGAGATAAAAGTAAATGTATGGATTCCGGCGGTTATATGCGGTGGTATTTTCGGCATCATGGGTTCGTATTTTCCGGGACTTCCGTCGGCGTTACATTTGCCCGTATTCATAAGTGAGAATATGACACTGACAGGTATGGCTGTTTCAAGTATACTTGGATTAGTTTCCATAGGCAGAGCGTGTGCAGATTAAATAAGTCTGCATGCGCTTTTTTCTTTATTTTTTTGCCAAAAACATATATAATGATTGTGTATGTATTTGAACTAAGGAGGTATCAGAAAAATGAAGCTTGGATTCATAGGTTCCGGCAATATGGCGAGAGCTATTATAGGTGGAATCATTGAGAGAGGAATCATGGCACCGGGAGATATAGTTGCATCTTCACCTGTAAGCGAGGAAAGAAAGCTGGTTTCTGATACTTTTGGAATAGAAGTAGTTGAGAGTAACAGTTATGTAATAGATAATTCGGACATAGTATTCTTCGCAGTTAAGCCGAATGTCATACCGGTAGTTGTTGAGGAAATCAAGGACATAGTTACGGATGATAAGCTTATCATATCCATAGTTGCAGGCAAGACTCTTGAATGGTATAAGGAAGCTTTCGGAAGAACGGTTAAGCTCATAAGGACCATGCCTAATACTCCGGCTCTTGTTGGTGAAGGTATGACCGGAGTAAGTCCTAACGAGGCAGTCAAGGAAGAGGATCTTGAAAAGGCTATGAAGCTCCTTTCTTCATTCGGTAAGGCAGAGGTAATTCCGGAGAAACTCATGGATGCTGTTGTATCTGTATCAGGCAGTTCACCGGCATACGTTTTCATGATGATAGAAGCTATGGCTGACGGGGCTGTCAAGCTCGGAATGCCAAGGGATAAGGCTTACACATTTGCAGCTCAGGCTGTTATGGGAAGCGCAAAAATGGTTCTAGAGACAGGACGTCATCCGGCAGAACTCAAGGATATGGTGTGTTCTCCGGCAGGTACGACCATAGCCGCAGTGCAGGTTTTAGAGGAGGCAGGTTTCCGAGCAGGTCTCATAGATGCAATGGAGGCATGTGCTGAGGTGTCCAGATCACTATAAATGGGGGTAGTTGTTATATGGATGATTTTGAAATGCAGGGCAGGGGTGAAGCTTATGACCAGCAGGAAGAGGTTGAGTTAGTCAATCGACTGGTCGTTATGGTATGCTCGATAGCGTCGTTACTTCTGGCATTCGGATATCTGAATGATGCCAGGAAGGGTGATATCACATGGGCGTTTGCATGTATTGTTGCAGTCGCAGCCGTGCTCGCTTTAATGGTGGTAGCAGGAATATATTTCCGTGATAAGACCAGCATCAGTCTGAGACACATAGTGGTTGTCGCGTACGGCGTGCTGTATCTTATAATGTTTATCGGCGCCAGCAATGATCTCGTATTCGTTATGGCAGTTCCGTTACTGGCAGTGCTTGTTTTATATTCTGATTTTTCTTTTATAGCACGAACCAGTATATTTGTATTTGCAATGAATCTTGGATTCTGTTGCAAGTATATGATTGACGGACATATGCCATCAGGAAATGTTGCAGATTCTTCAACAGTTCTTCTTCAGGTTGCAAGTATAGGACTTCTCGGATTTGCAATATCATTTGGAACCAAGGTTTCAAATGGTATCAATATCAAGAAGCTTCTCACTATCAATTCTGAAAGAGAAAGAGCATCACAGCTTCTTCAGGATGTTCTTCATATAGCGGGCAAAGTTAAAGAAGGAACTTCTTCTGCCAATGATATAATACTTAATCTTCAGAATGGTACAGCAAGTACAGCAGAAGCTCTGAACGAGATAGCAGAAGGCAATTCATCAACAGCTGTCAGTATCGAGAATCAGACAGAGATGACAAACAACATTCATAACATGATCGTTGATACAAAGAGTCTCTCTGAGAAGATGCAGAAGGAAGCTGATACGAGTCTTGCTGCAGTTATGAACGGTCAGGCATCCATGAAAGAGCTTACTGTTCAGTCCGGCATCATAGAGGAAGCAAATACAAAGGTAAGCGAGGAGATGAAGCTTCTCAAGGCAAATACTGATAAGGTTGTTTCTATCACAAACCAGATATTTGCTATATCAAATCAGACTAACCTTCTTGCGCTTAATGCATCTATCGAAAGTGCGCGTGCAGGAGAGGCAGGACGTGGATTTGCAGTCGTTTCCGAGCAGATCCGTATACTCGCGGAGCAGACAAGAACACTTACAGAAAATATTCAGAATATAGTTGAAGAGCTTCATAAGAATACTGAGAAGACTATGGTCAGCGTATCTCAGGTTCTCGAGGCTTCAGTTCAGGAGAAGAAGGATATAGAGAAAGCCGGTGCTCAGTTCGAGGATATCCAGGAGCATATGGATGCACTTGGTGAAAATGTATCGAGCATCAGCAAGAGTATCGATGATATTCTTCTTGCAAATGACAACATAGTAGACAGTATCACTCAGATTGCAACATTCAGTGAGGAAGTTGCTGCAAATACTGAGGAAGCTTACGCTATAGGAACTAACAGTAATTCCGAGGCTGAGGAAGCTGTAAGGATCATGAATGAACTCATGCAGGTTGCTGAGTCTTTGAATCACTACATGTAGAATAAACGGTAGCTGCCCGGACGTGCATGCACTGATAATCGTCAGATGCTTGCATCTGTAAGAGTATCAGTGCATGTACGCCTGGTACAGGTGCTGTAAACGACATCGATGAACATTAGCCGCGTAGCGGCGACATACGCCATAGGCGGATGGTTCATCGATTGAGGATTACAGCACCGGGCAGCGTGTAGCCAGCACCGGGCAGCATGGATTGAGAGGTAGGAAATGCAGGGAGCGTCTTGCGATACATGTGCATATTACTTTTATGATGATGATTACGAAGGCTATATATGCGACATGGATATAGATGAAGATGATTTTGCAAGACTTGCTGCAAATCATTATAAGGAATGCCCTTATTACACTAATGGTGATGAGTACAGAGTGGTAAGGCATCAGATCTAAAACTGAAATACTACAGAGCAGTTATGACCCAGAAGGTCATAACTGTTTCTTTTGTATAATAAAGGTTCACAACAAGGAGGAATACTGGCTTGGGTAACACGTTTTATTTTGAATGGGAAGTAGCACTCCAGGAATGGATTCAGGCTCATATGGGAAGCTTCGGAGGAGTTCTTGCAACTATCATGACAATGCTTGGTGAAGAACTCTTCATGATACTTATACTTGGATTTATATACTGGTGCTATGATAAGGAATTCGGAAAGATCATGGGAACAAATGTTACAGCAGCTGTAGCATGGAATCCTCTTATCAAGGGAATATTCCTAAGAAGAAGACCTTATTTTGATCATAAGGCTATCAAATGTATAAGAGCGGTTGAAAGTGATGCTCCGATAGACGATATAGTAGCTCAGGGCTATTCATTTCCAAGTGGACATTCCATGAATGCCGCAACAGTGTACGGTACCATAGCATATATGAAGAAACATAAATTCCTCGTTATATGTGGATTCGTACTTCCTTTCCTGGTAGGTCTTTCAAGAGTTATGCTCGGAGTTCATTATGCTACCGACGTTCTTGTTGGATGGGCAGTAGGTGTAGGACTTACCTTTGGAATGACTATACTCCAGATGAAGATAAAGAGAAGATGGATACTTCATCTCGTTATCTTCATTGTAACAGCTATAGGCTGCTTCTATGTAAGGACTAACGATTACTTTACAGCACTCGGAATAATGGGAGGATTCTTCCTTGCTTGTCCATTTGAGGAGAAGTTCGTTAATTTCAAGAATACAAAAAGTGTACCTAAGTGCATACTTCGTATACTCTGTGGACTGATAATCTATCTTGTTCTGAATGTAGGAATGAAGCTTCCTTTCAGTGATGAGTTCCTGCATGGTAAATCATTTGGATGCTTTGCATTCCGTGTCTTCAGATATGCGGTTATAGTATTTGTTATGCTGGGAGTATATCCTCTTGCTTTTGACAAAATCCATCTGAAAAAGAAGACGGAAGTTAAAGAAGAAACAGAAGTTAATGAAGAAGCGGAAGCTGAAAAAGAAACGGTTGAACAGTAATTCATAACCTGACCTTGGGGGTGGCGAAATGGTTATTTTGAAAAATGAAAAGCTTACTGCGAAGGTAGATATTCACGGAGCAGAGCTGAAGTCAGTAGTTGATAATGTGACAGGCTATGAGTATATGTGGCAGGCAGATCCTGAGTTCTGGGGCAGGACATCACCGGTTCTTTTCCCTGTTGTTGGAAAGTATGTGGATGGAGAGAGCATATATAACGGCGTAACATACAAAATGGGTCAGCATGGATTTGCCCGTGATATGGATTTTGAAGCAGTAGAGGAAAGTGCAGCGGAGAAGGCCGCCTTCGGTGATGATACAGCACTCTTTGTTCTGACAGAGAATGAAGATACTCTGACTAAATATCCATTTGCATTTAAGTTATCAATAAGATATGTCCTTAAGGACAGAGACATCAAGGTTATCTGGAAGGTTACTAATCCGGGAGATGAAACCATGTACTTCTCCATTGGTGCTCATCCGGCATTTAATTGTAACAGCGATGAAGATGTTCTCATACTTGATACAGATAAAACATTACAGGTAAATGTATTGAATGATAAAGGCGCTCTCACAGACAGAGTAAAGGAAGTATCGGTAGGTTCTGATGGGTCACTTCCTATGTCTGCAGAGCTGTTCAGTGAGGATGCTCTTATCCTGGAGAATGAGCAGATTCATGAGGTGACAGTCTCAAAGAAGGATGGAACAGGCCTTGTAAAGGTAAGATTCACGGCTCCGCTGTGCGGAATCTGGTCACCTGTTGGTAAGCACGCTCCATTTGTCTGCATCGAGCCTTGGTACGGACGTGCTGACAGAGCGGACTTTAGTAAAAAGCTTGAGGAAAGAGAATATGGAAACACTCTTGTCCCGGGCGATACATTTGAGAAAGAATATAGTATTTCGTTTATTGGATAAGTACCTTAAGGATTAGAAAAGTGAAAAAAGAACTATTCGGAAAAGAAGGCGGAAAGCCTTTATATTTGCAGGTATATAAGCGTATTAAGTCCGAAATAGAAACAGGACGTCTGACTCCGGGGATGAAGCTGCCTTCAAAAAGGAAATTTGCTGAAAATCTCGGAGTCAGTGTTATAACTATCGAAAATGCTTACGAGAAGCTTGTTTCTGAAGGGTATATCTATTCCAGACCTCAGAGTGGGTTCTATGTTGAGAAGCTGGATATAGTGACAGGAAAGGATCAGAGTCTGACTCTTGAAGTCTCTGATTCTAAATATGAGAAAAAGGACGAGGGCATAAGGTATGACTTTACCAGTAACCGTAATGTAAATGAGCTTTTTCCGTTATCTACATGGTCAAAGGTTGCCAGAAGGGTGATTGCGGAAGAAGGTCAGAATATACTGAATCCGGCTCCGCCTCATGGGACAAGAGTGCTCAGACGCGCAATAGCAAGGCATCTGTGGGAATTCCGTGGAATGAATGTGAATCCTGATAATATTGTCATAGGCGCCGGAACCGAGTATCTGTATGGGATTTTGGTTCAGCTTCTGGGAAGAGATAAGATATATGCTCTTGAAGATCCCGGATATATAAAGATTTCCAAGGTTTATAAAGCAAATGACGTGAATATAGTATATATTCCGTTTGACGAAAATGGAATTGATACTGAGAAACTGTCGGAAGCAGATGCTGATATCCTTCACATATCACCTACGTACCATTTTCCGACAGGCGAAAGCATGCTCGCAGGCAAAAGATATGAACTGCTCAGAATTGCCGAGGCAAAAGAAAACCGGTTCATCATCGAAGATGATTTCGATTCCGAACTCAGGCAGGTAGGGACTCCTATGCCTACATTCATGCAAATGGATCGAAGCGGAAGAGTAATATATATGAATACATTTACGAAAACTCTCTCTCCGACCATAAGAGTAGCATATATGGTACTCCCGGATGAACTGGCCAGGGAGTTTCATGAAAAGCTTGGATTCTATAACTGTTCAGTGTCCAACTTCCAGCAGTATTTAGTTGCAGAATTTATAAATGAGGGATATTTTGCGAGTCATATCAACAGACTCAGAAGATATTACAAAAAGGAGCGGGAAGTCCTTCTCTCCGAGTTGGATAAATCAGTATTCCTTGGCATGGCTAGAGTCAGGGAACGGGGATCGGGTCTTCAGCTCCTTATTGACATAAATCTGGACTGCTCTGATGAAGCCATAAGAGAAGCGGCTCTAAGAGCAGGGGTCAGGGTAGCGACTCTGTCTCAATATTACATAGATGGAAATAAGGGACGGGGAGTGCTGTTCCTGAATTATTCAAGTATTCCGGTAAGTGATATACCGGATGCGGTCAGGCTTCTTGATGAAGCGCTTCGCTCAGTTTCTGAACAAGCAGAGGTATAGTTGCTTCGAAATCAACTCCGTACCATGGCTTCTCAGGGTTATCAAGAGTAACCTTGATAGTATCCTTTGTATAATCGGCAGCAAGTGCTCCTGCAGCTTCAAGGCTGAGGCCTCTTGTAATAGCGCCTGTGAATACACTTGCGAATATATCGCCTGTTCCGTGGAATGAAGCATCTATACGCTCATTCTGATATATGAAGTACTGTCCGGTAGTTGTATCGTATCCGTAGAGTCCGGTATTGCCGTCGCTGAGAGATACTCCGGTCAGTATAACAATCTTTGATCCAAGCTTAGCGAGCTTATCCAGGAGCTCCTTGACATAAGCTTCGTCATATACTTCTTTGTATTCAGTATCCGTCATGAAGCATGCTTCAGTGATATTCGGAACTATGATGTCAGCCTTACCGCAGAGACCTGCGTTCAGCTTTGCATAATTCTCATCGAAAGCCGGATAGAGCTTTCCGTTGTCGGCCATGACAGGGTCTATGATGATCTTTGTATCATCTCCGCCAAATGTATCGAATATTTTCTTAGCGATATCGATCTCTTCGGCAGATCCGAGATAACCGGTGTATATTGCATCAAAGTGAAAGTTTTCCTGTTTCCAGTGTTCAGTAATCGGTATCAGCTCGTCAGTCAGATCCTTCACAGTGAAATTCTTAAACATTGTGTGAGTTGAGAGTACAGCTGTCGGAAGTATGACAGTCTCTACGCCCATGGCTGATATGATCGGAAGAGCAACTGTTGTACTGCATTTGCCCAGGCAGGAAATGTCCTGAATCGTAAGTATTCTCTTCATAATACTATAGCCCTTTCTGTGTGTTATTATTCGTTAGGCTCATTTTCGAATGAACCGACACGGATTATACAATAGTAATGACCATATAAAAATAGTCAATTATGGATATATTTTTAATACCAGTTTAAAAATAGAAGATGACCCTCTTACGGGTCAGGAGGAAATATGAGAATATTAGTAATAGGCGGGACATACTTCCTTGGGAAGATGTTCGTAGATATGGCCAAAGATGAGCATGAACTGACCTTACTTAACAGGGGCAGCATGCCGGCTCCGGAAGGAGTAAAGACGATAATCTGCGACAGGCATGATGTGGAGGCACTGGGAAATGTATACGATGTTATAGTAGACTTCGCTGCATATCAGCCGGGTGATATCCGGGGGATAGTTGAAGCAATTCCGGGTGACGTTAAAGGCATGCGATACATTTTCATAAGCACGACCGATGTATATGCGCGTGGAACCGGGAAGGAGCTGGATGAGGATGCGCCTTTTGAAACGAGGGATTTTGGCGGTGCGGCCGGTGCATATATACTGGGTAAAGTCGCACTAGAGAAGGAACTTACTGAAATAAGCAGGGAGAAGGGAATCATTCCGACATCAGTGCGGCCGGCATTTATCTACGGGGAAGGAAGCTATGCTCCGAGAGAAAGCATGTATTTCAAATGGATTGCTAACGCTTCTCAGTTTCTTCATGTAAGTGATGCTGATGGATTCTTTCAGATGGTGTATGTCAGGGATGTTGCGAGAGCAATAATGGCACTGCTTGAAAGAAATGACATAGAGGCAGTAAATCTGGTCGGTGACGGGATTCTTACTTATGACAGACTGGCTGAGGTACTGATAGGTATTTCCGGGGAATGTCTTGGTGTGAAGGTTGAACGGATAGATATAACAGTCAGGGAAGCAGAGGAGAGGGGCATTCCATTTCCTTATCCTATGACAAAGGCTGAATCAAATATGTATATAAGTAAATACCCGGATATTATTGAATATACGAACTTTTACAAAGGCCTGCGCGATACATTTGCATATCATCTTCATATATAATATAATTAGCACCGTATGAAAACCAAGTAGAGGTTATTGGTTTAATAAAAGGAGGAAATGTATGAAGAGGAAACTTTGTGTAGTTCTTGCTCTGGCTATGGCTCTCAGCATTACTGCCTGTGGCGGTAAAGGTAAGACAACAGAAACAGAAGCAACTACAGAAGCAACAACAGAGGCTAAGTCTCCGGAGGAGATGTATCCTGCAACAATCGACCCAAGAGATATCCATCCGGGTTCTCTCAACAGTGATGAGGACACAAGTGAGCGCTGGTATCCTGAAGGAGATACTTCTTCAGCAATGTGCTTTACTCTTACTCAGACAAGACCTGAGGACGATTGCGTTGGACTTGCAATCTGCTTCTACAAGACAATTGATGGTAATGATGATGACCTTATAGATATGCCGCTCCGCGATGGTGGAAACGGACATGCTATAACCAAGGAATTCACATTCATGAAGGATAAGAGTGAGACTTACGACTTTGACTTCACTTTCCAGGATAACTTCACATGCTATGACTTCAAGTCAGGCAAGGTATGGAAGAGAGCTCATCCTGAATATGGTTGCAAGGATCAGAGCTGGTATGATGATGCGTTCAAGGGACTTGTTGCATACCGTGATCTTGCAGGTTCAAAGTTCCAGCAGATAGTAATGAACGATGACGGTACATTTGTAGAGTCAGTTACTGATATGGACGACATGACAGGCCGCTGGGAAGTTCAGGGATCTAACGTTCTTATGCTTATCTATGATAATGAAGGCGACGGCGTTCAGACTATCGACGGCGGCGGACTTCTTGAGAACGGCGGCGAGGATGCTGATGAGACAACTACAGGTAACACATGGCAGCAGGAATTCAACATTTCAGCTGACGGCAAGGTTACAGAGTTTGGTCTCTTCCCTGTATACGATGATGATATGAACCTTACAGGTTATGATGCTGCATTCGAGCTTACAACAAAGGATGAGCTTGATGCACTTGAGAAGGAAAAGCAGGAAAAGGCTGATGCTTCAAAGGCAGCAGGAAGCCCTTATCCGGTTCCTGAAGTAGAAAACATCATGGATATTACACTTGAAGGTGTAAACATGGATCAGGATCCTGATTATGTAGTTGAGACAATGTCATGGGATGACAAGACATTTGCAAATCAGATGCGTGACGGAGATCTCGATGGTTATGTATTTGAGGTTCATGGATTTGCTGAGAAAGGCGGATTCTACGTTCCTTACGATGACGGCGAGCACAAGGCTATGTTTATGATATGGCCTATAAACGGCGCACCTAAGCCAAAAGATGCAACAAACATCGTTCTTAAGGGTGTTCTGTGGCATTACGGTTCTAACTACTATGTATTCTATGATGCAGATCATATTACATATGACGAATAATCTGATAGCAGCACGTACATGAAATGTGTGCGCGGTTTATCATTAGCAAGAGGTTATTAGGCTTAAAAAGGAGGAAGGGTATGAGAAAGAAGATTTGTCTGTTGCTGGCAGCTGCACTTGTCATCGGACTTACTGCCTGTGGCGGAAAGGATGATGCAACAGAGGCGACAACCGCTGAGGTGACTGAGACAGTTACTGAAACAGGAGCTTCAGACGGAGATGTTACAGAGGCTGATTCTGCCGGAAGTACCGAAGAGGCTACTGAGGAAGCAGAAGCAGTACCGGAGTACAGTGTTCCGGATGAGTATACATTCGACGGAGCATTTAAGCTCAAGATTCTCGGATATGAGTATTTCGATACCGAGGATAAGTATGAGTACAACATAGTTAACATATACTATGATTTCACCAACATAACTGACGGTAAGTTCAGAGGAGTCAACAGTATATACTGGCATGCTACTCAGGACGGTGAGGAGCTGCAATATGACCCGAGCAGCAATATTACCTTCAGTAATATGGACTACAACGACAATATATGGTTCTCCCTGCAGACGGGCGTTACTATCCGTGGCTATGCACAGTTTGCATGTAAGAAGGACAGCACCAGCCCTATATCAGTCGGTGCAGGTGAGAAGAATGAGGAGTATCCTTTCACATTCGATGTTTATCCAACATGGGAAATGCCTGATATGAGATCAGAGAAGTTCGAATTTGCCAAGGTCGACAATCCTTCATATGGTCCGGGCAATATAGATTCAGGCTCAAGTGAAGGCAAGTACGACATAAAGATAAACGGTATCAAAAATTATTCAACTGATGATGATTTCAATGCTGAAGGTGAGCTGGTTAAGCATAATATCGTAGGTATCGAATACACCATAACCAATAATTCTGAGAGAGCAACCAATCCTTTCATGCTCATGATGAATGATAACTACGTATTCCAGGATGGTGCATCATTGATTGACTGCGGTGCCGGTGTTGAACTTCCGGAGCACGGAGTTACTCAGAAGGAACGTACACTGTATCAGGATCTTGAGCCGGGTCAGACATCAACTGTAGTTGTTTATTACAAGCTGAGATCAGACAGTCCTATCGAGGTAGTATTCAAGACATTCCTCGGTACAGAGCCATTGGCAGATATGGTTTATGAGCTTGAGCTCCCATAAGTATAGAAAGCTTCTGTTACACACAACATAATAATCAGAGTATAAGAGGGCGACGCCACTTCACATGGCGCCGCTCTTTTTCTATGTTTTTGCATTGCCTGGTTATAGGTAAAACCTAATGCGGGCTCTTTGTTATATGTATTATCCAAGAACGGAAAGCGAGGATATAATCTCCACTAAAGTGTTTTTAATACGATGAATTATGATCACTATTGGAGGAACAAAGATGGAGTTATCTATTGAAAGTCGATGTATACATTTAGAAGA
This sequence comes from Lachnospiraceae bacterium YSB2008, assembly GCA_000687655.1. Lineage (GTDB taxonomy): Bacteria > Bacillota > Clostridia > Lachnospirales > Lachnospiraceae > Eubacterium_Q. The sequence continues at coordinate 32,669 of JHWR01000015.1, forward strand.
AGATAACAGAGCGGCGAGATATGGTGCAATAAGCTTTCCTATATACCAGACGGCAACCTTTGCACATCCCGGACTTGGAGAAAGTACAGGGTATGATTACAGCAGGCTTCAGAATCCTACGAGAGAGCATCTTGAGAAGGTTGTTGCAGCATTGGAAAAGGGAGAAGACGCGGTAGCTTTTTCAAGCGGACTGGCGGCCATAGCTGCAGCTATAGAACTTTTCAAGTCGGGTGACCATATCATAGCAGAAGCTGATCTGTATGGAGGTTCTACGAGACTTTTCAATATGATAAGAGAAAAACATGGGATATCCTTCACATTTGTTGATTGTAAGGAAGACATAGAAGAGTACTTCAGGCCTGAGACCAGGGCGGTTTTTATAGAAACGCCCACTAACCCAATGATGAATATCATAGATATAGAGAAGGTTGCGAAGGCTGCTCATGCTCACGGCGCACTTCTGATAGTTGACAATACATTTCTGTCTCCTTATTTCCAGAATCCTCTGGAACTTGGAGCAGATATAGTGGTTCACAGTGGTACCAAATATCTGTCGGGACATAATGATACACTTGCAGGATTTGTCATTTCAAAGGATAAGTCGGTGTGTGAAGAAATAAGAAATGCATTTAAGATTATAGGTTCAAGCCTCGCTCCATTTGACAGCTGGCTCATATTAAGAGGCATCAAGACATTGGCAGTCAGAATGGAAAGGGCAGCTGAAAATGCAGAGAAGATAGCAAAGTTCCTGAAGGGAAATCCGCATGTTTCCAGGGTGCTGTATCCGGGACTTCCGGAGCATCAGGGGTATGAGATCATGAAGAAGCAGTCAAGGGGATTCGGCGCAATGCTGACCTTTGATATAGACAGTCCGGAAAGAGTGGAAGGAATACTTAAGAATCTCAAGGTTATTCAGTACGCTGAAAGCCTGGGTGGAACAGAGAGTCTTATAACATATCCCATCCTTCAGACTCATGCGGACGTACCTACGGATATTCTTTCTGAGTGCGGTGTATCAAGAACTACACTCAGGATGTCAGTAGGAATAGAGAATGTAGATGATCTGATCAACGATCTGGAATCGGTTCTTGGCTAAAAGAACCGGAGTTCCGCCCCGTATCCCGCGCTCGGCGCGGCGCACGTTGTTCTGCAAATATAAAAATGGAGAATCAGGAATGAGTGAGAGAAATCTGGATTTTGATAAGGTAGTGGAAAGAAGGGGCACAAAGAGCCTGAAATATGATTTTGCAGTTGAGAGAGGACGTCCGAAGGACGTTCTTCCTCTTTGGGTAGCAGATATGGACTTTAAGATATCTTCTTATATAGAAGATGCCCTGTTGGAACAGGTGAGACATGCCATATACGGTTATACAGAAACGGATGAAAGCTATTTTGAGGCTGTCAGAGAATGGTTCGGCAAACATCATAACTGGGATGTAAAGAAGGAATGGTTTATACATACTCCGGGGGTTGTATTTGCCATAGCTCTTGCTGTCAGAGCCTTTACCGAAAAGGGTGACAGTGTTCTGATCCAGCAGCCGGTCTATTATCCATTCAGTGAAGTGATCACTGATAACGGAAGGAAGCTTGTCAGTAATGACCTTGTGTATGACAGCAATAACGGAAGCTATTCCATCGATTTTGATGATTTCGAGAGAAAAGTCTCTGAAAACAGTGTTAAGCTCTTCCTTCTCTGCAGCCCGCATAACCCTGTGGGAAGAGTATGGGACATCAATGAACTTGAAAAAATAGGAAATATATGTAAGAAGTACGGCGTCACAGTTTTCAGTGATGAGATTCATGCAGATTTTGCGTGGGAGAAAAAGCATCATGTTTTCACAACTGTGGACGATACATTTGCAGATTTTTCCATAATAGCAACAGCACCCAGCAAAACGTTCAATATAGCAGGACTTCAGGTGTCGAATATATTCATTCCGGACAGTGAGTTAAAGAAGAGGTTTGAAAAGGAATATGATGCATCGGGATACAGCCAGCTGAATTCAGCGGGAATTATAGCTGCAGAGGCGGCTTATAAGGATGGCGAAGAATGGTATCTCGCGATGAGAGAGTATGTGAAGGCAAATATAGATTATGCAGACACATTTATACGCGAAAGGATACCGGGAGTAAAGATGATAAAAACTGAAGGTACGTATCTTGTCTGGCTCGACTTCGGAGAGCTCGGCCTGGAAGTAAGGGAACTGGATGACCTGATAATAAATAAAGCAGGTCTCTGGTTGGACAGCGGCCGCATATTTGGAAAAACGGGAAGAGGATTCCAGAGGATAAATGTGGCGTGCCCGAGAAAAACTCTCGAAGAGGCGTTAATTCGAATAGAAAATGCAGCTAATTCTGTTATAGGACAAGCCTATAACTAATGCTAAAAATTAACTTTTTTTCAAACTCAGAAGTATACTGCCTGATTATGACTTTGTTATTTAGTGGTTGCTTCGCAACCCGCACTCAGTGCAGCGTATGTCGCGAGCGGCACATTTAATGAGAATAAAACTATGAATTTACTAGAGGATAATATAAAAAAGCTGTATATGAGATATCTTATCCCCGCTGTAGGCGGGGCTATGATCATCGCAGTATACAGCTTTGTTGATATGCTTGCAGTCGGAAAGGGCGTAGGCCCGGATGGTTCGGCTGCAATTGCTGTTGTAATGCCGGTTTTTAATCTGGCTGACTTTTTCGGTTTTCTTACAGGAGTCGGTGGAGCAGTCCTTATAAGCGTTTCGCAGGGCAGGGGCGAGACTGAAAAGAGAAATGAACATTTTACGGCGTCATTTCTTCTTACAGTAATCCTTGCAGCATCATCCTGGGCTGGTCTATTTTTCTTCATGGAAGAGATATTCAGGCTGTTCGGTGCGAGCGAGGAACTGCTTCCATACTGCATAGGATATGGGAAATACATAATATATGCATATCCGACATTTCTTCTGGTGGGTTATCTTTCCTGTGTTGTAAGGAATGATAACGATCCATTTTTTGTGCTTGCAGGCCTTATAAGCGGTGCAGTATGTAATTCTCTGGGTGATTATATATTTGTATTTGTACTGAAAATGGGGATTGACGGAGCGGGGCTTGCGTCTGCTTCCGGTTCTGTGATTCAGTGCATTATACTGTCGATACATTTTCTGAGAAAGAGTAATACTCTCAGATTCGCGAAGGTAAAAGGGCTGATTCAGGCCTTTATTTCTGTTGTCAAAAACGGATTCGGAGCAAGCTTCGTAAATATTTCCCTTATTCTTTCTTATTTCTTCCTGAATAATCAGATCATGAAGTATTCGGATGAGTCTGCATTGGCTGTATATGGAGTCATATCTACTCTTGGAGTTCTGTTCCAGGGGGTATTCTCAGGAATAGGTGTGGCGGCTCAGCCGATAATCTCCGAAAATTACGGTGGCGGAAGGAAGGGCCGCATTCTGGAAATACACAGGCAGGCTCTGACGGCTTCACTCGCTTTTGGAGCTGTATGTACTCTGGCCGGAGTCATATTTCCGGTGGGAATCACTAACCTTCTGGTGACAGTTACAGAAGAACTCACGCCATATGTATATTCGACAGTTCCGATGTTTTCACTTTCTTTTGTCTTTAAGGCATTCAATACCTATGTGCTCATACTCTTCCAGTCGCTTGAGAAGAGCAGGGCTGCTATGGTTCTTTCCATATGTGAAGGGGCATCTCTGAACATATGTCTTTTGTTTCTCTTTTCTATACTTATGGGAACACGAGGAATCTGGCTTTCCATCACAGCTACTGAGGTTATAGTTGCCGTAGTTTCTGCATTCCTTTTATCCGGACTTAAGTTGAATAAAAAAACCAACGTTGCTTCTTGAAAAATGTATCGAAATAACCGATAATCCCGTTATGGCAGATATTAATTTCATTTTTAAAATGAAAGGAAAAACCGTAGCGGAGGTTTTCGGATGACTATTACACAACTCAGATATGTTATTACTGTGGCTGAGTCTGCTTCTATGAATGAGGCGGCAAAGAAGCTTTTCATTTCACAGCCATCTCTTTCTACAACTATCAGAGAGCTCGAAGAGGAAGCGGGAATAGAGCTCTTTATAAGGAACAACAGGGGTATAAGACTGACTCCGGAAGGAGAGGAGTTCCTGGGGTATGCCAAGCAGGTTGTAGATCAGTATGAGCTTATAGAGCAGAAATATATAACAGGCGAGAAACAGAAGAAGCATTTCAGCGTTTCGTGTCAGCACTATGCATTTGCAGTCGACGCATTTGCAAGAATGGTCAAGCAGTTCGGCATGGACGAATATGAATTTGCTATTTATGAGACGCGGACTGCAGATGTTATAGCGGATGTCAGAGGCTTTAAGAGTGAGATAGGAATACTGTATCTAAATGATTTCAACCGTAAGGTTCTGACAAAGATGTTCGATGAAGGCGGACTGGAATTCCACCCGATAGCCGATTGTGATGCCTATGTTTATATGCATAAGGCGCATCCTCTGGCAGGTAAGAAGAGCATTGCATTTGAAGAACTTGCGGATTATCCGTGCCTTACATTTGAACAGGGTAATAATAATTCATTTTACTTCTCAGAGGAGATGCTTCCGACCTTCAAATACAGACAGCTGATCAAGGTATGTGACCGTGCGACAAGCCTGAACCTGATGCTGGGACTCAATGGATATACCATATGTTCTGGTATCATCTGTGAGGAACTGAACGGTGCGGATTACTGCGCTGTGCCTCTTAAGGGGGATGAGAAGATGACGGTCGGTTATATCGTAAGAAAGAATATGAAGCTCAGTGCTTTGGGAAAGAAGTATCTGGAAGAAATCGATACATTTCTAAATAGCTAGCTTTTGTTTACAAAAATATGCGTATATTGTAAAATATACGTCAAATGCGTGACTGTAAATATACAATAGTTTAAAGGGGTTTTAACATGGCAGATTATGTTGTAAGTTGTAGTTCGTCGGCGGATCTTACCGATGAATATACAAAGGAGAGAGGAATTGTTTATGTCAGCCATACAATGTCTCTGAACGGGACTGAGTATCTGGATGACATGTGGCAGAGCATGAAGCCGGAGGAAATGTATCAGAGAATGATAGACGGCGAAGAGAGTAAGACTTCGCAGGTTTCCGTGGCTGCCTACGTAGATCATTTCACCAAATATCTGGAACAGGGAAAGGATATACTTCACCTTTCACTTTCATCAGGTATTTCCGGAACTGTAAATGCGGCTATGAACGCAAAATCAATGCTTGAAGAAAAATATCCGGACAGAAAGATATATATAGTTGATTCGCTTGCTGCATCTTCGGGCTTCGGTCTTCTTGTAGATAAGATTGCCGACCTGAAAGATGAGGGTAAGACTATTGATGAAGCTTATCAGTTTGCTGAAGATCATAAGCTGAATCTGATTCACTGGTTCTTCTCTTCGGACCTTACATTTTATATAAAGGGCGGAAGAGTTTCAAAGACAGCAGGATTCGTAGGAAATCTTCTGAATATATGCCCACTTCTGAATGTTGACTATATGGGAAGACTTATCCCGAGAGAGAAGATCAGAACAAAGAAGAAGGTTATAAAACGTATAGTTGAGAAGATGGAAGAGCTTGCAGATAATGGTCACGATTATGACGGCAAGGTTTTCCTGTCTCAGTCTGCATGCTACGATGATGCACAGGCTGTAGTAGATCTTATAAAAGGAAAATTCCCTAAGGTTAAGGAGATAAGGATATTCCCTATCGGGGCAACCATAGGAGCACATACAGGACCCGGAACGGTAGCGCTGTTTTTCTGGGGAAAGAAAAGGGAGGATTAAAAAATGCAGAAAGTAAATCTTGCAGAGGAAATCGGCAGAACAAGTTATCCGGGAAGGGGCATAGTTATAGGAAGAACCCCTGATGGAAAGAAAGCTGCTATAGCGTATTTCATAATGGGAAGAAGCAGTAACAGCCGTAACAGAGTTTTTGTTACAGAGGGTGAAGGCATAAGGACTGAGGCATTTGATCCATCAAAGCTTGAGGATCCAAGCCTTATCATATATGCACCTGTAAGGGTTCTCGGAAATGATACGATAGTTACAAATGGTGATCAGACCGATACTATATATGAGAACATGGAGCAGGGCGATACATTTGAAGAATCTCTCAGAAATCGCGAATTCGAGCCGGATGCTCCGAACTATACACCTAGAATATCAGGTGTTCTTCATGTGGATGATGACTATACATACGAGATGTCTATACTTAAGTCAAACAACGGAGATCCTGATCAGTGCCTCAGATTTACATTCTCATATGATAATCCTAAGGCCGGCGAGGGACATTTCATTCATACTTACATGGGTGACGGCAATCCGCTTCCAAGCTATGAGGGCGAGCCTACACCTGTTGATATCACAGTAGATGATCTCGATACATTTACAGATATAGTATGGAATGCTCTTAATGAAGAAAACAAGGTTTCACTTTTCACAAGATTCATCGATCTTGAAAGTGGAGAGTATGAGACAAAGATCGTGAACAAAAACAGTTAATAGAAAAGAGGATAAAAAGTGAAAGAGATAGAATTAAAGTACGGATGTAACCCAAATCAGAAGCCATCAAGAGTTTTCATGAAGGAAGGCGAGCTTCCTATAGAGGTTCTCTCAGGACGCCCCGGATATATCAATCTTCTGGATGCTCTTAACGGATATCAGCTTGTAAAGGAGCTTAAGAAGGCTACGGGTCTTCCTGCAGCAACTTCATTTAAGCATGTATCACCTGCAGGTGCAGCGGTAGGACTTCCTCTCACTGATATCGAGAAGAAGATTTACTGGGTAGATGACCTCGGTGACCTTTCACCACTTGCATCAGCATATGCAAGAGCAAGAGGTGCAGACAGAATGTCTTCCTTCGGTGATTTCATTTCACTTTCTGACGAGTGCGATGCTGATACAGCAAGACTTGTTAAGAGAGAGGTTTCAGACGGAATAGTTGCACCGGGATATTCAGATGAAGCACTTGAGATCCTTAAGCAGAAGAAAAACGGAAATTATTGTGTTATAAAGATTGATCCGGATTATGTTCCGGCACCGATCGAGCAGAAGGATGTTTATGGCATTACATTTGAACAGGGAAGAAATGAACTTGTTATAGATGATAACTTCTTTGGAAATGTAGTGACAGATGCAAAGGAGATTCCTGAATCAGCAAAGATCGATCTTGCTATCGCTATGATCACTCTTAAGTATACACAGTCCAATTCTGTATGCTATGTTAAGGGTGGACAGGCTATAGGAATCGGAGCAGGTCAGCAGTCAAGAATCCACTGCACACGTCTTGCAGGCGATAAGGCAGATAAGTGGTTCCTCCGTCAGGCACCGAAGGTACTTAACCTTCCTTTCAAAGAGGGTATCAAGCGTGCGGACAGAGATAATACAATAGATGTTTACACAAGCGATGACTATGATGATGTTCTCCGCGACGGAACATGGGAGCTCTTCTTCACTGAGAAGCCGGAAGTCTTCACCAGAGAGGAAAGAAAGGAATGGCTTAAGAACAATAAGGGTGTTTCACTTGGTTCAGATGCTTTCTTCCCATTCGGAGATAATATTGAAAGAGCACACCGCTCTGGTGTAGAATATATAGCTGAGCCGGGTGGCTCAATAAGAGATGATAATGTTATAGAGACCTGCAATAAGTATGGCATCGCCATGGCGTTTACAGGAATTCGTTTATTCCATCACTAGTAGGCCGTTTCCGAAGGAAACGACCAGATAGCTGCGGTGCCGTGCATGCACGGAGGTGCATGTGCGGGCAGGCGGCGGAACTTAGTAGGCCGTTTCCGAAGGAAACGACCAGATAGCCGCAGTGCCGTGCATGCACGGATGTGCATGTACGGGCAGGCGGCGGAACTTTGACAAGGAGGTTAAAAAATGTCACAGTTTTATTATGAAGATCATCCAGAGATGAATCAGCAGTACAGTCAGCCACAGGGCGGACAGAGCCCTAACATATTCCAGCAGGCACAGGCTCAGGGACAGCAGCCATATGGTGCACCACAGGGATATGAGGCTCCGATGACCAATCAGTACGGTCAGCAGGTGGGTAATCCATATGCAGCTCAGTATGCTGAGGCTGATATGCAGAGACGCCTTGCAGCAGAGCGTACAATGCTGAACGGAAGCCCATACGGTAACGGTGGTGCAATGAATTCTCTCAACAGACTTGCAAGCGTAGGCAGTCAGGATTCATATGGTTATACAGGCCCTTACGGTAATTCAGGAAGCGGAATGACAGGTACAGGCGGAATGGGTATAGCTGCTCCTTTCGCAGATGTTCTTACCGGTTCATTTATGTATATGTTCATAGCGCTTCTGGTTACAGGTATCACAGCGCTTGCAACAGTTCAGTCAGGACTTATCGCGGTGATTCTCCAGAGTTATCCTCTGTTCATAGGACTTCTTATAGGTGAAGTTGTTCTTGTATTTATTGCGTCTAGTGCTATGAAGAAGAACAATGTTGTTATGTCAGCAGTACTTTTCGGTGCATATGCAATAGTTAACGGTATTACACTTTCTGTAATATTACTTTATTATACAGATACATCTATCGCCAAGGTATTCTTCATTACAGCAGCACTGTTCGGTGGTATGGCGCTTTATGGCAAAATCACAAATAAGGATCTTTCAGGTTTAGGAAGCATCTGTATTATTGGACTTTTCGGAATCATAGTTGGTTCACTTGTTAACTTCTTCCTTGAATCAGGTCCGCTTGATTATATTATTACCATAATCGGAATAGTAATATTCCTCGGACTTACTGCTTATGATGTTCAGAAGATCAAGAAGCTTGCTGCTAACAACATGGGTTACAGTGTGACGGTTCTCGCTCTGTGGGGCGCTATGAACCTCTACCTTGACTTCATCAACCTCTTCCTTAAACTGCTCAGACTCATGGGTAAGAGAAGATAGTAAGCTGATCGGAAAATAATGATAAGAGAAGTTGATTTAAATGAAATATCAGACGGACGTCTGTACGAATTAAATGATATGGTTAAGGCGGACTGCCATGAATGTCACGGCTGCAGCAAATGCTGCAGTTCGGACATGGGGCAGTCCATACTTCTTGATCCACTTGATGTATATAGGCTGACGCATGGTCTCGGACGGGATTTTGACAGCTTTATATTCCGTGAGCTGGAGCTCAGTCTTGTGGACGGACTTATACAGCCGCACATGAGAATGTCGGGTAAGTCAGCACCTATATATGAGAACGGAAGCGATGAGCCGGTAGTTCATGACATTCCTGTGGGATGCCAGTTCCTGTCGGAAGAAGGACGCTGTACCATACATTCCATACGTCCGGGAATATGCCGCCTCTTCCCGCTCGGAAGAGTTTATGAGGGTGGAAAGTTTAAGTATTTCCTGCAGAAAAATGAATGTATCTCCGAGAACCGTTCCAAAGTGAAGGTCAGTAAATGGATAGATACAGAGAATCTGGAGCAGTACGAAAGCTTCATCCGTAAGTGGCATAATTTTAAGGAGTTTGCTGAGAAGAAGGCACGTTATGCCGAGAATGAGGAGAATGCAAAAATCATAATGCTTTCCATACTCAGTACATTTTACAGCAAACCATATGAAGCAAAGAACGAAGAGGAATTCTATCCTGAGTTCGACGAGAGACTTAAAGAAATTGTGGGCATCATACGCAGGGTATGATGCCCTATGTATTTATTTGGAGGATTATTATGCCACCAGGAGCAGGAAGACTCGGCGGGAAGCAAGACGAACAGAACGGGGATTCGTTGAAAAAGGGTATACAGAGGGCGAAAGCTGATGTATAATACTATGCGGTATATATATTTGTTAAGGGAGGGCATAGTTATGCAGTACATTTCAAAGCAGGTAGTTTTAAAAGAAAAGTTCATCGGTCATGATGCAAAGAATCTTCATCTTCTCGATGACACATTAAATGAGATGGCAGCTCAGGGCTGGACACTCGTTACTATGACTACTACACTTGCTGGTGATAAAGGTATCGGCGGTGGCGACAGAACTGTATTTACGCTTGTATTTGGCAGATAAATAAAGTCGCATACTGACATGAAATAAGACGGTTCTCATAAGGCATTCGGCCGACGTGGGAGCCGTCTTATTTTGTTCTGTGCTTTATAGTAGTTTATTTACATGTTATAATATGCACGTGTTTGAAAAAATCATGCCCCGGGTGAGGCGAGGATGCATCGCGCAAGGCACGAAGAATTATGAAAAGGTATCATATATGAAGAAGTACAGGAATATAATATTTGATGTTGGATGGGTTCTGGCAGATTTCAGATACAGGGCTTATATGAAGGATCTTGGATTCACACCGGAAGAGGTTGAATTCTTTGTGGACAATGTAGTCATGACTGATTTCTGGAAGGATCTGGACAGAGGTGTAAGAGATCATGCTGAGGCTCCGGCCTACTTCAAGGAACGCATGCCGGAATATGCCGATAAGATTGATCTTTTCTGGGAGCATATCGAGGATATTGCGTGGCCTTATGATTATTCGGAAGGCCTGCTCAAGTCCATAAAGGATGCAGGTTATAACATATACATACTGTCAAATTATCCGAAGAGACTGTCTGATATCCACTGGAAGAAATTCACTTTTAATCAGTATTCTGACGGAACAGTAATCTCAGGCTATGAGCTTATGGTCAAGCCAGAACCGGAATTCTATGAACTATTGTTTAAGCGATATGATATTGATCCTGCTGACTCCATTTTCATAGATGACAGACAGGATAATGTCGAGGGCGCGGAAGCCTTCGGTGTGACGGGGATTGTTTTCACCGGACTTGATGATCTTCTGGTGACATTCCGTGAAATGGGCATTGACATTGATTATGAAAAGTAGGGTATATTCGTAAATGAAACGCTATAAGAACATAATCTTCAGCCGTATTTATATTACGGCCATTTTCATAATATTTCAGATAGTCTGGCTCGTGCTCTATTACCTAAAGCTTGTAGAGATGGCTAAGTATCTGGCGGTGGTTCTTGAGGTAGCGGCGGTAGTCTTCGCTGTATTCCTTATGAACTCGACACACGAGACTCAGGAGTACAAGGTCGGCTGGATCGCGCTTGTTCTTATTGTGCCTTTTATAGGAGTACCGCTTTATCTGTTCTTCGGCGATAAGAAGCAGGGCTATCGTTACAGAAAGAATGCCGAACCTGCAAAGAAAAAGTATAATGCGTATTCCATCCAGGACAGCGCTGTAATAGACGAGATGGAAGCCTTTGACAGGAGAGCAGCGGCTACATCACGTTATCTCATGAATGAGATGAATTATCCGGTGTATAAGAATACGGATGTAACTTATTACAGCTCCGGAGAAAGCCTTTACAATTCGATGATGTATGCGATAAAGGGTGCGAAACATTTCATATTCCTTGAGTATTTCACTATAGAAAATGCGGAGATATGGAAGCATATACTGGATGCGCTTGTTGAACGTGCAAAGGCAGGTGTTGAGGTCAGGATTCTGTACGATGACCTGGGATGTGCAGCATATCTTCCGATCAATTATGACAAGAAGCTGAGTGATCTGCACGAAAACATCCATTGTCACAGATTCAATATTGTTATTCCGATATTCTCGCTCGTTATGAACAACAGAGATCACAGGAAGATGCTTATAGTGGATGGCTATAAGGCATTCACCGGCGGAATAAATCTTTCTGACAGATACGTGAATATCAATTCGCCCTACGGACATTGGAAGGATGCCGGAATAAGACTCAAGGGTGAGGCAGTATGGAGCATGACTCTCATGTATCTTACCATGTGGGATACTCTTAATCCGAGAGGCAGAAGGCTTTATGAATCAAAGGCATTCAAGACCCGCCTTACCGAGAATTATATGCCTCATGCATATCACGGCGGACGTTTCAAGGGTGAAGGCTTTGTACAGCCATATGGCGATGAGCCGTATGATGACATTACTCTTTCCGAAAATGCATATCTCGAGATGATAAATCAGGCAGAGAAATACATTTATGTATTTACACCATACCTCATCATGAGCGAGGAACTCACGGATGCATTCTGTATAGCTGCCAGAAGAGGCGTGGATGTCAGAATTGTTACACCGGGTATTCCTGACAAGAAAGTAGTTTACAGACTGACCAGAGCAAGCTACGGACGTCTCTATGAGGCCGGGGTTGATATATACGAATATACGCCCGGATTCATCCATTCAAAATGTATGGTCAGCGATGATAAGAAGGCTATAGTCGGTACTGTCAATCTTGATTACAGGAGTCTTTTCCTGCATTTTGAGAATGCAGTTTATTTCTCAAACAACAGTGCAGTTATGGAAGTAAAACGTGATGCCGAAGCCACCTTCAAGGTGAGCAGGAAGATAAAACCGGACGATGTAAGAACTTCACTCATAGGAGGAGTTTTCAATTCACTGCTCAGGGTTTTTGCACCACTTATGTAAAAAACAACCAGCTTTCTGCTGGTTGTCTACAGTCTGAATCGCCGTTCTACCTTAAAAGAACGGCGTTTTTTCTATTTACTAATCACGAAAATGTGCTATAATAGTGGATCATAGCGCGGTTTTGACCGAAATTATTAAAAGAAATGGAGTAGATCATGAGGAAGCATATCGAGATCAGATGGCATGGACGTGGCGGACAGGGTGCCAAGACAGCGGCTCTCTTACTTGCTGACGTTGCATGGAGCACAGGCATGTATGTTCAGGGATTCCCTGAATACGGACCGGAGCGTATGGGCGCACCTATTACAGCTTACAACCGAATAGGCGATACTGAGATAAGAGCACATTCAAACATTTACTACCCTGACTATGTTGTAGTAGTAGATGAAACGCTTCTTCATTCTGTAGATGTTACGAAGGGACTTTCAAAGGATGGCGGTATTCTTATAAATACCGAGAAATCAAAGGAAGAGATAGTATCACTCCTTAATGGATATGAAGGCAAGGTATATACCATAGATGCAAGAAAGATTTCTATGGAGACTCTCGGAAAATACTTCCCGAATTCTCCTATGCTTGCAGGTATAGTAAAGGTTGCAAATATCATGGAGAAGGATGAATTCCTGAGCCAGATGGAAGCATCCTACCAGCATAAGTTCGCAAAGAAGCCTGAGGTTATCGAAGGCAATATGCAGGCTCTCAGAAGAGCTTTCGAGGAGGTGCAGTAATGTCACAGAAATCAGATCTTACAAAGATAAATGAAAAGAGCCCATATCAGGATATTACTATGGGTAATCAGATATATGGCGGCGGTGGCTCTGCAGAATTCAAGACAGGTGAGTGGCGTACAGAAACTCCTGTGATGAACTGGGATAAATGTGTTCACTGCCTTCTCTGTGCACCTTGCTGTCCGGATTCATGCATTCCGGTTGAAGACGGCAAGAGACAGGATTTCGATTATGATCACTGCAAGGGCTGTGGTATATGTGCAGCAGTCTGCAGCTTCAAAGCAATAAGTATGAAGGAGGGGCTGTAAATGGCAGGCAAAAGAGACAGAATGTCCGGAAATGAAGCGGTTGCCCTCGCTATTAAGCAGGTAAACCCTGATGTCATGCCGGCATTTCCTATAACACCATCAACAGAGATACCTCAGATGGTTTCAACATTCATAGCAAATGGAGAGATAGATACAGAATTCATACCTGTAGAATCAGAGCACAGCTCCATGAGTGCAGCTATAGGTGCTTCAGCAGCAGGTGCGAGAGCTCTTACTGCAACATCTTCATGCGGACTTGCATTCATGTGGGAGGAACTCTATATAGCAGCATCTGACAGACTTCCTCTGGTACTCTGCCTTGTTAACAGAGCACTTACCGGACCTATTAATATTAACTGCGACCATTCAGACAGTATGGGAGCAAGGGATTCAGGATGGCTTCAGGTATATGCTGAGACTAACCAGGAAGCATATGATAACTTCATCATGGCTTACCTTGTAACAGAGCATCCTGATGTAATGCTTCCTATGATGGTATGTCAGGACGGTTTCATAACAAGCCATGCAGTTATGAATATTGAAACTCTTGATACAGATACAGTCAGAGAATTCGTAGGTGACTATAAGCCTGAAAACTTCCTTCTCAATTCAGAGATGCCGATGGCTATAGGACCTTACGCAAACAGTCCATTTTATATGGAAACAAAGATGAATCAGAGAATCGCCATGAAGAATGCAAAGAAGGTGATTCTTGATGTATGTGAGAAATTCGAGAAGATTTCCGGAAGAAAGTACGGGCTTTTCGAGGAATATATGCTGGATGATGCTGAATATGCAATAGTCATCATCGGTTCAGCAGCAGGAAATACCAAGGATGCAGTTGATCTTCTCCGTGAAAAGGGTGAGAAGGTAGGACTTCTTAAACTCCGTGTCTTCAGACCGTTCCCTGGTGAGGAGATAGCTGAGGCTCTTAAGAATACCAAAGCAGTTGCAATCCTTGACCGTGCAGAGAGCTTCTCCGGTATGGGCGGTCCTGTTGGAACAGAGACAAAGGCTGCTCTTATGGATGCAGGAGTTACTTCTAAGGTTCTTAATTACTTCTATGGTATAGGCGGACGTGATTACACAGAAGAAGATGCCATGAAGGTATATGATGATCTGAAGAAGTTTGCTGCAGGTGAAGAAGTTGAGCAGTATCAGTATATAGGACTGAGAAGCAGGGAGGAGAAGTAGGATGGCTTTTAAATTCAAAGAAGTAATGAATAAACCGGAACGACTTGCTCCGGGACACAGACTCTGTGCAGGCTGCGGTGCTTCTATAGCAGTCAGAACAGTCCTTCGTGCATTAAAGGAAGAGGATCATGCTGTTATCGGAAATGCAACTGGATGTCTTGAGGTATCAACCTTCATGTATCCATATACAGCTTACGAAGACAGCTACATACATAATGCATTTGCATGTGCAGGCGCAACACTCTCAGGTGTTGAGGCAGCGTACAATGCACTTAAGAAGCGCGGTAAGATAGATGATACATATAAGTTCATCACATTTGGTGGTGACGGTGGTACTTACGATATAGGTATTCAGTCACTTTCAGGTGCAATGGAGCGTAATCATGACCTTGTATATGTATGCTACGATAACGGGGCTTACATGAATACAGGTATCCAGCGTTCGTCTGCTACACCTATGTATGCAGATACTACTACAACTCCTGTAGGAACAGAGAGTACAGGTAAGATGCAGAATCGTAAGGATCTTGCAAGCATAATTGCAGCACATGATATCCCTTACGTTGGTCAGAGTACATTTACAAGTACAATGAAGGACCTTTATGTTAAAGCAGAGAAGGCAATATATACTCCGGGTGCGGCATTCCTGAATGTAATGGCACCATGCCCAAGAGGTTGGAGATATGATACTCCTAACATCATGGAGATCTGCCGACTTGCAGTTGAGACTTGCTACTGGCCACTCTTCGAAGTAGTGGAAGGTAAGTGGATACTTAACTATGAGCCTAAGAATAAGCTTCCTATAGAAGACTTCCTTCGCCCACAGGGACGTTTCAAGCATCTCTTCAAGCCTGAAAATGAAGAGCTTCTTGCTCAGTACCAGGCAGAGGTTGATAGAAGATGGGAAGATCTTCTCTATAAATGTTCAAGATAATAAATGTATATATGACAGCTCGAATCGAATAGATTCGGGCTGTTTTTTGTTGTGTAAAGCTATGTCTTATAAGGTGTTACCGGGCTATAGGCAAAAGCTATAACTAACGAAAGTTTTTAGGTATGACTACACCTATTGACTTGGTAGGTGAATGATGATATCATGCACCCATGTTCAGAAGAGATATGAACAAATACAAAAAGGAGGCAAAAGGAAATGACTACATTTACAGCATTAAAAAAAGAATACATGATGTGTTGTTGTCGAATGCAGAACTCCCGGGCATACCATATGGCTGGGGCGTTAGGATGCTTACCTACATGCCTCTTAACAGCACGATGTTGCTGTATCACTGATTAGAAAGCCATGTGCCCGGGAGGAAAATAAAAACTCCCGGGTTTTTTAAACCCGTTAACGATACATTTAAAACACGATCTTCGCAAAAAACATTAAAACAATAAATTAAAATATAGAATAAGGAGAACAAAAAAATGAGCGATTACAGATTTGAAACACTTCAGTTACACGTAGGACAGGAACAGGCAGACCCGGCAACAGATTCAAGGGCAGTTCCTATTTATCAGACAACATCTTATGTATTCCATAACAGTAAGCATGCAGCAGACAGATTCGGACTTGCAGATGCAGGTAACATATATGGAAGACTTACAAACTCAACTCAGGATGTTCTTGAGAAGAGAATCGCAGCTCTTGAAGGCGGTTCAGCAGCACTTGCACTTGCGTCAGGAGCAGCTGCGATCACATATACAATTGAAGCTCTTGCAGCAAACGGCGGTCACATCGTAGCTCAGAAGACTATCTACGGTGGAAGCTACAACCTTCTTGCACATACACTTCCACAGTATGGCATTGAAACAACATTCGTAGACGCACATAACCTTGCAGAAGTTGAGGGTGCGATCAAGGAGAACACAAGAGCTATCTACCTCGAAACACTCGGAAATCCAAACAGTGATATTCCTGATATAGATGCTATTGCTGAAATAGCACATAAGCACGGACTTCCACTTGTAATAGACAATACATTCGGTACACCTTACCTTATAAGACCTATCGAGCACGGTGCAGATATCGTAGTTCATTCAGCTACAAAGTTCATCGGTGGTCACGGAACTACACTCGGTGGTATTATAGTTGAGTCCGGAAAGTTTGACTGGAGCGCAAGCGGAAAGTATCCTAATATAGCAGCTCCTAATCCAAGCTATCACGGCGTATCATTCTATGATGTAGTAGGACCTGCAGCATTCGTAACATATATCCGTGCTATACTTCTTCGTGATACAGGTGCTACAATATCACCATTCAACGCATTCCTTCTTCTTCAGGGGGTTGAGACACTTTCACTCAGACTTGAGAGACATGCAGAGAATACAAAGAAGGTTGTAGAATTCCTTTCTAATCATCCAAAGGTTGCAAAGGTTAATCATCCATCACTTGCAGATCATCCTGATCATGCACTTTATGAGAAGTACTTCCCGAATGGTGGAGCATCTATCTTTACATTTGATATTAAGGGCGGAAAAGATGAAGCTTGGAAGTTTATAGATAACCTTAAGATTTTCTCACTTCTTGCAAATGTAGCAGACGTGAAGAGCCTTGTTATCCATCCGGCATCTACAACACATTCACAGCTTTCAGAAGAAGAGCTCACTGATCAGGGCATCTTCCAGAGCACTATCAGACTTTCTATCGGAACAGAGAATATTGCTGATATCATAGAAGACCTTGAAAATGCATTCAATGCGATATAAACTGAATATAAAAATAAAAAAGAAAGAGGAAAAAGACATGGCTAATATTTATAAGGGAACACTCGGGCTTATTGGAAATACTCCGCTTGTTGAAGTAGTTAATATTGAGAAGGAGCTTGGACTTGAAGCTACAGTTCTTGTAAAACTTGAGTACTTCAATCCGGCAGGAAGTGTTAAGGATCGTATCGCAAAGGCGATGATCGAGGATGCAGAGGAGAAGGGACTCCTCAAGGAAGGTTCTGTTATCATCGAGCCTACATCAGGAAATACAGGTATCGGACTTGCTGCCATAGCAGCAGCAAAGGGATATCGTGCAATCCTTACAATGCCTGAAACGATGAGCGTTGAGAGAAGAAACATTCTCAAGGCTTATGGCGCAGAGATAGTTCTTACAGAAGGCGCAAAGGGTATGAAGGGCGCTATCGCTAAGGCTGAAGAGCTGGCAAAGGAGATAGAAGGAGCATTCATTCCGGGGCAGTTCATCAACCCTGCAAACCCAGCAATCCATAAGGCTACAACAGGTCCTGAAATCTGGAAGGACACAGATGGAAATGTAGATATATTCATAGCAGGTGTAGGTACAGGCGGAACAGTAACAGGAACCGGTGAATACCTTAAGGAGCAGAATCCAAATGTCAAGGTAGTTGCACTTGAGCCGGCAGATTCTCCTGTTCTTTCAGAAGGTCACGCAGGCGCTCATAAGATTCAGGGTATAGGCGCAGGCTTCGTACCTGACGTTCTTAATACAGATGTATTTGACGAAGTATTCAAGGCTCCGAATGAAGCAGCATTCCAGACAGCTAAGCTTCTTGCAAAGAAGGAAGGAATCTCTGTAGGTATTTCTTCAGGAGCAGCTCTTTACGGAGCTATCGAATACGCAAAGAAGCCTGAGAACAAGGGCAAGGTTATAGTTGCACTTCTTCCGGACAGTGGAGACAGATATTATTCAACACCACTTTTCGCAAGTGAGAATTAATTCCATAGTGCTATCATAATATAAAGAATATAAGACGGGTGTCATCGGCAGTATGCTGCAGGGATGACATCCGTCTTGTTCTGTTCTGATATTATCACATTCTTTTGTCGCAGATTACCATTTGTGATATACTGTTTTTGTGGGGAGGTAAAGCCTATGTTGAAGTATAATATCGACTTTGAAATAATGGGACTTGTGATCACACTGGTCATCGCTTTCTATTTCCACATGAATTATGTGGTTACGACTAGAAGTGATAAAGCATTTAAGAAGCTTCTTTACTTTATTTTGATTGCGATAATACTGGACATACTCACAGCATTTTCTTTCTCACTTGAAAACCCGAAGTGGAATATGTTCAATCTATTTATGAACACCTGTTACTATATGTGCGTTGCTGCCACAGCCGTTGAGTTCGAAGGGTATGTTGCCAGCCACATAGATGTTCTCGTTGAAAATAAAGTATATAGCGTCATCAGACGGATAATATATATTTTCTATGTCATACATGGGCTTCTGAATCCATTTACAAAACTTGCTTTCTACTTTGATGAGGAAGGCAGATACTGCCACGGCCCAATGTATATTCTCGGTTATATCATTCCAAGTATCTTCGTTATAGGAGCTCTTGTTCAGATTCTCAAATACAAAAACTGTTTTAACAGAAAACAGCGTCTTTCAAGTCTGGCATTTATTCTGGTTGTTTTTGTCGCAATGATACTCCAGGCATTTGTTGTTCCTGATGTATATCTCACGTATGCGCTTATTCCTGTAGCTCTCCTTATGCTTGTATTCTCACTCGAAACACCTGACTACCGTAAGCTTATAAAGACTATGGACGAGCTTGAAACTGCAAAGCAGGAAGCATGGCATGCAAACCAGGTGAAAAGTGACTTCCTTGCAAATATGTCTCACGAAATTCGTACTCCGATAAATGCAATTCTTGGTTTTGATGAAATGATCCTTCGTGAAACAAAGGAGAACGATACATTTAATTATGCTTCTGATATTAAGGACAGCGGACAGACTCTGCTCTCTATCGTAAATGATATTCTTGATCTTTCAAAGATTGAGGCCGGAAAGATGGAAATCATACCGGAGGAGTATAGTATAACGGAGATGGTCTCGGGACTTGTAAGAATGATAACTCCGAAGGCTAATGAAAAAGGCCTCAAGCTTAATGTTGAAGTCGACAGTAAAATTCCGCGAAAAATGGAAGGCGATGATATAAGAATTGCACAGGTACTTACAAACTTGCTGACAAATGCTGTTAAATATACAGAAATGGGCGAAGTGACTCTTCAGATCAAGGCTGAACAGCCGGAAAATGGAAATGTACATCTTTTCTTTGCAGTAAGAGATACAGGTGTGGGAATCAAAGCAGAAAACACGGCGATTCTCTTCTCGGAATTCAGCCGTATTGAAGATTCTAATGTTCGCAAGATAGAGGGTACAGGCCTTGGGCTGCCTATCTCTCAAAGGTGTCTTAATCTGATGGGCAGCAATCTGGAGGTTAAGAGTGTATACGGAGAAGGCTCGACCTTCTACTTTTTCCTGAACCAGAAGGTTGTGGACGCCGAACCTATAGGTGATTATGATCCTGCCAATATGACCATGCAGGAGGATGTCAAAGTATTCAGGGAAAGCTTTAAGGCTCCGGATGCGCATGTTCTGGTTGTTGATGACGTAGAAACTAACCTGAAGGTATTTAAAGGACTCCTGAATAAATCAGAGATGAAGATAGATACGGCAGGAAGCGGAGCTGAGGCCATTGAACTTATCAGAAAATATAAGTTTGATATTATTTTCATGGATCACCAGATGCCTCAGATGGACGGTATTGAAACACTGGAAAAACTGGTGGAAGATCCGGACATAGATATCAGCAATACTCCTGTTATCGCACTTACCGCAAATGCCATCTCGGGCGCAAGAGATATGTACCTTGAGAAAGGTTTTGCTGACTATATCTCAAAGCCTATTAATGGATGGGAACTGTCTGAGATGATCAGGAAATGGCTTCCGGAAGATAGAATAGTAGTCGATAATTCAGAATCTGAGGAATCTGATTCCGTTACTGATGATACACAGGATTCAAAGTCAGATGACGAGCAGATGTATGAGGATGAAGATCTCAATAAGCTGGCTCAGGCAGGTCTGGATGTTAAGACAGGTCTGACATATACAATGAATGATAAGGAATTCTATCTTGATATCATTTCTGATTTTGTAAATGAATATGAGGAGAGAAGTGCAGCACTGGAAAAGGATTTTGTAGATAAGAACTGGAAATCCTATGGTATTAATGCGCATTCTTTGAAGAGCCTCTCCAAGACTATTGGACTTAATTCGCTTGCCGATGAAGCACTCGTTCTGGAGCTTGCAGCCAAGAACGGAGAACCGGAAAAGGTTGAAGCGAACCACGAAGCACTGCTCACTCATTACAAGGATTCGGTAGATGCGATAAACAGGCGGTGATCATATTATCCTATTGAGAAATGAAAAAAGGTTGACAAAATATATTTGGTCAAATATAATTTGGTAAAACATAGTTAACAACATTTCATTTCCAAAGGAGGTACATATCATGGGATTTTATGATCAGAGCGTAATGACAGCTGCAGGCGAAGAGATATCAATGAAGGAATTTGAAGGAAAGGTGGTTCTTGTTGTAAACACTGCTACGGGCTGTGGATTTACACCTCATTACAAGGACCTTGAAGCTATGTACGAAAAGTATCATGACAGAGGGTTTGAGATTATCGATGTTCCCTGCAATCAGTTCGCAGGGCAGACACCGGGAACAGACGATGAGATACATGAGTTCTGTCAGCTTAAGTACAATACCCAGTTTCCACAGATGAAGAAGTCAGACGTAAATGGAGAAACAGCCATCCCACTTTTCAAATATTTGAAAGAACAGAAGGGGTTCGCCGGATTTGGAAAAGGACCGGCAGCTCTCGCGATGAGCGCTATGCTCAAGAAGATTGATAAGGATTACAAAAATAATCCTGAGATTAAATGGAACTTTACTAAGTTCATAGTAGACAGAAGCGGAAATGTGGTTGCAAGATTTGAGCCAACCGAAAAGATGGATCAGGTAGATAAGTTTGTTGAAGGATTACTATAGAGTAAGAATGATTTAGAGGACGATTAATATGGCACAGGAATATGAACAGCTTTTACTTACGAATCAGTTATGCTTCCCTATGTATGCATGTGGCAGAAAGATAGTTAATGCTTATAATCCGTATCTGAAGCCACTTGGGCTGACATACACGCAGTATATAGTTTTTATGGTGCTGTGGGAGAAGGAGAACGTTACAGTCGGACAGCTTGGGAGCATCCTTCATCTCGATGCAGGGACCCTCACACCTCTTCTGAAGAATCTTGAAAAGGAAGGATACGTAACCAGAGGACGTTCAAAGGAAGACGAGCGTGTAACTATCATCAGCATTACTGAAAAAGGAAATGCTCTTAAGGAGAAATGTAAGGACATTCCATTTGAACTTGCAAAAAGCGTATCACCGCTTTCGGAGAAGGATACAAAGGAACTCTACAGGCTACTGTATAAGTTTCTTGAGAGATAGAATATCAGAGCGGTATTGGGATAATGGGTGTTGGATTATGAATTATAAATTGCAGAATAGCGAGGATAAAAACTCCATATCCAGAGATAAAATCATAGTAAGAACAAGTGTCATAGGTATAATTGCAAATGTAATGCTTGCCGCTTTCAAGGCTGTAATCGGTATTCTGAGCAATTCTATAGCTATTGTTATGGATGCAGTAAACAATATATCTGACGCAGGAAGCTCGCTTATAACGATAATAGGTACTAAGCTGGCAGGACGCGAACCGGATAAAAAGCATCCTTTTGGGTACGGACGTATAGAGTATTTAAGTGCTATGATAATAGCTGTCATAGTGCTCTATGCCGGTGTTACATCCCTGGTTGAATCAGTGAAGAAGATTATTAATCCTGTCACTCCGGATTATTCTACGGTTTCTCTTATTATTGTGGCAGTAGCAGTTGTTGTTAAGATAGTGCTTGGAAGATATGTTAAGAGTGTAGGTAAGAAGGTTAATTCTGCATCACTGGTTAATTCCGGTGAAGATGCAACTCTTGATTCTGTTATATCGGCATCAACTCTTGTGGCAGCAGGGATATTCCTTATTTTCCACATATCATTAGAGGCCTGGCTTGGTGCCATAATATCTCTCGTAATCATAAAGTCCGGATTTGAGATGATGAAGGAAACGGTTTCTCAGCTTCTTGGAGAGAGAAATGATCCGGATCTTTCGAAGAGCATCAAAGAAACTGTTACGGAATTTGAAGACGTGCAGGGAGCATACGACCTTGTTCTTAACAATTACGGTCCGGATTCATGGAATGGTTCAATACATATTGAAGTGCCGGATACTTATTCGGCTGACAGCCTGGATCGGCTTATAAGAAGTATTCAGGAAGCGGTATACAATAAGCATCAGGTTATCCTGACCGCCATAGGAGTGTATTCTGTAAATACGAAGGACAAAGATGTAATAGAAGCGAAGAAGAAGGCGGAAGAGATAGTATTATCTCATGAACATATACGCCAGATGCATGGCTTCTATATGGATAAAGAAGAAAAGACCATGCGTTTTGATATAGTCATAAGCTTTAATGCCAAGGATAGGCATGAAACATATGACAGTGTTATTGAAGACATCAAGAAAGAATTTCCTGACTATGAGCTGCAGGTTGCAATGGATACGGATTTTGGTGAGGTGTAAATGGATAGCAGGATTTCCGGATTCTAAACAAAGTCCGCCAGTGTTTTGCTGCGGAAGAATTCGTGAATAGTATTATCGAATTCAGTCCACATAGGCAGGGTCTTGCAGATGTCTCTTCGGTCGCATTCATAATTGCAGTCAGCAAGGCATGCGACAGGAGAGAGGGAACCCTCCAGAGTTTCAATAATTTCACAAACAGTATATTCTTCAGGACGGCGGATGAGACTAT
This sequence comes from Lachnospiraceae bacterium YSB2008, assembly GCA_000687655.1. Lineage (GTDB taxonomy): Bacteria > Bacillota > Clostridia > Lachnospirales > Lachnospiraceae > Eubacterium_Q. The sequence continues at coordinate 56,051 of JHWR01000015.1, forward strand.
ATCCGCCGTTCTTTCCGCTTGCGCTCTTAACAAGTCCGGCGGTAACCAGTTCTTTCATGATAATCTCGAGATATTTCTTCGAGATTCCCTGCCTCTCAGCTATATCCTTAAGCGGAAGCCTTGCGCCCTCGCCATGCTCTGCTATATCTATCATAACTCTTAATGCGTAACGTCCTTTAGTTGATACCATGTCTTTTCCTCCTGCCTCTGGGTTGTGCTATTTAAAATTTCTATAATACAAAAACACTTTCACCTACTATATCATAGGGTAAGTAGGTGTTCAATACGAATTGATTCCATTTTTTATCATCTTTTTATATCTGATCCGAGGTTATTATAAATCCTTTAAAAATAATATGAGATATATACATATAGTGAATTATAGTGTATAATGTGCAAGATATAGGCATAGAATGCCTTTTTGTTGTGGTGCATAAATTGTGGAATGGCACATTTTTATTAATTTAAGAATAATAAATCAGTAGGGAGAATTCACATGGAAGACAATTACTCCAGACCAAGAAGAGGGAAAAAGAAGAAGCAGAGCAAGCTTAAGGTTGCTCTCAAAATGTTAGGCGGACTTCTGATACTTGTTCTTATAACACTTATCATAGGTGTTGGAACTCTGTATCTCACGCTTTTCAAGATCAAGAACAGTTCAGAGGCAGCAAGGAACCTTCTGATCACAACTCTCATGGAGAGCGGTCAGCTTAAGTTCGTTGCTCATATGGTATGTTCTGACGAGGAGATAGAAGAGATTGTATCAACTAACTCCATGGAGTCAATGGATGTTGATCAGGATACAACACTTATCAATGTCAGTGACAAGGCAACTGAAAGTGATGCCAATCAGACTACTGCAAAGGATGATGAGAAGTTCGATGAAAATGGAATCCGTATAGAGGAAATATCAGGACGTTCATTCTTCGCAAAGATGATGATCATCAAAGATCCTGCACAGGTATCTGTTGGAAGTACATATCCTTGGGGCAAGCTTGGTAAAGAGCTTGGTGAGCTCGTTGAGGATTCAGGAGCTATAGCCGGAGTTAACGGTGGACTTTATGTATCTACAGGTAATTCGGGTGGTTCACCTATGGGTGTCGTAGTTCAGAATGGCGAGATTACCTACAATAATCCTTACGGACTTGCAGGTCTTTATGTAATAGGACTTAATAACGATAACATTCTTATAGTTGATGATATATCAGGTAAATCTTCAGCAGATTTTGAAGCTTACGTTAAGGAAAAGGGAATCAGGGATGCGGTTGCTTTCCAGGACGAGGCATCTGATTCCAATAACCATTTCGTTCCGCTTATCATAAATGGAAAGCCACGTCAGCTTGGCGGACAGGGAAGTGGTGCTAACCCAAGAACAGCAATAGGTCAAAGAAGTGATGGGGCTATACTCCTTCTCGTTACTGACGGACGTGGTACATCAGGCCACCTTGGAGCAACTGCTTCAGACCTTATAGCAATCATGCAGGAATATGGAGCTGTAAATGCAGCGAACCTCGATGGAGGAAGCTCATCAAGTATGTATTACAATGGAAACTATGAAATGACATCCGTTACATTTTATTATCAGAATTCATCATGGAGACTTCCTGATGCTTTCGTCGTAAAGCAGAAAGGAGGTAACTAATCATGAGTGACAGAAGATATGATGACAGACCGAGAAGGCCAAGACCTGACTATGATGATTATGACAGACCAAGGCCAAGAAAGAAGAAACGTAAGGCTAAGATGAAGCCATCCTTCTACTTCCTCTGTGTATGTGTAGTTTATACGCTTATACTTCTTATCGGTGCCGGACTTTTCCTTGGATATGCAGACAGATGTCTGAACAGATTCGAGAAGTCACAGTCATCTTATGCGATAGAGGATTATTTCAAAGAGTTCAAGGAAAGCCTTGCTAATAAAGAGCTTCCAAAAGGATTTGTATCTGAAGAAAGCAGTAAGTTTGAAGATTCAGACCTTAAGCTCGAAGCTCTTATAGCTGCAACTGATGGTAAGACACTTTCTTACGAGAAGGATGCACAGAGCTACGATACTGAAGAACCTATATATGATATCCTTGCAGATGGCGAGGCTATAGCAAAGATTACACTCAGCGCATATAACTCAAAAACAGTTTTCGGTATCCTTACCATCATGGACTGGAAGATTAAGAGCGCTGAATTCCTGAATATGCCTTCACTCGCAGATTATTCAATCTGGGCACCGGAAGGATGTTCTGTTACAGTTAACGGTATTCCTGTAAGCAGTGATTATCTTACAGGCGAAAAGAAAGATCTCGAGCTTTTTGCAAATGCAAAAGAGTATATAGATATTCCTTCAGTTCAGGAATACAAGATTCCTGCTCTCAGCAAAGAGCCTGAAGTTTCAATAACAGATGAAAATGGAAAGAATGTTGATTTTACCCAGGATGGTACAACATACGAAGCAGCTTTCGGTTCTGAGAGTGAGATTCCGGATGACATGAAGGAAACAGCACTCAATATAGCTGAAACATGGAGTCTCTTCAATACGGTTGACCTTTCAGGCCCAAGCTACGGTCTTGAAACAGTACGCCAGTATCTGATTCCTGATTCATACTATGATGGACTTGCTAAGCAGTGGGCAACCAGCGTTGACATTACATTTACTTCACCACATACACTTGAAGATCCTAAGTTCAAGAACGTTGAAGTGTCACAGTACAGACGTATTACAGATGACTGCTTCTCAGTAAGAATAAGCTTTGATAAGCCTATGCATCTTACAAGAACAGGTGAAATAGTTATGGACCATACAGACAGTGAATATCTCTTCGTAAGATATGAAGCTTCATGGCGTATGGTAGATATGATTGCCGCTACTAACAATGCAGATGATGGCGGCGAAGAATAAACTGCTCAAATATAACTTCTCAGAGGTAATCAGTATATGATTCCAATTATTATTCCGTCTTATGAGCCGGATGAAAGATTAATAGCAATCCTGAAGGATCTGGATGAAAATACGGATGCTCCTGTCATTCTTGTAAATGACGGGAGCAAGCCGGAGTTTGACAGCATCTTCGAGGAAGCTGACAGCATAATAAAAAAGCACGGTGGAATATTCCTTAAGCATGATGTGAACAGAGGAAAAGGACGTGCACTTAAGACGGCTTTCCAGGGCGTTCTGGATCATTTTCCTGATGCTATAGGTGCTGTTACAGCAGACTCAGACGGACAGCATACAGTTGAATGTATCAAGTCGGTTTCAAGTAAGCTGGAAGAGTGTAAAGACAATCTTATCCTGGGAGTGAGAAGCTTCGATACAGAAGATGTTCCATGGAAGAGTAGGATGGGAAATAAGATAACCGAGAAGGTTTTTGCTTATGTAGCAGGAGTTCATGTCACAGATACCCAGACAGGACTCAGAGGAATCCCGATCAAGTTCATGGAAGAACTTCTCGATGTAAAGGGAGAACGTTTTGAGTTTGAGACAAGGATGCTCCTTGAAGCAAAGGATTATCCGATCATAGAAGTTCCTATCAAGACAGTATATGATTCAAAAGAGAATCATCAGACACATTTCAATCCATTTCTTGATTCCATCAAGATATATAAGATATTGGGTGCAAGATTCCTGAAATACATATTCTCAGCACTTTCATCATGTCTGCTGGATCTTCTGCTTTTTGCAGTGCTGTGTCACTTCCTGAAAGGAAGTATAGCATCATATATTATTATATCGACAGTGATAGCCAGAGTAATCTCTGCTACTTACAATTATACTATCAACCGTAAGCTGGTATTTGAAAGCAGGAAAGGAGTCGGCAGCTCAGCCGGCAAATATGTACTTCTTGCAGTGATACAGATGGCAGCCAGTGCAGGACTCGTAACCCTCGCCTGCCACTTCATCACCTTCATGCCGGAAGTCGTGATCAAAGCGATAATCGATACGATCCTCTTCTTTATCAGCTACCACATACAGCAAAAATACGTCTTTTAACATAAGCCCACGGCTTATAGTTAAAATTGAGAATAATATATAGTGTTATGTTTTATATAAAGATTCATTAATACTAATATATTGATAAACCGATTGAGGCACATATATATATATGTGCCTCAATCGTATATATTATTTTGTCTCAATCGTATTATATATTACTATTCCTCAATTTTAACAGCCGAAGCTTTGGTCAGTGTGAAGAAGAAATCCGATCCTTCTCCAGGCTTACTCGTCACATCGATATTCTCATTATGAGCCCTGATGATCTCCTTAATTATCGCAAGTCCCAGACCTGAGCTCTGCTTATTCTTACCTCTCGAAGCATCACCCTTATAGAATCTGGTCCATATCTTTCTTATGGTATTCTCATCCATTCCTATACCTTCATCCTTAACCGAAATCAGGATTTTATCACCCTGCTCAGTAATGGTGATGAAGATTCTTTTGCCCATAGGCGTGAATTTAAGAGCATTATCAATAAGATTATATATAACCTGCTGAATCTTTGTCTGATCGGCATATACTATAGTGTCCGTTGCAGAGTTATTAAGATAGATCGCTATGTTTTTCTCGATACATTTTATCTCAAATGTATTGAGCATTGGGTTGATGATCTCAGCTACGTCGAATTTAGAAAGCTTCAGGTACTGTCCGTACATATCGAAATTGTTCAGATCGAGAAGACCCTGAGTAAGCTTAGTAAGTCTCTGCGTTTCATTTAAGACTATTCCGAGATATCTGTCCTGCATTTCAGGAGGAATGGTACCGTCCTGAATGGCCTCAACATATCCCTTGATGGATGTAAGAGGCGAACGGAAATCGTGCGATATGTTTGAAATGAAGTCATGCCTGTACTGTTCGAGCTTTGATAACTCATCGGCCATGTACTCCATGGATTTGGCGAGCTGACCGATCTCATCGTTGGAATCTATTCCCGTCTTTGCACCGAAGTTACCCTGAGAATATTCCTTGGCAACTGTGGAAAGTTTCTTAACCGGCTGAATAACCCTGTTGGAAAGCAGCCAGAGAAGTGTAAATGAAACGAGGATTATACAAAGGCATGGTATATAGATCATACCGTAGATATTCATCAGGAGACTGTTGACGGATGTGACGGATGCGTGGCATATGAGAGTGCCGCCTCCGGTTCTGACTTCTTCTCCATTTTCATTCACCTGTGAGAATATAAGAGGCATATTGATGGTAACGACATCGGAGGAATACAGTTCATAGAAGTTACCGGTCTCAACGAATTCCTCATGAAGCTTATAGTTCTTATCAACCTCATAAATGTTTCTTGGGATGTTATCAAAATATATAGTGGATTTTTTTGTAGAATCACTCTTCGTTGCATTTTTATCCTCATCTTCATCAAGAGTGTCATTCTGTCTGTTAGATATAGCTACCATTCGTCCAAAGGTATCGGTATACCAGAAGTCGGCATTCAGGACTTCTCCGTAATAGTGCAGAGAGTTGGAAAGCTGATCTTTTGAAATGTCGCCGTTCAGATAAAATGCTATAGTCTGATTCGCAACGAGCTTAGTCTCACTGCGGAGGTTCTCAACCTTCTCCTGTGAGAGAGTTCGTCTTGTAGATATGGATGTTATGACGATTATGATGATAAATGAAGTCAGGAGTACCAAAAGAAAGAAGAGGTATATCCTGTCGAGAATGGACCGCTGCATAGCATATCCCTTTCCTGTGTATCGTAAGTTACTGGTTTAAGGTTTCAAATTTGTAGCCTATCCTCCAGATAGTGGTGATCTGCCAGTTGTGGTTTGTATTAAGCTTCTCACGGAGTCTCTTGATATGAACGTCAACAGTTCTTGTATCACCCATGAAGTCATATCCCCAGAGCTGTGACAGAAGCTGTTCTCTGGTGAAAACCTGATTTGGTCTTGATGCCAGGAAGTAGAGCAGTTCAAGCTCCTTAGGCGGCATTTCAACCGGCTTGCCTTCGAATGTTACAGAATAGTTTGATATGTTGACTATGAGGCCATCGTATTCCACAAAATCGCCGGTATGGTTGGAATCTATAGGAGGCTGCTCCTCATGTGCATCATCACCTGCAGAGACAGTCTCTGTTCTTCTGAGGACGGCTCTGACTCTGGCAACAAGCTCATTCGAATCAAACGGCTTGACTATGTAATCGTCTGCGCCTATCTTGAGACCGAGAACCTTATCAAAAACCTCACCCTTTGCGGAGAGTATTATGACAGGGGTATTTCTTACCTTACGGATTCTCTGGCATACCTCATAACCATCTATTCCGGGAAGCATCAGATCCAGAAGTATAAGGTCCGGATTGTAGGTGTCCACCATATTCAGAGCGGCCTCGCCGTCATATGCAACCTTTGTATCAAAGCATTCCTTGATAAGATAAAGTGATATGAGCTCTGCGATGTTTTCATCATCATCAACTATAAGTATTCTTTGCTTTTCCATCTTAACCTCTTTCTTTACAGTTTAACTATAGTAACGCCTGCATCACCTTCGCCGTATTCGGCAAGGCTGAATTTCTTTACATATTTCTTTTTTCTAAGATATTCATGAATTCCCTTACGAAGGGCTCCGGTTCCTTTGCCATGGACAACCCTGACAGTCTCAGCATGCGCCAGGATGGCATCGTCAAGGAATTTATCGAGCTCGGCTATGGCTTCATCAACTGTCTTTCCCAGAAGATTTATCTCAGGGTTAAATGTATAGCCCTTTCCGAAACTCGTGTCGCCGGCTGACATGTACGATTTCCTTTCATTTCCGGATGAAACAGTGCCTGGCTCCTCAAGTATGAGAAGGTCATCGATATGAATCCTTGATGAAAGAATTCCGAGACCTACCAGTGCCATGCCTTTCTGGTCAGGAAGTTCAAGTATATGTCCTTCCATATTGAGGCTTATTACCCGTACAAGGTCACCAATATGGAAGTCGCCCGACTTATGGCCTGATTTTTCAGGCTTAGAGCCGCCTTTTTCAGCCTTCGAAAGCTTCTTGCCTTTCTCGCGGAGTTCGGAACGCTTCTTTTCCATCTTGGAGATATCGGCCTTTCCGGGACTCTGAAGCCATTTGTTGTAATCTCTTATGGCCTGGTCGGCTTCTTCTTTTGCTGATTCGATGATCTCCTTCGCTTCCTCCCTTGCGGCATCAAGGATATCCTGCTTCTTCATATCAAGATGGGATTCCTTGTCTTTAAGGGACTGACGGAGACGTCTTACCTCTTCCTCATATGCCTCAATAGCCTGTTTGTCTTTCTCGGTTTCTTTTTTCAGCTCCTGAAGATCGGTAATGGCATTTTCCATTTCCAGGGCTGTACTGTCGAGCCTTTCCTTTGCGCTTTCGATGATCCTGTCAGAAAGACCGAGACGCTTTGATATGGCAAAAGCATTGGATTTGCCGGGAACTCCCAGAACCAGTCTGTAGGTCGGAAGCATATTTTCAAGATCAAATTCAAATGAAGCGTTCATAACGCCCGGTTCCGATATCGCAAATGTCTTAAGCTCACTGTAGTGTGTAGTGGCCATGACTCTTGCACCCTTATCTTTAAGGTAGGAGAGTATGGACATCGCGAGCGCGGCACCTTCCACCGGATCGGTTCCACCGCCCGGCTCATCGAAAAGACACAGCGATGAGCTGTCAGCATGCTTTGTTATATAAACTATATTGCTCATATGTGACGAGAAGGTTGACAGATTCTGTTCTATCGACTGCTCGTCGCCTATATCTGCAAAAACATCATTAAAGCAGGATAATACGGTTCCATCCTGTGCAGGTACATGAAGTCCTGCCTGACCCATAAGTGTCAGAAGCCCCAGAGTCTTGAGTGAGACGGTCTTACCGCCTGTGTTCGGGCCGGTAACGATAAGGAGTGTATAGTCCTCGCCGAGCTTTATATCTACGGGAACAGCTGTATCTCTTGCAAGAAGAGGATGAATACCCTTCTTGATATCTATGATTCCATCATCACGAAGCACCGGCTCGGAAGCTTTCATCTTTGTTGCAAGACGGGCTTTCGCAAATATGAAGTCCAGCTCGGTCAGGAGCTTATAATCAAAATTAATGTCTTCTGTATATCCGGCAGTCATAAGAGACAGCTCGCCGAGTATTCGTTCTATCTCTATGGATTCCTTGGTTTCAAGTTCCTTGATCTGATTATTAAATGAAACGATCTCGAGAGGCTCCACGAAGAGTGTTGCACCTGTCTTTGACTGGTCATGAACCATGCCCGGAATCTTTGAACGGTACTCAGCCCTGACGGGGATACAGTATCTTCCGTTTCTCTGAGTTATGAGTACTTCCTGCAGCATTTCACGCATCGATTCATTTTTGATTATCTTATCAAGCTTACTGTGAAGCCTGTCATCTGCCTGAGCCAGCTCACGTCTGATGCTGCGAAGGGTTCCGGAGGCGTTGTCGGCCATCTCACCCTCGGCAGGTATGCATCGCCTTATCTCGGAAGAAACATTCGTCAGTGGCGAGAGTGTGGAGAAACGTTCGGAGAGTATGTCGGTTTCGGCTATATCCGAAAGCTTATCACCATACTTTATAGCTTCGTCTGCTGCTTCGAGAAGTGAGGCAACGGTGAGCAGTTCTCCTGAAGAAAGGGGCGACTTTATGGAAAGAGCCCTGACTATATCGGTAATATCCCTGACGCCGGAGAAAGATATGTTTCCAAACCTGCTGAGTCTTAGGAATGCAGCTCTTGTTTCCTGCTGGAGTGTACGTATTTCCTCGATGTCAGTACGTGGAGTTATCTTCTTACACCTTGATTTTGCTGCGGCGGTAGTAGCCTGATCTGACAGCATATCAAGTATCTTATCAAATTCTAAAACACGAAGTGATCTTTTATTCATAGTAATGTATCCTGATTTGGACCTAGCATTTATATATGATACGCAGCACGCACATTTCATGTGCTGTGTGCTGCTAAACACTCGCGTCTTTCGTCATTTTGCGAACAAAATGACTGCGCCGCTCGTGTTTGGGCGGGTCACTAAGTCTCAAATCATTACGTAAACGTATGATTTGTACTTGTGACCCTAGTATCACATTATAACATCTTCGAATGCAATAATCCACGTAATTATATGGTGTAAAAGGGTATTCTGATGTAGACTTTCGGGATAAATAGGAGTATTATGTTGTGGTGAGTTTCCATGTTTAAATGGAAATCCAGAAGGAGTTTTTCAGACATGATACTATTACTTAATTTTCTGATACTTGTTGTCGGATTTGTTGCACTTATCAAAGGAGCAGACTGGTTCGTTGACGGTAGTGCTGCACTGGCTAAAAATTTCAAGGTTCCGGGAGTCATCATAGGACTCACAGTCGTTGCTATGGGAACAAGTGCACCTGAACTGGCAGTAAGCTCAGTGGCAGCTTTATCAGGATCAAACGAGATAGCACTCAGTAATGTTGTCGGATCCAATCTTTTCAATCTGCTTATGGTACTCGGTATATGTGCCATAATTCACAAGGTTCCTGTAGATGAAATAATCGTAAAGAGAGATTTTCCATTCTCCATAATCATTACGGCACTTATCCTTCTGCTTACATGCGGAGGCTCGATATTTAAAATGAAGATTCCGGAGCTCGGAATGTATGATGTAGCCGGCAATGTAAGACGTTATATAGGAATCATTCTTCTCGTAATATTCGTTTGTTATATAGTATTTCTCATTATAGATGCGAAGAAGCATCCTATTGAAGAAGAAGAGGTCAAAGCAATGCCTGTATGGAAATGCTTCCTCCTCATCCTCATAGGTGTGGCTCTTATAGTCGGCGGTGGTGAGGCAGTAGTTTATTCTGCAAAGAATATAGCAAGATTCTTCGGAATGTCTGAAACACTTATAGGACTTACAATAATCGCATTCGGAACTTCACTTCCTGAACTTGTAACATCCATAGTTGCTGCCCGTAAGGGTGAGACAGGACTTGCTGTAGGAAATGTAGTAGGTTCTAACATTTTCAACCTGCTCCTCATACTCGGCGTATCATCAACTATCCATCCGATAGCGGTGATTTCGGCTTCGATGTATGACATGACAATACTGATCATCGTAAGTACAATAGTTTATTTATTCTGTATAAAGGACCGATCAATCTCAAGACGCGAAGGTATCATCATGGTGCTGCTCTACATAGCAGACATGGCATTCGCCGCCATCCGCTAGAGAAGTCGCGCAGGGATTATAAAACAGAAAGGGACATCACATGAACAAAATAGGATTTGATAATGACAAGTATTTGAAAATGCAGTCAGAGCACATCAAGGAACGTATCGGAAAGTTCGGTGGAAAGCTCTACATGGAATTCGGCGGAAAGCTCTTCGATGATTACCATGCCATGAGAGTACTTCCGGGATTTGCTGCTGACAGTAAGATAAACATGCTTGTTCAGATAAAGGAAGACGTTGAGATAGTTATAGTAATCAACGCAGGCGATATAGAGAAGAACAAGGTCAGAGGCGACCTCGGTATAACCTATGACATGGATGTTCTTCGTCTGATAGATGCATTCAGAGGTTACGGACTTTATGTTGGAAGCGTGGTTCTCACACGTTTTGCCGGACAGGAGAGTGCCGTGAATTATCAGAAGAGGCTTGAGGCTCTCGGCATAAAGGTTTACAGACATTACTCAATCCCAGGTTATCCGAGCAACGTACCTCTTATCCTTAGTGACGAGGGCTATGGTAAGAACGATTATATTGAGACAAAGCATTCTCTCGTCGTTGTAACAGCACCGGGACCTGGCAGCGGAAAGATGGCTGTATGTCTTTCACAGCTCTACAATGAGCATAAGCGCGGAGTTGATGCAGGCTATGCAAAGTTCGAGACATTCCCTATCTGGAATATCCCTCTCAATCATCCTGTAAATCTTGCTTATGAAGCTGCTACGGCAGATCTGAATGATATAAACATGATCGATCCATTTCACCTTGAGGCATATGGTGAAACGACAGTAAACTATAACCGTGACGTAGAAGTATTCCCGGTATTAAATGGAATGTTCAAGAAGATCTACGGTGAATCTCCATATAAGTCACCTACAGATATGGGTGTAAATATGGCAGGAAACTGTATCGTTGACGATGACGCTGTAAGGGCAGCTTCAAATCAGGAGATCATAAGAAGATATTACACAGCCCAGTGTGAAGTCCGTAAGGGAAATGGATCGCAGGCTGAGATAGACAAGATTAAGCTCCTCATGGAGAAGAGCGGAATCGGTGTTCAGGACAGACCTGTTGTTGCAGCGGCAAATACCAAGGCTGAGCTTACAGGCGAGCCGGCAGCGGCTATAGAGCTTCCGGACGGAAATATAGTAACAGGCAAGACTTCAGAGCTTCTCGGAGCTTCCTCAGCAATGCTTCTTAATTCACTCAAGGTTCTTGCAGGACTTGATGACAGCATCAAGCTCATAATGCCTGAGGTTATAGAGCCAATCATGCATCTTAAGACAGAAAGACTCGGTGGCCACAATCCGAGACTTCATATAGATGAGATTCTCATAGCACTTACCATATGTGCAAGGACAGATGAGAATACAAGAAAAGCCATGGATCAGCTGGATAAGCTCCGTGGATGCGAAGTTCATTCAACAGTAATACTTTCAAGTGTAGATGAGAATACTTTCAAGAAGCTCGGAGTCAACCTGACATGCGAGCCTGTATATCAGACAAAGAAATTATTCCATAGGTAAAGGGGATGAGTATTTGAGCAGCAAAAGAAAGAAAATATCATGGATCATCTTCATATCCCTGGTAGTTCTCCTTCTTGTAGGCATAATCCTGACGGGTCATACCGAACATGAGGAGACCATACAGGAGACCATGAAGGATGCGGTTCTCCATGAAAATAACAGGGTGAGCTTCTTCGGACTTGTCGAAGTGAATCCGTCACTCATATCTGCGTATGTGGTATCGGCAGCAATACTGCTGTTTGCCATCGGAATAAGAATTTTTGCTGTTCCGAGGTTTAAAGAGATACCGGGAAAATTCCAGATGCTTGTTGAGTCGTGGGTAGACCTTTTTACAGGGCTCGCTCGGACTAACAGCCCGGGAAATTATAATTTCGTTGCAGGATATATATTCACTGCCGGAAGTTATATCTTCATAGGAACCATATTCGAGCTTATAGGAATGCAGGTAAATGGAACGAAGGGACAGGTCATAACGCTCCCCGCTCCGCTCTGTGACATAAATGCAGCGATAGCCATGGGCGTTTCGTCATATCTCATCATCATGCTGGGAGGTGTGACGTCAAACGGTTTCAAGGGAATCCTTAAGACGCTTAAGGAATTCTCACTTCCGATTTCAATGAGTTTCCGACTTTTCGGAGCTTTGCTTTCGGGAATGCTCGTTACAGAACTTGTTTACTATTACGTTTCACTTTCATTCGTGCTTCCTGTTATAGTTGCCGTGCTGTTCACTCTTATGCACGCACTTATTCAGGCATACGTACTTACGATGCTTACCTCGACATATTTCGGCGAGGTTTCAGAAAAGCATGAGGCAGCGAAGAAAGAAAAGAAAGCAGAAGAACCACAACCGGCAGAAGGTTGATAACAGATTATATATAATGAGGAGAACAGATATGAAAACATTAAGAAAAAGAATTGCAGCATTATTACTTATCGCATTTGCTCTTGTAGCAACCTGCGCATTCATTCCTGCAAAGAAGGCTCTTGCAGCACCTGCGGGAAATGACATATCTTATGATAATAATGTTGAGGATACCGGAACAACAACTACCATTGTAAACGAGGCTGCTCCTGAAAACGGAACAAAAGCTATTGCAGCTGCTATAGCTATAGGACTTGGTGCACTTGGTGGTGCAATCGGTATGGGGCTTGCAATCTTTAAGTCAGTAGATGGTATATCACGTCAGCCTGAGGCAGACGGAAAGATAAGAACGACGCTCATGCTCGGACTTGTATTCATAGAGACGGTTGTTATTTACGCATTGATCGTTACCATACTTATAGTCTTTGTCATGTAACCGGAGGAAAAGAACATGCCACTTAATATAGATTTTCAACAGATTCTTCTGCATATGCTGAATCTCGTTATCCTTTTCTTTGGCTTATACTTTATTCTTTATAAGCCTGTCAGGGATTTCATGGATAAAAGGCTGTCTGATTATAAGCAGATGAAGGAAGACAGTGTTCATGATAAGGAAGAAGCAGAAGCAATTAAGAAGGAATATGAAGAGAAAATGGCTGCAGCAGATGAAGAGATATCTGCCATGAAGAAAGAGGCGGATGAAAAAATCTCTAAAGAAAATGCTGCAAGGATAAAAGAAGCTAAGACAGAAGCTGAAGAGATAATTCAGAGAGCTAAGCGTACAGCTGAAGATGAACATGACAGAATACTTGAAAATGCAAATGCAGAGATCAAGGATCTTGCCATGGATGCAGCTGCAAAACTTCTTATAGGTGAGGATACATCCGATACCTATGAGAGATTTCTTGATGATGCCGAAAGGAGCTTAGATGAGCAGTAACGGTAGTGCTGAATACAAGGCATATCTCTACGCTCTGACACCTCCGACTCCGGAGCAGGAGGAGAGATTCCGCGTATTCCTTAAGAAAAAATATAATAAAGATTATAAGATAATCTTCGTTGAGGATAAGAGCGTAAAGTCCGGTTTCAGACTTAAGGCGGGTCCTGAAACATATGACTGGTCTGCCAAGGGAAGACTGAAGCAGCTTCGTGATGTTCTCTCACATGTAACCGGTGATCCGTCAAATGTAACGGGCATGGTGAAGCAGGCAGTAGATGGCTGGTCACTGGACGTAGTTCCTTATGAAGAGGGCGTAGTAAAGACTGTCGGTGATGGAATCGCCATACTGACAGGACTTAACCATGTCACTTATGGTGAGATAGTTGAATTCGAAACCGGAACAAGAGGTATGGTTCAGGATCTGAGACGTTCTGAGGTCGGTGCTATCCTCTTCAGCGATGATGACAATATATCTGAGGGAAGCCGTGTCAGAAGAACAAAGAAGACTGCGGGTATCCCTGTGGGCGATGCATTTCTGGGAAGAGTCATAGATGCCCTCGGTAATCCTATAGACGGAAAGGGTGTAATAGCAGAAGACGGTTACAGAGCTATAGAGAGCCCGGCGCCGGGAATCATATCAAGACAGCCTGTAAATGAACCGATGGACACAGGACTTCTGTCTATTGACTCGATGTTCCCTATAGGAAGAGGTCAGCGTGAGCTTATCATTGGTGACAGACAGACCGGTAAGACAGCCATTGCTGTTGATACAATAATCAATCAGAAGGGCAAGGATGTAGTCTGCATATATGTTGCCATAGGACAAAAAGCGAGCAGCGTTGCGAGACTCTGGCATTCTCTTGAGAAAAAGGGTGCTATGGATTACACCATAATCGTAAACGCATCTGCTTCAGAAACAGCTCCTATTCAGTATATTGCTCCTTATGCCGGAACGGCACTTGGAGAATACTTTATGAATAAAGGCAAGGATGTCCTGATAGTCTATGATGACCTAAGTAAGCATGCGATTGCTTATAGATCGATGAGTCTTCTTCTCGAGAGATCCCCGGGACGTGAGGCTTATCCGGGAGATGTTTTTTATCTACATTCAAGACTTTTGGAACGTTCAGCACATCTCAGTGATGATCTCGGTGGTGGAAGCCTTACGGCACTCCCTATAGTTGAGACTCAGGCAGGAGATGTTTCTGCATATATACCTACGAATATCATTTCCATCACTGATGGTCAGATATTCCTTGAAAGCAGTCTGTTCTTCACGGGTCAGAGACCTGCCGTAAATGTAGGTCTTTCGGTTTCGCGTGTCGGCGGTGCTGCACAGACAAAGGCTATGAAGAAGGCTTGTGGAAGCCTCCGTCTTGACCTTGCACAGTACAGGGAGATGGAAGTCTTCACACAGTTCTCAAGTGAACTGGATGATACTACCAAGAAACAGCTCCGCTACGGTCAGGGACTTATGAGACTGCTTCGTCAGAAGGAGAATAATCCTCTTTCACTTTCAGAGCAGGTTGTGACACTTGTTGCTGCCATAGGAAAGGTATTTCTCGATGTTCCTGTAGAGGAAATAGTAAATAAGAGAGAAGAACTCCTTCATCATTTTCATAGATTTGAGCCTTCTCTTATGCAGAAGATAGAGAAGGAAAAAGTCCTGTCGGATGATGACAAGGCGGAGATTATAAGAGTAGCAAAGGAATTCATGGAGGAAAACTAGTTTGCCCAGTACCAGTGAGATAAAACAGCGAATAGACAGTGTGAAGAGTACACAGAAGATCACAAATGCTATGTATCTCATTTCCTCCACTAAGCTCCAGAAGGCTAAGCAGAAGCTTGACAATGCTAAGCCTTATATGCGTGCGCTCGAAATCGAGATCAGAAGAATCCTCGACAATGCAGAAGAGGATGATATATATTTCCATCCTGATAATTATTTCACTGATTTACCGAAGGTACCTGTCATACTGGTTATCACAGCTGACAAGGGACTTGCGGGTTCTTATAACAATAACGTGATAAAAGCGACGGAAGCTGAACTTAAGAGAAAACCGAATGCCAGACTTTATGTAGTAGGCGAATACGGCAGAAGGTATTTTACCCAGCGGAAGGTTCCGTTCGTTGATTCATTTGTTTATACATCTCAGGATCCTACATTCCACAGATCCAGAAGGATGAGTGCAGAGATTCTCCAGCAGTACGGTGAGGGAAGAGTAAATGATATTCAGGTTATTTACAGCCGCCTTCAGGGAATAGGTGATGCTGAGGTTGAGAGAGTAAGGCTTCTGCCTCTCGCCAGACCAAGTTCGGACGAGATCAGGAAGTCCGCCGAAAAGAAAGAAAAAGAAAAGGAATACAATTATTTTGAATTCCTTGATTACCTGAATGATCAGGACGGTCACGGCAGCTACAGAAACAATAACAAGCTTCCGTTCTATCCGTCAGTTCATGCTGTGCTTGACAGCGTAATGCAGAGTTATCTTTCAAGTTACATATTCGGTGCTCTTCTGGAAAGCTACTGCAGTGAGCAGAATGCAAGGATGAATGCCATGAATTCTGCAAATGAAAATGCTGAAGAGCTTAAAACGGAGCTCACTGTTAAGTTTAACAGGGTAAGACAGGCGGCTATAACCCAGGAGATCACTGAGGTTTCGGCCGGTTCGAAGGCACAGAGAAAGAAGAGAGAGAAGGAGGGACAGAGAACTTGAATAAGGGAATAGTTGTTCAGGTTTCAGGACCTGTCATAGATGTTGAATTTGCAGAAGGACATCTTCCTAAACTCCGTGAGGCTTTGGAAGTCACGGTTGAGGGAGAAAAAAGAGTCATGGAGGTATCCCAGCTTATCGGCGGGAATACAGTCAGATGTATAATGATGTCCCAGAGTGAAGGCCTCGCAAGAGGTGCCATAGCTACAGCCAAGGGAACAGGAATATCAGTTCCGGTCGGAAATGTAACGATAGGCAGAATGTTCAATGTTCTGGGCGATCCTATCGATGGCGGAGATGATATACCTGAAGATGCAAAGAGATGGGATATACACAGAAAAGCTCCTAACTTCTTTGATCAGAGCCCTTCCATAGAGATACTGGAAACAGGAATTAAGGTAATAGACCTTCTTGAGCCATACAGCAAGGGTGGAAAGACCGGTCTCTTCGGCGGTGCCGGAGTAGGAAAGACGGTTCTTATTCAGGAGCTTATACATAACGTAGCCATGGAACATGGTGGTTATTCAATTTTTACAGGCGTAGGAGAAAGAAGCCGTGAGGGTAACGATCTCTGGAATGAAATGAAGGAGAGTGGAACGATTGATAAGACGGCCATGGTATTCGGACAGATGAATGAATCTCCGGGTGTCAGAATGAGAGTAGCTCTTACAGGACTTACCATGGCTGAGTATTTCAGGGATGAAGAAAACAGAGATGTGCTTCTTTTCATTGATAATATATTCAGATTTGTTCAGGCGGGTTCAGAGGTTTCCACACTTCTCGGACGTATGCCTTCAGCGGTTGGTTATCAGCCGACACTGGCTGAGGAGATGGGAGCGCTTCAGGAGAGAATCACATCTACAGGCAGAGGATCAGTTACTTCAGTTCAGGCAGTATATGTTCCTGCTGATGACCTTACCGATCCGGCCCCTGCAACTACATTCTCACATCTCGATGCAACTACAGTTCTCAGCCGTAAGATAGCTGAGCAGGGTATATATCCTGCAGTTGATCCGCTTAATTCGACTTCACGTATACTTGAACCGGGAATAGTCGGTGATGAGCATTACAGAGTTGCAAGAACAGTTCAGGAATACCTGCAGAAGAATAATGAACTTCAGGATATCATTTCCATACTCGGTATGGATGAACTGTCTGATGCAGATAAGAAGATAGTAAACAGAGCCAGAAAGATAGCACGTTTCATGTCACAGCCTATGTTCGTGGCAGAGAAGTTTACCGGCAATCCGGGAGTATATGTTCCTCTTCAGGATACAATCAAAGGATTTGCCCGTATCATCGATGGTGAGTTCGATGATTATCCGGAAGCAGCATTCTTTAATGTAGGTACTATCGAAGATGCTATAGAGAAGGCCAAGACTATAGAGGAAGAATAATGTCAGAATTTACTGCACATATAATCGAAGCGGACAGTGTATTCTTCGAAGGAACACTGGAGTCCCTCATAATACCTACCGAGAACGGCATGTATGGTGTGCTTGCACATCATCAGAATGTCTTCATGGCAGTTGTTCCGGGAATAATCAAATACAGAGTTCCGGGTGAAAAGGATTACCGTGAGGCGTCTGTATCCAATGGCTTTATGCGTATCTATAATAATGATGTCATGCTCATGATAGAAGCTGCAGAGCATCCGGAGGAAATAGATGAGGCCAGGGTAAGAGCTCACGAGGAAAGAGCAAGAGAAAAGCTTCTTTCGCAGCAGAACGCCTTTGAGTATAACCTTGCAGAGGCACGTCTCAGAAGGTCGATTGCAAGAATGAGTCTGAAGGAAAGAAATCTGTTCTAATTTCTTGCAACTGTCCATTAGTTATGATAACATTTAAGCACTGCAGTGGTCAGAGACTGATGCAGCATTACATTTAATATTCATTTAGAAAGGGGAATAAAACACATGATGAAACTTGTTTTGATCCGTCATGGCGAGAGTGAGTGGAATAAGCTCAACCTCTTCACAGGCTGGACAGATGTAGATCTTAGTGAGAAAGGACATGAGGAGGCAAAGAATGCCGGAAAGCTTCTCAAGGCAGAAGGTTATGATTTCGACATTTGCTATACATCATATCTTAAGCGTGCTATACATACACTTAATCATGTACTTGATGAAATGGACAGAGCTTGGCTCCCTGTTGTAAAGAGCTGGAAGCTGAATGAGCGTCATTACGGAGCTCTTCAGGGACTTAATAAGTCAGAGACAGCTGAGAAGTATGGTGAGGAGCAGGTTAAGATCTGGAGAAGATCTTTCAATATCACACCTCCACCACTTGATCCAAGTGATGAGAGAGCACCTATCAACCAGGATATGTTCAGAGACGTTGATAAGTCAGTTCTTCCACTTACAGAGAGTCTTGAGATAACTATCGAGAGAGCAGTTCCTTTCTTCAACGAAGTTATCAAGAAGGATATGGAAGCAGGCAAGAGAGTTATCATCGCAGCTCACGGTAATTCACTCCGTGCACTCGTTAAGTATTTCGATAACATTTCTGATGAGGATATCATCGGTGTTAACATACCTACAGGTACACCACTCGTTTACGAGTTCGATGACAATTTCAATGCTATAAATCATTATTACCTTGGCGACCAGGAAGCTCTTAAGGCTAAGATGGAAGCTGTTGCTAACCAGGGCAAGAAGCAGTAATTAAATATACGAATTCAAATTAATCCCCAGGCTACATATGTAGGCTGGGGATTATTATGCATAAAATAAAAGACAATCCTCGCATATATGTATGCGAGGATCTGTATGAAGTATTACTCTGATATGTCCTCCGCAATCTTTGCAGCGGCGACGTGGGACATTAGGAATTCGTATATTTTATCGCAGAGTTCTTTTTTGTTGGTGAAGGGGATGACGAAGGTTTCGGAACCGGTTTTGATACTGATGATGTTGTACAGGTTCGGGTCTTCCGGTGTTATGAGGGAAACGTCGTCTATCTTGGAATAGAGATAGGTTGTTTCGCCACGTTTATGCTCTACACGGAGAGCTTCGTCTTCGAAGTGATATGTAATGTCATACATTGTCTTACGGAAGGTATGGGCCATAAGATATATTCCGTACAGGAACAGGAATATGCACATGATGAAAAGGAGCTTCTTATCTCTGCCGAAACCCATGGCAAATGCATAGAACTCGCATGCCGGTACGATGATTATGATACCTGCTGCCAGACGGTATGATATTCTGGTTGTTTTGTTTTTCTTTACTGTATAATGAAGCATGGTTACACCTTTTTTTATTCACTTTAGCACGTTGAAACTTTAATGCAATTATGATATTCTAACAAGGATAGACTATCACAAGGTCTATCTATTAAGCAAGAAAAAAGATATTTGGAGGAACACGATGGATAAGATCAAGATGACAACACCACTTGTTGAGATGGATGGAGATGAGATGACCAGAATTCTCTGGAAGCTTATTAAGGACGAACTTCTTACTCCTTACATCGACCTTAAGACTGAGTATTATGACCTCGGACTTGAGCACAGAAATGAAACGGATGACAAGGTTACTTTTGATTCAGCATATGCAACAAAGAAGTATGGCGTTGCAGTTAAGTGTGCAACCATCACTCCGAATGCAGCAAGAGTTGAGGAATATAATCTCAAAGAGATGTGGAAGAGTCCTAACGGAACCATAAGAGCGATACTTGACGGAACAGTATTTCGTGCTCCTATCAAGGTTAAGGGCATAGAGCCATGTGTAAAGAACTGGGAACAGCCTATAACTATAGCAAGACATGCTTACGGTGATGTATATAAGGCAAGCGAGATGAAGGTTCCGGGACCGGGAAAGGTTGAACTTGTATATACTGCTGAGGACGGAAGCACAGAGAGCGTTCTCGTTCACGAGTTTGATGCACCGGGCATCGTTCAGGGTATGCATAACCTTAACGGATCCATAGAGAGCTTTGCAAGAAGCTGCTTCAATTATGCTCTTGATACAAAGCAGACTCTCTGGTTCGCAAGCAAGGATACTATTTCAAAGAAGTATGACCATACATTTAAAGATATATTCCAGGAAATATTCGATGCTGATTATAAAGAGAAGTTCGATGCAGCAGGTATAGAGTATTTCTACACACTTATAGATGATGCAGTTGCCAGAGTTATGAAGTCCAAGGGTGGTTTCATCTGGGCATGTAAGAATTATGACGGTGATGTTATGAGTGATATGCTCTCATCAGCTTTCGGTTCACTTGCAATGATGACTTCTGTTCTCGTTTCACCTGAAGGGTATTATGAATATGAAGCAGCTCACGGAACTGTTCAGAGACATTATTACAAGTACCTTAAGGGTGAGGAAACATCTACAAACCCTGTAGCAACCATATTTGCATGGACAGGGGCACTTCGTAAGAGAGGTGAAATGGATAATATTCCGGAGCTCGGTGCATTTGCAGACAAGCTTGAGAAAGCTACAATAGATACTATCGAGGGCGGTCAGATGACAAAGGACCTTGCACTCATTACTGAAATGAAAACTGTAAAGGTTCTCAATACAGAGAACTTCATTAAAGCAATACGTACAACACTTGACAATCTGTAAGAAGATCAGAGACTTCATGTAGAAGGTTCAGGAGGGGATGATATGTCAGATAACGGACTGATGATGCAGTATTTTGAATGGTATATTAAGGCGGCCGACAAGCTCTGGAAGACAGCTGCAGAGGATGCCGCAAAACTTGCAAAGCTTGGAGTTACTTCTGTATGGCTTCCGCCTGCTTACAAAGATGCAGCAGGTAAGGACGGATCAGGATACGGTGTATATGACCTCTACGATCTGGGTGAGTTCAACCAGAAGGGTGGAGTGGCTACCAAGTATGGTACCAAGAAGGAATATCTCGATGCTATAGCAGCATTCCATAAGAATGATATACAGGTTTATGCTGACATAGTTCTCAATCATAAGATGGGAGCCGATGAGATCGAAGAGGTTTCAGCAGCTGAATTCAATGAGACCGATCGCTGCCAGATGATAGGCGAGAACAAAACTATAGGCGCCTGGACTAAGTTTACATTTCCGGGCAGAAAGAATAAGTATTCTGATTTTAAATGGAATTGGCACCATTTCAGCGGTATAGACTGGGATCAGGATAGATTTACAAAAGCACTTTATAAGTTCAGCGGCAAGGAATGGGCTGAAGATGTTGAGAAGTCAGAGAATGGTAACTATGATTATCTCATGGGTGCCGACCTCGACATGAACAACCAGGAAGTATATGAAGAACTCGTAAAATGGGCAGTATGGTATATCAAGGAAACAGATATCGACGGAATGAGGCTTGATGCCATCAAGCATATACCGGCACATTTCTACAGGGATTTCCTTTTCAAGGTAAGAGAGCTTACCGGTAAGGAGCTTTTCTCAGTAGGTGAGTATTGGCATTGGGATACACTGCAGCTCATGCATTATCTGAATGAGATCAAGCAGGAAGCATCACTCTTTGACGTGCCGCTTCATTTCAACTTCCATAACTGTTCAAAAGCTCACGGAAGCTATGATCTCCGCCACATACTTGACGGGGCACTTATCAATACCAATCCGGTAAAGGCAGTTACTTTCGTTGACAATCACGATACACAGCCGGGACAGTCACTTGAGTCATGGGTTGATGACTGGTTCAAGCCGATGGCATATTCAATAATACTCCTCAGAAGAGAAGGTTACCCTTGCGTATTCTATGGAGATTATAAGGGTATACCTCACGATAAGATTAAGTCCAAAAAGACTATGCTCGACAAGCTTATGAAGATCCGTAAACAGAAAGCTTACGGCGAACAGCACGACTACTTCGATGATCCTAACTGCATAGGATGGACCAGAGAAGGTGATGAAGAGCATAAGAACTCAGGACTTGCGGTAGTTATGTCTGACGGAACAGGCGGAACAAAGAGAATGTACATAGGCAGACAGTTTGCAGGCATGCATTTCAGAGATGCACTCGGAAATGCAAAGTATGATATCAAGATTGATGAATATGGCTGCGGAGATTTCTACGTAAACAGAGATTCTGTTGCAGTATGGATTAAGAAGGAACGTACATCGGGGGCAAAGAATTGAGGAAAAAGGGTATTAGAACAGAGTCGGTAGATGAGCTTTTTGATGCCATCATGTCTCTGGAGAGCAAAGAGGAATTCTATCAGTTCTTCGAAGATATATGCACTACAAATGAAGTGCTGGCTATAGCTCAGAGGCTCGAAGTAGCAAAAATGCTGTATGAAGAGAAGACATATAATGAGATAGCTGATGTTACCGGTGCGTCTACTGCTACCATAAGCAGAGTCAATCGTTCCATCAATTCCGGAAACGGAAGCTATGATTTTGTTTTTGAACGTCTTAATAAAAAGTAATTAGGAGGACATATGGACCCCTCGCAAATAACGCGACTGGTAATACTTGTGGTGCTTATTATATTATCAGGACTTTTTTCGTCTGCGGAAACAGCCCTCACCACAGTAAATATTAACAAGTTAAAGGCATTGTCCGAGGAAGGAAAGAAGAAGGCAGACCGTGTTCTTAAGATGAGAGAGAATCCGTCCAAGCTTCTTTCTACGATACTCGTTGGCAATAATATAGTGAATCTTTCCGCATCAGCTCTGTCAACAACTCTGTTTACAGAGCTTTTCGGAAGTAAAGCGGTGGGTGTCGTTACGGGCATCCTTACATTTCTCATTCTTGTTTTCGGAGAGATCACGCCAAAGACTATTGCAAATGTGCACAGTCTTGGGCTTTCAATGTTCTATGCATATCCGATATCCATACTTATGGTGATATTCACACCTATCATATGGATATTGAATATTATCTGCAGAGGAATATTTGCATTGCTTCGCATTGATCCGGATGCTGATCCGAATCAGATAACCGAGAAGGAACTCCGTGTTATAGTAAGCAGCAGTGAGGAAGCAGGTGTCATAGAGACAGAAGAGAAGAAGATGATCACGAACGTGGTTGACTTCGGTGATGCTATAAGTAAGGATGTTATGATACCGCGTGCAGATATGGCATGCGTTGATATAGAAGCTTCTTACGATGAGCTTATGTCTCTCATACGTGAAGAAGGCTATTCGAGAATTCCTGTTTATAAAAAGAACAAGGATCATATAGTAGGAATACTCTATGTTAAGGATATTTTCCTTCATATAGAAAAGTACGGCTCCGACGATATTAAGATAGAGAAGCTTATGAGACGCCCGGTATTCGTATATGAATATCAGAAGACGGCGAAGATTTTTGCCGATATGAAGCAGTCGGGTACTTCCATATGCATAGTTCTTGATGAATACGGCACGGCTTCAGGTCTTATAACGATGGAAGACCTTATAGAGGAAATAGTCGGCGAGATTAGAGACGAATACGATGAGAGCGAGAACGAGATCATAAGGAAGATCGAGGATGGCTCTTACGATGTTGAAGGTTCGATAAGAATAGACGACCTGAATGATGCCATAGGAACCACACTTTCCTCGGAAAACTATGATACCCTTGGTGGATATATCATCGAACTTCTGGACAGGCTTCCTGAGACAGGAGATGAAGCTGAGGACGATAAGGTTAAACTCAAGGTTCTTTCAGCATCAAAGAATCGTGTGGAAAGAGTCAAGGTTGACATAATACAGAAGCCGGATGAAGAATCTGACGATAAACCTGAGAATGAAGAGGCTGATTCCTGATTGATACAGGATGCGGTTATTCGGAGATTTGAGATATGAGTAAGGATACAGATTTCCAACAGATAAAAAAAGAGATAAGGGAATGGATCAAGCTGGATTATATAATACCGAAGGACATTCCTGATATAGAGCTTTACATGGATCAGGTTACGAACTTCATGGATGCGCACCTCTACCATAATAAGAGGGGTGAGGATGACAAAACTCTGACCAAGACCATGATCAATAATTATGCGAAGAATAAGCTTCTGCCGCCTCCGAATAAGAAGAGATACGGTAAAGAGCATATCATAATCCTTATTTACATATATTATCTCAAAAATGTTATTTCCATAAATGATATACAGAAGCTGCTCTATCCGATGACGGAGAGATTCTTTGATAAAGCGCCGGACAGCCCTGAGGAAAGGACCATGTCCGATATTTATGAATCCATTTATGAACTTGAGAAGTCGGAATACTTCAATATAGAAAGCAGCACTGCAAGGGCAGAAGAACTGACAGAAAAGCTTTTCCCAAAGGAAGAGGATGAGTACCTTCACAAAATGGCTCTCATATATCTTCTGGGCTATGATATATATAGTAAGAAAAGACTTATAGAGCGTCTTATCGACGAGATGCCGGACCCTGTTACTCCTGAAGAGCAGAAGAAATCTGAGAAAGAGGCTCAGAAGGAAGCTAAGAAAGAGGCTAAGAAACAAAACAGAAAGGTTAAGAAAAATGATAAAGGCAAATAACGTATCACTAAGATTTGGCAAGAAGGCACTTTTTGAAGAGGTTAACATTGCATTTACACCCGGTAACTGCTATGGACTTATAGGTGCCAACGGTGCCGGAAAGTCTACATTCCTGAAGATTCTTTCGGGAGAGCTTGAACCGACAAGCGGCGATGTTACCATGGATCCGGGCGAGAGACTTTCAGTTTTAAAGCAGGATCACTTCCAGTATGATGGTTTTTCAGTTCTCGACACTGTCATAATGGGCAATAAGCACCTCTA
Organism: Lachnospiraceae bacterium YSB2008; assembly: GCA_000687655.1. Taxonomy (GTDB): domain Bacteria; phylum Bacillota; class Clostridia; order Lachnospirales; family Lachnospiraceae; genus Eubacterium_Q. Next base: position 80,939 of record JHWR01000015.1, read on the forward strand.
TGATGTAAGACAGGAAAAGGATGCCATATATGCCAAGGAGGATTTCTCAGACGAGGATGGTATCAGAGCTTCAGAACTTGAGGCAGAATTTGCTGAAATGGATGGCTGGAATGCAGAAGCTGATGCAGAAACCCTTCTTAACGGCCTTGGAATAGAGACAGAGTATCATTATATGATGATGTCCGAACTGGATGGTAATATGAAGGTAAAGGTTCTTCTTGCACAGGCGCTCTTCGGAAATCCGGATGTTCTCCTTTTAGATGAGCCTACAAACCACCTTGATCTTGATGCTATAGCATGGCTCGAGGAATTCCTCATCAATTTCGAGAATACCGTAATTGTTGTCAGCCATGACCGTTATTTCCTTAATAAGGTATGTACAATGATAGCTGACCTTGATTATGGTAAGATTCAGGTTTATGCCGGAAACTATGATTTCTGGTATGAATCCAGCCAGCTCATGATACGTCAGATGAAGGAAGCTAATAAGAAGAAGGAAGAGAAGATCAAGGAACTGAAGGAGTTCATTGCAAGATTCTCTGCAAATGCATCGAAGTCCAAGCAGGCAACCTCACGTAAGAAAGCTCTCGAGAAGATCGAGCTTGATGAGATCAAGCCTTCAAGCAGGAAGTATCCATATATTGATTTCCGTCCTAAGAGAGATATAGGAAATGAAGTGCTTACTGTTCAGGGTATCAGTAAGACCATAAACGGCGAGAAAATACTGGACAACATTTCATTTACAGTCGGAAGAGAGGATAAGATCGCTTTTGTAGGACCGAACACGCTGGCTACAACAGCGCTTTTCAAGATACTTGCCGGCGAGGATGAGCCGGATGAGGGAAGCTACAAGTGGGGTGTAACCACTTCACAGGGCTATTTCCCTAAGGATAATACTAAGGAATTCGACAATGACCTTATAATGGTAGACTGGCTTACTCAGTATTCTGATGAGAAGGATGCTACATATGTAAGAGGCTTCCTCGGAAGAATGCTCTTCCCCGGAGATGCAGGAGTTAAGAAGGTTAAGGTCCTTTCCGGTGGTGAGAAGGTAAGATGTCTTCTCAGTAAGATCATGATAATGGGTACAAACTGCCTTATTCTTGATGAACCTACCAACCATCTCGACATGGAGTCCATAACATCACTGAATAACGCTCTTATTAAGTTCCCGGGCGTTGTATTGTTCTCCTGCCAGGATCATCAGTTTATACAGACAACTGCCAACCGTATCATGGAGCTGACAAATACAGGTCTTATAGATAAACAGACGACTTATGACGAGTATCTTGAGTCAGATGAACTTGCCCGTAAGAGACAAATCATGAATATGGACAGAGATCCAGAAGATGATGTTGAACCTGATGGGGAAGATGAATAAAGATTTTTATAAAAAATCGCTGATTTGGAGCACTAGATATAGTATTAAGGTTTTATTAAAATTGCACAATTAGTAAAATTATACAAAATGATTTCTTGATTATAAAAAAATGCTTGCCTTTTTGGACAAGTTGCCCTATAATGTCCCTAGTCTTCAAAGGAAGACATGTTCAACTTGTGTAATTTTACTATATACATGGAACCAACAGTCACAGACTGTAATATATAAATTTTTAGGTTCAGACAGTTTTCTTGGACAAACCGACGAACGATTTTTATGGGTCGGGCGAATAAGCGGTATCGTACCTCTTGTGTAGTTGAACGTAAAGAGAGCTTGAAGGTTTGAAACAAGGGAATAAAAACTTTAAACTTTTTTTAAAAGGAGGTTTTTTTTGTGAAGAAGATCAAAAAAACACTTGCACTTTCACTTGCACTCGCTATGGGTCTTTCACTTGTAGCTTGTGGTGAGGAGGCAACAACAGTAGCTGACAACACAGAGGCAACAACAGTTGCAGATACAGAGGCTGACACTACAGCACCTGACGATACAGAGGCAACAGTTGATGATGCAGACGTAGAGCTTGACGGCAGCGGTGCTGTAATCAACATCTATGTATGGAACAAAGAGTTCGCTCAGAGAATGCAGGCTCACCTTCCAGGTTATGAGGCAGCTAGCGATGATCCAGAAGCAGCTCTTGATGGTGGTACATACAATGGCGTTAAGGTAGAGTTCAATCAGGTTGATAATGCTGATAACAAGTATCAGGATAACCTTGATGCAGCTCTTCTTGCACAGGCTGATGCTGCTGCAGATGACAAGATTGATATCTTCCTTGTAGAAGCTGACTATGCTAAGAAGTATGTTGAGCAGCAGGACTATGTTCTTGACATCAACAAGGATCTCGGAATCACAGATGACGAGCTTTCAAAGCAGTATGACTACACAAAGCAGGTTATGACAGACGTTGATGGAAATCTTCGTGGTGTTTCATGGCAGGCATGTTCAGCAGGTCTTATCTACAACAGAAAGATCGCTGAAGAGGTTCTTGGTTCACAGGATCCTGAGAAGGTTCAGGAAGCAGTTGCTGACTGGGATAAGTTCTTCGAGACAGCTGCTACAATGAAGGAAAAAGGTTATTACATGACCGGTACAGTTAACACAACAATGCGTGTTTACTCTAACAATTCTTCAAAGAACTTCGTAGTTGATGGTAAGGTAGCAGTACCTGATGACATCAAGAAGTGGGTTGATGATTCTAAGAAGATGATCGATGCTGAGCAGTCTACATCACAGGATCTCTGGAGTGGTGATGTTGTTACTAAGGGATTCATGAAGGATCCAGGTAACGTATTCTGCTACTTTGGACCAGCTTGGTACTTCAATTTCTGTCTTTCAGCTGCTGATCCAGCTTCTATCGCTGCTGACGGTGGTTGGGGCTTCGTAGTTGGACCTCAGTCATATTACTGGGGTGGTACATGGATCTGCTGCGCAGCTGGTTCTGATAACACAGAGCAGGTTGCTCAGATCATGAGAGACATGACAACTAATGATGATGTTATGAAGGAAATCCTTATGACAGATGCTGACTGCGTAAACAACAAGAACGTTCTTGATGAGATGGCAGGTTCAGATGATGGTAAGGTTGCACTCCTTGGTGATCAGAATCCATGGGCAGCTCTTGCAGAAGGTGCAGAGAATGTTGATGCTTCTAACCTTACAGAGTATGATCAGGGTACAGTTGAGTCATTCCAGCAGTCAATGAAGGCTTACTTCGATGGCGAGTCATCATATGATGATGCAGTTGCTGAGTGGACAAAGTCAGTACTTGAGAAGTATCCTAACCTTAGTGAGTAATCTAATCTGATTAGATTTATCCATTAAACTAATAAGCGTGTCGGGCAGGCACAGTCCAATTCCCGGCACGCTTTCTTTTTAAAAATATCCGGAGAATTCTAACAAGGTGTAGCGGAGGTGACTGGTAATGAATAATAAAAAAGCGGTTCGCTATAATCGCTGGGGTTATATATTCCTGATCCCATTTACTATAGCGTTTTTGTTATTCCAATTAGTGCCACTTGTTTCAACTATTTATAATAGTTTCTTTGAGCACTATATGAGCGGTCTTAAAGAGATCGGTCCTAATTTTGTAGGTTTTGCTAACTATGCTGCTCTTCTTAAGGGCGGTGACATTTTCAAATATTTTCTTAATACAATGATCATGTGGATCATGGGCTTCATACCTCAGATAATTGTGTCTCTGTTATTGGCTGCATGGTTCTCGGATCCATCATTAAAGCTGAAATTTAAGCCTTTCTGGGAGGCTGTTATATATCTTCCAAATCTTATAATGGCAGCCGCATTTGCGATGCTGTTTGCTACATTATTCTCTGAGATGGGACCTATTAACACAATGCTTGTAAATATGCATATCCTTAAGAAGGGATATGATTTCCTTGCACATACAGCATCTACAAGATGGTTGGTTGCTTTCATGAACTTCCTTATGTGGTTCGGTAATACAACAATCCTTCTTCTTGCCGGCATGCTCGGTATAGATACTTCTCTGTACGAAGCTGCTGAGGTTGATGGTGCTACACCAACTCAGATATTCTTTAAAGTTACACTTCCTATACTTAAGCCTATTCTTATATATGTTATGATTACATCACTCATCGGTGGTCTTCAGATGTTCGATGTTCCTCAGATACTTACAAACGGTGTCGGTGGACCAAACAGAACAACTATGACACTTATAATGTTCCTGAGTAATCACCTCTATAGTAAGAACTATGGTTTGGGTGGTGCGTTATCGGTATATCTCTTCATCATTACCGGTATATTGTCACTTATAATTTATAAATTTAATTACAGAGCGGATTAAGGAGGTGCTGCAATGAATAAGACTAATAATACACCGGCAGCGCTTCGTACAAGAAGAACAGTCTGCTATATAGTACTTGTGCTTATTACCATCATGTGTCTCTTCTGGTTCTATGTACTCTTTGTAAATGCAACCAGAT
>JHWR01000016.1 GCA_000687655.1 Lachnospiraceae bacterium YSB2008
CTTACAGTGGCAACAAAATAAGATGGATTCCACAAATGTCCACCCCATAGCTGTTTTTTGATCTCAGGATGTTTAAGGAATAACCACCGGGCAGTATTGCCTTTAAGAATTTTGATTGCATCCGACAGTCTGATCTGTGGTTTGCAATCTACAAGAAGATGAATATGATCAGGCATTATCTCCATTGCTAAAGGAACCATATCCAAAGATTTAAGTGTTTCAAGAAGATACTTTCTAACATCCGTCTCGATTTCACCTATAAATATGGGCTTTCTATACTTGGTAACCCATACGATATGATACTGCAAAGAGTAAATATATCCACGACCATGTGTAACATCTTTAGGTAATGTAAAATAAACTTTTTTATCCATATATTTATTATACCATATGTATAGGCTAAACTCAAGAAAATTCCGCCTAACTCACGACTAAAGTCACGAGTGTGCGGCGGATAATCATCAATGTTTTTCGGTTCATGATCAATTTCAGACTAAAAATCAAAAACTCATATTTTAGTTTACATAAAATTTCTATTGATTTATCAACAAAAATGCAGCAATCCATGGTATTTAACCATGAATTGCTGCTTCTTAGTCACTGTTCTCTTTTATATCTTTCTAAACATCATGCCTGCGCAATGTTATCCAACCTTCCACTCATGCTGGGTATCTGCGTGAAGCACTCTGACTCCCTTCATATGCTCGTATGATTCAAGCATTTCCTCATAACTCTCAAGTAGTGACGCCTGCATATCGAAGATGATATCATCCTCTGTTATGGAGAGTTCGCCCGGATTGATAGCTATGGAGTTCTCTTTCTCATTATATGGATCAGCTATCAGAAGATTCTTCACAACATTACTGAAGTGAGGCATACCTTCAGGAAGTGATATGTACTTTCTGCTTCCGTGCTTATCATCAGCATTTTCTTTAACTGCGCAGAGACGTTTTCTGCTTATCTTCTCACGAGATCCCTGAACGAAAGCATTTGCTGCTTTTGAAAGAACCTCATCTCTCTTCTCACTGTCCTGAGCTACGAAAAGTGCATTCATTTCCTGAACAGTAGGTGTTTCAGGAGCAAATGACATATAGATGAACTTCTCAGCCGCAAATACACCTATACCGGCGAAGAGATTCTTGTAAATCTTCTCCATGTATTCCTTAATCTGGAGCGGTCTGTCGTTCTCGATATTGGTCTTATTCTCATTAAACATCTTGATAAGAGAATTCTTAAAGTCTTTTATTCTCTCATCTGTTATATAGTCTACAGGAAGAAGTTCACTCTGCTTTGAATGCTTAAGCATGAAGCTGAGTATTCTTTTACTGTCTGTAGCAAGTCCTTCTACTGCATCCTTAAGATCCGCAGAGAATGTGGAGTAAAGATCATCTATACGCTCGGCAACCTGTCTCAGCCATCTGACAGTATCACCAAGAACATCTGCTGTTTCAATACCTTCCATAAGGACATTTCTCTCAGCAGCAAGTGCTTCCTTCAGACATGCATCATAATATCCATTTTCCATTTCCTTTCTCTTAGCAGGAAATGTAAGGAAACCGAAGCTCTTTGATATCATCTCTTTGATAGAATCTATAGTTCTCTCAAACTCTCCGCTCGGAACATAATTCTTGGACTTTTCAGCCAGCTGCTGTACCTCTAATATAAGTCCCTTATCTTCCGGAATTCCGGCAAATCCCTTCGCACCTATAATATGGAGTACACCTATAGGTCCATATTTCTCTGTACAAAGTGCAACCATTTCATCTATGGATTTCCAGAGCTTAGTCTCAATATTCTTTGAAATACCGGAAATATTCGGCTTCATGTTTTCAACATCACGCTTGAGGCTGCTACGGAGTGTATCACGATTTTTCTTGATATCCTTATAGCTTGGATGCTGTGTAAATGTAGTGTTTATCAATCCATTTACTTTAAGATTTACTTCATCACCCGGCTTTCCTTCAATGAAAGTCTTGATTTCGCCTATTGCTTCGTCAATATAGCCCTGAACCGTAGGCTCTTCAAGAGGTGACTTGATAAACTCCTCATAAACCTTTACGAATATCTCATACTCACTCAGGTTCTCTATTTCCCTTATAGGAATCTTATAGTCGGTCTCACTTATACTCTTAAATGGACCGTTATCATTCTTTCTGAAGAATATATCTCTCAGATTCTTATGACCGCCGCCGAATTCCTCGCCGCCGATATACTTGCTGGATGTAAGCTTATACATGAAATAAGCTATATCCATAAATATATTATTCTCAGGAACATATCCCTGATCATCTTTTCTTCCTGATACAAGCATACAGGAATCAAAGATATCCTCTTTCATAGCAAGTCTGTGAGTTGTGCTTTCAAACACATATGGCTCATCCTTACTTGAAAGACTCATATAGTATGACAGCTCCGAAAGTGTTGCAGCTGCATTTGCTTTCATAAGATCCTTCATACCGCCTGATATCTTAGCATTTGCAAAAAGAACATCAGGTGTCATAAGTATGGCTCCGAGGCGGAAGTTATTCATCTTCTGAGATCTGGCATATGCTCTGATATTATATGCAAGATCTGCAAGCATACCGCTTCCTGTTCCTCCACCCAGACTTGATACAAGTATTACGTCAAGCCTTCTTGAGGCTGACTTTCTATACATTTCATTCAGTTTTTCAAAAAGAAGTATTCTTACATCCTCATATGCATTTGAGAACATAAGTCGACCAACCTGACGATTGCCGCCGGCACCTATGGTTCCAATAACCTCAGGTGCAAGATCAGGGCTCATCCATTTAGCAAGATTAGTTACTGCTTCTGCTCTCTGAGTTTCGTCAAGAAGCATATTCTCAAGGTTTGGTCTGTAAACACTGATAACTTCAGTTGCATTGAACCCAAGTCCTTCCTTACTGTCGTTGATAGTCTGCTCCATAGCAGGAATATCAGAGTCAAACATAAGGAATTCTATGTTATCCTCGGGAGTCTTTTCATTTATGAGCATACCCTTCAGATTGAGCACAGCATGACTTCCTGCTCCGCCCAGACCAACAACCAGAAGATGTCCGTTCAGCTTCTGATCATCTTCGTTCTTATCGAAAATACGTATCTCTCTAAGTCGGTTAAATTCCTTCTTTTGAGTGTCAATGAGAATCATTCTATCTTTCCCCCAAGATTAATTAATACCTATATTTGTTAGATGCGTATATCGCAAGTGCAAACGCTATAGATATAAGTGCATCAGGATCATTATCAACCTGAATAATATATGTATCAGTAATATTCAGTGCCTGACCAGGAATAAGGTATGGCTGGTTACGAACACTCATTACTTTGAGACGTCCCTTCCAGATATTATAATTCCAGGCGAAGCCTTCACCTTCTATAAGCCAGTCATTGAAATCTATATCATATTCAGGCCTTCCGAAACGATCATCTCTTTCTACTGTTCCAAAGAGATCTCCTCTGGCGCAGAACTCAAACTTATTTCTGAAAAGTCCTGCCTTCTCCTGAACGTAAGCAACTTCATTTATGGTATCTGTAAGAAATATCTTAATTCTGTGTCCTGCAGGAAGGAAATCATCTTTTGTATAGTAAACAGGCTTTCCGCTGCTGTTAAATACCTGGAATGAATCCTTCTCCTCAACGTCGCTTGCCTTAATAAAAAATCTCTGCATATTATATCCCCCTAGAAAACATTATATAAAAAACCTTACTCTCTGCCGTCCCAGCAATATGTACAGAGCTTATCTCTGTCTATGCCGACAGCTTCTATCATATCATCGATACGGTTAAAGCTGAGAGATGTGAATCCCATTCTTTCACATATCCTGTCCAGCATGGTGTGATATCTGTCAGAATCAGGATTAGCATAGTCGTCAAGAACTGTTCTCTCGACATTTTCTCCCTCTTCCTCACATATTACCTGTCTTGCAATGAGCTCCATTTCCGAAGTAGATCTGGAGAAGTTTATATATTTACATCCGAACAGAAGCGGCGGACATGCAGGTCTGATATGAACCTCTTTTGCACCACTCTCATATAAGAATTCAGCAGTTTCTCTGAGCTGTGTACCCCTTACTATAGAGTCATCTATCATAAGAAGACTCTTCCCTTCGATAAGCTCATGTATAGGAACCAGCTTCATCTTAGCTATAAGATTTCTCTTTTCCTGAATCGTAGGCATGAAGCTACGAGGCCAGGTCGGCGTATACTTTACAAAAGGTCTTGCAAATGGAACGCCCGATTCATTTGAATATCCTATAGCATGTGCTGTACCCGAATCAGGAACAGGACATACATTATCTATCTTGTCATAATTATCTTTATCACGCTTAGCTATAAGACGTCCGCAGTCATTTCTCATCTGCTCTACAGACTTACCTTCATAAACTGATGAAGGATATCCATAATAAACCCAGAGGAAAGTACATATACGCATCTTTGTTCCGGGCTTTACAAGAGTTGTAACTGCTTCAGGTGTTATAACTGCTATCTCCCCGGGACCGAGGTCTCTGAATGGTTCATATCCAAGCTTAAGTGCTGCAAATGATTCAAATGTAGCACAATAACCTTCTTCCTTACGTCCGAGTATGATAGGAGTTCTTCCCAGCTTGTCTCTTGCGACATAGATGCCCTTCGGTGTAAGAAGCATTATAGACATTGAACCTTCTATAAGCTCCTGTGCATACTGAATACCTTCAACCAGATTATCCTTCTGATTGATAATAGCTGCTACAAGCTCTGTGGCATTGATATCCCCACCACTCATCTCAAGGAAATGAGTCTGTGTGTTCTGGAATATCATATCCACAATCTGCTCTGTATTATTTACTTTACCTACTGTAGTTATAGCGTATGTTCCGTGATGAGAACGCACTATAAGAGGCTGTGGCTCATAATCAGAGATACAGCCTATACCCATATGTCCTTCCATACGGGATAATTCTTTCTCGAATTTGGTTCTAAATGGAGAGTTCTCGATATTATGGATAGCTCTGTTGAAACCATCCTTACCATAGGCTACCATACCGCCTCTTCTGGTACCAAGATGTGAGTGATAATCTACTCCGAAGAAAAGATCGAATACGCAATCTTCTTTAGACGCTGCTGCAAAAAATCCGCCCATAAAAGTACTTCCTTTACTATAAATAATATCCCCACATATCTGCTTTCCCACAAAAACAAACACACAGTAAGTATATACTAATCAGGGACAGAACACAAGGTTTTTCAAAATAAACAAATTGGCAGAAAAATGAAGAGAGAGCGTCCTGAGACACCCTCTCTCATATCTTGATTATTTAGTGAAATATCTACAGTTGTTGTTGATTAATGATTGTTCATCTGCTGTGGCTTAGCTTCATTTTTCTTCTGATTAGCCACATTCTTGTACTTACCCTGCTCCTTCTGTTTATGTGTAGCTATCTGCTTAACATATTCAGTGAAAAGTGGCTGACCGTTGAAGCGCTGAGCATACGCAAGCATCTTTTCCTTAGAATTGCTGATCATCATCTTTTTGAAATCAGGAGATTTCATGATTTCCTTAGCATTCTTTTCTATGACCTCATCGGAAAGTGCTGTAGCAATCTTGTTGGCATCCCTTATCTTGTCAACATTCTTTAATATTCCGCTGGCATATATAAGAGATGCAATGCCCATGCGGTAATCGGTTTCTTCAACATGATTTTCCGCAAGCTTTTTCTGGATTTCCTGTATCTTTTCAGTTATACCTGCCTCTGAATTATCATATCTATGTTCTTCCTTAAGGCCTTTCTGAATAGCCTTTGACATAGATTCTCCGACTGTTTTGATATTCTCAGCAGTCTGAAGACGAAGTCCTTCAACTCTGGTGTAGTTCCTTTTTTCTATCTTTACCTGTCTGTTCTTATAATCTGTATAGCTGTCCGCAAGAATACCAATATGCTTCATTCCCTGCATGATAGCTTTAAGATCACCATCTATTGGGTTTCTGCCTTCCTTGATTTCCTTCTGTATATTCTTTACGTACTGATTGAGATTCTTTACCTCGCTCTTCATATTCTTAAATTCAGGTGAAGATTTAAAGAATACACTGTCTGATGTTTTAAGGTTACCCTCCAGTATTTTCAGATATTCAGCAGACTTATTGATATATGAATTTCTGTCTATCTCCTTATCTTCAGGAAGTGCATCCACTACATCGGATATAGATTTAACGAAATCATAATCTGCTTCTTTCTCCATATCTCGGAGTTCAGTCGCAGCCTTAACTTCATCTGTAAAGTCATCAACTACATTTCCCTTTGCATATTCGGTATCTTTAATTTCATTCCCGTCTTCTACATATGTTTTGACCAACGGAATTACATTTTCTATTACATTTTTGAATATGTTTTCTTTGTTACCGGCAAGATCGGATAATGTATGCTTATCCCAGTCAGCATCCTTAATGACACTGATCTCACCCTTTTCAAGTTTATCCTGAACATTGAAGAAACGGGTCACCGCCGCATCTATCTCCGCCTGGGAAAGTTCCTGTCCGGAGAGTGTCTTTCTGAGTGCATCAGGATCCATATTCCTGATTCTTTCAGCCATCTTTTCAGACATAACTGTGATGTCACTCAGAAATGTTTGGGTCATTATCCTTTGGTCGCCATCATAGGTTCCAAAAGAAAGGTCATTGTCTATTCCGACGACACCTATACATTTACCTTCAGGACTGTATACAAATGAAAAGTTACCTCTGTTTCTGTCAACATTCTGACAGATATAATCAAGTATCTCTATATCAGCGAGATCCCTAAGAGCACTTCCGGTGAAATCTGCTTCCTTCATACCTGCTTCAGGTGTACCCGGACGTATCTTTTCCATTGTCACACCCTTGGCGGTTTCCATGAATGTACCGGTCGTTATCTTACCCTCTGACTCCATTTCGATATTTGTAGTATACGGAATGACATTGGTACCAAGAAGCTCACTCATTTTATAAAAAGCCACATTTCTTTTATCTATAGTACCCTGCTTATCTGCACCTATACCAATTCTATTACCATACTGGTCTTCTATATCATTGTATGCCTGTGATAGTGCACTGACAAATACTCTGATTCTTCTAAACGCTTGTCCGTCACTGGCCAAAGACTCTGCTGTTGTCCTATTAAGCCCAAGCCTCATCAGGGTTTCAGGTTTCTGGTACATTTTATTATCTAGATACATGTCGAACATATCAGGATTATGTTTCAATGTTTCATATAATGATCTGTAGACAGCCAGCTCATTCTCAGCCACGCCCTTCTTCCTTGCGGATGCTATAAGATCCTCAGCTTTGACCCTCATTTTTTCCTTACCATCCATATATATGGATGCAGTAAAGAAACCGGCCTTTCCTTTTCCATCCGGTGCATCATAAGATATAGGAAGACGGCTGTTACTTGCGCCTCCTATATTGGCAACCTTAATTATCTCCTCACCAGGAACCTTAACCCTTATAAGATCAGGGTTCTCAACGCCTGTCTTAATGAAGGCATTTTCAGCCGCCTGTAAGCCTTCTCCTACTACAGTAGTCTTATGAAATTCAAAAGGCTTCTTCTCTGCAGGCTCAATACCATAGATTTCCCTGTTGACCTTAGTCTCGTATTCTTTTGTCTTGTTTGCGTCATCCTTGTCTTTGATCCATTTCTTTCGCTTTTCAGGCATTTGTGACAGAACTTTAAACTGATTTTCTTCTTTACTCAGTTCGGCAAGCTTGTAATTCTGCCATTCATCTTTCTTTACAACTCTGATGAAGCCCTTATCTATTTTGCCGACTTCGACATCTTTATAGTGATCCTGACCTTTTCTGATCTCATCCTGGAAATGCTGAGTACGTTCCCATGCTGAATCAATCTCAGCTTTAGAAAGTCCATGTCCACGGAGCATGAGATTGAGTTTTGCCTTATCAAGCTCAAGAATCTTTGCAGCAACCTCTTCACCGATAACACCCATATTTTCAGGTCTGATGAAGATGTTACCTATTTTTGTAGATTTATTGTCCGGAGAAATGATTCCCCAGGACATGTCGTTATCTATTCCTGTAACGCCGGAAATAACCTTCTTTCCATTTACATCTTTAAATGTAAAGAAGAAGTTACCTTCATGTCTGTCTATGTTTCCGCATATATAATCAAGTGCCTGGATAGCAGCAATATCATCAAACACTTCAGGATTATCATATATAGATGCATCCTCACCGGACATAGGATTCTCAGGATCAAGATTACTTATTTCCCAGCCATCGGATTTCTTCATAAATGTTCCTGCTGTAGGAACTCCATTACTAACAACAATAACAGGCTCTGCCTCAGCTATAAGTCCCTTCTTACCAAGAAGTGCAGACATAGTTGACATAGCCGCATTTCTCTTATCGATATTTGCTCCCTCTTCGATACTGAGTCCATCCGGGTTATCCTTTGTATACATTTCCCACTCAGTTATAAGAGCGCCCATCTCTTTACTGAATTCAAGCATACAAGGAACAAAATCAGGATTCTGGAATGCCGCATTTAAATCTTCTTTCTTTATATACGAAGCCGACATTGTTTCGTAGTACTTCTTGGCAACAGCTTCCATTCCGGCCTTATCCTCCGGAAGATCCGGTTTACGGCTGAGCTGTGAACCAAGCTGGAACAGAAGATCTATGTTTTTTACACATATAGAACCTGTTTTGTCAGGACCAGCCTCTTTAAGAATATCAATAAAATTCTTCATATCAGGATACTTCTTTGAGAGTCTGTCATACAGATTGTCCATCTTCTCAAGAGGATTTGCCAATGTATTCTTTGTAAAGAAACCGTCACCCAGTCCTTCGATATTAAGAGGTATTCTGGCACTCATAAGTCCGGAAGATGCCTGTATCGGTTCATTTCCTGCATCAACAGTTTTAGACCTGCCGAGTTCTATAATCTCGCCAAGTGTATAATCAGTTTCACTGTTAACTATTGCAGTTTCAAGGGCAACATTGTCCTTATTGAGAAGTGTCTTGATCTCTGTAGCAAACTCAGTCATTTCCTGAGTCTGACCTTCAGCCTTAAGAACATCCTCGCAGGCCTTCAATGCTCCTTTATATAATTTGGAAAGCGTATCAAGTGATGGATTATCAACCACAGGGTACTTACCGTCATTACCCTTCTTGTAGAACTGATCTGATATTTCATAGATATTATCAAGATACATCTTAAGATTTGCGAGGCTTTCCTGAGCCTGTACATTTTCAGGAAAGGCCTTGAAACGTCTGGAAAGACTCTCATACCTTCTTCTTATCTCAGTAATATTGCCTCTTCTGTCCTGACCTTCATTCTTTGGCATTTTTTATCTCCTTTATTTATAAAAACGTACAATAAATCTAATTTACAACGTTGATTATATCACATAAAATATAACAAAAGCGCAACAATTTAATTCTAACAAAAACGGTATTCTTTGGTTTTTCCATAGACAGGTGGTATAAATGGGTAACGCTGTTCAAAACACTTCTGAATATAATAAAACTCCCCTCGGAGCCAGGCTCGGCGAGGGGATATTCTGCATTATATATCTTGTCTTTATGGTCGTTTTGATATTCCTTATGAATACCAGGTACGAATCTGCCAAAGCATCAGAAAACCTCATCGATATCTACAGATTTGGTATGGGTACTCTTCTTGTCGCTCTTCTTGTCGGTGGCGATGCATTTCATCTTATCCCAAGGATAATCATAGATTTCCGTGGAAGTATGCCTAAGCAGGATTTCTTTCTTGGTCTCGGCAGCATGATATCATCCCTGACAATGACGATCTTCTACAATATTCTCATAACCATGGGCGATTCCATGGAGTATAACCCTGATATGTACAATTACGATATAGAAAACACCATTCTGGTACTCACAGGAATCAGAATCCTGCTCGTAATCCTTCCGCAGAACAAGTGGTTTGAGAATAAGCCAAACCGCAAGTGGGCAAAAATAAGAAATGTACCGTTTGCCCTTATCGGGCTCCTGACAGTATTCGGCCTGATCAACGTCATCCATCACGCTGTAAACTACCCGGCTTCATTTTACGTTATCATAATGATAACTGTAATCCTGAGCTTTCTCTTCTACCTGCCTGTGGCAATACTCAGCAAAGAAAAGCCAAAGCTCGGCATGCTTATGATACCAAAGACCATATGTTACATGGTCATGCTGGGCGTGATATGTTTCTACTAAAATAACCAACGGGCAAAACTACCCATTGGTTATTTATCTTACTCATCGTGAAATCCATAATACAGCATTTCATTATATTTTGCATTTGCCTCAAGGCTCTGCTTTTTATTCTTCCAGGTCTCAATATTACTCATTATTGCAAGCATTTCATCTACAACCAGTTCAGCTGTATTCGGTCTGGCATTAAGTAGATACGATGTCATCCTGTCCATAGCCTGCGGGCTGCCAAGATTCTTGACAATCGCATCACCAAGAGATTCCGGAAAGCCCAACTGTTTAATAGCTTTCATGAGATTATCACGCGAATATATCCATTTTTTTCTATTATCATCCATTAGTTTAACACACCACTTAATACTTATTATGCACCTTCTCGGCGAAGCACATAATATCGCTGAATTCGACTGTCTTTCCATCGTCCAGAACAGCCTTTCCGCTCATCCTTCCGAAAACCTGATGCTGATCGGATACGATAATCTTATAATCAAGACATGCAGCTCTGTCCAGAACCGGGCTGAATGTTGCTTCAAATCTTCCGTCAGATGAAGTGAAGGTCCACTCCTTCATATAGTCATCTCCCGGAATATGAAATGTAACGTCATCCAGCTTATGAACCTTTCCGTTATAGAATATTACATTCTCTGTTGCCGCACTTGTATTACCAAAACCGTAACCCAGATTGAACCCGAAGCGGTTCCCATCTATATCAGCATTTCCCGAACTCCATAGCCAGGTATTATCATAAGTCCAGACTCCACGTCCCCAGTCAAGCGTACCGAAATCCGTCTTCGGATTAAACTCATAAGTCTTTCCATCAAATTTCATATATCCGCTTGCACGCATAGTATTGATCTTCTGATTGTAATAAAATGCATGCTTACTGTCCCAAGGAGTTGCTATGACCATTGACTCCATTTCCGGCTGTCTGAGCCTGATATCACATTCGAAAGGCTTACCCTCGAAGAAATTATCAAACTTACATCTAATCCTTCTATAGCCTTGTCCAACATCAAACTTCATTCTGAGCCGTTTATCCATGTATTTGGTCGGACCAACGGATGAACTCTCAGGAAGTCCTATCCTTCCGAGCGGAAGTGCATTAAGAACTGTCTCAGTATGTTCCCATGGGTTATCGCCGAACTCCAGAAGAGATACCGACTGAAGTCCTATATATCCATCATCCGATATAGTAAATGCACCTGCAAATGTATCGCTCATGACAAGATAATAGTCCCATTCCTTGATTCGGAACTTTGGTGCCTTGACCATCTTCCTGACATACTTCTGTATCGGCCACCTCGACCAACCGGGTTCCCGAAGCTCACCCATATCATTCAGAAGAAGCTGTTCATTTATAACTTCATGATTTCTCCCCATAGTAATATCCCCCATTCTCCAAAAGAAACATATACTTCTATCTACTACTTTTTGCCGGCCGCTTTGCCCTTTTTGACATTCTTAACCTTTCTGAGAGGCACCTCATTTGCCTTTTGAAAATCTTTAATATTCTTTATTATAGCATCTTCTATACCTTTTTTACGTTCAGGATGAAGCTTAATAGTTGCCTTTCCATAATAGTCGATCAGATTATTTACCATGTTTTCATTCGGAATACCTATTCCGGCCTTGTACGGATTTAATGTTCCATCGATATAAGTCTTATGCTTGGTAAAAAACTCTTTAAACTCATCTGTTTTCATAAGATCTTCAACTGCAGTCTTTGGATTATCGAGTTTAATATCGTCCAGATAAAGGAGTCTGTTTTTATCGTGAAGCCTCACACGACTAAAGTCGCGTGCTTCCCATAAATGTACAAAATTATATAGTGTACACGTAGTCTCTTTAGGAGACGGAAATACGTTACTACAGATACGACCTAAATTCAGATACCTTACGCTACAAGAGGCGAAAGTTCCGCATTTAGGTTAATTAGTGTAGACAACGTGCAGGTGCTTCTCTTAGCAACCTGAGGAACTTTTGCCTCAAGTGCTAACCTCTCCCTCACGGGCAAGGATTTTAGTATTTCACGTACAAAGTATCTGCTGCCTATATTATATGAAGCTGATAGGTCACAATTATATACTTTGCCGTTCTGGAATCTGCATAAGCTGTAACATTTCAGTTCTGCTTCTTTACCTCGGAGAACTCGATTACTTCCATCATATGCTAAACGACTCGTTCCCCAAGCGCAGATATGACTTATGCGCATACCTAATCTGTGAGCCTTATCCGTGACCATAGACTGAACGTACTGACTCCTCCACATATGGAGTTTCTGTTTCTTAGATCCGCGTTTCTTACCCGTACGGTCAAGGTGCTCAAAAACAATAGTATCCGCATTGTAGAGAACCGCTTTATCTATTATGAAGTTGGCAGTCTTTACAGAAATGTCGTCATTGATACCTTTAGCTTTAGCCCAGAGCTTCGGGGTCTTATAGTTACCATTCTGCTGTACTTTTTTTACGCGGTTAATTGAATGTTTCAGAGAGTCGTATTCTTTAGGCAGCTTAAGAAAATGTCTGCCTAAGATCGTGCCATCTGACTGCATTACTGAGACCGTTGCAGCACTGTTAAGACCTAGATCGACAGCAAGGACTGTCTGGCTACGGATGTCTGTATCAGTTAGCTTGATTTCTTCTTCAAATGGAAAATCCAAGAACCACTCCCTGCCTCTTTTCTGAAGAGTGGGAGCGCATTGTTTACGAGTTGAACATTTTCGGTTTATATAATCCACATCAGACTTACGAAGCTGAACGGTTATCCAGTCCCATGTATTACGGATGAACACTTTAATCCTTGCCTCGTAAGTTCCCGAAGGTTTATACATATCTGTCCTATACATACAAGGATACACATAACCCGCTTTTGGATATGATGGTTTTTGACCTCTGATTTTCAGATCAGTAGTTTCCCAGTTAGAAAGATTACTCATATATGATGAAACTTTTCCAATAGCTTCGTTAATAGCCCCACGTCTTAAATAACAAGGAAACTTATAGAATTTATGATCAAAATCATATCTAATATTTGGGTGGGCAGATGTTCTATGTGTAAGAGCCTCAACATAAAAAAGTCTGTTGTGCCCAATAAGCGTATCAATTACAGCCCATTCAAGGTAACAAACATCAATATAAAAATCTACCGCTTCACGATAGAGTTTTATAGTCTCTGCAAAAATATGATTATAATGTTTGATTTTGGTACTGTATGTAGAAATTATTTTCATTTCAAATATCTCCCATCCATATAAATTATACCATAAAAAACAATTATAATCAAACATATGTTCGCGTATCGTGCGATAATATACACCTGTTATGGCGGCTAACCCATGACTAAAGTCACGGGCGTGCGCCGTTAGTAACAACTTTGGTAACGTCAATCTTCGCACCAAGGTATTCAAACTGAAGTTCATATATCTCATATTCGCACCTGCTCATATGAGTCCTGTAAAGGTTTTCGCTTCTTCTTTCATTATGCTGAGCATTATTAGCACTGACTTTTAAGCACAGTTCATCATTCTTTTGATAAAGATCCTCCATTTTTCCCGTATGGACATGCACTTATATTTTTTGCTATTTTGTTTTAGGTCTCATATAGAGATTTTATAACTAAGTCTCACAAAGTCTCATTTACATATGAGACTCAGTGAGACTATGGTGAGACTGCAATGAGACTTTCCTATATAAATCCCACCATTTCAGCAATTTTCAATTAATTCACAGTCTCATTTTGATGAGACCTATATGAGACTCAGTATTATAATTTCCACACAGATTCATTTTTATCATAATTATTTTTGTATAAAAAAATATAGGGAGCCATAAATGACTCCCTATATCGGTAAAGCTTACTTTAAAAGCTTATTTGATTACATCTCAGCGATTGCTGCCTGAGCTGCTGCAAGTCTTGCAACAGGTACACGGAATGGTGAACATGATACATAATCAAGACCAATCTTATGGCAGAACTCAACAGATGAAGGATCTCCACCGTGCTCGCCGCAGATACCTACGTGAAGCTTAGGATTAACCGGCTTACCAAGCTTGATAGCCATCTCCATGAGCTTACCAACACCTGTCTGGTCAAGCTTAGCAAATGGATCGTTCTCGAAGATCTTTGTATCATAGTAAGCATCAAGGAACTTACCTGCATCATCTCTTGAGAAACCGAATGTCATCTGTGTAAGATCGTTAGTACCGAAGCAGAAGAAATCAGCTTCCTTAGCGATCTCATCAGCTGTAAGTGCAGCACGTGGGATCTCGATCATTGTACCAACTTCATACTCAAGCTTAGCACCTGCTGCTGCGATTTCAGCATCAGCTGTCTCAACTACTATCTTCTTAACATACTTTAATTCCTTAACTTCGCATGTAAGAGGAATCATGATCTCAGGCTTAACATTCCAATCCGGATGTGCCTTCTGAACCTCTATAGCAGCTCTGATAACAGCCTTTGTCTGCATCTTAGCGATTTCAGGATATGTAACTGCAAGACGGCATCCTCTGTGACCCATCATCGGATTGAATTCCTTAAGGCCTTCAACGATAGCCTTAACTTCATCAAGTGACTTACCAAGAGCCTCAGCGAGCTTGATCTGCTCAGCTTCCTCATGAGGAACAAACTCATGAAGTGGTGGATCAAGGAATCTGATAGTAACAGGATTACCCTCAAGTGCCTCATAGAGAGCCTTGAAGTCGCCCTGCTGATATGGAAGGATCTTATCGAGTGCCTTCTCTCTTGCTTCTACTGTATCTGCACAGATCATCTCTCTGAATGCTGCAATTCTGTCCTCTTCGAAGAACATATGCTCTGTACGGCAGAGACCGATACCTTCAGCACCGAGCTCACGAGCCTTCTTAGCATCAGCAGGAGTATCTGCATTTGTACGTACCTTAAGCTTTCTGTACTTGTCAGCCCAAGCCATGATACGTCCGAACTCACCGGCGATCTTAGCATCTACTGTAGGAATAAGACCAGCGTAGATATTACCTGTAGAACCGTCGATTGAGATTGGGTCACCTTCATTAAATGTCTGACCTGCGAGTGTGAACTTCTTGTTCTCCTCATCCATAACGATGTCGCCGCATCCAGATACACAGCATGTACCCATACCACGAGCAACAACGGCAGCGTGTGATGTCATACCACCACGAACTGTAAGGATACCCTGAGCACTCTTCATACCTGTGATATCCTCAGGTGATGTCTCAAGTCTTACAAGAACAACCTTCTCTCCCTTAGCAGCCCATTCAACTGCATCATCAGCTGTAAATACAACCTTACCACAAGCAGCACCAGGTGAAGCACCAAGTCCCTTTCCAAGTGGTGTTGCAGCCTTAAGTGCAGCAGCATCGAACTGTGGGTGAAGAAGTGTATCAAGGTTACGAGGATCGATCATTGCAACTGCTTCTGCTTCTGTCTTATGTCCTTCATCAACAAGGTCACAAGCAATCTTGAGAGCTGCAGGAGCTGTTCTCTTACCATTACGGCACTGAAGCATATAGAGCTTTCTGTTCTCGACTGTGAACTCCATATCCTGCATATCATGATAATGATTCTCGAGTGTCTCACAAACCTTAAGGAATTCAGCATAAGCCTCTGGGAATTCCTGCTCCATCTGAGCTATAGGCATTGGTGTACGAACACCGGCAACAACATCTTCGCCCTGTGCATTGATGAGGAACTCACCCATGAGCTTGTTCTCACCTGTAGCAGGATCTCTTGTGAATGCAACACCTGTACCTGACTGATTGTTAAGGTTACCAAATACCATAGGCATTACATTTACAGCTGTACCCCATGAATAAGGGATATCATTGTCACGACGGTATACGTTAGCACGTGGGTTATCCCATGAACGGAATACTGCCTCGATAGCAAGCTTAAGCTGCTCTACTGGATCTGAAGGGAAGTCTGTTCCGAGCTGATTCTTGTACTCAGCCTTGAACTGCTCTGCAAGAGTCTTAAGATCCTGTGCTGTAAGATCAACATCATACTTAACACCCTTCTCTTCCTTCATCTTGTCGATAAGCTGTTCGAAATACTTCTTACCAACTTCCATAACTACGTCTGAGAACATCTGAATGAAACGTCTATATGAATCATATACGAATCTTTCGAAAGCAGGATCCGGATTACCCTTGATCATAGCTGCAACAACGTCATCATTAAGACCAAGGTTAAGGATTGTATCCATCATACCAGGCATTGAAGCTCTGGCACCTGAACGAACTGAAACGAGAAGCGGATTCTCTAAATCACCGAACTTCTTTCCGTTTACTTTTTCCATCCAAGCTACACCTTCCATAGCCTGAGCCATAATCTCGTCATTAATCTTACGACCATCCTCATAGTACTGAGTACAAGCCTCTGTTGTGATGGTGAAGCCCTGTGGTACAGGAAGTCCGATCTCTGTCATCTCTGCGAGATTAGCACCCTTACCACCAAGCAGGTTACGCATAGACATATTACCTTCTTTGAAGGTGTACACCCATTTGTTTGCCATTTTGTTTCTTACCTCCTAAAATGAATTATTTACTTTTAACCCTTAATGCCGCACTAAAAACAGGAAACTTAGCTTCCTATTTTGCGCACAACAAAGTAAGGGCTAGTTAGCTAAAGTCGATTATAGCATAACTCATGCTATAAAAAAAGCAGAAATAAAAGCAAAATGTGCCAAATTAAAACAGTCTTAATTTGGCACATTTATATAATCTTTTAGTATTCGAATTTCTTCTCAAAATAAGCCTTGAGATCTTCTATCTTGATTCTCTCCTGCTCCATTGAATCACGGTCACGAACTGTAACAGCACCGTCAGTTTCCGAATCAAAATCGTATGTTACACAGAATGGAGTTCCGATCTCATCCTGACGTCTGTATCTCTTACCGATAGCTCCTCTGTCATCATACTCACAGTTATAATACTTACAAAGCTCTGTATAAATCTTCTCAGCACCTTCACCAAGCTTCTTTGAAAGAGGAAGTACACCGATCTTTACAGGTGCTATAGCCGGATGGAAATGAAGTACTGTACGTACATCATTCTTCTCAGCGTCAAGAACTTCTTCATCATAAGCTTCACAAAGGAATGCAAGCGTAACTCTGTCTGCACCAAGTGATGGCTCGATAACGTATGGAACATACTTCTCTTTTGTCTCATCATCGAAGTACTCCATAGGCTCACCTGAAACATTCTGATGCTGAGTAAGGTCATAGTCTGTTCTGTCAGCTATTCCCCAGAGCTCGCCCCAGTCAGTGAATGGGAATGCATACTCAATATCTGTTGTAGCATTACTGTAGAATGAAAGCTCTTCTTTATCATGATCACGAAGACGGAGATTCTCATCTTTGATACCAAGTTCAAGAAGCCAGTTATAGCAGAAGTTTCTCCAGTACTCGAACCACTCAAGGTCTGTACCAGGCTTGCAGAAGAACTCAAGCTCCATCTGCTCAAACTCTCTGGTTCTGAAAGTGAAGTTACCAGGTGTGATCTCATTTCTGAATGACTTACCGATCTGACCTATACCGAAAGGAACCTTCTTACGTGATGTACGCTGAACGTTCTTGAAATTAACGAATATACCCTGTGCAGTCTCCGGACGAAGATAAACTACATCCTTGGCATCCTCAGTAACACCCTGGAAAGTCTTGAACATGAGGTTGAACTGCCTGATGTTTGTGAAGTTATGCTTGCCGCAGACAGGACATGGCACTCCATTTTCCTCTATGAAGCCTTCCATTTTCTCATTGTCCCATCCATCTACAGAACCATCAAGAGTGATACCCTTCTCAAGAGCAAAATCCTCGATAAGCTTATCAGCTCTGTGTCTTGAATGGCACTCCTTACAATCCATAAGAGGATCTGAGAAGCTTCCAAGATGTCCTGAAGCAACCCATGTCTGTGGGTTCATAAGAATCGCTGAATCAAGTCCTACATTAAGTGGATTCTCCTGGATGAATTTCTTCCACCATGCCTTCTTAACATTATTCTTAAGCTCAACACCAATATTACCATAGTCCCATGTATTCGCGAGTCCGCCGTAAATCTCTGAACCCGGGAATATGAAACCTCTTGACTTGGCAAGAGCTACAATCTTATCCATGTTCTTTTCCATGCTGTTTCTCCTTTAATATTTAATAGTGACAGAATAATCCGTCATCTTAATAATTCATCTTAAATACTACGATGGCAGTACCTTCGCCATCAGTTGACATCACACCATCCTCAGAAAGTACAGCGTGATTATTATAATACAGGAACTTACCTCCATCGAGCTTTATATCGATAGCGTTCGGAACTGTAAACATCATGATGCTTCCATCTGTTATCTCAGATGAATCTACAGTCTCCTTTGATGACGCATCTGTAAATGTAGCGGTAACTACATCAGGCGCCTTGCCTTCAGCCTGTTCCTGCTGCTGTTCTGCTTTACGCTTCTCATACTCATCTCTTGTAAGTCCGGCTTCTGCGAGCTGATCATCGGAGATTTCTTCATCCTCATCAGAAATGTCTGTGGACACAGCAACTGCCGCATGTGTCTTTGCAAATTCTTCATTTGCTATACTGTCACAGTATTCTGCATTATAAAGTGAAAATGTAACGTTCATGTTATTGAACTCATTATAAGAATCAAAATCGTTATAAAGAAGTGCTGACTTTACGATTCCATCCTTCTCACCATACTGAAGGAAGCTGATTTTTTCGCCGCCGACCTTCTTGTTGTATGCCTCAACTTCTGACTTGATATAATCAACAAGCTGAGAATAATCAAATGAAACGCCGTTATAATCGTCAACTGAGATTTCAAGTATATCTCCGCTCGTGTTCATTATGATCGTATTCTTATCATATGACGATATGTAATCATCTTTAACAGCACTGTATTCATTCTTCTTTCCGCAGCCTGCTGCAGATACCAGTAAAATCAATGTAATCAGGATTACACAGAGCTTTTTACATTTCATACTTTTCATCATTCTGCCTTCTTTTCTATATTTACACGCTCGCAATATTTTACATTCATTTAGTCAGTTTTTCAATACAAAGTATTAAGAATTTCCAGGGATTTGAATTCTTTATCCACATACTTCTTTTTATACTTATCAACGAATCCTATAAGAGCATTTCTCTTCTCAGAAGAAACCTGCATATCATACAGTCTGGTCAGAGGAGCTTTTTCTATATACTGAAGACAGTCAGCGATATGCTCTACCCTGTCAGCTTTACCATTTCTGAGATATACATCCAGATTAGGTCCTTCGCCTTCAATATGCATGAGTCTGAGTTCATACAGAGCCTTGGCGAAAAGCATGTCCGGTTCATCCTTAAGGAGATTCTTAAATGAAACGTAGAGAAGATTCAGTTCATCCTTAGCCGTTACATTTTCTCTGGTATAATACCCGGCGAATTCACACATATATGATGCGTAGCAGAACTTATCCATATCGACTGAAAGCCCGTCAAAGGTTTCTATGATTTCAGCAGATACAAGGCTGTATGCTGTTCTGCCCTGTCTCACCGTATAGTCTCCCATAGAGAAAGCACGTGCCGCTGCAGCAAGCGGACTCTTTGGTCTTCGCGCTCCATTTGCAAATATTGTTATCTTTCCGAGTTCAGAGGACAGGAAAGTAAGTCGCCGGTCAGATTCTCCCTGAGGCGATACCGCCAGCACTATGCCCTTTATCTTAATATCCTGTTCCATATCTGTCTCTCACTCAATTTATCCGGCTACTTCCTGGAATATCCATAATCCTTCAGATCACCCAGATTCTCGCGCCAGTCACGTCTGACTTTTACGAAAAGTTTCAGATTCACTTTCATATCCAGAAGCTTCTCCATTTCTATACGGGCACCGGTTCCGATATTCTTCAGCATGGAGCCGCCCTTACCTATGATTATTCCCTTATGGGAATCTCTCTCACATATGATGGTAGCCTCTATATCAACTATCCTTCCGTCAGGACGTACCTTCATGGAATCTACAACGACTGCTATTCCGTGAGGAACCTCCTTGTCAAGCTTGTGAAGAGCCGCCTCGCGGATAAGCTCCTTCACTATCTCCCTCTCGGTTTCATCAGTGACTGTATCAGGGTCATAATACATAGGTCCCGCCGGGAGATGCTGCATGATCATATCTATCAAAAGCTCTCTGTTCTTATTCCTGAGAGCAGATACCGGAACTATCTCTGCAAAATCACATATGTCTTTATATGCATCTATAGCCTTAGCCAGATCCTCAGGAGTAAATGCATCTATCTTATTAATAACAAGTATAACAGGTACTTTTGCTTTTCTGAGCTTTTCGGCAATGGATTGCTCACCCTTACCTATATATGTCGTAGGCTCAACCAGCCAGAGTATAACATCAGCCTCATCCATTGAGCTCAGAGATTCCTCAAGCATAAAGTCACCGAGCTTATTCTTGGCTTTATTGATACCCGGTGTATCAAGGAATACTATCTGTCCCCTGTCGTCCTCAGTATATACAGTTTTTATCTTATTTCTGGTTGTCTGCGCTTTACCGCTCATGATAGCTATCTTCTGACCTATGATCAGATTCATGAGTGTGGACTTTCCGACATTTGGACGTCCTACTATCGAGACAAAACCTGATTTGAAGTTATCGCTCATATTAATACAGATTATCTACCTTTCCGAACATATCCTTCGCAGCATCGACTGCTTCCTCGCCACCAACAACGCAGATTATATCTGAATCAGTGATTGCCTTAATAAGCGGTGCAAGATCACGAATCTTAGAAGGTGTAGTACTGAGCACCTCATCTCTCTCCTTCTGTGTCATTTCATCAGTTATACCTGCAAGATAGTAAATGAAAGACATATCACCCTCTGCAGACGGACCAAGCGGTGTATCCAGCTTACTTATAGTTCCGATGATGTACTTAAGCATATCTCTGTCACTGACATCGAAATTCTCTACATATTTGTAAGCATTCTTATATACCTCATAGGTATTGGCAAGGTTTGGATCTCTGTATGAAGTGAAATATCCCATACCGCTTCTGCTGAATCCACACATTGAACCATATGCTCCACCCTGAACTCTTACATTTATCCAGAGATAATCATATGAGAATATAATCTGAAGCACTGAAAGGTAACCCGAATAATCGAAACCTGCCTTCTTATAATTACCCGCTGTAGCTACATACTGAACCTGTGAAGAAGCTCTGAAGCCTTCATTTTCTACTCCGAGAACAAATTCGTTGTAAGCCCCCGGAACATTATCATTCAGATGAGATGCAAATTCTCTGATCTCATCTCCCATTTCATTTACAGGATTTTTACCTGATGTAACTGAAACTATAAGTCCTGCTCTTCTGGCAAGCTTACTAAAGACAGCTTGAATATCCCTTGCGAGATCTTCATATACATCATCGAAATTCTTATCGAGCCTGTCGATAAATCTGTAATACTCTATTCCTTCTGTGTATTCCTTCTTAGCAAATCCAGGGCTGATGTAACTCTCGGCACGCTGTGATGAAGTCAGATGTCCTGTTTCAAGTAGCTCAGCCTTCATACCGGCTTTGCTCTCAGCTATGATCTCCTTCAGTCTCTTCCTGTCTGTTATATGAGATCTGAAGAATATCTCTTCTATGAGCTTAAAGGCATCCTTTACATTTTCATCAAAGCATTTGAATTTAATGCTGAAGCCTGATATGAATCCGTCGTTCTTGAGAGACTTATATGTACCGGTTCCATATGCCGAACCGCCCATAGCTATATCGACTTCACTTGCAAGATCGCTGTATTTGAAATTATCTGTATCGACATACTCAAAGAGTTCAGTGAGAAGTGAAACTGTCGAAAGCTCTTCTTTCGTAAAATCACTTATGTCGAAAAACAGCTTAACGTAGCTTATGCCGTTCGTAAATATATCGTGATGTATGAGCGGGATTTCATCTACATCATATTCAGTATTCTTATTCCTGCGTGCTTCTTTTCCTATATCAGAAAGTTCAAGCAATGGAAGACGTGCAAGATCCTCATCAGATGACGGTTCTTCCTGATAAGCCTTAAGATGAACAGTATCCGCGATTATCTTATCGAGCTCTTCATCAGAAAGCGTCTGCTTATATTCAGCAAGCTTAGCATTAAGCACATCATCCTTCTTCTTGTTAAGACCATATTCAGGAACAAATGTAACGAAAGCCTTATGAGGGTTATCAAGTATCAGAGTTCTTATTAGGTTTTCAAAATAGTCTGTCTCGACAAGTTCCTTAAGCTCGGTATAAAGATGATTCCTGGAGAATATATCCAGCGCACGCTCATCATCATAAAGCCAGTCACCGAGTGCACCAAGTCCGAGCAGAAGTCCCTTAGGGAAACGTCCTGCATTTGCTTCCTTATGTTTAAATTCAAAGTGTGATATAGCAGCCTTAAGAGATTTCTTATTGATTCCCTCATCAGCTATCTTTCTAAGTGTATCTTCTATTATGCTGTTAAACTTATCCTTATCCTCTTTGTTGGAATTTCTTGCAACGATCGAGAAGAAAGGATCGAGCAGTTCATTTTCAAATGAACCGTCTACGTCCTGACAGATTCCTGACTCAATGATAGCTTCCTTGAGAGGAGCTCCCGGTATCTCCAGAAGAACATATGTGAGGATGTTCATAGCAAGAGAAACCTTATTATCCTCAGCTGCCTTAGTAACAACATTGTAAGATAAAAATGTATTGTCCTCGAGACTTTCTGAATCTGAAAGTGAATATGTATCGACTGCGTCAACAGGCTCTTTAAACTCTTCAACAGGCTTGATCTCTGAAGGGACATATAGATAATCGTAGCCTGAAAGATATTCAGAATCTATAAAGAGCAGTTCATCTGCAAAATCCTTGTCACCGTACAGATAGATATAGCTGTTTGACGGATGATAATAATTTGCATGATAATCCAGATATTCTTCCCTTGTAAGTGTAGGAATAATCTCCGGATCTCCGCCTGAATCAAGGCTGTAAACAGAGTTCGGATAAAGATGCTCTGTGACTGCTCTTGCAAGACATGATTCAGGAGATGAATAAACTCCTCTCATTTCATTGTAAACAACACCATTTATTGTAAGCGGCGCCTCCTTATCAGTCAGTTCATAATGCCAGCCTTCCTGCTTGAATATCTCCTCGTACTTGTAGATATTAGGATGAAATACCGCATCCAGATAAACCTCCATAAGGTTACGGAAATCCTTAACATTGCAGCTTGCTACAGGATAGACAGTTTTATCAGGATATGTCATTGCATTTAAAAATGTATTCAGACTGCCCTTTGCAAGCTCTACAAAAGGATCCTTTACAGGATACTTGTCAGAACCGCAGAGTACTGTGTGTTCAACTATATGCTGAATTCCCTTACTGTTAGTAGGTGGAGTTCTGAAGCCTATACTGAAGACTTTGTTATTGTCATCATTTTCAATAACACATATACGTGCCTTGGTTTTATTGTGAGAAAGTATATAGCCCTTTCCATTTACTTCCGGAAGGTTCTCTTCCTTTGTTACTGTGTATATACCTGATAATCTTTCTATATCCATTAATTAATCCCCTATCTATGTTTATGAAAATACAGATAACCTGCGTAAACAACTTACTTTGTATATGCTTTATAAACGCCTACGTGATCAAACACTGCTCTCCAGGATGAATGTGCATTTGCTGTTACGCATATATAATGCTTGCCGCTCTTCGACATAAGATAGCTTGCACAGCAGTTTCCTGATTGAGGAACAAAACCTGTCTTGGCGCATTTTACCTTTCCATTTGTGCTGTAATCCTTGATACGGCGAAGGAACCAGTTATTGATCTCTATTCCGTAATCAAGCTGAGTATTTACGCCGTCCTCAGACGCTGTATCATATTTCTCTTCAAAAGTCTTATGGAAGTTTTGCATATATTCCGCATCAGAGCTTGTTGCGACTATATCTGTCCATGTAGACATTGCTTTAACACATGTATCATTCTGAATAGCAACACTGAGAAGAAGTGCCATATCCTTGACAGTACAATGAAGATCATCGTCATAGATTCCTACAGGATTGGTAAAATGAGAATTATCGGACATACCTATCTCTTTTGCCTTCTCATTCATCAGTTCAACGAAAGCCTCTTCGCTTCCTGCAGTGTATATTGCAAGTGCAAGAGCCGCATCAGCACCGGAGCAGATCATGGTACCCTGGAAGAGTTCTCTGACTGTCGCAGTATCTCCCACCTTATATCCTACAGCACTGCATTCATGTATAAATACATAATCAACTATATCCTGAGTTATGACAAATGTATCGTCCAGGTCCTGAACATAATCAGAAGCCGTAAGTACCGTAAGAATCTTGGTCATTGATGCAGGGTATATAACCTTATCGGCGTCTCTTTCTGCTATTATCTCATCCGTATCAAGATCAACAAGTACCATATATGTACTTCCGAGAATGTGAGTCCTTTCAAACTGATCATCAGCAGTAGGTGGATCTGCCGCATCATCAAAAGGTGTGAGTTCCAGTGAATAATCAACTGTAAATGTCTCGCCCTTCTCTTCTGCTTCAGATGTCTTCTCAGCTATCTGCTCAGCTGTCAGAATATTAGCCGCAGGAAGAACTACTGTATTATCAGTTTCCTTAAAGTCATGTGTCGTATATGTCTTCGTGGCATATGGTCCACGCTTATCATCCTTTGCGGGTTCCTCAGTATCCGTTTCAGTAGCAGTGGAAGCTGTAGTTTCCTCTGTTATTTCAGTCGTATCAGACGTTGTTATTTCTTTCTTCGCCTTATATTTATTTGCATCTGCAACCTTCCAGATAACGAAGCCTATAATAGCCAGAAATACTACTCCAATTCCAAGCTCAAGTCTGAGCAGATATCTCATTCTCTGTTTTCTTCTATCACTCATGGTTAACCCTCTCTAAAACACAACATACGCAATATATTTTAACACCATTACTATATGTAGTGCAACAAAAACAAAGGCGGTTCCCTTTGGTTTTTACCAAATGAGAACCGTCCGCCTTCGGCGTATGCCGTCGCTCCGCGACTTATGGCCATCGTTACAGGGTTGCACATCGTGTCCCACTGAGCAATTGTAGTCGCTGGTCCATCCGCCTTCGGCGTATGCCGCGGCTTCGCCGCTTCTGACCAGCGCACCTGAGCAATTGTAGACGCCAATCCGTCCCGCGTTGCGGTCCGTCGTCGCTTCGCGACTAACGATTGGCGTTACAGATGCTTCGCATCTTCCACCGACGAAAAGAGGGAGCCCCTCTGGCAAATAAATTTGCCGAAGGGGCTCCCTCTTTTCGTCGCTACAATTGCTCAGGTTTAGTACATCCCTCCCATGCCTGCGCCGCCAGCTGGCATAGCTGGTGTATCTTCCTTGATATCAGCAACAACTGACTCTGTTGTAAGGAGTGTTGATGCGATAGATGTAGCATTCTGAAGTGCTGTTCTTGTTACCTTAACAGGATCGATGATTCCTGTTGCGATCATATCTACGAACTCTTCTGTATATGCATTAAAGCCTGTCTTGTCATTTGCTTCCTTAACCTTGTTAACGATTACTGCGCCTTCAAGACCTGCATTCTCAACGATGTGGAACAGTGGAGCTTCAAGTGCCTTCATAACTATAGCAGCACCTGTCTTCTCATCACCTTCAAGGCTGTTAGCAAGTTCCGCAACTGACTTGATAGCGTGTACATATGCAGCACCACCACCTGTGATGATACCTTCTTCAACTGCTGCTCTTGTTGCATTGAGAGCATCCTCAAGACGAAGCTTAGCTTCCTTCATTTCTGTCTCTGTAGCAGCACCTACACGGATAACTGCAACACCACCGGCGAGCTTAGCAAGTCTTTCCTGAAGCTTCTCTCTGTCAAAATCAGAAGTTGTTGTCTCGATCTGTGACTTTATCAGATTAACTCTGTCAGCGATTGCTGTCTTGTCACCAAGGCCGTCAACTATAGTTGTATTGTCCTTAGTAACCTTAACTGACTTACACTGTCCAAGGTCATCAAGTGTAGTATCCTTAAGCTCATATCCAAGCTCTGAAGATATAACCTTACCACCTGTAAGAATTGCTATATCCTGAAGCATATCCTTGCGTCTGTCACCGTAACCAGGTGCCTTAACACCAACTACTGAGAATGTACCACGAAGCTTATTAACGATAAGAGTTGTAAGAGCCTCACCATCGATATCCTCAGCGATTATAAGAAGGCTCTTGCCACCCTGAACGATCTGCTCAAGAAGTGGAAGTATATCCTGAATATTTGAAATCTTCTTATCTGTAATGAGTACAAATGGATTTGCAAGCTCTGCAACCATCTTCTCCATATCTGTTGACATGTAAGCTGAAACATAACCTCTGTCGAACTGCATACCTTCAACAAGGTCAAGCTCTGTCTGCATTGTCTTGGACTCTTCAACTGTGATAACGCCATCCTTTGAAACCTTATCCATAGCGTCAGCAACAAGCTGTCCAACCTCTTCATCACCTGCAGATATAGCAGCAACCTTAGCGATCTGCTCCTTGCCGTTAACTGCCTGGCTCATAGCTGATATAGCCTCAATAGCCTTTTCAGAAGCCTTCTTCATACCCTTACGAAGAACTATAGGATTAGCTCCTGCTGCAAGGTTCTTCATTCCTTCATTTATCATAGCCTGTGCAAGAACTGTAGCTGTTGTAGTACCATCACCTGCTACATCGTTTGTCTTTGTAGCAACTTCCTTAACTACCTGTGCACCCATGTTCTCAAATGCATCTTCAAGCTCTATTTCCTTAGCTATAGTAACACCATCATTTGTGATAAGTGGTGAACCATAAGACTTTGCAAGTACTACATTTCTTCCTTTAGGTCCAAGTGTAACCCTTACTGTATCTGCTAACTGGTTAACACCTGATTCAAGTGCCTTTCTTGCCTCAGCACCATACTTAATCTCTTTTGCCATTTTAAATACGCCTCCAATATAATTTATTCAACTACTGCAAGAACATCATCCTGTCTTACGATAGTATATTCCTCATCCTCAAGCTTAACATCTGTGCCTGCATATCTGGAATATATAACCTTCTGACCAACCTCTATATTCATAGGTACTAACTTGCCGTCCTCATCTACCTTTCCGGGACCAACTGCAACAACCTCTGAATAAACAGGCTTCTCCTGAGAGTTACTTGTAAGAATAATACCTGACTTAGTTGTCTCTTCAGCCTTAGCAGCTTTAAGTACTACTCTGTCTCCAAGTGGTTTAATGTTCATTTCTGTTTCCTCCTATCTGTAGAACCTTTTGTTCGGTTCTTTAGTCTTAGTCTTTAGCACTCACCACATCAGAGTGCTAACACATAAATCATATTGTAATCGTTTTAAAATAAAAATCAAGTCCTTTTTTGTTCTTTTTCAGCATTATCCTCTGAACCTTACAAATGAGATTCCGAATGAACCCGGACCAAATGAAGCCGCAACTGACGGGCTCGTTTCAACCATGAATGTCGCATTGAATTTGTGATGTTTCTCTACTTCTTCCTTTATCCAGTCAAGGTCATTCTTACTGATTCCGGCATAGCTTATAAATACAACCGTACTGTCCGGTTTATATCCTCTGAACGTAAAATCTATAAACTTTCTCCAGACTCTCTTCTGTGAGCCCATGAGCATTCCTTTAAGAGTTATAGAACCATTCTTTGTTGTCGTTATAGGTCTCAGCATGAGAGTGCTCAGGACATTCGCATATGTAGCATTCACGGCACCGTCTCTTGCGAGATAGGACATATTATCTATCATATAAGTAGCTCTTACATAAGGAATCAGATAACCCATCCTCATCTTGATTTCATCCACGCCCATACCGGCTTCGGCCATACGACAGGCCATAAGTGCAGCGATACCCTGTCCTGTAGAGAAATTCAGGCTGTCCACTATGGTAACATTATCAAATGAGTCAGCTGCCGCCTTTGCTATTTCATAAGAACTGCCTTCTTCAGCACTTGTTGTAGCTATATGTACAACATTATTTGCAGAAAGAAGCTGCTTTGCGAAGAATTTCTCATACTCTTCAACAGTAGGCTTTTCGACCTTTGCTGTATTGTCAGAGTCTTCCATATAATGAAGAAGTCCTTTTGTACTTATCTCTTCTCCTTCTATAAAGGAGCCTTCATTTGTTCTGACTCTCTGTGAGAAAGTTCTGATATCATATTTCTGACAGAGGTCCTTAGGAATATCTGCAGATGCTTCTGCTGTGATGACTGTTCTCTTCTTCCTTTCATTTTCCTTGATCCAGGAAACTGTATCTTCATCTATAGAATCATCACCGACTATATTGATAAGCGTCTTTGGAAGCTGTCTGTAAACCTCGTCCTCAAGATCATTTCCCGTTACAGGCTTAACCAGATATCCATTGAATCCCTCTCTGGCGTAAAGACTCCTGTTCTCCTCTCCTGCATTTGCAGTAAGGATAACTATTCTTGTCTCGCGATTCTTACCGCCGGCCTGGGTTCTTATAGCTCTGAAGCACTCGATTCCATCCATTTCAGGCATCAGGTGATCCATAAATATAAGGTTATACTGGTTATCCAGAGTAAGCTTAAGTGCTTCAACACCATTCTTTGCAGTATCTATCTGAATCTTCGTTTCACGAAGAAGCTTGGTAACAACAAGAAGGTTAGATGCATTGTCATCGACAACGAGAAGCCTTGCTTCCGGTGCTTCAAATCTATGCTTATAACCTGATCTTCTTCCAAGCTTGTTACCTTTATTATAATTATATTCACCTATAACCTCATCCGTAGCTGCCTTCTGAGGTATTTCAATAATAAATGTAGAGCCCTTGGTATATACACTGTTAACTGTAACCTTGCCACCCATGAGGTCAAGGAACTGTTTTACTATGGAAAGACCGAGTCCCGTTCCTTCAATATGCTTTGTATTACCCTCATCAACTCTCTTGAATGCAGTAAACAGATAAGGAATATCCTCTTTCTTGATACCCATACCGGTATCTTCAACGGTATATATCATATTGATCATTCCGTCTTCCAGTTTCTCACACTGTACGGAAAGTGATACCGATCCTTCTTTAGTATACTTGATGGCATTATTAAGAATATTCATGAGTATCTGCTTTATCCTGACTTCATCGCCACGGAGCTCAGAAGGGATATCAGGCGATACATTTATATGAAACTCAAGATTCTTTTCCTTTGCTCTAAGCCAGAGCATTCCAACCAAGTCTGACATCATATCACCGGTCTTATAATTCTCTATAAGAAGCTTCATATCTCCGGCCTGGAATTTGGACATATCAAGAATATCATTGATGGTATTAAGAAGCATCTTTCCGGCTGAGCGGATATTGATGGCATTTTCAGCTATGTCGTCATTAATATCCTCACGGAGTATCATTTCATTTAAACCTATAATTGTATTGATAGGTGTCCTGATCTCGTGACTCATGCTTGAGAAGAAACGATTCTGTGAAGCAATAAGCTCTTCTATCTCTTTCTTCTGCTTTTCGCTTTTGGCTTTCTGTCTTGCATAAAGCTTATTCTCAAAACCAATAAGTACAGCTATGGATATAGTAATAAAGAGTATTGCGATAAATGAAAAGATATATACCGCAACACCTGTCATTTCAGGCACTACATCCGGATGTGTATATGCAAGGATATAACATACAAGTCCGATAATCTCTTCAAATACAGATATAATGATACGAAGTTTTCCTGTAAGTACGATGTAGTTAAATACTATATTGAAGATGAACCATGCAGGTCCCGGTCCTTTTAAAGCGCCACCGAAAATGAATGTAGCCGGAAACAGGAAAAAATTAAGAATTACAGATATTACTATAGATCCGACATTCACCTTATCAGTATTGACAAATATCACGCCCATTGCGCCTATAGCCAGCATCATAAAGATCATTGTCACGAACTGTGCAGGATTAGATTCGGTAAAGAACATCGCAATGGTAGATATAAGAAGGACTCCTATTATGGTGCAGATACTGAGTACAAACAGTCTGTCCTTAATATCTCTGTCATCATCATATATATAATCATTTAGCTTTTTAAAAATCATAGACTGTTAATCCTCCTACTGCGGATCAAACTCAAGCACCTCATCATCTGAGTCTGGCGAAAACTCAAGAACATCATCAGACTCAGCTGAAAACTCCAAAACTTCATCATCCTGAACAGTACCGTTTCCTGAAGTCTTTCCGAAGCAGCCAAGTATATAATCTCCTATTGTTTTGCATTCTTTCATACATTTCAGATGATTATCATAGATATAATCAGGATTTCCATCTGTCGCTGCTTCTTCAAGCATTCTTGCCTTCTCCGAAAGGTCAATAGCACCTATCATCTTTGAAGCGCTCTTAGTGGCATGAATTATGATTTCATAATTCTTCCAGTCCTTATCGGCAAAGAAGCAGTTCAGCTTATCTATTCTCTGATCCATCTCTCCGGCAAACTGAAGTATAACCTCTGTATAAAGATCCGGATCATTTCCTGTGAAGCCGAGTCCTGTTTCAACATCTATTCCTTCTTTTTCCAGGTCAGCCTTGATCTTTTCAAACTGAATTAACTGCTCATTTGATGTTTCTGCTGAATATTCCAAAACAGTATCAGGTTCAAACTCTATAGCATCTGAAGCTGATGCATCCTCTTCATGAAGATCATCTGACTGAACAGGAATATACTCATCATTATGAACATATGTTATAGCATTCTTTGGAAGTATCTTCTTCAGAACTCTCTCAAGTTCTTCAATCTCTATAGGCTTGGAAACGAAGCCGTCGAAGCCTTCTGAAATAAACATCTGTTTTGCAGAACTCATGGCATTTGCAGTAAGAGCAATAACAGGTGTCTCCCGGTTCTTGCCTTTGACGTCACCACGAATCTTTTTCATAGCTTCAACGCCGTCCATACCGCTCATCATATGATCCATGAAAATAAGATCATATACATTTTCCTTACACGTATCTATGGACTGCTGTCCGGATATGGCAGTAGATATAACCATTCCGTATTTTTTGAAAATACTCTTTGCAACAACAAGATTCATAGGTTCGTCATCTACTACAAGAGCTCTTATTCCGGTCATCATCATATGTGTATCTGACATATCGTCAGCTTCACCAGGTCTTCGAACAGTATTGAGGATTGAAACAAGAGGAAATGCATAGAACGGCTTTTCAAGGAGTCTTATACCACGCATTCTTTCAGGTTCACTTCCGGGTTCGGTAACTATGATAACCTGTGTTGCTTTAGCTATATCGTCAATAAGCTTTCTGTTTTCTCTGTATTCTTTTTCTCCGACAAGAAGATGGGAAAGATGATTGGAATCAGTAAGTTTCTTAAGTCCCTCTGAATTGGTTGCTCTGTGCATCTCAAGATTAAGAGACCTTGCCATAACAAAGGACTGTTTATCATAGAATTCCCTAACCATAGGGTTCTTGAAGCTGCCTAGGTCAAGAAAAGCACAAAGTGCGAGACCCTTTGGATCAGTAACAGATATACATCTGTTATCATCAACTACTGTCTGAGGAATACTTATCTTAACTGTAGTTCCCTCTCCGACAGTACTTGTTATATTCATGAATCCACCCATAAGGCTGACAAATCCTGAAACAATGCCAAGACCAAGGCCAAGTCCGCTTGCAGCTCTTGATCTTCCTGAATCAGACTGGTAGAATCTCTCAAATACTCTCTCAATCTCCTCCTGAGTCATGCCAACACCCGTATCGGAAACCTCTATACAGAGATTGATACCATATTCACGTCTGTCGGACTCAAGCTTCAGATATACTCCGCCTTCATTTGTAAACTTAAATCCATTTGATATAAGAGATCTGATGATTTTCTTGAGCTTTGTAACATCACCGTGAAGAACTGCCGGAATATCCGGATCAACGTCTATAACAAGTTCTATTCCTTCCTTCATGAGCACACGAAAATCATTGGCAAGATCGTTCATCATGGATGAGACCATATAGTCCTCATCATTCCTGACAAGCCTGCCTCTGTCTATCTCTGAAAAGTCGAGTATATCTCCAATCTGTTCAGCTATCTTATGTCCGGCCGTACTGACTTCCATAAGATTCTGCTTCATTTCCGAATTGTCTTCATTCTCAATGCATATTCCTGAAAGGCCTATGATGGCATTAACAGGAGTACGTATCTCGTGCGATACATTTGCGAGGAAATCATTAAGTCTTTCAGTAGAGTCGGTAAGTGTATCTATCTCCGACTGAGAAGCTTTCATGATATTTTCCCATTTACTTATGGTCAGCTTTGCAAAATAACCCAGCATTGTAACGACAGAATAATTCATTACAATCCTGCATATATTAACCATGTCGAATTCAAATCCACCTCGTGCAAGCTGGAAAAGATCATATGTATATGTAATATAGAATGTTATCTCGCATAATGTGATGAGTCCCTTCATCCTTACAAGGATAAAGAACATCATAAGAGATGCCATAACGATAGCATTATCAAATGTGCTAGTAGTATGAGTGCCATAGATAAAATAGGTACACATCATAAATGAAGCTATAAGCCACAGCCTCTGATTAGTTTTAAACAGGCCGAATATATGCATGCCCCAGCTGGCAGCAACTCCTGCCAGTATGAGTATAAGTATCCACTTCTCCCATCCAAGGAGAAATGTAATGATAATATGCATGCATACAAATATGGTATAGCCTATAAGAAGTATCAGATGTGATGACTGGCTAAAGTCTTTTGATTCTCTCTCTAGATCCATGTATATCCCCCGGAATCTTACTTAATGCTCTTGCGATATTTCCTTCGAAGTATAACCAGCTCAAGTATATGATTTACTCTTACCTTAAGTATATTCGGTGCAAACGGCTTTCTTATGAAGTCCATGGCTCCACTGTCAAGTGCCGCAATCTCTTCCTCTTCGGAAGATTCTCCTGTAAGCAGGATTATAGGAACTCTTGAAAGATCTCCACCTGCTTCATTTATTCTCTTCATAACTTCGAAGCCATCCATTCCTGACATCTTTACATCAAGAAGGATAAGATCAGGAAGTTTTTCAGCAGAATCGGCATATTCAAGGAAATCCTCTCCACTGTTAAATGGAATGATATTGATTCCATGTCTGTTCAATATACTTCTTGCGTAATCGATATTGATAGGATCATCATCTATCATTACAACATCAGACTTGATCTCATCGCCGCTTATACCTATGTCATTCCTGATGTACTCAGTCTCATATGAAATCTCAAGAACCTTGCCATATCCTATGTTCCAGTTCTCTACAATCTGATCCATGACTCTGCCCACAAATTCTTCTCGTACATCAGTAATAAGAACATAGTACTGATTGTATCTGCTTCTTGTGAGTATATCGGATTTTCTGAGAGACTCTCTGACATGATTTCCGAATTCATCTGCATAATTTCTGAAATCAATATCATCCTGTCCTTCAACCTTTTCCAAGGTGAAAAGTATCTTACTTGCATTTATGTTGTTTCTCATGAAATATCTGATTGCATAACGATATACGTATGAGAAAGCCTCCATATCAAGCTGAAGAGCGACATTAGGGACATTTCTTTCACCAAGTATCTCGGAAAGACTCTTTATATCCATTCCAACAGAATTAGTCTCATCCTCTTCCAGAACTTCTGATGAGTATATTGCGTAGCCATGCTTGCCATTCTTCTTAACCTTATAAAGGCACTTGTCTGCAAGCTTGAGCAGCGATGAATAATCATTTCCAAATATAGGGACCATGATTGCGCCAACAGAGACTCCGAGTGGAATACTCATATCGTCACCCATTAATTCTTTTGCTGACTGAAGAAGCGTTTCATTCAGATTCATGGAAACTGTTGCAACATCACTTTCGTCAGTAATACCATCAGAAAACGCAACAAATTCATCACCGCCGATACGGCCAAAGTATCCCTTCGACGGAACTTCCTTCTTTATTATCTCTGCAAATGTAATGAGAACCTTGTCTCCCATCTCGTGACCATAGAGATCGTTAACAAGTTTAAATGAATCGAGATCGATCATCAGAAGACAGCCCTTCTTTTCAAGACAGAGCTTAGAGAACTGAGCAGTCGTAGCTGCTTTATTCAGAAGACCGGTAAGCTTATCTATGGTCGCATCATTCTTAAGATTGATCATCTCATTCTGGACTGACAATACATTTTCAATACGCCTTATGAGAACATCCGGGTTGAAAGGCTTTCTTATATAGTCAGAAACACCCATCTCAAAGCCCTTGGTCTCGGAACCTGTATTACCGTCTGCAGTCAGGAATATGACAGGAGTCTCTCTTATCTCAAGCTTCTGCTCAAGGAGCCTCAGTTCATCATATGCCTCAAAACCGTCCATCTCCGGCATCTTTATATCAAGAAGTATAAGATCCGGTGCCCCATTCTTCTCAATATAATCAAGCATAGCTTTACCTGACTTAAGAGCTGTAACCTTCATGTTATTCTTGCTCAGAATAGTACCGGCCATCTTAAGATTAGCCATGTCATCGTCTACGACCATTATCCACTTAACCATAGTTGTTACCTCCCATTATATGGTTTTACTGTCTCTTGCATATATAAAAAGATACTGCTGTGCATAACCTGCATAAGGACCGAACAGATCCTTTGCATATTCTTCTATCTCATTTTTCGGAGTGTCCTTATGAAAATACATCTTCTCCATGATTTTTTTCATCCAGACATCTACAGGAAATGCTTCCCTTCTCGACAGCCCGAACAGCAGTACACAATTTGCTACCTTCTCACCAACACCCTTTATAGTCATGAGACTTTCTCTTGCCTCATCAGTAGACATATCCTTAAGAGCATCTTCGTTTACAGAACCTGATGCAACCTTTTCGACTGCATCAAGTATGTATGGTGCTCTGAAACCTGCTTTACAGCTTCTGATTCCTTCATCCGTTGCAGACATAAGTTCCTGAAGACTTGGAAACAGATACTGCTCATAATGATTGCCACCCTTATCAAGACATTCCACTTTTGTTCCATAAAGCTTGGAAAGATTCCTGACAACCTGCTTTATCTGTGGAATCTGCTTGTTCTGAGATATGATAAAAGATATAAGAGTTTCAAAGAAATCCTGATTAAGTATTCTTATACCTGCATTCTTTCTTATTATATCTTCCAGCCTCGGATCTGCCCGGGTAATACTATCTTTGATTATCTCATAATTCCGCTCTAAATCAAAGTAATCTTTCCAAATACTCTGATATTCTTCCTCACTTGTATTATAGAAAAGGAGGGTATCTTTTTCCTGTCTGATACGAAGTGCTTTTCCCTTGGCAACAACCTCATAAAACTTATCGCCTATTTCATTAAAATAAAAACACTGACCACAATTAAGGACCTCGTCAATATCGAAGTCCCTAACTCCGGTCAGTGTAAATGTATTTTCTGTATAATCAGTCATACATACATTTTACAACCACTTAGGGCAGTTTTCAAGCTGACTTATTGTGGCTTGTAAGAACTCTTAAGTCCTACAACCCTGTTGAATACAGGATGCTCAGGTGTGCTGTCTTTTGAATCAACACAGAAATATCCATTTCGTATAAACTGGAATGTATCGCCGGCTTTCGCATCCTTAAGATTTGATTCAAGCTTTGCATGAGGAAGAACTACCAGTGAATTAGGATTAAGATTAAGGCTTCCGTCTT
Organism: Lachnospiraceae bacterium YSB2008; assembly: GCA_000687655.1. Lineage (GTDB taxonomy): Bacteria > Bacillota > Clostridia > Lachnospirales > Lachnospiraceae > Eubacterium_Q. The sequence goes on from JHWR01000016.1 coordinate 35,897, forward strand.
CGTTCAGTTTACCTTTCTCTTCATCCACTATATTCTCATAGAGTCTTACTTCAGCATCTACGGCAGTTTTAGCATCTACCCAGTGGATAGTGCCCTTAACCTTTCTTCCCTCAAATCCGCTTCCTGAACGTGTCTCCGGATCATAAGTACAATGTATAACAGTCACATTGCCTTCATCATCCTTCTCAAAGCCTACACACTTGATGAAGTAAGCTCCCTTGAATCTGACTTCATTTCCTGGGAAGAGTCTGAAATACTTCTTAGGAGGCTCTTCCATAAAGTCATCTCTCTCAACATAAAGCTCTCTTGAGAAAGTAACCTTTCTTGTACCTGCATCAGGATTGTCAGGATTGTTCTCAATCTCGAACTCTTCCGTCATATCCTCAGGATAATTATCAATGATAACCTTAACAGGATCTATAACGCCCATAACTCTGTCAGCCTTAGGCTTAAGGTCCTCTCTTACACAGTATTCAAGCATAGCTGAATCAGAAGAACTGTTAGCCTTGGAAACACCTGAAAGCTCCATGAAAAGCTTGATAGCTTCAGGAGTATAACCTCTTCTTCTGAGTGCGGAAAGAGTTACAAGTCTTGGGTCATCCCAGCCGTCAACTATTCCATCATCTACAAGCTTCTTGATGTATCTCTTACCGGTTACGACATTCGTAAGATAAAGCTTGGCAAACTCAATCTGCTTAGGTGGATGAACATACTCAAGTTCTCTTACTACCCAGTCATAGAGAGGTCTGTGATCCTCGAACTCAAGAGTACATATGGAGTGTGTTACTCCCTCTATAGCATCTTCTATAGGATGTGCAAAATCATACATAGGATAGATGCACCACTTGTCACCTGTATTATGATGAGTCATTCTGGCTATTCTGTATATGATAGGATCTCTCATGTTGATGTTAGGAGATGCCATATCTATCTTTGCACGAAGAACCTTTGCTCCGTCTTCAAATTCACCATTCTTCATAGCTTCGAAAAGAGCGAGATTCTCTTCTACGCTTCTGTCTCTGTATGGGCTGTTCTTTCCTGGCTCAGTAAGTGTACCTCTGTACTCTCTTATCTCATCTGCAGAAAGGTCGCAGACATAAGCCTTGCCCTTCTTAATGAGGAATACTGCAGCTTCATACATCTTATCGAAATAATTGGAAGCAAAAAGAACGTCATTTCTGAAGTCAGCTCCGAGCCACTTAACATCTTCAACTATTGAATTAACAAACTCCTCTTTCTCTTTGGTCGGATTTGTATCATCAAATCTTAAGTTGAACTGACCGCCATACTTTACTGCAAGTCCATAATTAAGAAGTATTGACTTTGCATGGCCAATATGAAGATATCCATTTGGCTCCGGCGGGAACCTTGTTATTATCTTCTCGTATTTTCCTTCCTCCAGATCCTTATCGATGATCTGTTCTATAAAATTTCTTGAGATTACCTCTTCTGACAATTCTCATTTCCTCCTGGTTGTAACATTATCCATAAATGGACTGTATTATAATCTAGTCTTCATCATCCTCAAGTGACGGAAGCTCAAGCTTCGTTCCCTTGGATGTGGTAACTATTTTCTCTTCTTTCTTTTCTTTTTTAACTACAGGTTTTGCTTCCTCAACATTTTCAGCCTTGGCTGCAGTTTCTTCAACTGTTTGTTCAGTCTCAACTACAGGTTCTTCAGGCAGCACATCTCCCGGAACTACATCAAAAGCAGAATCGATTCCATAAGGTCTTTCTTCCATGGCCTTTTTGAATTTATCCTGACGTTCTTCGTAAGTCTTAGGAAGCACACCTACATTTGCATTATTGAGAAGAGCTTCCTCAACTATGATACCGCCTGTTTCTGTATTTACATCTGAGAAGAGTATCTTTGGTTTTGGTGTATCGTCCTTTTTCTCTTCTGCAGCCTTCTCTTCTGTACCAGTTTCTGTCTTCTCTTCTGTATTCCCTTCAGAAGCATTACCTTCTGGCTCACCTTGAACAGTTTCTTTATCAGACTGTTCAGCGTCCTGTTTCTTTACTTTTCTGTGAGAACCATGTTCTTCATCTGAATCCTCATATTCATCATCATAATAATCATAATAATCATTTGCTTTACCAAGCCTGAATATAAGGATTACAACTGCAATCGCGGCAATCGCAAATAGAATAATAAAGAGTATAAGAAGTCCCTTTAGTGTTCCATAGCTCACTATGTCCTCTTCACCTATCGGCTTATCATCATCAAGAAGTGAAGTAGACGGTTCTGTTTTTTCAGTTGTAACTTCCTGTTCTGCATCTGCTTTAGTAGCAGAATCAACAGGGTTATAATAACGTACAAAGCTCTGGTCTTCAGGATCGAAGTAATAAAGGCCGGTGCCTTTTCCGAGTCGCGTTACATTTACAAGATATATATTCTCGCCGTTATCCTGTGTATATACAGGAATCTTTCCTTCGTCTACATTGTAAACCGATTCTTTATAACCTTCAGGAATCTCTGTATCATCAGAAACCGGTGAAATTACAAATCTTGATTCTCCCTGCTCAAATTCATGATAAGGGACAAGTGCCTTTGTCGGTTCGTCATATACAAAGAAGCTCATCGCATTTGAGGAAGACTTAAGACAAAGAATCGTCATCTCATCTTCACCGTATGAAAAACCTCTGATCAGGTCTCCGTCATAGCTTGACGGAACCGGTGAAAAGCCCTCAGGAATATTTGTAATACTGTCATCATTTACAACAGTGTACTTCTCTCCATCTATCTCAACTTCTACATTTGCAAATATACCTGAATCGGATACTTCTGTTGTTTCGCCTTCTTCTGTATCCTTTTCCTCAGTCGTCTTCTCCTCTGTTGACGGGTCACCCTCGCCAACAACAAGTGTCATGCTGGAACTGCCTATAGTAAGATTCTCACCTTCAGCTGTAGAAGCACTTACACCTGATACCATTACTGTCATGGTACCTTCGCCTATAGCTGTGAAATCAAGATTAGGCTGAGTTCCGACTTTACCTGTTATGGTTATAAGACTTCCGTCTCTTGTAGCATCGCCGTTACGACAGGAATCAAACTGAAGTATCTTTGAATCATAAGAAACATTAATCTTATATGTTGAATTCTGAACTCCGGAAACGCTTATGCATATTGTTACCGCATCACCCTTCTTTGGCTTCATCGGAATAGCGTAGAGCGTTACATTTACACTTTCAGCTCTGGCATCTTTCTTTTCAAGAATGGTAACTGTTCCAGCCAGCATAAGCAGCGCCAGTATTATGGATAGTAATCTTTTGATTCTATATGACATATCTAACACTCCGTATGATATATTAATCTGCCACTAAAGCCTTTACTTTACGAGGCTTTGAAGCGTTCACACTAACTAACAAAGTATATCATAATTTTATATACAAAACAATTGACAAAAGAAGCATTTTTTATTATCATTTCAAATGCTGACATGCTGTTATAGCTCAGTAGGTAGAGCGCAACATCGGTAATGTTGAGGTCACGGGTTCGACTCCCGTTAGCAGCTTTTCACTAAAAAGGCCGTTCAAATGAACGGCTTTTTCTTATCTTCTGAATAAATCGTTATCATCCTGTCCGTCCTGGTTGTCATTCAATGAAACCAAGGATTTTCTGACATTTCTGTTCAAAATGAAAATTCCTATAAAAGAAAGAATTATAGGTGGAATTATATATCCCAAGGCCTGATTTACACCGATTACAAGTATAGGAAGCGTATCAGCATAGAAACAGAGCATCAGCATGTCAAAGGTGTTCCTGCTCTGTCCTGCCATTTTTAACAGAAAAGAAAACGGCAAGCTGAAGATCAGGCAGACAAGCATATATTTGACACCAACAAATATGGTAGTAAAAACAAACTGAAAAACTATGGAAATATAAATGATAGGAATAATCTTTACCAGACTGTCATTATCCATACCATCAGGTAATACTTCGCTGACCTTGAACCTGTACATCTCCTTCTTCATACCTGTCTGAACAAGGATTGAAGTATACTCTTCACTTCCGAAGGCAAAATACAGATCATTTGTTCCATCCAGCTTCTCCGGATCTATGGCAGTCTGTTCTGTATCAACATAGAAATGAACTCCTCCCATATTAAGGTCGAAGTTATCCGCCGAAGTGAGCTTTCCATTTTCAACCTTAAATGCAGGAATCCTTTCCGTGAAAAGGTTTTTGAAACCACCAAACGCTGCAATTGCAGCTATATCCGGAATGAGTGCTGTCATCATGGAAACTATGATACATATAGTCACAATGTAAGCAATCTTTTTACTGAGGCTCTGCTCCAGCATTTCGAAATATTTCTTTGGGCTGATAATAGCGTTTTTTAACTGTTCTGCCAGATTCAAAATCATTCACCTATATCAATTCAAAATGTTTCATGGCGTTCGTGATACCGTCTCGTAGTATATCACTTGTAACATAATCTGCAACACTTTTTAGTGTCTCTGTTGCATTTCCCATAGCTATACCGGTCCCTGCGAAATCCAGCATTTCTATATCATTATTGCTGTCTCCAAAGGCGTAAACATCTTCTCTGTCACATCCAAAATAGTCGAGTAGAAACTGCATACCTCTTGCCTTTGAAAAGCCTTTAGGCTGCATCTCGTAAAACGTACCCTCTTCCCTGATTATCAGGTCAAAATACTGCTTCGTACCTTCCTTAAACCTTTCGGTATCACTCGTATCATCATACCAGATAGAGAATTTATCGAAAATGAATTCAGGACTGTCTATATCTGTGACCATCCGACGTCCCATCTTTCGAAAGAAATCGATGAGGGGATTATCTGCCGTTTCAGGAAGGAATCCATCATAACAGCAATAATCCTTATACTCGAATAAGCCATACATATGACAATCTCTGCAGAGCATAGCAATATCGTAGCAGAGGTCTTTGTCGAGTCCTTTATAGAACAGTTCATTTCCTTCATATACTACATGAGTTCCGCATCCACATACAGCACCGCTGAAGCAGTCTCTCATTATATGATCTTCAACATTACAGAACACTCTTCCAGTATTAATAAAGAGCTTATGGCCGTTATCCCTGGCTGCATATAGTGCTTCGAGTGTTCCCTCAGGATAGGCTCCTCCTTCAGGTATGAGTGTATCATCTATATCGAAGAATAATAGTTTGGTACTGCTCATGACTTACATATTCCTGATAAGATTAACCATCTCGATAGCGCCGAGTGCACAGTCATAACCCTTGTTTCCGGCCTTTGTTCCTGCTCTCTCAACTGCCTGCTCAATATTGTCAGTAGTAACAACACCGAACATTACAGGTATCTCTGATTCAAGAGATACAGAAGCTATACCCTTTGAAACCTCATTACATACATAATCATAATGACTTGTTGCACCTCTTATAACAGCACCAAGGCAGATAACTGCGTCATACTTACCTGACTTAGCCATCTTCTTTGCAATAAGCGGAATCTCAAATGCTCCCGGTACCCATGCGATATCAATGTCATCATCATTTACATCATGTCTTACAAGTCCGTCAACAGCACCGCTTACAAGCTTTGATACTATGAATTCATTGAATCTTGCTGCAACTATGCCGACTCTGATACCTTCTGATACTACTTTTCCTTCAATCTTGTTCATAATAAATCTCCTTCTGTTCTATTAAATCAATATATTACTTAAAATATTATTCTTACTAAACTCTCTTTAACATATGTCCCATTTTGTCTTTCTTTGTCTTAAGATAAAATGCATCGTACACCGATGGTGCTATCTCAAGCGGAACTCTTTCAACAATCTCGAGATTGTATCCCTTAAGTCCATATATCTTGTCAGGATTATTTGTAAGAAGCTTCATCCTTCTTACGCCCATGTCTACAAGAATCTGAGTTCCGATAGTGTAATCTCTTGCATCCTCAGGAAATCCGAGCGCTACATTTGCTTCTACAGTATCCATTCCTGAATCCTGAAGTTTATATGCACGAATCTTATTGATAAGACCAATACCTCTTCCTTCCTGACGCATATAAAGAAGAACTCCTCTTCCTTCGGCTGCGATCATCTTCATGGCTGCATCAAGCTGCTCACCGCAGTCACACCTTGCGGAACCAAATGCATCACCTGTAAGGCACTCAGAATGAACTCTTACAAGTACAGGTTCATTATCTGAGATATCACCCATGGTAAGCGCAACATGATGTTCGCCATTCAGCTTGTTGATATAACCCCTGATCGTAAACTCACCGTATCTGGTTGGAAGCTTTGCACTCTCAACACATTCAACGAAAACTTCATGTTCTTTCCTGTACTGCACGAGTTTTTCTATGGTTGATATCAGGAGCCCATGTTCCTTTGCAAAAGCCTTAAGATCATCAAGCCTTGCCATAGTACCGTCATCATTCATTATCTCACAGCAGAGTCCGCATGGCTTAAGTCCGGCAATCCTCATAAGATCAACTGTTGCTTCTGTATGACCTCTTCTCTCAATTACTCCACCCTTCTTTGCCTCAAGCGGAAACATATGACCCGGTCTTCTGAAGTCTGATGGCTTTGCATCGTCACTCACGAATTTTCTGGCTGTCAGTCCTCTTTCCACAGCACTTATACCTGTAGTAGTCTCTATATGGTCTATTGAAACACTGAAGGCCGTTGCATGATTATCCGTATTTACGATACACATCTGGGGAAGATTAAGCTTATCAGAATAAGAAGCATCCATAGGCATGCAGATAAGTCCTCGCGCATACTTCGCCATGAAGTTCACATTCTCTGTAGTTGCAAATTCAGCTGCAACTATAACATCACCCTCATTTTCCCTCGACTCATCATCAAGGATTACGACAGGTTTTCCTTTTCTCAGTTCTTCCAAAATCTCTTCAATTTCGTTCATCATTCTTTTTCTCTTTTCTTATTATCTATTCTATTTATTATTCATTCTTATTAATTATACACTTAAGGCAATCACAGTTAGTTTACATAACTCAATACGTCCGGTTTGCATTGATTGCACGATTTAGTTTACATAAATCCGTTTGCGAATAGGGTCTCCTTGCTCAAACTGCTTGATTTACCACTATTCTTACCTGTACTATCGTCAGAATTAGTTGACATAAGTTTCTCAACATACTTCCCTACTATATCGTTCTCCAGATTAACCTTATCCCCAACCTTCTTTTTAGTAAGAATAGTCATATCTGATGTATGGGGAATAAGAGAAACCTTAAAGCACCTGTCATCCACATAAGCAACAGTAAGGCTTACACCATCTATAGCTATACTCCCCTTCTCAACTATATACTTAAGAAGCTTAGGTTCAGCATTCACGGTAACCCATATAGCATTCTCTTCTCTTTTAAATGAATCGATAACTCCTGTTCCATCTATATGTCCGGAAACTATATGTCCACCGAACCTTCCATTCATAGGCATAGCTCTTTCAAGATTCACAAGACTTCCTGCTGTAAGTTCAGAAAGGCTGGATCTACGCATAGTCTCTGCCATAACATCAGCCGTAAAACTTGTTTTATTTACTGTTGTCGCAGTGAGACATACACCATTCACAGCAACACTGTCGCCGACCTTTACATCGCCCAGTATATTTTCTGCATGGATTGATATTGTTGCTGACTTTGTGCCTCTTTTTATGTATTCAATTTTACCTATTTCTTCAATAATACCTGTAAACATGATATTCCCGTTTCCGCTTATTTTGACTCATCAGGAAGATAACGTACGTATATGTCATCCCCAACCTTTTCAAAACTATAAATCATGAGTTTCGGAGAATCCTCTACTTCACTCACTCCATCCCCACGTATAGGACCTGGTGCAGTATTTCCTCCAAAAAGCTTTGGAGCTATAAAGGTTCGCACTTCATTTACGTATCCGGCTCTGAGGATTGACCAGTTAAGAGTACCTCCACCTTCCAGAAGTATACTGTCTATATTCATCTCTCCCAGTCTTTTCATCAATTCATTTATAGATATCTCTCCATCTTCTTCAGGAAGAAACATGAGTTCGATGTCAGCAGTCAGAAGTGCATTCATCTTTCCTTTAGCTGTTTCCTTGCTCGATTCAAGAGTAGCAACAATAGTTCTGTATTTTCCGGAAGTAGCAACAATCTCTGAATCAAGAGGTATACTGAGATGCGAATCACAAATGATCCTTATCGGATTTCTTCCACCCTCAATACGGCAGTTAAGGAGCGGATTATCAGCGAGAACCGTTCCTATACCACACATGATAGCTGTGAATTCATTTCTCCATGAATGCGTGAGCTTCCTGCTCTCCTCACAGGAAATCCATTTACTTTTCCCTTCTGAAGTAGCAATCTTTCCATCTGCCGTCATGGCATATTTCATAACAACGTAAGGAAGTCCTGTAGTAATGTAGTAAAAGAAAACCTGATTGAGTTTATCACATTCATCCTTCATGAAGTGAGTAACAACTTCTATTCCTTTCTCTCTAAGTCTTGCATATCCCTTGCCCGATACAAGTGGATTAGGATCATCAGAACCAACATAAACTCTCTTAATCTTATGCTCGATTATCGCATCCACACATGGCGGCTGCTTCCCAGTGTGACAGCATGGCTCAAGAGTTACATACATCTCAGCACCTTCTGCATCCTCAGTAAGATGCTCAAATGCATCCCTCTCCGCATGCAAGTCACCATACTTCCTATGGTATCCTTCCCCGATGACCCTGCCATCCTTTACTATAACCGCCCCAACTAGTGGATTCGGGTTCACCGCCCCAATCCCCTTCTTAGCAAGTTCTATGGCTCTTTCCATATATTTTCTGTCAAATGACATATATCTGCCCTCTTCAATTCAGAAGTGTTTCTATATTTTGATTACAGTTGAATTATACATATACCCTGAAAAGCACTAATAAGCCAAGGTTATTTATTTACAGAATGATTATGCATTCATTAACTCGAGAAAACCCTCTGAGGCCGTCGGTGCTTAACGAATAGACACAAAGTGTCTATGAGTTTAGCATCCGCTATGTGCAGTTGCACCGAACGAAGTGAGGTGGACTAACCGCACAGCGCATCGCACGGAGTGCGATTCTATATGCGCGAAGCGTCCTTATAGCGGAGCCGAGAGGCGTGTTTTCGAGGGTTAAATGAAATGCATACTCATTCGTTAAAAAATCAAAAGCCCTGGAATAAATCCAGGGCCATAATAAGCATACCAGCAGAAAATATATTCTGCCATCACTTCTCCCATCCAGACTTTACTGTCGGTTATGGAATCTCACCATATCAGCCGTTAGGCTCGCGGACTTTACCGCCGGTCGGGAATCTCACCCTGCCCTGAAGTATATATTAAAATTTGTTTGATAACTATTTATCACTCTTGCCGATTGAAAGGAATCCACCTTCATTTGCTTTAAGAAGAACTGAAAGACCGATATTCTTTCTGGACTCTTCTGTTGCAACGTAAATCTCACCGGTTTCAACAAGTGACTTAGCTATACTTGTTACCTCTTCCTTGAACTGCATCATCTGACGTCTGTCCTTAGATGAGAGCTTGAAGAGATACTGGTTCTTTGAGCTTATAAGAAGAATACTGAATGAATGTATTCCTTCCTTCTGCTCTCTCATACCCGAACCGATCATACGGCTGTTTGCGATGATAATTTCAGCATTCTCATCAGGAAGATACTCTGAAAGGATCAGCTTATAAATCTTAAGGTAATCGTCCTCAGAATTAACAGCTATAGGAAGTTCAGCAACCGCAAATTCAATAACTGAATCCGCAAGCTTGATTGTACCTCCATCATCATCGATAGTCGCATTACATGACTTAGGAACTATAATTCTGAAGAACTTATTCTCTATAACCTTCTGATCTATCGTAGGCTCCTTGATAACAAGATCAGGATATGCCTTCTCAAGCTTATTCATGGAGATAACAGCTGAATCTTCACCTGTCTCGGCAGTCTCCATAAGTGTTGCATAAAGCTCTGCTATAGCAGGAGTCTGGTAACCAACCATCTCAACTACCTTATCAACGGCAGGTACATAAGACATTGCAGCGTTCTCTATATAGAGCTTGATCATCTCTTCCTTGGAAGCACCCTTCTTCTCTTTGTAACGGATTACCTTGAAGAGGTCCTTCTTATCGAAACCATCATAGTGCTGATCATAAGCTTTCTCAAAGAATTTGATACTCTTTCTGTCTTCTTCAGGAGTCTGTGCCTCAAACTCTTCTCTCTCATATATCTTAGCAAGCTCATATGATGCCTGAACTGCGCCAAGTCCGAGAGCTTCCTGGAAAGCTTTTTCTATCTCGTAATTGTTTGCGATATAGAATATCTGCTGCTGTTTCATAAGTGCAACCTTAAGTGCAGTAGCACCGGAACCGGCCTGAACAGCTCTGTCCCATTTCTCAACAGCCTGCTGGAGATCCTCACCGTGAAGATCCTCGATATCCTTGATATAAGCATCTGCTTCAGGTATACCATTCTGAGATGCTCTCTTGAAGTACGAAAGAGCTTTGATACCCTCTCTCTTCTGATGTATAAGACCATAGTAATAGAATCTTCCGAGATAGAATGGAACTCTCTTATGTCCAAGTCTCTCAGCATTCTCATACCAGTTAAGAGCCTTCATATAGTCCTTAAGCTGCTGGTCATAAATATTACCAATAAGGAATGCAAGATCAGGATCCTTCGTTGCTTCGAAGAGCTGCTTAGCATAACTTATAGTCTTCTCTATATCTCGATAAGGTGAATCCTCATCAAAGTAAAGATCGATAAGAAGGTAGCTGGCCTTGATGCTTCCAAGCTTAAGAGCCTGCTTAGCAGCTGTCATGGCACCTTCGTAATCCTCAAGGTAGTAACAATACAGTGCCTCACTGTAGTACTGATTGTCCTTCCTGTTAAGGCTGGCATCACTTACTCTGGTAGGATTAACAAATGCAAATGAGTTTGCAGTTTCGAAAATGATCTCTTCGTACTGCTCTATGATCTCCATGGTAGCACACACGAATCTCATACATGCAAGACGACGTCCCTGATAGAACGCAAATGTAACGATACCTTTATTCATCTCTTTATGATAGAAGGTTGTTACTATACCGTCTGCATACTCAGTAATATACGGTTTTAACTGAAGCTCTTCATCGAAAGCTTCGTTGCAGTATCTAAGGTAATTCTCAAGTGTCTTCTTGGAATCCTTTGGAATACTGTCATAAGAAACATACATTTCAAAGTCTTTGTATGTCATGCTAGGAGCATAATACTCTTCGCCTGTTTCTTCATTTATAGTCTTTATCCAGTCTTTAGGGAGCTTATGTATATAACCATCAACCTGGTTATGAACATATGTATACTGATACTGAAGACTTGCAGGGTCAATAACCTTGAATCGAGGTTCCTTACCCTTTTCTTTTCTCTTCTCGGATATCTCTGTATAGAGCTTATCCTTCTCTTCGAATTCTATACTGTCTGTATGCTGTGATGCGTACTCAACTCGGTCATAAGCGGTCATAGCGGTCTGATCACCGGTCTCTGCCAGCTTCTTGTACCACATCATGGCCTTCTCATAATCTACAGGTATGATGAGTTCGCTCTTATTACCAAACTGATCAACTCTTGAAAGTCCGTTCTCATATATAGAACCGAGATTCATATATGCTGACTTGATGCCTGCTGTTGCAGCCTTCTCAAAGAAAGCAACTGCCTTGGAGAAATTCTGATCTTCAAGGAACAGCTTGGCAACCTTATATATCATTTCACCGTCATTTGTCTGTGTAGTATACTTCTCGTAGTATTTTGCGGCTTTGTTAAGATTCTTCTCTGTTGTGGCATTCTTGTACTTTCCAGTCTCATAGAATTCGCCAAGTATCTTAAGAGAATCAGTACCGAAATCCTTATAAGTAGGATCCATAAGTCCTATATCGGCTATGCTCTCAAGTATCTCAACAGCTTCATCACCGTTGGCATTTTCCATGAGGTTCATAGCCTTCTCAAACTGTAATTCAGTTGTACTTTTTGTGGATTTCTTTTTACCAAATATAGGAAGTTTACTCTTCAGATTATCAAAAAATCCCATATAAGTTTCCTCCGGGTTTCACCTGATTAGAGATTTACCCATATAGTTTATCACAATCAAATATGCTATGCAACGAAAACTAGCTGATAAACCACTATTTTTGTAGCATTTTCAGGCATTAGTTCATTGAAGTCATGTATGCTACTATTTCTGAAGCAGCAGCTTCTTCATCAGAGCCTTCTGCCTCAACTGATATCTCCTCATCATTGCAGATTCCAAGGCTCATCATACCCATGATACTCTTGGCATTTACCTTCTTGTCACCTGATACAAGAAAGATACGGCTGTCAAATTTACTTGCAAGCTGTACAACTACTGCTACCGGTCTTGCTTCAGCAAACTCTTTTAATTTAACAGTGAAATTCTTCGTAACCATTAAAAACACTCCTCATTTTAATTAATATATATAAAAATGTATCGTTACATTTTCATTCGCATCTTATCTGCAATTTCACGGATCCTTCTGATTCTGTGATTGACCCCCGACTTTCCGAGCGGAGGATTCATGGACTGTCCCAGATCTTTGAGAGAAAGGTAAGGGAACTGAAGTCTCATCTCTGCAAGCTCTCTGAGTGTATCAGGAAGAACTGAAAGGCCTGCATTTTTCTCAATATATTCGATATCCTCAATATCCTTGGCTGCCGCATTTGCAACCTTGTTCATATTGGCAGTATCACAATTGACCTCTCTGTTTACGGAGTTTCTGATCTCTTTCAGAATCCTTACATTTTCAAATGTCATGAGAGCGCTTCCGGCGCCCATAACACCCAGAGCATCAACTATTGAATCACTATCCTTGAGATAGACTATATATCCGTCCCTTCTTTTGGCGATTTTGCCCGGAAGAGACATATCCTTCAGTATTCCGCCGAGAAATTCAGCTTTCCTGCTGTTACTCTGGCTGAATTCCAGGTGATAGCTCTTATTCGGATCAGTTACAGATCCGGCCGCAAGAAAGCAGCCTTTAAGAAATGCGCTTTTGCAACAGGTATTCTGAAGAACTATCCTGTCGAGATAGATACTTTCTTCTTCAAACCTGAGTTTAAGCTTCTCTGTTATCTTCTGAACGAGCAAGGCATCTGTTATCTTCTCTTTCCCTGAAGAAATATCCGATTCCTGATAATCTTCCTCAAAGAGCGATCTCATAAGTCTGATATAAAGCTTCTGAAGAAGTTCGTCCTTTAGGCGTATTACAAGAGTATCGTCGGACATCGATCCATTTGTAAAAACAATTCCTGCAAGGAAAGCTATACGACAATGTACGGCATGTGGAATACGTCCGCTTATCTCAAGTCTTATATCTGTTGAATAAGACATTATATCTCTCCCTTGACGTACTTATCATAGCTTATATCTCTATGATATTTCCTAAATGAAAACGGCAGTTCAGAAAGCCTGTCATACATGATATTTGTGACAGCTACCGATCTGTGGCGTCCGCCCGTGCAGCCAATAGCTATCGTAAGATGGTGCTTACCCTCTTTATCAACATATTCCGGAATAAGGAATTTGAGTAGATCATATAGTTTATCAATAAAAACATGCGATTCTTCGCTGTTCATAACGAACTCTTTGATATTGTCATCGTTCCCCGTAAATGGACGGAGCTGTTCATCATAATACGGATTCGGCATGAATCGCACATCAAATACTATATCTGCATCTACAGGGATACCGAACTTATATCCAAATGAAACGAGAGATACAATAATATTCGAATAGCCTTCGCCTTTGACAAATATCTTGTTAATTTCTTTCTTAAGCTCTCTTGTAAGAAGCCCTGTTGTATCAATGATATAATCCGCAGAATCCTTAAGGAAAGCAACTCTGTCACGTTCCTTCCTTATGGCATCTTCTATCTCACCGGTTCCATTTGCAAGCGGATGCTCACGCCTTGTTTCTTTAAAACGTCTTATCAGATTCTCTGTACTTGCGTCGAGGAACAGTATCTCATACTCTATTCCACTGGACTTGATATTTGAAAGAACAACGCTCAGATTGTCGAGCTCTTTGCCACTTCTGATATCTATTCCGATGGCAACCTTATCGTAGGTAAAACTGCTGTCCTGTATCATATCTGCCAGCTTATCCAGAAGAAGCACAGGCAGGTTATCTACACAGAAGTAACCCAGATCTTCCATATTATTGAGTGCCGTTGATTTGCCGGCACCGCTCATCCCCGTAACAATTACAATTCTCATATTCTAACCCCTAGACATTAAAGCCATCTGAACCAGATATTTATTCAACCTGATTATTCAAATACACCCAGCATCTTCACCTCAGGTTCCAGCTTAACTCCGAACTTTTCAAATACTGTATCCTGAACATGAAGTATGAGTTCATATATATCCTTAGCTGTAGCATCTCCTGAATTGATTATGAATCCGGCATGTTTTTCAGAAACAGTTGCTCCTCCTATGCTATAGCCCTTAAGCTCTGCATCCATAATGAGCTTTCCTGCGAAGTATCCTTCAGGTCTCTTGAATGTGGATCCTGCAGAAGGAAACTCTACCGGTTGCTTTTCATTTCTCTTTGTCTTAAGCTCCTTCATAAGATTCTCTATAGCGTCTTTGTTACCATGACTGAGTATCAGTTTGGCACCTGTAACTATATAATTCTTTTCAGGAACGATACTATGTCTGTATGAGAAATCCATATCCTTACCGGATATCCTCTTCTCTCTTCCTCTGTCATCTATAACATCAACGTATTCGATGACATCCTTCATCTCTCCACCATATGCACCGGCGTTCATGGTAACTGCACCACCAAGCGTTCCCGGTATTCCCGAAGCAAACTCAAATCCTGTCATGGAATTATCTTTTGCTGCATTTGCTATAGTCGAGAGAAATGCTCCGGCCTCTGCATAAAGTCCGTCAGCCATCACATCAATCCTGCTCATATTTTTAGAGATCTCGATAATCGAGCCTCTGAATCCATCATCGGAAACCAGGAGGTTACTTCCATTTCCGATTATGTAATAATCTGTATCTGTATCTTCACACATTTCGATAATCCTTACGATATCCTTTGAATTCTCAACAAGGTAAAGATCATCGGCATTTCCTCCGACACGGAAGGTTGTATGAAGCTTCATCGGTTCATTTGATAAATGTATCATTTTCCGTTAATTCCCCATAAGATAAAACTTAACAGTTGTAAACACTAACAAAACAAAAAAATTCTACCGCATAATATACTACACGATAGAATCTTTTTGTTCAATGAGACAAAGTAACGAACAATTTGCCAATTTGCAAACTTTTTTGTTGATTTGTAACATATTACGAATTAAGCACTGCGCAAGCCCCGCCGTACATACCTGCATCATTTCCAAGAGTTGCAAGCTTAAAGAGTGTATCCCTGCATGCGTGGAATGCATACTCTTTGAAATACTTGGCTGTAACATCGAGAATGATCTCTCCTGCTCTGCTGACTCCGCCACCGATAACGAATACTTCAGGATCAGCAACACATGAAACCTGTGCAAGCGCATATCCGAGCCACTTTCCAAAGTCTTCAACTACTGAAAGTGCAAGCGCATCCCCAGCCTTTGCAGCATCGAAAACATCCTTAGCTGTAACCTCATCGAGATCACGAAGTGTAGATGCATCACTTGTTCCAGCAAGTGCCTTCTTGGCAAGTCTTACAACACCTGTTGCAGATGCATACTGCTCAAGACAGCCCTTCTTGCCACAACCGCAAGTAGCCTCTTCTGCCGGATTAACTGTGAAATGACCGATCTCTCCGCCTGCACCATTAGTACCTGCGATCATCTTTCCATTTACGATTATTCCGCCGCCTACGCCTGTTCCGAGAGTAACCATTACCTGGTTAAGATAGCCTTTACCGCCACCCATCCACATCTCGCCGAGGGCAGCCATATTAGCATCATTACCAACTTTTACAGGAACATCTGTAAGTCCTGAAAGCTCATCTGCTGCATTGAAGATACCCCAGCCGAGGTTTACGCATTTGATGACAGTTCCATCTTCTCTTACAGGTCCCGGAACACCCATACCGATTCCGCGGATATCTTTTGTAGTAAGGCCTTTTTCATTCATTCTTACTTTAATTGAACCTGCTATATCACCGAGGATATGGCGTCCGCCTTCACTGGTTCTTGTTTCAATCTCCCACTTCTCAAGAAGTGTACCCTTTGTATCGAAGAGTCCGATCTTTACGGTTGTTCCACCTATATCAACACCAAATAAATAATCACTCATGATTCATTTCTCCTTTTTAATTCTTAGTTATAGTATCACTGAGCAGATTACGTCCATCAATCGCTGAACCATCTGCTCAGTTACTCTTGTTAATCATGTTTTGAGTAACCCTGTTATAGAGTTCCTGAGCGGCATTATATCCCATCTTCTTCTGTCTGTGGTTGACAGCAGCCGACTCAACGATGATAGCCATATTACGTCCCGGTCTGATAGGGATATTATGACTTGTAACCTTATTTCCGAGGAATTCTACATACGAATCCTCAAGGCCGAGTCTGTCATAGTTAGCATCCTTATCCCACTCCTCAAGCTTAAGCACCAGGTCGATCTGCTGACTTGTCTTAACACATTCAACACCGTACATGGTCTTAACATCTATGATACCTATACCACGAAGCTCTATGAAATGTCTCGTTATGGCAGGTGATGTACCTATAAGCTGTTCATCAGATATCTTCTTTATCTCAACAACATCATCTGCAACAAGTCTGTGACCTCTCTTGATAAGCTCAAGAGCAGCCTCACTCTTTCCTATACCGCTGTCGCCCATGATAAGTACACCTTCACCGAATACATCCAGAAGAACCGCATGTACTGAAATTCTCGGTGCAAGCTCCTCATGCAGATATCTAACAGTTTCATGAACGAAAGAACTTGTAGTCGACGCACTTGAAAGTATAGGAATACCATGCTTAAGTCCTGCTTCAATGATAAAATCATAAGGCTCTATATCCCTGCAGAAAACAAGACACGGTATCGGAAAACTGAAGAGCCTGTCGAATATTTCGATATTCTCTTCCCTGGTGTGCATATCAGCAAGATATGCATTCTCTACATTTCCACATATCTGAACTCTGGCCGTATCAAAATGCTCAAAGAAGCCCGCCAGCTGAAGCGCCGGTCTGTTGATATCGGGATCTGTAATGAATATCTTATCCGTATCAATCTCCGGAGTATAATTCTTGAGATCCAGCTTCTTGATAAGATCAGTCAGGACAACATTATATTCGTCTGTCAACCTCTATCACCCCCATAAAATTATGCAATCATTCTATCACAGAGAGCCCATCTATACAAGCTATCCATAAGCACCAGTTGCATAAAAACCATTATTTGATATATTGGTAACAATACTATACAATAAGGGCTAGATATTCAGACACTCTAACATTAAAGGCAATCACAGGAGTCAAAATGTCCGAACTTTTCAACATTGAAGAAGAACTTGATAAGCTTCCGAAGAAACCCGGTGTCTACATCATGCGAAATGAGACCGGGGGTATTCTTTACGTGGGCAAAGCGACTAACCTGCATAACAGAGTCCGTCAGTATTTTCGTTCAGGGCACGGACACAACAACTCTCCAAAGATCATTAAGATGGTATCTCAGATATCATACTTCGAATACATAATTACAAAATCTGAAATCGAAGCTCTTGTTCTTGAGTGCAACCTTATAAAAGAGCATCGTCCGAAATATAACACCCTTATGACTGATGATAAGGGCTATCCATATATCCGTGTAACCACCTACGAAGACTACCCTCGTATCATGATGAGTCATCAAATGAAACGTGATAAGTCTCTCTACTTCGGTCCTTTTACAGACAGAAAAGCCGTAAAGGACATCATACTGCTTATAAGAAAACTTTTTCTTCTCCGTTCCTGCAGTATCGCACTTCCGGAAAAGATTGGTAAGGATCGTCCGTGTTTATATGCTCAGATTGGTCAGTGCTGCGCACCATGCAGCGGAAATGTATCGAAAGACGAATACATGTCCCGTGTAAATGATGCCATATCCTTCCTTAACGGCAACCACTCGGATATAGCAAAGAAACTGAAGGAGTCCATGAACCGTGCTTCTGAAGAACTTGAATTTGAAGAAGCTGCTAAATACAGAGATCTTCTCACAAGTATAGAACACATCATGGAAAAGCAGCGTGTTTCAAAAACCTCCGAAGAAGATCGTGATGTTATAGCTATCGCTCGAAATGACGAAGATATTGTTGTATCTATATTCTTCATCAGAGAAGGTAATCTTATCGGCCGTGAGAATCATCATATGAAAGCTGACAGCTCTGATTCTGATGGCGAGATAATTAATGAATTTATCAAGCAGTATTATACAGGCACTCCTTATATACCTAAAGAAATCATAACGAAAGCTCCCGTGGCAGATTCGGAACTTCTGAGAGATTATCTTGCTGAAAAGTCCGGCGTATCGATACATTTTCTTGTACCGCAAAAGGGAGAAAAAGCCCACCTCCTAAAGCTGGCTGAAGATAATGCCAGACTCGTTCTTGCGCAGGATATAGAACGTATAAAGAGACTTGAAAAACGCACGAAGGGTGCATGTGACGAGATTGCTGAAATTCTCGGAATCGAGAAAGCTGACCGGATGGAAGCCTTCGATATTTCTAATATTTCAGGTTACCACAGCGTAGCTTCAATGGTAGTCTTCGAAGAAGGAAAACCAAAGAAAAACTCTTACAGAAAATTCAGGCTTCGTACAGTTGAAGGCCCGGATGATTACGCTTCCATGAAAGAAGTTCTAACCAGGAGATACACTGATGAAAAACTCGGTCCGCTTCCTGATGTTCTGATGATGGACGGCGGTAAAGGACAGGTTAATATCGCCACAATGGTTCTTGACAGCCTCGGTATAGATATACCTGTCTGCGGAATGGTTAAGGATGATAACCATCGCACCCGCGGGCTTTATTACAACAACAAAGAGGTAACATTCAAGCCCGGCAGCGAAGCCATCCACATGATCACTTCACTCCAGGATGAAACACACCGTTTCGCCATCACCTATCACAGAGAACTTCGCAGCAAAGAACAAGTCCGTTCCATACTTGATGACATCCCCGGTGTCGGCCCGAAACGCCGCGCCGCCCTCCTCCTCCACTTCCGCGACATCGAAAGTATAAAGAGCGCAGATATCAATGCCCTCCTCGAGGTAGAAGGAATAACCGAACCCATTGCCAACTCAATATACGACTTCTTTCATTAATAACCAGTTGGAACCATTTCCAATTGGTTATTCTTAGTTTACAGATTGAATACTGACATATACACGAGAAACCCTTGGAACACGTCAGTACTTAACGAGTAGACTTATTCTACGAGTTTAGTACTGTTACGTGCAGTTGCACCGAACGAAGTGAGGTGGACTAACCGCGTAGCGCATCGCACGAAGTGCGATTCTACATGCGCGAAGCGTCCTCAGAGCGGAGCCGAGAGGCGCGTTTTCGAGGCATATATACAATGCTAAATCGTAACTAATCTCTATCAACGAAAAAAGTGCCAACTCATATTGAGTTGGCACTTTAGCTTTTGTTATTAACTTCTACAGGAGGGTTAAATGATATCTGCCCTCAGCTTCTTAAGAACCTGGAAACTCTTTGTTCTGAGCTCTTCAGCCTCGAACAGAGGTATCATTGTTTCAGAATCAAACTTAGCTCTCATAACATTATCAATCCAATCATTGACATAAGCTGTTACGTACTTAACGTTTTCTTCTGACTTATCCTTGAGTGAATTCTGGATATTGTTGATATTCTCAATAACAGTAGGTGTAGCCTGTCTGTTAGCTGATGGAGTCTGGCTTCCTTCATCACTGAGCTCGATAACCTTACCGGTCTTTGTGATGATAACTTTCTTGTTAGGAGCTGACTCAGCCTTCACTGCAGTACCACCCTTCTTGTCAAGGAGCTTCTCAACAGCCTTGACAAGACAGATAACACTGTATGTAGCTTCCTGCTCTGTCTGAGCATCTGTTCCTTTGTCTTCATGCTGATGCCACAGCCACTCTGACTTAAGGAGCATCTCTTCAATCTTGCTGTCATCAAGAAGCTTTCTGAGATCCGGATCCATAGTTACGGCAGCCTTACGTCCGAAGAGTCCGCCACCGCCGCCCTGGCTGGTTTCTGCTTTCTTGTACTTAGCAGGAATAACAGTATCCTCATATGTCTTGATGAGATAACTCTCTGCTTTTCTAGGATCATAGTTGCTGTTTATAATAGCAACTCTTCCACCATTCAGTCCATTTACAATCATGTCTTCTGCAGCCATGAATACAAGTGTCTTCTGACGATCATCGATCATCTGCTTGATCTCGTAATTGGTCTTAGACTTCTCAATGATTGCATTCTTACGAACCTTAAATGCCTTAATCTTCTCCTTGATGCTGAAGAACATCTTAAGGAGTGAAGGATTTGCATTAAGATAATCATTGATCCATGTAAGCTCTACATACTGATGCTCAATCTTGTTTGAAAGCTCATATACATTGTAACCATCAAATATAACATTGAGAGTTGTGAAGAGCTTCTCAAGTATCTCATACTTTTCTTCCCATGTTCTGGTAGAAATCTCTGAATTAACCATCTCCTTGATTCCACACTCATAGAATACGAGGTTGTATTCATAAAGTCCTTCGAAGATATTGGTCTTTCCTGTGAGCTGTGCACCGGCACCGAGAGTCTGAAGATTCCTCTTCATATCAGGCTCATTCTCAATATAGAGATAAACCTTCTTTACAAAAGCAGATACTTCACTTATAAGAGTATCGATACGCTTGTTATAAATCTCCTGTTTGGAAATAGCTGTCAGAACATTTCTGCTGAGAACACTTGTATCCTGAGTAGTATTAACGTTTCTGATGAGTTCCTTGAATGACTCATAAACAGCCATGTTATCGATCGGTATGTACTCAGCATTAAGGCCATAGAATTCAAATGCTTTATTGTAATCTTTATTAGCAATAAATGTATTGAAAAGACCTATTGAAAGCTGTGTCTTGTAATCATTACCAACATGTGGATCTTCGACAACATAGTCATATAATACTTCAAGATTACTGAGATATGCTTCAGAATTTGCCATAGATGTAGGAAGTCCCATATCCATAACAACATTTATAAGATCAAGGTATCCGAGAAGAGCCTTATCATAATTCTTAGGTCTCTCGTCATCCTCAAGGATCTGATAACTAACATTGATAAGAAGTGGTGCGATACACTCACCTATAAGACGCATAGCATCGCCAAACTTCTCTCTCTGATAAAGGTATATAAGCCAGATACTGTATCTGTATATACCTGTAGTATTGATAGGAGCATCGATATCTGATGGATCTATATTTCCATAAACGAAATTGAAAAGAGGCTCGATCCACTCATCAATCTCATATCTCTCCTTCGCTTTGATATTCTCTTCAACGAATTCATTTAATTCGTAGAGTTTTGCGCACTGACCTTTAACATCATCCTCAACAGTCATGCCGTTAAGATCAAAATTCTTGTCCTTGAGATAATCGATAACAAGCGCATAGAAGCCATCTTCTACCTGCTCGTTAAGGAATCTTATAAGGACACTTTTGTTGTTGGATGCAGCTATGGAAAGAACATTATCATTTCCTGCTGTAATGTTAGCTGGTAAAGCCATCCCAATATTCCCCCTTTTTTAAAAAATAACAAAAAGCCTTAAAAAAGCCGAATTATGTAAATATTTTAACTAAATCAGAACTAATCGTCAACGTCTTTTTGTACAATGTTTACAAATGATTTTGGTAATATTGCACAATTATCCGTTTTTGTCAGGATAAACCAGCCATCTTAAGCAGTGACATTGCATTTCTTGTAGTACATCTGCCGTCTTTTATCTTGTAATCAAACTTGATTTCATCATTCTCATAGTATTCTTCAAAGTGATGATTCGTAACAGGTTTATCCTCAGCATCTTTAAGATCACAGAGTTCAAAATCATGTGTGGATACCATTACCAGGGCATTTCCTTCCGATAGCTTCTTGAGTGCATTTTCAGCTCCTACTATTCTGTCGGCAGAATTGGTACCCTTGAAAATCTCATCTATGAAACAGGCAGCCGGGAAGTCCTTCTCAGCTTTTGCATTTCTTGTGTACTCTGCCATTTCTTTTATCCTGAGTATTTCAGCAAAGAAAGTTGATATTCCATTCAACGCATCGTCACTCACTCGCATAGAAGTAAATATCTTCATGTAGGAAAGTGAAAAGCTTTCTGCACATACATTCGCACCCATATACGCAAGTGCCATATTGAGAGCAACTGTACGTAAAAATGTAGTCTTACCCGACATATTTGAACCGGTAATGATAGTTACCTTATCCTGTACAGACGCAGAGTTTGATATAACCTTGTCCGGATCTATCAAAGGATGATAAATCTCCACTGCCTCTATCTTCGGTCTGTCTTCTTCGAAGAATACCGGTGAGACTGTCTTCCTTACGACAGAAAGAACTGAAAGGCTTGATAATTCTTCAAATGTTGCAATGATATTTACAGCCTTCTTCAGAAGATCCCTGTATTTCATATTCCATCCGGAAGCCAGATATGCAGTGATAAGACCGAAACCGAACAGTCCATCAAATAAGAAATGAAGCACCGGATTGTATGCGAGATTCTGCATGCCACCAATAACCTTAAGGCTCTTCATTCCGGAAAGAATGCCTTCACTGCTGTTAATATCATCAGACATTGCCTTGAGTATATCTGCATCAAATCCTTCTTCAGATATAATTCCAAGAACCGACTCATACTCTTCAGCTCTGACACTGTAGCTATATATATTACTGGTAAGTCTTTCAATCTTTGTACTGAATGTTGAAGTTATAATATTACCAACAATTATAGTCGGGATCAGAATCCAAAGACTGAGGCCGAACAATCCGAGGGCACCAATTATAAGGGCTGCAGCATTTATTAAGATAATAAGAACAGCCGACACAAGAAATGAACTTCTCCATGCACTGTATGCATTTCCTTTACTCTTCTCTTCAAGATCTTCGGTACCGTCTGTCATGGAAACAAGTTCAACAAGAGTATCCTTTGCCTTATGCTTTCCCATACGGATCAGAGAAGTCTCAAGCTTAATAAGAAATTCAATCTTCTTTGAAAGTTCTGTTATAGCGGTATTTCTTGCTGAAATTGATTCAGGCTTTACATTCCTATCAGAAAGCTTATCGGCCAATGCCCGTCTTCCCTCAAGCGTATGGGCCATTGAGATCATCTGATAAAGCGAGCCGGGTCCCAAAAGGTCAAGATCCTTAACGACTGTATCCTCCTGCTTTATAAACTCAGAACCTGTATCTTCAAAATCAATCCATTTCCCTGTTATTCTGCTTATAAACCTGGTAACAACTTCATCCTTCGACTCAAGAGCCGATTTTCTCTCATCAATCTTAGAATGAAGAATAATACATACCACAAATGAAACGACAAGAAGCCCGGCAATAAGGAGTGCCGTCATATTCTTTCCGCTTATTCCAACATATGCACTGATAACAAGTCCTAAAAAAAGAACAAGTCTGATATATGAGATTATATTGAACTTTTTGTTCTCCTTTTCTATCGCAAGAAGAATATCCTTCTTGATATCTAGCAGCTGCTCTACCGTCATTTTTTATCTCCTGTAACTTTCATTATAACTCCATCATAAACATGATAAAGACTTGTTAAAGTTTATCATAAATCCTTGCCTTTTTCCACTTCGGGTATTAAAATAAATTAGTGTGATTGAGTAGCACGGGTAAAGCTATTCAAATACTATTTATGAAAAGGAGAAGAATATAATGGCAAGACGTGGGTTATTTGGAAGTTTACTTACTGTTGGTGTTGCTGTAGGTGCAGCAGCAGGCATCGCATACCTCTTCAGGGATGAGATCAGAAACACAGAAAAGTATAAGCAGCTCAACGAAAAATACGACGTTGATACAAAGATCAGGCAGGCAGCTGACAAAGCTAAGGACACAGCTTATGATCTCAAGGATAAGGCAAAGGATACAGCTTTTGACCTTAAGGATATGGCTGTTGAGAAATGGAACGAAATCAAGGCAAAGGAAGAAGACATCATAGATGAAGACGAGCTCTTCTTCGAGGATGGCGACGAAGATTCTGCTGAAAGAGATTACGTTACAATCAATCCTGACGAAATCAAGGAAGCCGTTGAAGACAAGGTTGAGGAAGTTAAAGATGCTGTTCAGGATAAGGCTGAAGAGTTTGAAGATGCTGTCGAGAAAAAACTCGATGACGTTGATATCACACTTGAATGATAACACAAATAGTAAGGTGTACGGGAGTTATCCTGTACACCTTTTCTTTTTACAATATTCTATCTAAAACGATCTTTTATTTTTTATTATCCGACTCGTTCTCATCTCCACGTATGTGGCTCACCACCCTGTCGATGACATCTTCATTTGGAAAATCTATCTCATAATACATCTTACTGGTATTTGAAGCAGTCAGTGTATATACAACCTCTTTCCTGAAAGGAAATCTCTTTCTTTCCTCTCTGTGTTTCGTCATGTATCTTATCTCATCGAGCTTAATGACATCTATCCTTGAAGTATAAAGAGCAAGATAATAATTATCTGTGATATAGATATTGTCCCATTTATATAGCAGCTTATCTTCAAGTTCTTCATCTATATCCTTTATAACATCTTTAACTCTTCCAAATCTCCCCAGACCTCGGGTTTCAAAATTCAGTCTCGGGAATAAAAGAGCCAGTATCATATAAAGAACCATTACCGCAACAAGAACCAAAAGCACTCGGTACGCCACTCTGACAACCAGAAGCTTTGCATAAGGAAAATCTATTTCACTGAAAATGTATGGACTCCCTATACCTTCGAAGCTTTTCTTCTGAAGATCATAGCTTTCGATATAATTCCCTATCATATATTCAATATCAGATTCATCTTTAATGATAGTAAACCTTTTCTTTCCCTGAATTTCCTGTCCCTTATCGACCATGGATGCAGTCTTATTCGAAAGAAGAAAGAATTCCAGTTTCCCATCTTTGTATCTATAGTAATACTTTCCTAAAACACTGTCCCTGTCTTTAACTTCAAAGCCTGAAAACATAAGTCCGGACATGTCAGCCGCGACATTTCTGTATCCACTGACATAATACACCTCGGGATCACTGCCGTCTTTATAATCATAAACAAGATAATCGCTCTGATGAGACATCTGAAAGAACGTAAAGAATACCGCTGCCAATGCAACTGCCAGCGGTAACATTACCAGTATTAAGTTTCTGCTCAGTATCTTTCTGAATTCACCCATATTAATTATTCAAAACTCCGGATGCTTTATTTTTAATCAACGGTATTATGAGATAGAAACAACATTATAATCCTTTGCTTCTACTGCTTCTTTCAGAACCGAATCATCCACATCCTTAGCAAGTTTTACAACTGCTTTATTATCAGTATGGCTGACAACGGCATCCTCTACACCGTCAATCGCAAGAAGAGCCTTCTTTACATTCATTTCACAATGTCCGCACATCATACCTTCTATGTTCATAGTCTTTTCCATACATTTATCCTCTCTTTCGTTTGAGTTCTCGTCTGTGTTTTCCTTAGTATTAACTGCCTGGTCATGATGTATTTCAGTGCGCACGGATTTACCGGAAACAGAAGAAATGAGATTCAGTCTCAGAGCATTCATAACTACTGAAAAGCTCGAAAGACTCATAGCCGCTGCACCTATCATAGGACTAAGCAGAAGTCCTGTGAGATTGTACCACACTCCGGCAGCAATAGGAATACCTATAATATTATAAATAAATGCCCAGAAGAGATTCTGATGTATATTCCTTATGGTCTTCCGGCTTATATGTATTGCTTCTGCAACATCCATAAGACTGTTCTTCATAAGTACTATATCCGCAGCATCTATAGCAATGTCAGTTCCGGCACCGATAGCTATACCTATATCCGCCGATACCAGAGCAGGTGCATCATTTATGCCGTCACCTACCATGGCTACACTTCCATACTCTTCTTTGAGCTTGCTTATAACCTCAGCCTTACCATCGGGAAGAACTCCGGCAATAACGTCATCCACCCCTGCCTTTTCAGCTATTGCGTCAGCCGTTATCTTATTATCTCCCGTGAGCATAATAACCTTTATGCCCATATTTTTAAGGATACGTATTGCCTCCGGACTGTCTTCCTTAATCGTATCAGCTACTGCAATACAACCTAGAAGTTTATCCTCTTTTGCAAAATACAGAAGAGTCTTTCCTTCTCCTCGGAGCTTCTCATTCTGTTCAAGTATCGCCTTCGGTAGTTTTTCAGAATCCTTATTATTACCGAACGCTATCTCCTCTATATACTCATACTTTCCGGCATAATACTTTTCATTTTCAATCACACCTGAAAGACCATTTCCCGGAGAATTCGTGAATCCAAGAACTTCTCTTTTCCCTATAATACTATCCGGATCTGGAAGGCCTGTATCATTTCCGTCTGATTTATACTGAGCATAAACACTTGATAAAGAATAATCACATACCGCCTTCGCAAGTGGATGTTCACTGAGCCTTTCAAGTGAATAAGCAACAGATATCAGTTCATCCTCTGTTATTCCATCTTCCGGAATCACGTCTGTAACAACAGGAGTCCCTTTCGTAACAGTACCGGTTTTATCCAGAGCTATAGCTTTTATCTTACCGGCATTTTCAAGTGATGTCGCATTCTTAAAAAGAACCCCCCTCTTCGCTGCCACTCCATTTCCAACCATAATGGCAACAGGCGTTGCCAGACCAAGAGCACAAGGACAGCTTATGACAAGCACAGAAATAGCTCTTGCCAGGGCAAAGCTTACATCCGCACCAGAAATCATCCAGACTGTAAATGTAATGATTGCGATTGTTATAACCACAGGAACAAAGAAACCCGAAACCTTATCAGCTATTCTTGCGATAGGCGCTTTACTTCCGGACGCATCCGAAACCATACGTATGATATTCGAAAGCGTGGTATCTTCTCCTACTCTGGTTGCCCGGTAAGTCACGGATCCCGATACATTTATAGTTGCAGCAGATACCGGATCGCCGACAGATTTATCTACAGGTATGCTTTCTCCGGTAAGCATGGATTCATCTATAGATGTGTTGCCCGTAACCACCTCACCGTCAACAGCAATCTTCTCTCCCGGTCTTACGATAAGCATGTCACCAACATTTACATCCTGAATCGGAACTATGATCTCTTTTTCGCCACGAATTACTGTTGCCGTTTTCGGTGCCAGATTCATAAGTCCTTTAAGTGCATCAGTTGTACGTCCTTTTGAATATGCCTCGAGAGTCTTACCCACAGTGATCAGAACAAGTATCATGGCAGCAGACTCAAAATATAAATCACTTGAAAACTTATTATGCGTAGATGCATTTGTCATGGAAAAGAGAACTATAATACTGTAGATATATGATACGCCGGAACCCATAGCAACAAGAGTGTCCATGTTCGGTGCACCGTGAAGTACACTCTTAATTCCGCTTATGAAAAACTGCCTGTTGATAAAAAGAATGATTGTCGACAGCATCAGTTGAACTATTGCTATCGCTATATAGTTATCATCGAAGAAAGCCGGCAGCGGCCAGTTCCACATAGTATGACCCATGGAAAAATACATGAGCACAAGAAGAAAGCCAAGGGATATAAGTAGACGTTTTAACAGTCTCGGAGTTTCCCTGTCTTTTAATGAATCCGCCGGATCATATACATCAGTCAAACTCTTTGCGCCACTCACATCAGAAGTATTTCCTGACTGCATCGTAACACCGGCAGTGTGAACAGTTGCGCCATATCCTGCATTCTGAACAGCAGAAATAACTGCGTCAGCTGACGCAGTGCCTTCTACCTGCATGGAGTTTGTGAGTAAACTCACTGAACAACTATTAACTCCATCTAACTTAGATACAGCTTTTTCCACTCTCGCCTGGCATGCAGCACAACTCATGCCGGTAATGTCGTAACGTTCCATTTGTTCTTCCTTACAATTTAGTCATATATTCTTTCATACTGTCTGCTTCTGTTATCTCACGAATAACTCTGCAAGGGTTTCCTGCCGCCAGTGAGTGTGGTGGTATATTTTTAGTAACCACACTTCCTGCACCTATGACAGAGCCCTCACCTATAGTAACTCCTCCGCACACTACAACATTAGAAGCAAGCCAGCAATTATCTTCAATTACAATAGGCTTTGCATATTCAAGATTGTAAGTACTCCCATCTTCTCTTACCTGATCATTTCTTTCCTCAGGAAGAAACGGATGCATTGGGGTAGCTATCGTAACATTCGGTCCTATAAAAACATTCTCGCCTATAGTCACCGACCCCACATCCAGACATACAAAATTGAAATTGGTATTAGTGCCACGACCGAACTTCGAGTTGCAACCATAATCGAAATATACCGGAGCCTGCAAATACGGCAGATGTTCCGATTCTGGCAGAAGCTCTCTTAAAACTTCTTCTCTTTTCTGATATTCATCTTCATCCAACTGATTATACTTTCGTGCAAGCTTACGAGCCCTCAGTCTTAAGGTTCTGAGTTCCTCATCTGACGGGTCGTAAAGCATTCCGTTTATCATCTTTTCAAATTCAGTCATACCCACATCCAATTCAATTAAACATAATTACAATTAATTACTGAAGCAATACATAGATTATAAATAATAATCTCCTAATTCGTCAATAAGTACGCCATTATAATACTGCATGGTGAACTACTCGGCAATTGAATTGCCAGAGCATCTGATGTGCGGAGCTTTCGCTCTGTAGATTCAGGGTGCGTCCATGACACCAGTACTGCTTTTTACACAGCTACTTTTGCTACATATGGATTTTTTAATTCATTTGGATCAAGTTCTACATTTATTCTTTTTACAGATAAATGTAATCTTAGTATATTGTATGCCCCTACACTGTCTGCATTCCAAATTTTGTCTCCATCCTTATATAAACCCCTTTTTATGCGATTACTTTTTTGGGC
>JHWR01000017.1 GCA_000687655.1 Lachnospiraceae bacterium YSB2008
GCTCTTCTTGTCGTAAGAATACTTTTTTACCTCCTTCGCAATGGTTGTGCGATCACGTCCCAGTTCTTTGCCAATTTCTCCGAAGGAGGCACTCTCCTGGAGTCGCTGGGCTATGATCAAACGATCTTCATATGATAAAAACTTTGACATGGTAGCTCCTTTCCAGCCGCCAGAAATCAAAGCATAACAAAAATGAGACCAACCTTCCAGTCGGTCTCGCATGTTTGTAAGAGAGAATCCATACCCTTCTCTTACACCTATAATTATTAACTTGTACTACTCATCCGAGATACTGGGTATGGAATCTCGGATTACAATTGAGGAAATAACCTTATTGCTGAAATGCGCCATTTTCCTTTTAATGTTTATAATCCGCAGATACATCCATAAAAGACCTCTTACCATTGATATAATCATCATAGGCATTCTCAGGATCTTTCCCATGGAATACTTTGCATAGTCCACACATGTCACAATCTGAAATGCATGGATATCGATTCTTTATATATTCTCTACGTTCTTCAATTGTAGATTCTTCAATATTTGGTGCAGTATTCATCTCTATCCCTTTATCTGTCTATCTTGACGATATTCTTCCATATAACCCATATTTATCTCTCTAATTTCACGTTTTCCATCTATGTAGTCCTGATATATTCCCCAGGGATTACCACCACCTAGCCAACAGGAAGAACAATTTTCACAACCTCCGCCACAATCAAGCGAGTTACGGATTATTTCTTCTCTTTCTTCCCTTGTTGTATCTTTAATCAGAATTGATTTCATGAGTATCACCCCATTTCTACTCTTCAGCAGCCATTTCAGAATTAATAAGATCCTCATTCGCTGCCATGGCCTGTAATGTCATAGTCAGCAGTTTATCAAGTTCCCATCCAAGTTGTTCTGCACCACGTTCTATAACTTCTCTTGAACATCCGGCCGCAAATCCTTTACTCTTATATTTCTTCTTTAGTGATTTAAGCTCCATATCCTTTGTACTTTTTGATGGTCTCATAAGTGCTGCAGCCCATATAAGACCGGTGAGCTCATCAGCTGCAAAAAGAACTTTTTCCATTTCCCTTGTAGGCTCCACATCAATTGTGACACCATTTCCTACTGTTATACCATAACCATGTGAGCACACTGCATGAATAATATCATCACTTACCCCGCCTTCTTTTAATAGTGCAGGAGCCTTGAGACAGTGTTCATCAGGATATAGTTCAAAATCTATATCATGAAGTAAGCCTACTATTCCCCAGTATTCAGCTTCATCCGCATATCCAAGTTCATTAGCATACCATCTCATAACCGCTTCAACAGTAAGTGCATGCTGTATATGAAATGGATCCTTGTTGTATTTTTTTAATAGATTAAATGCATCATCTCTTGTAATCATATTTCTTAATTCCTCTCTTCCACCCTCATTTTGAACTGTCGCAAAAGATGCGACTTTCCGATATAATCTACGCTCCATTTTCCCTTTGATTTTATCGGATGCCACAATAATTCACTTCCCAGCATCCTTCTCTTCAAACAGTTTATTCCATGATCCGATCTCAATTAGGTTGCCTTCCGGATCGGCTATATAACAGGTTCTCTGTCCCCAAGGTTCCAACTCCGGTGGAAGTACCGGGATTGCACCATTCTCAACCGCCTTCTTAAAAGCCTCATCAACCTCTTCAAACGTATCAACATAAAGGGCTATCTCAAAATGTCCATTCAATCCCTTAATATATTCATACTTACGATTCGTCATATTCTCGAAATCTTTTCTACCATACAGGAGAAATAGCGTCCCATCTTTCACAAGATAAACATTAGATGTATCTTCGGCTTCCTTTATCTCAAAACCGAGTACATCTCTGTAGAAACGAATCATATTTCCCATATCTTCAACAAGCAAACCAAAACCATCTAATCTCATACTAGTTCTAACTCCTTCTATCACTTCTTTTTCTTTGGACTTGGAAGTTCTTCATACATTGCCATTAACAACTCTGCAAGAAATTCCTTATTCTCCACATCATCCACAAGTATCATCTCTTTAGCCCCTTCATAAGGAAGCTGCATATCCGCCTCAGGCATCATCTCCTTAGCGGACTTGCAAGGTTTAACCAAAAAACGATCATCGTAGATACCGCCAATCACTTTACTTTTGTAGTAAAGAATATACTCTCCCATCATTGCCCGATAGCTTATATCAGCAAGTTCTGATAACTGTTCTAATATGAAATCTAAATACTCTTTTGTTGATGACATGTTATTCATCCCCCTTCAATACTAGTATGCAAAGGACCAACCTTTCTGTTCTAATTGTCTGAGTACCTACATGCCTAACCATAAAATCATACTCCTTTAAATGTTCTTGCAACAGGCAATACTTTGTTTTCAATGAAATCAACCCTATCGAAAATCCTTGGCTTGAAAGTACCTGTCATTCCAACAGATACATTTTCCTCTTTATTTACATAGATGATATTTCCGCTGTCACCAATCGCCGCATATACATCTCTGTCATCATGGGGCTTATACCATAAGTATCCATAGTTCATAAAGCCAAATCGCTCACCAAGCTTAATGTGAGGTGCCAACATGTCTTTTAAGTAGTCTTCGGAGATGATTCTCTTGCCATCATATAGCCCGCCCTCCAGAATGAGTTCACCGATTACAGCCATATCTTTTGCCGACATGCATAATCCCCATCCTGCAGTAACGCAACCCTGAGGGTCAGAGTACCACTCGTATTTCCTGGGATTTTTGTTCATGAAGAAATCAAACTGATCTTCTTTGGAACTGTCACCGTGTGGTATTCGTTCCGGCAGTCCCAATGGCTCAAAGAGATTTTTGTTGGCAAAATCTATGCATTTTTCACCGGAGGCTTTCTCGATTATTCCTGCCAGTATCTGAATGCCAAGCGTAGCATACCTGAACTCACCTGTGATTCCATTACGGCCTCCAAGATAATCAAGGATTGCATACGTAAAACTCTGTGAAGTACACACCTTCTTCCATGGCTCCGACTTACCTTTATAAGGTGCTGTCATAGTAAGCAAATGCCTGATCGTAACATCATAGATAGTTTTCTCACCGCGCTTTACAGTATAATCAGGGAAGAAATCCATCACCTTTTGATCCAAATTTTTGATAAATCCCTTATCCAGCGCAATTCCTGCAAGCAGCCCCATGACACCTTTAGTCACGGAATTGACATTCATTGCGTCAAGAGTCTTAAATCCATGCCAGCAATCATCAAGTGCCACTCCGTTGTCTTTGATGGCATAGATCTGGCATATATTACTCTCATTCCCGGTGTTCTCAGAAATAAAAGTGTGTAGCTGTTCTTTATTCATAATCAAAAATCCTCCTCTTAGGGAATTATTGTTCCTTCATTATCACCGTATTCACCCTGTCTTCAGCAAATCCCACAGACAAAGCTGTATGTTTTGACCCCTCATTGGAAATCGCATGCGCCCAGACGGGCTTCCTGCCGGTTGATACTATCTCACGGCACATTATATCTGCAAGAGCTTTGGCCAGTCCTTTATGTCGGTAGTTTTCATCCGTCTCAACACCAACATCTACTTCGTCTGAGCTAACAGCAGCTGAAAATGCTATCGCGACCACCCTGTCCCCATCCATCGCTACATAGCCGAATCCATTTTCAAGAAACTGTTCTTTACTTGACCAAGAAAATGATGGAATAATCCTGCCCTGGATTTTATCGAAATTCAATTCGTTAATTCGTTCGACTTTGTAATCACATTTACAATCTTCTTGGGTTAATGTATCAAAATGATATTCTACTCTTTTATCTGATTCCATATCTTCCTTGTTTGAGAAAAAATGAATCACCTTAGGATTATCTGTTATAAGAATAAATCGTCTTTCATTTTCAACCAGAAAAAAGTCCTCATATATCCTCTGAAGAAAAGTCTCGTCCGCATCTCCGGAAAGATAAGCAAAGCCGCAGAAATGCCAGAACAAAACCGCCTTAACGTTATTCTCATCATCCGGAATAATCCTGCCGTCCTGCAGTCCTTCAACTATTGACATCGGATATACTCTGTTACTGCTACACCTTCTTGCATATTCGTTATATAGGATTCGGTTCCTATACTTTTCAAACAGTTCATGTGAATACTCTTTGGGCATATCAGACTCTCTGACAACTTTCCACAGAGTGGCAGCCGCCTTCAGTCTATCACGGAACACCATGGTACTGTCATCTTCACAGAAATCCTTAACAAATCTATTCCACTGAAGCATAGACTTGTCATATACTGCATAGGTTTTCTTTCCGTAATATATATCCAACAGATCACCAAGTGTAAACGACTCATCGCCGTTTTCTTTCACTGCCTTGGCAGTGGCAACCATATCCACATTGAACTTAAACGGATTCACACCCGTCTGTTCAGAAAAGAACTCACGGAACCTGTTTCCAAAAGTAAAACCACACGCAATCAGGCCGGTATCCAGAGTCAACTCTTTAACTACCGACCTATTCTTTCTCTCACGCTTCTTCTCAGGGAGAATCTTCTCACCTGAGAAATATGCTTCAATCACCTTATTCAGTTCTATCTTCCCACTGGGGGCTTTTAGTCCATGCGCCTTGCATATCTTTATCAGTTCATCACGATACCAGTAGTACTTGCAAAACTCATCGTAATCCCTGATATCATCAAACTCCGGTCTTTCCATCTGCTAGAAATTAACCTTTTCCCTTCTCATATTCCTTCTGCCACTTCTCATTCTTTGTCTTTGCGCATTATCGCATACAATTTGTGCCTCTTCGTTTTTTGCTTTTCTGTATTCCATCACTTATACCTCCCGTTCTTCACGTTTTTTTCGACGCTGCTCACGGTTGTTTTTTTCTGATTCAAAAAGCTCTACTGCTGCATCTGTCAATTCGTCCGGCCACACCTTTCCGCTTGAGACAACATTCGCCCAGGGACAGAGCTTTTCATAATCATCATCGAATACAACTGTATAAGGCGGACCACAACGGTCATCTACATCCATATACAAGTGACGTCCTTCTGTGATCACTTTATAAACCTCATCATCAGACACTCCATTTTCAAGCTGATCATAAATCTCCTTTGTAATTTCATACAAATTATAGGCGCCTACTCCACCGCGTTCAGCAGTATAAAGATTTCTTTCCTCATCATAGCAGGCCTTCCAGCCGATTCCTTTTTTGAATTCCATAATCATCCTTTCATGATTCTTTTATTTCACAACCACAACGGTAAAATACCCTGCCTCATCCGGCATGGATTGAATACTGTAATAAACCCTTTCGTCCGGCATACCACAGTTTTCAACCATATATGCTGTCTTTCCACTTTCTGAAACTTTATTCTTTATTTCCTTTAAATGTCCTCCGGCCTTTAATATAATCAGCGTACCATCGAATGTGGTATACTCCCCCGAGGTGATCATTACCGGTTCACTACCCAGAGCGAGAGGAAGCTCCAGTCTCGAGCCAACAGCACTGAACGATGTGATTCCATTTATTATTTCTACATCATATCCCTGCTCTTTAATAATATCGGCAATATAGTAAAACGTCGAATAAAACTCCGGATCTCCAAGCGTCAGAAACACTACATTTTTACCTGATTTAAGCCTATCCAAAATCTGACCGGCCGCTTCCTGATGTGCTTTTCTTAAATCTCCCATTTTCATAGGGAATCTCAGTACCATTGTTTCTTTCGCAGAAACACTCGGGCACGCCTGCTTCACTATCTGATATGCAATGCCCGGCTCGGAGTCTCTTGCCGGACATGCAATAACATCTGCCATATCAATTGTCTTAACTGCTTTTATTGTCAGCATATCCGGATCTCCCGGGCCAACACCTACGGCATATAATATACCATTCATCATTACTCTCTTTTCTGATTATTCCACTCTGAGCCTATCAATAACGCTTCTCTTGCTAAGCTTATTATATGCGATTACCGGTATAATGACAATCAACGCCAAAATGAACGGCAGACATATCACGATAGGCATTACTGTGAAGCACCAGTCAAACATTGGGAAACCTACAACCAGTAATCTTAGGGCAGTCACGCTCAGGATTACGGACAGGATTATCGAAACAACTGCTGTCCAGATGAAGTAAGTCAATCCCTCCTTCATAAGACTCTTCCTCTGCTGATTGCCTGTCATTCCGACAGCCTCAAGCATCGCAAGCTCTCTGCTTCTTACGATGATTGATGTTGCCATAGTATTTGCAAAGTTCATAAGTCCGATAAGACCGAGTATTGTCGCAAGAACTATTCCGACCATACGGATCATTTTATTGAAAGAATCATACTCTCCTTTTACAGTATCCTTTGAGTCATAATCCATATCAGGATTAACAGTTGTTGTATAGTTATTAAGCCACTCCTCAAAAGCTGCTTCCTTATCATCTTCCACATCTATGATGGTTCTCATAGCTCCGCACTCTCCATTTACTGCGAGATACTCATCCTCAGGAAGAATGAAATAACAATTAAATGAATTGAATACTCTGTACTGCATCGCAAGCGGTATATCCACTACCGCATATACGGTATATTCCTTAACCGGTGCATTTTCATAGCTCATATACGGAACTACCTCTCCGTTTTCAAGCTCTATTTCCGTCTCTTCAGCATTCTCCGTCGCGTAGCTTCTTACCTTAACCTTGTCACCCGGATCGACGAAGTTCAGATAATTCTCATCATCATTAGTCCATCTGTTAACGAGTACATAATCTCCGGAGTTAAACTTCTCCCAATCAATCGTGTTGCCTCCGTCTATAGTGCTTATTACATTCAGCCTGCTGACAGCATATTCGCCCATTCCGTAGGTTTTTCCTTCGAGTGTTTTACCATTTTTCAGCTCAGAAATATAATCATCAACGGTATAATCCGCCGGCATATCTGAATACCATTTCCTCATATCTTCAACATTACGCTCGAGTTCTGAATGAACTATCGGATCGGTGAAGTAATTATCTTCAATCTTCTTCCATGCCTCATCAGTAAACTCCTGATCAACATATTTTACATATATGTTTCCAACCGCATTTACTCCCGGCTGTGCCTTGATTTCATCAACAAGTTCCTTATCTATTGCTTCTGTTTCATGAAATGAAACAGCCATGTTATCGAGCGACGCATCCTGAATACTGAAATCCGAAACGACCAGCGTCGATATATATTCATCCATATTAAAACCCTTTACGAAGCTTATAACACTGTTAAGTACAACAAGTGCCAGCGAAAGTGAAAGGATAACAACCACTAACTTCTTTCTGTTTTTTCCGTTATCATCCGATTCTCCTGTAAACTTCAGTGTCTCGATAGGCGAAACCTTTGATGCCTTCCTGCACGGTCTTCCTGCACTGAGTATAACAGTGACATACGAGAAAACTGCCGCACCCAGAAGTATCCATACATTTAAATGTAACGCTCCCTTATCAACGGTTACCGTAGACAACTGATCTGATATTACAGGAAGCATAAATGCTCCGACACCGATTCCGAGTATCAGTCCAACAGGGATTCCGATAAGAGAGATAATATTTGCCCTTGTCATTACAACCTTCTTAAGCTGCTTTCCGGATGTTCCGATGGTCTTAAGAAGTCCGTATTCCTGCATATCAGATATGATATTGATATCAAAAATATTATATATAATAAGGTATCCTGCAATGAAAAATGTAATGAGAAGACATATGCTCACAACAATCATAGATGGATCAAGACTCTGAGACATATAAGCCCAGTTAACACCATAATCAACATTATCTCTGATTCCGGTTCTTGCAATCAGCGCTTGAACCTTCTTCTCAATGTTCATACTGTTGCTGAAGTTAAAATCTACGCTTATGCAGCCTGACAGGTTATTCATATCTTCCTGCTCGGGATATGGAACTGTCCACGTAGGTGCATATTTTTCCTGGAAAGCTTTGGAAACGAGAACCATCTGTGACTGTGATATAATATCACCCTCGTAGAAACCGCAGAGCACAAAGTTCTCAGTTACAGATTCATCACCGATTCTTATTGTGAGTGAAAATTCAGATCCTATCTCATGAGGGACACCCAGCTTATCAAGTACGATATCACTTGTTACAATTTCATTTTCTGCCTCAGGCATTCTTCCTGTTTCAGGATAGCAGAAACCCATCTTTGCATTCAGCGGTTCGCTGTAATATACCTCTGCAGTAATCTTCTTAAAGGCATCGCCCTCAGCATATCCTACATTTATTCTATAAGATACATCCTTTATCTTTTTATCATCCTTAACCTGATCATATTCCGACTGACACAGATACTTAAATCCTGCATGTGTGCTTCCGCCCACCTGTCTCATGGTTGCTGTCTGCATTTCAGATACAAGACTTCCACCCACGGTGAAAAGTGATGAAAAAAGAAGTGTTGTAAGAATGACTGCCGCGATAAGCACTGCGTACTTCTTCGGATTTGACTTAATGCCGCTTATGGCAAGATTATTTATAACTTTTCTGTTCTTTACTCTCTGCATTGTTTTTGTTTCCTTTAAATATATGTAAGATGAGTTTTACAAGTGTCGACGCCTCTATTGGCAGCGGTACATTTTACATGATATGTCCGTCCTCGATCCGGATGGTTCTGTCTGCCATCTGGGCAATCTCATCATTATGTGTGATCATCACGATAGTCTGATTGAATTTCTTTCCTGTTGTCTTAAGAAGTCCCAGAACATCCTGACTGGTCTTGCTGTCAAGATTTCCTGTAGGCTCATCTGCAAGAATTATCGCAGGCTTTGATGCAAGCGCTCTTGCTATCGCAACTCTCTGCTGCTGTCCTCCTGAAAGCTTAGAAGGAACTCTGTTTAACTTATTGCTAAGTCCAAGCGTTTCTATTACATTATCAACGAATTCCTTATCAACTTTCTTTCCGTCAAGCTTGATCGGAAGGACTATGTTTTCATAAACTGTTATCGACGGAACCAGGTTGAAGCTCTGGAATATGAATCCTATCTTTCTTCTTCTGAAGATGCAGAGGTCATCGCCCTTCAGATCCGAGATATCTTTATCATCTATTATTACTTTTCCCTCAGTCGGATTATCAAGCCCGCCGAGCATATGGAGCAGCGTTGACTTACCGCTTCCGCTCGTTCCTATGATGCTGACAAACTCGCCTCTCTCAACCTGAAGGCTTACATCATCAAGTGCCTTCACAAGGGTCTCACCTTCGCCATAATATTTCTTTAAATGTTCTGCAATTAATATACTCATTTCTTTCCTCCATCTATGAGACTAAAACTCATTTCTTTCTTCGATGGTATTACTTTAACACAGACTTCTTTCCAGATTATTTCTCAAATCTTTCACTTTTGAAAGAATTTAAAAATGGACCGATTCCCGAACAGAATCGCTCCATTTTCATAACCTCATATCTATATTTCAGACCGCTTATTTCCTTAGATACAGTACAAACTCTCCGCCTTTTCTCTTTTCATTTGATATTACTTTGATATATCCATCTTCCTTTGAGAGAATCTCTCTCGTAAGGTAAAGCCCGATTCCGACGCCTTCGTCCTGCTGAACTTCGCTTCCTCTGAAGAATCTTCCAAAGATCCTTGTTGCATCTTCTTCCGAAATGCCCTGTCCTTCATCTATGACATGAATGGCCACATACATTTCTGTTTCCGAAAGCTTAACTTCTATCTTTCCACCTTCCGGAGAATATTTGACTGCATTATCCAGCACATTAATCAATGCTTCCAGGGTCCACTTCATATCAAATGAAGCGATTACTGAATCAGCTCCTTCTGCATCGTCAGTGACAAATGAAATATTCTTCGTATCGGCCTTAGGTTTTACGGCTGATATGCCGGCCTTAACAAGTTCATTTACAGCGGAAGGATTTGCTACTACTTCAAGCGTACCACTTTCAAGCCTAGAGAGCTTCGTGAGCGAATCAATAAGAAACTCAAGGCGCTCATTCTGTCTTCTTATCTCCTCAGCATACTTCTTGATTCTGTTTACTGAAGCATTTATCTCCGTATCATCAATCCCCTGACCACCGGCCTGCTTCTTCTGAAGGGCATTCACCTCCTCATTCAGCAGCTCAGTATACATCTTGATATTAGTCATAGGAGTTTTGGTCTGATGAGATATATCCGATATAAACTGCTCGAGCCTGTGTCTCTCAGCTTCAAGATTCTGATTTGAAAGGACCGATGTTCCAAGGAATTCTTTCCACTTGGATTCAAGTCTGGAAAGCTTCGTCTCATCATAACTGCTTTCCGAAAATGTACCGTTCAATGCATCATCCAGCATCTGATCCAGTCTTTCAATTACTTTGTTTGAAGAAAACAATTGTTTAATCCCCTTTACCTGTTACGATTCATTCGAATCTGTATCCCTGTCCATTTATGATTCACTCGAATCTATATCCCTGTCCATATACAGTGTTAATATGCTTTGCTTCCCCGGAGCCTTCAATCTTGCTTCTTAAGCGGTTGATAGTTACGGACAATGCATTTTCCTCTACATACTCACCGCTGTCGCCCCATAATCTTTCGATAAGCGTATCCCTGGTAAGAAGCAGGCCCTTATTATCAAGAAAGACCTTGAGAAGCTTCTGCTCATTTACGCTGAGGAACAATTCCTCATCTCCCTTTTTGAAGACAAGCTTATCAAAATCAAATACCATATCATCGATTTCATATACGCCGGATTTTTCATTCGAACTATTATTCTCACTACCCGAGCCCGCGTTTCCTGCCATCTGACTGCGGCGCACCAGAGCATTTACCCTGGCTCTTAAGACTGCAAGGCTGAATGGTTTTGTAAGAAAATCATCAGCTCCCATAGTAAGTCCTGTAACCTCATCCATCTCGAGATCATTTGCCGTAAGGATAAGAACAGGAACATCGCTTCTTTCTCTTACATATTTGAGATAATCGTAGCCTATTCCATCCGGAAGATTAAGATCAAGAATTATAAGACTTATCTCATCACCGTACTTTTCGAAACCCGCCTTTGCTGTTTCTATCTTATACTCTTTATAAAAACTATCCGCATA
Source organism: Lachnospiraceae bacterium YSB2008 (assembly GCA_000687655.1). Classification (GTDB taxonomy): domain Bacteria; phylum Bacillota; class Clostridia; order Lachnospirales; family Lachnospiraceae; genus Eubacterium_Q. The sequence goes on from JHWR01000017.1 coordinate 11,064, forward strand.
ATCTCCCAGAGATATAGATATTCCCTCACTGAGCGTTTTATCATCTTCTACTATCTGAATTACCAAACCCATTCACCTCACACAATTTCTTATTACACCTAATAAAACCACCTATCCGGGAAAGATAGGTGGTCAGTATTATAACACTTTACGAGTCAAAGAATTGCTGTCCGTCATCTGTCACAAGTCTTTCTGTTTTCGGATATTCAAAGATATCGCTGTTATCCGCATTTGCTTCAAGATAAGCAGCAAATTCATTTGCGTACCATTTTGCCATCTCAAGATTATGCATACGATAGTATCCGCAGTTTTCCGGAGATGTACCCGGCACATCCTGCGCATCCTCTACGGACTTGAAGGCTCCAAGTACCAGATTATAAAGCTCTCCAGGAGTACGGTTACCTTTAAGTATAAGATAAAAACCTGTAAGGCATCCCATAGGTCCCCAATATATGACTTCATCCTTCCAATCAGGATCATTTCTAAGATATGTTGCAATTAAATGCTCAAGCGAATGCATGGCCAGAATATCTATGACCGGCTCCCTGTTAGGTCTTTTGAGCCTTATATCATAAGTTGTAACTGACTGATCACCCAGATGATCAACTCTGCTTGTAAAGATACCCGGCACTATACGGGTATGATCTACTGAAAAGCTCTGTATCAATTCCATTTGTAAAACTCCTCTCTTTAGTTAGTTCCATAATTATATATAACGATTCGTCCGGTTTCGGGGTTCGCAGCTATCGCATGTATCTCTGACCCCGCCCCGTCATAGGCGTTATAATACAGGATTGTATAATCTGAAATGTCGTCATCGATAACATAACCGAACTTATCAAGCGGGAACCCTATATATTTATCGTAGTTATCACGATAGTTTGCAGTTTCGGACACCTTCATCCCCGTATAGTCCAGTTTTTCATCTGTGTAACCCTGAACCAAACCTCTGTCCATTTCTGATATATCAGCTACAAAATCATCATAATCCTGCCCTTTTAATGTAAAGGCTGCTGATGAATTTGCGCCTAATCCCATATTGAATGCATAGTATCTGAAGTCCTCTGCTCCGGCAGGCAGTTCTTCATAGAAGAATCCTCGGTAGGCTCTTTTTTCATAGTCTTCGAAAGAAGTGCCTTTCCATGTTCCGAGTCCCATCCCATAATGAAAAATCAGAACAGCTACCACAATCGCAGCAACCAGAATGACCGGTATCAGAATTATCCTAAGCTTCCCTGTCTTTTCCTTTTTCATTCCAATCCGTATCCTCTATCAAAGCCTTTCCGCCTCATAAACCTGTTCGCCGAGTACACGTACCAGCTCATCAATTTCTATAGGTTTACTGAGATGTGCATTCATTCCTGACTGCATTGATCTCTGAATATCATCCTCAAAAGTTTTTGCAGTAAGTGCAATGATAGGGATTCTCTTTGCATCTGCTCTGTCCATAGACCTGATCACTCTCGCCGCCTCAAGTCCATCCATAACAGGCATACGAACGTCCATAAGAATCGCTGCATATATCCCTTCGGTACTCTTTTCAAAAAGATCTACAGCAACTCTTCCATTTATGGCATGATCAACCTTTATATTCTCCATTTCAAGAGAATCAACAAGTATTCCGGCATTCAGATCCACATCCTCAGCCAGAAGTATACGACGTCCTGACAGATTAGCCGTCGGTTTTTCCTCATTTTCTTCGGAAATGGAATGAATACCTATTTTTTCTATCTTCTCAGAAACATTCGATACAAGCAGAGGCTTCTGGATGTAATTCTCTACACCTACAACCTGCACTTCCTCCTGAATATCATCCCAGTCATATGCAGTGAGAACTGCAACTGTAATATCTTTACCATACAGCTTTCGTATCTCAGCAGTAGTTTCCTGACCGTTCATTCCCGGCATATTCCAATCCATGAGCACCAGGTTATACGGCTGTTTTTTGTTATACTGCTTCTCTATCATATGCAGTGCTTCCTGTCCGCTTGTACAGAAGTCGGCGCGAATTCCGGCCTCCTTGATAACTGCACCGGAATATTTTGCCTCTATAGGATCATCATCAACCACGAGAACATATAAATCTTCTTTTCGAACAATCTTTTCTTCGGCAGTGTCCTCCGGTTTCACCTCATCCTTCGGAGTTTCATTTTCAGATTCCGGACGAATCACATCATGCATATCATTGATTGCTTCAAGAAGCTCATTGGAGCTTTGAGCTATCTCTTCAAGATATTTACGTGTCCTTGAATCAATAGCGTCATTTTTAAGTGCAAATGTATCGAACCCTATGATTGCATTGAGAGGAGTACGTATCCTGCGGATCATCTCTGCTACTACAGTTGTCTTTTCTCTGTTTGCTTTCTCAGCCCTATCCAGTGCATCTGCAAGAGATTTGTTCTTGGCCATAGTCTCACGTATTTCCGCATCAACGTTCGTTATGCCCATGATGATATACTTCTCATCCTCCATACGGGAGATTTTCATATTAACATATACCATACTTCCCGCATCCATCTGGCGGTATGTCATGGCAAATGTATCTTTCCTGCTCAGTATCTTCATGAGTGTTTTTCTCTTCAATGCCATCATAAAAGCATCACGATCATCCTCGAAAACACTTTCAGCCAGTTCCTTCCTGCAGTCACTGAAGAAATGCCATCCTCGTCTTATCTCGGAAAGGGTACTGTTGTCCTCACTTATTTTGTATTCTATATACTCCTCGCTATCCGTATTGATGTAATACATATCTATGTAATCACGAGCAAGTGTAACAGCTATATTGTTATACAGCAGTCCTGAACTGACAGCCTTTTCATACGCTTCCTTTGTCATAGCGTGTTCATGCTGTATACGGACCATATCTGTAACATCCTGGCATATACCAAGCACACAGATTCTGCCTAAGGTATCCTTGTATTTTACTTTTGTAGTCTGTAACTGTCTCTGTTCCCCGGCTGCGTCAGGAACATCTTCAAAGAAAATGTATGGCTTGCTGAGAGACAGTGCCGTTCTGTCGTCCTCAAGCAAACGAGCTGCAGTTTCGGCATCAAATATCTCGGCGTCAGTAAGTCCAACCACGTCCTCAGTTTTTTCTTTTTTTGCATACTCTGCAAATGACTGATTACATGCCAGATATACACCTGTTTGGGCATCCTTCGTAAATGCCATTCCGGGCATATTGTTTAATAACGCACTTATAGTATCATTAAGCTCAGTGATCTTCTTTGTTTCCATCAGTTCGCGCTTGTGCTCTTCTTTCTCATCAGCAGCGACAAAGGTATGAAGCAGAGAGGTACCCAGCATATATCCGACTGAATATAACGGAAGATATGGAAACCACAGCTGGACAAAAAGCAAGAGTGCCATAATAAATCCAAAAGAACCCAGAATACGGTATCTCTGATACTTTCTTGCTTTACCATGCCGGAACATTGATATAAATGCATATACTGATATAAGAAGCAGTAAAACAATCTGTATGGTCAATAAGACGTAACGAACCGGAAGAGCCTGGTAAACGCAGTCACTGTCAACCGAAAAGAGAATCGGTTTGAAAGTATTCACAATGGCTACGAAAGACACAATCGCTGCCAGTAAACGTCCGGAAAGCACCAGAAGCCTTCCATGGATACTATTCATCTCCAGATAAGCAACTGTATACTCTGCCCAGAAAAGTATGCCGACAGCCATTGCTATAAAATACACAGTGGTGTCTATAAAAAGGAGCCTCGCCATCTTCTGACTCTCTATGATTCCCCATAATATATCCGTAATGTAATATGCCAGAACGGCAAACAGGAATCTCCTGTATACTTTCCAAGCGGGCTTGTCGTATGAAGTTTTAGGATTTCGCAGTATATCCTGATTTACGATTAATAGTATCAGTACTGCAAGAACGCCAATCGCAGAATAATACATACTCTCTTATCCTCTGTGTTTTTTTCTAGCCTTCAGATTACCCTTATTCTCGTACATTCTTCGGTCAGCTCTTTCATACACCGGAGCCACCTTGTCCTCATGTTCATATTTAGCCATTCCTACAGCTATTACCACGCCACCATTTTCTATGGCATCATCATTATGCTTATTCATCTGATCCAGGAGTTCATCGATACGCGCATAATCATCGCCCTGAGAAAGAACTGCAAATTCATCTCCACCTACGCGGAATACAGGGCTCCGCTTAAAGGTCGTACATATGATCCTGCAGGCATCCCTGAGATACTGATCACCAGCCTTATGGCCCTGAGTATCATTAACCATCTTCAGGTCATTTACGTCAAGGATAGTGAGTGCAAAGTCAGGCGCACGATTTATCTCTATCTGAGCGTTAAGGCGCTCCTCATATATACGATAAGCATTTCTGTTCTTAACACCTGTAAGGGCATCAATATTGGCCTCAATACGAGCCTGTGCAAGTCTTTTTCCATACTCCTCTTCCTGACGGACCTGTGCATCTATATCATTGATACCTACGATAAGCTGTGATTCATCTCCTTCATCTACCATGGCGGCTTTCAGCTGAACAAATAAAGGCTCACCATCCTTTACTATTCTGTAACTGAGAGTAAACACTCCGTTTTCTTCTACCTCACCGAGTATATTCTCTTTTGTAAGTGCAGAACAGAAACGATCCATATCCTCAGGATAGACAATCTTGTCAGCCAGATTTCTGGTATCCGCATAGAAATCCCATCCTTCCCGGGACAGTCCATAGTTTTCAAGTCCAATATTGTCACTGAATTCTCTGTAGTGTCCTTTCTCCGGATTAACAACATAGATACAAAGGAACTCACCGGCAAGAGCACTGATTCTGTTATATGCTATCTGCTCCTCCTGCATCTTCTGAACCGCATTGTGTTCCCTCATCTGCTCATCTACATCAGTTATTCCAAGAATGAGATATCGTTCATCATCCTTCATTCGTGCAATTCTCATGCTGACATACCTTGGGTCAGGATTTCCATTAATACGGAACGACATCGTAAAGCTGCCGTCCTCTTCCATGGCAGCCTCAAGAGTCTTTCTGTCCATGGCCTCTTTCACAACTTCCCAGTCGTCAGGATATACCAGCTCTTCAATCTCATCGAGACATATCTCAAAGAAATGCCATCCCCGCTTTCTCTCAGCAAGCACTCCGGTTTCTCTGTCAATTCGGTATTCTATGAATTCCTCAGAATTAAAGTCTATATAATAAAGCTCCAGATATCCTTCAGCCAGCGTCTGCGCGATGTGGGTAAATATAACACCCGAGTTTCTTGCACTTTCATAAGATTCCTTGGAAGAAACATTGTTCCTTGAAATGCGGAAGGAATCTGTAACATCCTGGAATGTACCCAGCACACAGGTTTTTCCGTTAGCATCAATATATTTACGCTTAGTTGTCTTGACCTGACGAGGTTTTCCATCCTTATCCGGCATCACATCGAAGAAGACATACGGTTCATCCATGGAGAGTGCCAAATTGTCATCCTCTATGAAGTGCTTTGCCGTTTCTTCATCAAAGAGTTCTTTAGGAGTATGTCCCACTACCTCTGAAGGACTGTCCTTATGAACATACTCAGCAAATTCCTGATTGCAGGCAAGATATGCTCCGGTCTCTGCATCCTTGGTAAAACTCATTCCCGGCATATTGTCAAGCAGTGACGATATGGTCTGCTTCAGGTCTGCAACCTCTTTTGCTTCTTCAAGGAGCATCCTCTGTCTTACGGCGATTCTGTCTGCCTTCATTTTCTGTGTAAGCAGGAATATGATCAAAGCAAAGATAACAAAAATAGCCAAGAGAACTGCTATCATATTCTCTCTGAGGAACTGTTTAATTGTAACCTTCCCACTGACATTCATGTAAGAAGCCAGCGCAGCATCCATATCCTCAGTTTCTGTTACCAGTACCGTTTTATTCATGAGGAAATAAAGCTCTGTATCTTCCTTCCTCATTGCAAATGAAAACTCCATAGGTTCACCGGTTGGGAAAGAGTAAAGCTTATTCTTTTCCATGTCATACTCTAAATCGTGAATTCTGTAGTTGGGAATCAGAAAACAATCTGCATCACCTTTTCCTACAGCTTCACAGCATTTTGAAAGACCTTTGTAAGGTACAATTATACCTTCCGGATATTCCTCCTTTATGAAAGTCTCAACATTCACAGTTCTTGCATTATATGCAAATATAATCTGGCTATCCTTCGAAAGGCCGCTGCTATCAGACTTACGCATAACAGCAGTCACTTCTGTCTTCATAGCAGGCTCAGTCACTCTGAGTCCCTTCTGATCCGCATCATAGGTAGTCAGGTAAACAGGGAATACACAATCGATTTCCCCCTTTGAAAGCGCCTCAAGGGCTGCTTCAACCGATTCATAAGATACGGGTTCAAACTTAAGATCAGGATTATTCAGAGTCCTTTCAGAATGTGCCAGATAATCCTTGAGAGCCCCGGTGAGTTCACCTGTCTCATCATCAGTATCACAGAAAGGTAGGTAATCATCTCGATATCCTACTCTGATAGTTCCGTGTTCCTTCAGCCAGTCTTCCTGATTAGGCTTAATAAGTGCATTATTTCTTGAACTATAGAGTCTGTCTTCAGATATTTTATGATTAAAATATGGGTCATCATCCTGTATCTCAGCAAGTGCCAGATTAAGCTCCTTTAGTAGATCAGGTCTGTTTTTATTTACAGCATAGTAATAATCCGAACCACCTATCCTGAATACAGGAGTTATCTTATCTTCGAAGTCATAGGTATAAACTGAAGCATAGCCATCCAGCTTACCGCTTGAGACCATGTTCATGTACTCTTCTTCAGAAACTGTGAGTGGAACGATTTCAAACTTTATATTATACTTATCAGCCCACTCAGCAAGGAATCCCTCCTGAACACTGCCCTTATTTACACCTATACGTTTTCCTTTCATAGACTCGGGATTGTCTGAGTTTATCTCTTTATTATCAACGCTTACGAAGATATAGTAAGACTCAGTTCCCATAGGAAGGTCGGGATACAGTACGTACTCCTCCCTCTCAGGCTTATATGAGACATCGCTCAGGATATCTATCTCGCCATCCTGAAGCATCTTGAACAGAACCGGCCAGCTGCCCTCAACATATTCGTAGGTCCAGCCGGTGTAGGCTGAGATTTTCTGCTGATACTCATAGTCGATACCGCAGCGTCTCCCGAATTTATCATAGTAACAGAAAGATGAATCATACCATCCCACACGTACAACCTTATTCTCCTTTTCCTCTGCAAATGCAGAAATAGGAAATGCATAGCTTATCACAAATGCAAAAAGCAGAAAAAGCACTATTATTCGTTTCAGATTATTACGCTTTTGCATCCTTATGTACCCCCTTCAGATTGTTGTCAGACTATATCACCAATAATACCATATTCACGTCCCATATTCAAAACTGATTGAACTGTATTTTCAATAAATCCATCTTCCTCTGACACAATTATGTCAGCATATTTTTCATAGAGCTTCGAGCGGACTTCAAACATACTCTCCATGCTCTCATCCTCCCTCAGAACAACCCCTCGTTCTTTGATATCTATAAGCCTTCTTTTCAGTTCATCAAGCGGCACCTTCAGATAAATAATCTTTGCTCCCATACCCATCTGCTTCATAGCGGCATCACTGTACACTGCACTTCCACCGGTTGCTATTACAGTGTTCGATACATTTATACTTAGAAGTGCCTCTTCTTCCTTTTTCAGGAATCCATCGACTCCCTCTTTCTCTATGATTTCATTCAGCCTGGCTCCTTCTCTCTGCTGGATAACTATGTCGGTATCCAGAAAGTCCATTCCAAGTACCTTGGCAAGTATTACACCGACCGTACTTTTACCCGAAGCCGGCATGCCGACAAGTACTATATTATCTCTTCCTGTATTCATATCCAACACCCTCTTAAACACTCAATAACTATCTAAAAAACACTTATTACAAAACGAGGCTCCGGATGGAGCCTCATAGATTATTACATCATTTATATTCACCCACGGGCATAGCCATAATGATTTTCCTTGCCAGTTTTTCTTCTATCGGCGCAGCAAAAACACCCGGTTCGAATTCCTTAACACTACCTATTCCGTCCTGTAGAACAAAACGAAGCCTTCCGTCACGAACCTTCTTGTCGGTATAGAGCTTCCTTACAAGTGCTTCCCTGTCAATGTAAGCAGGGATTGCTGTCGGAAGTCCTGCCTTGTCCAGAAGCCTTATCACCGCCTCCTTATCTTCAGAAGACAAAAGCCCCAGCTTCTCTGCCAGCATCACCTCAGCCACCATTCCTATGGATACAGCCTCTCCATGAAGAAGTTGGTAATCGCTGACTGTTTCTATGGCACGGCCAACAGTATGCCCGAGATTAAGCACCTCTCTGAGTCCGCTCTCCAGCTCATCCTTCATAACAACCTCGTACTTGATCCTGCAATTTGCTTCTGATATATGCTCACAGGCTTCTCTTTCAAGGCTGAGTATATCCTCCATATGAGCATCGAGATAATCGAAGAATTCTCTGTCTGCCAAACATGCATGCTTGATAGTCTCAGCAAGTCCGCTGATTATCTCCCTCTTCGGAAGAGTGCTCCATGTAGCTATATCAATATAAACCTTCTTCGGCTGTTTGAAGAGTCCAATGAGGTTCGTTGCGAGAGGTGTATCGACTGCTGTCTTTCCGCCTACTGACGCATCCGCCGCTGCAAGAAGTGTCGTTGCATAATTGATGCACGGAACTCCGCGACCGAAGGTTCCTGCCAGGAAACCCGCCAGATCGGTAACGACTCCGCCACCGACTGCTAAAACAGCGCAGTCTCTCCTGTAGCCCTTCTCAAGCATCTGATCTTCAAGCTCGGCCTTAACCTCACGGGTCTTGCTCTTCTCTCCTTCCGGAAAAACGAACATATCAGCCTGGTATCCCGCCTTTACCAGGGCCTCGTATATCGGTTCTGCATAGAGATCCTTTACCTTGCTGTCCGTTACGATAGCAAACTTATGGATCTTTCCAACCAGCCCCTCTGAGATATCCTTCAGAAAGCTTTCCATCAACTCATATCCGACCTCAATATCATAGCTGTCATCGACAACCTTTCTGAGGTCAACTCTGAAATTCTTCATTTTCTACTCCTCTTGTTCCGGCAAAAATTCCAACACTTCCATATCATCAGATTCATCTTCTTTATCTGAAAATGAATCGATATCCGCATCATCCATGCCGAGAATGGTCTTCAGTTCTTCCACAACTCCCGAATACTCTGACATCATTTCATCGAAGCCTTCATATATCATTTTTTCTTCGTATGCCTTTGACGCTTTTTCCTGAACAAATGCCTTGTCCGCCAGGGAATCAGCACCTATGGTCCTGGATGCACTCTTAAGCGCATGAACCTGAACTCTGTAATCATCCCATTTCTTATCTTCGCAAAACTCTTTTAAGGCTGACTTTTTCTCAGCTGACGACTTAACGTAGGTCTCCAACAGATCCTTGTAGAAATCAGCATCATTCATGGAATATGTAAGAGCCGCTTTAACGTTAAAGCCCTTCTCTGTCAGTCTTTCCAGCATTTCGTCTATATTATACGTATTCACATCCTGTGTGTTTTCTGTATCATTATCTGTATCACTGTAAACATCATTCTTTGCTTCGGTTACAGTATTCCCTACGGAACCACTGCTCTCGTAGCTATATGTTCCTGACGGAAGATACTCTGCGAGCATATTCTCCAGTTCCTCAGGAACTATAGGCTTACTCAGATAATCTCTGAAGCCTTCACTTATATACATTTCCTTTGCGCCTGATATAGCATTTGCAGTAAGGGCTATAACCACAGTAGAGTCATCAATGAGTGACTGTTTATTAATCTCTCTCAGAGTCTCTATTCCGTCCATTTCAGGCATCATATGATCCATAAGAACAATATCATAATGTCCGGCCTTAAGCATTTCGATAGCCTTCTTTCCACTGCCGGCCAGATCCGGAACTGCATCCATCCTCTTCATAAGTCCGGATACAACCTTAAGATTCATCTCATTATCATCAACAACCAGAATTCTCGCATTAATTAACTTCAGGTTATTCTGTGACTTAGTGTCATCTGACAGCTCTCTGTGTTTCTGATACTCTCCCATAGGAGTTATATCAGTAACACCCTGAACTATCCTGAAAGAGAAGCTGGAACCTTCACCATACACACTGCTTACATTCAGTGAACTGTCCATAAGTTTAAGAATTCCGTCTACTATGGACATTCCAAGTCCTGTACCTTCGATGGTTCTGTTTCTTCTTTCTTCTATACGCTGGAATGAAAGGAAGAGCTTATCCATATCCTCTTTCTTAATTCCGATTCCCGTATCTTTTACTTCAACAAAAAGTGTACAGTCTTTCTCATTTATATCCTCTCCGCGCATGGTAAGAGTAACCGAACCCTTTTCAGTATACTTTACGGCATTCGTAAGAAGATTTGTTATAACCTGCCTTATCCTTACATCATCACCATAGAGATACTTCGGCAGATTCTCATCTATATCAAGCTTAAGCTGAAGTCCCTTCTTCTCAGCCCTGTCAGATATCAAATTGACCAGATTGTCGACCATATCCGATGTTTCATACTGAACAGGAACTATATCCATCTTTCCACTCTCAATCTTTGAGAAATCGAGAATTCCATTTATAAGAGTCAGGAGAGTCTTACTTGCACTCTTGATATCAAGTGCGTATTCTTTGATTCCCGGATCCTTATTCTCTCTGAGTATCATTTCGTCCATACCGATAACAGCATTGATAGGCGTTCTTATCTCATGGCTCATCTGTGCAAGGAAGTCTGACTTAGCCCTTCCTGCTGCTTCCGCTTCCTTTACAGCCACTGAAAGCTTATCATTCATTTCAGCCTGGGAACGTATAACCTTATTGATCAGAACTACAATAAGGATAATAATGATCAGTATAAGGATTATGTAAGCAATGGTATATACTATAGGAAGCCCGTAAAGGTATTCCCAATTTGTCACAAATATCAGTGAGAAACCAGTCACATCACCTCTGTTGAGAAGTCCTACTCTGAGTGATCCGTCATAATCAGTGAATGCTGTCGGTTGATTGTTCTTTCCGTTGAAAATCTCGTTATACGGCGTATCCTTAACATTCATTTTACTTCCGGCAGACATCTGATAATCCTTGTTCGGATGATTGATGATATCTCCATTCGGATCTATCATGAATGTATAATCACCATAAATATTATTCTGTCCGAATATCTTCATGAGCTTATCCATATAGAGATCAAGCCCGAAGATTCCCAGGAACTCACCGTTCTTTCCATATACCATCTGAGATATGGTTATACAGTACTCGCCTGTCTGAGCATCCACATAAGGTGCTGAGATGCTGTAGCCCTCCGGTGATTTCTCTGTTTCCTTATACCAGTCTCTTTCCTCTACCTTCCAGTCCTCATCAGGCTGCCATCCATTATTCATGATAACAGTATGTTCATTATATGGATTTGCAAGGTAGCATACCGATATAGTCGGATAATCCTTTGCTATGCTGTCGAGCCACTCAACAGCCTCGTCATAATCTTCTATTATTGATGGATCGGAAGAGATATAGCTCGAGAACATTCTCAGGATAGTGAGCTGTTCATTTTCCCACTTCTCCAGATAATTTGCATAATTGTTGCTCTCCATTTTCAGAATATCGGCACTTGCTTCAAATCCCGAATCATAGAAGAAGTATGAGCTTATTACCATTACACCGAACAGAAGTCCTACTATGATATTTCTGAATACACGTATACTTCTTGAAAGATTCTTACTCTCTTTTCTTTTCTTTTTCTTTTTATCATTAATATCTGATACGATGGATGAATATGAGTTAAGATCCCTCCTCACCTCATTCATATCAGGAGAAGTATTCAGCTTCTCTATGATTCCTTCTACAAAAAGCTCTCTGCTGTACAGGGCTTCCTCAGCTTTGGCTCTGTTTCTGATTCCGAAAATGTAGAGGAAGAGAATCAGCGCAAGCATGCCGACATTGATGAGTACATTCATGGATACCTGCTTTATAACCTCGCGATAAAGCTGACTGTTATCTATGCAGAGTATCATATACCAGTTATTATTCGTAACTGCATGAAATACCGTATGACGCTTATCATCTATTGACTGAACAAATGATTCTTCATCAGGATAGTTCAGAATATGTTCAAACGCTAATGTATACTGATAAAGATCCACATCAAGCTTCTTTCCGACATATGACATATCGGAGTATCCGACTATAAGTCCGTCCTCAGTAGTGATGATAGCTACACTGCCCTCGTTGAGTGACATCTTCTCTATCGACTGCTGTATCTCTGATAAAGTGAAGTCCATAGCCACAACAGTCTCACCGTCGGAGAGCAGCACTGACATAGTGAAGCACATATCACCTGTCATACTGTCTATGTATGGCTCGGTTATGTATATCTCTCCCTTGGATTCGACAGCTCCTATATACCACTTTCTTTCGGTCGCATGATAATCAGCAGGTGCATCAAAATCAGGAATGATCTCCCAGCCTTTTCCTGCAATATAAACATTAAAATTAACTCCATTGGAGGCTTCTATCTGAGCCTTCTTCTGAGCTATGATAAACTCCTCCAGAGAAGCCCTGTCATCATTCTCATCCATCAGCTGCTCTGCGCCGCTTGATACCTTGATAAGAGAATACTCTGCATTTGTTATATAGCTCTCAAAATCAGTTTTAATGCTGTTGATCTGTGTTTTTCCGACCTGTTCTGTCTGATTACCCATCGACTTCATAATGAGTCTTGAGTTCATTATTATGATTGTGACAAAAACTATCGTCAGTACCAGTATTACGGTCAGATCGGATTTCTTTAACTTTTTCATACTACTATTCTTCCTTTTGGTCCCGCGGGCATTATCTGTCACGGGTATTCAAAACTTCTCTGAAGGCATCTATATTCCTGCCCGTTTCATTCCCGTATATTGCAAAGCATATCTCATCAAAGAACTTACCCAGTCCTTCATCTATTATTACACGTCTGAAATAGTCAGCAACTTCCATAGGCTTATTGCCAAATGCACCGCACCCCCAGGCACCAAGTACAAGTGTCTTATACCCTTCTCTTATAGCTGCTCTCAACATGATCCGTATACGTCGAACCATGGTCTCTTCCACAAGTGCACTGCTTGCAGCAACAGCAGCTCCGTATTTATTCGGAGCCGGAACCGTTACGACTCCCATGACCACAGGTTCCGGAAGAAGTCTGTACTTCTCATCTCTGAACACACATACATTCGGGGATATCAGCATATAATCAGATTCAACACGGCTTACATGCGTATTATTGAACCTGTACATCTCAGATGCTTTTTTTGATTTGATTGAAACATATAGCGTACTGCATCTGCAGAGCGCTTCTTCCTGGGCATTTGCCCCGATCTTAAAGCCGCCTCCCGGATTATGAGCATTAGCAAAATTCATGACCAGTGGATTCTCGTATCTTCTTCCTGCCTGGAACGAGTCTTCGTTAGTGACTGTGACTCTGCACATTTCTCTTTCCTCTGCTCCGGCTGTTGCTTTGCCTGCCAGCTCCTCAGGATTCCGGCTTATGAGTTTTTGACCGTCGTCCGGACTGATTACAAGAACCTCTGTAAAGTCAATCTCGGGCAGGAGCACATTCTTTCCGTCCAGCGTGTAGTTTCTCTCTTTTGTAATTTTTAAAGTCTCTTTTGCGATTTCTATATTGCCCATAGCTGCTCCCCGGAATTGACTTCTTAGGCCAATTTTTCCCTTCGATATAAAAGACAATCAGGAACGGTCCATTTATGGTCAAAACCGTCCCTTGTCAGTCTTATCTGTATCCGCCGTGTTCATTCTTGAATTTTGCTTTATCAGCGTACATTGCCTTATCAGCACGTTTAAATACCAGTTCTACTGTTATATCGTCTGAAGCATTTTCAGCCATTCCCACTGCAGCGGAATATCTGTGCCAAGGTTTCTTATCAACTAACCCATAGCTTTCTTCATATTGCTTCTTAAGCTGTTCCGTAAGCTCCTTACGGTTCTCATAATCCTGTCCGCGGAGGACGACAACAAACTCATCTCCTCCGATCCTGAATACAGGAGAATGTTTGAATATATCACATGCCAGATGGCAGCATCCACGTATATACTGATCACCGGACTTGTGGCCGAAATCATCATTGATCTGCTTCAGATTATTCATATCAACCATAACAAGGGCAAACTCTGCATTATGCTCCTGAATATCCCTGTTAAGCTTCTCAACCTCTCTTACGTATGCAGCCTTATTTCCTACACCTGTAAGCGCATCTCTGTAGGTCTCTATATTCAGTCTGCCGATCTCTTCGTCTTTGTCACGGATATCGTCTTCAGCCTTCTTCTTATCCTTTTCGAGCTTGGACATATTTTTAAGATAGTCAATTATGTCTGTCTCCATCGTTTTGATTCCGTTATATATCTCAGCTATCTCATCATGGCTGTGAATATCCAGATTCATAACGCCGGCTTTCTCCGTATCTTCATACTCCGAAGGAGTAAACTTCTTAAGCTCCTTTGTCATCATATTGATCGGCTTTATAACTATTTTATTAATGAACAGCATGGCGCAGATCTGGACGATCGCTGTAAAGAGAAATGCGCCTACAATAAGATAAGCCAGAAGCTTCATCCTCTCCTGCATAACCTCATCCATACCAAAATCACAACCGACTATGCATACACATTCGCCGTTTGAATCGTACACCGGACTGAATGCGGAACAGAGATATCCCCAGTCACCATTGCTGATTCTGGGTTCGGTCATGTTCTCAAGATCAACGCCTCGAAGCTCTGCCTCACGCTCCTCGTAGTAACCAGTCTCATATAGATCGGTATCTTCATCATCTATCAGATACATGTCATAATCATCGTTGGCGCCACCGTGAGCCACTACATACATGTACTTGATTTCTTCCATGTTATCTACATAATGAGAAAGTCGCATACGGATATTATAGTATTCATCCCAGAAACCATTTTCCCTGAGGTAATCCTCAATAAGTTGTTCATTTTCTTCTGCCTCAGCTTTTTCACGAATCTCCTGATATTCATCAGATTCTATCGCAGCACGAAGCTCTCTCAGAAAATCACCATCAACCTCCGCCGCCATATTTCTGGCGTTATCTGCCGTACTCTTCTTATAGTATCTGTCAATCTGATGAGAGCTTGTAATATAAGCTATGGCAGCTGTTCCTGCCGCAACGGCAAAAGCAGTCAGAACGACAAATATGTACATCTTGGTTTTTATTGAAAACTTACGATTCTTATCACTCATATCGATATTCCTCCCGGAAGATCAAAGCCCATGTTACCGCTGCTGTCGGCCGTCATTACATTTCCAATTCTGACATTACCTTCGGCAACTCCGCAAATTCCGAAATAGTTATAACCTCATCCTCTATCTCTCCGAAGCCATACGCCGCATGTATAAACCTGACGCCTGCTTCCTTACTTGAAACATAGTCGCCCATGATATCGCCAACATATACCGCGTCATCAAGGTGATTTCTGTCAGCAACAAGCCTTATATTATCGCCCTTGCCGAGCTGATTATTGCCATAGCACTCTATATCCTCGAAATATTTCCCGAAATCATAGTACTCAAGGAAAGCCTCTATATAACCACTCTGGCAGTTGCTCACTATATAGAGCGGATATTTCTTCTTCAGTTCTATAAGAGTTTCTTCAAGCTGTGGATAAAGGATTCCTCCATGCTGTCTGAGATATTCATTCTCATCATTCCCGCATGCATCGAGAAGCTTCATCCTCTCATCCTTAGGAAGCTCAGGGAACAGAATGTCCGCAATCCTGTCCATGGTCAGTCCCATGATGCTGTGAATGTCTTCTGTCGTTATGACTCTTTCCTTATCATGAAGTCGCTGCACAACCTCAGTCCAGCTTTTAGCTACGCCCTCTGCTGAATCCCACAGCGTTCCATCCATATCAAATATAATTCCGAATTTCATTGTGTTTCCTTTCAAACAACTGACAGCATACAGCCATTAGGAGTTTTAGTGTCTTGGTCTGTTACTGCTCTGTCCGCTTCCACTGCGTGTTCTGTCGCCACTGTTACGCGGTCTGCTTCCGCCCTGTCCACTGCTGCTACGCGGTCTGTCGCCACTATTGCGTGGCCTGCTTCCACTCTGCCCACTACTGCTACGCGGTCTGTCGCCACTGTTACGCGGCCTGCTTCCACTCTGTCCACTACTGCTGCGTGGTCTGTCGCCACTGTTACGTGGCCTGCTTCCGCCCTGTCCGCTTCCACTGCGTGGTCTCTCTCCGCCGGCGCTGTGAGCTGCCTGCTGCTTCTTTCTGCGTGCCGCCGCACGACGTCTCCTTCTTCTCTCTTCTTCAATCTTCTTCTGAATTATGAAGAGTGCCACAATGGCTATAACAAGTACAACAATTAGAACTATCAGAATAGTCAGGAGCGGTGATTTCTTCTCGCCTTCCTTTTTCTCGGTCTTTTTTCCGAATAAACCTTTCTTACTCTCTGCTTCCTTCTTCTTCGCAGCATCCTGCTCTGAAGCTATCCTGGCAGCTTCTTCCTCAGCCTTCTTCTTGGCATCAAGTTCAGAAGCAATCCTGTCCTGTTCCTCATAGGAAACAACATTTTCCATCATGTCATTTCCCGTATCATTTCCGACAGTCGTACGATACATTCCAAAATCAGCACAGCTGTACTCATAATCGTCTGAAACATAGAACCAGCACCACTGCTGGGATACATGCTTTTTATATGCATCGGATGCAACCTCAAGTGCCGTCCTGCCCTGGAATTTATCAAGCGGCTGACGAAGATCCATCCTTATCTTATTCTCTGACCAGAGATGCAGATAAGTCTTAGGAACATCATAGGTTCCATACTTCTCAACTGATTCAGGATTGAAGTCTTTTTCATTGGCATGATCAACACTGTCCTGAACAGCATGTGCAAGAAGCATATGTCCTCCATGGCCATACTCTCCATTTATATCCTGAGTAACAACTACGAGCGGCTGGAATCTACGAACCTGTTCAGTCATAAAGGCCGTAACCTCATCCTGGTTATATACATGCAAAGCGCCTTCATAGCTCGTTGCATAGAGATCAGGAAATGGAGCGTTTATAGGATAATGCTTAACTCCGGTCTCCCAGATACCATCAAGCTTCTCATGTTCACGAATTTCAGCAGCCCCCCAGTAATTGGTCATATATACAAGCTGAACTTTAAGATCCTGCACTCCGGCATATTGTACAAGCACGCCGCCCAGGAAAAGTATTTCGTCATCAGCATGTGTTGAGAAAACAAGAAAATCTGCTCTGTCACAAGGCGGTTCCCACTTCTGTACTGTACGAGGGAGCTCGCCTGCTCCATACGCGAAGAGGTCGCACATCTTAGCTTCGGAATTCACATGAATCTTACATTCCTTCGTACCTTCAGGAAGCTCAACGTATTCATGAAGGAATCCGTACTTTCCGTAAGTAGTATCCTTGCCATTAACAGAAAGAGTCCACTCTCCCGGCTCAGACTTCCATTTGATATAAAGACACTGAAGTGCAGTCTCAGAGGTAACGGTTATCTCTTCCCCTGCTGCAAGTGTCATATTTGTATCTGTTGAACTGTCTGTAAGATATCCAGTCGACTGACCGTTAGAGTCATTAAGTGTTACATCTGCCACAGCCGCTTCCGGAGCTGCTTCTTCTTCAGTAGCATTTTCCTCAGTAGTTGTTTCTTCAGTAGTTGTTTCCTCAGCATATGCATCTATGGTAAACATATTAATAATTGAAAATGTAATGATAATGCTGAAAATAACTGTCAGCATTTTTATATAAGTTATTTTTCTTCCTGTTGCACTTGAAGTACACATTATACGAGTACCTTTCCTGGAGTTATTTGAATATGATTTATAATTAAAATTCGTATTTTTACACGCACAAAAACTAAAGCATGCCAAATGCGCATACACGGTTTATTCTACACAGAAAATGGCGTTTTTTCAATACTTTGTTACACACTTAGTAAGTCGTATATGATATAATTCTGTTAACAATTGCAATAATAATTAAGACGAGTGTTAATGCATTGAATTATGGGGGTATTTAAAAAGCGAGAGGAGGTAAAACATATATGTTAAAAGAGTGGGTTAAGGATGAACAGCCTTCTGACGAGGAGCTGGATGCAAGGCTCGAAAAGGCGCGTTTTGAACTGGCAAAGCGTCAGATGTCAGTTAAAGAAAAAGGTCTTCCTGTACTTATCGTGTTTGACGGCTGGGGTGCCGCCGGCAAGGGCAGCGTACTTGGAAGAGTCATCAAGAATATGGATCCAAGATTCTTCAAATGTGAAACTCTTACAGAGCCGACATCAGAAGAAACAAGGCGTCCTTTCCTCTACAGGTATTTCGTAAGGATTCCGAAGGAAGGCAAATTCTCCTTCTTTGACGGAAGCTGGATGGGTGAGGTCACATCCCATTATCTTATGGGCGATATCACTGAAAAGAAGTACAAGGAGCACCTCACCAGCATCAAACGTTTTGAACGAACACTGAATGATAATGGATATCTGGTTGTCAAATTCTTCTTCCATATAGATGAGAAGACTCAGAAGAAACGTCTCAAGGATCTTCTGAAAAATGAGCACACCAAATGGCGTGTATCCGATAAGGACTTATGGCAGAACAAGCATTATGATAAATGTCTCGATGTCTTTGATGAATACATTGAAGCCACAAACCAGTTCGTTGCCCCATGGTATTTCATAGATTCATCCAAGAAGAAGTGGGCCGAACTCCAGGTTACTGAAATTCTCATTTCAAGCATAGATACCGCACTTGCAAATGCAGAGGCACACGTGGCACCTCTGCTTCAGAATACATTTTCACTCAGGAATACACCTCCTCTTTCAGAGATTAAACTTGATAAGACACTGACAGAGGAAGAATACCGGACCGAGCTTGATAAACTCCAGAAAAGGCTGGGCGAGCTTCATAATGAGCTCTACCACAAAAAGATTCCTGTGATCATAGCTTACGAAGGCTGGGATGCTGCCGGCAAAGGTGGAAATATCAAGCGAATCGCCGCCGCTCTTGATCCGAGAGGCTACGAGGTTCACCCTATAGCAAGTCCTGAGCCGGCTGAGAAAGCAAGGCATTATCTCTGGAGATTCTGGAACCGCCTGCCAAAAGACGGACACATAGCTATATTTGACAGAACCTGGTACGGACGTGTAATGGTTGAGAGGCTGGAAGGCTTCTGTTCTGAAAACGACTGGCAGAGAGCTTATAACGAGATAAATGAATTTGAGAAGGAGCTTGCCGACTGGAACGCAGTTATTATCAAATTCTGGGTGCAGATAGATAAGGATACACAGCTGGCCAGGTTCACAGAACGTCAGAACACTCCTGAGAAACAATGGAAGATCACTGACGAAGACTGGAGAAACCGCGAGAAGTGGGATCTCTATGAAGAAGCCATAGACGAAATGCTTCAGAAAACGAACACGACCTACGCTCCATGGTACGTACTTGAATCAAACGACAAAAAATATGCACGAATCAAGGCACTCAAAACAGTTATTAAGGCTATGGAGAAGAAACTCGATAAGAAGGACAAATAAGAGTCGTGTGCCAATGTGTACACTGAACGAAAAAGAACCGCCCCATAACGGAGCGGTTCTTTTCATGTAATTTATTCCTCACCTGTCTCAGCAATCTTCTTTATATTCTCTTCCTCAATTTCCTTGAAGTGAGAAAGCATAGGTCTTACATCTGTCTTACCCTTGATACGTCTGTCAACGTAGTTCTTCGTAAGCTTCATAACAAGTGGTGACATCGCAAGTACACCGATAAGGTTAGGAAGCATCATCATACCGTTAAATGTATCGGATATATCCCATGCAAGACTTGAAGTCATGATCGCACCTAAAACTATCATGAGTACAAATATAATCTTGTAGATTATGGTTACTACAGGTGCTAATTCACCTGCAAGGTACTCAACTGCCTTTGATCCGTAATGTGACCATCCAAGTATGGTAGTAAATGCAAAGAGCAGAATTGCAAGGGCTATGAAATAACGTCCGAACTCAAATTTACCAAACTTAAATACTGTATTGAACGCTTCAGCAACAAGTGTTGAATCATTGTCTGTTACAGCCACACCTGTTGAAAGATCAACAACCCCTGATGTAAGGATTGTAAGTGCTGTCATTGTACATACGATTATTGTATCAGCAAAAACTTCGAATATTCCCCAGATTCCCTGCTTAACAGGTTCAAGAACATTTGAATTTGAATGAACCATAACTGAAGAACCAAGACCTGCCTCGTTTGAGAACACACCTCTCTTGCAGCCCATTGTTATAACCTGCTTGAGTGCAAGACCTGTCACACCGCCCCACGCAGCTCTTCCTGTAAATGCACTGCTGAATATAGCTGCGAAAGCAGGTCCAACATGCATTACATTTTTAAATATGATAATAAGTGATCCGAGAACGAACGCAACAACCATGAATGGAACTATATTCTCAGCTACACTTGCTATACGCTTAAGTCCGCCGAGGATTATGAATCCAACCAGAAGCATGAGCACGATTCCGACGATGAGATGATAAAGTGTTATTGTGCCTGAACCGTCTGCTGATGTGTAAAGCACATATTTTGAAAGCAGTCTGATGTCGAATGCAGAGGTGAAGTTAACAACTATCTTATTGACCTGACCCATGTTTCCGATACCAAATGAAGCGAGAGCCGCACAGATAGCAAAGATTATGGCAAGAACCTTACCAACAACCTTCATACCCTTATATCCGCCGAGACCGTCCTCGAGGTAGTACATAGCACCACCGGACCACTCACCTGCTTTATTCTTTCTTCTGAAATATATACCGAGTGTATTCTCAGAATAGTTTGTCATCATTCCGAAGAACGCTGCTACCCACATCCAGAATACTGCGCCCGGGCCGCCGCTCATGATCGCAGCTGCGACACCTGCTATATTACCGACACCTACTGTAGCTGCAAGAGCTGTACAGAGCGCCTGGAACTGAGAGATAGATGCCTTTTCTTTCGTATGTCCCTTAACCTTACTGTCAAAAAGACTTCCGATGGTCTTCTTCATCCAGTGACCGATATGTGTTACCTGGAAGAACCCGGTAAGGACTGTCATTATGACACCGACTACAAGAAGAAGCCATACGCCGACCTTAGTCCATACAAATGTATTGACAATGTCATTGATGCCTGCCAATGTTTCCAAGATTCCGTTCATTGTTTTTCCCTCCTTCACAGAAAAAGAGACCCACAGTGAAGCATTCACACCATTGTGAGTCTCTTTCGATTTGTTATTTTATAAGTAATCCCTTGAAAAATCAAGCATTTTCTTTATTTATTCTGATTTCTAGGAGTCTTCTTCTCTTCCTTCCTTACGAAGTTATCATATTGTCTGGTGAGCTTGAATGTATCCTTCAGAACATAACTGGCCGCCTGCGTTGCCTTATGGACAGACTTCGTTGCGCCCTTAAATCCAAATGCAACAAGTGCTGCGATAGCAAGTGATATAAGGATCTCAACTATAGCAACTCCCGCTGTAGGGCCGCCCTTGGATATTGAAACACCGAGCATTATACCTGCGAGAACTGCGAAAACGCCTATGAGAATGCCCCAGAACTTACCCTTGCTGTAAGGAACATCACCAACGAAGGTTCCTGTCTGTCCGTTCATTGCAAAGGTATACTTCTTACCATTCCAAGTTGTATTGAGAAGCCATACAGGGAAGAGCGCATACTTAACAGAATTATTGCTCTGCTTAACATCACTGCTTCTCATATTCTTGGTTGTATAATTCTTAACCTGATCACTCAGCATCTGTTCTGCTGTGTTCTTGATACGAATATCAGCTCTCGGCTTACAGTCCTCAGCTGTCACATCGTACTTATCAGCCATATATCCTGCAAGATATGCAGCGCTGAATGGAACAGCTTCATTTACGTTGTAAGGCTCTATGGAATCCATGAGATTATCGTCCATCTTGGTCGAAGCATCTGCAGGAATATTACGGAAGGTCATATCGCCCTCACGAAGTACATCATAGTGCTCTATCTCTTCATAGTCATACTGATTGTCAGAATGCTTATGCTCTTTAGTGGCATCAAAATCTGCCCTTGCATGTACATCTGCATCATAAAGCCAGAAAGGAACGTATACACCTTTTAATTCCTGAATATGGTTATTTGACTTAAATGCAGCAGGTGCAAGCTTAATCTTATTTACATGATTCTTAAGCTTCTCAGTAGCTGCATGCTTATTAAGCTTAAATGGAATGATAAGATCCGGCTTAAGGTTGCCCTTGAACATACTTGCGATAACTATAGGATTATCACAATATGGGCACTTGGTTGAACCGATTGTCTCATCTCCGACTATCTCACCGCCGCAGGTCTTACATTCGTATACTATAAGTCCTTCATTTGCAGGATTCCAATCATCCTGCTTAGCTACATACTCATCTGCGCCCTGTCCGCCTGCAGCTGCATTGTCTGCATCAAACTGCTCTACCGGATAAGTGGCACCGCAGCTGTCGCACTCGAGCATCTGCTTGCTGCTGCTGAATTTAAGAATTCCGCTGCACGCAGGACACGTGTACTTGTTTAATTCTGACATCTTTTTAACCCCCTTTTATCAATCAAACGGGGACGGTCTGCGTCCCCGTTTGTTAATTAGCTTGGAATGTTCTTATAACGAACGATTTTCATACTTGCATTCTTGATAAACTCCTCTTTGCGGAGCTTAACCTTTGCAATCTGCTTATAGAGAGGTCTTCCCTTGTTGACCTTATCCTTAAGCTTATTGAAATATATGATATCATCGAAATGATCTTCGGTCGGGAATATCTCGGCAACTATCTTGCCTGCCTCGTCATAAACGAGAACCTCTGCAACCGCAGGATCTCTCGCCAAATCCTGTTCAAGTTCCTCAGGAGAAATATTCTCACCATTGCTGAGGATTATGAGGTTCTTCTTACGTCCCGTAAGGATTATGAATCCCTCATCATCTACATAACCAAGGTCTCCGGTATGATACCAGCCATCTATAAGAACCTCGTCAGTAGCTTCCTGATTTTTGTAATAACCCTTCATGACGATGTCGCCCTTGAATGCTATCTCGCCTTCATCCGTTACCTTTACCTCAAGTCCCGGAACCATCTGTCCTACCGAACCATCTCTATGATGATGAGGACGGTTAACAGCTGTACATGGTGAGCACTCTGTAGTACCGTAGCCATTCAGTATCTCTATACCCCAGGTACGGAACTCCTTGACATACATAGGATCAAGTGCAGCACCGCCGCAGATGATATATTCAAGATTACCACCAAATACATTGTGAATCGAAGCGTAAGTCTTACGTCTTACATCTACTCCCGTCTTCAGGAGAAGGTCCGTAGACTTCATAAGTCCCTTGAATGCAGTAACCTTACCCTTCTTCTCAACCTCAGCCCATATCTGCTTATGGAAGAATTCTACGAAGAGAGGCACAAGGAACATGGTCTGAGGCTTGAATTCAGCCATATTCTTCTTAACGAACTTAAGACTCTTGTTTATATATATGGCGAATCCATAATTAAGAACCATCAGCACGCCTACAACAAGTCCAAATGCATGATGGAACGGTAGCACTGCAAGTACTCCGCCTTCAGGAGCAAACAGCTGACAGGTACGATTGATCTCTGCAGCTATATTTCTGTTCGTAAGTTCAACACCCTTGCTAGAACCTGAGGTTCCTGATGTGAAGAGTATTGTTGCTGTCTTATCAGGCTCAACGCCATAATTATCATACTCTATAGCACCGCCTGCTATAAGCTTCCTTCCTTCTGCAAGGAAATCATCGAAATCCGCGAAACTGTATATCTTTCTTCCGGCCTTTTTCGGAATCTTGTTTATGTATGTCTGTGATACAAATACTGCATCAACGTCAGCCTTCTTAAGAAGTTCCTTGATTTCCTCTTCCGGAAGTCCCTTGTCTATGCCGACTGCAACATTGCCACCACCGACAGCTGCAAGATAAGTAACCAGCCATTCATAGGAATTCTCACCTATGATAGCTATATGCTTATCCTTCATCTTCTTATCATACATGAAGGTTCCGATGGCACTTACATCATCTGCAAGATCCTGAAACGACTTCTTCATCTCTCCTGTTTCACACGGATATACGAATGCTGTCTTCTCCGGAATCTCCGATGCCTGTCTTGTCACCAGTTCCTTCAGATCACTTATATCTTTTAAAGAATCATATAATGGATACGGTCTGTTCTTCATCATGACTTTACTCAAAATCCTCTACACTGACTTCATTTCCGCCTCTTGCATTACATTTCTCAATGATGCCGTCAAGAAGCTCTACGAATCTGTCTATGTTACCTGTTTCAATCATCTTAAGTGAATTCTTAAGTTTCTCAATTACCGGCTTATCTGCCTTGAGACCCTTCTCCTTGAAGTAGCCTCTTGCTATTGATATCATTCCACGCTCTCTTACCTTATGGATATCTATAAGGTAAATGAAATGATCAACGATTTCCTGATTATCTTCGAAGAAACCTGCAAGTGAATCAATCTCACCTGTAAGCATTACTACATAATCATTTACATCAGGCTCAGAATTCTTGATAACCTCAACCAGCTTTGCAGGAGTAACGAGACCTGCATTTTCTATGATAAGACATCCGCCCTTAAGACCTTCCAGCTTCTCAAGACCTATCTTGTTGAGCTGTCTTGCTTTGATCTTCGCAATCTTGTCTGACTTAACAAGTCCTGTTGCATAGAAGCTTCTTGCAAAGTCCTCGCCGACCTTGACTGTACCGAATCCATTTCTACCAAGAACAACTATGTTCTTTGGCATATCAGGATGCTTCTGTATAGAATTCATAGCAACAAGTATATCATCTGAAGTAGTTGCAATCTTAAGATACTTCTGAAGGTAAACTGCTTCTTCAGGAAGTGGATTGAGTTCGAGATCCTCACCTGTTACAGGGTCAACATTCTTCTTACCTGACTCTTCCTTAGCATCCTCAGCAGCTCTCTTGGCAGCTCTCTCAGCACGCTTCTTAACTTCCTCATCGTACTTCTGCTGTTCTTCCATATCCTTGGAAGACATTGCAGGAGCAGAAGGTGCCTTCTTTCCACCCTTCTTCTTGCTTGCCGCAGCCTTAGCTCTTTCTTCAGCAGCCTTTGCAGCTTCCTCAGCCTTTCTGGCTCTCTCTTCAGCAACCCTGAGTCTCTCCTCGGCAGCCTTCGCAGCTTCCTCAGCAGCCCTGATCTCTTCTTCCTGCTTAGCTAACTCTTCAGGAGTTTTATTATCTTTCTTAAAACTTGCAAGAAGTTTCTTGATTGCTTCGTACGCGTTCTTAAAAGGTTTAATCATGTCAAAGTTCCCCCTTGTATGTAGTAAAGTAACAAAATCTTATTTCATAAATAAAGCTGTAAATGTAGTCAGTCCCAAGTACGAGACAAGCCCCATAATGATTCCCGCAAGGACTACTCCGGACATAACAGCTATTACGCTCTTCTTAAAATCGAGATCAAGAAGGCTGGCAGCCAGCGTTCCTGTCCATGCACCTGTTCCCGGAAGTGGAATTCCGACAAAAAGAAACAGTGCCAAATATGTGCTTCTTCCGACCTTTTCAGTGAGCTTATCTCCACCCTTCTTACCTTTCTCAAGGCAGAATCTGAAGAACTTACCCATCCATCCCAGTCCCTTCGGCCACTCTATCTTGGCGCCCCATTCAAGGACTTTCCTGGCGAAGAAGAATATGATCGGAACCGGAAGCATATTGCCTACTATTGCTATAACGTAGGAAAGCGGAACATTAAGACCTCTGATAATTGCAAAAGGTACAGCACCTCTGAGTTCTACAAGAGGTACCATCGATATAAGAAAAACCAAAATGTAATTAAACATAAAATCTACAAGCCTTTACCATTTAATTCGCTAATCCCGCTAGAATATAATTTATCACAATACTGTCATTCTGTAAACTAAAATTACCACTCGAACACCCCATAAACCACGTATTTTAAGCACTTTATGCATGATGCACAAATTGAGTTTTTTTATTTTAACATTTGATTAATTTTTAATGGTGTATTTCCTACAGTTTATGGTATAATAACTCTATCTATTGTGACCCCATTCGGTCACAGTAAAAATAACGTATTGGTTGGTGGTGTTATGAACGTAAGAAACTTACAAAACATGATCGCAGAGTGTATCAATTACGCTGATGCGATTAACAGTGATGTCAATCTCTATCCTGATGATGCGAAGATGCAGCTCAGGGACCTCTTCAGATATGATGTTATCATATTCTTAGGATTTCTTTATGAACCTGACAACGGTAATCTCCAGGATCAGGTTGAATTCATCAGACTTAATCTCAGAATGAACCTTTCTGATGAAAAGTTCCTCGATTTCGTTGAGCAGAGATGTCTTGATACAAGATTCCTCAGCGAAGCTCCTAAGTCACTTACATATTTCATCAAAGCAGACCGTGCTCAGATGACCCAGGGCGGTCTTGGACGTGTTGCTAAGTCCAAGTTCGTTGTAGACTGCTTCAGAAAGCTCGGTGAAGGCTTCATCTCATATGACAAGGTTAAGGATGATACCAAGAAAAGACTTACCGATTATATCGATGTACTCTATGCAACACTTAACAGTGCCGGCATAGTTACTACAACTCATACATCTGTTCTTACAGCTGCTATGAATCCTCATGATTCATCAGCAATGCCTGAGAAACCTGCTCAGCGAGTTGAGAACAAGATCACAACCTTCGATGTTGATACAGGTGAGTTCGTAGTTAAGAATAAGATCAGTATATCCGGCCACAATATTGTTAAGAAGCGTGCCGATGATATTACCGAATTCCAGAACTTTGTAAAAGCTGAGGAAGAAGAAGTTAAAGACGCTTTTCATAGAGGAAAGTCACGTGTCGGCGGAAACCGTCGTGGAAGCGATGAGTCCGAAGAGCTCGAAGCTTCACTCGATGATCTCATCAAAGAGCTTCAGGGACTTACCGGACTTGATACAGTTAAAGATGATGTTATGCATATCATCAATATCATCAAGGTTCGTAAGCTCCGTGAGTTGAAAGATCTTAAGCGTATAGACATGTCATTCCACCTTGTATTTACTGGTAACCCAGGTACAGGTAAGACAACAGTTGCCAGACTCCTGGCTAAGATCTATAAGCAGCTCGGAGTTGTTAGTAAAGGACAGTTCATAGAAGTTGACCGTTCAGGTCTTGTTGCTCACTATTCAGGTGGTACAGCTATCAAGACAACGGAAGTTATAGACCGTGCAGTCGGCGGTATCCTCTTCATCGATGAGGCATACTCACTTACCCATAACAAAGAGATGGGTGACTACGGACAGGAAGCAGTTGATACACTCCTTAAGCGTATGGAGGACGACAGAGACGATCTCATCGTCATCGTTGCAGGATATACAAATGAAATGCGCGAGTTCATCAACTCCAACCCTGGTCTTCAGTCCCGTTTCAACAAGTATATCAACTTCCCTGATTACACAAGCGGCGAGCTCATGACGATCTTCAAGCATATGTGTGATGAGACAGATTACTCACTCACTGAGAGTGCAGCTTCCATGGCTGAGACATACCTTACAGGTCTTGCAGAAGGTAAGAAGGATAACTTCGCAAATGCCCGTCTCGTTCGTAACTATTTCGAGCGTTGTATAGACCGTCAGGCAAACCGTCTGGTTAAGGATAAGCTTATAAATACAGACGATCTCGTAACCTTCGTTCGTGAAGACATGATCGAGAACAGTACCATGGTACAGGCTATCGAGAAGGCCGAGTAATATCCATAAAAAAAGCAGCCGCTAGGCTGCTTGAAGTGAACCCCAAATGTTGGACGCTTTAATTAATTGTTAAGCGACTTCTATGGACTTAGTTCTGTATTGCACAGGACTAAGTCCTTTTAGTTTTTCTTTTATCCTTTTATTGTTGTAATAATCTATATATTCTTTTATGGCGACTATAAGTTCATCTGTTGAATTGAACTTATGGCGATAAAACATTTCACTTTTTAACAACCCGAAAAAGTTTTCCATTACAGAATTATCCAAGCAGTTACCTTTTCTGGACATACTTTGAATAATGCCTTTATCTTTTAATCTTTTCTGATAAGGCTTCATCTGATACTGCCAGCCCTGGTCTGAGTGGAGGATTGCTCCGGAACTATCAGGAATAATCTCGAATGCTTTGTCTAACATCCTATTCGTTTGAGCGAATGTCGGTCTTAAAGATAAGTCATACGCAATAATCTCGCCATTATAAAGATCGAGTATTGGTGAAAGATATACCTTCTCATCTTTAACAGCAAACTCCGTTACATCAGTAACCAGCTTCTTCAAAGGCTCATTCGATTTGAAATCTCTTTTAAGTACATTAGGTGCTACTTTACCGATTTCGCCTTTATAAGATTTATATTTCTTTCGCCTTATTTCGCATTTAAGACCATTTTTCTTCATGAGCTTTTGAACAAGTTTATGGTTTATAAAATATCCTCTGTTATGCATTTCCAAAGTAATTCTTCGATATCCATAACGACCTTTATTTTCGGCGAATATTTGTTTAATAACGAGCTCTGCTTCTTTATGCTTATCGGGTTGCTTCATCCTTTTTAGGTAGTAATAAAATGTACTTCTTGGCATACCGTCAAACGCAAGTAAGTCAGAGAGCCTATATTTATGCCTTAATTCGTCGATGATGGTGGCTCTTTCCCATTCTCTCGATCTATGCGTTCTTGAACTAAGGCTCTCAATTTTTTTAAGTATTCATTCTCCATACGAAGACGTTGAACTTCAGCAATAAGATCTTCTTTGGTTTCTTCTGAAAGTTCTTTCTTTTTCGAAACTGTTTTATTCTTTTCCATAGTTTTGGGTGGCCTTCCACGGGACTTCTTCCTAAGCAAGCCCTCCGACCCCTCCTCATAATAAATACGCTCCCATTTGGCAACATTTGAATGGCTCTTTATTCCAAAATAAGCCGCTGTAGAAACATATGACAAATGGTTACTATGCATATATTCTACAACCATGATCTTAAAAGCGCCATCATAAGATGCACCACCATTCCTTAATGCCTCCCATCCGTGATTTTCATATAAGTGAAACCATTTTTGAACTTGAGCAAAAGACACGCCCATTATTCTTGCACTTTCATGTATAGACATTCCATCCAAGATACGCTGGACTGCTTCGAATTTTTCCTCAAAAGTATATTTAGACATAAAAACACCCCGAATGTTTTGTCTAACATTCGGGGTGCAGTTCAGCTTTTTTTATTACTGCTTTATGAAGTCAACATTCTTACCTACATTCTCGTTCTCATCTACTGTGCTGCTTTTTTACCGATCTTATTTCTGAGTGTGAGCCAGAGTGGTCCGGTTATGAAGATGGACGAGTAAGCTCCACATATGATACCGATCATAAGTGTAAGTGTGAATTCCTTGAGTGATGAAACACCAAGAATAAACAGCATGAATATTGTAGCAAATGAGGTTAAGTTCGTATAAATGTTACGTGTAATTGTCTGTGAAATGGATGTATTAACAACCTTAGTATATCCTTCAGCATCCTTTGTGAACTGCATTGTCTGCATATTCTCACGGATACGGTCGAATATGATGATAGTTGAGTTGATGGAGTAACCGACAAGTGTAAGCATACATGCAATGAATGTACTGCCGACTGAAAGCCATGCAACCGAGTAAACCATGAATACGACCATAACGTCGTGGATAAGTGCTATAACTGCAGATGCACCGAAACGTACATCGTTGAATCGAAGTGCTATGTAGATAAGCATGAGGAGTGCTGCTATGGAAACTGCAAGGAATGCATCTCTACGCATCTCATGACTTATGGTACTGCTTATGTTCTCTGATTCGATATCTGCCTTATCAAGTCCAAACTTCTCAATAAGAGCATTATCAAGTGCTTCTCTCTTATCCTGAGAAAGCTCAGCTGTCTTGAATACTACCTGATTGTTTGCATCAACAACCTGAATCTGAGTTGTACCAGGATTGATACCTGTTGCTTCTTCTATAACCGGAACAACCTCACTCTCAGCCTCTGCAAGAGTATATGCGTGATCAAATGTAACGGTTGTTGAAGTACCGCCACTGAACTCAAGTGAGTAATTAAGTGTATTGTTACGTCCTGATATTCCCTTATTTACAAAGAGGAATGCTATACCAAGTACTACTGCAATAATTGATATAGAACCTGTAATCTTGAAGTACTTAGCGAAGTTTCTAACCTTAGCTTCCTTTGCTCTTCCGTAAAGCTTTTCATTTGTAACACCAAGCTCAGCGAACTGCTTAAGAAGGAATCTTGTTATAACAAGTGCTGTGAACATGGACATGATAATACCGAGGATAAGTGTTCTTGCGAAGCCCTTAACCTGACCTGAACCCATCCAGAGGAGCACGAGACCTGCTATGATAGTTGTAATATTTCCATCGAAGATAGCCGAGAAAGCCTTCTTGAAACCTGACTCAATAGCTGACTTGACTGACAGTCCATTTCCGATCTCTTCCTTGATACGCGTGAAGATGATGACATTCGCATCGACCGCCATACCTATGGAAAGAAGTATACCTGCAATACCCGGAAGGGTAAGTGTTATCTTGCATATATTGATGCCGAGAAGTTCAAGAACAACATAGCATCCAAGTGCTAAACAAGCAACAAATCCAGGGAATCTGTATACTACGATCATGATAAGGAATATGATAAGTATACCTATAGCTCCTGCTATAAGTGCTGTATGTATAGCATCGTTACCGAGCTTAGCACCAACAACCTGTGAACGGAGTTCTGAAAGAGTAAGAGGAAGTGCACCGATCTTGATAGTACTTGCAAGAGTTCTTGCCTCTTCAAGACTTTCCTGTCCATCGATCTGAGCAGAACCGCCAAGTATTGCATCCTTAACTGTAGGAGCACTTACAACCTCGCCATCATATATGATATAGAGAGGCTTACCTATATTTGCTGAAGTTGCATCACCAAATTTCTTGGCGCCCTCTTCATTGAACTGAAGCTGAACTATGTACTCATTTCCGCCCGTTCCATTTGCCTTGTCGATAGCTGCATCAGCGTTCTCAACATCTGCACCTGTAAGTGCCGGCTCGTATTCTTCGCCCTGTGAGAACTTGGTGTAGTTATCCTGATCCATGAACATAAGGTCGCCCGGCTTACCGAGTTCTTCAAGAACCTTGTTTGGATCATACTTAGCTGTATCAAGAGGAATCTCGACAGTTATACGGTCCTGTCCTTCCTTGTATACTTCACCTTCTGTACTATAGTTCTCAACTCTTCGCTGGAGCTTCTCTATAGTAGTGTCAATCTGGTCTGAAGTTGCATCTTCATCCATAATCTGGTAAGTAATACTTACACCACCCTGAAGGTCAAGTCCGAGCGCTATGTCTTTCGCACGGCCTGTCTTATTCTCACCAACACCCTGAAGTGCCATATATACAGCACCTGCTACGATGAGGCAGAACAGAAGGAGGAAGATTACTGCATTTCTCTTTGTCTTCTTCATTGCCTTTTTAGCCTTTCTTTGATTTGTTTGTTTCTATATTTATGTGATGTCTTGTCCGTCACCACATTTATTTCATCTATTGCGTTTATTACGCATTGGCGCATTCATGCTCACATGCTTCTGCATCTTCACAGTTCTCCGGTGATTCCTTTACCTTCGGAGCATCTAGGTCTGCGAGCGCTGCCTTGATCATGATAGCGCACTCAACTCTCTTTCTCTCGAGTTCACATCCGATATCATAAGCATCAAGTATGTGTCCATGGAACTGATATGAGTTAGCTGCACATCCGCCACTGCAGAAGAACCTTGCAAAGCAGTCTTTACATTTATCCTTAGCATAAACGTTGCAGAGCTTGAATTCATTCACTATGTCGTCACGGTTTATACCATTAAACACATCACCGATCTTATAATCATCAATTCCTACGAACTGATGACATGGATAAAGGTCTCCCCATGGTGTCACGGCCAGATATTCCGTGCCTGCGCCACATCCCGCAAGTCTCTTATATACACAGGGCCCTCCGGTCAGATCTATATTAAAATGGAAGAAATTAACAGGTTTACCGTCTTTCGCTCTCTGAATGATAAGCTTCGCAAGTTCATCGTACTGATCAAGTATCGCCGGAACATCCTCTTCTTTAATGGCATAATCCATTTCAGGAGAAGCTACTACCGGTTCCATTGAAATTTCTTCGAAGCCTTCATCTATGAGATTCTGTACATCTTTGCAAAAATCAAGATTATGATGTGTAAATGTACCGCGAACGTAATACTCTCCCTTTCTTCCTTCGGCAAAGTGCTGGAATTTCGGAAGTATCACATCGTAGCTTCCCTTTCCATTTACGGTAGGACGCATATTATCATTCACTTCACGTCTTCCGTCAATGCTGAGAACTACGTTCTTAAGCTCTCTGTTCGCATATTCTATGATATCATCTGTAAGAAGTACACCGTTGGTAGTAAGGGTAAAACGAAAGTTCTTGCCCTTCTCCTTCTCTATGCTCCTTCCATACTCGACAAGCTGCTTAACAACTTCGAGGTTCATAAGAGGCTCGCCGCCGAAGAAGTCCACCTCGAGATTTCTTCTTGTTCCCGAGTTTTCAACAAGGAAATCAAGTGCTGCTTTTCCAACCTCATAACTCATAAGAGCTCGGTCCCCATGATATTCTCCCTGTCCGGCAAAACAGTATTTGCACGCCAGGTTGCAGTCATGAGAAACATTGAGGCAGAGAGCCTTGACTACTGTCTTTCTCTTCTTGAAATCAATGACTATGTCCTTATACTGATCCTCTGTAAATAGCTGGCCTGCATCCTTCAGTACGGTTACAGCATCATATGCTTCCTTTATATCAGAAGCATTGACCTCTTCACCGTACAATCCAGGCATATCCTCCTGCTTCATCAGGAGCATGGCCTCTATAGTCTCATAGGACTTATCTTCGTACAGATCGATAATATCATATACTAATTCATCTACAACATGTACAGAACCACTGCATACATCAAGAACGATATTGTAACCGTTATTCTTATACTGATGTACCATGTTTTTTTCCTTTACTGTGGCTCTAGTTACGCCACCTGCTCGTACATGCACTATCGTGCATGCACGACACTGTGGCTATCTGGATGTTTTCTGCGAAAACATCCGAAACGCACCAAAGAGGACTATCACGCGGATGGTCCTCCTTAGCTCGGTAGATTGTACTATAAACTACTTATTTTCACAACTCTGATTTCCTACTGTACAGGATGTCTTGCAAGCTGACTGGCATGATGTCTGGCACTCGCCGCATCCGCCTTCTGCAGCAGTATTCTGATAAGTAGTTGTCGTGATTGTCTTAATTCTTTCCATGATTTTCATGTTTCCTTTCGAAATATTATATCAAAGTTATACGCCGCCTGCCCGTACATGCACATCCGTGCATGCACGGCACTTCGGCTACTGGATGATTCCTTCGGAATCATCCTAATTCTTCTGATTCCATCTATTCTTATAGATGATAAAGAAGATTATAAGCAGTAACAGTATAGCTGCGATAAGGATTATCAGCCACCACCAGTTAGCAGTCTTACCGAATGTAAAGGTGTATTCGATGGTCGATACATTTCCTGCCTTATCAACTGCCTCAACCTTAAGAGTATATGTACCCTTTTCGTTGATTGTCAGCTTAGCTGTATTGTTTGCTACTGATATAGCCTTGCCGTTCAGAGTAACGCTTCTAAGCATATCCTCATCAAGCTGAAGTGATATATCAATATTTCTTTCCTCAAGTATTACTTCACCATTCTCAACACCTGTTACAAGGATTGTAGGTGGCTTAGTATCTACAAGGAATGTGTACTCAGCACTGCTCTCATGTCCAAGTTCATCAACAGCTTCTATACGAAGTGTATGACTTCCGTCGCTGAGCTCTGTAAGACCGTCGTACTCAACACCATCCATAAGGATAGTTACCTGACATACTGTAAGGTCTGTAACAAGATCATCCGGATCCTCATCCCATTTGAACTCTGAGAAAAGTGTTCCGTCATATTCAGGAAGACTCTTGATGATAGGAGCCTTAGAGTCGATAGTGAAGTGAACCTTCTTATTATCCTCGTTTCCGGCCTTATCTACGGATCTTACATTAATATCATAGATACCGTCTTCCTTGAACTGCTGAGGAATTGTAGTTACCTTAGCAGCATTTACGTTGTAGCCTGTAAGGTTGAGCTTCTCTACATCGCCGTTGATATCAGTTCTTGTACCTGAAATGCTGAGCTTGTTTGTTGTATAGAAGTTCTCAGTAACCTTAACTATAAGGTCAACTGCCTTATCTGTTGAATCGTAATTCTTAACACCTGAAAGCTCGATGAGCGGTGCATTTGCATCTACTATAAATGAATATGTATAGGTTGTATGGTTACCACACTTATCTGTAGCTTCCATCTCAAATCTGTACTCACCGTCTTCTGCAAGTGCTCTGTTAATTGCTGTTCTTGCTGATGTAGGATTAACCTTAACATCTTCGAAGAGTCTCTCGCCCTGACCATCGACCTTCTTGTAGATCTTACAAGTTACACTTGTCATATCCCAGTAGAAGTCTTCTGTTATGATCATTGATGCAGAAACATTCGTTCTTGCTGTTCCACCTGATGCTGCACCGGTAACCTCTAACTTAGGAGCTACCTTGTCAACACGGAACTCTATAGGACCAAGTGTAGTCTCACGACCTGCTCTGTCGACTACCTTGTATGTTATCTCATAATCAGCATCTGTTGTATATGGTGTGCTGCCGTTTGAGATATTGCTTGTATCATTGTTAACTGCCTTGTCAGGAGTAGTTCTCTTAACTACTCTTGTGAAGTCATCTTCATCGAAGTACTTATCATTTGCTGTAACAACAACGTTTCCGTTAACGTTCAGATATCTTACACCTGAACCACCTGATATAGCTGAACCATTCAGAGAAGCTGTAATGGTAGGTGCTGTATTATCTACGTTGTAGGTAACAGCCTTGGCTGTAGCCTTCTGACCTGCTCTATCGGTAGTAGCTATTGTTATAGTATGGCTGCCTTCATTACTTGTTGAGTAAGAAGCCTTGTAACCAGCCTTACCGTTTATAGTAGCTGCTGACCATGAAACATTAACTCTGTCACC
Organism: Lachnospiraceae bacterium YSB2008; assembly: GCA_000687655.1. Classification (GTDB taxonomy): domain Bacteria; phylum Bacillota; class Clostridia; order Lachnospirales; family Lachnospiraceae; genus Eubacterium_Q. The sequence goes on from JHWR01000017.1 coordinate 46,382, forward strand.
ATTATCAGTAACAACTATATCATTTGTATCAACGTTATCATCAATAACCTGAAGATCAACGCTTACCTTACCTGCATAATACTGACCATATTCATATGACACACCTGATTCAGGATTGCTGTATGAGCTATGATACTTCTCAAACTTAGCAGGTTTAGCTGTTGTAATAATTACATCGTTAACAGGCTTTGTGTTATCTACGATGAACTTAGTTGTAACTGTATCAAGTGCATTTCCTGCACTATCCTTTGCTGTAAGTGTAAGTGTATATGTGCCGTTAGCAACTGCCTGGCCGATTATCTCACTTACCTTCTTGCTTGATGAAACAGACTTAACACTGTCTGTAAATCCAGGATTTGTTCCTTCTACAGTCTTTGTTCCAACCGGAGATTCAACTGTAAGCTTATAAGCAGCAATATTAAGATTATCCTTAATACCAAATGCTACTACTGGATCACCTTCGTAAACCTTATCGCCTATATTCTCAGCTGTTATACCGCCGACTGTGAAGTTTTCCTTGGTAGGCTTGTCTTCATCGACATGATAAGTCTTGCTTACTGAATATGTTCTTCCTACATTATCTTCAACATTAATCTTTATAGTCGTTCCACTTACTGAACTTGACTGTGCAACAGTAAATGAAGGAATCTCTGTAGGATCACCACTAAGTATATTCTGCTCACCATTACCGGATACGCCACCTGACTGAGTGAGCTTAGCAGTTTTGAGTCCGGAATAATAGTTTCCATCTTTATCCTTACATGTAATCTTTATTACAAGACTGCTGTACCAGGTATTTTCATCACCGTTAAGTGTTGCTGTAGGATCGGTAAGATCGACGCTGATTATAGTAATCTTATCAGTAACTGAATAACCATTAACATTTTTAAAATCAGCCGTAATATTTGATCTTGACGCAGATTCTGTTTCTTCATACTCAACTACAAATACATATTTGTATGGTTCAGTTCCTGTACTTACCAGAGCCTTATCTGCATCTCCATACTCTCCATTTATATCTTTAAGAATCATACCATCCTTAGCTTTAGCTCTGATAGTGATGTCTGCACCATCATAATTAAAGGCCGGAAGATCAGACAATTGTAACTTAACATCATTTGTTGTAACGGTATATTCTACATAAATCTTACTGAGGTCAGTTCTGAATTTTGTTGTTCCCTCTTCATAAGGAGAAAGAACCTGTTCTATTGCCTTGACCACAGGCTGAACTGTTATGGTCTCATTTATAAATTTGTACTTATAAAACATGGTTGCAACATTACCAGCTTTATCAGCAACCTCAACTCTATAGGTAATTACATTATTAAAGCAACCACTTGGTTTAGCAGTAAAGTCTTCATTTACCACATAAAGCCCCTGAGTACCCGAATCTTCTGTAGCAGGAACTTCGCTCTCTGTGCCATTACCTATCTTTCTATAAACATGTAACGAACTAGCATCCAGTGAAGAGCCTCCTGCATCAGCCAGATTGAAATTAATAGAAAATGCTTTTGTGGATGTCAGTGGAGCATCTGGTTGCTCTGTTGTAGCATCTTCCTCATTAGCCCCACCTATATTTCCAACACCTGAAGCATCAAGTCCGGTCTGGAAAAGCTTAAAGTTGCTTATTGTAGGAGCTGCATTATCACGAACTACCGTTACAGTTTTAGGTGTAGCACTAAGTCCAGTGCTGCTCTTTGCAGTAATTTCAATATCGTTAGCGCCATCGACTACCGGCGTACCAGCAGCAACAGTATACTGATTTCCGCCTTCAGTAACAAGAGTAGCCGGAACCGGATTACCGTCACCATCCTCGCCTATTGTAACTCCTGATACCGTTGCTCCGTTTGCATTCGTCGGCATTGTAACCTTTGTTGTGATGAAAACATTATCTACATCTTTCTTGACATAGTATTTTCCTTCAATCGGAGAAATACTGTTATCATCTGCATCCTTTACGGTAAGTTCATCTGAAATAACTGGTTTAGAATCTCCTACTGATAATGTGATACTACCATCATAATCAGGTTCATCATCATCACCTTTTTTACTCTTTATTTTATAAGTAACAGTAACATCACCATTATTAGCTGCATTACCTAAAACAAACTCATAAGTCCAACCCTTTGTATGAGCAATTGTATCATCACCGGTAGAAGTACTATTCTCAGTTCCATTCCATTTAACAGATGTTGCTGTATCCGAAGTAGTAATACAAATCTGTATAGTATCACCTACGTTTACACCACCATATTTTCCTTCGGAAGGAGTTAAAGTGGTTCCTTCCGTACCTACTACTTTTTGAACTGTAGGAGTATCATTTATAGGTGCTGCAGGAGTGCTCATCCTTACAGCAGACGGAGATGTTATCGTGCAATCACATACTTTTGTTTCACCTACAAAATATGCCTTATGAAGATAATATGTACCATCGCTCTCATAATCCTTGGTCTCATTAACAGAACTCTTGGCTTCACTGTATGATTTAAAATCAGTTTCATCAGTTGTATCACTATTCTTATCAATACAATACTTTACTTGACCTACAAAAATATTATTCTCATTACCCGAACCAGCTCCCTGCTCCAAATTCCCTTGAAATCTGCTGGCATCTATATCGTTTTCTTCCCCAACCAGTATCTGTGCATCATAATTTGAATCAAAACTTAAGGTCGGATCATAAAACCCTACAGAAGCCACTGACCAAATATACTCATAGCATAATTCCTCAGTTACTGCGTCTGGATTAAGCTCCGTAGGATTAGGTTTGGTAACATAAATCTTAATTGAGGTATTAGTACTTGACAGTGTCATGTTCAATCCATCTTCACCATCACTGTCTACATATTTAATTCCTGTAAATGGCGACTTTAATCCTTCAGCACTTGCTATCTGGACTACATTTACAGAAACGGCATTCGTCCCAACAATAAATTTTAATGTCTTTTTTACGACATTTACCGTTTCGCCCTCAACAGTTATGCATGAGTTCAAATCCGAAATAGATGTAGCCGAGTAGCTAATCGACGGGCTATCTGCCAGAGCCACTTTATCCCTGTCATTGATGTAGAGAATTCCTATGATCATGCACACTGCAAGTATCAGTGCTATGAACCTTGTCTCTTTTCTGTTTAACCTTTTCATAGTTTTTTACCTTTCTTAAACTAACGTTTCGTCGGTATGAACTACAGTTTCTTTGTAAATAACTACTATCTGTTTTACCGGGCTGAGCTGATCCGGTAATGGTGCCATACTGTCTGTACTTCTGAGTACGGCTGTTTCTTCAGGGCTGTAACGTCCTATGATGTCATCGCTCGTCATGCTTCCGCCTATGGTCTCAACTTCGTCGAGATCCTCGCCTGAAAGAACTTCTGTCTCTGCATCATTTGCAGGAGCATTGCTGCTGTGCACTTCAACTCCGAGTGCCTTAAGTACGTCTGTCTTCTCTTCGTACTCAGGGTTGAATGCTCTCTTTGCCTTTAATGGATCTTCACCTTCTGAATCTCCTGAAAGAACATCTGTAGGTGCGTCATAATCACTCATCATGTCGCCTGCTACATTGTCATCGAAGAGAAGATCTGTGTCTGCTTCGCTGTTGTCTGTAAGGACTTCAGTACTTGTTTCGTCATCCATCATTACAGGTTCTGCACTGAGGAGCTCTGTCTCCTCAACGTCGTCATAAGTTCTCTTGCTTCTTGGTTTAACTGTCTTTGGATCCGGTTCAACTGATTTGAAGTCCGGAGCCGGAATGTTAGGTTTAACACTCTCGGCTGCTGCCTGAGCTGCAGGCTTTGTTGTTTCTTCGGTGGCATCCTTGCTTCCGCTGAGCTTATCTGAATCAGCTGCATCTCTTGCGTGGATAGTTCCGCCGAACCTTCTTCTTGACTTGTTTTCAGTGCTCTTTTTCTCGGAGTATCCGGATTCGCGGATTTCCTGTATAGCTTTCTTCTCTGTTCTACCTGATACAACACCGAACACCTTCGGTATCTTAAGTACAAAGAAGATTATAACTGAAAGTATGAGGAAAAGTATCGCGAGGACAAGTCCTCCAATAAAAAGTATATTATATAATCCCATTTCTCATCACTCTCCTTCCTCGTTATTTTCCGCCTCAGGAGAGGAGTTGTCAGTTGCTTCTGTTGCCTGCTCTTCCGGTTTCTTTTCTTCTTCCGGAGGAGCTGACATCTGTTCCTTCAGCTTGTTCATGACTGAAGAACGTTTGATCCATGTAGTATTCTCATTTATTCCGGTAACTGTAAGACCTTCATTGTAGAGATCCAAGATTGCCTGCTTGTTGGTCTTGGTCCATTTCTCAGGATCCTTGTTACCCTTTTCAAAGGTTTCATACATGAAGTTAAGATGCTCTGCATAAACCTTCGCAACATAGCTGCTTTCCTTACCGAGTGTAGCTTCTGCTTCTTCGTAGGTAGCTATGGCTTCATCATATTTGCCGAGCTTTCCGTTAAGCTCTGCTATCTTACACATCTTATTTACATATGACTGTGTATATGCCTTAACCTTAGGATTGTCGCTTTCCTTTGAAACATCAACCTTACCTGTTATCTGATTTACAACGTCCTCACAGGAATTGATTGCAAGGTCATAGTTGATTTCAGGATTGTCGAGATTTCCCATCTTTTCATATATAATAGAAAGGCTGTCGCTGAAGCTGTAGTAGAAGTCCTGTGCATCACTTCCTTCGTACTCATTCAGTTCTTCCATGGCAGTAGCCATAACCTCTTCTGCCTTATTTGGAACTCCCGGTTCATTTATATATGTAGTATAGATGTTACCAAGCACTGCATAATTCGTGAATTTTTCCTGCTCTGTGTTGGCGTATCTGTTCCTATTATAATCTGCAAATCCATTTACGTTATCGAGAAGACTCGATACATTTACATTTGCACTGGAACGGATCATGGATATGTCACCGTAGTAATCGGCAAGCGTTCCATAATCTTCATCCTTAGGATCTACCATCTTGAAGTACTTGGTTGCGGTTGCGTAATCCGACATTTCAGTATAATACGCAAGTCCCAGTCTGTAAAGCACTTCGTCATTTTTGTCTACGTTTCCGTATCCGTTCTTTATTCTGTTTGCAACTACTGTAAGACCTTCGTCAAGCTTTAAGAAAGGCTCTCCCTCTCCATTTACATCATTTGATGCATCTATATAAAGGTCTATGAACTGTACATAGGCTGCGGATTCCTTACCATCCAGATCCATTGCCGTTTTGTACTTATCAGCTGCTTCTACATAATTAGCTGAAGCCTTGAAGTTATTTCCTTCCTCTATATATGAAGCATAATTCTGAGCTGTCAGCTTGTTTCTTCCTGAAAGACCGATGAGGGAAACAATACCGAAGAGTATAGTAAGAATTGCTGTTGCTCCGAAGAGGGCAAGCTTCTTCTTGTTCTCCTTCATGTAGCTTTCATCGAGCTCTGTATAATGATCAAGAGCATACATAAGCTCTGAACATGACTGATATCTGTCTGCAGGACTCGGCTGAGTACATTTCAGAATGATCTTCTCAAGACCTGTTGAAAGTGATGGGTTCCACTCACGGATAGGCTTCATTTCATATGGTGGATCGTTAGGATTCTTACCTGTTACCATATGATACATGGTTGCGCCGAGGTTGTAGATATCAGTACGGGCATCTGTCTTATATATACCACGTCCCTTATCATCACCGAACTGCTCAGGTGCAGCATAACCTCTTGTACCGAGAGCCGTTGTATCTGCTATATTCTCTGCCTTGAACTCTTTAGCTGTACCGAAGTCGATGAGCTTAACATCTCCTTCAGGCTTAAGCATAACGTTCGAAGGCTTCATATCTCTATATATAATAGGAGGAGTCATGTTATGCAGATAGTCGAGAGCTGATGCCAGCTGACGTCCCCATGCTATAACATCTTCCTGAGGCTGTGCGCCTTCTTCCTTCAGTACGTCTGCAAGGTTTGTACCTTCTATGAAGTCCATGACAACGTAGATAGTACCTTTGTTGTTTATGATATCAACTATACGAGGAAGAACCGGATGGTCAACGTCCTTAAGGATGTTAGCCTCTCGCTCAAGTCCCTTAAGAAGTGTCTTAGTAGACTTGGTTCCGTCATTCTTCATCTCCTTGACAGCCCACTGCTTGTTCAGTCGGTTATCCATAGCAAGATAAACTATAGACATACCGCCACGGCCGATCTCTTTCAGTATTTCATATTTTCCGTCAAGTACGGTTCCTTCTTTAGTCATTTGAATGAATTTCCTTTTAGAATGTTCTGATTACAGCAACAGTAATATTATCTGTTTCACGTCTGCTCTTAACGAGGTCTGTTAAGTATTTGCATCCGTATTCCATTTTCTCTTCATCAGTTGCAACGTTCGGTCCAAGATAATCCATAACCTCTTCGTCTGATACCTGGTGTCTGAATCCGTCAGAACAGAGAAGGTATATAGCATTCTTCTTCATCTGTCCTCTGAGGAAATCAGGCTCAACTACCTGAGATGCACCTACGCACTGAAGAAGTACGCTTCGTCTCGGATCTACCTTTGCTTCTTCCTCGGTCATCCTCCCAAGAGATACTTCTCTGTGTACGAATGTCTGATCCTCTGTAACCTGCTTGGTTGTATCTGTCATCTCATATATACGGCTGTCACCAACATGAACAACATAGTATACATCCTGGAGCATAAGTATTGCAGAAACTGTTGTTCCCAGCATGAGATTATGAACTGCTCCATAGCTTCCAAGTCTGTTGTTCTGGAACTGGATTATATTATTCCAGTCATTTCTAAGTGATGCCGGTGTGAAGGTACCATCACAAACCTGCTGTGTAAATGTATTGTCAAACCAATCGCAGAAGGCATTTATTACTTCCTTGCTGGCGAGCTCGCCTTTCTCAAGACCACCCATTCCGTCACAAACTATTGCAAATGTAACTTTTCCTATAGGTGAATCTATGATTCTGATTGCAAGGGAATCCTGATTTGTCTTCTTTCTTATTCCTATATCAGTATGATATGCTGCTGTAAAATCCATGAAATCTTAATCCTTTCAAAACGGCCGATTCTTAGTCTTCTCTTCTGAGCTTGAATATGAATTCCTCGCCGCCCATCCAAACTACGGTTCCATTCTTGAGAAGAACTTCCTTACCCGGTTCGATCTTCTCTCCGTCTACGTATGTTCCGTTTGTTGAGTTATTATCAACTATATAATTAACACCATTCTTCTGAGCAATTATCGCATGAACACGGCTTACTGCTGTATTCTCCTTGATTGTGAAGTCAGCCTGTGAGTTTGACTTACCAATCTTGAAGTCAGGATGTGTGAAGAATATCTTCTCCTGAGTCTTTGTTCTTATGAAGTGTGGTTCCGGCTTCTTTGTGAAGTCTACCGGACCTGCCTGTGCAGGCTGTGCTGCAGGTGCTGGTGCAGGTGTCGGCTGTGGTACCGGTGGTACAGGAGCGCTTGTAAGCTCAGATGTATTGTTCTTTGTATCTTCTACAGGTGCCTGTGGTGCTACAGGAGCTTCAGGTGCTTCCGGTGCTTTCGGCATCTCCGGTGCCTTTGGTGCTTCCGGTGCAGGTGTTGGTGCCTGTGGTGCTACAGGAGCCTGTGGTGCTACAGGAGCCTGTGGTGCTACAGGAGCCTGCGGTGCTACAGGAGCCTGCGGTGCTGCTGGCGCTGCCGGCTGTGGTGCAACCGGTGTTGGTACTACAGGTGGTACAGGTGCCTGCGGTGCTGCCGGAGCTTCCGGTGCTTTCGGCATTTCCGGTGTCTGCGGTGCTGCCGGTGCCTGCGGTGCTACTGGAGCTTCAGGTGCCTTTGGCATCTCTGGTGCTTTTGGTGCCTCAGGTGCCTTTGGCATCTCCGGTGCCTTCGGCATTTCTGGTGCTTTTGGCATCTCTGGAGCCTTTGGCATTTCAGGTGCTTTTGGCATTTCAGGCGCCTTTGGAGCTTCTGGTGCCTTTGGCATTTCAGGTCCATTCATTGGTGGAACGCCAGGTCCACCCTGTGGTCCGTTCTGTGGTGGCATTCCAGGTCCGCCCTGTGGTCCACCCATCGGGCCGTTTGGTCCCATCGGTCTTCCCTGCTGTGGCATGCCCTGTGGTGGCATTC
>JHWR01000018.1 GCA_000687655.1 Lachnospiraceae bacterium YSB2008
CCTCCTCTTTGATTATTTTGGCATCAACGAAGAAAGCCTTGATTTCGACCTTTATTTTTGGTAAACTCAACGCAGATAGAACTTAAGGAAGACTTCCTTAGTTAATGTGATAGTACCAGTGAGATCGCCAAATCTTTAGCACTGGTGCTATTTTTTTTGCTCTTATTAAGTATAGACGAAATATAATACTAAAAACAGGGCTGTAAATTATGATTCCAAAAGATATGATGAAAGTTTAGGTTTAAGATTTAGTTTCTACATATACAGACATTTATTTGCCATAATAAATGCAATCATAAAAACATCATCACACTTGCAAGACTAAATGCAACTGAGCTGATTTCAGTTGCATTTACTTCTGCAAATAACTCTTTTTAAGAAATAAAAAAAGATATTAAAAGTAAAGAAGTATAATATTAAAGAGACTATAGTAACGTATGATCTAAAGAGAGGAGGGTAACAGCGATTTATCTGTAAATGTAGCATTTGTGAGAAGGGAGCATTATATGTCTACTAATAATCATTTGAACGCAAGTAACCAGAACCATGCTGATGAGTATACTGCTGAGGTAAAGGAGTATACCGCTAATATGGAAAGGAGATTTTTGGACGAGGGTTCATTTCAAGGTAAAGTCGTTGGTAACTATTTAGGGGAAAGAGGAGAGTTTCATTTTTACAAAAGATTTACAGCTATAATGGGTTCAAAACATGACAGAGGAGGAGTTGTAAAAAGAGAAGTATTGGAGTCGGTACTGACAGCTTTGGAATTAGCCTTTGGTATAAGCAATACAAAGGTCGCCGGAGATTATACTGAAAATCATGTTTATGAATTTGCTGATGATATTGCTGAATGCGCAAAGAAATACGCTTATGATTTTTATAGGAGAAATCTAAATGTAAGCGATAAAATCAAGAAGGGTCAGAATGGGAGGACTGATGAGGAATACCTTGAAGATCTTTCGGAGAAAGCAGTTGCCGGAGTGAGGAAAAGAATATCTAAGAGCAGAGTAATAGAATAATTGACAAACATAAATAATGTTAGTAAAATATGCTTTAGTAAATTATAACTTACTAAAGCATATTTTACTAAACTACTTCTGCGTCAGAGAGGTGTCCTTATGTTTATTGGAAGAAAAAAAGAACTACAAGTTTTGAATGAAACATTTAGTAAACCTGGGTTCCAGATGACTGTTATATACGGCCGGAGAAGAATTGGAAAATCACGTCTTATAACTGAATTTATAAAAGATAAAAAAGCCTCATATTATATATCTACTAAGACGAGTTTAAATGACAATATAAAGAAGTGGTCTGCTCAGTTCATTAAAGATATTGCTCCGGACATGGCAGGTGCTGAATTTGAAGACTTAGAAAAATTCTTTCGTTTTATCGCATCCGTGTGTAAGGATGAAAAAATAGTTATTGCGCTTGATGAAATCCCGTATATTGCAGAATCGGATGAATCTTTCCTTTCCAGATTACAAGCTGCTATAGATACTATCTTCTCTTCCACAAATATATATTTTCTTATCTGTGGTTCAGCGATCAGTTTTATGGAGAAAGAGATTCTTAGCGAAAAAAGCCCATTGTTTGGACGGCGTACTAACCAGATATTTCTTAAGCCTTTTGATTATCTTGAGTCCTCCGAGTTCACACCAAACTATTCTTTTGAAGAAAAAGCGATAGTTTATGGAGTAACTGGCGGTGTCGCAAAATATCTGACTTTATTTGATGACAGCATGTCTCTGGATCAAAACCTTATCAATAATTTTTTTGATTCTTCGGGATATCTTTATGAAGAGCCTCAAAATCTGCTAACACAGGAATTTAGGTCTATAAATAACTATAATACCGTAATTGAGGTTTGCGCAGGTGGTGCGAATAAAGTTAATGAAATAGCGGATAAGGCTCATCTGTCTACTGCAGCTTTATCATATCTCCTGAATGGATTAATTACTATAGGTATAGTATCCAGGATTACACCTTTAACTGAAAAAGAGAATAAAAGAAAAACTCTGTACGAGATTACCGATGGAATGTATCGGTTTTGGTATACTTTTATCCCATCAGCCAAGGCTGCTATTGAAATGAATCGTGGGGACGTCTTTTATTTCAACTATGTTAAGGATAAGCTCCATCTATTTATGGGAAAAGTATTTGAAGATATGTGCAGACATTATACACTTGCACATGGCTTAGACGGAAATCTTAATTGCCTGGTTACAAATGTTGGTAGATGGTGGGGCTCAGGTTACGATCATACTCCGACAGATATAGATGTCGTCGGAATAGATGTCACAAGCAAAAAAGCAGTTATTGGTGAATGTAAGTTTAAAAATGAAGTACTTGATAAAGAAGTATATGATAGTCTTCTGGCCAGGCGTGGACTTATTGGTAAAAGTTATGAGGAAGTCCAGTTACTACTCTTCTCATTATCAGGTTTTTCAAAATGGTTGATAGAAAATCTGGATACTGAAAAAACAAAACTATTAACACTTGAAGACATTTATTCAAGATAAATATAATGACAGATGTAAAGTTTTTTAGAGGAGGGAATACCATGGTAAAGCATATAATACTTTGGCAGCTTCGTGATGAACTGTCAGCAGAAGAAAAGAATGAGATTAAGGCAGGAATCAAAGCAGGACTTGAAGGCCTTGCAGGTCAGATTCCGGGACTTATAGATATCAAGGTTCAGACTGAAGGACTTCCATCTTCAAATGCGGACCTGATGCTTGATTCTTCTTTCGAGAATGAGGAGTCACTCAAGGGCTATGCCGTTCATCCGGCTCATGTGGCAGTTGCGGATGGAGCTGTAAGACCATATACCAAGAACAGAGTTTGCCTGGATTACGAAGTATGATCGTCATTACGGAATTAAAGTATTCAAATACAAATACATATCTGATCGAAGGTGACTCAGGAACTATTCTGTTTGATACCGGGTGGGCCGGTACATTTCCTGCATTCTGCGATGCGTTGGGAGAGAATAAGAAGTCTCTTCAGAACATAGATTACATCCTGATTTCACATTTTCATCCGGATCATATGGGGATTGCCCAGGAGATTTCAGATTGTGGCCCGAGTATTGTTATCGCTGATGTTCAGAAGGACTTTGTGCATTCTTCAGACGGAATTTTTGCCAGGGATTCAAGACTTAAGTTTGTGCCTGTCGATGATGATAAACTCAAAGTGATTTCAATAGAAGACAGCCGGGCATTTCTGAAAAGCATAGGTATAAATGGAGAGCTGATACATACACCCGGACACAGTGATGACAGTATATCTCTCTGGCTGGATGATGGCTTCCTGTTTGTCGGTGATCTTAATCCACTCTATGAACTGGAATTGCATAAGGGTACACAGATTGAGGAAAGCTGGAACAAGCTCCTTTCACTTAAACCTGATAAGATATATTATGGACATGCGAAGACTGCTGTTTTAGCTGAAGCGAAATCAGTTTCGGATAACAGCGATTTATACAGACTTGTATCTCAGATTATTAAATGTATCGATAAAGGATTCTCTTTGGATAAGATACAGAAAAAGACCGGCGCTGATCCGGAATTTATTGAGGATGTGAACAGGATGTATCTGACTCATCAGAATGTGGGAGTGCAGGGAATCCTTGACAGGATAGAGATTAAAAACAAATGATGATATTTCTTGGAGGGGTAAATGGGGAATAATGGTCTAAACGTAATTGCGATTGTGTTCAAAGTGATGGGCTTCATCATAGCTTTGGCGGGATTGATATATAAAGTGTACTTTGCCATTCTGTACTTTGATAAAATATCGATGTGGTGGAACGGCAGCATGATTGCAATGTACTTCCTGTTTTATATAACAAGTCTGGCGACGATGGCATCATCTTTTTTCAAAGGGAAGGTAGGAATGATCATTGCAATATCGATCATTTTTACTTCGGTTTCGTTGCTGGTGGTTGATGGCCTGGCTGTCTTAGGGTTCGCTGCTTCATTGGACAGCGCCTCATTGATTGAGAGAGGAATCGTTCCGCTGGTAAATGTTCTGAATATGTTAGCCGGAATCATTAACTTATTAGCTTCGATATTGCAAAACAGACAGTCTAAGCCACAATACTGATTAATAAGGAATTGGTTTATGAGAAAATGTAACGTGAAAAACAGAATATGGGTGAGCATTACATTTTCCATGATTCTTATGATTATGCTTTTTTGCAGTGGATGCACGGCGAAGAAAGAGCAGCCGACTACCGAAGCAGTTGTGAAGGAAAAACCTCGTATCAAACAGAAGAAGGTTACCATTGACTCTGAGGAGATACGCATTACTGATTATACTTATAATGAGTTTGGAGATATCACTCTCGAAGTGACTACTTATGGAAATGGAGATCCGCTCTTTTATTACGAGTATGTCTATGACGAGGATGGGAATTTACTTGAGGAGTATCGTGGGAAAAGCGCTGACGATAAGCAAATAGATAATCGATATGAATATGAAGACGGAAAGCTTATGGTTGAAACGGTTTATAGCTTCGATGGAAGTATCATGGATATCTATTATTATACCTATAATGACGAGGGGCTTCTGATCAACAAGAAAAAGGAAAGCGAAGATGGATATGTGTATCGTGAGTATAAATATGAGTACGACGATGAGGGCAGGGTGAGCCACATGACGGATCTTTTCTATGAGTACAGGACTGAGTATACCTATGATGAAGAGGGAAGAACCGTCTTAGAGGAAGCGTATCTGGAGAGTGGGGATTTTTCATACGGCCGGAAGATGGTTTACGGAGAGTATGGAATTACGGATAGTTATTTCTACAGTTCGAAAACGGAAAGCCACGAGAAGACTCTTTATGATAAGAAGGGTCGGAGGGTATCTGCAGTCAGTATAGATAAGGATGGAAAAGAACATGTTACATGGACATGGGAATATGATGATGCCGGTAACATGATTCATTCTGTCGGTACGAAAGGATATGAATATACTGCTGAATATAATGAGTATGGCGACCCTGTGAAAGTGCATGATGTGTGCACGGATCCGCTGAGAAATGCAGGGACGTTTGATACTATAGAAGAGTATGAATACATATATTATGAATGATTGATGAGGTAAGTATTATATGAGCGACAACAGGCTTCATGCAGGAGATATAGTTCAGCACTTTAAGAGAGAAACTCTATCTGAGAAAGATAAAGAGAAGAACATTTATCTGTACAAAATAATCGGGATTGCAGAGCATACTGAAACTAAAGAAAAGATGGTTGTGTACCAGTCTTTATATGGTGATTTTGGTATGTATGCAAGACCGTATGATATGTTCATGGGCAAGGTTGATAAGCAGAAATATCCTGATATCAAGCAGGAATATAGGTTTGAGAAGATAACGATATTATGAAAAAGATTTATTTTACCAGACACGGTCAGACGTTCTGGAATGTCGAAAACAAAATATGTGGAGCTACTGATATCGGTCTTACTGAGAAGGGGCATGAGCAAGCTGAGGAGCTTGGAAGGATTATAAAGGGAAAGATTGATAATGGGGAGATTGTTCTTGATGAGATTGTGGCTTCTCCGCTTTCGAGAGCATATGATACAGCCAAACATATAGCTGATTTGACGGGACTGCCGCTTAGAGCAGATAACAGGTTGACGGAGCAGAACTTTGGTAAGTATGAGGGGACCCCGCGTAACGGAGAAGTCTTCAGAATGGATAAACGTAACTTTCTCCAGTCGTATGATGGCGGTGAGTCCATGTTCAGATTGGCTCAGAGAATATACAATCTTCTGGATGATCTATCAAAGGATGATAAGATTTATCTGCTCGTAGCTCATAATGGAATAGCCAGATGCATAAATTCGTATTTCTTTGATATGACGAATGAAGAGTATGGAGATTTTGGAATCAGGAACTGTGAATTGAAAGAGTATATGTTTAATCGGGAGAAGGAGGTTATCTATGGGAGCAAGAACAGATGCGGCAGTGAATAATCATAAGAGTTTTCATACGTGTTCAAGTTCGGTACTTGAAGCATTTGCAGATATTATCGGAATCAGTGCAGAAGAGGCAAAGAGCATATCTATGCCATTTGCCGGAGGACGTATGGGCAAATGTGGCGCGGTTATGTCCGCGGAATATGTTCTGCAACAAAAGTATGGTGACGCAGCAGCAGAGAAAATTGCTGAATACGAAGAGAAGTTTATGGCTTCGGATAAAGGTTCGGTTATGTGCGCTGATCTTAGGGGTAATTGCAGAGCCTGTGTAACAGATGCAGCGAGAGTGCTTGAGGAAATGCTGGGCTGATCTGATTGCAATTTGGATGAAATATACTGTGTATTATATGGCGAGTTATACGAGCGTATAACTCGCTTTTTGTTGTTTGAAAATTGCTATAAAAACGACAGTATATATAGCAAAACGACAGTATTACCGGCAAAAATTTGAAATCATATTTTCCATATGGTATTATCTCCGGCAAATCAATAACTGCAGTGATTGATAATAACAAGAAAGCAGGAGGTGGTTGATTGCAGGAAGATAATAAAGTGCCGAAAAGCAACTCAAATATATATTGGCATGCAGGGTTTTATGGTGGCATAGAACTTGAATTCAAAGCGTATAAGAGAGTTCTTACATTTGATATTGAATATGAACTTTCAAAGGAACCATTAAGGATAGATATGCTTATTATCAAAAAGAATTCCGTTATTGAAATCAGTAATCAGATAGGTATAATATTTAAAAAATACAATATTTTTGAATACAAGTCTCCCGAAGACGGATTAAGTATTGATGATTATGTAAAAACGGTTGCGTATGCGTGCTTATATAAAGGACTCGGTAAAAATGTGGATGCGATTCCATTAGATGAGCTAACTGTTTCAATATGTAGAAATGCATATCCGAGAGACCTTATTAAAAATATAGAAAACTATGGAGGAACCGTAGAGAAAAAATATCCCGGAATATATTATGTGTCCGGTATCATATCAATTCCTTCCCAGATAATCGTTACAAGCGAATTGGAAGGAAAAGAACATGCAGTTTTGAGGATTCTTTCGAAGAACGCAAGAGAAGAAGATGTAATACAGTTTATCGAGGAAACTGATGAGAATAGTACTCCGGGAGACATAAACAATGCAAATGCTGTATTACAGGTAAGTTCTAAGGCGAACAGAGCTCTTTACGATAGGATAAGGAGGAAAAAAGAAATGTGTCAGGCATTAATGGAAATAATGAGTGAAGAAGTAAAAGAAAGAGAAGATGCTGCAGTAGAAGCAAATCAGAGAGAATCAGTATTAAACTTGATGGAAGCATTAAACTATACTGCTGAGCAGGCTATGGATGTTTTGAAGATTCCTCAGGAAAAGCGCGAGAGGCTTATTTCTGGTATTTAGTTCAAACTGTAAAAACGAAACAGGATTTGCTTTATGACATTTATTGATGATTTTGAAATCGATTCAATGGAAGATCTGATCCGGCTGATTGATAAGGTCGGATTCGTTCCTTTTTTTGCAAACGAAATAGAAGGATTTTCTCTGGAAGAGCATTTGGCTCCTGGGCACTGGTATGATGACAGTGAGGACAGCTTCTGGGATGCGTGGGAATGGAAAGGTCCGGTCATAAGGAATGCCAAATGTGCTTATGGCAAGTTCATGAGAGGCAAGGCAATGTACATCGGTGCAAAATGGTTTCCGGAATTTGCAAACTATCGACGTGATGGTTATGACTTCGATGCCAGATATGAGGATGGGCTTGCGTTATTTGATGACAAATACTTATATGAATTGCTCGACGAAAGTGCACCGATTTTGTCTAAACCTTTAAAACAGCTTGGCAATTATCGTAAGGGTAGCCGAAAAGGGTTTGACAGCTCAATTACCCGGCTTCAGAAGCAATGCTATGTGATCATTTCAGATTTCAGATATGCTACGGATAAGCATGGAAATGAATACGGCTGGGGATTGGCAGAATACTCAACTCCCGAGAAGTTCTTCGGGAAGAGGTTTACGAACAAAGTTTATGAAAGAACGCCGGAGGAATCCTATGAAAGGCTCTTTAAGCATTTTAGGAAGATTCTCCCCGGTGTGGATGATAAATGGATTGAGAAGATATTGAAAACATGAGAAGAGACTCGCAGAAGCGAGTCTCTTTTATCTTTGCATGGTATTTTGCTTTTTTCTTTGGATGTCATTTTTATGGGACAGCAAAAATCATACAATTGAGTCAGAAAATGAATCGAGAGAGAAAACGGGAGGTTAAAAATGAATAATAAGAGAGAATTCAGATTAATGATGAACAGAATGTGGCAGATGTTTTTGAAGATGTTTACGATAGTAAGCCTGGTAAATCTTTTACTGTTCATACCGGCACTTAAGTATGGAGATTCTTTAATCTCAAGGGTAATTATAGTAATCAGCGTGGCATGGCTGATATTGATAATCATTTCAAACTGGAAGGAGGAATCATTATGTTAAGACTTATGTTTGATTTAATTTTTTTACCACTCAAAATAATGGTTTGGTTAGTCAAAGGTGTATTCTGGGGATTACTTATACTTTTAGGGCTGATTTTGTAGCGTACATGATGCGGCCGATTTAAAACGTACTTTCTTTATTATTTGCTCGGAATATGGTAAAATATGAACGGTGTTTTCTGCACTGATTTGGGGTAAGAGAGCAGACAGAGTGTTTAAAGCATCCTGTCTGCTTTTGTGGTTTTTAAGCGGTATCGATACATTTGAAAGGAGAATCGATCATGGCGTACAAAAAGAACAAGGACAAAGATCTTCACAACGTAATAAACTTTGAAGATGAAAAGATAAATGTAATGGTTATGGGTGTTTCCGGAAGCGGCAAGAGTACGCTCATCAACTCAATCATGGATGAAGAAGTGGCTGAGGTTGGAGTTGGTGATCCTGTAACAGACACGATTTCAGTATACGAAAAGGATGACATTCCATTTAGACTTATCGATACTGTTGGATATGAGTTCGGTCTTTTCAGACAGTTAAAGATCAAAAATGAATTGAGAGATTTCTGCAAAGAAGGAATCAAGAAGAAGGAAATCGAGAAGCTGATCCACGTTATATGGTACTGCATCGACGGTACATCCAAGAGGATTGACCAGAATACTCTCAGCTACATCAAGAGCGTATCGAATGACTGGGAAGGCGTACCGATAATCATCGTATTTACTAAGTCGTACTCGAAGATTGACATCGAAGAAAACATCGCCATGGCGAAGGATTCGGTCGAGAAGTACAACAATAATCACAAGAAGAAAAAGAGAATGAACGTCCAGGAGATCATCCCGGTAGTTGCTCAGGATTATCCGATAGATGAGGAAAAGACAGTTCCGCAAAATGGATTGGACGTTTTAGTAGAAGCAACTACGGAGCTTGCTCCGAAGGCGAAGATCATCGCAAAGGAAAATGCATTGACCATCGACCTGAAACTCAAGCAGAAGAGCACTCAGTCCCTGGTAATGGCAGCATCTGTCGCAGCATCAGCTGTAGGGGCGGTCAACATCACGGTGCCTGACGCCATGATACTGATGCCGCTTCAATCAGCGATGCTTGCAAAGATCGCCAGAACCTACAACATAAGTGACTCTTCGTTAAAAACTGAGATCATAGATGAAATCACGAAAGCCGGAGCAGCTACGCTGGTCGGCAGAACGCTCGTTGAGCAGATAAAGAAGATCCCCGGCATAAACATTGCCGGTGCAGTCATAAATGGGATCGTTGCAGGCTCCATTACATTTGCCCTTGGTGAAATCGGAATCAATCTTTTCGAGAGAGTTTACAAAGGCGATGATGGTCTGAAGAAGGACAACCTCGGAGACGTGATCCAGGGCCTTATGGCAAAATACATGCCGGGCATAATCGATTCAATAAAGGAATACTCCAAGGAAAACAAAGTAATCAGCGTTTCAAATATAAAAGAAATACTGAACGGAGCTGTGAAGGATGCCTTGGAGAAGGATGAGAAGAATGAATGATAATTCTGATCTTGCAAGAATAATACAAGAAAAAACAGATAAAATTGAACAGACTGACGTAATGACTGGTGATAGAGATAGGAAAAGATATCTCTATTACCAGCTTATCAGAATACTGATCAATTAATTATTATCTTTTAGGAGAAAACAATGAGCAAAATAACCCTACTCCACGCATCTTGTGCGGATCAGACTGCGGATGCGATAGTTAATGCGGCAAACAGAGATTTACAGGCCGGTGGCGGAATATGTGACGTGATTTTCAGAAAAGCAGGATATGCTGAACTCCAGGCCGCATGCAATGAGAATAAAACTCCTCTCAATGATGGAGAGGCGGCTATTACGCCGGCATTTAATATGACAAATGCGAAGTGTATTATTCATGCAGTGGGGCCTAATTTTTATATTACGCCTAATGCATATAAAGAATTGTTCAACGCATATTACAACTCGATGAAGGTGTTAATGGAAAATGGATATCATAGCATTTCATTTCCACTTATAAGCGCAGGTATATTTGGCGGGAGACTTGAGAATGCACCAGGAGAATCAACGAAGCAGTGCTATCGTGCCTACAAGAAGTTTGTAGAGGATTATCCGGATTATGATATCGATGTGAAGCTTTGTGCATATTCTGATGATGAGATGGAGAAGGCAAGTGAAGTTGCTTTCTAGTAGCGATTAATAAGTATAGGAGAAGATAGAACATGACGACTGTACTGGCTTATGGCGATTCAAATACATATGGCTATAATCCGTCTGATGGATTTCGCTATCCTAAAGATGTGAGATGGACCGGTAGATTGCAGAAACTTCTGGGACCGGACTACGTGGTTGTGGAAGAGGGATGCAATGGCAGAACTACTGTTTTTGACGATCCTGTTGAGGGATGGAAAAATGGACTCGGGTACCTCAGACCATGTCTTAATTCTCATAAGCCTGTGGACATAGTCATAATGATGCTGGGCAGCAATGACATGAAGGAAACGTTTCATGCAAGCCCGGAGGACATAGCACGTGGTGCGGAGACTCTTGTCAAAGATATCATTGATTTCACAGGGGAAAAGCAGGGCTTCGTGCCGAAGATCATACTCGTATCTCCGCCGCATATAGGAGATGGGATAAGATATTCGCCATTCTATGGTAACTTTTTGGAGAACGCTATAGACAGGTCAAAACAACTTGCTGTGAATTACAAAAAAGTTGCAGATGAAAATGGATGTATATTTGTCGATGCTGCAGAGCATGTAGATGCTTCGCGGCTTGATTCACTGCATCTTGGAGAAGAAGGACATGCAAAACTGGCTGAAGTTTTTTCTGAAATCATACTAGGGTAGAATATGAGACTTTTTATTGCAATAGAATTTAATGATGATATTATCACGTCGCTTAAGGGGATTCAGCAGGATCTGAAGTCATGCGGGCTTAAGGGGCGTTATACTCGTGAGGAGAATCTGCATCTGACGCTTGCATTTATCGGTGACTATGGCAGTCCGGAGGATGTGCTGGATGCGATGGATGAGGTGGATTTTGAAGAGTTTCCTATAGAGCTTTCAGGAATCGGTAATTTTGGAGATCTCTACTGGGTAGGGCTTGCTGATAATCCTTATCTTGGCACGCTGGTGAAGCGGCTCAGGAAGAGTCTCTCTGAACACGGCATTCCATTTGACAGAAAGAAATTCTCACCGCATGTGACGCTGGTTCGTCGCGGTGAGTTTACACGGGGCAGGGCAGAACTGCCGGAAGTAATGCCGGAGGCTTCGATGATGGTGCGGAGCATCGCGCTAGTCCGCTCGGAACCTGGGAAGAATGGGATGAATTATACTGTTTTAGGTGAAACGCCGCAAGGATGTTCGGTGGGAAAAGAATGATGAATTAAAAAAAGTATATCTAAGTCAGTAGTAATTGTGTTAAAATTAACCGGTAGGCCACAGAAGGTGGTTGGTTATTAATTAAGAGGTAGAAAGGGGTTTAATCATGGGGGAAATTGAAAAGTACAAAAATGCGGAAGAATTCGCAGCAGCACACGGTGAAGAAGTAGAAGTGGAAGATTCTACAATAGGTCAGATGATCAAGGAAATGTTCATCAGAGACATTGAGATGGCTAAGTGGAAATTCGATTACGAAGTTGATCCACTTGGAGTTTGGTGGAGAGTTCCGAGCGAAAAGGAAAGATTCCAGACAGAGATGTATCAGAAATGGGCCAGAGCGGATGAGAACAGACCTGAGATCACATCTCTTACATTTGCACCGGTGCCAAAGGAAAAGGCAAATGGACTGAAGCCGAAGTTTGGACTTTTTGGAGGAGACTGGAAGAAGTTTGTTGAGGAGCTTGAAGCCGGACGTGTTGAAATGGCAGAGGTTCTGCTCCTGTCTGTTGAAGATGTAACGGGTGCAAATGATACCATTAACAGCAGATATTATGCTAAGGTTGCTGATCTGAACGGAAATGTTCTGAAGGGCTGTGTTTGTGTAATCAATCACGCTCGCCAGGGATTCTATATACCTGATCTCGGTGGCTGGTATGACCCATACTGGTACGAGGAGAAGTACCTCGACAGATCAGATGAGGAGTTCGAGGCATATGAAGCAGCATATTTTGCAAATGCCGGCGCTGATCCTGTAGATCCAAGCGAAAGAAAGCATTCATATATACTTCGTTATAACATCAACGGAAATCAGTACTATGGATTGATCTTCCCGGATGAGTACGATGATATCAAGAAGATCAAGGATAACGTTACATACGTTAGCCCAAGCAACATCTTCAGTTATAACAATATGAAACCTGATTTTGGTTGGTAAAACTCATGGTTATTGCTTGATGTTTTATCAAGAAATTAATAAGTTATTTTAAGAAATAGCCGTTCAACTCGTCAAAGTTCAGGACGGCTATTTCTTTATTATTATAGGCACATATGGTAGAATTATAAGAGTTTTTGATAGGGAAAAAGGCGCTTTGATAAGAAAGATTGAGGGGATTAATATGAGCAGATTAAAAGAACTTCGTAAATATGTTGATTCAGAACTGAACAAGATGGAAGATGTCGATAAGCGTACGAGTGCGATAAATCATCTGTACGGCGTTTCGCTTGCTGCGACGATGATTGCAAAGAAGAGGGGACTTGATCCTGAACTTGCTGCTATGGCAGCAATGCTTCACGATCTTCATGCGTATAAAATAGGTTCGTATGATGACCATGCACATAAAGGCGCGGAGCTTGCAAGAGAGATACTTGAAGACCTTGATCTGACTGATGCGGCGGAGACGGATACTATATGCTCCGCTATATATCACCATGATGACAAGCTTACGGTGGATGGCCTGATGGATGAAGTCCTGAAGGATGCAGATGTTATACATCACTGCATGAACGATATGTCAAAGCCAATCAAGGAGAAGGAACAGGCTCGTTTTGATAAGCTCAGTAAAGAGTTTGGATTCTAGGAATATGAGGTAAATGGATGAACATTCAGATTTTCGGAACAAAGAAGAGTGCGGATACAAGAAAGGCTGAGCGTTTCTTCAAGGAACGTGGAATCAAATATCAGTACATTGACCTGAAGGAAAAAGGTCTCAGTAAAGGAGAGTTTGCTTCAGTTAAGCAGGCTGTGGGCGGAATCGACAAGCTGATTGATGAGAATTCCAAGGATAAAAACACGCTTCTTCTGATCAAATATATAGCTGAAGAGGATAAGGAAGAAAAGATTCTTGAGAACCAGCAGGTTCTGGTTCAGCCTATTGTAAGGAATGGAAAGAAAACTACGGTTGGATATCAGCCGGATGTTTGGAAGAGTTGGGATTAATATATACTGATGGAGGTTAAAAGGTTTATGAACGCAAATGTTGCAATTCAGGTTTTGCCGGGAGTACTAGAAGATGCGGAGGTTGTCCGCATAGTTGATGAAGTTATTGATTACATCAAGAGTACCGGAGTTACATATTATGTAGGACCATGCGAGACTGCTATGGAAGGTGATTATGAGAAACTCATGGAAATCGTAAAGCAGTGCCAGTATATCGCAATCAAGGCCGGCTGCCCAAGTGTTATGAGCTACGTGAAGATTACATACAAGCCGGAAGGGGACGTGCTGACGATAGATGAAAAGACTACTAAACATCATATTATGTAGTGACAATTTGTTGTTAGAATAAAAGTAAAAAGAGCAATGACCATCAAGGCCATTGCTCACAGTATTCATGATTGGCTAAAGCTGTCAGATGCATATGTGCCCCCAGCAAACGTCCTAAACGTAGTAGCCATCTTATATATTATACTACATCAGTTTAGGGCTTTTTTCAAGTAAATTGAGGAAACGATGTTTCTCTTTTTCTTGGAATCGCTAACTACTTCAACTACATAGTACATACCGTCTACACGCTTTTTAAGGACTATTTGGGGCGCGTTCAACCCGTCCTTTGTTCTGTATAGTTTGGATCGCCCGCCATCCCATTCAATAGAGTCATAGTTAGATATTACATAGCTTAATCTGGCAATATCGGAAATGTCCTTCATGCTGTGATCAGCCCGTCCTTGAGGGCCATGTCTGTTTAGTATATGTCGAACATCATCTGGCCCCAAGACTATTCTGTTCCCGTAGACAGACAATCCTGTTAATTCATTAATTTCAGCGTTCATTGCTTCATTTATAAAACCAACTGTAAGTGGAATTACGTCTCTTCCATTCATAACATCAATGACATAAGCTTCAATATCTTTGTCAACGGCGTTTTGATAAGCGGTGATTACGTTTTGCTCTTTTTCTGTATGATTATTCATGAATCAATCCTCCTGATAGTTTTGAACATGGGAAATACAGATTTAGGAATGATATTGTAATAATAAATCAGTAAAAAAAGAGTTTCAACAAATATAAAGCTAGCATTTGTTGCATTCTAGTATTAATGTGGCTTCAGAGATAAAAACATAAAGCTGATTGGGCTGTTGAAAAGCGTTTTGCTTTTTTACATCAAGGACAGAGGAGAAAAATGGTTCATGGGAAATGTAGAGTATACACTTGATTATTATAAAGACAATGCGGATGAGTTTTATGACTCGACGATAATTGCAGACGTAGCATATCTCAGAGACAGATTCCGTAAGGAACTTCCGGATAATGCTTATATATTAGATTTTGGATGTGGATCCGGAAGAGATTCAAAAGCATTCATCGATCTAGGATATAGGGTGGATGCTATCGATGGATCGGAGGAAATGTGCAAGAGAGCTTCTGAATATGCAGGAATAGACGTTAAGTGTATGGATTTCTTCAATCTGAATGAATCAGAAAAGTATGATGGAATCTGGGCGTGCGCTTCGATTCTTCATGTGGAAAGAGATAGAATTCATGAAGTGATTGCAATGATGAGAAATGCACTTAAGCCAGGTGGAGTTATGTACATTTCATTTAAATACGGAGATTTCTATGGATTGAGAGATGGAAGATACTTTGTTGATCTTAATGAGGACCTGTTCAAAGAAATCATTTCGAAGGTTGATGGAGTGAAGGTTATAGATGAATGGGTATCGGTGGATGTCAGACGGGAGAAGGATGTAACCTGGCTGAATGAATTGATACAGAGAGTTTAGTAATTAATCAGGTGGAAAGATGAAGAAGACAGAAGATAAAGAATATGCTCATATTATCAAGATGGAAAGCATCCTGGACGAGGCGACTCAGTTAATGAACGAACTTGAAGATAAGCTTTCCGAACTCGAAGTTCTTGAACCTGAGATCAAAGAACTGCAAGCGTATTATGAAAGCTCACAATGGAAAGAAGATTTTGAAAAGGATGAGCGAGGCGAGCTTCCGGAGGATTTGAAAAGAGGGGTTCTTTCTGAAGACGGAATCTATAATGTGCTTGAAAGGTATAAGGAACTGAGAGGAGAGGCAAAATGAGTATACTCATAAAGGATACGACAAGAGAGGAACGTGAGCGGATAGTTGCCGAGTCTATAGGCAATATCAGTGGTTCCTGTGATGGCTGTATGTCAGGGCTTGCAGATATGTATCAGGATTATATTGATGGGAAAAAGGAAATTCGTGATATCAATATGGAGTTCAGAGCACATTATGAATCCGGTATAGATGGACCGGAGAAGAATGAATGTGAGTATGTTAGAAGATAAGAGGGTATGACGATGCCTGACATGCGGCTTGGGAAGAAATACATGAAGCTGATAGGATTATTCCGTCAGCTTCATGTAGGTTTTTACCCATCCTGAAGTGTTCTGGTTATCGTAATAAATATTGATGTCGGAACGGGTATCTCCATCCTCGATTTCGTAAAGCTCGTAGCAGCATGAAACGAGTTCTTCTGAAAATGCTACGATGGTTTCGATTTCTTCAGGGAGGTCGTCCATTCCGAATTCTTTGAAATTGATTCGGTCAGAAGTGTGGAGTGAATCTACACGGCAGTTGATCCTGCTGTTGTGAGTATCAAGTATGATGAAGCTTCCTTCTTTTGCCATACGTGTATACTGCTTAAGAGTTGTCAGGATGGCAGATCTATGAACAGCCAGCCTTACCTTAAGGTCATTATAAACCTTCGAAGAATAACTCTCAGGAACCTTTATGGTGTATATGTCTTTGGAAGCGTGATAATAAGTCACGTCGTTAGGATTGCTTCCTGTCGTGGTTTTATAAAATGAACCGTCACCGACTTTTGGATTATCTCCGATAGTTCCGGTGAGTTCGATTTCTGGTGGATATTTGAACTGGGAGAAGAAACCTTCGACAGATGTATGTTTACTCTTGTTCTGCATCTTGTAGCCGAAGAGTCCCTTCTTGTAGAGCAGATCATAGCTGTTCTCAAAATTGATGGTCAGCGAGCTGCCTTTATTGATGAAGCACAGTGCGTTGATGACATTAAGTCTCTTGAAGAGTTCATCATTGATGGACAGATTATAAGTGTTCGTGTTCAGACCGATAACCGGGACATCATTTGATTTAAAATAGTAGTATTCAATGAACATAGACCTGTAACCCCTTACATTCGATTCCCCATTTATATTACTGTGAATAATATGTAACGCCAAGTCCATTTTAAAAAAGGATTCGGCAAAATGCAACACTTGATTTAATGCCGTAAAATTGGTAAATTTATTATAGTAAAATATGCCCGTTTTTTACTTATTTTTTTAAGGAAAGGAACAGGTTTCAATACATGACCATACAGCATAAATATTGTATCATATTTATGTGTTTAGCTCTGATACAGATTGCCTGTGCTTTTATGGCCTATAAGTCTGAAAAACCTATAGGGAAATACACCGCCAGATTGAACCTGGCTATAATGGTACCTATAGTAGCAAACATACTTATCATCGAATCGGGAAACCCTGTTTTCTCGTACTACAGCTATAGTTTATCATACATAGGTATGATGCTGATAATGATGGCACTGGCACATTTTACAAATGTTTATTGTAAAGGTGTAGACGAGGGAAAAGCACATACTAAACCGACTTTTATCTATATCCTGGGCTTGATTGATATCGTTCAGATATTACTTGGCCCGGTATTTCACCATGTTATTACCATAGAGTCAACTATGCTTGATAACAGAGTGTTTTATTTTGATGTGCCTCATGTAGGTCTTACTATTCACAGAGTAATCAACTATTTCGTTTTTGCCTGTGTTCTTCTCATATACATTTTGAGTACTGTTAAGGCTTCAAAACTGTATAGAGCAAAATACAGCATAATTCTCATTACCCTGATTTTGTCAGGAGCCACTCAGTTTGCATTCATCGAATCAAGAATCCCAATAGACAGATCCATAATAGTTCACGGCGTATTTGGACTCACTGTATATTATATTTCTATACGATACAGAGCTCTGGGACTTCTGGATACATTGCTTTCAAATGTAGTTTCAGACATGAACGACGCTGTGTTTGTTTTTGATAACTCTAGCCGAGTTGTATGGGTAAATGAACAGGGCTATAAGCTTGTGGGCGTTGAAGAAGGGAAAGTGTATCTGGTCAGAGAACAGCTTTTTGATCTCTTCAAGAACATCACAAACAAAGGCGATAACTGGTCGGAAAACAGAGTAATCGATGATAAGTATTACATCCTGGAGAAGAAGTCTGTTAAAACTGATCAGAAGAATCTCGATGGGGCATTTCTTGTTATAAGGGATGATACAAAGAGGCATAAGGATATTGAGATTGAACTTTTCAATTCAACTCATGACAGTCTTACCGGACTGCTCAATATGCAGTCTCTGTATTCAAATATAAAGAATGTTCTTATCTCATCGGATAAGGAGTTCTATATTCTTTTTGTGAATATCAAGAATTTCAAGCTGATCAACGATACATTTGGCAAATCCTTTGGAGATATTGTTCTTCTGCACATGTCCAAATGGCTGAAAGCAAATATCAAAACCGGAGTCTACGGACGTCTTATAGGAGATACTTTCGGCGTGTTTATACCGAAGGATGCTTTTGACGAGCAGTTCTTCATGACTGAATTTGAGAATTTCGTAGTTAAGTTCAGACAGACTGAGCATAAGATAAATATTCATATGGGCGTTTATGATGTTCGGGACAGAGATATGGATATTTCGATAATGTTTGACAGGGCTCACCTTGCGATCACAGATATCGAAGAGAACTACAGGACTGTCATCAGATATTATAATGATGAACTTCGAAATACTATTCTCGAAGAACAGCGACTGGCTGCAGACCTTACTGAGTCACTTGATTCCAATCAGATAGTTCCTTATCTTCAGCCTATCGCTGATAAGGATGGAAAAGTAGTCGGAGCAGAGGCGCTGGCAAGATGGATTCATCCGGAATTAGGCTTCCTTGTACCGATCAGGTTCATCCCTGTATTTGAGAAAAATGGAATGATCACCGATTTGGACAAGCATATCTGGGAATCTGCCTGCAGGATACTGGCGGATTGGAAGGATACTGATCCGGAGCGCTTCATTTCAATTAATATTTCACCAAAGGATTTCTTCTTCTTTGATGTAATTTCTGAACTTTCAGAGCTGGTTGAGAAGTACGATATAAGTCCGGATAATCTCAGGGTGGAGGTTACCGAAACAGCGATGATGACTAATTCTGAGGAAAGGATAGATATCTTTAACGGCTTACGTTCCGCAGGATTTATAGTTGAAATGGATGATTTCGGAAGTGGTTATTCGTCACTGAATCTTCTGAAGGATGTTCCTGTAGATGTTCTGAAACTGGATATGAGATTTCTGTCAGATGAAAAGAATGACAAATCCAGCACGATAATCAAGCATATCATCAACCTTTCGAATGAGCTGGATATTACGACTCTGACTGAAGGTGTAGAAACTGAAGAGCAGTTCAGACAGCTGGTAGAGATGGGCTGTGAATTGTTCCAGGGATATTATTTTGCTAAGCCGATGCCTGTAGACGAGTTTGTAAAAATGTATAGGGGTAAATGATAATGAAATATCTCTTTCTGGCGGTATTCCTCATTTCGACCGCCATACATTTATATGCTTCGCTTAAAAAAGATACGAAGCTCAGAAATATCTCAAAGCCTTTCATCCTGCTGTCATTACTTGGCTTCTATGTAACGGCGGCAAGGGTTATTTCGATTGCCATTATTCTTGCTCTGATATTCAGCTGGATAGGAGATGTGCTGCTGATTCCAAAGGGTGTAAAATGGTTTACTGCCGGTGGTATTTCGTTCATGATAAGCCATGCCTTCTTTATCGTCGGCTATTGCAGGGATATTGTTTTTTCAAAGATTCCTGTTTTTCTGATTGTTCTGCTCTCAGTGTTTTTTGCAGTGACAGTATCGTTCATTTTCTCGAAGCTTAAGCCTCATCTTCCAAAGGCTTTGTTTTATCCGATGTTTTTATATCTTTTGATCAACGGGACGATGAACTGTTTCGCTATATTCCGCTGTGTCAGTGTGCCTAGTGTGGCTACTGTGATCACTGCAGTCGGCGCGGCTCTTTTCTTTGTTTCTGATTCATCACTGTTCTTTGTCAGATTCGATAAGGACAGTAAGCTGAAAACGCATTTCCTTGTGATGCTGACATATTCGATAGGTGAATTCCTTATCGTATTGGGACTTTTATAAAACCGGAGGGGTGACATGAAATACTATCTTTACAATTCTTTGGCAAATAACGGCATAAGACCTGAAGTGAAGGAAGGGGTCGAACTGGTAGATGCAGTCGGGATAGATTATCCTGAGTATCTTAAGGGGCTGAATCCTGAAGATGAGGTCGTGCTTGTCGGCGGAGATGGAACGCTTAATTATTTTGTAAATGCAGTGAATGGGATTGAAATCAAGAATAACATCTACCTGCTCGGCTGCGGAACGGGAAATGATTTCCTGACTGATATAGGTAAGCAGGCGGGAGAAGAGGTTCAGGTAAATAAGTATCTCACGAATCTTCCTACTGTACGTGTAAATGGAATGGAGAAGCTTTTTATCAACAATATGGGCTTCGGTATAGATGGATACTGCTGCGAGGTAGCAGATCAGATTAAAGAGAAGAACCCGGAGAAGAAGATCAATTATTCGGGTATAGCCATCAAAGGACTGTTATTCCATTTCAAACCATGTCATGCAGAGATAACTGTCGACGGAGTGAAGCATGAATTTGAAAATGTATGGATAGCGCCTACCATGAAGGGTAAGTATTACGGTGGCGGAATGGATATGGCTCCTGAGCAGGATCGTTTCTCGGGAAAGCTTACAGTGGTTGTTTATCATTGTAAATCAAAGATTAAGGCGCTTATGGCATTTCCTTCCATTTTCAAGGGAGAGCATGTGGCGAAAACAGATATAGTTCAGATGTTTACCGGAAATGAGATAAGTGTTCGTTTCTCACGTCCGTGTGCTGCGCAGATCGATGGTGAGACTGTGCTGAATGTGACGGAATATACTGCAGTCCAGAAATAGTGACATAAAGGGGTTATTATGAGGGGTAATAATCAGAAATTAAAACTTCTGTATCTTGCAAAGATAATGCAGGAACAGACTGATGATACACATAGTCTTACCATGCCTCAGATCATAGATGAACTGGCGAAGTATGGTATTGATGCGCAAAGGAAGAGTGTATATGACGATCTGGATGCGCTCGATGATTTCGGAATAGAGATCATAAAGGAACGTGTCGGTTCGAAAACTGTATATTACTGTGGAAACAGGGATTTTGAGATTGCTGAGCTTAAGTTTCTGGTTGATGCCATTCAGTCTTCGAAATTCATTTCAGAGAAGAAGACTAAGGAGCTCATAAAGAAGCTTGAGAAGTCAGTGAGTATTTATGATGCCAAGCTTATTAACCGTGAGGTTAAGGTGGCAGGGCGTGTTAAGAACATGAATGAGAGTATCTATTATACGATAGATGCAATCCATTCTGCCATGAATGAGAATAAGGCGATACAGTTCAAATATTTCAGCTGGAACCTGAAAGGTGAAGAGGAGTTCCGTCGTGATGGGGCTCTCTATACGGTAAGTCCGTGGGCACTCCATTTTGACGATGAAAGATATTATCTTATCGCTTACGATCATGACAGGGGTGAGATGAGACACTACCGCGTGGACAAGATGAGAAATGTATCGATCTCGGACCTTAAGCGCGAGGGCAGGGATGAGGCAACGAGGCAGGATAAGGCAAGGCTGAATGAACAGTACTTCCGCATGAATGGCGGAGATGTTGAGACGGTCACCTTAAAGTGCAGAAATGAAATGGCAAACGTGATCATAGATCAGTTCGGAAAGGATGTTAAGCCGCGTCCGATTGATAAGAATTATTTCAAAGTGAAGGTTGATGTTGCAGTAAGCTCACAGTTTCTGGCGTGGGTCGTAGCCCTTAGAGGGGATGTAAGGATAATCGCTCCTGAATGGGTAAAGGACGAAATGGAAGAACTGTTGGCTGAGGATTTTACTGAGTAATTTTCGAGAGAAAGGAAAAAGATGCATTCATTAAGGACAAGAATTACAGTTACTATGCTCTGCTTGATTCTCGTGGCTCTGATAATCGTTACATTACTCAGTGCCATCTTTATACGAAGAACTGAAAGCCGCAAATCTGATCAGCTGCTCCTGATGCTGTGTGAGTCCGGTGAGCAGAGTCTTAATTATTATTTCGACAGTGTTGAGGATTCGGTATTACGTGTCTCATCATTTGTAGAAGAGGATCTGGATGGTTTAGATGACGAACAACTTGCTCAGCATATGGAAAATGCCAGAGAGTATTTTGGCCTGATGGCTTCCAAAACAAAAGGGGTTCTGACCTATTATTACCGCATTGACCCGTCGGTTTCGTCTTCGGTTAAAGGATTCTGGTATACCAATCTGGATGGAGAAGGCTTTAAGGAACATGAAGTTACAGACATAACGAAGTACGATGTAGAGGATACGTCAAAACTGGTGTGGTTCACAGTTCCGAAGCATGAAGGTACGCCGATCTGGCTGGCGCCATATATTACGGATAATCTCGATGTACGGGTAATCTCATATGATGCACCTGTTTATTGTAATGGACAGTTCATTGGAGTTGTTGGTATAGAAGTTGATTATTCGACAATGGCAGCAGAGGTAAATGCTATCCATCCATATAGAAACGGATACGCTTTTCTGAGTGATTCGGATGGGAAGCTCTTCTATCATCCACATATAGATGTAACCAATCTGCCTACGGAAGGGGCATATGAAATACCTGCTGATGAGGTTGGCGACGGTACATACATACATTACACTTATAACGGAGAGGATAAAGTTGCGGTATGGCGGCAGCTGAGTAACGGAATGCGCCTGAATGTCACAGCTCCGGTTTCTGAAACAGAGGGTGGCTGGAAAGGACTCATTTTGAATATCGGGTTGAGTGCTGTCTTTGTACTGATATTGGCAACCGTCTTTCTTATGATTCACACAAGACGCATCACAAGACCTCTTGAACAGCTGACTAAGGCAGCAGAGCAGGTTGATCAGGGAGATTATGATTTTGACCTTCCGTATGATGGGGATGATGAGCTGGGCAGGCTCACTCGGTCATTTAAGACACTTTCTGATAATGTGAAGGTACATATTAACGTCCTGAATGGTCAGGTATACTTTGATGCGCTGACTCATGTGAAAAACAAAGGTGCATTTACAATAGCCCTTAATGAATTGCAGGAACAGATAGATAAAGGAGAACAGGCTCCGGAGTTTGCTATCGGTATGTTTGACTGTGACTCCCTGAAGAAGATTAATGACCAATATGGTCATACAAGGGGTGATATATACCTGAAAACCGCCTGCAGTACAATCTGCGAAGTATTCAAACATTGTCCTGTGTTCAGAATCGGTGGTGATGAATTTGCTGTCATTGTTCAAAATGCAGATTACAGCAACATGGAATCACTCGTGGAACAATTCGATCAAACTACCGATGCAATTAATGCATCACCATGTGAACCGTGGGAAAAGGTGAGGATCTCAAAGGGCTTTGCTGTTTTCAGTCCATCTGAGGACGGTACGGCGAGCAGCGTGATGCAGCGAGCAGATAAGCTCATGTATGAGAATAAAAGAGAGAGGAAAAAATGATTCCGCTGGCATCTGTAAATGTGAATATGTTCAAGGCGTATTGAACATTTGTCAAGGTTCCAAAATGATAATGAATATGGTAAAATTAAATAATTGAATATTTATTTGTAAAGGTTATTGTGACGAAATGACGGAACAGCAAAAATCAAAAATGGGAACGGTCTTTATCATTCTCGCCGGATGCTTCTGGGGAAGCATGGGAATATTTGTAAGAAGGCTGAGTGAATATGGTTTTAGTTCCATACAAATTGTTGCAATACGTGTAACTCTGGCGGCATTGATATTTGCGCTGGTGCTTTTTATAAAGGACCGTAAAGGGTTTAAGATTTCGTCTAAAGATATTCCATTATTTCTGGGACTGGGTGTTGGAAGTATTTTATTCTTTACAGTATGTTATTTTACTGCAATCACAATGATGCCGCTTTCAACAGCTGCGATTTTGCTTTATACATCACCTGTATGGATAATGCTCATGTCAGTAGCGTTCTTTCATGAAAAGCTGAATGGAAAGAAACTGACAGCTCTGGTTCTTGCATTTGCAGGTTGTGTGCTGGTTTCAGGAATCTCAGGGGAAGGAGTAACGCTGACGGGACTGCTTGTCGGGCTTGGATCGGGAATCGGATATGGATTATACAGCATTTTAGGAACAGTAGCCTTACGTAAGTATTCTCCATACACCGTTACATTTTATACTTTTGCGATTGCCGCTGTCGGCTCATGGATCATATGCCGACCGGCAGATGTATGTAATAAGTTTATGGCTGCAACAGACATAGGCTTTCTGTTGTTCTTTTGTATACTGACTGCATTAATCACCGCAGTGATTCCTTTTATGGCATATACTCTCGGACTTAAAAGCGTGGAAGCCAGCAAAGCAGGAATAATAGCGACAGTTGAACCTATGGTGGCTACATTAATTGGAATATTATTATTTTCGGAATCGTTAACGATTATGTCAGGATTAGGTATACTCCTTATTCTGTCTGCAGTAGTGATTTTGAATCTGAAAACTCCTCGTGGATGCGACGATCAGTTAAAGGAGGAATAGAATCAGTGATGAAATACTTACGGATTATTCGTAATTACTTTTTCTATTGCGGAATCGAAAAAGATGAATATAACGCCATAAAGAAGGATGCCTATATATCCAATTTCGAAGTGTGGCGAATACTGCACTTCCTGATGGCGGCGTTTTTTGGCGCTCTCTATATATGTTCTTTGCGTTTTAGCATTCTGAAATCAAACAGCCTGCTGTATTTGCTTGCGTTTGTTTATTCAGTGATAGGTATAGTACTTTTGTTTAAACTGAAAAAAGATTCAATCATCGCACAGCTTCTGATCTATCTGTCGATATCACTGCTGTTTCTGTTTGGCTGTCTTATTTCCGTGAACAAGCCCGATATTCCTGCGGTAGCGTTCATTGCATTTCTGATCATCACGCCGATGTTCATGATTGATAAACCGTTTTTCATGGCTATTGAACTTGGTGCGGCATCAACTGTTTATCTGCTGTGGTCACATGGTATAAAGCAATATGACATCTGGCGGATTGATCTCGGGAATGTCCTTATTTTTACTGTAGTCGGAATCTTCCTTAATGTAATAGACAATTCACTTCGTATAAAGGAATTTGTGCTGACCAGGGAAATCAATGTCCAGAAGGATACTGATGAACTTACCGGGCTGAAAAACAAAGGGGCAATGACCAGGGAAATCAATCAGTTTCTGTCAGATGGGTCAATGGGCAAGGGACTTCTGTTCGTAATGGATATTGATAAGTTCAAGTCGATCAACGATACATTTGGCCATGACATAGGAGATGATGTCCTTCGCCAGATGGGAAGCTTCCTGGATGAAACCTTTAACAGTGATGATATTATCGGTCGTTTCGGTGGAGATGAATTTATAGCGTTTATCAGAAATAATGATGATCCTGAGGCTGCACGTCAAATCGCTGACAGGATCACCGAAGAGGTGCCGGAAAAGGTTGTACTGGAAAATGGAACGCAGAAGATCAACATCAGTGTTGGTATTGCTATATACCATGGTGAGGAGAATAATTATTCTGAACTCTTCAAAAAAGCGGATATAGCACTATACGATGCTAAAGCAGATCCGGAAAACAGATATCGCCTTTATACAGAGAGTTAGCATTGAAACCTGCTGAGAAATCAGCAGGTTTAATATTACGTAAGAGGGAAAATATGAGTATAAAAATCCATGAAGTAAAGGATAATAAAAGAGATTACATGGGATTGCTTTTCCTAGCGGATGAGCAGGAAGATATGATCGATAAATATCTTGATAAAGGTACAATGTATGTCCTTGAAGATGATGGTATCAAAGGGGAATGTGTTGTTACCGATGAAGGTGACGGGGTTCTGGAAATCAAGAATATTGCGACTGCTCCGGAGGCTCACGGTAAGGGGTATGGAAGACTGCTGATTGACTTTATTGCACGAGAGTATAGTGACAGCTTTTCAACTCTTCAGGTTGGCACGGGTGACAGTCCGCTTACAATTCCATTTTATGAAAAGTGTGGATTCGTAAGACACCATGTTATCAAGGATTTCTTTTTGGAAAACTATGACCATCCGATATTTGAGGAAGGAGTTCAGCTTATTGACATGATATATCTGCGTAAGGATCTTCAAGTATCATTGGAAACAGAACGTCTCATCCTGCGCCACTGGAATGAAGACGATGCAGAGGATTTATTTAGATACGCCAGTGATCCTGATGTGGGTCCGATAGCAGGCTGGCCTGTTCATAAGAACATCGAAGAGAGCCTGGATGTTATAAAGAATGTTTTTAACGGCAAGGAAGCCTATGCCGTATGTCTTAAAGAGGATGGCAAGGCTATCGGTGCGATCGAACTTAAACTGAACGGGCATACTGATATGACTGAGCGAGATGATGAATGTGAGCTGGGATATTGGCTTGGAAAACCGTTCTGGGGTCAGGGCATCATGCCGGAAGCTGCTTTGGAAATGCTTCGCCACGCATTTGAAGATTTAGGTATGAATAAGGTTTGGGTCGGCTACTACGAAGGTAATACTAAATCAAAACGCGTACAGGAAAAATGTGGTTTTAAATATCAATGGCGGACAGAAAATGTTGATGTGCCACTTTTGAATGAAAAACGGACGGGCCATGTGAGCCTGATGACAAAGGAAGATTGGATTAAAACAGATTATGAAGATTAAAATTGCGTTTTTACAGATAATGCCCGGAAAGAATCTTGAGGAGAATCTTGAGATAGGTAAAAAAGCCTGTGCTTTGGCGAAGGAACAGGAGGCAGATATTGCTCTCTTTCCCGAGATGTGGAGTGACGGATATTATCTTCCAAAGGATGAAAGAACAATAAAAAATCTTGCTATTGATAAAGATAGTGATTTTATAAATGAATTCCGTATACTTGCTTCAGAATTGCAGATGGCAATAGGAGTGACTTTTCTCGAATCGCATGAACCTAAACCGCTTAATTCGGTTGTTTTCTTCGATAGAAAAGGAAATGAGATACTTCACTACTCGAAGGTTCATACATGTGCTTTTGACTTAGAAAAGGTTTTGGATGGTGGAGATGATTTCTATACCGCAGATCTCGATTTTGGAAGAGGAACAGTAAAGATAGGTTCAATGATATGCTTTGACAGAGAATTTCCTGAAAGTGCAAGGATACTCATGCTTAAAGGGACGGAATTAATTCTGGCACCAAATGCATGTCCGATGGAGATTAACAGGCTCGCTGCATTAAGAACAAGAGCATATGAGAATATGGTCGCAATTGCCACATGTAACTATCCGGAAGGACAGCCTGATTGTAATGGACATTCAACGCTATTCGATGGAGTTCCATGGCATTTCGATGAACCGGGAGTAAGAGATATGTGTGTATTCGAAGCTCCGGGAACGGCAGGAGTATATGTTGCAGAACTTGATTTGGATAAACTTAGAAGTCATAGAAATAGTGATGTCATGGGGGATAAATATAGACGGCCTGATAGGTATGGTATCTTAACAAAATGAAGAATTCAAAAACATCAAAAAAAGTAAAAAGAAGAATATATTTTCCTACATTCACTCTTCTGATTGCGCTGATATTCGGTTTTATAGCTTGTTTAGAACTTCGTTTTTATAAGCAACTTAAGAATGATTACACTGCTGAGATTATAGGCTTCGTAGATCGTGAAGGTGAAGGGCTCCTCAGGGAAAAGAAGCAGACAACAGAGGGACGTTATCTCAGTACCGGAAAAAGTGGAAGATACTGGGTAGAAATTAAAGTTAATACGGATGATAAATTCAAGATTAATACTCTTTACGCCGGCCGTGGTTATGGGCGGGAAGGAGATAAACTTGTTATCCATTATAATCCCGAGAATCCTGAGGATTATTATATTGAAGGTTATCTTGAAGAGACTAAGTATACTGTAATAACGTTGTTTGTAATAGCAGGAATTCCGCTTGCCCTCTCGATATTCCTGATGATTTTCTATACTGTAAAGGGAGAGGATGATGAAGCGGTCGGTCCGGATAAGAAGAAGGACAAAGAAGCAAAAAGAGAGGAAGCAAGGGAGAAGCGTAAGAATAAAATGGACCGAATGGCCAAACCATTTACTAAGGATTACACGAATCCTGCTATCCGTAAGCAGATTCAAAGTGACTATCTTTCGGCCAGATTGAGCTCGCTGCTGTTTATAATTGGACTTGCTCTGATCTTATCAGGCTTCATAAGAACTTGTCTTGATGTTTATACAGAATATACGGTACCGTTCAATAATTATTCCGATAAGTTAAATGATGATTTTTACAGTGTCGTGATTTCTGAAAAACCGGTGAATGTTTATGGATCATTTAATGATCTTAAGGTCGGAGATGATCATATACTTGCCGCCCACCTTGACGAAAGAAAGATAAAGGGTATGGATAGGCCTGTTAAACTCCGCGGGAAGATAAAGAAGATACGCGTTTCTGAGGGAGACATCCGAGAGGCAGTCAAAGATTATTATCAGAAAATCGGCTATCTCGATTCCCTTAAAGATGAGGAATATGCATATTATTATCTTGACTGTACTAAGGTGAATCTGTGGGAAGAGTTTAAGAATAATCATGTTCTTGGGCTTGTTTTTGGACTTACTATCATCATATGTTCGTTTGTAGGAGTACGTGAAACTCTGAATATGATAAGGTTTATAAAAC
The DNA here is from genome assembly GCA_000687655.1 of Lachnospiraceae bacterium YSB2008. Lineage (GTDB taxonomy): Bacteria > Bacillota > Clostridia > Lachnospirales > Lachnospiraceae > Eubacterium_Q. The sequence continues at coordinate 28,739 of JHWR01000018.1, forward strand.
CTGCCTTCAGCGGAAAGAAATATACTGCCAGGGAGATAGATGGACTTGTAAATGATCCGTATACAGTGCATTATGAACAGATAGGGGTTTTCGTAACATATAGTTCTCTGATAGGATATTATCGCGGGATGGCGGTGGCAGATTACGGTGATATCGCTGATATCAAGGTTGAAGATGTAAGTCATTCAGACAAGCATAAAAAATGGACGACCTACCGCATCTACGTTGAAACCAAAAAGGGAAAGAGATTCTTGCTTACAGAAAGTGAAAGCGGGACAGTCAGCTATAGCCTGAGACCGTTTCTGGAAGAGAAAGGATATATTTGATGGATGATCAGAACCTGCTGAGAAAACGGCAGGTTCTTTTTTCTTGACAATTACTCTATACAGATGCATAATATATCAAAATGATATATATCAAATTGATATAATGTTCTGACAAAGGAGTGTGATACTAATGAGGCAAAAAGTGAGAAAGTGTTTGCTGCTCATTTCGTTTCTGATTTTTCCGATTACTATCTGGTATTTTTCGCCATATCTTATTATCAATGCAGCGCTGGAGCATATAATTAACGGAAGCTTTATAGTATTTTGCTTAATGCTTGTATTATCAATGGTTTTCGGAAGAGCATGGTGCGGATATTTATGTCCGGCAGGCGGGCTTCAGGAATGTACAATGAGAGTTAAGGATGAACCTGCAAAACAGGGTAAGAGAGATAGAATCAAATATGTTATCTGGATTCTGTGGATAATAGCTGTAATCGTTACATTTATCTGTGGAAAAAACGACGTGACGATAGATCCGTTTTATATGACTGATCATGGTATTTCTGTATCGAGTATCTATAACTATGTGATATACTACGGAGTGGTTATCCTGCTGGTTTTACCATCTATTATTCATGGCCGAAGGGCGGCCTGTCATTATATATGCTGGATGGCGCCTTTCATGGTGATCGGAAGTACAGTAGGAAGGTGGCTACATCTTCCTCAGCTTCATATAGAGGTTGAAAAAGGAAAATGTGTTGGCTGCGGCATGTGTAACAAGGCCTGCTCTATGGGACTTGATGTAAGACAAATGGTGGCTGATTGCAGCATTTCAAAATGTACTGAATGTATACAGTGTGGAGCCTGTGTGGATGGATGTCCTAAAAAAGCTCTATCGTATAAATGGACTTGGAAAAGGTGATTAAGATGGCTAAAGACAGAAAGATAGATGTTGTAATCTTGGGACTCCTGGCTCATGAGAATCTGACGGGTTATGATATAAAAAAACAGATAGATGGTGCTATCAGCTTCTTCTGGAAGGGGAGCTTCGGAAGTATATATCCGGCTCTTAACGATATGGAAAAACAGGGACTTGTGAAGCGTAAGAAAACAGATACTGCCGGAGGACGTGAGAAGATAGTTTATCAGATAACCAAGAAGGGTAAAGATACTCTTAAGGTATGGTTGAATGAAGAGAAGGCAACTAACGACCTTAAATACGAGACGCTTCTTAAGTTGTATTTTGGTGGAACAGAAGATAGAAGTGTTACAGTTCATAATATTGAAATCTTTGAGGAACAGGTAAGAGGAAATCTGGAAGTTCTTAAGTTATATAAGGAGAATCTGGAACGGGTCTTGGATCAGGAGGACCATATACACTATTACCTGACAGTAACTTTTGGAATAGAAACTTACGAAGCATACTTACGTTGGTGCAGCAAGGCTAAAAAGATTTTGAAGGAGAAATAAAATGGGTACAGTAATAGTTTTTTATTCTATGCTTGGAAATTGTGAGATGGTGGCGGAGAAGATAGCTACAAAGCTTGATGCGGATATAATAAGAATCGAACCGGATAAATCGTATCCGGATAAGGGCGCAAAAAAGTTCTTATGGGGCGGAAAGAGTGCTGTAATGGGTGAGAGGCCGGCACTTAAGCCTTATAAGTTTGAAGCATCAAAATATGATAATATTATCCTTGGTTTCCCCGTTTGGGCAAGCCGTCCTGCTCCGCCGCTCTGTACATTTCTGGACGAGCATAAGGAACAGATTAAAGGAAAGAAAATATCTGTATTTGCCTGTCAGAGCGGTAATGGCGCACAGAAGGCTTTTGAAAGAATTAAGAAGCAGATCAGTATAGATGAGTTTGAGGCGGAACTGATACTTATAGATCCGAAGACACGAGTTAATGAAGATAATGATAGGAAAATAGAAGCTTTTTGTGAGAAACTTATCTAGGCCTCACACAATTGGAGAGATAAAAAAGTATTTGTGATTGTGACTATGGGGCTTTTCAGTGGTGGCGGTTGCGAGTGACCGCTGCACCATGTGCTATCGCTGTATTAATAAATGTCCTAAGCAGGCAATCACGCTTCTTGGGAAAAGAGTAGTAGAACAGAGTGTGATTGAGAAATATCTGTAGAAAGATACTTGTAGATAAAAATCAAAGAACTTTGGGAAAAATCGATTTTAAATTGCTGGATTTAGAAATATTTGCTGAACGAAGGCATTCCAAGTGCTAATATTATACGTTTTGCTTTTGATTCAGATGAAGATATAGATTTGCTTGAATCATTTTACCCTGAGGAACCGACAAAGCTTGAACAATCTCAAAATGTATTTTACGTGAATTCCAAGAAGTTTAGAGCATATATAAAGAATCGAACAAATGATAAGGATAAGTATTATCTGCTATTGGATGAAGTACAGATGCTTGATAGTTTTGTTGGGACTCTTAACGGATTGTTAAGACATAGCAACTATGATATCTACGTTACAGGATCTAATTCAAAGTTTTTGTCTTCAGATATAGCAACTGAGTTTAAGGGAAGAGGGACAATTATTCATGTATTGCCCCTTGCTTTTTCGGAGTATATGCAAGGGATAGATCTGCCACCGGAAAAAGCTTGGAGAGAGTACATAGTAACAGGAGGTATACCTCTTGTAGCTCAAATGAAAAGTGAAGAAGAAAAAATATCTTACCTTAAAAATCTATGCGAAGAGACATATTTAAAGGATATAATCATTCATAACAGAATCAAGAAAAAAGTGGAACTAGGTGATACATTTGATATTTTGGCTTCTATGATTGGTAGTCCTGTAAATGCCAGGAAAATCTCTGACACATTTAAGAGTATTATGGATAAGGGTATTACTGCTGATACGGTTGGTGATTATATTGATTATTTTCAAGATGCTTTTGTTGTGTCTAAAGCAAAAAGATATAATATTAAGGGCAGAAAATACATAGGTTCACCGTATAAACTTTATTTTGAAGATGTGGGTGTGAGAAATGCCAGACTAAATTTTAGACAGATAGAAGAAACTCATATCATGGAAAATATACTGTACAATGAATTAAGGTACAGAGGGTTTAATGTTGATGTCGGAGAATTGAGTGTTAGTGAAAAAACGGATCGTGTGGATATAAATGGTAAGTCAATATATGCACAGAAAAATCTTGAGGTTGATTTTATAGCGTCAAAAGGTAATCAAAAATTTTACATTCAGTCGGCGTTATCGATAGAAACAGTTGAGAAACAGATGCAGGAAAAAAGAAGTTTATATTATATAGATGATTCATTTAAAAAAATAGTAGTAGCAAAGTCCGGTATTAATCCGACATATGATGAAAATGGTGTGATGACAATCGATTTATTTGACTTTTTGTTAAGTGATAAGGTTTTAGAAACAGATGCTATCTAACTGGAGAAATACTTGTAAAGAAATGAAATGTCAACTACCCACGACCTAAAGACCATGGGCTTGTAACTGCCCAGTCGTATTAACGGTTTACACCTCCGACCTTTAACCCCGATAAGCATTTCTGCTTAACGTGGCGTTACATCATAGGTTGGTTGACAGCACCCTTTACGGCAAAGTTTACTCTGCCGTAACTGTATCAGGTACTTGGCTATCTTCGAGATAGTTTATTCCCATTCGATACAGATTCATTGCTCCAATGCGGTCATCGTTTGATTTATAACCACAGTTTTTACAAGTAAACAGATGTATCTTCTTGTTGCGGTTAGCTTTTTCAATGTGTCCACATACTGGACAACACTGACTTGTATATCGAGGGTTAACCTTGATAACAGCAGACTGATTCTGTTTAGCTTTGTAAGTGAGTTTCTGTTCAAGGTCGTAAAAAGACCATGATACAGCCACATAGCGATCTTTTGTTCTGACACGCTCTGTAGCGTTGCGGACTCCCGACAAATCTTCAAGAACAAAGAGTGTATGCTTCGGATTGGATTCAACAAGTGCCTTTGATACCTGGTGGTTTACATCCTGCATCCAACGGTTTTCTCGCTGACCGATAGCTTTAATCCTGCGTCTTGCGGATGGTGTCTGACACATTTGGAGTTCTTTACGAAGTTTTGAATAGTGAGCACGTTTTTGTTTGATAGCTTTCCCGCTGACAAAGCCGGTCTTGTGCTTACTATCATAAGTGGCAACAATAAAGTTAATGCCTCTGTCAATACCTACAACATTGCAGATATCGGAAATACTGCTTTCCTCGATATCATAGGTAACAGGGATATGTAAAAAATACTTGCCATGCTTATTTACAAGTTTAGCTGTGCCAAATTTATAGAGTGTATGATCAAAGTATTTAGACATACCTTCAGCGAAATACGGCAGCTTGACACGGCCATTCAGTGTATTAACTGAAAAACAGTTTCGAGTAAGCGAATAATCCCTGTTCCAAACAAGGTCATACTGAGGCTTCTTGAAAGAAGGTCGAATCCATTCTTTCTGATTTTCAAGAATGGTCTTATATCTTGCGATTACAGTCTTAAAAACCGACTGAGCCATCTGAGATTTGAGCCCAAACTTCTCGCGGAGCACAGAGTACAAAGTCTTGTTCAAAGAAAACTGTTTTAGGTCATGTGTGCAGAACACATAGGCTGATACATAATTACAGGCAGCAGAATAAACAGACATGGTTTCATCAAGCAGAACCTTACTGTCTGTATCAACAGATATCTGTATTTTAGCTGTAACTGTCATCTGTTCCATAAGCATACCTCATAGATAATTCACTAAAAATATTATATACTATTATTTAGTGAAATGCAACGATTGGGGGATATTTTTATGGATAATAGATACCATCGTCACAACAGGCGCAAAGCGTTTATATAGACAATAAAAAACAGCGACAGGGTGTTATGAGTAGAAATAATACTTGTAACGCCCTTTTGTGTGAAAAGAAATAGAGGTGGACAGAAGTTATTTCTGTAATGACTTTCTTCCAAGATGGGATGTTAACAAATTTGATGCAATACTGTCAGGAATATGTGGTATTGTAAATGTTACTATAAAAATGTACATTTAGTGGAATATAAAAATGTACAAAATTAAGCATCATGTTATGCTACCCATGGAGGTGATCTTCATGGATAACAAGTTGCTAACTCAGTTGAGAATCCTTAAATTGAC
>JHWR01000019.1 GCA_000687655.1 Lachnospiraceae bacterium YSB2008
ATAAGTGTCATAGTTGTTCTGTTTGGTCCACCGACACCGTTTGTAAGTATCTGAGGAACATCGAACATCTGAAGACCACCGATAAGTGATGTAATCATAACATATATAAGAATAGGCTTAAGTATAGGAAGTGTAACCTTAAAGAATATCTGAGTTGGTGTAGCACCATCAACCTCAGCAGCTTCGTACAGAGAAGTATCTATACCGAGCATGCCGGCAAGAAGAAGGATTGTTGTATTTCCGAACCACATAAGGAAGTTCATGAAAGCAACAAGCCATCTTGTTGAACCAGTATGTGCAAGGAAATCATAAGATTCTTTAATTACATGCATATTCATAAGCATGGTATTAATAGGACCCTGGGATGAAAACAGTGTGGCAAAAAGCATTGCAAATGCAGCTGCCATGATAAGATTAGGTAAATATATAACAGCCTCCCAGAAAGGCTTAAATTTCAGTTTTAATGAAGGATCTGAGAACCATGCCGCAAGAAGAAGCGATACTATAATCTGCGGTATGAAGCCCATGATCCACATGATCATTGTATTGCAGAAATATTTAAAAATGTCTCCGCCTTTAAGAAGAGCGGCATAATTAGCAAAACCGACAAAGTTCGGTCCGATTTCTTGAAGTCCACTCATATAGTGCTCAAAAAAACTATTCCAGATAGTTGAAATGAGTGGTACAAGCTGAAACAGCAAAAAAGCTATAGTGAAGGGTATCATAAAGATATAACCCCAGCGATTATAGCGAACCGCTTTTTTATTATTAGCCATTAACAGTACCTCCGCTACACCTTGTAAGATTTTAAAAAAACGTGCCGAGCAGGACCATGCCAGCCCGGCACGCTTATAGCTTAATTCATAAAAGTAACTATAAAGTTAAGATTACTCACTAAGTTCTGGATACTTCTCAATTACAGACTTTGTCCACTCTGCAACTGCTTTGTCATAATCTGACTCGCCATCGAAGTAAGCCTTCATTGATGACTGGAATGACTCAACTGTACCCTGATCATACTTTGTAAGGTTAGAAGCATCAACGTTCTCAGCACCTTCTGAAAGAAGTGCCCATGGATTCTGTCCACCAAGAAGTGCAACATTACCATCATCTGAACCTGCCATATCTGCAAGTACGTCCTTGTTGTTTACGCAGTCAGAATCTGTCATAAGGATTTCCTTCATAACATCATCATTAGTTGTCATGTCTCTCATGATCTGAGCAACCTGCTCTGTATTATCAGAACCAGCTGCGCAGCAGATCCATGTACCACCCCAGTAATATGACTGAGGTCCAACTACGAATCCCCAACCACCGTCAGCTGCGATAGAAGCAGGATCAGCCTGTGAAAGACAGAAATTGAAGTACCAAGCTGGTCCAAAGTAGCAGAATACGTTTCCTGGATCCTTCATGAATCCCTTAGTAACTGTATCACCACTCCAAAGATCTTCTGATGTTGATTCCTTAGCATCGATAAGCTTCTTAGAATCATCAACCCACTTCTTGATGTCATCAGGTACTGATACCTTACCATCAACTACGAAGTTCTTTGAAGAATTGTTAGAGTAAACACGCATTGTTGTGTTAACTGTACCAGTCATGTAATAACCAGCTTCCTTAACTTTATCTGCTGTCTCAAAGAACTTATCCCAGTCAGCAACAGCTGCCTGAACATCATCTGGCTCCTGTGAACCAAGAACCTCTTCAGCAATCTTTCTGTTGTAGATAAGACCAGCTGAACAAGCCTGCCATGAAACACCACGGAGATTTCCGTCAGCATCTGTCATAATCTGCTTTGTGTAATCATACTGCTTTGAAAGCTCATCATCCGTGATACCAAGATCTTTGTTAACATCAAGAACATAGTCTGACTGCTCAACATACTTCTTAGCGTAATCAGCTTCTACAAGGAAGATATCAATCTTGTCGTTAGCATCTGCATCAGCCTGAGCAAGAAGAGCTGCATCAAGGTTATCCTGATACTTGTTATCCTTGTTATCTGTCTGATTGAATGCTACTTCAACGCCGTTGTATGTACCACCATCAAGAGCAGCGTCAGGATTCTTAGCTTCGTAACCTGGAAGGTGATCTTTCATTCTGTTAGCGAACTCCTCGTTCCATACATAAATGTTGATTACTTCACCGCTACCATCAAGCTCTACGTCTGCGTCATCAACTGTTGCCTCTGTTGTATCATCAGGTGCTGTTGTGTCAGCCTCTGTATCTGACTCTGAAAATGTAATCAAACAACGATTTTACACGGCTTTAATACGGAAGTACTCCAATTTCGTAGCTAACAGGTAGCTAACTAAATATATAAACCTGCGCATAAAAAACACAGTATAATTGCTTTGACAATTGAATGTTTGAATAATATCATTTAACCATAGATCAAATGACTTGCGGTTTTAAAAAGTAGAAGGAGTACTGTTTTGACACCAAGAGAAATAACAGAGAAAAATGAACATTTGATACTGAACCCATATGCGGCTTTCAGTGATGAGTCTGAGGGCAGAGACGTATATGAGGAGCCTTGTACGCTTAGGACTATATACCAGAGAGACAGGGACAGAATTCTGCACTCAAAGGCTTTCAGAAGGCTTAAGCATAAGACACAGGTCTTTCTTTCGCCTTACGGTGATCATTACAGGACAAGACTCACTCATACACTTGAAGTGTCACAGATTGCGAGAACTGTTTCAAGGGCACTTCGTGTAAATGAAGATCTCACGGAAGCTATTGCGCTGGCACATGATATCGGGCACACTCCATTTGGACATGCAGGAGAAAGAGCGCTTACCAGAGCTTTGGGACGTCCATTCAGACATAATGAGCAGAGCGTGAGGGTTGTTGAGAGACTTGAGAAGGATGGTGAAGGCCTTAATCTTTCCAAGGAAGTCAGGGACGGTATCCTTTGTCACAGAAGTTCATACAGAGCAAAGACTGTGGAAGGGAATATTCTTAGAATCTCTGATAAGATAGGTTATATCAATCACGATATAGATGACGGAATCCGTGCAGGCATTCTGACAGAGGATGAGCTGCCGAAGGATCTGACAGATATACTCGGTCATAATACAAGGGACAGGATTGACAGGCTCATCCAGGACTTTATTAAATATTCAGAGGGACTTGATCTTATGGCTGATAAGACCGCTGTAGGACTCAGTCCGGAATTTGAAGAAGCTCTGTATGCCCTCAGGAAGTATATGTTTGAAAATGTATATACCAATCCGAAGGCAAAGGCTGAGGAAGCAAAGGCTGAGAAGATAGTTGAGATACTCTATGAATACTATCTGAATCATATAGAGGAGCTTGCTCCTGAATATCTCAAGATGATAGAAAAGGGTGAAGATAGGGAAACAGTTTGCTGCGATTATATAGCAGGCATGACTGATAATTATGCAGTACACAGATTCAAGGAGATATATATTCCGCATTCGTGGAATGTTATCTAGATTTAAGAAAATGCATGGGGCGGTTATTACCGCCCTATTATATTTTGGGGTGGTGATACTATTAGTTGGGGTTGTTTGATAATTAATTGACAAATCTTGTGTTTTTCAATATACTTTTATAGTGGTATACCCTGTTCCGGGTCTCTTTTTCGTGGAAAGAGCTTTCTGAGATGCAGGTGGCGACGGATACCATGTTAAATATCTGAAATATCTAGTATAGTTAAGTGACTGTGAGGCACGAAATGAAGAAAAAGGTTATTATAATCATATCTATAGTTGCAGCGGTGCTGCTGCTTGCAGGACTTGGCGTATTTCTTGGAATAAGACAGTATCGTAAAGGCCTTACGAAGCATTTTGTCGGGACATATTATCCGGTAAGCTGCAAAGTCAAAAATGGAAAAGTTATCATTAAGATAAAGGATAAGAGTGAGAATACTGAGAAGATTGCCTGGGGAGTCCGCATTGAGAACGAGGAACTCATCACGGCAGTAGTTAAAAATGGAAAGTTAGGTTCTTCCAAGATTGAAGTTACTGTAAATCCTGCTAAAACCGGTAAAACTGATATTAGTTTTGTCAAGAGCATCGAAGTGGCGGGTGAGACACTTGATGTCATTACTATAACACTTCCTATTTATGTTGAGGAATCGGCAAATGGTCTTTATGCCGGTGTTCAGGATGGGGTATTTCTGGAGAAGGGACGTGACGTAGTAGGAGCAGATACCGAGTTCCCTGTCATGTTCAATAATGCTTTACGATGCGACAGTGTACTGTCTCCTGATTCCGGTACTTATTATAATAGTATAACCTTTAAGTATGATGAAGATACAGCAGACATTCTGTTCCCGAATGGCCAGAATGATTGGAAACTGGAATGCGCCGGCGGTGCATATTTCATGTTCTTCGATATGGATAAGGGTACTGTTGGATATATTCATAAGGAAGAACCATTCCATGATGTGGACAAGGATTATCCAAATAAATCCGGAGATGTAGTCCATGTAAGTACTTATACAGACAGCACGGCTACAGATGCGTTAACGGAATTCACAGTTACCAGTGAATCACTCGGTATTACGGAAAAGTTCTCCCTTAGCTTTGATGAGAATGAAAATGCAATGATCACCAGGGTGGTATCCGAAAAGAAGAAATAAATGTGTTTATTGTTGCACTTTTGTTGCGCAGACTGATATATAATCGCAGAAAAGCTTTTGAAAGAAGGGTGTCCTATGCGAAAAAGGATATATTTAAATATTAGAAAGAAGAAGACAGCGCTCATTGCAGCGCTTCTTGCGCTTGGTTTTGTTCTTCCGGGCGGGAATATCCCTGGCTCCGTTTCTTATGCGGCCGAAACGGAAACTACAGAGACTTCAACAGAAAAGACCGGAGAAGGGGAAGGCGAGGAGGATATGGAGTACAAGCCTCAGCTTGGCCGTGCTGAATTCTGGGAGTGGAATCTTGTTACAATGAAGAATTACAGCAGCACGATTCTGACTGATGGTAAGGCTCATGCTTCGTTGCTCTTCTATTATGATACATGGGACATGGACAAGTCGTATTACAAGAATCTTACGCCTAAGGGCTTTATTTCTACATACGCTGACCAGAAGCATATATGGGGAGGAATCAAAAGAGACGGTAATTTTGATAAGATTACAACGGATTATGGTGTCTTCTGGCCATGGATAGATCAACAGATCGGTTGGAATTATGATAATGGAAAAAAGAAGCATTACGTGACTACATCCATCGGTGAAGAATATACTGACTGGATAAAAATGGATGAGCAGGGACAGTGGCTCAACACGAGTGGAGTAGATAAGAAAACCAGATTCTTTACCTCTAAAGGAGCTTCCATGGGTGTCCCTTATATCAAGGTTCGCCAATCAGGAAATGGACTCTTCGATAAAGCAGGAATCAAAAAAATTACCGGCTGGTCTGCCGGAGTAACCATATATCTTCAGCATCCGGAATCCAAAAGGACAGAAGAGAATAAGGACGATTTTGATCCATGGCTGAACAAGATGGGTCTCGGTGAAGACTATTACCTTACTGCCAACAGATCCTCACCTGATGACCATCAGCCTACTATTTTTGTTTACGGCCCAGGCCTTGATGAGCTCGATAATGATAACTATACCTTCCATCCTGTAGCGGGTGACGAGAATTCTGAATTCTGGGTTGCAAAGAATATCAGAGGAATGGACGGTGATGATATAGATTATGGTAAAATTCATACTGGTGATTCCGAGAGTACGAAATGCCCGAGCCTTGGTGTAACTAAGACAGGATGGCTTATCAATTACGATCCTAAGGTTCTCCGTGGATACGGTGGTGGTGCATGGGACTGCTCAAGCTTCTCTGCTCCGGGACCTCACTATGAATGCTGGAATATATATTATCCTGAATGTCTTGGTATATATTCAGCGTTCAGATGGTATGTCGGAACAAGACATCTTTACTCGGCTATCGGAACCCAGACTATAGGAGAAGAACAGTATTATCCGGTATCTGCTAAGGATTTTGTAAATAAAGATGGAACCCCTGATAAGGTTGAAGGAGTTATGATTCCGAAGGGTTCTACACTTACTATAGATGGTGGCGTCGTTTCTGTTGACTGTTGTCTTGTTAACAACGGAAAGATTGTGATTAAGAATGGCGGAACTCTTATCGTTAAAAAAGGCGGCATGATAGTGCCATACTTCAGTGATGTTGAAAATCAGATAGAGTGCGACAATGGTAATATTATCATCATGGAAGGCGGAACGATAGCTTCAGTAAAGAGCAACGCTGAAATGATGACCACTGAGGGAAGAAAAAAATCTCTTATTACACTTAATAACGGTGGAACCATAGTCAATTATGGTAAGCTCTGGGCTACAAATATTACCTGTGCGGCCGGATGTAAGGTAGACAACCGTAAGAATGGTTTCGTTTCTCTCGGATGGTTCCGTAAGGATGAAGAACAGATCATGGATACGGAAGACAGGTTGAAGAATAATATTGAGCAATTCGGTAATGATTATTTAAAAAAACATCTGGGTGCCGATACATCGGGTTCAACGCTATTTGGTCCCATAGGGAATTTTAAAGAAAACAAACAATATGATATTAAAATATCGTTCGATGGAAAGAATATTGTAGAGAATTATCCTTTCGTCAATTCAGACGAACATGTAATAATATATGAAGTTTTAGAAGCTGCCCTTTCGAAATTTATAAGCGAATATGCAAATGGATCTCAAGTCTATGATTTCTGGAGGGTAGGTATCGGTCCTTTAGATACTGACAGTGGCAAGGCTACAGTTGTATGTGAGAAGACGGCAACATTTCAACACACAAAAGGTAATGTAGATTTTGCACCTAAAGAAAGTGTTGATATTGTTGTTCCGGAGTACTAAATATTAATTTAAGCGTGATAGGTTCATAATCTGGACCTGTCACGTTTTTGCGGGTTTTTGAGAGGTATTTGTATGAAAACAGTATCAGTAGATGACCAGCCGAATGTATCAGAAGAAATAGTTAAACTCATGAAGGAGATAGAACCCTCAGGAACACATGAGGGATTTTCTGATGTAAAGAAGGCACTTAAGTATATCAAGGAGAACACGCCTGATGTGGCCTGGCTTGATATAGAAATGCCGGGCATGTCCGGACTTGAGATGGCTATGGAAGTTAAGAAAGCTTCTCCGAAGACGAATATTATATTCGTTACCGGCCATGAGGAATTTGCTTATCAATCCTTCAAGCTCCATGCCAGTGGCTTCGTTCTTAAGCCTGTTACAAAAGAGGCTCTCGAAACTGAGCTGGACAATCTTCGTACTCCAGTTGAAAGGGAGAGCAAGGGACTTATGAGAGTTCAGTGCTTCGGAGATTTTGAGGTGTTTGATAAAGAAGGTTATCCTGTTTCATTCAAGAGAGCAAGGAGCAAGGAACTTCTGGCGTATATGATAGACAGGCGCGGGGCTCTCTGTTCTGCAAATGAACTCTGCGGAATCCTTTTTGAGGACAGGGCTCAGGATTATGCTCTTAAGAAACAACTCAGAGTATTCATGTCAAGTCTACGTCAGGATCTAGCAAAGGTAGGCAGTGAGGATATTCTCGTCAAGGGCTGGAATGCCTATGGTGTGGATTGTACCAAGCTGGACTGTGATTATTTCAATTTCCTCAAGGGTGATGATTACGCAGTCAATTCATTTCTGGGCGAATATATGATTCAGTATTCATGGGCTGAGATGACTCTGGGTGAGCTGATTATGAAGGGTGATTATTGATGTCGGAGAGAAGGTTTGATTTCAAAACACTCAGGGTTCTTCCTGCAGTCATACTTGCATTTCTGATCATAATCCCTGTGGTTATCATGGCACAGTGTGCCGGGGTAGTTAACTATCTCTCGGCGGATGAGGGAACGGTAGTTCACATCATGGGAAAGTTTGCTGCCGAGAGGTATTTCTTCAAATACATAATCATCATTGGACTTTTTGTGTGCCTCTACAGACTTGCGGATATTACGAAGTGGTTTGCCCGTGCTTGGTTCGCGTTAATCATCAATCTTATCGCGGAGCTCTTCGTTCAGGTTATGGCGAGTCTGGCGTCGATGTATGAGGGGAATATGGCAATATATGTGGTTGCCTATCTGATATCTGTAGTTCCTGATATATGTCTTCTCTTTGCGATGCTCTATGTTATAAGAGGCTTTGGAGAGTTATATGAAAGAATATCGGACGAAAGAGGAGTGCTTCGTTGCAGGAAGCTCTCAAAGTTTTGGGTTATATCCCAGATTATTATACTTTCGTTTTACGGGATTATTTATGCACTTATATTCTTTATCGAACCGATGATCTCAAAGAATGATGCTGTGGGAATAGTTTTCCGTAACATTCTCGCATACAGCTCAGTTCCTATTCTTATATGCTATATCATATTGGGTATATATCTTTTCAGGAGGAGCAGGAACTGCTGCTATGATTTCTATATGTATACATATAACAAAGCATGACAGGAAGGAAAGTGTTATATGGCTGAAGGTTTAGAACAGCTCTCGGATGAGGCGGCATTTATATTTACATTTGATTTTATAACCGTCCTTTTGTCCATAGTTCTGGTACTTATAGTTATTACGGCTGCTATTCAGGTCAGGAACCATAATCAGAGGATGGGATGGTTCATAGCTTCTGTATGTGTCATAATGTGCGGACTTATGTCTCAGATAACAGCTGAGAATGCGTATTTAAGGACATCATCGGAGTATGGATCGAATTATTATGCGAGATCACTTACCTTCTATGCAGTGGCTGCACCGCTGTTCACTTTGTATTTCATTGATACTGAGCGTGATGAAGGAAAGAAGTGGGACGGATACTTCTGGACCATGTTTCAGACTTTGGTCTCAATACTATTTGTTGTGTTTGTGGTACTCACCAGAACCGAATATTTTGTGTATTTGGCATTTTTGGTACAATATGCTATAATACTTGCGATGCTTTTAGTATCATCGAAAGATATCAAAGCCAGCCTGGGATTCATTATAGGTATTTGTTTCCCTATAGCGGCAGCGTTGCTCGGTATGTATGACTCACGTATAAATGTTATGGGTGCCGGGCTTATACTCATGCATTTGATAGTATTTTTCGGATATCAGGCGGACATGGAGCGTGAGCTTATGTCGAAGAGAGCAGAACTTTCTGAGAACAAGCTGTCACTCCTTATGGATCAGATACATCCGCATTTCATTTACAATTCTCTTCAGCAGATAGCACTTCTTTGTGATGAGGAGCCTGAGAGCGTCAAGCCTGCAATTCTTAACTTTTCCGGATATCTTAGGAAAAACCTTGAATCACTTACGAATGTTGAGATGATACCATTCAGCAGAGAGATGGAACATGTTGATATGTTCATAGCACTCTCTGAGATACTTCCTTCAAAAAATTTTGTGGTTAAGAGAGATTTCGAAGTGGAGGATTTCTATATACCGGCACTTACAGTTCAGCCTCTTGTCGAAAATGCCATTAAGTACGGAATAGGAATGAGCGAAGAAGGAAATGAGATTCTCATAGAAACGAAGGAAGAGGGAGGTTTTATCAATATCCGTGTCGTGGATAACGGTCATGGAAAGAAGACTGAACTCTCCACCCAGAAGAAGCATAAGAGCGTCGGCACAAAGAATGTCATAACAAGACTGGACATGCTCTGTGATGGAACTCTTGCTATAAATAAGCTTGAAAAAGGCACGGAAGCTATCGTAAAGATTCCTGCCATGAAAGCACAGAAACCTAAACAGTAAAGAGAAAATTAAAATGTTTTTTTGTTTGTTGCGCTTTTGTTATGCTCCGTATGATATAGTTGAGACATCAAAAGGAAACATAGCAAAAAAACAGCATAATACCAAGGAGGAATTCACTATGAACAACATTATTACAACATTAGTTACATTCGCAAATGGAGGAACAACAACATCGAGCGGAAATGGATCAGCTGATTTCAACGGAGTGGTTCAGCCTATAGTTGACCTTCTTAACAAGCTTATGAACCCGCTTCTTTTACTTGTAGGTGCAGGTGGAGTTCTTTTCTGTATCATGCTCGGTGTTAAGTATGCAACAGCAGAAGAGCCACAGGAGAGAGAGAAGAGAAAGCAGGCAGTTAAGACAGCGATTATCGGATATCTTCTTATATTCATCCTCGTTGTAATTCTTAAGCTTTCAATCACACCGCTTACAAACTGGATGTACAGTGTAACAACAGGTCACTAATACATAAAGGTTTTGAAAGGATATGTGGCATATATGACAAGATATGCTATATATCCCTTTCGCGTTTTTTTAAGCATTTTTTTTAAACATTATTTTTAGACTGTGTTTCCGAAGAATGAGGATTGTCATATGAGTAAATGGCAAAAGATAGGTTTATATGTGCTGTTCTTTATACTGCTTTCGGCAGTAGCCGGAATGGCTTTCTACTGGATATATGAAGCGTTGCAGAATGTTGGTACATCAGATGGATTACCGACCTTCAGTCTTGGCATGCTTTTAAAGGCAAAGACATGGATTACCGGAGCGCTTATATCACTTGCTATATCCCTTATATGGCTTCTGTCAGGAAGTAATCTGGATTCAGTTCTTTTCAGTGCCAGCAAAGAAATGCTCGGTAAGGACGGAAAAGTTGATGTTGTCCGGGGCTCACTTGAGAACAGCCGTTTTCTGACAGACAAGGAGAGAGATGATTACTTTCCTGAATATGCTTACTCAGCACTTCATAATGTAAAGAAAGACGGTATCCCTGTAAGGGCGGTACTGAACAAGAAAAACCAGCTGGAGGTTAACTTCCTGCCGGGCGCACATTCACTTATTATAGGTGCTACCGGTTCCGGTAAGACGACCACCTTCATCAACCCGATGATACAGCTTCTCGCAGCAACAGCAGCCGGAAGTTCCATGATCATGACGGACCCTAAGGGCGAGCTTTTTGATCTGCACTCAGGATTCCTTAAACAAAGAGGCTATAAGGTGCTGCTCCTGGATCTCCGTGATACATACTCGTCATCAAGATGGAACCCGCTCGAAGGTATGTGGGATCAGTATCAGGAATACATAGCTGCAGGCAAAGGTATAATGTTCCATAAGGATGAGATGTCGGCATATCCGGATCTTAAACGTATGGATGGTGAAGGAAGACCGGGGGAACCCTGGGCTGAGTGGAGAGGTATGGCGTATGCTGATATCTCTCATTGTCATGATGATGTGGCTGTTGCAAAGCAGAAGGTATATGACGAAATGTATGAAGATCTGAACGATCTTATATCAGTTATATGCCCTATAGAGAATGAAAAGGATCCGGTTTGGGAGAAAGGTGCCCGTTCCATTATCATGGCAACCTGTCTTGCAATGCTTGAGGATTCTGAGGATGAACGTCTTGGAATGACCAAGGACAAGTTCAACTTCTTTAATATTAACAAAGCACTTACGAATTCAGAAGATGAATTCGCAACACTTAAGAAATACTTCGAGGGAAGAAATAAGCTGTCACAGGCATATACTCTTTCAAGACAGGTTATGTCAGCAGCAGATACAACACTTTCCTCATATATGTCTATAACATTCGATAAACTTAATATGTTCAATGACCGTGGTCTCTGTGGACTCACATCTGCCACGGACGTTCAGGCGGAGCGTTTTGCAGACCAGCCTACAGCACTCTTCATGAAGATACCTGATGAGAAGGATACAAGACATGGTCTTGCAGCCGTATTCATACTCTGTATGTACAAGGCTCTTATCAAGGTTGCTTCTGCAAGAGAAGATCTGTCACTTCCGAGAAATGTATATTTCATACTTGATGAGTTTGGTAATATGCCGAAGATAGAGAAGTTTGATAAGATGATCACCGTTGGTCGTTCCAGAAAGATCTGGTTCAACATGGTAGTTCAGTCCTACTCTCAGCTCAACAACGTTTATGGGGAGAAGGTTGCAGATATCGTTAAGTCTAACTGTGGTATGAAGATGTTCATCGGTTCCAATGATATAGGAACCTGTGAAGAGTTCAGTAAGCTTTGCGGTAACATGACAGTTAGAACGACTTCGACATCATCATCTGTAGGAGCAAGAGCGGGAGATGTAAATCTTTCGGCGCAGACTCAGGTAAGACCACTTATATATCCATCTGAGCTTCAGATGCTGAACAATAAGGTCAGTACAGGTAATGCCATAATCGTTACATTTGGTAATTTCCCTCTTAAGACCAAGTATACGCCAAGCTATAAGTGTCCATACTATAAGATGGGACGTATGGATATGGCTGAGCTCAGAAGCAATATGTTCAGAGCTGATGATGTATATTATGACCTTGATGAAAGAAATGATATAGTTGTCGGCAAGGACGAAGAGGACGATAGTGAAGAGAGCGCATAATGAATGGAGCAGGACATGAAGAAGATTCTTAGCATGTTAACAATTACCATAATGGCAGTATTCCTGTGTACGGTTCCTGCATATGCGGCAGAAACTACGGAAACTACGGAATCTACCGAAGATGGATATTATAACGGACCTGTTGATCCTATAACCTACGAACCGATCGGACAGACAACCGATACTGAGGCAGAAGTGGTTGAGATTAATTCCGATTGTACGTATGTCAGATCAGAAGGAATGTTCAGATATCAGTTTGGACAGGGTTATGTGAGTCTGAGTGTAGTTGATGGAATGATAACTACCGGTCATGTGAGACTTCAATTCGATGCAGTCTCATCTGCTACTCTTTATAAAGACGGAGATGCTGTACCGGATGTTCCGGAGGAAGTATATGAACCGGGAAGTTATACGATTGCTTCAGGAAATGATGGCGACTTTAATAAGGTTATAAGTTTCCAGATAGTTAATAAGACCACAGGAACAATCAGCCAGTATGTTATGCCTGACGGCTTTCATGTTAAAGGTGTTCAGAAAGACGGAGAAGAGGTTACAAGCGGGTATACAATGGTAGACCTTGAACAAGAAGGGTATTACCAGATAGTTTATTCCTGTAACGCAATTAAAACTGATTTTGCTTTGGATGTTACTATAGACCATACTCCACCGGCAGTAGTGTTCGAAGGAGTAGATGATACGAACAAAGCAAAGGGGCCTGTTACTGTAACAGGAATGGATCCAAAGGATACCATTACAATATATAGAGATAATAAAGAGACAAGGCTCAATTACGATAATGAGCTTACAGAATCCGGCGTATACAGAGTCACTGTGTCAGATGAAGCGGGAAATACAATCGAGAAGAACTTTAAGATAATGATATATCTTAATCTGAAGGCATGGATGGTGATTGTTATTATAGTTGCAATCATTGGAGGCGTGGCGGTAGCTCTGTATATAACAAGGAAACGACTTAGAGTTAGATAACACGAAACAAACAGGAGACAGAAGATGTTAGATGGACTTATTGATTCAATTAAAGGCTATATACAATCCTTCATAGAGTATGTTTTCTTTGGCATATTTTGGCTCATTGAGGCATTTTTCTGTCGTTTTATAGATGCCATGGAAGATATGATGAATATATTCACCGGTGAGAAGGATATCATTTACAATGATAATCCAAGCTCACTTATCAATGTATTCTTTTTCCATGATTCCATACGAGGTATTTACGGCGCCATCGGTATGATAGGTATAGTCTTTGCCTTTATTTTCGCAATCGTCGCAGTAATAAGAAGGGTACTTGACTTAAGGGGCAAGCAGCAGGGTGTTACTCTTGGATCAATACTGGGGAATCTTTTCAAGAGTATACTTCTGATATTCAGTATGAATGCCATTATGATGGTTACTATAACAGCATCAAATGTACTGATTCAGCAGGTCAGCTACGCTGTTACTCATGGTAATGAATATGCCAAGGGGCCTTCTACCAAGACCTTCGACGATCAGGAATTTGCTGCAATGGGAAGGATTATCAATACCATAGGTAATTATTCGCTCAACCCATCCTATCGTTCACGATATAACCTTAATGCATGCTATAACGCGATCAGAGAGGATCTGCAATACCTGGGAAGCCGGGGAATGTTTGATTATCATTATGTCAGTTTTGATGCAAAGAATAATATTGAGCCAACCTGGCAAAGTGTCATAGAGGAGCTCGCGGTATCATATGATTATAACTATGAAGCACCACTGGATTCGTATAACGACGGTCTTACGAATGCCATGCTCGATGCCATGGAGCTCTTTAAAAAGAATCAGAATGTAAGGGTACTTAAATCCTTTACAAGAGAAGAAATAGAATTCACAGGAAATGTTCCTATGAGCCGTGTGCTTTTCCTGGCAGGTACCATGGGTACTATCGGAAACAGAGCGGCGGCAAGAAATGCTATCTATAATAAGCACCCTTCATTTAATGATCCGGTCAGGTATCCTTTCTACATAGGTGAAAAGAATATATTTGATTATGATGATGTCCGAGAGACATTTAATCCGAGTCCGGGTTACACGAATTATGTAGTCGTGTACATAGGAGGATTGGGAATCCTGATGGAGATGATAGTCATTATCATGACCTGTGCCGTCAGAATTTTCAACCTGGTTACCTTATATGTATCGGCACCGCTTGTTATAGCGGCAATGCCTCTGGATGATGGAGGTAAGTTCAAACAATGGACGACAGCCTTTATCGTACAGCTTCTGGGTATAGTAGGTATGATTATCGCCATGAAGCTTTTCCTTATGTTCCTGCCGATCATATGGAGTCCGGACCTGAAGATAGCCGAGGATGTAATCCTGGACGTACTTGTAAGATTGATACTTATGTATGCTGCTCTTGAAGCAGTAAATCGTATAAATGGTGTATTTACAGGTATCCTTGCTGATAATGCAGGATATCAGGCAATTACAGCAGGTAACATGCGTGACAGCTTCAATAACTCAGGTTTAGGAAAGAGATTCAGCCAGCTTACAGGACAGAAAGCTATGAAGGAAGCTGGAGATCCTGATAAAGGCGGTGATAAAGGCGGCGGCGGAGGCGGCGACAAGAAGGATGACGTCGACGAGCATAAGAAGAAGCTTCAGAATGACCGCGCAGCCAAGAATCTTAAATCTGATATAGATCATGCTGAGAAGACAGGACATCATAGAGCAGCCTTCGGAGGAAAGAAGCTCCAGGAAGGCGAGCTTATGAAGATGAAGTTCCAGTATAACCATATGAAGGAAGGTAAATCCGAGGGTGATGCCAAGAAAATGGCGGAACTCGATTATAAGGACCATCAGGCTGGTATAAAAGAAGATGCCAAGATGGATGCAATGGACAAGCTGCATCCAACCAAAACACCTCCTCCAAGCAGGGGTGGTGAAGGCGGAGACCTTCCAAAGAATCAAAGGAACCAGCCTACAGAATAAATTTTGTGAAAGCAATTAGAACATGAGATTAATACCGGGAAGAACAAAAGTTAAGATTGAGCTATTTAGGGGAATCACACTGAGCGATGTTATGGTCGCGCTGGTGGGTCTGGTTTTGGTCACACTTTGTGCGGTTTCATCACTTCCCGGAAGATGGGGATTTGCAGTAGTTGTTTTAACAATCTTCGTATTCCTTCTCTTCAGACTTGAAGAAGATCCTATGTATGTTTTCTTATGGCATATGCTACGGTATCGTGCATATCCGAGAAGATTCTACCGAATTTATAATGATGAACTTCTTGCTAAAATGGCTGCAGGAGAGACAGTAGATGCTCTCTATGAAGGCCCTAAGAAAGAAGCACCTTCCGAAGGAGAAGTTATAGATCCTTCGGAAGCAAAAAGGAATCTTAAGGAAATAATCAAGGAAGAGAATAGGATACTGAAGAGCAAGACTGCCACAGAAGAAGAAAAGAATGCTGTATGGCAGGCAAGGGCAGAACGTTCAGCAGAGAAGAAGAAGCAGAAGGCAGCAACCAGGGAAGAAGATGCATCGTTCGAGGATATGAGTACCCTCGTTCCATTTACAGGAATCCGCGATGGCTTTATCGAGTATGGTGGAAAGTATTACGGAGCTGTTATAGAAGTAGATCCTGTTGAGTTCAGATTCTTCTCGAAAATCCGTAGAAATAATGCCATAGAGAGCTGCTTCGGAAGCGTGCTCAGATCACTTTCGGGTGAATATGGTGCAAATATTGTAAAGCTCCAGAGACCGATAATGTACGAGAGCTATCTCGATGCAGAATATGACAAGCTTGATGCTCTCAAGAAGTCATACGAGAGTGGTCTTATATCTGAGGACGAGTTACAGGCAAGAGTTGAGATACAGTATGACCGTATCAATGATGTTATGGCTCTCTGTAATGAGGATAAGGTTATAGAGTCTTTCTATTATGTGGTTCTTTATGAGTCAGATATGGGCAGACTTGGAATGTCTGTTAATCAGGCAATTAACTCTCTTGAAGAGGGTGAGCTCACAGTCAGACGCCTTGATGACAGAGGTCTTGCACTCTTCCTGAAGTATTCTAATTATCTGGACTTTGAAGAGTCAGATATAGATAAAATCGATCCGGAAAAATGGGTTGACTGGGCAATGCCTGAAAGCGTCAAGTTCACAATGAACAAGGCGATAGTTAACAATATTATGACTCATAACCTGCGTGTAGTTTCCTTCCCTTCAACGGTCGGGGACTCATGGCTCGCGGGAGTTATGTCGTATCCGGGAACAAAGGTTGTTGTTAAGGCAACACCTATAGATAAGGGAAAGGCCATCAGGCACATAGACAGATCTCTGTCGGAACTCAGGGCAAAATACATTGGTACAAGCACTGATTCAAAGATGATAGAGATTCAGGAGCACGTTGAGACACTGTCAGAGCTTCTTGTTATGCTTCAGCAGAACAATGAATCGCTCCTTGCAGTTAATATATACATTACAGCATATGACCCGAATCTTACTATAAGAGAGGGACTGGTATCTGAGGATTTCACTTCATTCCTTCCTAGGATACCTGATATGAAGAAGTCCATTAAGAGGAGCTGGGGAGAAGCCAGCATGAGACTTTCAGGCATGGACTTCATGCAGATTCAGAGCTTTATAGGCTCACAGATTTCAGCATATGATCCTATGCTGAAGGAAGCAAGGGATATGCCTTCAAATACTATATCGGCTATGTTCCCTTGGATTTTTGCACACATATCTGATCGTGGTGGTATCAAGCTTGGTTATTCAGAGGGAGTACCTGTATTCATAAACTTCTTCAGAAGAGATTCTGAGAGAGTTAATTCCAACATGGTTATCGTTGGTAAGTCAGGTTCAGGTAAGTCTTACGCAACCAAGTCGCTGCTTTCAAATCTTGCATCTGAAGATGCTAAGATATTTATACTTGATCCGGAGAATGAATACTCGGTTCTTGCTCATAACCTTCACGGTAAGATAATAAATGTAGGAAATGCTAAATATGGAAGACTGAATCCTTTCCATATCATCACCGCACTTGATGATGATGAGGCAGGTGAGGAAGGTGGAGGACCGGGCGGAAGCTTTGCAACACATCTTCAGTTCCTGGAGGAGTTCTTCAGACAGATTCTTCCTGATATAGATAAGGATGCACTTGAGTACCTTAATTCGCTTGTTGAAAGAGTTTACCTGAATTATGGTATTACACCGAACACTGACCTCTCAAACTTTAAGGCAGATGATTATCCTATATTTGATGATCTCTATGATGTCATACTCGGTGAGTTCGAAAGAACTAACAATGAATACTTAAGACAGCTCCTTAGATCACTGGTTAACTATATATCAAAGTTCTCTACCGGAGGTCGAAACGCCAATATATGGAACGGACCTTCTACGATAACTACAGACGAGAACTTTACGGTATTTAATTTCCAGTCAATGCTTGCAAACAGGAATACTCTTATAGCTAACGCTCAGATGCTCCTGGTTCTCAAGTATATTGATAATGAGATTATCAAGAACAGAGATTATAACCTTAAGTATGGTCTTAATCGTAAGATAGTAGTTGTAATAGACGAGGCACATGTATTCATTGACACAAAGTTCCCGGTAGCGCTTGACTTTATGTTCCAGCTGGCTAAACGTATCCGTAAATATAACGGTATGCAGATAGTCATCACTCAGAACATCAAGGACTTTGTAGGAAGTGAAGAGATATCCAGAAAGTCATCTGCAATCATCAATGCATGTCAGTACAGCTTCGTATTCGGACTTGCTCCGAATGATATGGCTGACCTCTGCAAGCTGTATGAGAAAGCAGGTGGAATAAATGAGCGTGAACAGGATGATATAGTTAGCGCTAAACGAGGACAGGCATTCACAATTATGAGTCCAACCTCACGATCATCCTTCACTATAGATGTTCCGGGATCCATCGTTGAGATGTTCGAGGATCAGGACTTCATAAGCAATTATTTCGTTGGCGAAGAAGGAAACCGTGTTTGGGAAGACTTTGTGGCTGACAGCAGAGAAATCCATGCAATGAATTATGATCGGCGTAAGCTTGAAGAGAGTGAGCCAAGACAAAAGTCAGATTCATCATTTGGCGGACTTACATTCTCTGAGATTACTGAGGAATCCGGATCGACTCTTTCATTCAGTGAAGTTACTGAAGAGGAATATGAAGCAGAAACTGCTGCAGCAGAGAAGGCTGAGTATTCCGCAGATTCCAAGTACGATACTGAAGTCGGTCGTGAAGACTATGCTGAGTATGATGATGAAACAGAAACTGAATATGAAGAGGATGAAACCGATAGTATAGATTATGATGTTGATGTCGAAGATGAGGAAGAAGAGGAAGAAGAATCTTACTACGACAGAACAACTGAATTCGGCGACGAAGATGAGGATGATGACATAGAGATATCTTATGCAGAACCTCAGACTCTTGCTGACAGGATGGCTGCAAAGGGCTTCATGCAGGGTAAGGAACTCAGAAATGAAGCAAAGCAGGGAACCAAGAAGAGTGCTTTAGAGAGGTATATGGAAGCCTCTGAATATGTAGACCGTAAGGAATACGAGATGGCAACCGGTTCTGCTATATCTGCACCACAGCCTGTGACTTCAAGTGACGAACCAAATGTATCTCAGGAGTATTTGGATAAGGCACTTAACAAGTTCAAAGATTCACTTCGTCAGGAGATGGAAAAGGAACTCGAAGACAAGATAAAGTGGATATCACTTGGTGCAGGACTTGGAAGAACTGCTTCTGCCGGTGAATCGGGTTATACTCGTCAGGAGGCATTCACACCTGAGACTTCATATTCCTCAAATGAATATGAAACTCTCGATGAAGCAGAGGAAGAAGAAACTCTGTCACTGGATGCCGGAATACGGAGATCAGTTCCTGAAGAGGAAGATGATGTCGATCTTCTCAAAGGCTTTAATCCTGATGATCTGGATGAAGACTTCGATGAAGATGAAGACTTCGATGAAGATGAAGACTATGATGAGGACTTCGCAGATCTCAGCCTCAAGCTTGATGAGTCTGATGAAGATGAATTCGATGAAGACGAATTCGAAGACGAAGATGAAGACTCCGATATTGACGACTTTGAAGATGACGAAGAAGACGAAGACGATATGGACAGTCTCTTCGCAGAAGAGTCAGAAGAATACGAGCCGGCACCATTCCTGTTTGCAGAGCTTCTCGCCGAAGCAGCAGAGGACTATGCAGATATGGACATCGAAGACCGAATGAAAGAAATGGGCGAGAGCGTTATCGAGGTTACTCTCGAGGAACTCTCAGCATATATTAAGAAGAGTCGTAAGAAGAAATAATTATTCCCGAGTATATGAGGAGGAATGTCATAATGGATGTTAAGTTAGTAGATAGAGGAACAGCCGGAGAGCTTCTGTTAGCAGGAGATCTCGATACCAAAACTGCAAAGGATGCAGAGGAGCTTTTCAGCAAAATGGCTGAAAGATTCCAGGATATTACTCTAAACATGAAAGATTTGGAGTATATATCAAGTGCGGGGCTTAGAAGTATAAGAAATCTATACATTAAGCTCAAGGAAAAGGATGGAAAACTGTCACTGACGAATGTTAATGAAAATGTCATGGAAGTCTTTGAGATGACCGGACTTGCAGGGCTGCTTAATATCCGTTAGGTGTTTTAAGAGGACTTGTTATGAAAAAGATAGGACTTAGAATAATTGCATTTACGATTGCCAGTGCGATGGGACTCTCATTGATCCCTTCCAATGCATCTTATGCAGCGGACAAAGCGGGCGTGTCGGAAGATTCTTTCTATATGGAGAGTCCTTCTTTTGCTGCTACAGCAGGCGATGCTGATCAGGAGGAAGAAGAGGGGCCGAGGTATTCTATTACAGATACAACGACTGCTCCGCCGTACATCGCGTATAAGAATATGTCTGAATGGAATGACAGGAAAGTATATTCGGCGCCTAAGAATTCTTATGCTATTTCCGTCGCAACAGGTGGTACAACAGGTGAGGGAGTATTATATTTCCGACTCAAATATAAGGATAAGAACAATGCTATGCATGCACAGTTCATTTTCCCGAATCTTGATGCTAAGACAAGAAGCCAGGCATTTTTGAATTATTACGCTAACAACGATAATGGGATTTATAACTCGTATGGCAAGGTTGCGGGCGCAGAGATGAATTATGATGTTCAGTCAACTGATACCGCGACTCTTTCGCCATATACAGTTCAGGATTTCATATTCCAGGCTGAAGCTGAGATGACAACTGTAGAAGGAATTGATGTCTATCTTGAGAGCGGTTCCTGGACAGTTCAGGGAATGTCAGTATACAAGGTTAACAGCTATAAGGGATATCAGGATTATGCCATGATGTCAGGTCAGCAGTTCCTTGATTTTGAGGGTGAACTGGTTGCCAATATCACGAAGAAGAAGAGCAATGATGTTACATATAAAACCGGAGGCTCCGATAAGGTATTCTTCATGGGTGGCGACAAAGCAGGTGCTCTCTGCCAGATATCAAATCTTTATCCTAATTTTACTGCAAAGCCTTATGCAGGGGATGATTCAGTATATTCACTCCGTATGGACTTTGCTGATCAGGCAGATGCAGGTCTTGAATCACTTATCAATCCTACAGCTGAAACAATAGCAGATTATAAGCCTTCTGAGGATATAGCTATTGAATTTCAGTATACTGATACAAACGGATGGACAAGAAAGGTTACTATACCTTATCTTACAAGCTGTTATTATCAGGCTTTGAAGTCTGAGAGTAATTCTTCTATACTTGGATTTGCCCAGAGAGGAGATACTATAGCGTTCCAGGGACTGTTCCCGTATTATTCAAACGTTATTGGAGAACCGGTAATTCACCTTGGAAATTCAGCGGTTAAGGTTCTTTCAGATTCAGGTATTACTGCAAGCAATCTGACCAATACTCAGAGGGCTTCTCAGACGAAAATGCAGTCAGACGACATAGCCCTTGCGGGAGTGTCACTATATAAGGGCGGATGTATGCCATATATCGGTACCGGACTGGATTCCGAGGGCAATACTGTAAACGCTGCAACACTTAGTTATTTATTCCAGAATTCAGAACCTTTGATCTACTATACCACGACCGATCCAAATGGATGGGGTCTGAGGGCAGGTGGAAAAGATAAAATAAGTTATTTGCAGAAGTAAATGCAACTGAAATCAGCTCAGATGCATTTAGTCTTGCAAGTGTGATGATGTTTTTATGATTGCATTTATTATGGCAAATAAATGTCTGTATATGTAGAAACTAAATCTTAAACCTAAACTTTCATCATATCTTTTGGAATCATAATTTACAGCCCTGTTTTTAGTATTATATTTCGTCTATACTTAATAAGAGCAAAAAAAATAGCACCAGTGCTAAAGATTTGGCGATCTCACTGGTACTATCACATTAACTAAGGAAGTCTTCCTTAAGTTCTATCTGCGTTGAGTTTACCAAAAATAAAGGTCGAAATCAAGGCTTTCTTCGTTGATGCCAAAATAATCAAAGAGGAGGGCTTTTTA
>JHWR01000020.1 GCA_000687655.1 Lachnospiraceae bacterium YSB2008
CCGTAGATGAACATAAGGAACTGGATCAACTGATAAGTCCCCTTCTGAAGAAAGGACAGCCATTATTCCACATTTATACTAACAATAAGGATTCCATGCCATGCAGCCAGCGTTCTATTTACAGGTACCTCGATATGGGAATATTTGAAGCAAAGAACATAGACCTTCCTAGAAGGGTAAGATACAAAAAGCGTTACAGTAATGACAACTCTTCTAAGGAGCTTAAAGAAGTACGTAAAGCCAAGATAGGGAGAACCTATGACGACCTCCGTAACCTCATAGCAGATAATCCGGAGCTTGCCTGTCAGATTGTAGAAATGGATACAGTAATGGGCTGTCATGAATCAAAGAAGTGTCTTCTCACCCTGTATTTCATCAATAGCAGTCTTCAGCTTGCCTTTCTCCTTGACAGCCATAGCGAGGAAGCTGTAGGAGAAATATTCGATTATCTTGAAGAACTTCTCAGTCTGGATACCTTCAGGAAGCTGTTTTTTATAATTAAGACAGATAACGGAATAGAGTTCGCTGATCCGGTATTTCTTGAAACTTCAATACATGGAGAAAAGCGTACAAGCATCTATTACTGTGATCCATACTCTTCTTATCAGAAAGCAGAATGTGAGAAAAACCATGAATTCATAAGATATGTGATACCTAAAGGAATCTCAATGGACAACCTTACTCAGGAAGATATAGACCTTATGATGAGCCATATAAACAGTCTCAGCAGACCTAAATACTGTGGATGTACACCTTATGAAGTAGCAAAGCTTTACTTCGGTGAAGACGTACTTAAGAAACTCGGGCTTACCAAGATAAAGGCTGACGAGATAAATCTAAAACCTGATCTACTGAAGAAGAAAAAGTAATTTGCCGAGGTAAACGCCACAACAAAGATAAAGAAGGCAGTTGCATTTACTCTGTCGAGTATAAACAAATCTGCCTTCTTGTCATGTTTTCATGTACGAAAATATAGGATTTTCAAAGACTTTCTAAGGTATGTAACCTATATTTTTAGCCCTAAAACCTTCTCGTAGAGTGGCATTTAATCTGGCATTTTCAAGATTTTGCCCCGATTGCATCTACTTTGACACTCAACGAAAGATAAAATAACGTTTAAGACCTATAAATCCAAGAGTCCGATTGTTGCTATAGATACTGTAAGCGATTCAACATATCTTGTAACACTTGAGACAAGTAAAGCGCCGGGTGCTGCTACTGATGGCAATATCACGGCAAGGTTCTTCTTTGAGAACTATGACGGTGAGCGTGACAAGACATACCAATACAGTGTCAAGTCAGCTGCGTCTGAGCTTTATGCTCCGTGGCCTACTGTAACCGGTGGTGACTATATTGAGACTGCCGGGTTCCAGGAAGGCGGTAAGCTGTCATTCTTTATCGAAGCCAATGACGTAAGGAAGTTTACCGGAGCGGAAATCAGCCTGCTTGGAAGCGGATGGCAGATGAAGAATCTTACAATATCATATGTTGAAAACTATGATGCCAGAAAAATTTACCTTAAGGATACTACTACAGGTAAGGCTACTACTAAGTACTGGGTTGAAAGATCTATGAGGTCTTCAGAGATTTTCTCTCTGCAGGGTTCTGATTATGTGGTTTATAATGGAGATGGAAAGTCTCTGAACAGGGACGGCAAAGATCCGAACGCCGATAGAGAGCCTTTGTATGAGGACGACGGTGTTACTCCGGTTATTGATGAAAAAGGAAATATTGTTTATAAGGATGATCCTATAGAAGAGAAGCAGAAGACTTCCGGAGAGCAGTATCTTGGTGGTGGTGATACATATACATTTGACTTCAATACAACAGAAGTAACAGATCGACTTACCAGAAATTATTCGGATGTTTATTATTCGATGACATACGAACAGACAGGTATCAACTGGGGCTTCTTCAAGGTCAGAAGGAATTACAATGTTCAGGTTAAGGTTGCTCCTGATACGGCATATGATACAGGAAATGGAAACTCAGGTTCTCAGAACCATTTCTTCTTCCAGCTTCTGTTTGAGCATGGAAACAGTGCATATGTTCTTGCAAACCAGCAGTTGACGGGTGATGGCTTCAGGTCGGATGCTACCGAGACATTCAGTGTTTCAGTAAACCAGGATTATGGAGAACTTCTGGGCGTTAGAATCATACCTGAGGACAATACTCAGGATGCTGATGAATTTGATAAGCTTAATATTCAGAGCATCAAGATTGCTGAACAGAATTTCGGCGCTTCTTTCATGAGATATGTCATCGATGATGTTGGCTGGATAGATATCGACTACAGAGATGAGCTTGAAGGAAGTTCATCCAGAGGTCTCAGACCGAGAACAGCAGATGAGCTTTCAAAGATTTATACGGTTTCAGGAAAAGAAAAGTGTATAAATCTTCTTTGTGAGATAACAAATACAGGTTGGGATTCTGCATATCAGCAGTTTGAAGGCTCCGTTTGGGCCACTCTTCATTATACCAGAGACAGTGATGGAGAACCTGACGAGATGACATTTGATGTCATTCAGGCTATGGCAGCTTATAATGGTCAGAGTCCTATATCAATTGAAGTTGCTACAAACCCTGAGGCACAGGTTGTCGGACCGGACGGATTAGGTACGGTATCTGATTCAAAATGGATGTTCAGGGCTTCAAAGACAGATAGATTTATTATATCCGGCGTATCTGATATTAAAAAGGTGGATTACATAGAATTCACGGCAAATCACAGAGGAACCCAGACGGGTGCATGGAATATCAAAAAGGTTTGTCTGTCGACTATTAAGGAAGAAGGTTCACTGGAACTTTCTAAGGATGGAGAATTTAAGAGAAATCTTATAACATCTCCGCTTTGCTTCAGTACATTTGATAAAGTAAATGAAAATGCATGTCAGATCGGCGTGAATACTCCGGTTGGACCTATATACTTTACACAGCATGTAATCCCTTGGAAGGGCAGTACAGCTGCTACTCCTGTAACAAGGATACCAAATTCTCAGAATGATAAGATCAATCTGTATATCTATCCGACTGCAGGATGCGAGAAGTATGTTGACAGCACGAGAGTGAATATTAGTAAGCTCTACTACAGCACTCCATTCTCGAACGTACAGCAGATCAGTACAAAGGGAATCAACAGTGCATTCAGTGGAACAACGGATGCAATGTTCTATCAGACGGGCTTAAGCGCACCAAACTTCATAGCACCGGGTGAGATCAGAATCCAGTGTAATAACGAAGATATGAGATTTAATCATGCAATACTTCAGCATGTAAGGGACGATGTTGTTATAGATACCCATGAATATGTATTGCTTGATGGTGCAGCAAAGAGTTCGCTTCTGTCGGCATATCCGTCAACTACGAATAATACGTGGCTGAAATATAATGAACAGAAGATAGCATTTGTGTTTGGTGAAGGAACTCCTTCTCAGGATCTTTTTGCAGAGAAGAGAGATATCGCAGTATCGTTTACATATACATCATCATTGGACAAGAGCTCCAAGGAATATCGTTCACCTTATGTTTATATAACTGATCAGGGTTACACTTCGATAGGTGAGGGCACTTATGTAGAGCTTGATTACGATATACCATATGTAAATGAGATAACCGGTTATACAGTCAAGACTTATGGACAGCTTCAGGGTAATGTTTATGCCGGATGTGGTGTAAACTATGATGCCAAGAAAGAACTTGATATGGCTTCCGCAACATATAAGACGGTAGACCTGACAAGGAAGAGTTATGTTTCATTTGCAGACAGCTTCTCACTTCAGGATGGAACAGGAACAACCAGAAAGAATGTAACATCGAGGGAGCCGTACGGCGAGGGCAGTGTTGCACCGGTATTCCTTACATTTGAAACAACTGACAGTACTGGTGAGACTGACGGCGATGATATGAATCATGTTCAGATGACATTCAACTTCAGGAATTCTGACAATCTTATGGATTCCAAGCTTTATCCTGATATTACTAAATATTTGGAAGGCGATACGAAGAAGTTTGTTAAGGGCAGCCAGACTGTAAGGGTTATGCTCAAGAATCTGCATTCCAATATGGATATACCTTCGCTGAATGTAGTGCCTTATTACGGTACACTTATAACCGATAAGGGAACAAGTGATATTGTATCGGAACAGGGCGGAACCGGTGAAGTATTACAGCAGATAGTTGACAGTAGAAATGCAAGCTGGTCTATATCAGGCGTAAATGTAAATATTGGTTATGACAAAAAGAGCTGGAACAGATCAGTGGAGCAGACTTTCCTTGGTATAAACCAGGGTGGAATACTCAGACTCAATAATGTCAATATGACAACGTATTATACAAAGAATAATACGGGTATTACTCAGGTTGAAGACCATCTGGCACAGGTACCTGCGAAATCCGGAGACATATTCAGCTTCAGTGTTACACTTACACAGACGCAGGCCGGCTTTACAGTTAAGGCATATAAGATGATAGGTGACGCACCTAGTGATGTAACATCAGATACTGTAACAGTAGATCTGGCGGGCAATCCGAAGTTCTCATTCACAACGCCGCTTAATCCGACAGAAGCAGGTCAGACAGGATCGCTGGCGGTATACAAGATAGTAATATCGCCTGTGGATGCACCGGAAATTCAGGATGTCGTAATGATTACGGTTGAACCTGATCCGGCAACGGTAAGTTCGCCATCAGATGCAACATCAGGCTAAATGAGTAAAACTACTGTTACAGATACAAGAGGTAACTTAAGTTGGCAGACAAAGAAGAAAAGAAAACTTCAGAAGTAAAAGAGGACAAGAAGGAAAAGAAGAAAAAAGAACCAAGGCAGAAAGATATAATGAAAGCTGAGGCTCGTAAGATTCTTCTTAACCAGATGGAGATAGGCAAAGATGGGCACTTCGTTTCCGTGGATGAATTCAGGCTTCAGACCTGGGGATCCGCGGACGGAGAGCACAAAGTCCGTTTCCTCGGGGTTCATAAGAAGAGATATCTCTTCATATCCGACTATGATAACAAGAAGGCTGTATATCGCGTCGCAGCAGCTATGGAAAATGTAGGCAGAATGGTAGACCTGCACTGTAATCCGGATGCGGCAGCCTGTCTTGTTAAAACATACATTTTTTATCCTGCAGTACTTGTTTTTTATGAAACTGATTCAGGGGATCTGACTCTGAATGTGTATACTGCAAGGACACTTACTGCACCACTTGCGGTAAGAGCTTCCGTGGCAAAGTTTGGCAGAGAGGTTTCTGATTTCCTTCTTGTGATTAACAGGAAGGGCGAAGCTAAACGTGTGGGAGTACCACTCAAGGAAAAGTTAACTGACTTTTTGGAAAAACGTGAGAAGAGATAGTTTACTGGAGGGCCTTTTATGGACTTTAATGGAGAGGTTTTTCACATCGGTGATGATGGTGGAAGAAAGATTGAATATAAGGTAAGCGAAGATGGTAATTCTTTAATAGTTGATGCTGTTGAAGAGGCGCTTGATATAGTTCAGGATTTCATTGATACCAAGCTGCTCAAGTTCGGTTGCGATAAGAAGCCTATGATGCAGATCAGACTTGCTGTAGAGGAGATATTTGTTAATATTATTTCTTACGCATACAGACCTGACATAGGAAAAGCAGAGATTTTCTGCTGTGTCAATGAGAATCCGGTTTCTGTTATGGTTCAGTTCATGGATTCCGGTAAGCCTTTTGACCCGCTTGCTGCGCCTGAGGCAGATACATCCGGTGAAATGTTTATAGAGAGACCGGGTGGATTCGGTATACATCTTGTAAAGAATACTATGGATTCCGTAGATTATGAATTTAAGGACGGAAAGAATATTCTGAGGATTAAGAAGAATCTATGACGCTGTTGAAGGATAAAAAATTCAGTCTTTATCTGTTTACTGTAATTTCGATTATTGTACTGGTAGGTATTTTTGCGTTTTCAGTTGTATATATAGGTTATAGGGAATTTGAAAGATCCTTTGCAAATGAGTACAACAGTTCAGCACTTAATGCTGCCAACACCTGTGCAACTTATATCGATGGAGACGATATAGATGATTATCTGAATAATCCTGAGGATTCTGAGATCAAAAGCGAATATGATAAGGTGAATGAGCTTATGACGGATATAACAGAAGTACAGAATATGTCCGTCATATTTGTTATAGTTCCTACATCTGAGTATAACTATTATACAGCAGTATTTGATGCTGTTCCCAAGGATTCAGAATATGAACCCTGGAAGATAGGGCATGTTGAGCAGGTTGTTGCAGAGGATTCCAAGCAGTTATATCAACAGCTGTGGGAAGGCCATGCTGAGTATGGCTTTATAGCAAGATTGTCCAGTACTGAAAGCAGACCGCATGTTACTGCATGTGTACCTATAAAGAGCAGTACCACCGGCGAAGTAAAAGCAATACTCTGCGCACAGAGATATGTTGCACAGCTTCAGCAGGCGAAAAGAAAATATGCGTTGTCAGTCGGCATCGTTACATTTGTCATTTCTCTTATAGTCATATATATATCTATACAGACTATAGGATCAAAGATAATAAAGCCTATTAAAGCTATATCGGATGAGGCAGAAAGATTTGCAGCTGAGAATACGAAGACTGAGAAAAACAGTCTGAGAAGTATCAGTGATATTATAGAAATAAACGGTCTTGCAGAATCCATTGATAAGATGGAATATGATACCGTTAATTATATTAGAGATTTAACTGCTGCTACAGCTGAGAAAGAAAGGCTGGGCGCAGATCTTGACCTGGCAGCCAGAATACAAAATGGAATGCTCATGAATAAGCCTCTGGACAGACCTGAGGTGGATATGGCTGCAAGCATGACTCCTGCAAAAGGAGTCGGTGGAGATTTCTACGACTATTTTATGGTCGATGATACACATGTAGCCATACTCGTGGCTGATGTATCAGACAAGGGTGTTGGGGCAGCGTTTTTCATGTCACTGTCCAAAACAATTATCAAAACCCTTGCTACCAGAGGTGAAAGACCCGGTGAGATTATCAAACATGCGGATATGATGATATCGGAGAAAAACTCTGCAGGTATGTTTGTCACAGTCTGGCTGGGTATCATAGATTTAACAAATGGACATGTTGTGGCATGTAATGCAGGACATGATTACCCTGCAATATACAGGGAAGGTCAGGGCTTTGCTGTTGTTAAGGAAGTTCACGGACCACCTGTTGCATTTATGCCCGATATGGATTTTCCGGAGATTGAGTATGATCTTAAGCCCGGAGAAAGAATATTCCTATATACTGATGGACTTACAGATGCAAAGAGCATTGATGGAGACAGGTTTGGTATAGACAGGATAATTGAAGTTCTGAATGCAAACAGAAATCATAACAATGAATCACTTCTGACAGTAATGAGGAGGGCCGTCGATAATTTTATCGGGGAAGAACCTTTGTTTGACGATACGACTATGCTGGGCTTTACATATTTAGGACCGGCACAATCAGAATACGCAGGTGGGGTAACACGTAGTTTCTAAATCGTATTTGGAGGTTAATATGGGAGATCAGGATAAGAAAAAGGATCAGCAGAAGAATTTGCTTGAGCTTATGGAGGATTCTATAACCAATCTGAATAAGAATCTGGCTTATCTTACGCAAAGGCTGAATGAGGAAAAGAATATTCAGAAGCAGAATCCTTCTGCCGAAAATGCAGAGGATATAATCCGTCTTGAAAAAGCTATGGCCATGATGGACCAGCAGATAGGTATGGCTAAGCAGGAGAAGAAGGATATGGAGATCACTCTTGCCAAGCTGGAGCAGGAAGAAGAGAAACGTAAGATGGAAAACGTTCTTAAGGGAGCTATATTCTTCGGCACTATCAACGAAAGAAACCGCATTGCCATGGAAAATGAGAGAAATATCGCCATGCAGGTGAACCGCAGCTATGAGGAGGAGTTCGAGGCTGCCAGAGATAAGGCTTTCGCTGAAGGATTCTATAAGTTTATCAATCCTGATATGGCTGAGGAAATAGTTAACAATCAGGAATTCATTTATATGGCTGAGAATGATCCTAACAGAATCAAGCATGAGGTTGAAGAGCTTGAGGCTGACTTTGAGGTCGAGATGGAAAGAAGACTCAGCTATGCAAATGTTGATTACGACGGTGATGATTTTGAAGAAAAAGAGAAAAAGGATATAGAAGAGCTTAAAGGAGAAAATGGTTTTGAAAGTGCAACCAGACAGCTCAAAAACTTTGTTGTAGACGAGTTCAGTGATGTTGACTATTCTGCAGAGAAGAAATTCCTTATGGATACTTTGAAAGAGGTTGAGAAGCTTGCAAAAGAAACAAGACATCTTCAGGATGATTTTATTTCGGGTAAGAGCAGCTTCAAAACCGGAAACGGTTTTACAGACGACATAATCGAAAGAGAGCTTAAGGTTAAAAACGGCCTTAAGGAATATATTGATAATATAACTAAAAGAGCTAACCAGCTTGCTAATGCCGGTGGTGACGAGAAGAAGATTATGGATCTGATCAAACTGAGTGGAGTTGCCCAGAAGATCATATTCCCAATAACTAAGCAGTACGAAAGGGACCTTAAATATAATAAGACAAGAAATGCACGTATGAAGGAAGAAATGTGGGATCTCTTCCAGAAGCTTCCAAAGCAGAGAACTCTGACTATGAAGAAGGTAAAGAGTGCGGAAGAAGAGAAAAACAGAGCATGGGCTAAGATCAGACGTATGGGAAAGGTTTCTCAGGAACGAGGCGGTATCTATGCAGATGTTTCCAAGATTGCTGAAGAAGGCGCTATAATACTTCTTGAAAGATGCACTGATCCTGCAGAGATGAATGATAAGGACAGAAAGATGCTTCGTGAGAAGATGGCGGCTGTCGTTATGAATCAGATGATTATAAACGAAGCGAACATCAAGGATTACGAAGACAGACCTTTACATAAGAAACTCCATGGTTCCAAGGAATTCACGCAGAAAACCTTCAGGGCTCTGGCTAAGGAGATGGCAGAAACTCCTGAGTTCAAGAAGCTGACAGATCCGATCCTTAAGGGGAAGAATAACAAGAGGCAGGCTATCAGATTCCTTGCCAATGATATGGAACGTAAGATGGCAAGAGATGTTGTTAAGAAGCAGGCTCAGGCTGAAATAAAGAAATAAGAAATGTTTTGTAAAGGAACAGCAGCATGACATTTACAGAACTTGCAAAAGATATATACTCGAACAATATACTGTTCGCCGCAGTAGTTGCAGCGTTACTTCCATTTGCTATTATACTGCTGGGACTTTTTCTGAATTATCTTAGAGATGCGTTAGCACTTCTCGTAGGCTTTTTTGTGGATCCGTGGCTGGTATATGCAACTATTAATTACCTGTTTTTCCCGGGGGTCATGCTTCATGAACTGTCGCATGCATTTCTAGCGTTTATTACGGGCGCGGAGGTTACGGAGGTTGCACTCTTCAAGAGAGAAGGTAATTCACTCGGGCATGTTAACTTCAGGAACAGAGGAAATCTGTTCTTCCAGGCATTGCAGAATACATTTGCATCTGCGGCACCGATGTTCTGCGGAGCAGCTATAGTTTATGCATGTTATTTTGGAATAATGCACATATCCATACTCTGGCTAAGGATACTCCTTGGCTATATAGGAGTATCGATGTTCTGTCACATGACTATGAGTGTGGATGACCTTAAAATCTATGTCAAAGGAATACCGATTTTTATGGGGATTCTTTTTGTCCTGACACTTGCTCTAAGACTTTTTGGAATAGTATAATTAAAAGCGTAACAAGGCTTGATTGTTTTGTTACGCTTTTGTTGCTATTGGTGTGTTAGTATATGTTCCAGCAGAATGTAAAGTGACTGCTGATATACATATCGGACAGTTACAAATATATATTTAGGGAGGAAAAAGATATGCCAAAGGATGTTGAAAACAATAACCCAAATTATAAGGAAGAAGAAGTAAAGAATCAGTTAAAGACAGATAATATTGAACTGGGAGGTCTTGAGGAGGATGATATACCGAAGGAGCATCTTCAGGACGTCACAGGCGGTAAGAGAATGTTCCTTGATGATGAAGAGGTTGAGGAGCAGATAAAGGCTGACGAAGCTGCAGATGATGTAGATCAGCTTAATATTGCCGAACTTGAGAGAGAACAGAATCGTATCAATGCCGAGATGGAGGAGCTTAAGAAGAAGGAAAAGGCTCTTAAGGCTTACCAGGATGAGATTGAAAGGAAGAGAGCTAAGTTCGATACAAAGAAGGAAAAGGAAGTAAAGAAGGATAAAGACGGCAAGGAGATTAAGCCTGAGGTTGAGGAAAAGGTCGGTAATCCTGAGCTTAATTACATAAAGAAGGCTGAACCGGATTACGGAGTTGAGGTGGATCCTGACATTATAGGAAAGCAGGCTGATGATGTATACAGACTTAAGCACGGACTCCGTTATTCAACAGATATGAGAAAGAGCTCCAATGAATTCAAGAGAATGCAGAAGGATCTCAATAAGCTTGACGAATTCATGAAGGAGATTAAAGGAAGAACAAATCTTTCCAAGGATGAAATAGAGATGTACGATAAGCTTTCTCTTAAAGCTTATAATTCTTCAAGAGATTATCTTGAGATGAAGGATAAGCAGAAGGAGATGCGTGATGAGGCCGGAAAGAAGACTGAGAAGAGTGCATATGAAGAGGCAAGAATTCAGCAGGGCATAGATGTAAATGAAGGTATAAGGGATCTGCGTGCCCAGATGTTCAAGACTCAGACAGAAGCAAAGATGGAAGAGATGAGGAAGCAGTGTGAGGCAGCCATCAAGCAGGAACAGGAAGCAATGAATAAGCTTGTTGGTATGAATATCGATGATAAGGATAAGCAGGCAGAGCTTGAGCAGTGCGTTGGAAGAACTCTCTTCTTCCAGAACAGAATGCAGGATCTTGAGAGACAGGGTGAGTTCAATCTTAAGCCGGGCGAATCATTTTCTTCAGCTATGAACAGACTTGATAATTCTATAGTTCCATCAAAGGCAGATATAGATGCAACTATCAAGAATCCTTTAGTTAAAGATGTGGTTAATAATACAATGTCACAGCTTGCTGAAGGCAAGGAGGTTACACCGGAGAACATAGCAGACCAGATCAAGAATGGTGCTATGAAGAAGGGTGATGAGATAAGAGAGCAGAAGATGCGTGAGAAGAACCAGCGTAAGATCAATCCGGCTGCTCAGAAAGAAAACAATCTTGAACTTAAGCCACAGAATCAGATGAGTAAGTAACAACGAGTGACAAAAACAGACTTTATAATATAACGTCAAAAGATAGAATGGAATGCGTTTCAAAAAATGAGGCGCATTCCTTTTTTGTTGCGGTTTTGTTGTTAAATATGTGATATATTAAATGCAGATGTTTTATAATCGAAGTATAGTCTTTTCGATACATTTATAAGGAGATGCAGGTATGGGTGCACAGAGAAAAAATATTAATATAACTGAAAAGGATATTGCAGCTTTAGCAGAGCAGATTAATCTTGCTTATAATGCCGGCTTGAATATCAATTCATTAAAAAATGATTTCAAGCAGTTCAAAACTTCTGAGGAGAAGCAGACGTTCTTCCTTGCACTTGTAAATGAATATCCAAAGGCATGGGAGTTCGAATCATATGATGACAAGAGTACTGATACTCTTTTGGACAGGGATACAAGATTCCAGGCACATGAGAAGAATATTCTTAATTTTGAGATGCGTAATACCGGAAATGAAGAGCAGATAGAAAACTATCTTGTTAGAAATCCTAAGCTCAACATAAAGGGTAAGGCCAGACTCATGAAACGTCTTGAGACTCTGGATAAGATTGCTGAGAATAAGAGGAGAGCTGAGTCGAGAAAGGATGGCGAAGAACCGTTCGCAGATCGCCCTGCCCTTATTAACACCGCTAATGGTGGAGTTATGCTTGATGTCAAGATGCCTAAGTACCAGACGAGTGGGGATGGATGCTGGTCTTGCGGACTGCAGATGCTCATTCAGGGTCGTGGTATCAAGAATATAACACAGGAGGATATCAGATCCTTCCGCCCGAATTACAGTCAGGGTAGGCTTAAGAGCGATGCCGGTAAGAAAATACATATTGCAGATATGGCATATAACAAGAATGCTATGCAGAATGCCGTAGACATGGGAGATTCTGCGCTCAATATGGCACCGGATTCCATGATGAGAACCCTTGACGTGCTGTGTATTGCAGAAGCAGAACAGATGCTCGGAAAAAAATTCAAGCCGGAGGAGAAGAGCGCTTATCTTGATAACGCAGTTAAGCTTCTTAGGAAACAGGTATTAAAGACAATTACTCAGGATAAGTCACCTATCACTATAACAAATGGTGGCCATTATATTACAATAGTTGGTATCGAGGGGGATACTCTCCTTACAATGAGCTCAACAAATGATCCGGCTGATAGGATAGACAGGAAATCAGCAAACTCCTATTTTAAGGGTATTCTTAATTCCGGAGCACATAATGTTCAGCTGGTCTGGATGAGTGATATAGAGCTTGCACAGGATGGTAAGACCTTCCATAACGTTCCAAGTAGTACTCTTCAGTTAAATGAAGACGGAACGCTTAAGATGCCTCCTGCGTTAATAAGGAATGATGCCAATCGTGAGAAGGCAGAGCAGGAATATGACGGTTTCAGAGTAAGACTCTTTGCCGGAAAGGAAGATACAGCTAAGGACAGAAAGGAAAGAGACATACTTGTAGACGGTGTCATCAAGTTCGAACAGGCATACTTTCCTAAGAAGGTCAATGCAGAAAACCTCAGAAGAAAGATGCAGGACAGACAGCCTGAGGAGGAACAGAGACTCCTTAACTCAACAAAGGAACTTCTTGGATATGATCCTACAGCGGCAGTTGAAGAAAAGGTCAATAACGGACCTCTTCTTGATGATGCTGATATTAAGGTACAGAGACCTACTCTTGAGAGTGTCACTGAAGAGCTTGAGGAGAATGCTCCAAATTATCGTGATGAGACGGATCTTGACCTCACCGGAATCCAAAGAGAAAAAGCAGAACGATTCAAAGATAAACTTGATGATTATATTCGTGTTTATTCTGAAACAAGAAGAGACCGTACTTCGGAAATCATGAGTACTATGTCCAAAGTGATTGGTTATCGACCTGATTGGACTCGTGAAGAAGAGGCAGACATTACAAATCATATGGGTGCTATAGCAACCTTCAGACTCAAGATGACTTATGATGCCATGATGCCTGTTCTCAGAGCACTCGGAAAGAATGAGAAGGCTGATGAGTTAAAAGCTAAGTACGATAAGCTCATGGAGAGAATTAATGGTGAAGACGGTATGGACCTAACTGGTGATGCCGGCAAGAGGTTCAGAGGCCATGTTCCCGGACAAGGTGTAGTTCTTGCAGATGGCAAGATCAAGCTGGATCATATTATACACAGAGATGCTGATATATACGATGCTGTAAATCTTACGGCTTCTCTGTGTGATTCTGTAAGTCTCAGTAAGGATCTCGGGGCAAACAATATTCATAATACATACGCTAAATATGACCCGTCAGCCATGTCAAGATGTGTTGAGAGTATTAATCAGGTTGCAGATATATCCAACGGTAATATTCTGAAGGCATGTGTTGAGAATCCTAACATTTATGAGGTTACAAAACAGAGCCTTAAGCTCCCTCAGGCAAGTGTCAAGGATCTTAAGAAACCATTTTCCAAGACAAGCAATACTCTTAAGAATTACATCAAGATGAGTATCGGTGCTTATAACATGCTTGAAGGTGAGTATGATATACAGGAATCAAAGCATCGTAATATCAGCGCTGACAAACAGACAAGTCTTTTGGCATCTGGCCTGGAGCGCTATGATATAGGTTCCACAAAGTTCAAGGAAGGCTATAACGCACTTACTAAGAAGGGCAAGCCTACCAAGGACGGAAAGAAACTCTTTGATGCAATTGGTTTCAAACCGGAGAATGTGGATTTTGAGCATCTGGGTGACAGACCTGAGACAGTTCCGCTTCCTAAGTCTGAATATGAGAAGGAAATGGAGCAGAAGGAACTCGAAAAGGCAAACGAGAAGCCGGAGGAAGCAAACGAGAAGCCGGAGGAAGCAAATGAGAAGCCGGAGGATGCACAGCCTGTTAATAATGAACCAAAGAAACCTAAGAGGCATGTTTATGTTGATCCTTCGAGAACTTCGATAGACTTCGGTGGTAAAACTACCTATGAAGACTTCAAGAACATGTTTAAGGAAACAGGAATTGCAGAATCAACAGTTAATGCACTTTATAACCTGTATCAGCCGGAGCTCTCTGTTTTATATACTAAGCTTATAGAACAGGCAAATGAAAAGGAGGCTGCAGATGCACTCCGCAAGATTATACGTGCGAACGCAAATCCTAAGAGCCGTTATGTGAAAGACTCCGTTGATGAACTCAACAAAGCACTCCGTCATACAATACTCAGAATTGAAGGTAAGGAAACTGTCACGTCCGGAGGTCCGGAACCGGATGCAAAGGGCGGCGAAAAAGGCGAAAATAACGGCGAACCAAAGGACGATACCAACAAGGACGGTATAGACGATACCACAGAAGAAGAGTTTGATGCTATCTTCAATACTTCAGAGGGTATTAAAGAATTTGAGGAACTGGAGAAGGCAGAGCAGGAAAGATTACTTCGCGAGGCCGCTGATAACAATAAGGATAATATTAACCTTATAGCGGAGCAGCTCAAGGACAGAAATGTCGACGGCGAGGAATTCGAAGATAAGCCTGAAGACGACAGAAAGCCTGAAGGCGAAGGAAAACCTGAAGGCGAAGGAAAACCTGAAGGTGAAGGCAATCCTGAAGGCGGAGACAACGAACCACCGAAAGTGGATGAGCCTCCGGTTGTCAACGTTCCACCAAAGATGGATGATGCCGCGAATAATCCACCAAAGATGGACGGTATTATAATTGAGGATAATAAGCCACCTGTTGAGGAAGGCCCGAAGGAGGGAGATCTCAGACCTGAGGAAATAATAATACAGAAGGGTAAAGCCGTAAAACTTGGTGGACATGATATAAAGATTGGTGGATTTACCAGACTTTGTCACGACAGGGGTATAGAAGAAGGCCTTGCACGTGCACTCTTCAATCTTCATGACGATTTTACGGCTATCAATATAAGTACCATTCTTTCTGAGAATATAACACCTGAGGCAAGGGCCAGGGAACTTGCGGAGATACTCGAAAAAGAAAAGGAGACGCAGGATCCGATAAAGCAGACATCTCTTAAATATGTACAGCAGTATCTGGACAGAGAGCGTCAGAAGGATAAAAATAATAACCTTGAGGATGAACTCAGAAGTGAGGGTACCTTCGATAATATTGATGAAGAAGAACGCGAATTCTTCAAGGACTACGATGATAATCCTAAGGATGACGATGAAAATGAGATTGAAAATGATCCTCGCACGAAGTCTATAACAAGCGAAGACTTAGTGAATCTTTCACCAAAGGAGCTTAATGCTCGCATAAAGAAGCAGAAAGAGGCTGAGGCAGATCAGAAGAAGTATGATGACTATATAGACAAGCATATTGGCATCAGATTCATCAATTCAGACAGAAAAGTCATGCTTGATAAGCTCACCAAGGCTTTCGGTGCTCAGAATCTTCTTGATCATCATCCTTCAGCAAAGTTTGATACAAAGCGTATTCATAAGTATGCGGAAGAGATGAACAGAGCTTTCGCTATCGATAAGATGTCTGATCAGAATCTTAGGGATCTTCTTGAAAAACCGGAAGACCTTAAGACAAATATGAATAATCTCTTTGTTTCAACATATACCGTGACGAACAAGGCAAGCTTCGTGGACAATATGCAGAAGCTTACCGAGTCCGCTCCGGGACTTAGCAAAGGTGATGAGAAATACAATAACTTCCTGAACAGTGTGAAGGAAATATCATCTAAGAAAAGACAATATAAGACGGCAGATGCCAGAAAGGATGCTTTCAACCTGGTCAAGAGCATTGATGAATTTGTCAGCACCAAGAGAAAACTCAAGGGTCTTGAAAAGGATAAGTATCAGGCTGTTCTGGATGCACTTGCAATAGTTAAGGAAGAGGTTCCGGGTACTGCAAAAGTAGTAGACAGTGCAATGGAGAAAGTAAACAGAGTTTACGGCATAAAGGATCCTAACAGCTCTAAGTATGTCAAGCTTGATGGCTACGGAATCAACAGAGTAAACAGAATCATAAAAGAAAGAAATGATTCATGGGAAAACCTTGAGATGACGGATGAGATGAAGACTGCTCAGAAAAAGGAGCAGGAAGAGCTTGGCAGACAGGCGCTTGACAGGCAGTTCGAGGCACGAAATAAGGGCATGCTGCATGGGACCGGTGACGCGACGGTAGATAAGTACATGAAGGCTTTCATGCAGGAT
Source organism: Lachnospiraceae bacterium YSB2008 (assembly GCA_000687655.1). Classification (GTDB taxonomy): domain Bacteria; phylum Bacillota; class Clostridia; order Lachnospirales; family Lachnospiraceae; genus Eubacterium_Q. The sequence goes on from JHWR01000020.1 coordinate 16,432, forward strand.
GTAGAAAATGAAATGCTCATGAATGACATCTCCTTCGATGAAGATGGTAATGTTATAAAGACTCCTAAGAATAAGAAGAATGCTTCGACTAAGAATACTACTACAAAGAAGAAGCCTATCTCAAAGAAGAATCCTAATTCAAAGAAGAATGACAAAAAGGATTCTAAATTAGGAAGAAAGTAAAAGAACGTTGAGTGTCAAAGTAGATGCAATCGGGGCAAAATCTTGAAAATGCCAGATTAAATGCCACTCTACGAGAAGGTTTTAGGGCTAAAAATATAGGTTACATACCTTAGAAAGTCTTTGAAAATCCTATATTTTCGTACATGAAAACATGACAAGAAGGCAGATTTGTTTATACTCGACAGAGTAAATGCAACTGCCTTCTTTATCTTTGTTGTGGCGTTTACCTCGGCAAATTACTTTTTCTTCTTCAGTAGATCAGGTTTTAGATTTATCTCGTCAGCCTTTATCTTGGTAAGCCCGAGTTTCTTAAGTACGTCTTCACCGAAGTAAAGCTTTGCTACTTCATAAGGTGTACATCCACAGTATTTAGGTCTGCTGAGACTGTTTATATGGCTCATCATAAGGTCTATATCTTCCTGAGTAAGGTTGTCCATTGAGATTCCTTTAGGTATCACATATCTTATGAATTCATGGTTTTTCTCACATTCTGCTTTCTGATAAGAAGAGTATGGATCACAGTAATAGATGCTTGTACGCTTTTCTCCATGTATTGAAGTTTCAAGAAATACCGGATCAGCGAACTCTATTCCGTTATCTGTCTTAATTATAAAAAACAGCTTCCTGAAGGTATCCAGACTGAGAAGTTCTTCAAGATAATCGAATATTTCTCCTACAGCTTCCTCGCTATGGCTGTCAAGGAGAAAGGCAAGCTGAAGACTGCTATTGATGAAATACAGGGTGAGAAGACACTTCTTTGATTCATGACAGCCCATTACTGTATCCATTTCTACAATCTGACAGGCAAGCTCCGGATTATCTGCTATGAGGTTACGGAGGTCGTCATAGGTTCTCCCTATCTTGGCTTTACGTACTTCTTTAAGCTCCTTAGAAGAGTTGTCATTACTGTAACGCTTCTTGTATCTTACCCTTCTAGGAAGGTCTATGTTCTTTGCTTCAAATATTCCCATATCGAGGTACCTGTAAATAGAACGCTGGCTGCATGGCATGGAATCCTTATTGTTAGTATAAATGTGGAATAATGGCTGTCCTTTCTTCAGAAGGGGACTTATCAGTTGATCCAGTTCCTTATGTTCATCTACGG
>JHWR01000021.1 GCA_000687655.1 Lachnospiraceae bacterium YSB2008
CTTACACACCCAAACGTCTGCTGCAGGAGCTGTTCCTGAGCTTTATTGGGTTTGATCCTGTATTTGATTGCTCTGTTTGTTTTTACGTCTGCCATCAGGTTTATCCTCTCCCTGAGATTTGATATATTCCTTTATGACATCTATAGTTACACCACCGGTGGTGATAAGACAGAAGCTCTTTGACCAGAAATATTCTTTCCAAAGTTTTTGCTTTATCTCCGGATATTCTTTTTTTATAAGCCTGCTGCTCGCGGACTTATATGCATTTAGAAATTTAGACAATTCTGAATTGGGTTCTGCTTTAAAGAGAATATGTACATGATCTATGTCATGGTTCCATTCTTCAATGGTTATGTTATAATTAGGAGCAATATACTCAAATATTTCTTTAAGACGCTTTGAAATAGTATCATTGATTACTTTTCTGCGATACTTCACCACTAAAACCAGGTGATAATGCATTGAAAACACTGAATGATTATTAGTTTCAAAATTCATTTACTTTGAGCCTCTTTTTGAATTTACTACTGAACTTATTATATCATATTTTTATAGATTATTCAATGTGATTTCGACAATTATTACAACTTGTTTTTAGAAATTGAGGCGATTCATCCCCGTCTTATAGAAGGCGGAGTATTCTCGCCAAGGATTAGATAAATAATAATCCTTGAAATGAATCGCAGTTTGTCTTATACTCGCAACTGGACAAAAGCTTAGAGACTATCTTTAACATCCGGAGGAATATGAAGAGAATTCTGATAACAAATGATGACGGTGTCTTATCGGATGGAATCGTGAGACTTGCAAAGGCTGCGCAGAAGTATGGCGAAGTCTGGGTAGTGGCTCCTGATTCCGAAAGAAGTGCGGCATCACATAGTATATCCCTCCGACATCCGGTCACCGTTACACCTGTCAGTTTTCCTGTTTCAGGTGTTATGGCATATAGCTGCAGCGGTACTCCGGGAGATGCTGTGCGTGTAGGAAGTTTAAATGTTATGCCTGAAAAACCGGATATAGTTTTATCCGGAATCAATTTCGGTTATAATGTTGCATCAGATATCCAGTATTCTGCTACTGCAGGCGCTGCATTTGAAGCAGAATTCCAGGGCTATCCGGCTATAGCATTTTCAGAAGCATCAAGGCCTGAACATGAAGTGACAGATATGTATCTGGAACAGATTCTGGATGAATATATAGATATGCCTTATGTTCCGGGACAGATACTGAATGTGAATTTTCCGTACTGCACCGCATCTGAATGCAAGGGAATACTTCGTGACCGCAAGGTGTCACGGCTTATGGTGTACAGAGATCACTACAATGTTGAAGAAGAACTCTCTGACGGAAGCGTAAGATATATGGTCGAAGGAGTCTTTTGCTCAGAAGCAGAGGATGATACTGATTACAGAGCTCTGCTGGATAGATATGTTTCAATCGGATATGTACGTAACATTTCATAATATAAAAGGAGACAAACTATGGACAAGGAAGAAAGAAGAGAGTATTTCCTGAGTGTTTACAGACATTCACTGGCTCATATTCTTGCAAAAGCAATTATCGAGATATTCGGAAAGGAAAATGTACAGTATGCCATCGGTCCTCAGATTGATGACGGTATGTATTATGATTTTGTCCTTCCGAGAACAGTAACTAAAGATGACTATAAGACAATAGAAGATAAGATGCGTGAGATCATCAAGCGCCGTGAAGACTTCAAGCGTGTAGAGGTTTCAAGAAATGATGCGCTTGAGCTTTTCAAAGATCAGAAGTTTAAGCACGAGCTCATTGTTGATCTTCCTGAGGATGAGATTCTCACACTTTATTATACAGGTGATGATTTCGTTGATCTCTGTCGCGGACCTCACGTTGATAACGCACAGGAATTAATGAATGTTGCATTCCAGGTTAAGTCTGTTTCAGGAGCTTACTGGAGAGGTGATGAAAAGCGTGACCAGCTTCAGAGAATATATGTATATGCATTCCCTGACAAGCAGCAGCTCAAGGAGCACCTTAACTTCATTAAGGAAGCTATGGAACGTGATCATAAGAAGCTTGGTCGTGAGCAGGAGCTCTTCATGTTTGATGAAAGTGCACCTGGTATGCCATACTGGCTCCCTCGTGGATTCAAGCTTTACAATGCTATGCTGAATTTCTGGAGAGGAATTCATGACGAGCATGGTTATCAGGAGATACTTGCTCCTGTTATAAATCACAGAAGGCTTTGGGAGACATCAGGTCACTGGGGACATTACAAAGAGAATATGTTCCTTGTAACAAATGCATCAGTAGATGAAGAAAGCGGCGATGAAGTAATAAGCACGGATGTTGAATATGCTATCAAGCCTATGAACTGTCCGAATGCTATAAATGTATATAAGAACGGACTTCACAGCTATAAGGATCTTCCGATAAGATACAGCGAGACTCAGGTTATTCACAGACGTGAGAAGAGTGGCGAGCTGAACGGTCTTTTCCGTGTTCAGATGTTCCATCAGGATGATGATCATACCTTCCTTACTGAGGATATGATTGAGGATGAGATCGGTGATATCATGGATATCGCAAAATACATATATGAGACATTTGGTCTTACATATGCAGCTGAGCTTTCAACAAGACCTGAAGATTTTATGGGTGCTCCTGAACTTTGGGATGCAGCTGAAGCTTCCCTCAAGAGAATTCTTGATAAGAAGTACGGTGAAGGCAATTATGAGATAAATGAAGGCGACGGAGCATTCTATGGGCCTAAGATCGACCTTAAGATGAAAGACTGTCTTGGACGTGAGTGGCAGATGGGTACTATCCAGCTCGACTTCCAGCTGCCTCTCAACTTCGACCTTAAGTATGTAGCACCGGACGGATCACAGCAGAGACCTGTTATGATTCACAGAGCTATATTCGGTTCATTTGAAAGATTCATAGGTATACTTATAGAGAACTTCAAGGGAGCATTCCCATTCTGGCTTTCTCCATTCCAGGTAGGTATAGTTCCTATCAGAGAAGAGCATAATGAATATGCAAAGAAGGTTGAGCAGGCTCTCCGCAAGGCAGGAATCAGAGTTGAAGCTGATTACAGCGATGATAACATGAAGAATAAGATCAAGGGCTTCAAGAAGTTCAAGGAGCCATATGTACTTGTTCTCGGTGATAAGGAAGCTGAAGAAGGTACAGTTTCAGTAAACATCAGAGGTAATAAGCAGGCAAATGGAATTCCGCTCGAAAGATTCATCGAGGTATGTAAGAATCTGAATGAAGAGCATTCACTGGAGCTTGCTGAAGAGTTCTAAGTTTTTCATTGTTAATAGAATATTAAGGTAATTTAGTAACTGGTGCGTTGATTTTTTTCGATGCATCAGTTATTCTTTTTACGTTGGTTAAAAAGGTTATATCGTAACCGGCTATATTTTTTCAAGGAGTATATATGGACGGACAGAATACTAATAATACAATAATAATCGATGATACGGTGAGCGACGGCGTGGATAAAACAGTTGTAATCCCGGAAAGCGAGACGAAGACCGAGGTAATACCGGAAACGGAAATGAATAAGTATCAGTACCCGCCGTATCCGGCAGTTCCACCGGTGCAGCCGAAAAAGAAAAAAAAGAAGAAGAAAACCGCACTAATAGTAGTGGGGATTATTGTTGGTGTGCTTGTTCTTATCATTGGTGGATGTGCGTATATCGTAAATAAAGGAATGAAGGCTCTGTCATCACTTAATCAGCCTACTATTGAGGATGTTGAGAAGCAGGACCTTATGAATTATATAAGCGTATCAGGTGTAGTAGAGAGCCAGAACAAGGTTAATATTACTACTACACTTACCGGAACAGCCATAAAGGAACTCAATGTAGATGTCGGAGACTATGTTAAAGAGGGAGATGTTCTCTGTGAATTTGAAGATGAAGATCTCCAGAAGGAACACGACAGCCTTCTTAAGCAGATAGAGGGTACAGATGCATATGAAGCTTACCAGAAGAGAAAGCTTCAGAAGAATCTTGCCGATGCAAAGAGTGATAAGAATGAGTCGCTGGCCGATGCTAAGAAAGCAGTTGATGACGCAACAGCAAAAAGAGATTCTGCGTATGCAGGATATAATTCACTCCTCACTGAATATAACAGTAAAGTTTCTGATATGGAGGCGCTCACTGCAAGACAGGCAGAGTTAAAAAAGATAATCGAGGATGCTGCTGCCGCAGGCGGTGGTGAAGGAGAGAATCCTGAAGAAGGCGGAGAAGATGTTCCGGCGGATGGCGAACTGACTCCTGAAGAGGAACTTGCCCAGGTCGAGGCTGATATTCTTAAGCTTTCAGATGAGATATCATCACTTGCAGAACAGCTTGGTGAAATAAAGGAGGGACTCTCTGCTTTTGATGATGCTGTAAAGGCTGCACAGGATGCTTACAATGCTGCTGCAAAGACAGCTGATACAGCGATAGATGCGGCAAATGACGCCATAGAAGAGTCAAATTACAAAGTAGAAGATACATCACTTATAGATAAGCTTGAGGATCTTGACAGAAAGCTGGAGGAATGTAAGGTTACTGCTCCTATGGACGGAATCATTACATCTCTTAATGTCGCAGAAGGAAGTATGGCGGGATCTGATGTTCTTATGACTATTGAGGACAGCAAGAAGCTGAAGATTACTGTTGCCATAGATGAAAGTGATATTCTCAAAGTAGAGGAAGACCAGAAGACAGTTATCAAGACAGTTGCGACCGGAGATCAGGAATTCACAGGAAAAGTCACAAAAGTTGTTAAGGTAGTTTCCAAAGATGAAAAGGGAATGAGCACCGGGTATTCTGCAGAGATAGTTATTGAAGATAAGGATACGGACCTCCTTATCGGAATGAATGCAACAGGCAAGATAGTTCTGGATGAGATTCCGAATGTTATTGCCGTTCCTTATGATGCTGTAATGACTGATGAGGATGATAATACATACGTATATATTGCTGAGGGCAATCCTGCCCAGCCAAATGTATATATAGCCAGAAAGACCTTCGTTTCTGTCGGTATGGAAACGGGCTATTATGTTGAGATTAAGGACGGCCTCAAAGAGGGAGATACAGTTGTTACAACTCCTGATATGGTTTCAGAAGACCAGACCTTTGCGGTTATAGATTTCACAACGATTTATAATACCTCGACAGAGGATGAATAAACGGGAGAGCGCTATGTCAGATATTATAATGATGCAGAATATCATAAAGCGCTACTACATCGGCGAGCCGAACGAGCTGGAAATCCTTCATGGGATCAATCTGACCGTTTCGGAGGGAGAGTTCGTCTCCATAGTCGGTCCGTCCGGTTCCGGAAAGAGTACACTTATGAATATCATAGGTGCATTGGATCGTCCTACTGAAGGGGTATATTATCTGGATGGAGTGGACGTAAGCTCTATGGACAGCGATGAGCAGAGTGAGATAAGGAATCAGAAGATCGGATTTGTATTTCAGACATTCAATCTCATTCCGCGTATAAATGCATTGAAAAATGTAGAGATGCCCATGATGTATGCCGGTATGAGGGAAAGGGAGAGACGTGAGAAGGCAGAAAGACTTCTCAGGATAGTCGGAATGGAAGACCGTATGCTCCATAATCCGAACGAGCTGTCCGGTGGTCAGAAGCAGAGAGTTGCCATAGCAAGAGCCATGGCCAACAGTCCTTCCATTATTCTCGCAGATGAGCCTACCGGTGCGCTTGATACAAAGACAGGACATCTTGTTATGGACATATTCCATAAGCTTCATGAAGAGGAACACAGAACCATAGTTCTTATCACGCACAGCCCTGAGCTTGCAAAAGAAACAGAGCGTATCGTTACCATCATGGATGGAGAGATAACAGGGGATACGAAGGGAGGTGCATCGAATGGGGTTCTTTGAGACCATCAGACTTGCCCTCGCAACAATAAGGGCCAACAAGCTTCGTTCCTTCCTTACCATGCTCGGAATAATCATAGGTATCAGTTCGGTTATTACCATAACTACCATAGGTAATTCGATACAGAAGACTCTTTCAAATACATTTAACACGATGGGTGTTAATATCTTCGATGTACAGCTGTTGCCGAATATCAGCACGGAAGATGTTATGAATGGCGATTATGAATATCCGGATCTTACTGAAGATGACCTTTTTACCACTGATATGCTGGAAGAGCTGTATGATACTTATCCTGGACATTTTGAAGCTCTCATTACGGTACCTGTAGGCAGCGGTAAGGCTGTCAGTCCGGACGGAAGAAAGGGTCTCTTTACCATGACCGGAGCAACCGCACCGGTTATAACATCATATAAGCTGGATATTATTTACGGCAGGACTATTACTCTTGATGATGTAAGAGGGCATAAGAGCACCTGTATTATTTCAGATATTTTTGTGAGACAGTATTTTAAAGAAGGCACGAATCCTCTGGGAAAGACCATAAACTTTGTTCTGGATGAGGGCTCTGCTGTAGACCTTACAGTAGTCGGGGTTTATGAATACTCTACTTCGGTGCTCGGTTCATTTTCACCTACACAGAAAGAATCTGAGAAGTCGACGCCGATTTTTCTTCCTGCATATACGGCTTATGATGTGCTGAATACAGAACCTGAGGTTCAGAACTACCTTAGTATAAGCTGGAACGTAGATGAAGATCCGGAGATGATGAAGGCTGAGCTCCAGGATTTCTTTGATGATAAGTATAAGGAGAATCAAAACTGGTATACGGCTATTACAAATGAATCAGAGCTTCTGGACCAGATAAATGCAGTCCTGAATGTCATAACAATAGCGATAAGCTTTATAGCTGCAATCTCTCTGATAGTCGGCGGTGTCGGCGTTATGAATATAATGCTTGTCAGTGTCGTAGAGAGAACTCGTGAGATAGGTATAGAGAAGGCACTTGGTGCCAAAGAGAGAACTATAAGAAGGCAGTTTGTCATTGAGTCGGTTGTTATATGCCTCATAGGAGGCATCATAGGTATTCTTATCGGTATATTAAATGGAGTGCTCATAGGAAAGGTTGCTAAGGCATTCATAATGAACAGCTATTCGAGTCTGTCGAACCTTTTTGAGATTTCCATCACACCATCGATAAAAGCTATACTGATATCAGTATTCTTCTCGATGCTTGTTGGAGTTTTCTTCGGAAGCTATCCGGCCAAGAAGGCGGCAGCTCTCGATCCTATCGAGGCTCTCAGATACGAGTAAAGCACGAATAGGAATGTATACAGGAATTTATACATTTTACTTCAAATATCAGCCCATATTTGGTAGAATAAGACCGAATATGGACTGATATTTGCATTTGTTGGAAAAGCTTTTTTCTGCGGTGTAGATTGATTAAAACGAGAGAGGAAGGATAGTAATGTCCAATAATCTTGATGCTGAGATCAAAGAACTGGTTTCTCTGATCCTGGATGATTACAAAAAAGGCAGAGATATAGATGAGATGGATATCCATGGTCAGCCTGACAGGGATGAGGTCAGGAGCGTGACAAGGAAGCTGATACATATTCTGTTTCCGGGATATTATCAGGAAAAGATTTATAAGAGTAATAATAATGAATTCAGACTCTCCATACTCATCGAAGATACATTCTACAATCTGTCGAAGCAGATAGAAGTAGCGCTTCGTCACAGACCGGACTTCACGGATGAGAAGGAAGAGCTTCTCAGACCGAAAGCTGACGAACTTACAGCAGAGTTCTTCCGAAGAATTCCTATGATAAGAGAGTATGTTGATACAGATATTCAGGCTACTTATGATGGGGATCCGGCTTCTTATGATAAGCAGGATATAATCATTTCGTATCCGGGACTTCTGGCGACTACTATAAATCGTATGGCGCATGAACTGTATCTTCTGGAGGTTCCGCTTATTCCGAGAGTTATGACAGAATATGCTCACAGCAGAACGGGTATAGATATACATCCGGGAGCAACTCTTGGAAAGTATCTTATGATAGATCACGGAACAGGTGTTGTAGTCGGTGAGACTTCAATAATCGGGGATCATGTAAAGATATATCAGGGTGTTACCATAGGTGCTCTGTCCACAAAGGGAGGACAGCATCTGAAGGGCGATAAGAGACATCCAACCATAGAGGATAATGTAACAATATATTCAAATGCTTCCATACTTGGAGGCGAGACCGTCATAGGTCATGATTCTGTTATAGGTGGTAACTGCTTCATTACATTCTCAGTTGCTCCTGAAACAAGGGTCAGCATCAAGAATCAGGAGCTGACACTTAAGGGTAAGCAGTACCAGTACGGAGTTGATTATTTTGATTATGTAATTTGATATTACAGGAAAATGTCATGGAGGAAAAATATATGGATAATTTTGGACAGCAGCCTGGAATGGGTCAGCCATACGGAGGACAGCCAAATGATCTGCCGACAAAGCTCACCGGCCAGCCGAATCAGTCACAGGGTCTGCCTGCTATGAATCCGTCATATAACCGTCAGCCCGGAATGAACCAGCCTGGAATGGGCCAGCCATACGGACAGCCCGGAATGAATCAGCCATATGGTCAGCCTGGAATGGGTCAGCCTTATGGACAGCAGCCTGGAATGAATCAGCCAGGAATGGGCCAGCCATACGGTCAGCCCGGAATGAATCAGCCACAGCAGTTTAACCAGGGACCGATAATGAACGGTCAGCCGCCTAAGAAGTCAGGTGGAAAGACTCTGGCAATAATACTTGCGATAGTTGGAGTTCTTGTAGTGGGTGCAATCGTTGCCGTAGTTGCAGTAGTACTGAATATGGTAAACAAAGAGAAGGTTGAAGCAACTGCGGGAAGCTTTATGAGTGCTTGTACCGAAGCAGGACTTACATCATACAAGGAAGAAGATGCAAGTAAGAATCCTGAGAATGCTATAACCTCGGCGTATGCATATAATGAGGACTGGGAAGTTTTCATGGAGCTTGAGCAGTTCCCTACAGAGGATGGCGCAAGAACATTTTACACCAAGTATGCTTTTGACAGTGGAGAAGGCTCCGGTTCATATTCAACCGTAAATGGAAAGAATTATGAATATATCAAGGGTAACTACGGTGGAAAGTTCTACTATACCATCCGCGTAAACAACACTGTAATAGTTGCATACAGCAGTGATGCAAACAAAGATAAAGTAATGGATGTTATGGAGAAGCTTGGATACTAGAACAGTATGAAGCTGAAGAAGGATAGACATGAGAAAGACAAAGATAGTATGTACCATAGGACCTGCCAGTGATTCCGAAGAGATGCTTATAAAACTCTGCAAGGCAGGAATGAATGTAGCGAGACTGAATTTCTCACACGGAACTCATGAGGAACATCAGAAAAGAATAGAGACAATAAAGAAAGTCCGTGAAGAGCTGGAGATGCCTATAGCAATAATGCTCGATACGAAAGGGCCTGAATATAGGATCGGTACATTTGAAAATGGAAGTATAGAGCTATCGGAAGGTGATAACTTCACTTTCACAGTAGATCAGATAACAGGAAATAAGGAAAGGGTTTCAGTAAGTTACCCCGGACTCGCTGATGAACTGGAGGTTGGAGATACGATACTCCTAAATAACGGACTTCTGACTTTCCGTGTTACAGGCACAGAAGGTCATGATATAAAGACTGTTGTTGAAGTAGGCGGAGTTCTCTCCAACAAGAAGAGCATGAGCTTTCCGGGAAAGCTTATAAAGCAGAAATATCTCTCAGAGCAGGATAAAAGTGATATTCTTTTCGGACTTGAACAGGGAGTTGATTTTATAGCATGCTCATTTGTTTCCGTTAAACAGGATCTTCTGGATGTTAAGGCTCTCCTCAAAGAGCATGATGCTGAAGGAGTTGAGCTGATAGCTAAGATTGAAAACCAGAGCGGATATGATAATATCGAAGATATCTGTGAGGAATGTGCAGGTGTAATGGTTGCGAGAGGTGATCTCGGTGTAGAAGTTGCGTATGACAAGCTTCCGGCAATGCAGAAGAAGCTTATAACGAAATGCCGTATGCTGGGTAAGAGAGTAATTACCGCAACAGAAATGCTGGAGTCCATGATACACAGTCCGCGTCCTACCAGAGCAGAGGTATCCGATGTTGCAAATGCTGTTTATGATGGTTCGAGTGCAATAATGCTTTCAGGCGAAACTGCAGCAGGTAAGTATCCTGTTGAAGCTGTTGAGACTATGGCAAAGGTAGCAGAGACTACCGAAAAGAATATCAATTACAAGAAGCGATTCCATAATTTTGATTTTGATATCAGAAATGATATTGATGCCATATCACACGCAACCTGCGGCATGGCTATAGATGTAGATGCTAAGGCAATCGTTGCATGTACAATCTCCGGAATAACAGCCAGAATGGTTTCACGATTCAGGTCACCTATTGATATAATAGGGCTTACAACGGATGAAAGAACTTATAGAAAGCTTTCATTATCATGGGGCGTTATCCCTAAGATGTGTGAGATGTACCCTTCAACAGACGTTCTTTTCTACGGCGCCAAGAAGATCGCGACAGAAACACTTTCTCTGACTAAGGGTGATAAGGTCATAATAACAGGTGGTATTACAAACGGACAGAGCGGCAATACCAATCTTATAAAGATAGAAGATATATAGTTTTGTTGTGTTATAGTTTATGTTTTATGTGAGGGGTGTGAGATATGAAGAAAGATAGTCTTAATAAAATCTTTGCTATCATGCTGGTATTTGCCCTCATCATCGGTTTATCTAGTTCTTATGTGCCTGCATTTGCTGATAAGGTTATAAGTACTGCCGAAAATGAAATGCTGTCAAGTTCTACCGATGCTAGGGAAGATTCGATAAATGCAGACATTAATAATGATAATGTTGTGGAAAAAGGCTCGGAAATTAGTGAAGATAATCATACACGCACTATCGATGAAATACCGGCGGTCGGGTCGGATTCTGACGAGATTCCGATGACTGAAGAAAGTACGGAGGATGTTTCGGAAGAAGAAACAGTGGAATACCCTGCATTCAGTGCTTCCCAAAATCTTGGAGGGGGTGTGCAGGTAAGTGTTAGTGCACCTGCCGGAGTCTTTCCTGAGGGTTCTACTTTAAATGTATCTAAAGTATCTAAGGCTGAGCAGAATAAGGTTGATAATGCCGTAAATGCATTAAGAGATGATGATGCCATAGTAGCTATGTCATATACTTATGATGTCAAAATCCTGGACATGGACAAAAATGAACTTCAGCCATCAGACGATCAGTCTGTTAGTATAAGCTTCTATGTAGATAAGGTATCAAATCCGAATCTATCAACAACGATCTACCACATACCGGAAGAAAACGGAAATCTCGTGGCAGATTCCCTTAGTATAACTGAAAAAGGAAATGTAGTAACTGCAAAGACGGACGGATTCTCTTACTATACAGTTGAGTTTACCTACGAAGAAAAACAGTATGTAATGCAGGGTGACAGTAAAGTTGCTCTTACCGACATACTTTCTTTTGTTGGAATAAGCGCGAGAAGCGGAAATGCAGCAACTGACAGTAGTATTACTTCTGTAAGTGTAAGTAATGAAAGTCTCTTTTCTGCATCAAATGAAGGCGGAAAGTGGATAGTTACGGCTCATCAGGCATTTACAAGTACAGAATGGATGAAGGTTACAGTTGACGGAGTAGAGTATGAGATCGTTGTGACGGATGCTATTTATACCACGAATCAAACAGGACTGTCATGGCAATCAGGAAATACATATGTTAAAGGAGCAACATATGCCTTTAATTCATCTGGAAGTAACTATGTTAATTGGACAGGGGATAAGGAGGGAAGCGCCAGCACTGGTGTAAGTGCAACAATAGATGCAAACGGAAAAATTACATTTTCTAATGGCGAGACTCAAATTCTTACAGGTGGAAATAATGCATGGGAGTTGAAATCAGGTAGTAGTGGCTATGGTGCTGAAGGTGGTGTTTTTGTTTATTATTTTACCGAGACATATTACAACCCCAAACATACTGTCATATATAATGCTAACGGTGGAAGTGTTTCCCCAGGTTCTGCAAGTGGAAACAGTAGTGACCCTGTTACATTGCCAACGCCGACTCGTTCAGGCTATACATTTGATGGGTGGTATACAGCTGCCAGTGGTGGAACAAAAGTAGGTGATGGTGGAAGTTCGTATAAGCCGAGTGAAGATATAACGATATATGCGCATTGGACCGTCATTTCGGCTACAGCTCCAACTGTTACATCCTCAGGAGCAACTTTAACTTATGGATACAGCAGCGGAAATGTAAATGTAACGGCGACGGCTGCAAGCGGGCATACAATCACCGGTTATCAGTGGTACGATAGAGGGACAACAAACAGTAACACCGGAGGTACAGCAATAAACGGAGCAACAAATGCAAGCTATAGTATTCCAACAGGAAAAAATGCAGGAACATATTATTACTATTGTGTGGTAACAACAAAGCGTACCGATAATAGTGAAACTACAACAAAGAATAGTGGCGTTGCAACAGTTAAGATCAATCCGAAATCTTTAACCCTTTCCTGGGGAACTACTGCATTTACATATGACGGGACGTCTCATGCGCCTACGGCAAGTATCACAGGTGTGATTAATAATGATGATTGTACTGTAAGTGTAAATGGTGCCCAGACGAATTACAGTGCAACAGCATATACTGCAACGGCTATACTAGGCGGTGCAAAAAAAGGAAATTATACGCTGCCTGCTCAAAATACCAAGGCATTTACTATAGTTAAAAGGGATGCCACGATCACTGCGAAAGATAAGAATGTGACTTATGGTACAACGATCACGTCAGATGTTACTAATGTTACAGTATCCGGTCTGGCTAATGGGGATACATTGACGGCGATAAAACTTACTCCAAGTACTAAAAATGTTACATCGAGCGGAACAATTACCCCCGGAACTGCAACAATTAAAAAGGGAAATTCGGATGTAACTGCAAATTATAATATCACTTATGTTAGCGGTTCGCTTACGATAAACAAAAAGACTATTACCATAAATGGTATAACTGCTGAAAATAAAGCATATGACGGTACTATAGCGGCAAGCTTAAACTATAATGGAATTAATTGGGCGGCTTGTGGCAGAGTTGAAGGCGACGACCTATCTGTTACAGGACGAGGAACATTTTCAGATGAAATTGCAGGCGTCGGAAAGACAGTTACAATAACTGATCTGGCTTTAGAAGGAGCTGCAGCCGGTAATTATGAACTTGCATCAACCGGAAATCAGACAAGCACAACTGCTGATATAGGAAAAAAAGCAATTACCATAACAGCAGACAGCGATACGAAGGTCTATGATGGGACGGCGCTTACTAACAGCAGTTATACACATTCAGAACTCGCTGCAGGAGATAGAATAGATACTGTAACCGTGACCGGAAGCCAGACTGCTTCAGGAAGCAGCAGCAATGTGCCGAGTGGTGCAGTTATAACAAACAGTTTAGGTGATAATGTAACAGTTAATTACGAGATTACATATGCAAACGGAACACTTGAGGTAACAAAGAAACCTCTTACCATTACAGCAGACAGTGCTGAAAAGGTATATGACAGCCGACCTCTTACAAAAGACAGTTATACATATACAGATCTTGTGGACGGCGAAACTATAGACAGCGTAACTGTTACAGGAAGTCAGACAAATGTTGGAAGCAGCAGTAACGTGCCGAGTACGGCAGTAATAAAGAATGGCGCCGGTGTTGAGGTAACTTCAAATTATGAGATTACTTATAAGAACGGAACGCTTAAAGTGACTGGTAAGGCTGTAAGGATCACAGCAGACAGTGATGAAAAAGTATACGACGGAACAGCTCTTTCAAATGATGGTTATACAGTTACCGGGCTTCTTGAAGGAGATTATATTGATGCTGTGACTATAATCGGGAGCAGGATCGTTTATGGTGAAAGTGGTAATGTTCCGAGCAGGGCAGTTATAAAAAATGCAAGAGGTGATGATGTAACTGCTAATTATGAAATAGAATATATAAACGGAAAACTGAAGGTGACAAAGAAATCCCTTACCATTGAAGCGGACAGTGCTGAAAAGGTATATGACGGTACAGCGCTCACAAAAGACAGCTATACAAACAGCGACCTTGCATCAGGTGATAGGATAGTCAGAGTTACCGTAACGGGAGCCAGGACCGATGCAGGTGTAAGTGATAATGTCCCAAGCAGAGCCGTTATCAGGAATCAGTCAGATGAAGATATGACTGACAGTTACGATATAGAATATGTAAATGGAACGCTTGAAGTTACTAAAAAGGAAGCAACGATAACGGTCGAGGAAAAGACTAAGGTTTACGGTGATGATGATCCTGAATTTACAACCATATATCAGGGATTTGTCGGAGCTGAGACGCCTGATTATACATTGTCCCGTGAAGAAGGAAATGATGTAGGCAGTTATGAGATATCTGTAAATCTCGGAGAAAATGATAATTATGATATAGAAGTGATAAACGCATCGCTCATTATAACAAAGAGGGCGGTAACGCTTGTTGCGGCCGACAATGAAAAAATATATGGCGATGATGATCCTGTTTTTGAATATACACTTGAGGACGGAGAGAAACTTGCCTATGAAGACAGTATTTCTTCTGAAGGAGTCTTTACCGGTCAGCTCGGTAGAGAAGAAGGGGAAAATGTCGGTGAATATACGATAAATCAAGGTGAACTTGACAGCAGAAATTATGACATCAATTTAGTGACCGCAACCTTTAGTATCACTAAACGTCCTATAAAAGTTAAGGCTGAAGACATAGAAAAGGATTACGGAAGGGAAGACCCTGAGCTCACATATATTAATGATGACGAAACGCCTCTTTATAATGATGATGAACTAATAGATGCTATCAGGATAAAGCTTGTTAGAGAAGAAGGAGAGGTGGCTGGAGAGTATACTATCACAGCTGACTCTATAGAAAGTGATAACTACGAAGTGAGCTTTACTGATGGTACATTTACGATAAAGAGAGCAGAGAACAGCGTTTTATTTGGCTTTGATGTGATAGGTGAAACGTATGACACTGTTACATTTAAATCGGATATAGGGAAGTTCCTTGTTGAGAACCTTACTGACGAAGATAAAAAAGTCATGGAGGAAGGTGGGGGGATCAGGCTCTACTTCGAAGTGACAAAGCTGGATAAGATAGATGCATTAGAGGAAGAAAAGATCAAAACGGCCGCAGGAGAAGGCTTTGTTGCCGGAATGTATCAGGATATAAGTCTCTTTAGGAAGTATTCATTTAATGATGAGCCTGAGCAACTCTTTATTACTAAGAGCCCTGTTGGGTTTGATATTAAAGTGACGGACAAGGTTCCGGAGGTTCCGGAAGGAGGTACCAGAGAATACGCGGTTGTAAGGGTTCATGACGGAGTGGCGGAAGTGATTCCTTCTGCATATAATGAGGAACTTGGCGTAATACATATAGATTCAGATAAGTTTTCAACCTACGCAGTGCTGTATAAAGATACTGTTACGAAGAAGGATGGAGACGGATCAAAGACAGATAAAAAGACTGGTGACAGTGTAGCAGTATTTCTGATACTATGCTTAATATCTCTTGCAGGAACGGTTTTGGTATATGAGATTAGGAGACGGAAGAATTATATAAACCGGTAGAAGGGCTGCGGAAAACTGCTTAGGGACAGAGTATAAAAAATGCCGGAGGGAATCATATCCCTCCGGTATTTCATGCCTCGTAAACTATATTTCCGTTACATATTGTGAAATGAATTTTGCCGGGGAGTTCCCAGCCGATGAACGGACTGTTCGAAGCTTTGCTGGCGAACTCTTCTTCTTTTACGGTCCACGTTTCATTTTCGCCGAAGATGACGATATCGGCAGCGGTACCTTCTGTTATGCTGCCGGGCTCCATACGATAGAGCAATGCCGGATTTACAACCATGCACTCTAGAAGCTGCATCAGTGAAAGCTCGCCGGTCTGAACGAGGGATTTGATACCAAGTCCAAGAGAGGTTTCGAGTCCGGTTATTCCACTCGGTGCCTTATCCATCGGAAGAGCTTTCTCTTCTTTGCTGTGTGGAGCGTGGTCTGTTACGATTATATCTATAGTTCCGTCTTTAAGTCCTTCTATGATGGCGAGTCTGTCCTCTTCAGTACGTACAGGCGGATTCATCCTTGCGTTTGTTCCATATTTTAAAACTGCATCTTCAGTGAGCGTGAAATGATGAGGGGTAGCTTCTGCGTGGATATCTGCTCCGAGTTTTTTGAATGTTCTTACGAGCTCAACTGAATTTTTGGAACTGATATGCTGAATGCAGAGCGTGGCGCCTGTATTCAGTGCTATAGCACAGTCTCTTGCTACCATTGAGTCTTCAGCCGTTCTTGATGCGCCACCGTAGTTCAGCGCATCAGAAACTTTTCCTTTGTTAACTCCTGCACCCCAGACATATTCAGGGTCTTCTTCGTGAAGGCTTATCGGGAGATCCAGAACCTTGGCCTTTATAAGTGCGGCCAGGAGGAGGTTATCGTTCATGATAGGAAGGCCGTCATCAGTAAAACCTGCTGCACCTTCCGATGCCAGCTTGACCATGTCAGTCAGCTGATTTCCCTGCATTCCGACTGTAACTGTAGCAGTCTGAAGGAGATGAATGCCGGTCTTTTCACCCTTTTCCTGTATGTAATGGAGGGTGTCTACATTATCAACTACCGGCTTGGTGTTTGCCATGCAGACAACGGTAGTAAAACCGCCTCTTGCTGCAGCAGCTGCACCGGTTTCTATATCTTCCTTATATGTAAAGCCCGGATCACGGAAATGTACATGTGCATCCATAAGTCCCGGAGCTACGACGAGTCCGGATGCATCTATGGTCATGAGTTTTCCGGGAGCTTCTCCTGCTTCCTCAAGATTCTTTCTTATCAGTTCTACATTTTCGTCTGTTATATCTTTTTCAACAGCAACTATGCGGTTGCCTTCAGTCAGTACGTCCAGTAAGGCATCGGTTCCTGTTACGGGATCGACTACCCTTCCGCCTTTAATTAAAATCATGTAAGCCTCCGTTTATGATTAGTTATATGTTGTTATTATCCGTATTCATGAATATACCATAGAGGAAAAATAATAACAATATAACTGTGAAGCCTCACACGACTAAAGTCGCGTGCTTCCCATAAATGCTTTTAAAGCACGTAGTCTCTTTAGGAGACGGGAACTACATTTCTACAGATACACCCCAAACTCAGATGCTTATGCGACGAATGTCATAAGCTCCGCATTCAGGCTAATTAGTGTAGATAATGTGCAGGTGCTTCTCTTGGATACCTGAGGAACTTTTGCCTCAAGTTCCAACCTTGCCTTCGCAGGTAAGGATTTCAAGATTTCACGTATGAAATATCTGCTTCCTATGTTATAGGACGCTGATAAGTCACAGTTATATATTTTCCCACCATTGAATCTGCATACACTATAACT
>JHWR01000022.1 GCA_000687655.1 Lachnospiraceae bacterium YSB2008
ATGAAATAGGATATATGCCTATTGACCTAGATACAGCAAATATCTTTTTCCAACTTATAGCAAAAAGGTATGAGAAGAATAGCACTATAATCACTACAAACATGTCATTTTCAAAATGGGGCGAATTTTTCGGCTCAGCCACATTGGCAAACGCAGTTCTGGACAGACTGCTTCATCATTCCAGCATTATTTCAATCAAGGGTCCGTCATACCGAACAAAAGATATCCGGTCCTTGTTGGAAGTTCAAACTGCGGAGGAATAAGTGGAAAAACATACATTTTTATATTCCATTTTTCCTACATTTTTATATTGACTTTTACAAAAGAGAATTTGCTTCTATCTTTAGTGATGAGTGAATCGAGCGGATACGGTTGTTTTTTCGAAGATGCGGTTTAGATTCCAACTCTCTATGACTGGTAATCTTTCCGACTTTCTCAGAAATAGCTGATACCTGCTCCAGCATTTTTTCTGAAATTGTATAAGGTGGAATATAATTCCCCATATGCTTGTCCACTCCATTTCATCTTGCTTATTATCTTGCTTATTATCTTACATATTTCTTTCTTGAATGTCAATTCGTTTAAATTATTCGATGAATTGCAATCCGAGATTCCCGTTTGTATCGCAAGAATCCCATTTTGTAAATGAAAAGCACATTTTGTATCCAGAAATCCCATTTTGTAAATGAATGTCCCGTTTTGTAAGCGACTTTCATCAGTTCATAAAGCATACTTCAAATGAGCAATAAAGAATGATATAATACTCATATGACATTTTATAAGCTCAAGTTGGAGGGAAACTAAAAAATGTATTGCAACAGTTGCGGATATGATATGCCGGCAGGAACTATGATCTGTCCTAATTGCGGAGCTGATTATAGGGCTCATTTCTCGAGAGAGCAACGCCCATATTCTGAAAAAGATGGTAAGGCAGAAGTCCATCTTAGTGTTGGTACAGTTATAAAAGGAAGATATCATATAGTTGGACTCATTGGAAGAGGTGGGTTTTGCTATACTTATAAGGCAACGGACAGTATTCTCGGAGTAGAAGTTGCTATTAAAGAATACTTTCCTCATGGTATAGCATCACGTAGGGAAAACAGGATGGTGACAGTTTTCACTCATCAGGATGAGCTGGTTTTTGATAAAGGGAAGAAACGATTCCTGAAAGAAGCTCGTGGACTGGCACAATTCAATGAATATCCAAATGTTGTAAGCGTGTACGATTTCTTTGAAGAGAACGGTACTGCATATATAGTAATGGAATTTCTCAGAGGAATGAACCTGCGAGAATATATGAAGCAGTGCGGTGGGGTTCTGGATTATGAATTTGTTCGGAATATAGCTGCTACACTTTGTGATACACTTCAAATGATTCATAATAAAAAGGTTATTCATAGAGATATAAGCCCGGACAATATCTTTTTATGCGATAATAATTACATTAAGCTTATTGATTTTGGAGCATTGAACCAGCAGACAAGCGAAGTAAATGAGACAGTTACAGTTATATTAAAACAGGGATATGCACCAGTTGAGCAGTATTATCGTAACGGTGAACAGGGACCATGGACGGATATATATGCTCTGGGAGCCACTCTATATAATTTTGTGACAGGCAGAGTGCCTCAGGAATCTGTAAGCAGGATGGAACAGGACAATCTTGTTGCTCCTCATTTTTTGAATCCTAAAGTTGATAAAAACTTTAGTGTAGCAATCATGAAAGCGATGTCCATAAGTAAAAATGATCGTTATAGGACCGCAGAAGAATTCAAAAACGCACTTTTTGATACATCAATACATTCAGCTGATTATTATGATGTGTATAAGAATGCAGGCGCTGGGGAATCTGTTAGAAAAAGCAATAATGATTGGGAAACGGTTGATATTTTTGAGTCAACTAATCTGGGTAACTCAGGAGTAATTAGTGAGAGAAGAACGAATTACTCTCAAAATGGAAACAGTAGCATGCCCGGCGGTGGAAACGGTTATGGATATTCCGGTGAGTATGGTCAAAGCTCTGTACTTGGAAACAGGGTTACACCTCCGGCGTCATCGACACCCCAGGCTTCATCAGTTTCTTCAGAAACGCGTAAACTGGTTATTCTATTTAGCTGTATAGCGGGAATACTGGTTATAATCGGAGTAGTACTGTCAATAAAGCTGGTAAGTCCGAGTAAGAAAACAAACACAAGGCATTCGGTAACAACTACTGCATCAAGTAATACTTCTACAGAAACCGAAGAGAAAAAAGCAGAATCAACTTCAAATGCTACTACGGAATCAACAACTGCGGCAACAACTGAAGCGACTACAGAAGAAGAGGTAAAAATCACGGAAAGTGATGGTATTGGTCATACCGAGAATGAGATTTGCGTGTTAGATGCAAACCTTTGGGGAGAAAGCTACAGTACTGTAAAATCCTTCATTGAAGGGCTTGGATACCAATTTTCTCTCAGCGAACCATCAGAATGGTGGGGAGAGTCTTATGATGGAGGAAGTTGGGATGGAACTGGTATAGAAATGATTGCAAATTGGATAGATATTCCGATGGGTTCCTCATACTACACGTACGGATTTTTCTTTGAAAAAGACAAATTAGTAGCGATTCAATATGAGGTAAAGAATACATGGGTTATTTCTGACGACATGTTGGATGATGTCTGTAAGTATTATGGAACGCCGTCTGATAAAGAGGATCATCTGTTTGTATATAATGATGATAGTGACCGGGCAGGTGAAAACTACGGGATTTATACTAAATACACAGGCGATAATCAGTATGCAAAAGACAGCTATGGTGGGACATACATCCTGTGTTACAAGGAATATGAAGAAGATGCCAATACAGATTATGTCGGAGATGCTCTGATGCAGTTATTCACATCAAACAGATATTCAGGTTACCAGATATTCCATGAGGCTCTTGATATGTCAGAATAAGGACGTTATACATTTTATATAAAACAAGTCTGTTTGCAGAAAAAAAGCAACGTTTTGTCAGAATGATAAATTCGTTGCTTTTTTTTGCTTATAATTCATATAAACTGAAGAAATGAATGGTTATTAAAGATTGCTATTCAAACGAATAGTAAATAATGATATAATATTCAAATGAATTGCTTTTGACTAGTTTTAATGATGATAAAGGGAGACTGAATATGAAAGCATGCAAATACTGTGGTTCATACATTGAAGATGATGTGCAGATCTGTCCATACTGTAATAGAGCAGTGTCACAATCTGAGAATCCATATGGAAATAGCCAAGGGTACTGACAGCAGAATCCGTATGGAAATAGCCGGGGGTATGGACAGCAGAATCCGTATGGGAACAGTCAGCAGTACGGACAGCAGAACCCATATGGTAACAGCCAGCAGTACGGACAACAAAATCCATATGGCAATGGTCAGCAGTTCAGACAGCAGAATCCATATGGAAACAGGCAACCGTATGATTATAATAATATCCCTTCTAAAAAGAATAGATCCACCACTGAGAAGGTATTGATTATTTCGGGAATAGTAGTTCTTGTGCTTTTATATTTTATAGGCGACTGGTATCAAAAAAAGCTTCGGATGGAAAAGGCAGACAAAGAAGCAATGGAAATGGTCGAAAATATGGATTTAGATGCAGAAGATATTGACCTTTCTATTACAACAGAGGAAAACACGAGTTATTCATCAGACTTTAATGATGTTGGAGATTCTTATGAGCCGGGAATATATGAGAATGGGGTATATATAAACGATACATTTAAACTGAGAATAACCCCAAAGTCAGATATGGTTGTGGAATCGGCGGAAAAGAGAGCAGAGAAGAGTGACGGTTTTAGCGCTGCGGATTTGGAGTCGGTCTCAACTATAAAAGAAAAAATGAAAGAAAGCGGGACTATCTATATTGATTTTCTGGCTGACTCAAATAATCTTGCGGCTGTAGTAGTAACAGCATATATGGATGGCTTGTCCAAAATGGGAATCACTTCGAATTCTTATGATACTTATGTAAGTAATCTGCCTGGATTTAATGCTGATTTAAAGAATTTGGTTTTAATAGATGACACAACCTACAAGAATGTTAATGGAGAGAGTATTAAAGTGGGATACTATAAGTTCGGT
Source organism: Lachnospiraceae bacterium YSB2008 (assembly GCA_000687655.1). Lineage (GTDB taxonomy): Bacteria > Bacillota > Clostridia > Lachnospirales > Lachnospiraceae > Eubacterium_Q. The sequence continues at coordinate 4,119 of JHWR01000022.1, forward strand.
GATAGTGACGGCGAATTATTTTTAGGAACGTTCTTTGTTGTGCAAGGTGATTATTATGCGGCGGTTTCTGTTGTAGGAGAGTCATTGGACGATGTTAAAGATTATATAAACAACTATGTTCAGTAAAATGATTCTGTTTAATAGTTTAGTTTTTTGGGGGAAGTAGCAATGGATGAAAAAAAAGCATATAAAAGAAACTTAACCATTATTATTTCAGTAGCGGTATTTTTAGTTATAGCCGGAGTGGGAGCAATTGTTGGGCTTCTCTTAAACAATAACAAAAAAACGAAGTATTATGAAACTATAAAAAGAGCTGAATCTTATATGACGAGCATGAAATATGAAGAAGCAATTGCTGAATATGAAAAAGCGCTTAAACTGAATGATACAGATGCAAAAACTTATGAAAATCTTGCGGTTTTGTATGAAACCACCGGAAATACAGCTAAGGCAAAAACCGTAGCGGCTACCGGTTATAAGAAGACGAGTAACAAGGTTTTATCAGAAATGGTAACGAATCTGAATGTATATGGAAATACAGGTTATACAATTTCTGAGAATCTAAGGGCAGTTGTAAGTAATAAAGATAATCTGGAAGCAAATGCGGGTTCTAATAAGAAGGTTACTCTTAAGAATTTAATTGTCACATGGGTGACGGTTTATAAGTATCAGGACTATATGTCAATGTATGGAGATGGAACATACTCGCTTGAAGGTGATTATAGTTTGGTAAACTATGATGACATCACATTATACTATCCATCAAGTATGGGTTCGCTTGAAGCCATCAAGAACTCGAATAGCATTCCTGTAGCTGTAAGCTACAAAAATATTTCTTCTATTTTTGATGGCGTTGACACAAGTAATGGTGTCGATTTTGAAACAGCAAAAGAGGCTCTTGGTGGTGTAGTAGATATTTTCCTTGATGATACTAAAGGAATCAATTATCTTCATGCTACATATCAGGGAATGGATATTAATATTGAATGTGATCGTGACGGTAACGTAACAAGTCAGACTCCTTGGAATATGTTCTACTGCGTTAACAGAGTGGATGATACTCCGACTACAGAGGTGGCAGAAGAAACAGAAACCGAAGACGAAAATCATGCAATGCAGGGTTCCGTCGAAGGAAAAATAATCGATGCCGTTACAGGACGTGGAACCAAGGGGGCTCATATTAAAGTCAGAAAAGGCAGCAATATGCACGTTGGTGCTGCAATATATGAAACTGATTCAGATGACGACGGAAAATATATGCTGAGTCTGAATGAGGGCAATTATTGTGTTCAGGTTTCCAAGAATGGATATGTTGATCATTTCGAAAATATATCAATCAACAGAAATGTTCATAGAACAGGAATAGATATTATAATCAGTACTCAGTTGAATGGCGAAATCAGAATAGTTCTTAAGTGGGAAGCATCGCCTACGGATCTTGACTCATACTTATCAGGAAGAACTGATTCAGGAAGTAGCGTAGATGTTAGCTTCACTAATATGAGGAGTTATGATGGAAGTAATAACTGTATTGCAGAGCTTGATGTTGATGATACAGATGGCAATGGTCCGGAAACGGTGACGATTCATGATACAGAAGGAAGATATAATTTCAGCGTAAAAGATTTTACGGAATCCGGTACAATGGCGGGAACAAATGTAACTGTAACAGTGTATCTGCCGGATAATACTACCAAGACTGTAACGATTAATCATAATCTTGGAAGTACGAATGTTTGGAATGTCTGCACTATAGATCATGGTGAAGTAGCTATAACTAATAATTAATCGTTTGAGGTGGCTTATAAAATGTATTGCGAAATCTGCGGCGCAGAGTTGACCGGAAAAGAAGAGTATTGTCCGGTATGTGGAAATCAAGTGTATCAGGAATCGGGTTTTAAATCGGTAGAAGAAACTGGTAATGTACTTATAAATGAAAAGTTAAACGGTGATAATACTCATAATATTCAGTTGCCGATTGATACTGTAATAAGAGACAGATATAAAATAATCGACATTATAGGAAGAGGTGGTTTCTGCTATACATATAAAGCAATGGACACATTGCTCGGAGTAGAGGTAGCAGTAAAAGAGTATTTTCCAAAGAATGTTGCAAGAAGAATAACGGGAACAACTATCAGTGTAGCGACAGAGAAAGATAAGGATAAGTTTTTACAAGGTAAGGAAAGATTTCTGAATGAGGCAAGGAATCTTGCTCAGTTTAATGGTATTCAGGGTATTGTAAATATATATGACTATTTTGAAGAGAATTATACGGCATATATAATTATGGAGTTCCTGAAAGGGCAGAATATAAGCCAGTATATGAAGTATCTGGGAGGAATTCCTGAATATTCATTTACCGCGTATGTGGCGGACAAAATATGTAATATTCTGTCAACGGTACATGAAAAAGGGATAATTCATAGGGATCTCAGCCCTGACAATATCTTTATATGCGAAAATGGGGATGTTAAACTTATTGATTTTGGAGCGGTTGCCCGAAGAAATGACTCGGTGATAGATACGCAGGTTTTAGTAGTTATTCTTAAACCGGGATATACACCAAAAGAACAGTATAATACCAGCGGAAATATCGGACCCTGGTCAGATGTTTATGCTTTAGGTGCAACGCTTTATAAAATGACGACAGGAATGGTTCCGCAGGAGTCAATACTGAGAGAGAATAGGGATGAAGTAGTACCTCCTCACACTATCAATCCCTCTATCCCATACGAATTTAGTATGGCGATTATGAAGGCTCTCAGTATTGATGCGGAATCAAGATTTGCGAATGTAAATGATTTTAAAAATGCATTATTCTATGAGAATACACCATCCAAAAAATTGGAACTGACTGAATACAGTGTAGCTCCTGTATATGATACTGCAATAATTAATGGAATGGATTCAGGAGTCCTTACAAGCACAAGCGTATTAATGCCATCCGGGAATTATTTTGAAACAGATGTTTTATCAAATACGGGTGGCCTATACGGCTATTATTCATCGCAGCTAAGTAAAAAAAATACAAAGGAGGTAAATGATGGAGTTAGGTTCATAATCCTTTGTATAGTTGGACTTGCCTCACTGCTTGTCATTGCATTAATCTTACTCGTTGTTGTTTTGTTATAGTCGGTTTTATATTACTCTTTCTAATCCACTTCATCTTCACTTTTAACCATTGAGTCATTGATACCTTTAAGATATGCCTTAAGGAGTGCTTTTTTTGAAGCAGAAAGATTTCTGTAGCTGTTAAGCAGTGTCTGTTCATCCTCACTCATACTGAAATCTCTGAGTGGATTTTCCTGAAAGTCAAAGAATTCCGAAAGAGAAATATTAAGACCATCGCATATACATTCCAGTGTGGGGATAGTTGGATAGGTTTTCCTATTATAAATGTTATTGATGCTGGACGGTGATATGTCTGCCCTTTTTGAGAGCTTGTATAATGACCATCCATTACATTTGGTTAGTTCATCAATTCGATTAATTATTTCTTCTATCTCTATCATATTGCACCTCCTATGCCACTGCTCATCTGTGAATTAATAGTAGCAAGGTGTATTTGTGAGTAATAGTGATAGAATGAACAGTATATACAACAAATTACTCATATGAGTAACCGTACTTGATGTTTTTAGTATACTCAATTTATTAAAAACAATCAAGCAATCAACTGATTACTGGCTTGATTTTACATATTTACATCTACAGTTCTTCCTGCTTTGTCAGGCTTCTGCTTATACTGATTTCAAGGTTCCCGTTTTTTGTTCGCAGGTTGTCCATGAAGCTTTTGCTGTCAGAAGAAAAACTTTTTCCTGATACAAGATGCGTAATCGATTCATCGTAAGGGAGGCTGATCCTTCTTTTATAAACTACGCCGTCGAATATCTTTTTAATCTCGACAAATGAAGGGCTCTTGTTTGACGGTACCTCATATGTTCTAAGTCTGAGCTTTTCTTTATACGCCGGTTTTTCAAGAGATTTTCTGATAAGCCTGTCGTCTTCCGTGTCGAAATAAATATTATAGATAGTTGTATCTCCGTAGCTGTCCACCTCGGCAAATTCACTTATCCTTCTTATCAGTTCATCATACTTTTCAGCCGGAACCATATATTTTAATTCTATTCTTTCAAAACTTCCGATATATCCACTCATTCAGATCACTCCCCTCCGGAAGATGACAGTCGTGAAAGATGCCACACGTCATCTCTTCATGTTATGGCTAGATATTAACGAGGCAAGCTTAAATTAAACTTAAAATATAAATATTATTTTGGGGATTTAGAAAAAAATGCATTTTATGGAGGGACATCACTAAAAAAGGAGGGTAAGTTACACCCTCCCTGAATTTATACAGAAACCTGCGAAATTGATGTTTTACTCAATTGGATATTATATAAGTTAGAATTACTCTCCGGCAACAAGAGTGACCTCAGGTTTCGGTGGAGTGGTTCCGGAATCACCACCGGCAGCCGAATCGTTGGAATAAAGAGCCTTAAGAAGTAAAGGCGTAGCTATAGAGCTTACTATAATAAGAAGAATTACGGATGTGAAATAAACCGGCTCGAGTAGTCCGGCAGAAAGTCCTCTCTGAGCAACTATAAGAGCAACCTCACCACGGGTCATCATGCCGACGCCGATCTTGAGGCAGTCCTTGCCACGGAACTTACAGAGTCTTGCCATAAGACCGCAGCCCACAATCTTTGAGAAAAGACCTACAAAGACGAATGCCAGTGAGAAAAGAAGTATGGACATGTCGAGCGTCCTTACATTTGTCTGAAGGCCGATACTGCAGAAGAATACCGGACCAAAGAGCATGTAGGAGTTGATATCCATTTTCTCGGAAATGTATTCAGAGTCTTTAAGCTGGCAGAGTATAACACCTGCTATATAGGCGCCGGTGATATCTGCAACGCCGAAGTACTTTTCGGCAACAAACGAAAGCCCGAAAGCAAGTGCCAGGGCAAGTATAGGTATACGTCTTGTATGACGGTGTTTTGCATCGTACATCTTGAAGAGCTTATAGATTATAAATCCTACTCCGATGGCAAATACAAAGAAGAGACCTGTCTGAATAAATACAGTAGAAACCTTGGAACCCGGATTTCTGAAACCGATAACTACAGTCAGTACAAGTATGCCGATAACGTCATCTATGATGGCGGCACTCATGATAGTCTGACCGAGTTCGTTTGAGAGCTGGCCAAGTTCGCGCAGAGTCTGAACGGTGATGCTGACTGATGTCGCAGTGAGTATGGTTCCGACGAATACAGCCTTCAGGAATTCTTCTGAACCGAAATCAGGCACTCCGTAGAAAACCATATAAAGAATAGTTCCGAATGCAAGTGGAACGAAGACGCCGAAGCAGGCTATGAGAGTAGCTTTGACACCGGTCTTTTTTAAATCGGAAATATTAGTCTCAAGTCCGGCTGAGAACATAAGAAGTATGACACCTATTTCAGCAAAGGCAGACAGAAAGTCTGATTTGTTGACAAGGTGAAGTACGCTCGGGCCTATAAGGAGTCCGGCTATGATCTCTCCCGCAACCTGAGGAGCCTTAAACTTCTTTGCGAGAAGTCCGAAGACTTTTGCGGCTATTATTATTATTGCCAGTTCTCTGAAAATATCCAATGTATCCAATGTATGATACTCCTTTTATGTTTTTTTGCTATGGGAATCAGTTTACACCATATCAATCTCCGGCATAGTTTGTAAACCATTCAAATTCCCGATTTTCAGGGTAGTACTGAAAATCACATATGTAATATTCTCTGCCCTTAGAATCTTCAAAATAGTAAAATGTAACGGGAGAGCTCGGTTTCGTTGGGTAGTCAGATCCAAGATTATTTACAACTAAATTAATATCTAAACCGGTCTCAGAAAATGTTCCCGTCCTTTTTCTCAGATATTTAGCCTTTGGATCCGTCTGCATATGTGCTATCCCAGTATAATAATCTATCTTCTCGTCCTCGGGAGTTCTGAAGCTTGTGTCAGGAAGCTTGACACTTCCGTAATGCTCGCCATCAGTCCAATTGTCGCCGGCTTCCTCGACCAGGTAGATCAGGAAACCATCCATACGATTCTTAAGGTTCTGGGTTTGCAGAGCCCTGGCACATTCGACAGCAGCGGTTTTTCCTTTAGACTGATCCTTGCAGTATACTATGAGTATTAAGTCCTTTGAGTAGAATTCCGGTGTCCCGTATCTTAGGGACGGATCGCTGCAGGCTGCATCAAGATCGCTCTGTACATTTGATATCACTTTCTTCATGAGCGCAACTGTAAAACCATCCGTACTGCTTGGAAGAGAGCCGAAGGACGAACCGTCTATAACGATATCACTCATACCGCTGGTCACCGTATAATCAAAATCCTGAAGCTTATCGTGAAGAACAACCTCTGTTTTGTCTGATGTTTCAGTCTTGGAAACAATGGTACATTTTCCGTGCGTGGCTTTGGCTGTTCTGTATAACGACTTCGCAGACTGTGGCTTTCCGCAGGCTGTGAGTGACATCAGAAGAATGAGAAGCAGTACGCAGTATGCAGTTCTTTTTTTAAGATATGTGATATTTCCGAAACTCATTATAAGTTTTCCTCCAAATAATTTACTATAATACCACATATTTATGATAAAGTGTTGTTCTTTTGTTGCGTAATCCTGACAATGGCAGAAAGTCTATGGGAAATCGTGACATACTCCCACCACTTTCGCTTTGCTAAGAAGTGGGGGCTTCTCGTTCGAGCAATCTAACGATCACAGCATACACGAGCTATCTCCGTCTGTCCGACGGTTCTATCTATACTTAAATGCTTAAGTATTTGATTCCTTCATTTCGTATATTTATTGCAGCATTTACGTCACGGTCATGTTCATTTTTACACTTTGGACATGTCCATTTTCTTATTGCAAAAT
>JHWR01000023.1 GCA_000687655.1 Lachnospiraceae bacterium YSB2008
CAGAATCCTGTACCACCGACAGCGTCGCAGCAACCACAGCAGCAGGGATGGCAGCAGGCTCCACAGGCGCCTCAGCAGACCCCGTATCAGCAGGCACCACAACAGACAGTGGGTCAGGCAAACAGCATGGCTGCACCACAGCAGAGCGTTTCAAATGGTATGCCCGCTTATCCGCAGGGTGGAAATTCTCAGACTCCACATGCCGCAGCAGGCGGCAGTACAGGCAGCGTGCCTCCAACACCTCCAAAGAAGAGCAAAATCGGTCTTGTTATAGGAATTATAGCAGGCGTTCTTGTATTCCTCGGACTTATTGTCGGTGTTCTGATATTTGTTTTCAGTAGTTTTGTAAAGAAGGTTGAAGAGCAGGTGAGCTCGGAAATCAGTGAGATAGAAGCAACTTCCGAAGATGATACTACTGAGGTGACTACAGAAGAGACTACAACAGAGGAAGTTACAACTGAGGCAGAGACTACTGAGGAAGTAACTACCGAAGAGGAGACCACCGAGGAAGAGACTACAGAAGAAGAAACCACTGAACCTACAATAGCTTCAAATGATGGTGACTATGAGGTAGACTATCCGGGTAAGTATTCGTATGCGCTCAGCACAGGAAGACACGGAAATGAAACTCTCGGATATATAGATGTTCCGTCTTCATGGGGTAATTTTTATGAGCAAGGTGGAGACTGGAGTACAGTACTTGATCACCAGCAGTATTCATATGCAAACCAGGATATAATTACTCATTATACTATCGACAAAGATGGTTCCGATGCAGATATCAAGGCTTTGGCAGAAAATATGAAGTATGATGAATCAGTAGGAACTGTCAAGACAGCTCGTTTCGGTTCATTTACTGGATATTATCTTGAAGAAAAGTTTAGCGACGGCATAATACTCAGAAGATTCTTCTTTAATGATGGAAAGCAGCATGTACAGGTTCTTGCCGTTGAAGGTTATCCGGATGATGAGTATTCGGACGTCTGGAGACTTGTATTCCAAAACTATTCATTTGAAGAATAAATTTGTTGTAAAATGAATCGTTAGATGGTATTATCTTGTGCGTATGCGAACTAGAATGACGTAGTGGGAATTGTTACAATACAATAAACAAACGAATGGAGATATAAAGCGATGTCACAGAAGGTTTCTTTTGATTTTACAAATGCTGCTTTTATGGCAGATGAAGCCGATATCCTCGCTATAAAGGATGAGGTAATAGCTGCAAAAAAGACTCTTGTTGAGAAGACAGGAGCAGGAAATGATTTCCTTGGATGGATTGACCTTCCGGTAGATTATGACAAAGAGGAGTTTGCGAGAATAAAGGCAGCTGCCGAGAAAATCAAGTCAGACTCAGATGTACTTCTTGTTATAGGTATAGGCGGTTCATATCTTGGAGCAAGAGCTGCCATTGAGGCACTCAGACATTCATTTTATAATGTAATATCAAAGGATAAGAGAAAAACTCCTGAGATATACTATTGTGGAAACAACATCAGCAGTACATATATAAGTGAGCTGTGTGATGTAATAGATGGCAAGGATTTCTCAATTAATGTTATTTCCAAGTCAGGTACAACAACAGAGTGCTCAGTTGCATTCAGACTTTTCAAGGAGATACTTGAGAAGAAGTACGGCAAGGAAGAAGCATCAAAGAGAATATATGCTACAACAGATAAGGAAAGAGGAGCTCTTAAGACTCTTTCAAATTCAGAAGGTTATGAAACTTTCGTAGTACCTGATGATGTAGGTGGTCGTTTCTCAGTTCTTACTGCAGTTGGACTTCTTCCTATAGCAGTTTCAGGTGCTGATATAGATGCTCTTATGCAGGGTGCAGCTAACGGTCGTGAGCAGTGTCTTAATGCCGATTATGATAACAACGATGCAATGAAGTATGCAGCAGTCAGAAATATCATCAATCGTAAAGGCAGAGGAGTAGAGATACTTGCAAACTTTGAGCCGTCACTTCATTTTGTATCAGAATGGTGGAAGCAGCTCTATGGAGAGAGTGAAGGTAAGGATGGAAAGGGTATATTCCCTGCAGCAGTTGACTTCACAACAGATCTTCATTCTATGGGTCAGTTCATCCAGGATGGAACAAAGAATCATTTCGAAACATTTATAAATGTAATTAATCCTAAGAAGGCTGTTGTTATGCAGGAAGAAGAGAGTGACCTCGACGGTCTTAACTATCTTGCAGGACGCACAGTTGACTTTATCAATAAGTGCGCTATGAACGGAACAATTCTTGCTCACGTTGACGGAAATGTACCGAACATCCGTATTGATATGGAAGCAATCGATGAGCTTGCGCTCGGTGAGCTCTTCTATAAGTTTGAGTTTGCCTGCGGAATAAGCGGTTATGTGATAGGTGTTAATCCATTCAATCAGCCTGGTGTTGAGAGCTACAAGAAGAATATGTTTGCTCTCCTCGGAAAGCCGGGTTATGAAGAGAAGACTGCTGAACTTAAGGCAAGACTTGAAAAATAAGAAATGATCAGGTGATAAAAAGCGGTGGGCGGAGTGAGATGCCTGCCGCTTTTTGCGTAATATTTCAAAGCTTTTTTCATAAGAGGATAATATGGAGAAATACATGCTTATGGCACCGTGCCACTTCGGGCTGGAGGCCGTACTTAAGAAGGAAATACAGAATCTGGGATATGACATTGAGAGAGTGGAGGACGGAAGAGTTGTTTATTCCGGTGATGTCAGTGCTATTCCGAGATCAAATATTTTTATAAGAACAGCCGAAAGGATACTGCTTCTGGCAGGTGAATTTGAGGCTGATGATTTTGACATGCTTTTTGAAGGAACAAAGGCACTTCCATGGGAGAAATATCTTCCAAGAGATGCCAAGTTCTGGGTTACGAAGGCTACTACTTCCAGCAGTCAGCTTGCAAGCGGTTCGGCTATACAGTCCGTCGTGAAGAAGGCTATGGTCGAAAGAATGAAAGAAACTTATCATGTAAACCGTTTTGACGAAGACGGAGATGAGTACCCTGTAAGAGTTTTCATTTTCAAGAATAAAGTCAGTATAGGAATAGATACCACGGGTGTATCGCTTCATAAGAGGGGATACAGAGAACTTGTAGGAAAGGCTCCTATTTCAGAGACACTTGCGGCTGCACTTATAATGCTTACACCGTGGAGAAGTGACCGAATACTTGTGGATCCATTCTGCGGAAGCGGTACATTTCCTATTGAAGCAGCATTAATAGGTGCTAATATTGCCCCGGGTGTGAACAGAGAATTCACTTCCTGCGATTTCAATAAATTCATAGATAAGAAGATATGGTATGATGCTTATAATGAGGCACGGGATATGGAGAAAAAGGATATTTCAATGAGTATCCAGGGATATGATATAGATCCGTCCATGATAAGAGTAGCCATGAAAAATGCGGCAGCAGCCGGAGTCGATAAGCATATACATTTTCAAGCAAGACCTGTTAAAGAATTGTCTTCTCCAAAACCGTATGGTTTTATAATAACTAATCCGCCGTATGGAGAGAGACTTGAAGAGAAGGCAGCCCTTCCTGAATTATATACAGAGATAGGACAGGCGTATTCAGGACTCAGAGACTGGTCCATGTTCCTTATTACATCATATGATCAGGCTGAGAAGTACATAGGCAGGAAGGCAGACAGAAACCGAAAGATTTATAACGGTATGATAAAGTCGTATTTCTATAGCTTTATGGGCGCTAAACCGCCAAAGAGAGAGAAATGAAAAAACTGATACTTATAATACTAACATTACTCATTATTGTAATGGGTATATATATTCTAAAGATCGGTGCATCAGAGAGAAATGTAACGAAATCCGGGGATTATGAAACGGCTGCAGAGGACCTGAAGAAGGTCATGCGTGAAAGTCTGGTTGATAATCCTATGGAAATAAGACTTGAAGGTCACAGTATCAAAGGACTGTATTACAAGGTTCTGATGGATGATGACATGAAGCTCTATGTTTCGGAGGATTTTATACAGGATATACTGGGATGTGCAGTCAGAAGATATAAGTCAGGAGATATAGCTTTAGAGCGTGGAAGTGCAAAACTGGATTTTTCAGAAGGACAGTACAGGAAGGCCGGAAACATGATATTTATTCCTGTTGATTCAAATCTGAATCTGCTGGACTTCGATGTTGAGATAAGTTTTGTGGAACACTATGTGGATTTTTCGGCTATAGAGGGAACACCGGCTATACCTTCTGCATATGACATGCGTAAAGATGAAAGAGTAACACCTGTAAGAGATCAGGGAAAATATGGAACATGCTGGGCTTTTGCATCTTTGGGAGCGCTTGAATCAAGTACAATGCCTTATGAAGAAAGTATATATTCTCCTGACCATATGGCTCTTTCCAACAGTTACAAAACTCCTGTATCTGCGGGTGGTGATCACACCATGAGTATCGCATATATGGCGGCATGGCAGGGACCGGTGCTGGAGAAGGATGATCCTTATGGTGATAAAAAGACAGACGAAACTCTGGCGGCAGCGAAACATCTGGAAGAAGCAATAATAATAAACGAAAGAGATGATGATGTCATAAAGGGTGCCATATTCAGATATGGTGGTATTGAAACATCTCTGTATTTCCCGCTTGAATACGGAGAAATAGATTCGGATTATTATAATGATGCCCATGCTTCCTATTATATGGATGAGAAGCATGAGCCGAATCATGATATCGTAGTGGTCGGATGGGACGATGATTATCCTAAAGAAAGCTTCAACAATGAACCGAAGAGAAATGGTGCGTTTATATGCAAGAACAGCTGGGGAACGGATTTCGGCGATGAAGGATACTTCTACGTGTCTTATGAAGACCCGAATATATGCACTCAGTCGGTAGTATATACACGTGTTGCGGAGCCTGATAATTTCGATAATATATATCAGACGGATAAGCTGGGCTGGGTAGGTCAGATGGGCTTTAGTGACGAGTCAGCTTATTTCGCAAATGTTTATACTGCAAAAAAAGACGAGAAGCTGGGAGGAGTTTCATTTTACGCAACAGATAAGAATACTGAGTTTTCGGTATATCTGGTGCATGATTTCAAAGACACTTCAGATTTTGAAAAGAAAGAGCTTCTTGTTTCAGGTGGAACCAGATATGCGGGATACTATACAGCGTATATTCCTGATGAAAATGTGGATCTGAAGGAAGGAGAACGTTTTGCAGTGGTAGTCTTCATAAAGACTAAGGGTGCAGTAAAACCGGTTGCTGTTGAGTATAAGGCTGACAGCAGGACCGCAAATGTAGATATCACCGATGGTGAGGGATATATAAGTCAGTACGGCAAGAGCTGGATACGCACTGAAGATGAGCAGGATTCAAATGTCTGCCTCAAGGCATTTACATACGAAAGGGATTAAAAATGAAAAAACTGATATTTGCAACAGGAAATGAAAACAAGGTAAGAGAAATCAGAGAGATCATGGGTGACCTTGGATACGAGGTCATATCTATGAAGGAAGCAGGGATTGATATAGATATAGATGAAACAGGAACGACATTTGCTGAGAACGCTCTGATAAAAGCGAAGGCTGTTAATGAAATCTGTCACGAGCTCGTATTGGCTGATGATTCTGGCCTTGAGATAGATTATCTCGGAAAGGAACCGGGTATATATTCTGCAAGATATCTGGGACATGATACTCCTTACAGTGAGAAGAACCGCATGATACTTGAGAGACTTGAGGGTGTTCCGGATGAGGAAAGAACAGCAAGGTTCGTATGTGCAGTTGCAGCAGTATTTCCTGACGGAAAAAGTGAGGTTTGTGTTGAGACCATGGAAGGCCGCATTGGTCATGAGATAGCTGGTGAAAATGGATTTGGATATGATCCTATATTTTTCCTTCCTGAATACGGAAAGACATCTGCTGAGATCAGTCCGGAGGAAAAGAATGCTATAAGCCACAGAGGTAAGGCTCTCAGAGCTATGAAGGAGAAACTGTGAAAAGCGGATTTTTCAGAAATATAGATTACAGAATATTGCTTATAAGTGACAGCCACGGCAAGAATTCAAACATAAGGAATGCTGTGAATAAGTCCGGCCCATTTGATATGATACTTCATGCCGGAGATCTGGAAAGTGATCCGAAACCGCTTGCTGAAGCTCTGGGATGTCCGTGCTATTTTGTCAAAGGAAACTGTGATTATAATCCGGAATTGCCTGCGTTTCAGGTTATAGATCTGGGAGAGCATAAAGTGTTTCTTACGCACGGACACAGATACTTTGTGAACGGTGGCACTGCGAAGCTTGAATATGCTGCGCTTGAGCAGGGTTGTGATATAGCAGTGTATGGACATACACATGTTCCGGCAATGATAAAAAGGGATGATATAACCGTTGTGAATCCCGGCAGTGTTTCGCTTCCGAGACAGTCACCAAGAAGGAAAACCTTCATGATAATGGAAATATATAAAGACGGAACTGTTGACTTTAATCTTGTGGAAATGTAATGATGGCAGGCAGGGTTATAATTTAACTGTCATCTTGTGATAATGGGAGATAAGAGAAAGATGAAAAAAGGGGATATTATCGAAGGGGTTATAGAGCATTACAGCTTCCCGAACAGAGGAAGCTTTTTTCATAAAGAGGAAAATGGACAGGAAACTATAGAACGTAAAGTGATTGTCAAAGATGCACTTCCGGGTCAGACTGTTCAGGCCAGAGTAATAAAGAAAAAGGAAGGGCGGGCTGAAGCAAGACTGCTAGACGTTAAAAAGAAGTCACCACTGGAGACCAAGAGGCCTATGTGCAACCATTTCTATCAGTGCGGAGGCTGCACATACCAGACTATGTCATACCTGAATCAGCTTAAGCTCAAGGAAGAAATGGTCAAAGAGTTGCTTGGAAATGTTGTCAATTTTGAAACTTGCAAATGGGATGGGATAGGTGGATCTCCGGACCAGTTCAGATACAGGAATAAAATGGAGTTCACATTTGGTGATGCAGAGAAGGACGGACCTTTGACTCTGGGCCTTCATAGGAAGAATTCTGCTCATGATATTATCTCCATCGATTCATGTGCCATAGTAAATCCTACATGGAATAAGATAGTGAAGTATACTCAGGATTTCTATAGAAAGCATGGAGTTCCGCATTACAATACATTTACACATAAAGGGGTTCTCAGGAATCTAGTTATCAGGCAGTCCGCGACAGATGGAAGCATTCTTGTGAATCTGGTAACAACAACACATCACAGTATTGATGAGAATACCAGAAATATTCCGTGGAATGAAAAGAGGAGCGAGACGGTTGATGAGCTTCATCTTCCTGAATATGTTGCAGGACTTTTGTCTCTCGGTGAGCCTGAGCCTGTAGGGCTGGATGCATATACATCTCACGGATATGAAAAACTCAAGACAAAAAAGAAGATTGTAAGAGATACAAAAGGCAAGTTCCAGCGTGTAGCAGGAAGTTTTGAGGACAATGTAGGAAATGGAGAGTTCGAGTCTCTTTCTTATTACAACCGAATAGTCGGCGTGCTGTATACAGAGTGTGATACTCTTGCAGATGCTATTATCCCTGATACGGTAACTCTTCTTTACGGTGAGGATTTCCTGATGGAAGAGGTGCTCGGACTTAAGTTCAAGATCAGTCCATTTTCTTTCTTCCAGACTAATACAAAGGGCAGTGAGGTTCTTTATGGTAAGGTAAGACAATATGTTCTTGAAGCTCTTGCCGGCAATTCTGAAGATAAAGAAAATAAATCTTCCGGAAAAACCGGAGTGATATACGATCTCTACAGTGGTACAGGAACTATTGCCCAGCTGATGTCACCTATAGCTGATAAAGTATATGGTATAGAAATAGTGGAAGAAGCTGTTGAAGCGGCTAAAGAAAATGCAAAACTGAACGGACTGACGAATTGTGAATTTATTGCAGGTGATGTTCTGAAGAAGCTGGATGAACTTACTGAAAAACCGGACCTTATAATCCTGGATCCTCCTCGTGACGGCGTTAATCCAAAAGCTCTCACCAAGATACTTTCATACGGAGTGTCGAATATAGTATACGTGAGCTGTAAGCCGACTTCACTGGCACGTGATCTGGAAATATTCCAGGCGAACGGATATATGCCGGTTCGCTGCTCTTCGGTTGATATGTTCCCGAATACACAGCACGTGGAGACAATCATAGGAATACAACGCGTAGATCAATGAAAATCCTTGAATTTACGTACTTTGTGAACATTTTCTCTTTCACCAGAATTGATGAATATTCTACCCAAAAAGATCAGATCAGAGCTATTAATGTAGTAGTAGAGATTTAACATCTCTTTTGGGAATACATCAAATCAAAATATATAAATGAATAATAATAGCTATATATTATAGCTTGGATAGGGATACTGAATAATGAGTATCCCTATTTTTTTTTACTGATTTAGAAGTGCTCCTGATAAAGAATTCAGGGAAGGAGGTGAGAGAATTGTTAAAGATAAGAATACAGGGTACGACAAATGATATCAAATGGTTCCTAAAAATCCTGGAACGTGATAAACGTTTCAAGACAAACGAACCGTCGAGACCTTTAGATATTAAAGGCTCTGAAAAGTATAAGAGAGTTTTTACAGAGATATTCAAGGATGAGTCTGAATATCTCGAACATAAAAGAAAGAATGAAGCAAGAACAAGGAGCCAATACTTTGGATCCGGAATGTCTTTTGGATATGTGAAATCACCGAGAGATAAATATAAGAAAAAAACAGCGGAAAGGCAGGTAAATGAATATGTGTGAAGTTTATGCGGTAGCTACACAGAAAGGAGGGTGTTCAAAGACTACATCCTCGGTGAATTTAGGAATCGGACTGGCAAGAAAAGGGTATAAGGTACTGATGATAGATTCAGATCCTCAGGGGTCGCTCTCATCGTGTCTCGGAGTAGAGGAACCTGACAGCCTTGAAGTTACCCTGGCAACAGTCATGGGGAATGAGATGAATGAGGAACCATACGATGCGTCTACGCTCGGTATTCTTCATCACGAGGAAGGGGTAGACTTCCTGCCGTGCAATATAGAACTCTCTGGTATGGAACTCTCCCTCATAAGTACATGGAGCCGTGAGACGATGCTCAGCAGATATATTGAGAAGGTAAGGAAGTATTACGACTACATCATTATAGACTGCATGTCCAGTCTCAGCCTGATGACCGTTAATGTATTTGTTGCGGCAGATAAGGTGATAATACCCGTTCAGGCGGCATTCCTTTCAGTAAAAGGCTTGGAACAACTCCTGAAGACTATAAACATGGTAAAAAAGAATCTGAATAAAAAGCTTGAAATAGCAGGAATACTCGTAACGATGTTCGATAGGAGAACCAGATTTGCAAAAGGTACGGCACAGACACTGAGGGAGAGATATGGTGACAGCATCCCTATATATGATGCCGTAATCCCATTTTCAGTCAAGGCTGCGGAGGCAAGTGGAAGAGGAATCAGCATTTATCAACATGATCCAAGAGGAAAGGTTGCAGAAGCCTATAGCAGACTTACGGAGGAGGTGGCAGATGATGAATAGTTACAATACTACCTCAAAAATGAAAGTATCAGGATTTGCTGATCTGTTCGGTTCGGAGGAGGCACTTAGGAACAGCAAGGATGTTCGGAATGTACTTATCAGTGAGTTGTACAGCTTCGACAATCATCCTTTTAAACTCAAGGATGACAAAAGAATGAGGGAACTTATTGAGAGCATCCGCGAGAATGGAGTTCTCGTGCCTGGTATAGCCAGGCCAAGGGCTAAAGGCGGTTATGAGATTATATCCGGTCATTCAAGAAAACATGCTTGCGAGATTGTCGGGATAACAACCATGCCGATGATTATACGTAATCTTGATGATGATGAGGCCGTGATAGCTATGGTCGATTCAAATATTCAGAGGGAGGACATACTTCCAAGTGAAAAGGCATTGGCATTCAGGCTCAAATATGAAGCTGTTAAGCATCAGGGAAAGAAGGATGATTCTACGGCAGATGTTGAAGAAATCCTTGGGGAAAACTTCAAGACTGTACAGAGATTTATAAGACTTACATATCTTATCGATGGATTGATGAATATGGTAGATGCGAAGAAGCTTAAGTTTATTCCGGCAGTGAACATTTCATTTCTTGAACCGGATGAACAGAAGTGTGTCTTATCCATCATCAAAAAGATGGATGTAAGTATTACTTGTAAATGATACTATAAAAATGTCGTAAAAGTGGAAAATAAAAATGTAGGTTTCCACTAAGAGTGATATCCTTTTCCGTGGAGGTATAAACCATGGAACAGAAACTTATCACTCAGCTAAAAATACTTAAATTGAGCAATGTTAAGCCTAACTTTGCTGAGCTGGCTCGGATATATGATCTAGATTGGCGAACCGTCAAAAAGTATTATGACGGATACGATGGTAAACCTAAGCATCATTCTAAGCCAAGTAAACTTG
>JHWR01000024.1 GCA_000687655.1 Lachnospiraceae bacterium YSB2008
GCGCTTTCAATATTCCCGGTAATTGTTGTTTATGTAATACTTGCCAAGAATATCGTTGAAGGTCTTACAGTTGGAGCTGTAAAGGGTTAATACCTTAAAAAGAATTCTTATGGGAGCGTATACCTCTTGGGGTATACGCTCTTGTTGCGTTTATACGTTTTTTCTGTTATTATGTATGAGTTTTCTGCTTGAAGTGTAAGTCGGACAAATAATTAATTGCTGCGTGGAGGTTCAGATGCGCAAAACTGAAGAAAAAATCGAAGATAGAATTGAAGATACAGCAGAAAGAGTGTCGGAAGAAAGAAACGATGATCTGACTCCAATCTTTAAGGATCGTGAAGAAGACAAGGTTGTAGAGGAAAAAATCACACCTAAACAGAGGTTTTTTAACGCAGTAGATAAACTCGGAAATCTGGTTGTCCTGAATCTTCTGTTTACTCTCACGTGTATTCCTGTAGTTACTATCGGTGCGTCAATAGTTGCTCTCCTGACCATGACAAATCGTCTTATGAATAACAGCCAGACATATATAGTCAGGGAATACTTCGATGTATTTAAGAAGAATTTCAAGAAAGCAACAATACTTTGGATCCTTCAGCTTGTAGCTGCAGGTCTTATATATTATCAGATGTATCGTTATGCGGATCCTGCAACCAGTGATACTTCTCCGCTCAAATACATCATACCGCTTGAGTGTCTTATCTTCACTATAGGAGTTCCTTTACAGTTACCCCTTGTCGCAAGATATGAAAACACTATCATAAATTATATAATCAATTCATTTGTATTTGCGCTTTATAACTTCTTTACACTTCTCAGTATGGTATCACCTATATTTGTGGTCATACTTTTATATATTGCATTTCCGAATGCATATGTATATACCTGGTATCTGTGGTTCCTGGTACTTACATCACTGCTTTTCTATTATTACTCATACATTCTGAAGAGGATGTATGCGAAGATAGAAGCACAGATGGAAAATGCTGACTCTGAGGCTGAAGACGATGAGGATGAGGCGGAATCTGATGATGATACAGAATCCACAGATGATGAAGACGATAAAACTAAGGATGGAAAAAAAGATGAATAAGAAGCATATGATAAAAAGAATTAATAAATACATAGCAGGGGTGCTGATTTCATGTATGTTCTTAACACTACTCGGATGTACGGGCGGTGATTCAAAGGATGTCTATACAGAGGAATTTGCAAGCGCTACAACGGCTCTCAAGGTTGGAGATGCAGATATTTCCGTAGCTGAGGCGGTTATCAATCTTATAATTAACTATAAGTCCTTTGGTATTACTCCTGACAATATGCTCACTGACGGTAAATCTGCTACAGAACTCGCTCTTTCAAATATCAGAGAGTATAACATTATGTACCAGAAGGCAGTTGAAGAGGGGTACACTGCAACTCCGGGCGATGTCGAGTCGATAAATAAGGTAACTGATAGCTTTATGACTCAGTATGATTCCATACTCAAGACCTACGGTATTACGAGAGAGAATGTACATGATGTCTTCAATAAGCAGCTCATATATAACAATTATACTAACGACAAGAGAGTCGACCTGGGCAAGAGAATGTACGAAGGATACTTGGAAGCGCTTAAGGATAAACGTTTTGTAGAAATGTATCAGATTACATTCCCACTGGTTGAAGTTGATTCTGAAGGGAATATAAAGACAGATGATGCAGGAAATGCATCAACCCTGTCCGATGCTGATAAAGCAGATGTAAAGGCAAATGCAGAGAAGGCTTTGACAGATCTGGAATCCGGAAAGAAACATGAAGATGTTGCTAAGGACTATAAAGTTGAAGCTTATTCAGATGTTTTAAACGGCTATATTGGCGGTTTCTCTGATGAAATAAACAGCGCTATAGAAAATCTCGAAAATGATGAATATACAGATATTCTGGAGACTGATAATGCCTACATTATCCTGTATATGACAAATAATAATGATGAAACAACCAAGGCTGCATATGCCATGGGCCTGGCGCGTGATAATCTGGATGAGAAATTTGAATCTGAGAAGCAGAGTATACTTTCAGATGCAGATATTTCAAAGGAAGATCTTCTTGAGTGGAATAACATTGACACAACACTTCTTGCAAAGAAGCTTGCTGAGATAAAGTAATATAAAACGGATTTGTTAGCTACCTGTTAGCTACAATAACTGTATGATTAAATAACTAATGAGGACGGTTCCGGATGGCATTAAACCATTCATAACCGTCCCCTTTTTGTTTATGACCCCGTTCCGTCATATCTGGTTGCACCATACATCCAGAATTTGTAACTGAGAAAGAAGAAGAATATTCCGAATACCGGCGAAAGCCAGGAAAGTAACGGTATCTCATCAGGTCTCAGAATTACAAGACTCGGATAGTATGCTATGAAAGCAATCGGTATAATAAATGTAAATATAAACTTGAATACAGAGTTAAATATCGTCATCGGATATTTTGCAAAATCTCTGAATTTATAAGCCAGATCAAGTACGTAAAATGAATTGATTATCCAGAAGCAGGTTGCTGCAGCTGCTGTCTGAAGCGAAATCATTATCAGTGATGCTGTGATAAGGAATATGATAACCTTCAGTATCATCAGAACTGTACATGGAATGCCAAGTTTGATCCAGGCGTAAACAAGAGTGCCTATTCCGAATGCAAGCTGACCCAGTCCTTTTACATCGAAAACTTCCGACTGGAAGTAAAAGAACAGATTGATCGGCCTGAAGCAGTACTTTATGAAATCACCCGAATAAACCTGTTGCCTTAGATTCCAGTTATTATCAAAGAAACACTGCACCGGAGTTATGGAAATAAGTGAAAATCCGTAAAGGAAAAGCATCTCATAATATCCCCATCCATTTATAGACGGGAAGTTCTTGAAAAGTATCCAGAATGTCACAAATCCTGATATATTCGTGAATATCATACCTATAGTGGATATGATAAAGTCCGCACGATAACTCATTTTGCTTTTAAAATCCTGCGCGAGAATCTTGAAGTAGATTCGGATATAGAAGCGTGAACTACTCGGCAATTGAATTGCCAGAGCATCTGATGTGCGGAGCTTTCGCTCCGTAGATTCAGGGTGCGTCCATGACACCAGTACTGCTTTTTACACAGCTACTTTTGCTACATATGGATTTTTTAATTCATTTGGATCAAGTTCTAC
>JHWR01000025.1 GCA_000687655.1 Lachnospiraceae bacterium YSB2008
TGTAAAAGTCAATATAAAAATGTAGGAAAAATGGAATATAAAAATGTATGTTTTTCCACTTATTCCTCCGCAGTTTGAACTTCCAACAAGGACCGGATATCTTTTGTTCGGTATGACGGACCCTTGATTGAAATAATGCTGGAATGATGAAGCAGTCTGTCCAGAACTGCGTTTGCCAATGTGGCTGAGCCGAAAAATTCGCCCCATTTTGAAAATGACATGTTTGTAGTGATTATAGTGCTATTCTTCTCATACCTTTTTGCTATAAGTTGGAAAAAGATATTTGCTGTATCTAGGTCAATAGGCATATATCCTATTTCATCTATAATCAGGACCTTATACTTTGAGAAGAACTTAAGCCTTGTTTCTAATCGGTTTTCCTGGTGAGCCTTCTTCAGCTGCGTTATTAAGTTTTCAAATGTAATGAAATAGGTTTGGTGCCTTGCCTTTGTGCAGCAGATTCCCAGCGCTGTAGCAAGATGGGTTTTACCCACTCCGCTTGAACCTATAAAGACTACATTTTCCTTATTTTCTACAAAGCCTAGCGAACTTAGTTCTAGTAGTTCCTTTTTATTAAGATTTGGTTGGAAATCAAAATCAAAGTCATCCAAAGTCTTTATAAATGGAAAGTTGGCTATATGTAGATTTATCGCATCTCGTCGTATCTGTTTATTTTTCTTTTCGATATCGACGAGTTCCTCAAGAGCTTCACTGAAGGATTTTTCACCTTTGTTTACAAGCTCTGAGTAATGGTCAAGATACTCTTGCATCTTTTCCATTCCAAGGTCTGTTAGACCGTTGATAAGTTTTTGTGGTGCTGCCATAGATTACCTCCTTACAGGAGTAGATCCATCCGCTTAAGGTTTTCTTCAGCCATTTCTTCTATGGAGT
This sequence comes from Lachnospiraceae bacterium YSB2008, assembly GCA_000687655.1. GTDB lineage: Bacteria > Bacillota > Clostridia > Lachnospirales > Lachnospiraceae > Eubacterium_Q. The sequence goes on from JHWR01000025.1 coordinate 892, forward strand.
CAGCATCTTTTATCTTACCGTTCAAAAGCTTTTTATAATCTTCTGAACGATAATTAAGTCGTTTGTTTGTTAATAAGTGTTCAGCTATTAAATCCGTGCTATAATAGATACACAGCTTATCGGATTTGACCTGTAATCTCACAGGCTTACCAATGTAGGCTGGTGGTACGGAATACTTACACTTATTAAAGGTAACCATTGAATCCTTTCTAACCGTGGTTTGGCGATCGTGGGGAAGATAAGATTCGATAACTTCGTTACTTGGCAATGACTGTAGGTATTCCTTTTCTTTTTGGAACAAAAGAAGGGGTTGTACTCCAGTTTCATCGCATATACGTTTGCATACCTTCTGGTTGATTTTTTCAAGGATTGCTATCAGCTGTTCCTCTGTTTCAAACTCACCCTGATATGGATAAAGCCATGATAGGAACTTGTTCAATGATTCAACCTTACCTTTTGTATAGGCATGTCGAGGTTTGCATAGTTTGATTTTGAAGTTAAAGTCTTTGGCAAAGGTTCTCATCTTTTCATTTACATGTCGATGATTACCTTTTAGATCCACTACGGACGCCATGTTGTCAAAAAGGATTTCTCTAGGTACTCCACCGGTTGCTTTAAAAGAAGTGATTAAGCAGTCGAATACATCCTGTCTTGTCTTATAAAGTTTGTAAGTAAAGATGGGGTATCTAGAATAGCCCAGTTTATAATCAAACACCTGAAAGGTGAAGATTTCTCCATAACAGTTGGCGATGGAAATGTCTTCTTTCCAGTCAACTTGAGCCTGAACACCTGGCTCTGTTTCAAATCGAGGATGGCCTGTTGAATTCTTCTTAGGTTTTAGACCTCTGGATTTGATGTACTTTTGAAAGTTTGAGTAGGTTCCGATATCCGGATCCACCTCATCTATAATGAATTCATAAACAGCTCTGACATTTGAACCTTTAATGGCAAGCTTCTTAGTAATGAGCTGTTTGTATTTATCAAGTTTACTTGGCTTAGAATGATGCTTAGGTTTACCATCGTATCCGTCATAATACTTTTTGACGGTTCGCCAATCTAGATCATATATCCGAGCCAGCTCAGCAAAGTTAGGCTTAACATTGCTCAATTTAAGTATTTTTAGCTGAGTGATAAGTTTCTGTTCCATGGTTTATACCTCCACGGAAAAGGATATCACTCTTAGTGGAAACCTACATTTTTATTTTCCACTTTTACGACATTTTTATAGTATCATTTACA
>JHWR01000026.1 GCA_000687655.1 Lachnospiraceae bacterium YSB2008
AGTATCATTGATTACTTTTCTGCGATACTTCACCACTAAAACCAGGTGATAATGCATTGAGAACACTGAATGATTATTAGTTTCAAAATTCATTTGTTTTAAGCCTCTTTTTTGAATTTACCACTGAACTTATTATATCATATTTTTATAGTTTATTCAATGTGATTTCGCCAATTATTGCAACTCATTTTTAGAAATTGAGGCGATTCATCCCCGTCTTATAGAAGGCGGAGTATTCTCGCCAAGGATTAGATAAATCCACTGATCTATGCTGACCAGTGGACAATAATCATTTAAACATTATTTGAGGTACCGTTCGTGGGTCAACTCTCATGGAATTTATTCCATTAAGCAGGTATCTCATGATGTCTTCAACATTGTGCCTGTTCTTGCCCCAATCTACAATCTGAGTAGGCAAAGCACACTCAGATTTAATTTCTATCATAATCTGTTGCTCATTATAAGGGAACATATGAATATCTACATCCTCTCCCCAGGAGGAAAAACTAACTCCAGCTGAAAGCTTGAAGATAACGCCATTTAGTCCATCCGGAAATTCACCCTTTATGCTAAAGCCCTGTATAGTTCTTGTTCTTTGAACAAGAAACATAAGCGGTGCTGTTGCAACAATATAATCTTTAAAATTTGCGCCCATATCATCCTCCAATATAAGAACAAAAGTAATCTATCAATATAATAGCTATATTAACAAATTCAAGCATCATTTCAACTATTATAGCATGAATTGTCTCAAGTACCTCATGAAATGGACCGAAACCAAAAAGGAGCCAGTAATTTTTCCCTACCGACTCCTTATCTATATTTATTCTTCCCAGAATAACTCATCGAGCGTTTTCCCCAAAGCCTTACATATAGCTACACAGAGATTAATAGTCGGGTTATAATCCCCTTTCTCTACAGCGCTTATAGTCTGCCTCGACACGCCCACTTTCTTCGCAAGGTCGTCCTGTGACATGTCAAGACCGGCTCTTGCTGCTTTCAGTCTTAAATTCTTCATATCACACTAGTCCTCCTTCTTGTCAATAAACATTTTAATAAGCAGCTCAAATCCGAGTACTATGAAGAGACTTCCGCACATCAGATTCAAAAATGGAGGCTGAATCTTTCCGTCTACTATCAGTTCATTCATAACTATTGCTCTGACAGCAAGTCCAAGATTTAATAGTGATATAAAAAACATAAATATCATGAACTTTGTAATGTTGGTATTGAGTCCAATATATGCATCCTTAAAAATGCATATAGAAACATGAACTACAATTCCCACAAATATAGGAACAAAAAAGATATTATAACCTAATGATTCGAAAGCTTCGCCAAAAATATTGGTAAGCATAAGTAATCCATTTGAAATGATCACTGCGAAGAATGCATATTTATATGCTTCACCTCTAACTCTTTTCTGTCTTTCATCATACTTTGTCGTTGCATTACCATCTTTGTTTATTAGCTTCAATGCCACAAAAACCATACCTATTATTACTGCCATAACTGCTGCTACTATACATATTGTAAATACTAAATCCATAATCTCCATCCTTCTTTCTTTTATAAAACCTAGAATAAGTTACAGTTGTTAAAGAACGTTCTTTGAAGCTTCTGGCATTATATTACAACCGCATCAGCATAATGTCAAGTATTTTTTACATTTATCTTTTCTGAATATCATTTTGCATGATGAAATAACCTTATTGGGTAAATAGCAACCCGAGAGGGTAAATAGCAACCCGAGAGTCCCGTTTGTACTCCAAGAATCCCATTTTGTAAATGAGATTCCTGTTTTGTAAGCGAGATTCCCGTTTTGTAAGCGAAAATCCCGTTTTGTAAGCGAGATTCCCGAGTTTTCATGTGTACCTTGACATGATATAATGCGTTCAGCAGAAAAAAGTGTATAAGAAACCAG
>JHWR01000027.1 GCA_000687655.1 Lachnospiraceae bacterium YSB2008
CCATGAAGATCACCTCCATGGGTAGCATAACATGATGCTTAATTTTGTACATTTTTATATTCCACTAAATGTACATTTTTATAGTAACATTTACATGATTATTATTTGAGAAGAGTAGGCTTCAGTAAGATGTCTTCAGCGGCAACTGGAGTGCACCCCAGAAGCTTTAACACCTCTTCTCCGTAGTGAAAGCTGAACGTTTCGTAGGGACTGCGATCGTTCAGCTTTTTCCTTTTATAGGAATTGATGTGATCCATCATCCTGGTCACATCTTTCTGTGTTAGGTTGTCGAAGCTGGTTCCTTTGGGAAGGACCCGGCGGATTAGTTCATGATTAACTTCGATTGCTCCTTTCTGGTAAGGGCAACCGGCGTCACAATAATAGATGCTTGTCCGGCGGAAACCATGCCCTTCAACAGTGTAGCTCCGGTACTCGATCTTCTTTGGATTAGAGAACTCACTGCCGTTGTCAGTAACGATCACGGGAAACAGCCTGTTGAACAGTTTTCCTCCAAGGCGGCTGTCCAGCCATTCAAAAACATCAATCACGGACTGAGACGTATTGGCATCCCGCAGGAAAGCCAGCATCAGAGATGTTTCTACGAAATGGATCGTCAGCAGGCACTTGCCTCCAACAGACCCGATCACTGAGTCCATCTGAACAACGGCCGTATCAGGATTCTTTTCCATGAAGGCTTCGAATTCCTTGTAGGACCGGCCGACGCGGCAACCTTTATCGACTTTGAATTCAGGCTTCTTACGGCGGGCACGGAACCGGACCTTTCTTGGAAGGTCGATGTTGCGGACTTCCAAAAGACAGTCGTCAATGTAGTTGTAAATGGTTTTCTCACTGCACATCAGCTCGTCCTGATGAGTTATATAGATCTCATGAATCGAGTGCCCCTGCTTCACAAGTGGCGTAATGATGCGGTTCAGCCTTGCAATCTCTTCCTCACTGGTTGATAAGCCGCTCCTGGATTCAGAGATCACCTGATGGGATTTCAGGTGTGCTTTCTCGGCATCATAGAAGGTTTTGAGCAGCGTGCATTTATCAATCGTCGGACATGCGTTGCAAACATACGGAACATGAATCCTGACAGCACAGACTTCCTCAACGAAGTCCGGGCAATGCTCGTTGCAGCGACATAGCCTGCATACTGTACCGGAACTCCCCTTGCGGGTGCACTCCTTTCCGCAAAGAGCCGGTGCTTTGATCTTGCAGGTCATCCGGTTCTTGCAGGCATTGAAAGAGTATCCGGGTTTCCCGGTTGCGATCTCTACTGCATACTTTCGCACTTCACGGGAGATCGTAGAGGGGGCCTTGCCCAACTGAGCGGCGATCTTTTTAAATGACAGGCCCTCCTTCAAGAGTTTCTGCAGCGTTAAACGTTCTTCATAGGTAAAAAAGTTTGCCATGATATCCTCCTTTTCCGCCGCCAACCTGATGAGGATATCGCATAAAGGGAAGAAAAAGCAAGGAAGTATCACGCGTCCTTCAGCCTGTCAAGGGCACTTGTTGTGCCGCTGGCGCGGAACCTCTTGACAGACTTTGGACTCATGATAAAAGCAGCTAAGAGGATGACGGCACAGAGTGCTTCGCCATCCTCCACAATTAAAGAAGAGACCAGTCCCAGCCAGTCTCTTTGTAATCCGGGATGCAACCTCCCGGAAGGTGTTCACTTTCAACCCACTATGGCCTCAGGCCGGAACGAGAGGGGTTGCATCTCGTTTTACAATTGAGGAGTCCCGTTTGTACTCCAAGAATCCCATTTTGTAAATGAAATTCCTGTTTTGTAAGCGAGATTCCCCTTTTGTAAACGAAAATCCCGTTTTGTAAGCGAGATTCCCGAGTTTTCATGTGTACCTTGACATGATATAATGCGTTCAGCAGAAAAAAGTGTATAAGAAACCAG
>JHWR01000028.1 GCA_000687655.1 Lachnospiraceae bacterium YSB2008
CATCGCGCTTTCAATATTCCCGGTAATTGTTGTTTATGTAATACTTGCCAAGAATATCGTTGAAGGTCTTACAGTTGGAGCTGTAAAGGGTTAATTTTAAACAAAAAACAAAGGAGCGTATGCCTTTCCGGCATACGCTCTTAAATTATAATCATATATTTATGAATCAATGAAATTTATTGAATTCTGTATGAATTAGATTAGTCGGACAATTAATTTATTTTATAGCATTTGCACTAATTCATTATAGAGAGTATTATTGAGCAGCATAGTTTTATACTCCGAGGTGATGACATGAAACAATTAAAACGTGCAAATGGAACAGGATCAGTTTATAAACTGTCCGGCAGAAGAACAAGACCTTATGTTGCTATGGTAACGACATACTATAGCACAAACTATGATGGTTCGAAGACTAAGAGACTGCAAAAACGTACTCCATTAGGGTATTTCCGAACTCGTGATGAAGCCATGCTTGCATTACTTGAATACAACAGAAATCCTTACGAACTCTCTGAAAATGACATTACATTTGCCGAGCTTTATGACGCCTGGAGTGCAGAACACTATAAAGGCTTATCTGCCTCAGCCATAAGAACTTATAAGTCTGCTTACAGCTATTTTTCTCCTATTCATGAACTAAAATTCAAGAATATAAGACCCCGGGACATTGAACGATGTATAAATAAAGCCGAGGTTCACAGTGCCACTAAAAAACGAATGAAGTCCCTATGCGGACTTTTGTATGATTTTGCGATTAAAAATGAAATCATCGGCGTGAACTATGCCAGATTATGCAATAATGTGAAGTCCGACCCGCCAAAATACGACCGGGTTCCATTTAAAGATGACGAGATTAAGCTTCTATGGAAACATAGGAATGATCCATATGTCGGCTTTATTCTTGTTGCCCTATACACCGGAATGAGACCCGGCGAGCTGGTAGAATTGAAGAAACACAACGTAAATCTCCGAGAAAAATACTTCGTTGGAGGCTTTAAAACTGAAGCCGGAACCGACAGAATTATTCCTATCCATGACAAAATCTATGCAATAATCTCTGATTATTATCAAAAATCCGTCGACAACAGCGACGGAAATCTTTTTATTTCTGATAACGGAAACAACATCTCTTATTTTCAGTACAGACGTATTTTTAAGAATATCATGGACCGCTTCGGCATGTCCCACCTTCCTCATGACACCCGTCATACCTTTATATCCCTTGCAAAAGAAGCCGGTATGGATGAATACATACTAAAACTCATCGTCGGCCATGCTATCGAAGATATCACCGAGCGCGTATATACTCACCGGAATATCGAGGCTTTACGTCGAGAAATAGCAAAAATAAAGTAGCCTCTACACTATTTCGAACAAGCGCTGAAAGATCGTCCTCTCGGCTTGAACACTACTTAGGATACCTAAGCGGGAATCCTCGGTAATTCAATTACCGAGATGAAAGCGCCATTTTATCCCTGATTGAACTATAAGGTTAATGCAATAATCTGTCAAATATGTTATACTATGTGTATG
>JHWR01000029.1 GCA_000687655.1 Lachnospiraceae bacterium YSB2008
AGCGCGTCCAGTCCCCATCGGCAGACCCGAAACCGGGTGATCTACCCATGGTCAGGTTGAAGTTGCCGTAAAAGGCAATGGAGGACCGCACACACATCCGTTGAAAAGGGTGGTGATGAACTGTGGGTAGGGGAGAAATTCCAATCGAACTCGGAGATAGCTGGTTCTCCTCGAAATAGCTTTAGGGCTAGCCTCATGACAGTCTAACGGAGGTAGAGCACTGAATATTTGCGGGGGCGTCAAAGCCTACCAATGATTATCAAACTCCGAATGCCGTATAGATGATTCATGGGAGTCAGACTGCACGAGATAAGTTGGGTAGTCAAAAGGGAAAGAGCCCGGATCTGCAGCTAAGGTCCCCAAGTACGTGTTAAGTGGAAAAGGATGTGGGATTTCCAAGACAACTAGGATGTTGGCTCAGAAGCAGCCACACATTCAAAGAGTGCGTAATAGCTCACTAGTCGAGAGGTCCTGCGCCGAAAATGTCCGGGGCTGAAACACGACACCGAAGCTCAGGGTTGTACCTAGTACAGCGGTAGAGGAGCATTGTGTAAGCGGCGAAGCGGTACTGTAAGGAGCCGTGGAGTTTACAGAAGAGAGAATGCCGGAATGAGTAGCGAGATTTAAGTAAGAATCTTAAAGGCCGAATATCTAAGGTTTCCAGGGTAAAGCTGATCTTCCCTGGGTAAGTCGGGGCCTAAGGCGAGGGCGAGAGCCGTAGTCGATGGACAACAGGTTGAGATTCCTGTACTGCATATGAACAGAACTGTGGGGACACGGAGAGAGAGTCAGAGCCGGGAGTGGAAATACCGGTGCAAGCGAGGTAGGAGTATGGTAGGCAAATCCGCCATGCAATCCGAAGACGTGACGCGGAGCGAACTTATAGTAGCGAAGCTGATGAGCTATCCGTCGAGAAAAGCCGCTATTGTTTCATATGTACCCGTACCGTAAACCGACACAGGTGGATGAGGAGAGGATCCTAAGGCCGGCGGGAGAAGTGTTGTTAAGGAACTCGGCAAAATGAACCCGTAACTTCGGGAGAAGGGTTGCTGATTATTTCAGCCGCAGAGAAATGGCCCAAGCAACTGTTTAGCAAAAACATAGGTCTATGCGAAACCGTAAGGTGAAGTATATGGGCTGACGCCTGCCCGGTGCTGGAAGGTTAAGAGGAGAGGTTAGTCTTCGGGCGAAGCTTTGAATTTAAGCCCCAGTAAACGGCGGCCGTAACTATAACGGTCCTAAGGTAGCGAAATTCCTTGTCGGGTAAGTTCCGACCCGCACGAAAGGCGTAATGATTTGGGCACTGTCTCAACAACACACCCGGTGAAATTGAAATACCAGTGAAGATGCTGGTTACCTGCGCCAGGACGGAAAGACCCCATGGAGCTTTACTCCAGCTTGATACTGGGATTCGGTACTGTCTGTACAGGATAGGTGGGAGACT